>JBGAGG010000003.1:0-373372 GCA_044226845.1 Ignavibacteria bacterium
GTGTATTTACCGAATTCAAAATTTTTATCTAAGACAACGGCATCATGGTATAAAAATACAGGTGATAATAATTTTGAAGGAGACATACTTGACCCGTTGATTGACAGGGAAGGATTAACTCCGGGACAAAGGGATTCATTAAAAGCTATCGGCGCATTGCTTGGATTTAAGTTTGATTCAAAGTATAATTTCAGAAAATATTCGATTGTAAATAAAAGCACTTTGTTCGCCGGTAAAAATTATTTTGAGTTCGGTGCAGGACTGGATTTGATAAGAACAGATCTTACATATACACTTAATCTTGATGAAGCATTTAAAAGTTTTATCCGCAGCCAGCCGAATGCTCAGGCAATACTTGAAGATTTTAGTATAACTGGCAACGATAACCTGCGCGCCAGCGTTTACGGGCAGGGAAGATTTAAGGCAGGTGATAAAATATATTACCAGCCATCGCTGAGAATCGATTACTATTCATTTTTAAAAAGAACGTATGTATCGCCGAGATTTAATGTGGGATATTCAATTGACCCTGTAACAACAATACGTTCATCGGTGGGTTTATATTACCAGTCGCCGGGATACGAAAAACTTGTTGACGGTCAGACATTTTATGATTTAACGGGAAGCGTAGGAGATAATTTAAAAGCTGAGCGTTCCACGCATTTTGTATTGGGAATCGACCGCTGGCTTAACAATGAATGGAATGCAAAGATAGAAGGCTATTATAAAAAATTTGATGACTTAATTACACAGAAGAGAGTTACAAATTACAGATATGAGTTTACACTTGCCGACCCGACGATAACGGACCCTGCTTACATAGGGGACCCGGCTAACTGGATACGCTCAGCTACAAAGCTGCCGTATGATTCGATAACTACTACTCCGATAAACGGAGTAACGGGCAATGCATACGGAATAGAATTTTCACTGGAGAAAAAGTATTCGGGACCCGATTCAAAATTTTCAGGATGGATAAACTATGCGTATTCATTTGCAAACAGGACGCGTGACGGACTTGAATATCCTTTCCGTTTTGACCAGAGGCACGTTGTAAACATTGTTGCGAATTACAGATTTAATAAAACGTTTGAGCTCGGTGCGCGATGGACGTATGCATCGAATTTTCCTTATACTCCGCCTGTTGGAATTACACCGCGCGTATCGCGCGACAGCTTAGTTGTAAATCCTTTCACTCAGCAGGTGATATTTAATTTAGATTTCGGTGATGATGCAAACAGATTTTCACAGGTAAGACCGGCATATCACAGGCTTGATGTGCGCTTCAGCGCTTATACAAAATTCTGGAATACTGACTGGGTGTTTTATATTGATGTGATTAATGCGTACAACAGAAAAAATGTGCTATCGTATGATTATGATTTAACGAGCGATTATCAGATAAAAAGAAATACGGTGGGGATGTTTCCGATTTTGCCGACGATTGGCGTGAATGCGAGATTTTGATATAAGGGATTTGTGGGGCTCCCTGCCGCTTTAGCGGCAGAAATCAAATTTTTGACTTCGCAGTGAGCGAAGTCAAAAATGTTGATTAGTCCCGATTTTATCGGGACGGAGCCCCACATTTGAGCCCCAATGAAAAAATTATCAAATTTTTGTAATTTTACGTGAAATTCCATTGAATTCCGATAAAAATCTGCGTAATTTTGTAATTATTAGTAAAAATTGAATATTTGTGTATTTGCTTCCGGTAAGGGTTCGAATTTTTTATCAATATTAAACGCGATAAAGAAAAAAGAATTATCATCTGAAGTTGTTGCATTTGTAACGGATAGAAAAAGTTGCGGCGCAGAAATAATTGCGAAAGAAAATAATATAATAACTTTTTCTTTCAACGCCCCTGATTTAATTACTTCTCTTAAAAATTTAAATGTAAATTTTATTGTTCTCGCAGGTTTTTTAAAAAAGCTTGACGGGAATTTTATTAACGAATTCAAAGACAGAATTATAAATATTCATCCGGCTTTGCTTCCTTCCTATGGCGGAGCGGGCATGTACGGCATGAATATTCATAAAGCAGTAATAAGCAATAAAGAAAAATTTTCCGGCATCACAATTCATTTTGTAAATGAAAATTACGATGAAGGAAAAATAATTTTTCAGAAGAGAGTTGATGTAAATGAGAGTGACGATGAAAATAGTTTAGTTGAAAAAATTCATAAGCTCGAACATGAATGTTATCCCTTCATAATTAAAAAATTTGAAGAGGATAAAATAAAGGTTTTAAATAATGAAGTTCAAATTTTAGATTAAGTGTCAATAGTAATAAAAAGAGCTATACTGAGTGTTTATGATAAGGAAGGAATTGTTGACTTTGCCCGCGCGCTGAATGAAAAAGGAGTTGAGATCATTTCAACAGGCGGAACGTATTCTCTCCTGAAAAAAGAGGGAATACCTGTTACAAGTGTTGCAGAGGTTACTGAGTTTCCCGAAATACTAAATGGCAGAGTGAAAACTCTTCACCCTTCCATTGCAGGAGCGATACTGACGGATAAAAGCAATCCCGAGCATCTTGCTGAGCTGAAGAAACATAATATCGAACCGATCGATTTAGTTGTTGTGAATTTATATCCGTTCAAAGAAACCGTTGCAAAGGGTTCATCGGAAGCGGAGATAATTGAAGAGATAGATATCGGCGGAGTAACATTAATCCGCGAAGCAGCAAAGAATTTTAAAAGTGTTAATGTTTTAGTTTCACAGAGTCAGTATAAAGATTATTTGATTGAACTTAGTTCATCCTCAAATAATATTTCTGCTGAATATTCAAAACAACTTGCAGCAAAGGCATTTGATGTGATTGCAGAATACGATACTGAGATAAGAAATTATTTTAACGCAAGTTCTTCGGATAATAAAACAGTTGAGCTTAAAAATTCTGTACCCCTGAGATACGGAGAGAATCCGCATCAAGAAGCAGTTCTTTACAAAGATGATTTTGATGTAATATTTAAAGTCCTGCACGGCAAGGAGCTTTCATACAACAATTTACTCGATACAAATTTTGCTTATGAGTTTATATGTGAGTTTGAAAATGAAGGTCCTGCATGTATAATTGTTAAGCACGGCAATCCTTCGGGAGTTGCGATTGGTGATTCATTACTCGATGCATATAAAAAAGCTTTTGCAACAGATACAGTTTCACCGTTTGGAGGAATAATAATTTTTAATAAGAAATTAGATTTAGAAACAGCAGAAGAAGTTGATAAATTATTTTCTGAGATTGTTCTCGCGCCTGAATTTGATGATAAGGCATTGGAATTATTGCAGAAGAAAAAAAACAGAAGGCTTATTCAGTTTAATTTTTCCAATTCGCATACACATGAATTGAAAAAAATTGCCGGGGGATATTTGTATCAAGGGAGAGATAACGTTACAGTTACAAAAGGAAATTTAAAAACTGTAACTGAAAAGCAGTTAGATGATAAAGATATTGAAGATGTAATTTTTGCAAACAAAGTTGTAAAGTATACTAAGTCAAACGCAGTAGTATTTATAAAAAATAAAAGAACACTCGGCATTGGAGCAGGGCAGCCTTCGAGAATTGATTCAACGAAGATTGCAGTATACAAAGCTAAGGAGTTCAATAACAATCTTGAAGGAAGCATTGCGGCATCGGACGCTTTTTTTCCGTTTGCTGACGGCTTGCTTGAGCTTGCAAAAGCAGGAGCGAAGACAATCGTTCAGCCGGGCGGCTCAGTCAGAGACGATGAAGTTATCAAAGCCGCGAATGAAAATAATATTACGATGGTGTTTACAGGTATAAGACATTTTAAACATTAGTTTAGTATTGAGTATTAAGTAGTGAGTAAAAAGTAGTATCTTATTTTGAGTATCCGTAACAAGTGAATAGAGTAAGAATTTTAAAATTTAAGAAAGGAAGTATATGCAAAACCAAAGATTGATTCAGTCAAAGAATTTTGTAACAAGAACCGATGTAAATCGTTTCGGAAAGAAAAATGTAAAAGCTGTTCCGAAAAAAACTGAGACGATTGAAAAAAATGCCGAAGAGAATGAGAAAATGATTCATGTAAAAGAAATAACAAAGTAAAAGAGTTTCAGCGTTGCGACGCAGGTATATTAAGAGTGTATCACATCAAAATGTTCCGGCTTTGCAGCGATTAATCAATAAAGATGTACCGTTAAAAAATTTTTCAAAATTTATTTTAGACTAAGGAAATAAAATGGCATTACTCGGAATGTTTTCCAATGATATCGCAATTGATTTAGGCACTGCAAATACTCTGATATATGTTAAAGGAAAAGGAATTGTACTCAATGAGCCGTCCATAGTTACCTATGACGTAAGCTCAAGAAAAATTGTTGCCATCGGCGAAGAATCGAAAAAAATGATGGGAAGAGTTCATAAAGAGCTTTCCACGATCCGCCCTATGAAAGACGGTGTTATCGCCGACTTTGAAATGGCTGAAGGAATGATAAAAGCATTCATCAAAAAAATCAGTTCTAACTGGATGCCTGCAAAACGTATCGTCATCTGCGTTCCTTCGGGAATTACAGAAGTTGAAAAACGCGCAGTGCGTGATACAGCAGAACATGCCGGAGCGAAAGAAGTTTATCTTATCAGCGAGCCTATGGCAGCTGCTATAGGTATCGGACTTGACGTTATGGCTCCATACGGAAATATGATTGTTGATATCGGCGGCGGTACAACTGAGATTGCAGTTATCGCTCTTTCAGGTATGCCGACAAATTATTCAATAAGAACTGCAGGTGATGAGCTGACAGAAGCTATTGTAAGATTTTTTAGAAGCAATCATAATATTCTCATAGGAGAAAGAATGGCAGAAGAAATTAAATGCCAGGTCGGCTCCGTTATGCCTCTTGAAGAAGAAGTTATTATTGAAGTAAAAGGACGTGACTTAGTTGCCGGTGTTCCGAAAGTTACAGAGGTAAGCTCTGTAGAAATTCGAGAAGCGCTCAACGCTCCTGCATCACAAATGATAGAAGCGGTTAAAGTTGCTTTAGAAAAAACTGCTCCTGAACTTTCTGCTGACTTGCTAGAGCGCGGAATATTTTTAACAGGCGGCGGCGCATTAATAAAAGGACTTGATGAAAGATTAAAAATGGAAACAGGCGTGCCGGTTCACATTGCAGAAGACCCGCTTACAGCAGTTGCAAGAGGAACAGGAAAGGTGCTGGAAGATCTGGATTATTATAAGAAGGTTTTATTGAAGAGATAAAAAATAATCTCATTCCCAACGTCCTCGTTGGGAATGTTGTTCCATATAGCTTCCCAACGAGGATGTTGGGAATCAGTTTCTATAAAGTAACAAGTTTTACCCCAACCAATTACCATAAAAATAAATTCTCCACTATATAATTATTGAAAACAATAGGGCTATTAATATTAAGAATTAAAGAATATTTAATCTTATCAGTTTTTGTAGTTATTAGCTTAGTTTTAATTTTCAATAATGATAATACGCAGATAAGATTTCTTCGCGCATTTGCCATAGGATTTGTCGGCACACTTCAAAGCGGAGTCTCCGCTGTTCCGAATGTCTTCGAGCTTCAAAACGAAAACAAATATCTCCGCGAAAAAAATATTGAGCTTGCAAATGAAGTTGCTTCATTAAAAGAAGCGAAGCTTGAAAACATCCGCCTTTCAAAACTTCTTACATTAAAAGATAAAAATATACTCGGAGTCATCTCAGCTAAGATCGTAAATAAATCACTTGTTCAGACAAGAAACACCATTACAATTAACGCAGGGGAGAATGACAGCATAAAAGTTAATATGCCCGTTGTAACAGATGACGGACTTGTGGGTAAAATTGTTGGCGTAAGTAAAAACTATTCTATAGCACAGATTTTATATAACAAAGATCTTCGCATCAGCGCAAAAGTGCAGCGAAGCAGAGTTGACGGTATTTTCACCTATGACGGAGTAGGCAATTTAGTTTTAACAAACGTTCCGAAGGCAGCAGACGTAAATCCCGGTGATTTAATTATTACATCTGAGTACAGCAATCTTTTCCCGGGTGGAATTCCCCTTGGAACGGTATTGGAAACAGGCAACCTTGATAATCTTTTCAAAAAGATCACTGTAAAGCCTGCGGTTAATTTTAACATACTTGAAGAAATATTTGTTGTGAAGAGCCAGCCGAATAAAGAGAAAAGCGACCTTGAAAAATTATTTATGAATAAATAAATAAAATCCGCTGCAAGCGGAATGAAAATCGACGAATGATTGTTTCATACTTAAAATACATTGCAGTAATAATCCTTTTAGTAGCAGTTCAGAAAACTCTGATATGGCTTATTGCTCTTTCCAATTATAACATTGCACCGGATTTAGTAATCCTTATGGTAATTTATGTAGGTATTGCGCGCGG
Source organism: Ignavibacteria bacterium (assembly GCA_044226845.1). GTDB lineage: Bacteria > Bacteroidota > Ignavibacteria > Tepidaquicellales > Tepidaquicellaceae > JAFDZO01. The sequence goes on from JBGAGG010000003.1 coordinate 6,375, forward strand.
ACATATTGAGGGCTCAATAATTGGATTTTTATCGGGGTTAATGATCGATATGCTCTCGGGTTCGTTCCTGGGGCTCTCGGCATTAAGTTATACGCTGGCAGGATTTATTGCAGGGTATTTTTGCATTAAGGAGCGTGAAGAATTTCTCAAAAAATATTTTTTAATCGGGATAGTTTTTCTCTGCGCTTTAATAGGTAACTCAATTTATTTTTTAATTTTTTACCAGGGTTCGCCAATAACTGTGTTCAATATATTTCTTATCTATGTTTTATCCACAACGACTTACACAACGATAGTAGGAAGTTTATTTATTCTTTTCATTAAAGACAGTAAAAAAACTGCTTACAGCTGATGGACACAACAATAAAAAAAATCATACTTTACATTTTTGTCGGATGCATATTTGTCATACTTGTTACAAGGCTTGTTTACCTGCAGGTAATAAGCGTTGACGAGCTTTCAAAAGATTCCAACAAAAATGCAATTAAGAATATCACCGAAACTCCTGCGCGCGGACTTATGTTCGACCGCAACGGAAAAGTTGTCGTTGATAACAGACCTTCATATACTCTTACAATTACTCCATATCAGTTCGATAAAGCAAACTTAAATGAAATTGCTGCTCTAGTAAATCTTCCTCCTGAAAAGCTGAAGGAAGAATTGGAAAAAGTAAAAGGCACGAACCGCTTTAATCCTGTTAAGATAAAACGCGACCTGGATTTTAAACAGATTTCATTTCTCTCAGAGAATAAAGAGAGATTAAAAGGCGTTGATTACCAGGTAGAGGCACAAAGAGTTTACCCTAATAAATTCCGCGCATCGCATATATTCGGATATACTAAAGAAATTTCAGAGAAGCAGCTTGATAAGCAGGTCGGTGATTATTACACACAGGGAGACCTTATAGGCTCTAACGGACTTGAGCAGACATACGAAGAAATTCTTCGGGGAGTAAAGGGAAATAAATTTGTATCAGTAGATGTAAAGGGAAAAGAAGTCGGCGCATTTAATGATGGTAAGAGTGATATTCCTCCGGTTAACGGTTCTGATTTGATTTTATCAATCGATGCCGACTTGCAGGAGTACGCAGAAAAACTGATGGCGAATAAGCACGGCGGAATTATTGCAATGGATCCGCGTACCGGTGAAATATTATGTATGGTATCGAAACCTGATTTTGACCTGTCGGTTTTTTCAGGACCGACTGACCCGAAAGAGTTTGCAAAACTAATTTTAGATAAAGAGAAGCCGCTTTTTAACAGAGCAATTCAGGCAAAGTATCCTCCGGGCTCAACATGGAAAATGATGATGAGTCTTGCAGGGCTTGGAAGCGGAGAACTTACAACGAAGTCAACGATTGTATGTGAAGGTTCATTTACTTACGGCGGGAGAACATGGGAAGATCACGGATCGTACGGAGCGATTCCTATAACAACCGCTCTGGAAAAATCTGCAAACGTATTTTTTTATAAACTGGGATTGAAGCTGGGGCTTGCAAACTATGATAAGTTTTCCGGTATGTTCAATTTCGGAAAAAGAACAGGTATCGATCTGCCGAATGAAACATCAGGCTTGCTGCCGACTCAGGAATATTACGATAAAATTTTCGGTCCGAGAGGATGGAATCAGAGTGTATTGATCAACTTAGGAATCGGTCAGGGAGAGCTTTTAGTTTCTCCTGTTCAGCTTTGCGCATACACAGCGGCAATTGCAATGAACGGATTATATAATCAGCCTCACTTTGTAAGCAGGATAAAAAATTCACAGACAGGTCAGGAAGAAAATTTTAAATATGATTCACGCCAGATAGATATGCCGAAAAGTTATTTTGAAGTTGTGCAGAAGGGAATGTACTTAGTTGTTAACGGAACGGGAACAGCTAAGAATATAAAGAATGCAGATTACTCATTGGTTGGTAAAACAGGAACGGCACAGAACTCGGGAAATAACCACTCATGGTTTGTAGGCTATGCGCCGTATGAAGATCCGAAGATTGCAATTTGTGTACTTGGTGAAAACGCCGGATGGGGTAATGCATTCGCTGCGCCGATAGCAGGAGCAATTATGGTTAGATATTTAAGCGGAAACTCTGTAGATGTATTTAATGAAAATGCAGGCTCGGGAATAACGGATTAGCATTAAGTAGAATGTAGTAAGTATTAAGTAACATGTATACTAAAAGAATTAAAAGATAAAGTGGATAGAAGTATTTTTAAAAGATTCGATATTTTATTAGCGCTGACGACGGCTATATTAATTACTATTGGAGTCCTTGCAATTTACAGTGCAACGTACGGCAATGCAACAAGCCATGAATTTTATATGAAGCAGTTGTACTTTGCTATGTTCGGCTTCGCTCTGATGATTGGCTTAAGTTTCGTTCCACCTCAATACCTTTCAAAAGCATCATATCTTTTATATTTAATTACAATTTTATTACTGATAGCCGTACTTATATTTGGGCGGACTATCAAAGGGAATAAAAGCTGGTTTTACATAGGAGGTTTTGGTATTCAGCCCTCGGAAATTGCAAAGTTCACAACTATACTCTGCCTTGCAAATTATTTGTCCTCGGGTGGAGAAGAAACACGTGATATAAACAAGCCATGGGAGTTCATCAAGGCAACCTTGATTGTTTTAGTGCCGTTCTTGTTGATTCTAAAACAGCCCGATACGGGAACATCGCTGGTGTTCTTATCATTTTTAATTCCGATTTTTTTCTGGGCAGGACTCTCGCCATATTTTTTAGTAGCACTTATTTCATTCGGTATAATTGCCTTCGCTGCTTTTTTTGGCACAACATATTTTATTGTAGCCATAATTGTAATTGCCGTCAGTCTGCTTTTATTTAAGCGGAATTATATAGTCAGCGGGATAATTGTGGCCGCTAACGTGGCTATAGGGTTTTCAGTCCCTAAAGTTTTTGCAAAGCTTCAGCCATATCAGCAGAAAAGAATCATGGCGGTTTTTGACCCGTCAACTGACCCGCTCGGAAGCGGATACAATGTGATACAATCCAAAGTGGCAATCGGCTCAGGAGGATTGTGGGGGAAGGGTTTTCTTGCAGGAACTCAGACACAGCTGAAATTTATCCCGGAACAATGGACGGATTTTATCTTCTGTATGATAGGAGAAGAGTTTGGATTTATAGGTTCGGTAATTCTTCTTACATTGTACATCATTATCATTTATAAGCTGATAAGCAATGCCTACCTTACAAGAAGCAGATTTTTATCAATAGCCTGTGTGGGCTTTGCATCGATTATTTTATTTCATTTAGTTATTAACGTAGGGATGACGATAGGGCTTATGCCTGTTATCGGAATTCCGCTGCCATTGATGAGTTATGGTGTTTCGTCACTGCTTTCATTTTTAGTAATGCTTGGCATAGGCATGAGCGCTTACAGGAATAGAAATTTGTATATATAAATTCAGAATTCAGTCCCGCTGAAGCGGGATTTGATAGTTGATAAAATTCATAATTCTACTTTTTAAATTCTTAATTCTAAATTGAAGTATGATTCTCTCCGATAAAAAAATTCTCGAAGAAATTGATAACAAAACAATTGTAATAAAACCGTTTGACAGAAAATGTCTCGGCACTAACAGCTATGACGTTCATCTCGGTGAATGGCTTTCCGTGTATGATGATGATATCCTTGATGCGAAAAAACATAATAAGGCAACGGCTTTTAAAATCCCGAAAGAAGGATATACACTTCTTCCTTCAAGATTGTATCTTGGCGTAACACAGGAATATACAGAGACGTATAAGTACGTACCTTTTCTAGAAGGGAAGTCAAGCATAGGCAGACTCGGGATTGATATTCACGCCACAGCCGGTAAGGGTGATGTAGGATTTAAAAATTACTGGACACTTGAAATTTCCGTAAAGCAGCCTTGTATTGTTTATCCTTTTATGCCGATAGGGCAGTTAATTTATTTTATGGTAGAAGGCGAAGTTGAAAATTCATACGATAAAAAGAAAAGCGCGAAGTATAATAAGAAGACGAATAAGCCGGTTGAAAGCATGATGTGGAAGAATTTTTTGAAGAAGTAGATTTGTAGCATAGCTGTAGAGACGCAATACTTTGCGTCTCATGAATAATTTACAGACACAAAGTATTGTGTCTCTACAAGACTAAATGAACATGACATACTTACAAAAACTTCAGGCAGTTGTAAAGATAAATAATTCCAATCTTGTCATCGGACTGGATTCGGATATTTCAAAAATTCCGAAGTGCTTCCATAAATATTCTGACCCTGTATATGAGTTCAATCATTATATAATGTGTTCGACGAAGGATATTGTAGCAGGATATAAAATGAATATGGCTTTCTATGAGAGCGCAGCCGGATATAAAACTCTGGAAAGAACTTTAAAATATATTCCTGATGGACTTTTGAAAATCTGTGATGCAAAGCGCGGCGATATAGGAAACACCGACGAAATGTATGCGAAAACTTTCTTGGATGATATGAACTTTGATGCAATTACTTTCCAGCCGTATATGGGTTATGATTCGATTGAACCGTTTATAAACAGAAAAGATAAACTGACATATGTACTGGCTTTGACATCAAACGAAGGGTCGAATGATTTCCAAAAACTGAAAGTCGGGAAAAAGTTTTTGTATGAGAAAGTAATTAAGAAATGTGTTGAGTGGAATAAAAATAATAATATCGGATTTGTATTCGGTTCGAATTATGTAAAAGAGATTGGGAAGTATTCAAAAAAATTGCCTGACTATCCTTTATTAATTCCGGGAGTCGGCAGCCAGCACGGTGAAGCCGGGACTTTATTAAAAAATCTTCATAACAGAAATTTTGTGATTAATTCAAGCAGAGGAATCATATATGCCGCACCTGAAGATGTTGAACGAAAAGAGTTTGAAAAAATTGTAAGAGAAAAAACAATAGAGTTAAATAATCAGATAAATCAGAATTCATAAATCATAAACTATTATTATGAATAAAAAATATTCAATCAGTTCTTTCGTATTTTTATTTGCCCTCGTTATAACATTTTCTTTTACCGGATGCGGAAAGAAAAGTACTGACTCGACCATGACTACTCTTCAGGGCGGAATAAAAGGCGGCGGAACATATTTAATGAATGAAAACGATAATGTACGCAGTCTTGACCCTGTAGGAATCAACGATGACATTTCGCATCACGTTGCACATCAGATTTATGATTTATTAGTTGACCTTGATTCAAATCTGAACCTTGTTCCTGCGCTTGCAACACGCTGGGAAATTTCTTCTGACGGACTTGAATATACTTTTCATTTAAGAAGCGGTGTTAACTTCCATGATAATGCATGCTTTCCAAACGGAAAGGGAAGGGCATTCACATCAAAAGATGTGAAGTACTCAATGGAAAGAGTATGTGACCCGCGCACATCTACACGCGGTTTTGATTTTTATAAAAATTTAGTAGTCGGCGCATCAGAATATTACACTGACATTTCAAATGCAACAAGGAACAGTACTGAGCCTAAGCTGAAAGAAGTTACAGGATTTATTGCAAAAGATGATTCAACTTTTCAGGTAAAATTAAAGAAGCCGTTCGGTCCTTTTATATATTATATGTGCCTGGGTTTTGCTTATGTTGTTCCGAAGGAAGCAGTTGATAAATACGGAAAAGATTTCTTTCAAAATCCGGTAGGTACAGGACCGTTTATTTTTGAGAATTGGAGTCAGGATAAAGATCTTAACTTAAAAAGAAATCCTAACTACTGGGAAAAAGATTCATACGGAAACCAACTGCCTTATGTTAACAATGTAAAGTTTAAATTTATAAAGGACCTCTCGCAGCAATTGCTTGAGTTCAGAAACGGCAACTTAGATGAGTCATACAGAATTCCGAATGAGTCATTTAAAGAAATTGTTCAGAATAAACAGCTTACACCTGAGTTTTCAAAATTCCAATTGCAGAGAGTTCCTGCATTATCAGTTCAGTTCTACGGGTTTTTAACAAGCAGCAAACTTTTAGGAAATGTAAAACTAAGACAGGCAATTAACTATGCGATCGACAGAGAAAAGATTATAAAGTTTGTATTGAACGGACAATCAAGCTATCCCGGAATTTACGGCGTAGTTCCTCCATCAATGCCGGGTTACGATTACAAAGCTATTAAAGGTTACGCTTACGATAAGGAAAAAGCAAAGCAGATGTTGACAGAAGCCGGTTATCCTGACGGCAAAGGACTTGGAGAAATTACTTTACAAATAAATGACGGTGGTGGAAGAAATAGTCAGGTTGCTGAAGCAATACAAAGCATGCTGAAGGAAGTCGGTATCACTATGAAATTAAATCAGATTCCTTTTGCGCAGCATCTGGATAACATAGATGCAGGCCGCGCAGATTTTTACAGACTCGGGTGGATTGCAGATTATCCTGACCCGGAAAATTTCCTGAATTTATTTTACGGAAAAAATGTACCGGCAAATCCGAAAGATATTAGTCCGATAAACAATACAAGATATCAGAACAAAGCTTATGATGATTTATTCGAAGAAGCTATTACAAAATCGGACAGGGATGAGAGATATAAATTGTATCTGAAGGCAGAGCAGCTTGCGATAAACGACGCTCCGCTTTTAATTATATTTTATGATGAAGATTACAGACTGCTGCAGCCGTATGTAAAAGGCTATCCGCTTGACCCGATGCACAGAGTTAATTTCAGAAGATTGTGGCTTGATAAGTGAGTTATGAGTATGAATTATGAGTTATATTTGAAAATTTTTTATATCTAATTTTTGTATGGTTTTTAGTAAGCTTTGAGCGAATTAATTTGAAAATTCTGTGATAAATCCTTAAGCGTAAGTTGAAATGTTATTTGTAACCTTCAATATTTGCTCATATTTGCGTTTTTGTCAGGGATTTATGTCATAAGACAATTGTCATAATTTTGCAGAAAAAAAGGGCTTGCAAAATAGTTTTAAAGATAGTATTTTTACTACATTGTTCTTTTAATATAATAAACTAAACGGAGGAATTTAGTTAATGCTAATTGGCAGGCAACCAAGAACTACTTCCTTTTCACTTCAGTTTATAGTAATGATTGCAATGGCATTTTTCGTTGTTAGTTCTACAGCAATGAGCCAGGAGATTAAAGACAACCTTTCTAATAAAGTTGCTAATAGCCAGAAGAATAAAACTCAAGTGGCTAGTACCAACTTCAAGTCGAAGACAGAAATTAACAAAGGTAATCTAGAATCTCTTTCAAGCTCACTCGCAGGATACATCGAAACAGTCAGCAATACATCAGCTGTAAACAGTGATGAAGTGATGTACAAAGTTATCGAATACCTAAACACTCCTTACTTATGGGGTGGTACTTCAAAAAGAGGTATCGATTGCTCCGCATTCGTTCAAGCAGTAATGTATCAAGCCCTCGGCGTTGCATTACCAAGAACTTCTCTTGAACAATCCGGTGTAGGCGAAGAAGTTGAAGTCAAAGATTTAAAATTCGGCGACCTTCTATTCTTCGATACAATGCGCAAAGGAAGAGTTACACACGTAGGAATGTATTTAAGTGACGGTTATTTTGTTCACTCAGGTTCTAGTACAGGTGTGATTGTAACATCTCTTGAAAAAGAAACCTACGCAAAGGCTTTCTTAAAAGCAAAGAGAGTTATCGAGCAGTAAAAGAGAAACAACAAGTTTCGAAAAGTCTCGGATTCTATATGAATTCGAGACTTTTTTTTTATAGTACGTATGTTATATTGCATCATACATTTTATTTGAAAATAATTTGAAAGCAATTCATCAGCATCTTATCACAGTATAATGACAGCTTATATTATAAGAAATCTTCTATACACAATTTTAATATTACTCGGAGTAGTAACAGTTACTTTTTGTTTACTCTACGTAGTTCCCGGCGATCCGGCAAGAATAATGCTCGGGCAGCGCGCAGATGTGCAATCCGTTGAAGCCGTCCGCGAAGAGCTGGGATTAAACAAACCTCTCTATATACAATATTTCAGATTTTTAGGAAAGGCTGTGCAAGGCGATTTAGGCCGTTCATACTCTACAAACAGAGATGTAGTGGAAACTATAATAGATAAATTCCCGGCAACGGCATTACTTGCATTCAGCGCATTGTTAATCTCAGCAATACTTGGAGTTATAATCGGAATTATATCGGCAGTAAAATCATACACTGCATTGGATAATGCATCGATGCTCTTTGCTCTCTTCGGGATATCATTCCCGACATTTGCATTTGGTTTAATAATGGCTTTGGTCTTCGGATTCTGGCTGAAGTGGTTTCCGCTATCGGGATATATTTCAGAAGGACCGAGTTATTTAGTTTTACCAATGGTAACACTGGCGTTAAGACCGCTTGCAATCATTGCAAGAATAACACGTTCATCTATGATGGATGCAATGACTCAGGATTATGTAAGAACGGCAAAGGCAAAGGGACTCAGCGCAGGCAAAGTAATTTTTAAACACACTTTGCGAAATGCTTTGAATCCGATTGTAACAACAATCAGTACATCGCTTGCTGCTACACTGGGTGGAGCGTATTTTATAGAGTATATATTTAACTGGCCGGGTATCGGTCTGCTCGCATTCGATTCGATTTTGAAGCTGGATTTCCCTATGATACAGGGAACGGTATTGTTCAGCGCAGTCGTGTTCGTAGTAATAAATTTCTTTGTCGATATTTTGTACGCAGTACTTGACCCAAAAGTAAAATTGTCTTGATAACTGAATAGACCTGATTCCACTTTAACGGCACAAGGTCAATTAATCTCATAAAAAATTTTTGGAAACAACAGAACAAGTTTATATACGTGAAGAGGGGATGATAATTGATCCCACGCCAAAAAGTCTCTGGCATTATTCATGGAAAAGATTAAAGCGCAACAAGCTTGCAATGGCAGGACTTGTGATTATTGCGCTGTTGTTTATCATAGCTGCAACGGCAGAATTGATTGCGCCGTTTAATCCTAATCAGCAGATACTTGAATATTCCGTTAAGCCGATAGGCTTTAAAGGAAATGTTATCATTAAAAAAATGGATGGAAGTGAACTGCAGTATATTCCAATCCAGAATATTATAAAAGAAGATAACTCAAAAGTTTATTATACTGACTTTTCCGGAAGCGAAGCTAATATAGATAAGAGCGAGCTTAAAGGGAATTCTCAGAAAGAATGGAATAAAGAGCTTACGTTTCATCTTGGGACGGACAGGTTCGGACGTGATGTATTAAGCAGATTGATATTTGGCAGCAGAGTAAGTCTGTCCGTCGGTATTATATCAGAAAGCATAGCAATTTTTATCGGTGTGCTGCTCGGCGCGATGGCGGGATATTTCAGAGGCAAGACGGACGGAGTTATAATGTGGGTGATAAACGTTGTATGGGCTTTCCCTTCGATTTTATTCATCATAGCGCTTTCTGTAGTGCTTGGTAAAGGCTTCTGGCAGGCATTTGTTGCCATAGGATTAACGGGCTGGGTAGATATTGCAAGAATAGTAAGAGGGCAGTTCTTTTCATTAAGAGAGACGGAATATATTGAGGCAACTAAGGCAATCGGCTTTAAAGCTCCCAGAGTTATTTTAAAACACATGCTGCCTAACAGCATGGGACCTGTAATTGTAACCGGAACTGTAGGGCTTGCGACGGCAATATTATTCGAAGCGAGTTTAAGCTTTCTCGGACTTGGTGTTCAGCCGCCTACAGCTAGCTGGGGACAGATGATTTTTGACGGTTACAAATATATTATAGCCGGCAATAACTGGGGACTTGCTGTATTTCCTTCGATAGCTATTATGCTTACAATTTTCGCTGTGAATCTTGTTGGCGATGGTTTGAGAGATGCATTGGATCCGAAATTGAAACGTTAGTTCGAAGTTTATATAGTAAGAATAGTGGTTTTCTAGAGACGCAATAATTTGAGTCTCATAAATTACCATAGGGAACACAAAGTATTGTATCAATACAAGTAGCTTTAAAGAAACTTTTAACATGAATTATAAGTATATTATATATAGAACAACTAAACACTTGGGAATGCACCGGTTTCGACGGATTGTTAGGTGTTTAAAACTGCATATGGTGGTCCTGCCAGGCACCTAAAAAAGGGTAGAAAACTACAATCGGCAACGATTACAATTACGCTTTAGCAGCTTAATAAAGCCGCTAACACTTCGTTTTCTCTCCACCTCTCGGCGGATATGAAGTGATAAACAGAGAGGTTGGCCTTGAGTAATACTCTGTAGCTTAAGGTGAGATTTTCAGAGTTGGTGATAAGCATTTTGTCGGTTTAGCCGTTTATCACGAGACAAAGAAAACCAGACTAAATATGTAGAAGTTTTAATGGTCTGCTTTCCGGACCCGGGTTCGACTCCCGGCATTTCCACAAAAAATTAGACCTGATAGGATCAAAAACCTTTCAGGTCTTTTTTTATTCCCTGATTGTAAATCCATTTACATCTTCTATTACAATCCCAGATTCATCCGCCGATAATTTTATATATCCCGTATTACCGAATCTTCCTTTCAGAGTATTCTCATAATCATCATAGTGAAGTTCAAGCAAAAGCGCCTTCATAAATCCGCCATGGCTGATTACTAAAACATTTTCTCCGGCATACTTCGGAGCAGTTTCTTTAACAAATAAACTGAAACGCTCCCATAGCTCTGCATCGCATTCGATATCATCGGAAAGCTTTGATACCCGCCTTTCTTCATGGGGTAGACTTTCTAACAAATCATGAAATTCTTTGTTCGCTTCGAACATATTATTGTAAAGTCCGGTTTCGTATTTACCGAAGCAGCGCTCGCGCAGAAGAGGAGTCGTATTCAGTGCAATCTTCTTATCTTTCAAAAATATTCCGGCAGTTGATATTGCCCTGCCTAAATCAGATGAAAAAACAGCCATAAAATTTATGTGGCCGAGTTCTTCGCGTATTGCATGCGCCTGCGCAATGCCGTTTTCGGTCAGCTCCGTATCAGAATGTCCCTGAATAATTTTTTGAGTGTTTCCAATGGTTTCGCCGTGCCGGACGATGTAGAAAGTTGTTTTCATTCAATTATCAATTAACATTTAACAATTAACAGAAAAACAGAAATGTTAATTGTTAATTACTAATTGTTAATTGGAAAAAGTTAAATGTTAACTGCTAATTATTAATTGTTCTAAATATTTCTCTTTCAGAAGCGGTGTAATGCGGTACCTGTCATCTTTAAATTCATCATTCATCTTCAGCAGCACGTGATAAATTAAATCAATGCCTATGCGTTTGCTCCATTCAATAGGTCCGTAAGGATAGTTTGTTCCGAGCTTCATAGCCGTATCTATATCAGCTTCGTTAGATGTGCCTTCCTGCCAGACAAGATACGCTTCATTGATAATCAAAGAAATTATGCGAAGATGTATCAGTCCCGCTCTGTCATTTGCGATATGGACTTCTTTAAAATACTCAAGCCATGTTTTTACCTTCGGGAAAATATGCTCATCAGTAATATGCGTTTTTGAAATCTCCATTCCTTTCATTTCCGAAAAAGTAGGGTAGAGAGCTGCGCCGATGATGCGCTCGGGCCTCCATGATTCCACGCTTTGCTCAAGCACCGGAATGCAGATTGAAGACGAAATTACGGGAGTTGTGGCATCGTAATTATCATCAATGTACTTAAGATTATTGAATTTAATCTCTCTGTTTATATTAGTAGTTTCGAAAATAATATCGGGGAATTCCTTTGAAGTCTTAGTCAGGATTGAATCGGCATAGAACATATGCTTTATTTCGGAGTTCAGTTTTTCGTTTTCGCCCAGTATTAGTATTTTCTTCATTTGTATAGAAAAAGCTTAAAATTAATTGAAAAAAGCAGAATTAAAAGAGTTTTTAGATAATCTTTACCATAAATATCATAAAAAACAATCCTCAAAAGACCCGATTTGGTCGCTTCATAAGTTCCAGAATGAGCGGGATATTGAGATTGCCGGACTGATTATCTCGTCATATGCCTACGGCAGAGTTGACCAGATAAATCAGTTCACACACCGTTTTTTCGAGCGTATTAACTGGAATCCTTACGAATTTACCATTAATTATTCGCAGATTAAAGACAAAAAACATCTCAAAGGACTGTATTACCGCTTCAATGATGAAAAAGACTTGTCAAATCTGATTTTAGGAATGCAAAAAGCTCTGATAAAATACGGCTCATTAAAGAATTTATTTCTGCAGTTATATAAGGAAGATGAAGTAAATATTACTGCTCCGTTACAATTCTTTTCAATAAGCATAACTAATAATAAAATATATTACTTATTGCCTGATATCTCGAAGAATTCAACTGCTAAACGATTAAACATGTATCTTCGCTGGATGGTGCGGAAAGACGATATAGATTTGGGCATATGGTCGGATAAAGTCAGTGCTTCTAAGCTAATTATGCCCGTCGATACGCACGTCTATAAAATTGCTCAGAAACTGAAGCTGGTTAAGCGGAAATCGTGTGATATTAAGTTTGCAATCGAGCTTACCGAAAAGCTGAAGGAATTTGATGCAAACGACCCGGTGAAATATGACTTTGCGCTGTGCCATCTTGGCATTGATAAACAAAATCATTTGCTTGAGTTATAAGCCCAGACCTGACAGGTTTTTAATCCTGTCAGGTCTAGCTTTGTGTATTTAACCGCAAAGACCGCAAAGTTTCTCGCAAAGAACACAGAGAAAATACTTAAATTAATGTAAGCAGACTGTAGTGAGCCCCCTCCTTTTTCTAAGGAGGGGGAAGGGGGTGGTCGCATAAATATAAAAACCTGACAGGATTAAAAACCTGTCAGGTCAAACTCACTTTTCTTCCAAAATTATATCAGTGATTTTATTCACCTTCGCAAACTCAAGAACCTCTTCCTCGGTTTCAAAAGATTTATAAACATCATATTCAAGAAACATTTTTTTGCCGTCGCGCTCGACTTCAATAACAGGCCGCGCCATTCCGCCGTGATAATACATAACTTTTAATACCCAGTATTTAACGGGAGTGTTATCGAACTCTTCCTTATTAAATTTTTGTTTCGGGTAATATTTCATCTTCCGGATTATCAGCTCAGTCTCTCCGCGCAGCATATCCGGCGGCGGATTTATTAATTCTCCGTCAATGCTCGGTGTGTTTAGATTAAGATAGGAATAATCTTTTACTTTTTTGAGATTCATCAGCCATTGATTCGCGGCAGCGGTTCCGGGAAAATCAGTAATGTAGTAGGCGCTTTCACCAAACCATATCATATCACTCACTCTTAATTCAATTGTCTTTACGTTCAAATCTTTGTCCGTAATTTCAATAAGGGCAGAGTTTTTTAATACATTTTTTACTTTCCATTTTTCATTTCCTAAATTGTATTCATCGCTGTGTCCCATCGTAAATTCATCTGAGCTGGGGACTAAGTGCGCATAATCAATTGAGTTTGATAAAACTATCCTGCCTTTCGAAGTATTATTCAGCCCGAATTTTTCCATGTAAACTATTCTGTAACTGCAGCCCTCTTTAATTCTGATTGTATCACCTGTCTTATATCCCCCCATGATTGGCTTTGAGTTTTTCTGCATGTAGTTTGATATGTCAGCTTTTATGATGCCGTTATCAATCCAGAAGCCGGTGATTTGTAAAGTCCGTCCGCAGATTTCAATATCGGTGCTTTCTGGAATTATAATTTCTTCCTGAGCAAATAAAAACAGGGGAGTGAGAAGTATTAGCAATAATATTAATTTCATATGAGAGTGTTTTAGTAAATATAGTTTTGGCAGGGGAGGATTAAAAGGTTATTCTTAGTTGTCATTCCCGCGAAGGCGGGAATCCAATCAGCATTTGTATCTTTAGAAGAAAATTAATATTATAAAAACAGCATGAAATATTATTACGTTTATATGTTATCAAATGGTAAGAACGGAACTTTGTATATTGGAGTTACCAATAATTTATTAAAAAGAGTAAAAGAGCATAAAGAAAAAATCTTGCTGGGTTTTACCAGCAAGTATAATGTAACTGATTTAGTTTATTATGAACAAACTGAGAATGTTCACTCCGCAATAAGCAAAGAGAAAGTTCTTAAGAAATGGGAAAGACAATGGAAGATTAATCTTATTGAGAAAGAAAATCCTGAATGGATAGATTTGTATTTTGAACTAGGCGGTGTATGATTGGATTCCCGCCTTCGCGGGAATGACACAGCAGCGTGTTTGATTTATTTCACGCCGAAGTTTACGCCTCACTTGATGCCGGGAGGGAATAACATAGCGAGTGTACTAAAACACAAAGCCCTCAATCGTTTGCGCAATTGAGGGCTTCTTAATTATTATATCTATTATATCGAACTGACTAAGCCATGGATTAATACATATCACCCATGCCGCCGCCCATTCCGGGAGGCATTCCCATAGGAGCTTTGTCTTTTTCAGGTCTCTCTACGATTGTAGCTTCTGTCATCAACAACATTGAAGCAACTGAAGCAGCGTTTTCAAGCGCGACTCTTGTTACTTTTGTCGGGTCGATAACACCGGCTTTTACTAAATCTTCATATTTATCGCTGAAAGCATTGTAACCGTAGTTAACATCTTCCTTCTTTGTTTTCAGTTTTACATTGTTAACGATAACTGAACCTTCCATACCTGCATTAGCAACGATCTGTCTTATAGGCTCTTCGATAGCTTTTCTGATAATTGCAACGCCGAGCATAATATCGTGATTATCGTCTTTGATAGAATCCAGTCTGTTGGCAACTCTTATAAGAGCAACTCCGCCGCCGGGAACGATACCTTCTTCAACTGCAGCTCTTGTAGCATGCAATGCATCTTCAACTCTTGCTTTCTTTTCTTTCATTTCAACTTCTGTAGCTGCGCCGATTTTCAATACAGCAACGCCGCCTGAAAGTTTTGCAAGTCTTTCCTGTAATTTTTCTCTGTCATAGTCAGATGAAGTTTTATCCATCTGTCCTTTTATTTCATTGATTCTTTTTTTGATGTCGCCTGCATCGCCTGCGCCTTCAACTATTGTTGTATTGTCTTTGTCGATAACAACTCTCTTTGCTGTACCAAGGTAAGCAACTGTTGCGTTTTCAAGTTTGTAGCCCTGCTCTTCAGAGATAACTGTACCCTTTGTAAGAGTTGCAATATCTTCAAGCATAGCTTTTCTTCTATCGCCAAAGCCAGGAGCTTTAACTGCAGCAACTTTAAGTGTGCCGCGTAATTTATTCACAACAAGTGTTGCAAGAGCTTCACCGTCAATATCTTCAGCAATGATTAACATGCTTCTGCCTGACTGTGCTGATTTCTCAAGGATAGGAAGAAGGTCTTTCATTGTAGAAATTTTCTTATCGTAGATAAGGATGTACGGATCTTCAAGCTCAGCTTCCATAGATTCCGGATTTGTAACAAAGTAAGGTGATAGATAACCTCTATCGAACTGCATACCTTCTACAACGTCAACATTTGTATCTGTTCCTTTTGCTTCTTCAACTGTGATAACGCCGTCTTTGCCGACTTTTTCCATCGCCTGTGAAATCAAATCACCGATGTAGTTATCGTTATTTGCTGAGATAGCACCAACCTGTGCGATCTCTTTGCTGTCTTTAATAGGTGAGGAGATTTCTTTCAGTCCTGCAACGATTGCTTCAACTGATTTATCGATACCTCTTTTTAAATCCATCGGGTTTGCGCCTGATGTTACGAATTTTAAACCTTCACGGTAGATTGCCTGAGCTAAAACTGTAGCTGTTGTTGTTCCGTCACCGGCAACATCTGATGTTTTAGAAGCAACTTCTTTTACCATCTGTGCGCCCATGTTTTCAATCGGGTCTTCTAATTCGATTTCTTTTGCTACGGTTACACCGTCTTTTGTTACTGTCGGTGCGCCGAATTTCTTATCTATAACTACATTACGTCCTTTAGGACCTAATGTAACTTTCACTGCATTTGCTAAGGTATCAACGCCTTTTTTAAGCGAAGCTCTTGCATCTGCATCGAATGTTATTAATTTTGAAGCCATTATAATTTGATTTTATTTAATTATTAAAATTTTATGTGTGAGAGCATAACTCTCTTGTTATTAATGCAATTAAACTATTGCATAAACGTCAGATTCTCTCATGATGAGATACTCTTCGCCTTCGATAGTGATTTCAGTTCCTGAGTATTTGCCGTAAAGAACTTTATCGCCTTTTTTTAATGTAAGGGGAGTTACTTTTCCGTCTTCAGCTACTTTGCCTGAACCAACTGCAACAACTTCACCGTGCATAGGTTTTTCTTTTGCAGTATCAGGGATGATAATGCCGCTTGCAGTTTTTTCTTCTGCAGCATTAGGCTTTACTACGACTCTGTCGTGTAATGGTTTAATGTTCATGTGTAGATTTTGTTTAATTATGTTGAAAATTTAGTGTATTTAAAATAGTATAACGCAAATTAGCACTCACAAGTTTCAAGTGCTAGTCAAAAAATGAGGGAGGTTATTGGAATTATGAATTTAGAATGAAAAATTCAGAAATTTATAATAGTATAGTCCGCCAAGGCGGATTGGTCTTTTTGACCAACAACCACAAGGATAGGAAAATGAGGAATTGACACAAAAAAATTTGATTGAATTGTATTAATTTGATAATCAAATTATGTAGTAGAATACCAACAACGGCTTAACCAAATAACCCCTTCCAATAATTCTTATTGCCTTACAATTACCTGTTCATTCGCTGACCTTATAAAATAAAGTAAAAATTGTAGACAATGATAAGCGAAACCATTTACAGCGATTATAAAACGAGACTGATGGAAGGTAACCGGTCTGAATGCATGAACATCGTAAAAAATCTTCTGAATAAAAACTTACCTGTCAGAGACATATATGTAAGTGTATTCCAACGCTCACTATATGATATCGGCGCGCTGTGGGAAACAAACAAAATTTCTGTAGCTGTTGAGCATCTTTGCACATCTATAACCGAAGGCCTTATAAGCTTAACATATCCTCACGTATTTGCTGCAGAGCATATCGGGAAAAAAGTAGTTATTACATGCACTCCCGGTGAAAACCATCAGGTAGGTGCAAGAATTGTTGCAGATTATTTTGAGCTCAACGGCTGGAACAGTTTTTTCCTCGGACCAAACACACCGTATGATACCTTAGCAGATTACATTCGCAAAAATAATCCGGATTTACTAGCAGTATCGCTTAGCGTGTTTTTTCATCTCAACTCAGTCCGTGACCTTGTAACTAATGTAAGTAAAGAATTTCCTGACCTGAAAATTATTGTAGGTGGGCAGGGATTTAACTGGGGCGGTGACAATGCATTCGTATCCCTGAAAAACGTTCAGGTAGTTAAAAATCTTGATGAGCTTGATGCCAAAATATTAAAAATAAAGAATAATGAGTCCCAATGTAAATGAAAACATATTAAAGTATTTATATGAAGAGTCTTCAATTATTGTTTTACTTTCAGATAAAAAGGGGAATGTATTAGAATCGAACGAATTTGTTTCTACGCTGATAGGTAAAAAACTGGTAGGCTTAAACCTGAGTGATTTATTTATTTATTTTGTTAAACCTTTCGATATTTCCGAACACCTCACAGACAGTTCAAAAAAAGTACTTATAAATATTACCAGCGCTGCGCAAATGCCCGGAACATGGTACTTTCATTTTTACAATCTGGGTGAGTCAGTTCTTGCCATAGGTGAAGCAAATATACTTGAGATAGAAAACCTGCATCAGAATTTGCAGGAAGTAAATCAGGAGCTTTACAGCACATCCCGCGAGCTTCAGAAAAAAAATGCAGAACTAAAAAAAGCAATCGATCTGAAAAATCATTTTTTAGGAATTGCTTCCCACGATTTGAGAAATCCTCTCGGTGTAATAATGGGTTTCAGTGAAATTTTAATTGATGACCTGAAGGCAAATGCATCTGAGGATACTATTGAAATGCTGGAATCAATTATGACCTCAAGTGAATTTATGCTAAAACTTCTTAATGACCTGCTAGATGTATCTGCGTTAGAATCAGGAAAAATGAAACTTGAAATTATTAAAACTGATTTGATTAATTTAATTCAAAAGAACATTGAGCTCAATAGTGTTCTTTCAAAAAAGAAAAATATCAGTATTGAGTTAAGCTGTACAGAAAACATTCCCGAAGTAATGATTGACACTTTAAAGATAGAGCAGGTTTTGAATAATCTTATAAGCAATGCGTTGAAGTTTTCGCAGCCCGGTACTAAAGTTACAGTAAGTGTTTTTGTAAAAGACAATAATGTAATAACAGGAGTAACTGACGAGGGACCGGGAATACCGAAGGCTGAAACAGAAAAACTTTTTAAAGATTTTGAAAAGACAACTGTGCAAAGCACAGGCGGTGAAAAATCAACGGGGCTGGGATTATCAATTGTAAAAAAATTAATCATAGCACATAAAGGACAGATTTGGGTTGAAAGTGAATTGGGAAAGGGCACATCTTTCTTTTTTTCTCTTCCTTTTATCATTTGAATTAATTTAGAAAGCAAAATTTTAATATGACAAAATCAGAATTAATCAAATCAGCAGAGAAGTTACATCAGCCTTCTTCAGAGGCAGTTCTTGAATATGGAGAGAAAAAGAGACTGCTAGTATCCGAAATGAATAAAAAAATGTTATCAAGAAGCGATCTGGCAATGCTGGTAGGCGAGGAAAATAAATCAATGATGCAAGATAATCATATAAATCACGCGCGATTTATGTCTTCTGTTTTTGCGGAATATAACCCGGAAGTACTTGTTGAAACTATCATTTGGGTGTTCAGAACATACCGATCTCACGGATTTAATCTTGTTTACTGGCCAGTGCAGCTAAATCAATGGGCAGAGATTTACAAATCTAATTTATCACATAACACCTATAATGAGATCTATCCTTTTTATAGTTGGATTGCTGAAAACCAATCATCATTTTCGGAATTGAGTAATATCGTAGTTTCTGATTAAGCAGGCAGGGGACTACATTAAAAACTTCTCCGCCGAAGGACTTTCATCAGGAGTTTATTATTACAGCCTGTACGCAGACGGAGTTTTGATAGAAACTAAAAAAGCTGTCGTATTGAAATAATATTTTAATAATAGTATACTTCAGTAAAACCTCATATGAATTAAACAGTCATTGAAGGTTTTATTTTTATTATCGGAACTTTACAACCGTCATTACGTATTCTTTTTAAAAAGAATCTCCCTCAGAACCCTCTAATACAAATAGGAAATCCTGTTTCAATCTGAAATCCCATCTTCAGTTCTCTTCATTCCTGAATATTTTTACTAAACAATACACCTTGCCGGGTGTGCCCTCATTAATTTTAATAAGGAGCATTCAATGAAAACCAAATCATTACAATTTTTATACAAAACAATCCTAACATTTATTATGTTAATATTTTTTGCCGGTATTTCTTACTCAGGTACGGATTTACAAAAATCAGGGAGCTTTTACTTTAAGACTATTCAGGGCGGTGAAGACAATATTAGAAATTCAAAAATTTTTTCTTCAAATTCAAATGTAAGAGGAATAGCTGCTGCAATTGAGCAGCGAGGTGCGAATGCAGGAAGGATATGGGCAATTGTAGTATACTCTACAAACATAAATTTCCCCGACACTTTTAAAGTTTACAATTCTAATACAAACGGGCAGACATGGCAATACTATGCCGGAGGAAATATAAGACCCGAGGATAAAATGAGCTATAATGATATTGATATGGAGATTATAGAAAATACATCAGGACAAAAATACATGTGGATTGTTTTTGGATACAGGCAGGGCGGCGCAGCCGGACCTTTGAAAACCGGAGGAGTAGTTTTACAGTTTCCCAGCTTCAATGGTGTTTTTTTTAATGAAATAGTTTGGCCTGGAGCAGACTTATCTAAAAACTATTATGATATACACATTACTTCGGATAATGCCCGTTACCCTGGGACTGCTAATGTTTTTCTTGCCTGTTCATTCGATACTCTTGACGGGAACGGAAACAGGGTGTACGGTCAGCGTTTAGCAAGATATACCAACCCATATTCACTGGCAGTTCCTAATTTTCAATATACACCACGTTCTTTTTATTGGACTGACACAAGTCCTTCAAGTCAAAGAAAAACTGTTTATACAGATATAGCATATTTTAACAACGGAGGGCAGGACTCGCTTTTATTGTCATTTAGCGGAGCTAAAGATAGCACTAAAATCTATTTTGCCAAATGTGATAGAGCCGGAAATGCGCCAAGTACGGGTGCCGGTGCTGTTTCAGGGTTGCAGGCAGGGGATTACAAAACTCATGCAAGACTTTCTTCAAATGGAAACGATAACGGCAGCTTAGTTTGCACTTACAGACAATTAACAGGTGGAAATTGGAATGTGAAATATTTTAGTTCAACTAACTTCGGTAATTTTAATTCTACTTTTTCAGAAAGTCAGTTACTGGGAAGTAATATAAATACCAATTATCCTCCGGATATAATTGGAGTTCGCAATGGCAGCACGCACTATTTATCATTTATTAATTCTTCTTCGACTGATAGTCTAAGATATTTTTCGCTTAATGGTTCAGGAATTCAGTCAAGTACTTCTAAAATGAATTTTTATAATGCACTGGGTAAAGAGGTTGGACCAAAAGCATTGTTCCGTTACGCCTCTAACGACAGTTGTTTTGTATTTTATACTCAAAACGGTCCGGTAAATCTTATCTCTGCAGCCGGCTGCGGTGGAGAGCCTATTGGAGTTTATAATACAAACGGACAAGTTCCATCCGGCTTTATTCTTGGACAAAACTACCCAAATCCGTTCAATCCCAAGACAATCATCAGTTACAAGTTATCAGTTGCCGGAAATATAAGTCTTAATGTTTACGATTCAAACGGCAGATTAATAAAAATCCTCGAAAGCGGATACAAGACGGCAGGTTACTATTCTACAAACTTTTCAGCCGAAGGTCTTTCATCGGGAGTTTATTA
This sequence comes from Ignavibacteria bacterium, assembly GCA_044226845.1. GTDB lineage: Bacteria > Bacteroidota > Ignavibacteria > Tepidaquicellales > Tepidaquicellaceae > JAFDZO01. The sequence continues at coordinate 27,362 of JBGAGG010000003.1, forward strand.
TTATAGCTTATATGCTGACGAAGTATTAATGGATACGAAGAAGGCAGTGGTTTTGAAATAATTATCAGTTGGCAGTTGTCGGTTCTCAGTTTTAAGTTTCCGGATTAAATAATGTAAGGGCGTACTGGTACGCCCTTTTTTATTATCATATACTAAATAATTTATTCAGTCGTCTTTCCGTCAAATTCTTCCTTATTGTTTTCATCTTCTGCCTCAGCTTTTGTCGCGCGGACTATGCCGTCTTTATGATGAGCCGGCGCATAAATCGTGTACATTTTTAATTCTTTTGTGCCGTCGTTATTTATTACATTATGCAATGCTCCGGCGGGAATAATAATTGCATCACCATCTTTAACATTATATTCATTTCCGTTTATTATGCATTTGCCCGAACCGCTTTCAAAACGGAAGAATTGATCGTTGTCATTGTGAGTCTCTGCTCCTATTTCTTCCCCAGGTTTTAGGTTCATTAAAACAAGCTGCATATGCTCTGAAGTGTAAAGAACTTTTCGAAAATTAGTATTTTCTAAAGTATTTTTTTCGATATTGGCATTAAATCCTTTTTTCTTATTCATGTTATAATTTTTAATTTTAATAAACATACTATGTTGAGTATCAAAAGCTAAACAATGTTACCTTTATTGATATTGAAATAATATTCAGAAAGGATTCTTCTGATCGGGTTGATGTTTGGTACTGATAGGTATTTTCTAATGTTACGCGATAAGTATATAAATTTTAAGTAATTTCCGTTTCACAAAATGCTGAAATAGTTAACCATATAGTAATATTATCTTATTTCTTATTTAGCAGAAAACCCTTATATTTAATACAATTTCGAAAACTAAAGAAAAACACTATGAAAAGAATTTTCATTACTTTTTTATTTATCTTTGCTGTGACGCTGTCTGCTAACAGTCAGGTAAAATTTACAGAAAACTTTGCTTATACAGCAGGTGACACTATTGGTGCATACGGCTGGGTTTATAATTCAGGTACTTCTAACCCTTTAACAGTAACATCACCAGGTTTAACATACACCGGCTACCCACTTTCAGGAATTGGTAATGCATTAACAATTAAGCCTACAGGAAATGATGCTTACAAAAACTGGACTGGAACTGCGGATTCAGTTGGTGCAATTTACTGTTCATTCATGTTAAGAGTTGATACAGCTCAAACAGCAGGTGATTATATGTTCGCTTTATTACCTTCAAATTCTACATCACTTTACACTTGTAGATTAACTATCAGAAATGTAACGGCTACAACATATGATATTGGTTTAAGTAAAGGTACAGTAGCTTCAGGTGTTGGTTATACTTCAGGTACATATACAAAAGGACAAACAATTCTTTGTGTAATAAAATATAAATTTGTTGCAGCTACAACTACAGATGACGAAGCTAGCATGTATGTATTTACATCAGGTTTTCCGGGAACTGAGCCTGGAACAGCTACTATTCCTGTTGTAACAAGTACAGCTACTGATGTTGGTAATTTAGGAAGAGTTGCAGTAAGACAAGGTACTGCTGCAAATGCTCCTTATTGCATAATCGACGGAATTAAAGTTGCTAAAAGCTGGACTGATTTAGTTACAGGTGTTATCACAACTTCTACAGTTGCAGATAAATTCTCTTTATCACAAAACTATCCTAACCCTTTCAACCCAAGCACAACAATTAAATTCTCATTGCCTACAAACGGTATGACATCTTTAAAAGTTTATGACTTAATGGGTAAAGAAGTCAGCAGCTTAGTTAACGGTAACATGAGCGCAGGGGAATTCACTACACAATTCAACGGTGCAAACTTATCATCAGGTATGTACTTCTACAAACTTGAATTCAATGGTGTTGACGGAAAGAGCTTCTCTGAACAAAGAAAATTAATGTTAGTAAAATAATATTTGGAATTGTTTTGAAAAAAACATTTTCTTAAGTTTTTATATCAGCCCTTAACTGAACAGTTAAGGGCTTTTTTTTTAATAACTAATTTTTATACTATGGCATTATACAAACTTTTAAAAATAACAATTGCATGCAATGATATAGCGGCAATGAAGGCTTTTTACTCCAAAGTATTCAGCGTAAAATTTGAAGAGCATGATTTTGGTTTTAAAATGTATTCAACTACTATAGGCGGTCTGAATTTTCTCCTCTGCCCGAACGATATTGCCGGAGTAGATGCAAAACAGAACAGGCATCAGTTCGATTACATAACGGATAAGATACAGGAAGTCATCGATAATGCCTTAAGCACCGGCGGCTCAATTCACAGCGAACTTCTGAAAACAGGAAATGAAAGTACGGTAACATTGTTTGACCCCGATGGCAATACAATGAATTTTATTCAGCGCGACTAATTTTTACAGGCACTTTATAGTAAGAATGTTCGTTGCAGATTACAATTGATTGCAAATATTCTTTTTATGAAAACTTTATTTTTATTCCTTCTCTTTATACTTGCTGGGAAAATTTCGGCAACAGAAATTATTATCTATAATAAAGGGGCGACCGATAAAGTTAAGTTTACAGCTGCTCAGGAAAAGAAAATTCAGGAAATAGTAAAAGATATCTATGAAAAGGCTGATAAGACGTTGAGTATTAATATCAGCAAGGAAGATATAAAAGGTATAAAGAAAAAAGATAGATGTGTTGAAATAATTTTTGATGTGAGCTTTCCTTTCAGCAACGGAGCTTTAGGGTATGAGACGGTGAAAAGAATGTTAATTCCGCTTAACGGAAGCTTTGCAGGGGATTTTAAGAACGGAACTCTGAATTTTTTTGCAGGTCTTGATGATTATAACGGGAAGGAGTATTCCAATACTAACGGCTTTAAATATATAGAGCAGCTTTACAAAATTTTGCAGCAGTAAATTAAGATTATAAAGATTGCTGCTTCAATATATTTTCAACAATCAGCTTACCGTGCTGAATGGTATTTTCAATAAACAATTTTTCAGTCTCCATCCCTCCGCAAACTACTCCTGCGAGATAGAGTCCCGGAACGTTGCTCTCCAGAGTCTCTCTGCTGTAAACTGGGCAGTGGCTTTCAATTTTAATACCGAGCTGCTCAAGAAAATTAAAATCGGGATGATAGCCCGTCATAGCAAATACAAAATCATTCTTTAACTCAATTTCTTCTCCATTCTGCTCAATATAAATTTCATCCTCTGTAATTTTTGTAACAGATGCATTGAAATAGGATTTGATAGTACCTTCTTTTAATCTGTTTTCAATATCAGGTCTTACCCAGTACTTTACGGATTGTTTGATATCGTTTTCACGGACTACCAGAGTTACATCTGCGCCTGTGCGGAAAAGCTCGAGCGCAACATCTACTGCAGAATTTCCACCGCCGATAACTGCACAGTGTTTCCCTGCATAAGGATGCGCCTCTTTAAAATAATGAAACACTTTTTTCAGGTCTTCTCCCGGCACATTCATGTAATTTATATTATCATAATAGCCAGTTGCAATCACTACATTCTTTGCTTCGTAATTATCTTTAGATGTGGAAACGTGAAAGTGATTATCATGCTTCTTTATATCTTTTACTTCTTCAAATGTATTAACTTTCAGATTGTAAGATTCTTTTACTCTTCTGTAGTACTCCAGCGCTTCGCGTCGTGTAGCTTTAGGTCCATACGATACAAACGGAACTCCACCGATTTCCAGTCTTTCCGATGTGGAAAAGAATGTCATGTTCACGGGATAATTATATATAGAGTTTACCAATGCCCCTCTGTCAATAATTAAATAGTTCAGCTTTGCTTTCTCTGCCTCAATTCCACATGCAAGACCTATTGGTCCGGCGCCGACAATTATTAAATCTAATTTATTATCCAATATATATTTTCTCTTGCATTCCAAACGAAGGTGTTGGGAATGAGCAAGTAATTGTTAATTGTTAATTGCTTATATTACGCTTACCTGAATATCATTTGCCGATGGTGCTTCTGCAATAGGATTTCTTGCAACAATTACAATTCTATCGCCTTTATTAAATAATTCCTTTTCAATTAGTTTGGATTTAACTTCGTTTATTATATCCTGTAAGTCGTCTCGTTCAGCTGTCAGCATAGATTCTACACCCCATACTAATTTTAATCTCTTCAGTTTTCTTTCGTCGAATCCGATTGCAATTATCTGTGCAGCAGGTCTGTGATTCGAAATAATCAAGGGAGTGTTACCTGTTATCGTCGGCACTGCAATAATTGCTTTTGCATTTACACGCTCAGCTATCATACAGGCAGAGTTACAGATAGTATGCAGAATATTTTCAGGCGAGTCTTCAACAAAAATTTCATTAAAGTAAGTTGTTTTTTTATGTGTCTCAGTTTTCTGAATTATTTTTTTCATCATGCTCACTGCCTGCAGCGGGAAAAGTCCCGTTGAGGTTTCTGCTGAAAGCATTACGCAGTCCGTTCCATCAAGAATTGAGTTTGCAACGTCTGATGCTTCAGCGCGGGTGGGGGACTGATCGCTTATCATAGATTCTAGCATCTGCGTTGCCGTTATTACAGGTTTTATCTTTGCATTACATTTTTTAATGATCATCTTCTGCAGCTGAGGAACTTCTTCCACGGAAATCTCAACACCAAGGTCGCCTCTTGCAACCATAACCATATCAGCCGCTTCAATTATTTCATCTATATTTAGAATTGCTTCAGGTCGCTCAATTTTTGCAATTACAGGCAGCTCTTTACTACGCGAGCGCAGAATACCTTTCAATAATTTTATATCATCAATCGTTCTTACAAAACTCATTGCAATAAAATCAACTCCGTTTGCTAATGCAAAATCAAGGTCGGCAATATCCTTTTCAGTCAGGGATGGAAGCGAAAGAGCAGATAAAGGAATATTGATACCTTTATTCTGCTTTAATATTCCGGGAATAATAACTTTGCACGTAACTTCAGGCTTAGTTCTTTTTATTTCAGTTATAAGAAGCTTTATGTTTCCGTCATCAAGTAAAAGTATATCTCCAATTTTCAGTTCCTGAATTAAACCGGGAAATGTAGTAGATATGACATTCTCGGTTCCGAGTATATCTTCAGATGTAATTTGTATCTCTGCGTTTTCGGCGAGTGTAATAAATCCGTTCTCAAGTTTTCCAACGCGTATTTTCGGCCCCTGAAGGTCGGCAATAATTGCAATTTGTTTCCCGGAAATTTTGCAAGCTTCACGGATATTAGTGATATAGTCTTTGTGTTTTGCATGTTCACCGTGAGAGAAGTTTAAACGCGCAGAATCCATACCTGCATTTATAAGCTGAACAATCATATCAACTGATTCTACCGACGGCCCGATCGTGCAAATTATTTTAGTTTTCTTGTCTATCAATTTGTTAGTATTAATTATTAAAATATTTCAGTATTAAAAAAGTCGCTTCAAAAAAGTAACTTGAATATAGAAACCTTTACTTTGAAATTTAGGAACTTTAAAAGTAATCATTATAACAACTATTTTATAGCCAATTTTAAATCAATTAATCCTCCTTGACGGATAATCAGCAATTATTATTTTATTGCTGCAAGTAATCAGTTGTTCAATTCGATTCAGGGTCTGTTTTTTGTTAATTGTTATTTGTTAAATGTTATTTGTTAATTAATAATTGAATAAAGTGATATCATTCAAAAACAAAATAGTCTTTATTACAGGAGCGACAAGCGGAATAGGTAAGGCGGCTGCCGATGTATTTGCTGCTGACGGTGCAAGGCTTTTACTCTGCGCACGCAGATATGAAAAGCTTGAAGAAGTAAAAAAAGAGTACGAGGAAAAATATAATACCGATGTACACATTTTTAAATTAGATGTAAGAAACAGTGATGATGTAGAGAAAGAAATTAATTCACTTCCTGATGAATGGAAAAAAATTTATCTGCTGTTAAACAATGCAGGGCTTTCGCGCGGGCTTGATAAAATTCAGGACGGCAAAATACAGGATTGGGATGAAATGATTGATACTAATGTAAAAGGACTTTTGTACGTTTCGCGAAGCGTAATTCCTTTAATGTTGAAAATGGAGTATGCGCATATAATAAATCTCGGATCAATTGCCGGCAGGGAGTTATATCCCGGCGGAAATGTTTACTGCGCCTCTAAGTTTGCAGTTGATGCTATTACTAAGGGTATGAGAATTGATTTAATGGATACGCAGATAAAAGTTTCTAACGTAGATCCGGGACTTGTGAAAACTGATTTCAGTCTTATACGTTTCAGAGGCGATGAAGAAAAAGCAAAAGTTCCTTATAAAGGAATTGAACCGCTTACGGCAGAAGACGTTGCAGAGTCAATTTTTTATGTAGCTACAAGAAATCCGAATGTAAATATAGCTGAGGTAATAATGTTTCCCAAAGGGCAGGCAGGCGCAGCGTTTGTTCACAGGAACAACAATTAGTAATTAGCAATTAACAAAGTCAGTCTGAAACAATTCAGTTCAGTTTAAAATTAATTTTTGATAGTTACCTGTTAATTGTTAACTAAGTTTTCTATTGCATTTTAAAAAGAATTCTTATAGTATTACCTAATTATTTTACATAAACTTAAAGCGGGGACATAAAAAAATGAAAAAGATTCTACTTTCATTTTTATTCATTTTTACAATTTCTTTTAACTCTTCCTTCTCTCAAACAACAGGCGACCAGAACAATGCTTTACTTGAATACTGTACAGGCACGTGGTGCCAATGGTGCCCATGCGGTCATACAATAATTGATGGAATTTTATCCAACTATCCTAATACAGTTGTATTAGCATATCATGGAGCTAGTACAGATCCATGGCAGACTTATTCTGCAGGAATAAGAGGATTATTCGGATTCAGTTCTTATCCATCCGGAGTTGTGGGAAGAAAGACTGGAATAGTAGACAGAAGCGCATGGAATAATCCGGTTGTTATTCAATCATTTGCTAATCCTGGAGTAACAATTTCAATTTCAAACAGAGTTTGGAATGCTGGCACACGCACATTCACTTGCAATGTTAACATGACTGCAAGAGCCATGCTCGATGGAAATTATTCAGTGAACTATGTTTTAACTGAAAACAACATCATTTACACACAAACAGGTAATGGCAGCTGCGCAGGCGCTTCTGCTTATCATCATGAGCATGTTGTAAAAGCGATGATTAACGGAGACCTGGGAACACCTGTAATAACATCAGGACACTGGATGTCAGGCGAGATGGTAACAAAAAGTTTATCATATACTGTACCTGAAGGTATTGTACCTGATAACTGTAATATTAACATTTTTGTTTATAAAGTCGGAACTTCAATATCTACAGATTATTTAGTCCAGCAGGCTTTATCTTTCCCAATGACCGTAACAACAGGAATCGGAAATAACGGAACAGTAGTAAGCGATTATACACTTGCTCAGAATTATCCAAATCCGTTTAACCCTGTAACAAATATCAGATATTCTATACCTACAGACGGTAATGTTTCATTTAAAGTATATGACATGCTTGGAAATCAGGTAGCTGAGTATGTAAACGGCTTCCAGAAATCCGGTATCTATACAGTTACTTTCGACGGCGCAAGCCTTGCCAGCGGAGTTTATTATTATAAACTTGAAGCAGGTAACTTTGTTGAAACAAAGAAAATGATGTTATTGAAATAATATTTTCATGAAGGGGAGAGTAAAACCTCCCCCTTCATTTTTACCTCCCCGAATAAATCCTACTATAATTAATACAGATTTTTTAACCAAAAATTTTTATATTAAACCAATTTTATTAAACTAAACGGAGATAGATTTGAAAAAGTTAATTTACTTTTTTGTTGTAACCATCTTAGTATTAAGCACTAATGCTTATTCACAATGGACAATTGCAGGCGGAGTAGTAGGAGCAGGTACAGCACCAAGTATTTGTGTTGTTTCACCTACATGCGCATGGATTGCAGGTGGTACAAATACACCAATAATTTACAGAACTACTAACGGTGGTACAACTTGGACTCCAATCGGAGTTACAGGTTTACCTGTAAAAGCAGTTTGGAACATCTGGGCAGTTGATTCACTTACAGCATATGTAGGTGATGGCGGTGACGCAGCCGGTCAGACTGGCGGTGATGCTACGTTATCTAAAACTACAAATGGCGGCGTATCCTGGACAGCAGTGGCAAATACAGGCGGTACAGCTGGTTTCATCAATGGAGTTATTTTCTCAAGAAGCAATCCTCAGGTTGGCTTTGCACAAAGTGATCCACCAACAGGTACCGGTCAGGCTTATTGGATAAGAAAAACAACAGACGGCGGTGCAACATGGACTTCACAAAGCCCTCCCGGAATTTCAGGAGCAGCTTCTGCACAGAATTCATTATTTATCATTGATGCAAACTTCTATGGTTTTGGTTTAAACGCAGGTACACCGCGTTTAGATATGACAACAAACGGCGGTACAACATGGTTTGTAGCAAACTTAGGTGTTGCCGGTAATTTTACATCTGCAGCAGCATTTCATGATAATAAATTAACAGGTATTGCTGCATCAAGCACATCATTACCAAACATTGCAAGAACAACAAACGGCGGCTTAAACTGGTCAACAGTTGTAGCTACAGGTTTAGCAGGTACATCTGCTTGTAAATGGGTTTCAAATACCAATACATGTTACATGAGCGGCGCAACAGGAACAGTTGCTTCAATAAGCAAGTCAACCAATGGCGGTCTTAACTGGACAGCTATGACAACAGGCGGTTTGAACGGCGTATCTCACATGGATGTAAAGAGATTCGGTACAACTGTAAGTGGATACGCAGTCTGCACAGACGGTACAGTTTTAAAATTGTCAGAAACAGTAACATCTGTTGAAGACCCGTCATTAATTGTGCCTTCAAGTTATTCTTTAGAGCAAAATTATCCGAATCCTTTTAACCCTACAACAACAATTAGATTTGCATTACCGAATTCTTCAGATGTATCATTAAAAGTATATGATGCACTTGGAAATGAAGTAATGAGTTTAGTTAACGGATTCAAGAATGCAGGTTCACATTCAGTTGAAATGAACGCTTCTAATTTATCATCAGGTGTCTATTTTTATAAATTACAAGCAGGTAACTTTGTAGCAACAAAGAAACTTACTTTAATAAAATAATTTGTAATAAATTTTTAATTAGTACAAAAGCCCGTTGGAGAAGATCCGGCGGGCTTTCTGTTTTTATCCCGCTATATTACAATACCATTCAACTAATTTTTTTCTTATTTTACGGTACGAAAAAACTAAACCTTAACCCTCAACATGAGAAAAATATTCTTCGTATTTTTTATGTTGATTTCAGCCAACATATTTTCACAAATTGACTGGAGTCAATACAATCCTAATTATGTACCATTACCGCTAAAAAAAATTGTTCCGAAAGTGTATGCAACAGAGCCTTATGGTGTTGATGTTGTTGTATCCGTCGGTGCTTTTGATAATTACAAAGTAACTACTACTCCCGGCTTTGCAGAAACACACATAGCTGTAAATCCTAAAAATCCGCTTAACTTCATTGCAGGCGATAACAGGGCAGTAGTTGCATCCAGTAATGTTTATGTAACGACTAACGGAGGCGTAACGTGGGCAAATATTACAACTAGTGTATCACAGGGTGACCCCGTGTTTGCTTTTGATAGTCTGGGAAACGCTTATTATACTGTTTTGAACAATGGCGTGAGAGTATGGAAGTCAACTAACGGCGGACTTAACTGGTCAAACTTAGGAAATGCATTTACTAATTCAAGCGCGGATAAACAATGGGTTGAGTGTGATAAAACAGGCGGACCGTTTTCAAACTATATATACTTATCCTATACAGATTTTTCTGTAACACCTGCACCTATAAGATTTTACAGAAGTACAAATCAGGGTGTAAGCTGGTCTGCACCCCTTGCATTATCAACAACAAGTTCACAGGGTTCAAACATAGCAGTAGGTCCTGACGGAAGAGTTGTAGTTTGCTGGAGCAGTGGCGGTGCAGCAGTAAGATATTCTACAGATGGCGGCGTATCATTCAGTCCACAAGTATCCGGCGCAGCTTATACAGAGCCGGGCTTATTCAATTCAACATTCGGAAGATATGTATTGAAAGGTGATATAAGAGTAAACGGTTTTCCGCAGATTGCCTGTGACCTAAGCAACGGTCCATATAGAGGAAGATATTATATTAACTATTCCGCAAATCCGTTTGGAGTTGACGCAGCAGATATATTTGTAACTAAATCAACAGACAACGGCGTTACATGGAACAACCTTTCTCCTACAAGAGTCAATGATGATTTAACAACAAATGACCAATGGATGTCAGATATATCAGTTGATAATCAGGGAAGAGTATGGGTATTCTGGTATGACTCAAGAAATGACCCTTCTAACATGTTGACAGAAGCTTACGGTGCTGTTTCAACTGATGGCGGCGAAACATTTACAAACTTCAAAATTTCAAATCAGGCTTTTAATCCCAGCAATGTAAAACAGTCTCAGGGAACAGGACAAGCTTATTATATAGGCGACTATCATTCAATAGCAGGTAGAACAATCACAATGCCTTTCTGGATGGACGGCAGAAGCAATTCTTTAGATGACTATTCAGCTTATTTACCTGATTATGGAATTTCATTCTCAAAGCCCGTTGACTCCATTAATGTAAATTCAACAAGACAAAACAGATTAAGACTTCCTGCAATGGGACCGATGACAGGACCGGTTAATTTTACGGCAACTGTCTTAAATCCTCCGGGAGCGGGTACGTTAACAGTTTCATTGAGTAACGGCGGCGTAGTAAATAACTTTCCTGATTCATTAATAATAAATCAAAGCACAAATGCCCTTGTACCAACGGGTACATATAATATTCAAATTTCAGGAACAGAACCGGGCGGTGTTAGAAATCACGTCAGGACATATCAGCTTGTAGTTAGCCCGCTGGTAGGAATTTCTGGAAATGAAAATACTACTCCGGTAAAATATTCTTTAGAGCAGAACTATCCGAATCCATTTAATCCTGTAACTAAAATAAATTACTCGATAGAAAAAGCAGAGTTCGTAAAACTCACTGTATTTGATGTAACAGGCAGGGAAGTGAAAACTTTAGTTAACGGAAATATGAGCACCGGTTCATATTCAGTTGATTTTGATGCTGCAAATTTGAACAGCGGAATGTATTTTTATAAATTAGAGTCAGGTGATTTTAAAGAAGTAAGAAAAATGATACTTGTAAAATAAAGAAATAAAATTTTCATTAATAAAAAAAGCCCGTAAGATTTTTTCTCACGGGCTTTTCTTTTTTAAAACAAAAATAAAAAATCTTAAGTTTGATATTCGTCAGGGTTACAGATTCTGAAAACGATAGCAGCAATCGCTCCGCCTGCAAAACATCCAACCAAATAAAGCCAGCTGTATGCAATTGAACCGCCGCCTTTAATTGCATCAACTATCTGAGGACCTAAAGCAACAGCAGGATTAAATGCGCCGCCGGATACAGGACCAAATGCGAATGCGCATGCTAATACTGTAAAACCGATTGCCAGACCGTAATAACTATTGCCTGCGGCTTTTTTAGTTGTTGCTACATTAAGAACAACAGATACTAGTGCAAATGTTCCCAGTACTTCACAAAGTAATACTTTTATGACATCTCTTCCAACGGCAGGAACAACCTGCATTGTTTTTGCAGATAAAACGAAAACTATGAATGCTGCAATGATTGCTCCCAATAATTGAAACACCCAGTACATTATCATATCTTTCGCATCAATTTTTCCTCTCATAAATACACCAAGAGTAACAGCAGGATTATAATGACCGCCGGAAATATTGCCTCCCATATAAATCATTACCATTAATATTGCTCCTATTGCCAGGGGATTGCCGGTCATCCCGATAACAAGGATTAGAAAAAAAGCGCCGATAAATTCGGTTAGGTATTTATTCATGGGGTGTAATTTTGGTTAAATAAAAATGGATTAGGGCAAAATAATTATAACTTATATTTAAGTAAAGTGATTTTTACAATTTTGAAATAATACTTTCTGTATGTCCTTTCACGTTAACTTTTTCCCAAATCTCCTTTATGTAACCTTTTTCATCTATAAGAAAAGTTGTTCTTACAATCCCCATATACTTTTTGCCGAACATACTTTTTTCTTTCCACACTCCATATGCTTCAAGCATCTCCCTGTTTTCATCGCTTAACAAAGTGAAGTTGAGGTCATATTTCTTTTTAAATTTTACATGTGATTTAGTATTATCCTTGCTTACACCTATTACCACTGCATTTTTCTTTTCAATTACTTTTACATTATCCCGGAATGAACAGGCTTCTTGTGTGCACGCTTCAGTATCATCTTTAGGATAAAAGTACAATATAACCTGCCTGCCTTTTAAATCTTTTAAAGAAAAATCTTTTCCTTCATCACTGATTAAAGTAAAGTCAGGTGCTTTATCGCCAACTTTTAACATGGTTGTAATAATTTTATTTGTTATGAAATATTAGTTATCGAATTTCAGATATCTTCGGATGGAAATTGCGCTGCCGGAAATACCCAGTATGATACCCAGCAGAATTACTATAAGAGAATAAAAAGCTCTGCCCATTTCAATGTATACATTAACTTCTCCAAGCTTGCCGGCAACATACTCCATTAATACATAAAGAAAAATTGACGCAATGATGCCGCCGAAGAGTCCCTGTATAAATCCTTCAATTAAAAAAGGCGAGCGGATGAATTTTTTTGTCGCACCAAGAAGCTTCATTGTGTAAATCAGTTTTTCTTTTGATGCTATTACCAGCCGGATTGTATTGGAGACTAAAAATATAGATGAGATAGTTATTACAATAAGTATAATTAAATTCAAAGAAAGTATTGATGAGAAATTTTTATCAACCATCTCCAGATTTTTTTTCGGATAGATTACATCAGATACAAAACCCAATTCCGAAATTTGCTTCTTCAATTTTTCAACTTTATCTACAGTTTTATATTCATCATATAAGGCTACCTTAAATGAAGAGGGGAGCGGATTGCCATCCAGTATCTCAAGCATTTCTTTTCCGTATTCTTTCTCAAAAATTTTCGCAGCTTCTTCTTTAGAGACAAAGCTTATTTGCTTTACTCCTCCTAATCTTTTTAAATTTTCTTTTAATGAATCAAGCTCATTTATAGAATAGCCGTCCTGTAAAAATATTTCAAGCTCTACCTTATCTTTTATTTTTCTGGTATAAGATGATGAGTTAAGTGAAATAAAAAAATAAATTCCGATTATTATCAGGGATAGGGAAATAGTAGAGACAGAAGCAAGTGTACTTAGCTTTGCCGAGTTAAATCCGCGTAATGATTCTTTTATGAGATAAGAGTACTTCAAATTAATTCAACTTTTGTTTGTGAAACCCATATAGGTAAATCATGATCTATTTGACCTAACAATAAATTCAACTGACCTGTGTGATGCTGAACGTGCCTCATATTATATATTATCATTTCAAACATACTATAATTCTTCCATTTATTTATCCAACGATTCATTGCTTTTTCTTCTGTTAATCCGGCAAGCAGCTTACGGCATTTTTCACGGCAAAACTTTATGTAGCTTATTATCTCTTCCTTTGTATAAACTTTTGGCGGCATAGTTCCTTCCTCAAATTCTGAAAGTGTAAAAGGCTCAGGCGGATGAAAATTATCAGGGTCTTCGGATAAATAATAATCGGTATAAAATAATGTATGGTATGCCCAATACCAGACAATGGTTTCTTTATTGTTCCATAATTCGTCCGGACATTTCTCAATAGCATTTTCAAACATATCTATCGATGCTCCGAATTGTTTCCACAATTCTATTTTAAGAGTTTCAATCATATACTGACCTCATTCCCAACGTCCTCGTTGGGAATGTTCATTTAGTTTAACTTCCCAACGAGGACGTTGGGTAGCAGGGAATAAAATTGTTAATTGATAGACTTCCATCCTCTTCTGTTCAAATCCCAGAATATTATTCCTGCAGCAGCAAGACCTATTAAAATAAATACAAAGCCCATAATATAATCGTGGAATAAAATTTTACCCATGCCGAACAGGAACATATAAACTAAAACTATACCGCACGCCCAGTCAACAAATAAAAAGAAATATCCTGTATCAGGAGTGACATCTTTCATTTTATTCGAAATCTTTTTCCAGCCAATGCCACCCGGATGCACCTGTCTGTAAAAACTTTCAAGTTTTGACTGCTCAACAGGTTTTGTAAGATACATAGCAATTATCCAAACTACAGTTGTAATCGGTACTATAATATACAGAGTTTGAGGAAATTTCACTCCGAAGTCACCAAAAAATAATACTCCATATACTATGAAAGGAGTAACGGTTGCAGCAATTTCAGCAACTGCATTTACTCTCCACCAGAACCATCTCAGAATCAGAACCAATCCCAACCCTGCGCCGCACTCAATAACAAAGCTCCATACACCTGAAATACTTTTCATTTGTGTTGTAACTAAAATAGAAAGCACCATGAATACTATTGTCATTATTCTTGAAACAGTGACATAGCTTTTTTCGCTTCCGTCTTTTTTTATAAATCTTTTATAAAAATCATTTACGAAATAAGATGTTCCCCAGTTTAAATGTGTTGCAATAGTAGACATATACGCCGCTAAAAACGCTGCGAGTAATAATCCTTTTAAACCTACAGGAAGAAAATCATTCATTGCCTTTACAAAACCAAGTCCTTTATCTGCATGTGGTAAATCCGGGTACAAAACCAATGCGCAAAGTCCTACAATAATCCAAGGCCATGGTCTTATACAGTAATGAGCAATCTGAAAAAACAAAGTGGCAAACAAAGAATTTTTTTCATCTTTAGCACTCATCATTCTTTGCGCTATGTAGCCGCCGCCGCCGGGCTCTGCGCCGGGATACCATGATGCCCACCATTGGATACCAATGAATGCAAGGAATGAAGAGATAGTCATTGCCAATGCGCCTCCTGTATCAGCTACGGGAGTTTCAGAGCTAATCTGAGGTGTGAAGCGCAATGCCCAGTCGGGAAGCTTTGCCTGAAGTCCGTCAATGCCGCCTATCTGCGGAGAGTTCACGACTATTACTGCCAATATTATACATCCGCCCATTGCAAGTATAAACTGAAATGCATCTGTGACTGCAACACCCCATAAGCCTGAGAGAGCAGAGTAACCGGCAGTCAGCAGCATACACAGACCAACATATATTAA
Source organism: Ignavibacteria bacterium (assembly GCA_044226845.1). Taxonomy (GTDB): domain Bacteria; phylum Bacteroidota; class Ignavibacteria; order Tepidaquicellales; family Tepidaquicellaceae; genus JAFDZO01. The sequence continues at coordinate 42,587 of JBGAGG010000003.1, forward strand.
TGCATTACTTTCATTTATGTATTCAGGGAACATTCCGATTAAGATTTTTATCATTGCAAGGTTTACCCATCCCATGATAATTGTATTCATGAAAATTCCCATATAGATACCTTTAAATCCTCTCAGCACAGCAGCAGATTTTCCGGAGTATCTTAATTCAATAAACTCAACATCAGTTAAAATATTTGCCCTTCGCCATAACCGTGAAAAGAAAAACACAGTAAGCATTCCCCCAATAAGCATATTCCACCATAGCCAGTTTCCTGCAATTCCGTTTTGCCCGACTAATTCTGCAACAGCAAGGGGAGTATCTGCTGCAAAAGTTGTTGCAACCATTGAAATACCTGCAAGCCACCATGAAAGTTTTCTTCCCGAGAGGAAAAAATTTTCTGTTGAGCCGCCCGCTTTTTTAGAGTAGATGATACCAATGGCCAGGGAAATAATAAAATATAATGCTACAATTACCCAGTCTATGAGATGCATTAATGTTGAGATTTAATGATGTGAAAATTTGATGAAGATAATTAATTTTTTGATGTTATAAAGTAGAGATTTTTCATCTTAATAAAATAAAAAAGTAATTCCGAAGATACTGCAAAATAAATTGAATGTTTCAAAGCGTAAGACTAAATTATATAAAACTAAAATCTAATTCCCGATGTTAAAAAAATTCACCATTTCAATTCTGGCGATAGGATTCTTCTCTATTCTTTATATCAATCTTACTGCTTTCCCTGACGGTATTTCGGGAACAACAAAAAGACCCGGAAGTTCACAAGGAGACCCCGGATGTATTTGTCATAACGAAACAGTTCCTACCCCTGGTGTAACAGTAAAATTTGACGGACCTACAAGTGTCAGAGCTAGCGACACTGCAACGTTTAAATTAAAAATAACAGGCGGACCTGACAGCGCAGCAGGATGTGATATAGCTGCTTACTACGGCAAACTTTTATTGTCATCTGCTGATACTTCTCTTCAATACAGAGAAGAAACATATTACTTCGGTCAGCCGAATCAATTGATTAAAAATGAACTGACACACAGATATCCGAAGCTTCCTTCGAACGATACAATAACTTTTACATTCAAGTACATTGCACCAAGCACAGCAAACATAGTTGATACTCTTTATGCAAACGGAAACTCTGTAATACACGATGGAGATCCTCATGATGACTTGTGGAATTTTGCACCTAACAGACCGATAATTATTACAACTACAGGAATAAATGACCCAAGCTCAGTTGTAAAGAATTTTAATCTCGAACAGAATTTTCCTAATCCTTTCAATCCTTCAACAAGAATTGATTTCACTTTAGATAAAGCTGCAATAGTAACACTGAAAGTTTTTGATATAAGCGGAAAGGAAGTGAGCTCTCTTATAAATAATAAAAATTATGCTATAGGAAGCTACACTGTAAATTTTGATGCTGCTAAGTTTAATCTCAACAGCGGAGTCTACTTCTACAAACTTGAAGCTAACGGCTTCGGAGAAGTGAAGAAGATGATGCTTGTAAAATAATTTTTTTTATTTTTTTTTAACCCGATAATTTTTTATTGTCGGGTTTTTTGTTGCACAATATATTTTTAAAATAGTACAAAAGATTTATTTTAACCTTTAATATATAAGTTTCTTTATATTAATTTAATAAACCCAAGATAATTTTCTCTTAATAAAATTTAACTCTTGAACATTAAGAAAACTCTACGACTTGTTTTACTTTTCATTACCTGTTTGTTATTCATAGATGCCGCAACCTATCGTATTTATCACATAGAAGATGACATTAATAATAAGTACACAAACATCGGTAATATTGCATTAACCGTTACGAACTATGGAACAATAGGAAACGGATTTTCAAATTTTCCTGCTCAGCCTTCTTGCCAGTATCCTATCGGCTCAGGAATTGAAAATATGTTTTTATCGGGCTTGTGGATTGGCGGCGTTAAAAGCGGTCAGATAAGTGTGACTACAGGCGCTATCGACGTTTCTACTGCAAACAGAACTGAGGGCTTCGAGTTCAGCAATGCACCGGGCGGAACAATTCTTGAACGTTCTTCTCTTCAAACATCACCTGTTTATTCAGCTAATGCTATATCACATCAGGACTTCGTTACTGAGTATACTGATACGAGTTTAACACCCGGCGGAATTCCGATTTCAAATCACGTTCCTCTTGGTATTAAGGTCCTAATGCAGACATATGCTTATAATCTTAACTTTGCCAATAACTGGGTAATTTTAAATTATAAAATTATTAATATCGGTAAAGGTTCAGATACATCACCAATAGATAGTATTTATGCAGGCTTATGGCATGATTGCGTTGTAAGAAATACAAACATAACGCCTCCCGGCGGAACTTCGTTCTATAATAAAGGGGCTAACGGTTATGTTGACAGTTTAAGAATGACTTATGCCTACGACTATAGCGGTGACGTTGGATTTACTGATAACTATGCAGCAATAAAATTGTTAGGTGTATCTCCTAAGCCTTCCAACGAATCTCTTCAACAAAGAACTCACTGGACAGTTTGGCAGTTTAAAAATCTTACAGATCCTCTTTACAGAACGCCTTCACAGGATAATGAAACTCCTGTTTCCGGACGTTACCAGAAAATGCAGGGTTATTTATCCGGTACTGATACAATGAATCAGCAGCGTTTGAATGATGTAAGATTAAATCCTAACAATAGAGTGGCATTAATTTCATACGGACCATATAAAAATACAAACGGTTCAAGCTACTCATTAAGGTATTTACAGGATACTCTTAATATAGTAATGGCAGTTATCTGCGCTAAAAAATACGGTACAGACCCTGCTACTTACGATTCATCATATCAGAAAACTAATTTATATGTCAGCGCAGGATGGGCTCAAAGAGCTTACGATAACGGATATAAACTTCCTGCTCCGCCTGATGATCCTAAAGTAAAAGCAATACTGGAAAATAAAAAAGTGACCTTGTACTGGGCAGCTAATGCCGAGTATTCTATTGACCCGATTTCCGGAAAAAAAGATTTTGAAGGATATAAAATATACAGGACAAATCCAGGCTCTGAGCTTGCTTTGAATGCCGACCTTTCTACACAGCTTAAACTTATAGCCGATTTTGACTCTACTAATAACAGATACTTTAATAATACAGGCTTCGGCTTTGTAAAACTAAGCGCACCAATGCAGTTTGACGGTGATACAACTAAATACTGGTACAAATTTGAATTTAAAGATCAGTTAAACGGATTCCAATATGTATACTCTATAACAGCGTATGATAAAGGTGATTCCGCACAGCAGCTTGGTTCACTTGAAAGTTCTCTGCTTGGAAACACTCAAAGAATTATTGTAGGTACACCTGCCAATAATAATGAAGATGCAGAGATCGGAGTTTATCCGAATCCTTATTATGGAAGCGCATACTGGGATGGAACCGGTGTAAAAGCAGAAGTATTAAGAAAAATCTATTTCTACAATCTTCCTTCAAAATGTGATATTTCTATCTGGACACTGTCAGGGGATTTAGTTGATAAATTCTCGCATGATGCAGCTACATATAACGGAACAGATATAGAGTGGTTCAAAACATATTCAAACGGAACACAAAAGTTTGCAGGCGGTGAGCATGCTTGGGATTTAATTTCCAAGAGTGATCAGGCAATTGCCTCAGGTTTATATTTATTTACAGTAAAAGACCTGAATACAGGCAAAGTAAAAAAAGGAAAATTTTTAATCGTAAAATAAAAACAACAGTATGAAATCTTCAATTATGAAAACGCTAAAGTACACTCCTCTTGTATTAGTGATAGTATATATCACTTACTCATTGGGGTTTAGCTTACTGCCTCCTTTCAGGGCTGTTACAATACAGGAAATTCAGACAAAACAAACTGACTCTCTTGCAATCGGAAGAGACCGGTCAAATATATTAGGTGATTCTGTTACAATAGTCGGTAGAGTTATTGCTCCACCGAGAGTATCACCTGCAAATAACGATTTCAGAACTTTATTAAGAGGCTCTTCAAGCTGGCAGTGTTACATTCAGGATACTGCAAGCGGTCTTTTTGGCGGTATTACATTAAGACAGGCAACCAGAGGTCCTCAGACACTTATCGATTTAATTGATACAGGCGCAGTTATCAGAGTAAAAGGATATGTACAGGAATTCTGGGGTACAAACTCAGTTCCGGGAAATACAGGCTGGTTAACACAGCTTCAAATTGATACACTAGCATCACCTTTACAAATTGATATTTTACAAGCTTCAGGAAAAAGACCTACACCAAAAGCCGTTACAATTCCTGATTTCGGAACAGGTGTGTTCCCGAACGGAACTATTAACTATGTGAACGGTGAAAAATATGAAGGTATGTATGTTGAATTCAGAAACGTGACTGCAGGTCCCGGTTTGGCAAACAGACAGCCATTCTCAATTCAGGATGAAAACGGTAACACATTATATATAAGAGATTTTTCTAACTTTTTTTCAAGACAGCCATCAGGTGATACATTAGCACCCGGCTGGACACCTCCTCCATCAGGCACTGCAATTAATTACATCAGAGGTGTGATTATTAATGCTAACAATGAAGGAACATTCGGTTCAAATTTACCATACGCTTTAGTTCCGATTTATCCAAACGATATCAGCATCGGAAATGCACCTCCGCAGTTATCTGCTCCGACAAGAGCACCCGGAGTGCCATTACCATCTGATAGCCCTGTAATTACAGTTACAGCAACAGATGTTGCATTGTTAAATCCGCTTACAATTTCAAATGTAAAATTATTCTGGAGAACAAACGGAGGTGCATACTCAAACGTAAACATGCCGGTTGTAACAGGAAATATATATTCTGCTACACTTCCACAGACTGCTGCAGGAACGTTAGTTGAATATTTCATGAGAGCAGAAGATAACCTAGGCGGAGTGAAATTATTACCATCAGATACATCATTATCAAAATTATTCTATGTTACAAGAACAAGTGATTCGATGAGCATACAGGATGTTCAATATTGTCCAAACAGAAGCGGACGTTCAGGTTTTGAAAATGCATCTGTAAGAGGTATTGAAGGTGTGGTTACAGCCGATACATCAGATATCAGAAATTTCAGCTTCTCAAGCTCAGCTGGCACTCAAACATCTCCTGCAAGAGTGATGATTCAAAACGGTCAAGGTCAGTATTCAGGTATCTGGATTTTCGGACCATCTGTAAATAATCTTCGCAGAGGAGACAGAGTAAGAGTTAAAGGTACAGTAAAAGAAGAATTCAGTGTAACAAGAGTTGAAACTGCTTCGGCATCAGACGTAGTAGTTTTAGGTACAGGTCAGACATTACCTAATCCTGAAAATTTATCAACAGCAGTTTTTGCCAATAATAGATCTGATGGTGACCCAGGTACTGAACCATGGGAAAGTGTACTTATTAGAGTAAATGCTCCTTCTAAAATAGTTTGTATAAATGCTGCACAAGGTATTGCATGTACAACTCAAGAACCTTTACAAGACACTACTTTCAGAAGGAACTTTGGTGAGATAATAATCAGTGAGGCACCGTACACTAGTGATGCAAGAATTGAATTGCAGGACGGTAATCATCTGTACAGAAACGGTTGGAATCCTGCTCAAGTAAGTTCTCCATATATTTTATTAACTAAAAATGATGTAGTTTCTTACTATCAGGGAATTCTTTTCTACTCATTCAACAACTGGAAACTTGTTCCAAGAAGAGACAGTGATTTCGGTACATTAACACCAATAGGAATTCAGAATCTGAGTGAAACTGTTTCATCATATCAGTTATTCCAGAATTATCCTAATCCGTTTAACCCGACAACTACAATTAAATTCAGCATTCCTGTAAACGGATTTGTAACATTACAGGTATTTGATATGCTCGGAAGAGAAGTTAAGTCTTTAGTCAATAATGAAATGACAACAGGCTTCTATTCTTATGACTTCAATGCATCAGATTTATCAAGCGGAATTTATTTCTACAGAATTCAGGTAAACGGTTCTAAAGGTGTTGAATTTGTAAATACAAAGAGAATGGTTCTCGTAAAATAATATTTTTATTTAATTCTTTTAAAATAAGGGGCGTATTTTTTACGCCCCTAAATTAAAGGTCATAACACTAATTTGACAAAATACTTACTAATTCTCGTTACGCTATTTGTTTCGGTATATATGGTATCGTGCAGTGACCCTGTAAATTCGCCTATTGCAGGCGGACCTCCTGAAACTCATCTGACACTTTATCCGGATAGTATAATTGCTCCGGGTTCAACATCAAAAAAAATCAGTTGGTGGGGTGACTCTCCGCAAGGATTTATTACAGGTTACAGAATTTCTTTCGACGGTATAAATTGGGGCTTTACAACCAAACAGGATAGCACTTTTCTTTTAAGCATTACAGGAACTGACTCTACTTTCAGATTCTATGTTGCAGCTGTAGATGATAAGGGACAAATTGACCCTTCACCGGCTTCAAATTTATATCCTGTATATAATTCTGCTCCTTCTATATCATTCAATTATAATTATTCTGTCCCTGATACTGTTTTCCCCGTTGTAACTGTAATCTGGAATGCTTCAGACCCTGACGGAAATAATACGATTAAGAATATATATTATTCAATTAACGACACCAATAATTATAAGCCTATTGCAGGAAATTTATCTCAGATGACTTTAACTGCAGATAGCGGCTTAGCATTGAACGCGAATAATAAAATCTATTTAAGAGCACGAGATAATGCAGGGGCATACAGTAATACAACTGTGCTTCCTGACAGCGGAAAAACATTTTACGTAAGAAAAAATACAGCGCGCGTACTTCTTATTCTTGATACTCCTGATTTAGGACAGGCAAATTCATATTACAGCAACGCAATGGATACTGTAAAGTATGATGTGCTTGATATCAAATCATATAACGGAGCGCTAACACCAAGAGTTATAAATCCAATGTTTGTTGAGACACTTAAACTCTTCAAAGTTGTAATCTGGTCAGGCGGTTCAGGAACTACAGGTAACGTTGCTAATTTTAATTTAGCACAGGGTTCTCTTCCATTCTATAAACAAGCAGGCGGAAAAGTTATTTTTTCATCGGGCTTTGTTACAAGCGCTACTATCAGTCCTAATGGCTTAGTTGATAACTTTGTTCCTTTAGATAGTATTTCATCATGCGCCGTTCCAATTATAATCGGCAATACATTTAATCCTCTGCAGACGGGATATCCGAGCATTGGTGCAAATGTGATTTCAAACTTAAGAAACATTTATTTCTCGGGCACAATGGTTCCGCTCTATAGTTATACTACTGCAGTCGGCTGCGTAGGAGAAAATAAATTTATGGTAAAAGATAATACGACAAACGCTAAAATAGTTTACACAGATATTCCTATGTATTTATTAAGCAGTAATGCTGCAAATAATAAACTTTTATTCCAAAAGATTTTGTTCGGTGAATTCGGATTGAATTAATCCTTATAACTAAATTACAGGTTATAAATGAAAAGAATTTTATTAGTTTTATGTATTTTATTTATCGGCACTAACATATACTCTCAGACAAACGGAGTCGTATATGGTGTGATAACTGATTCTGCTAAAAATCCGGTTGTAGCAGCTATTGTTAAACTGAAGGGTACTTACTTTGGTTCTAACTCAGAGGCTGACGGTTCTTACAGAATTGAAAATGTTACGCCCGGAAGTTATTCACTTCAGGTTGATGCCGAAGGTTTCAGAACTGTAGAGTATACTAATTTTATAGTAAAAGACGGCGAGACGAGGGAATTTAATATTGTCCTCAAATCCACGTCATTTACAGTTGATCAGGAAATTGAAGTTATCGGTGAACGCCCTTTGCTTGATATCGAACAGACAGATAGTAGACATATCGTTTCTTCCGATCAGATTTCCAAAAGTATTGTAACCAATCTAACTGATATTGTTACTCAGCAGGCAGGGGTTGTAACGGATGATAATTCCATTTACATCAGAGGCGGCCGCTCGAGCGACAATGCTGTTCTTCTTGACGGTGTTTCCGTACAGGATCCTCTTTCAGGTACAGGTTTCGGTCTTCAGATGTCTGCAAATTCCCTTGAAGAGGTTGAAGTTATCACAGGGGGTTATAATGCCGAGTATGGGCAGGCAACTTCAGGTGTAGTATCAGCTAAAACAAAAGACGGACGTTATGATGAATATAATTTCTATCTTTCTTATAAAAGAGATAATTTCGGCGGCAATGTAAATTCAGGAACGAGCTTCAATACCGATATTCTTGAAGCAAATTTCAGCGGACCTGAACCTATTTCAAAATATCTTTTTAATGCTCTGAAAATAAAACCTCCGGGTGAAATAACATTCTTCGGTAACTTCTTTATGGGGCTTTCAGACGGGTATTTTGCCAATAAGAACGGCGGCAAGAAAGCAACACAATTATACTCTTCAATTTTCGGCGGTGATAAATTCGCACCGAGAAATGATAATAACTGGTACTGGCTCGGAAAAATGACATGGAAGTTCACCCCGCAGATGAAGTTGTCTTATTCATTCAATCAGTCGGTTTCCATTAACCAAAATTCAACTTCACTTCAGTCAAATCTTGAGTACGTTGAACCTTCACCGGGTTATCAGTATAATTTCCAGGAAATTTTAGATAACGCAAACACTTATTCACAGAATGCTATTATTAATACTGTTTCATGGACTCATACAACGAGCCCTACTACATTCTATGAAATTAAGCTCAATAAATTTTATATCAATTTAAGAGTAGATGCTAACGGAAGAAACTGGGACCAATACACTGAGCCGCTTGATTTAGTAAAGCCGCCTTTTGTTTATTACCCGATTGACAGTACACGCACGGGTATCATTCCCGGTGACGGATTTTATGATACGGGAAATCCTTATACATGGCACGACCACTTCGTAGAAGAATATTCTGCAAAAATTGATTTAACACATAACTTTAATCCTAAGAGTAAATTCAAAGCCGGTATCGAATCCAGCTTTCAGGAAATGCAGTTGATCGATATTTACCAGCCGTGGATAAGACCTCTTGGATTGAACAATGACGTATATAAAGTATATCCTGCATTCGGTGATCTGTATGCTCAGCATAGCATTACCTTCAAGGGTATGATTTTAAACTATGGTATGAGATTCGATTACTGGTTCCCGGGTAAATATGTTGATGACGCTATTAATGATCCGAACGTTGTTACAATTCCTGACGAAACGAGAAAGAAATACATTGAGGATACTTACGGTTTCTTTGGTGACAGAAGATGGAAAGCAAGAATTTCGCCTAGAATCGGTATCTCTCACCCTATAACAAATAACCAGACTTTGTTCTTCTCATACGGCCATTTCAGTAAGAGACCAAAACCACAGTTTGTATACGCTAAGTTAAGTCCTCAGAGCGCAAAATCTACTTTCCAGAAATTTGGAAATCCTGATTTGAATCCTGAGACAACTGTATCTTACGAACTCGGTATCAGAAATCAGTTCTCTGTTAACGATGTTCTGACAATTACTGCATACTACAAAAATATTTACGATTACGTTGCGACAAGAAGTATCAGTATTAACAGCGGACGTTTAATCGGTCAAAGCTTTATTACATATTTCAACCAGGATTACGCAAGAACACGCGGTATTGAAGTTGAATATCAGAAAAGATTCGGCGACTGGTTCAACGGCAGATTTAACTTCACATATTCTGTTGCAACAGGAAAGAGCTCAACTTCTGATGCCGGTTATCTTGTAATAACAAGGGGCGCTCAGGAATCTATTTCTGAAGTATATCTTAACTGGGATAGACCATTCCAGGCAAGCGCTAACCTTTATTTCAATGCGAGAAAAGGAAAAGGAATATTCGGTTTTGGTAAAAATATCATAGATGATATTTCGCTTAAAACAAGAATTTCTTATCAGGCAGGAAAAAGATATACTCAGCAAATTAAAACCGGTGTACTTGAAAGCGGCAGACCTGAATATACTCCTGATTATAATAATATAAACGGTGAAGTAGCAGATAACTGGTTTAATGTAGATTTAGATCTTGAAAAGTACTTTACCTTCATGAATGTAAGTTTTACAGCAAACGTTTCTATTACTAATCTGTTTGATAATAAAAATTCAACAATAATTAATCCTGTTACAGGAAGAGCTTATGAGCTTGGCGATCCTACACCTAACTCATATAACGATCCATTGTATCCGGATTTGCAGGCTCCATTGGATCCATATCCATACAACCCTGCAAGATTTTCAACGCCAAGACAGATTAAGTTTGGTGTTTCGATGAAATTCTAATGATTTAGAATTTATACGTTCTTTAACTTTACTCTATTTGTTTCTGTAACTTTTAATCTTATTAATTAATAAAATAACCAGTGCCGTATAAATCTCCGCAAGTAGCTTTGCAAAAACTGAAAGAAGGCAACGTAAGGTTTGTAGAAGGAAAAAGCACTCATAAAGATTACCAGGCGCAGGTTCAGGAAACATCAAAAGATCAGTATCCTTTTGCAATTATTCTGAGTTGTATAGATTCCCGCTCTCCTTCAGAAATTATATTTGATGTAGGAATAGGAGATATATTCAATGTAAGAATAGCAGGCAACATAGTAGATGAAGATGTACTTGGCTCTATGGAGTTTGCCTGCAAAGTGACCGGCTCAAAATTGATACTTGTGATGGGGCATACTAATTGTGGCGCAATTAAAGGAGCTTGTGACGATGTAAAACTTGGAAATTTAACTTCACTTCTGGCGAAAATAATGCCGGCAGTAAATGCAGTTTCCGTCGAAGAAGGAAAAGGGAATTCGACTAATGACGATTTCGTAGAAAAAGTGTCTGAAGCAAATGTAATGCGGGCACTAAAAAACATACGGGAGAACAGTTCAATTCTAAAGGACATGTTAGATAAAGGTGAAATTATGTTAGTTGGCTCAATGTATGATGTCGCAACAGGTAAAGTAACATTTTACGAATAAAACCCCAAAATGAAACAAAGAATTTTAAAGTTATTAGTCTTATTTTTTCTGAGTATAGCAATAAATTCTTATTGCCAAAGTGACAGTTCTTTTAAATATTTAACGCAAACTAAGGAGACAAGTAGTAAAATGACTCCCCAGGATGCGTTGCAAATGCTCAAGGACGGTAATAAGCGATTTGTAAGTAATACCTTACTTAAAAGAGATTACAGCCGGCAGGCAGCAGAAACTGCCAAAGGTCAGTATCCTTTTGCAATTGTACTGGGCTGCATAGATTCAAGAAGTCCCGCTGAAATTATTTTTGATCAGGGCATAGGAGACATTTTCAATGCAAGAGTTGCCGGAAATATATCAAACGATGATATATTAGGAAGCATGGAATTCGCCTGCAAAGTTAACGGGTCAAAATTAATTGTTGTAATAGGTCATACAAACTGCGGCGCTATTAAAGGAGCTTGTGATGATGTTCACTTAGGAAATCTTACAACTCTATTGTCAAAGATAAAACCTGCAGTGGATGCAGTTTCTGATGCAGGCGATAGAACTTCGAAAAATTACGAATTTGTTGAAAAAGTTTCGAAGGAAAATGTTTTATTAACTATGGAAGATATAAAAAAGAATAGTCCTATATTAAAAGGTTTAATTGATAACGGAACAGTAATTCTCATAGGTGCTATGTACGATCTTGAAACAGGTGAAGTAACATTTTACGAATAAAATATTCAGCTTATTAGTCTGATAGAATAAAAAATAATTTAATGAAAGTATTTTATACATTAGTTTTTCTTCTTATTTTCTCCACTTCATACTCACAGCTTCTGCCAAACTTGGGCGGACAAAGAACAGGAACAGCTTCATTGCAGTTTCTTAAGATAGGTAACGGAGCAAGAAGCGCGGGAATGGGTGAAAGTTTCGTAGCTGTATCTGACGATATCTCATCTTTGTATTATAATCCGGCAGGATTAGTTCTATTCAAAGAAAACGGATTCACTGCATCACATACGCAGTGGTTTGTTGATACCAGATTAGAATATGCCGGCGGTGTTTATCACTTTGGCGGAAACAATGCTGTAGGCTTGAGCGTTACATCTCTCAGAACCGACGATATGCAGGTCACAACTGAATTGCAGCCAGGCGGTACAGGCTCTTATTTCAGATTCTCTGATTTAGCTATTGGTCTTTCATTTGCAAGACAGATGACTGAGCAGTTTTCATTCGGAGCAACTGTAAAATATGTTGAAGAGCAGCTGGGTGAAGTCAAAATGAAAAGTGTTCTTGGCGACCTTGGCACATATTACAGAACAGGACTTGGAAGCTCAAGATTTTCAGTTGTAATTTCAAACTTCGGCGGACAGGTTTCACCTTCAGGAAATGTAAAGCTTATCGGAGACAGAGAGCAGAGTACGTTTCAGGCATTTCCTCCTCCGACAATTTTCAAAATCGGTTTTGCGTTAGAGCCTATTCAGGATGCAAAGAACAGGTTAACAGCATCAGTTCAGCTTAACAGCCCGAACGACAATGCTGAATATCTGAACTTCGGCGCCGAGTATGCATTCAAAGAATATTTATTCTTAAGAGGCGGTTACAAAATAAACGTTGATGCTGAAAATTTTTCAGCAGGCGCAGGACTAAGGCTTCCGCTTACTTTTGCAATGCTGAATCTTGATTACGCGCTTTCCAACTATAAAGAACTCGGCTTTGCTCAAAGACTTTCATTGAATGTAATGTTTGCAAGAAAGTAATATAATAGATGTATTAGAATATAATTTTATTTCATACTTATAATGACTATAAAAACAAAATACTTAAGTTTACTTATATTAATAACTGCTTCGCTGGTATTCTGGAGCTGCGGCGAGAAGCTTGACCTTGGTCAGTTTCCGCTTACTAATACAGGAAACCCTGTAACTTCATCGGATACTTCATACGTTCAGCAGACACCTGTGTGGACAGGCTTTAATGCTCCGGAAGATATTTTGCTTGGTAAGGAGCCTTTAATTTATGTTGCAGATACTAAGAATAACAGAGTTGTACAAATGGATTTAGCAGGGGTGGAGATCGGAAGCATTACGGTCGCAAATCCCGTTGCGCTTGCTCAGGATAATAACTTCGATATATTAGTTATTGCTGATACGGTTTTAGCATCGACAGGTGATACATTAAGTGTTGTCTACAGAATAAAGCTGGTTTCTATCGGAGGAAACATTTCAAATGCATCGCTGCTTAGATTATTATCTAGCGACTATCCAACTCCGCTTACAAGCAGAAAAAGAAGATTTTCAGGAATCAGTACATATCCTGATAACTCATTTATAGTATCAAGAAGAGGTCCGGAAAATTCAAACAATCTTGACCCTGACAATGCTATAATCAAATGCAAAGGTGTAAATTCAGTTACGGTTGAGCTTTACACAGGTTTTCAGGTATCCGGTAACGGAGTATACTCTATAGACAGAGTTTCAAGCGTGTGGGCTGCAGGAAACAATAATTTTGATTTTTTAATAACCAGAAACACTACTTCAAGCGGATTTAAAACAGAATGGTTCGAATATGATAACGTAAACGGCGCATTCAATCCCAGATATTTACCGGAAGGAAATACCGATATATTAAAACTTGAATTCGGTCTTCCTGAAGATGTAACCACTGATCCGAACAGAAATATATTCATCGTTGATGCAGGAAAAGATTCATTGTATAAATTTAACTCTCAGGGAAAGCTTCTAAAAGAATCTTTCGGCGGGCAGGGAACAGGTGATAATAAGCTTAAAGCTCCTAAAGGCGTGGCATTCTTTAACAGAGTACTCTATATTGCCGATACAGGAAATAACAGAATAGTAAGATTTAAACTCTCTACTGACCTTCAATAATTAAAATTTTTAATTCATAATTTAATCCGTCCCGCTTGATGCAGGACGGATTTTTTTTTATACGTGAATGTAAATGGCTAAACAAAAAGAAAAAAATACTGCTGCTGTTACTTATAAAGCAAATCCTCTTTTCGATTATGCTTTGCTGGGTGCCTTTGCAATTTTTATTATTTTATTCACTACGTTTAAAATCTCCGGCGATGATGATGTATTCTGGCACTTAGCCACAGGCAAATACGTAATGGAGACCGGGCACGTTCCTTCTACAGATATCTTCGGATATGTAACTCAGGGACAGGAATGGATGCCGTTCGAGTGGGGATGGGATGTTGTCACCTACAATATATTCAAGGCATTCGGATATGAAGGCTTATCCGTTTTCCGCACTTTAATTTTTCTTTCAATATTTTTTATATACTATTTAATACTGAGGAAATTTAAAGTAAGCACTACACTGAGTGTATTTATGTTCCTGATAATTGCATTCGGTATTATAGACAGGCTTACGCCACGTCCGCATATAATTTCGCTTTTATTTTTTGTCCTTCTGTTATATATAATAATTTCATTCAGATATTTTAACAGAAAAAATACATATCTGTATTTTATTCCCGTTATTTTTCTGCTGTGGGCAAATATGCACATGGGAATTCTTGCCGGAATATTTTTATTCGGAATTTATGTTGTCTCTGAAGTAATCACATATTTAAAACCTTCTTCTTATTCAAGTAAAGAAGTCCCTGCATTAGATAAAAAACAATTAACGCTGCTAGTAATAATTTTTGTTGTTTCACTGCTTGTTATGCTTATAAATCCTAACGGAATTGCTACTTACATTTATGCTTATTCTCATACGAAGATGAAGCTGCTTGAAACAATTAACGAATGGCGCTCTCCGTTCGATTCGCAGTTCGGCGGCGGATTTGTCGGCAATATTTATAAGCTCTTTTTATTTTCAGGTGTTCTTGTTCTTTATTATGCATTTAAGAAAAAAGATCTTTTCTTCGGTTTGATATATCTCGGTTTTATGATTTACTCGGTAAGAGCAGTACGTTTTACAGTCGACTACATAATTATCATTGCAATATTTCTGATTGTAGCGCTAAGTTATATCATCATAAATTTAAGGAATAAAAATATTTCAAGCTTTATTAATGATAAGCCTGCGCTTAAAGTTGTGATAGCCGTGATATTGATTTATTTTTCGTTCAATCTTCCTAACAGTAAATTGTATCTTGATACTCTTCAGTATTACAGAATTTCAGGTTTCGGAATTAACTCTGACTTTATACCAACTCAGATGTTTGATTTTATGAAAGAAAATAAAATCACTGAAATAGGGGAGAAGCCGTTTAATCACTTCGGTACCGGCGGATATCTTGTATGGAATTTCCCCAATACAAAAAATTTTATTGACAGCAGAAACCTTAATGATAATATCTTCAATGAGTATAATGGAATAATGAGCAAGCGCCCCGGCTTTGAAAAAAAGCTGAATGACTACAATATCGATTATGTGTTATATCTTGCGCCGGATTTAGTCCGTGCTCCGCAGGAAATGCAGCAGACAATTATTTCTTATCTCTCGCAAAAAAGCGATGAATGGAAGCTTGTCTTTTGGGATGATAAATCATTTTTATTTGTAAGAAATATTCCTAAATTCAAAGAAGTAGTCGATAAATACGAATATAAATTCGTCACTCCATTCAATATTGTCTATCAGCCTCAGAGTGTTGATAAAGGTTTTAAAAATAATTTAGAAGAATTTAAAAAAGAAGTAAACAGGCAGAAAGCTATTGAGCCAAACGGAGCTTTGATAAATTCAGTTCTGAATAAGTATCAGTCTAAACTTTAATCAATTTTTAATAATAGCTGTAAGTAAAATAAAAACTAGAAAATGAAAAAATTACTATTCGCATTGGCTGTTTTGATGTGTTATATTTCGGTTCAGGCTCAGGTCGTTCCCATTATAACAATCAGGCAGAACAATTCACAGGGAGTTCCTCTTGATACAGGCGCATACAAAACCGTGACAGGTATCGTAACTGTAGCAAATGAATTCGGCGGACCTTCATACATACAGGATAATACTGCTGGGGTTGCAGTATTCTATAATGATTTTTCAGCAGCCGTTAAAATTGGTGACAGCGTTATTGTTACTGCCAAGCTTACTCAGTTTAACGGATTAACCGAACTCTCTTATACACCTACGGGCTGTTCATTCACTAAAATTGATTCAAACAAAAACGTTGTTCCAATCGAAATAAATCTGCTCGAGCTTACATCGCAGGATTACACAGGCGTTGAACCTTATGAAGGCAGATTATTCAGAGTAAACAATGTTACAACTACTGCAACTGGTGTATGGGCATATACAAATTATCCGCTTACAGATGTTACCGGAACGTATGCAGGTATATTAAGAATAGATAATAATACAAACCTTATAGGTACTTCTGTTCCTACAGGAACATTTTCTATAATCGGAGCAGGCAGCCAGTTTAAAGTCGGCGCTCCTTATCAGGGCGGATATCAGATGCTGCCAAGATTTACATCCGATTTGATTTTAGGCGCCGGACCGAATATTCTAAATCCGCCGATGGAAACTTCAATCAGCGCAAACAGTGTAACAATTACATGGACTACACAAAACGCATCGAATTCGAAAATCTATTACATGCGAAGTGATTCAAATTATCAGCCGGCTGTTTTCAGAGATTCAGTTTTCAACGAAGCGCAAACAACAAGCCATGTACTTACTATAAATAATCTACGCCCCGGAAAAATTTATTACATGAAAGCTTCTTCAACAAACGGAAGCGGTACCAGCATGAGCCCCGGAAATTACTTTTCAACAGGGTCAGCCCCTACATCAACAGGTAAATGGGAAGTTTATTTCAATAAGCCTGTAGATAATACTTTTGCTTTACCGGGAAATAATGCTAACGGAAATACAAATTTTGTTACAAGACTTAAACAAAGAATCGACTCTGCAAAGTACTCAATTGATTTTGCGATATATTCATTTAATGATTTAACACAGATAAGAGATGCACTCATTCAGGCTGCAGTGCGTTCAGTAAAAATAAGAATTGTTTACGATAGCAGAACAAACCAGGCATTGATGCAGGATTTAATAAATGCAGGTATTCCTGTACAAAAAAGAAATACAGGTACCGGCGCATTAATGCACGATAAATTTATGATATTTGATGCAAGAGATACAACATCAGCATCGGATGACTGGCTATGGGGCGGTTCAGCTAATATAACCGATGACCAGTTTAATGTTGATGCGCAGAATGTAATCCTTATGCAGGATCAGGCAATCTGCGGCGCATATACAAGAGAGTTCGAAGAAATGTGGGGTTCACATACAAATATCAATGACCCGGTAAGAGCCAGATTCGGTCCGGCGAAAACTGATAACACTCCGCATTTATTTTTTGTGAACGGCAAAAGAATAGAAATATACTTCTCACCGTCAGATAATGTTTCAACTCAGATTGAAAATATGATCGGCAATAATACAAATAAGTCAATCAATTTCTGTATCTATGCTTTCACACGATTCAATATATCAAATAAAATGAAATCGCAATACGCACCTCCGGGAAAAATGGTAAGAGGTGTATTTGATGCTTCACAAAGCGCTTCAGGCGGAGTTTATGAAGAAATGAAAGGTATCGGAGGAACATCACCATGGAATCCGGCAGCTCCGGTTTTTCTCGAAAATCAAACAGGGTTATTGCACAGCAAGTATATGCTTATAGATGCTGATTTGATGACAAGCAATCCGATAGTTCAGACCGGTTCATTTAATTATTCTAATAACGCAACATTCGATAATGATGAAAATGTAATGATAATTTATGATTCATTAATGGCAAATCAATACTATCAGGACTTTGTAAAAAGATATACCGATGCCGGCGGTACGATTGGCATCAGCCACATAGAAAACTCTGTAACTGAAAATTATTTTATGAAGCAGAACTATCCGAATCCTTTCAATCCTACAACAACAATTGAATTCGGTATTCCGAAACAGGAATTTGTTTCATTGAAAGTTTACGATATGCTCGGAAGAGAAGTATCAACATTAGTTTCTCAAAATTTAAATCAGGGAGTTTATAAATATACATTCCAGACTTCAGGACTTTCCAGCGGCATGTATTTTTATGTTTTGAACTCAGGTACATTTAAACAGACAAAACAAATGGTATTAATAAAATAATCAGTTTGTCTTCATTCCCGATCCGCCATAGCGGATTGGGAAGATTTATAAATTTTCCTTCTTAATAGTATTTAATATTGAGAAGGATTTTTTTTTTATGTGTGTCAAGAAAAAAATAATATTTATCCCTACTAATAGGGAAGATTTTCTTTCGTGCTAAAATTAATTTTACTATATTTGAAATGGAGATATTTATATATGAGAGTAGATTCAACTTTACATAATAACCCGACCATTTTCCGACTTTTTTCATTTAACAATTATCGATTAATAATTAACAGAAAAATCCGACTATTTTCCGACTAAAATCTAAAATGAAAATTACTATGATTGTTTTTACAATATCGGGATTTTAAAAACCCGACCAAAACCCGACTTTTTTCCGACTAATATCTAATAGTGAAATAGTGGAATATGAAAAAAACTCGTAATTCCTAATTTGGAATTCGAAATTGAATAAGAACCCGACCAAATCACAAAAAAAAATTGGAACTTGGAATTTGAAACTTGAAACTGAATGAAAAACCCGACTATTTTCCGACCGAATGCCGAAACTTTTTCTATTACATACAAGTTTATATACATATATACATTTCATTTTTAACCCCCATTAAGTAACTTATAAGAATCATGTGGAAAAGACTTTTAATATTATTTGTCGGCGTAATAGCTATGGTTTTGCTGTTTAACAGCGTAATTATGCCGTGGTATGTTAAACATACCGATACGGCAAAAGTGCCGAGTGTAGTCGGACTTAATTTTTTAGACGCAAAGAAAAAGATTGAAGCCGTAGGGCTTGAAGTGAAGCAGGGCGATATACGCTATGATGAGAATAAGCCAATCGGCGAGATTATTGACCAGAATCCTCCCGCTGACCAGATTGTAAAATACGGCAGAAGAATATATCTTACTGTTTGCGGCGGCGAGCAGCTTGTTGAAGTCCCGGCCTTGCAAGGACGCAGTCTTCGCGATGCTAAATTTACTCTTGAACAAAGAGGTTTGCAGGTCGGTGAGACTGTAAGGAAAAATTCAAATGATGTAAAAGAAGAAAGCGTAATCTCTCAGATAATCCAACCGGGCAGCAAAGTTAAAAGAAGCACAAAGATTGATTTAATAATCAGCGACGGAATGATAAAGGGTGATCTGATTGTGCCGGATTTAATAGGGAAAAAACTTGAAGATGCTAAGAAGCTGATAGCAGATAAAAAACTGAAGCTCGGTAAAATAACTTATCAGACAAATAACGATTTGCCTCCGGGACAAATTGTTGACCAATATCCTAAGAAAGATAAGACTGCAAATGAAAATACGGCTGTAGATTTGTTTGTATCCAGAAAAAAGAAAGTAGAAACGGAAGAAAAACCTGCTGTAGATAATACTCCGAACGATAAGAAAGTCCCTGATGCTGATACCGGAAATGACACAAAGAAAGAAGAGAAGAAAGTAGAAAAGAAAACAGGTGATAAGGAAGTAACAACACCTAAGAATGAACCGGATACAAAGAAGAAAGAAGTAGAAAAGAAAAAAGGTGTAGAGCCCAAGAAAGATGATAAAAAGGACGATAAGAAGACAACTGACACTAAGAAAAAAGTTGATAAGCCAAAGGATGGGAACCAATGAAGTATTTATGTCCGTCATTACTTTCGGCAGATTTTGCAAAGCTCAAGGAAGAGATAAAAGAAGTTGAAAGTGCAGGAGCCGATATTCTTCATTGCGATATCATGGATGGGAATTTTGTTCCGAACATAAGTTTTGGTCCGTCAATCGTAAAGCAGGTTAATGCTATGACTGATTTGCCATTGGATGTTCATCTGATGATAAATGAGCCGACAAAGTATATAAAAGATTTTGCAGATGCGGGCGCTGATTATATCTCAGTTCATTACGAGAATAATTATCATCTTAACAGAGTTGTAAATCAAATAAAAGATGCAGGAGTAAAGGCTGGCGTTGTATTAAATCCGGCCACATCCATAAATGTACTCGAATATATTCTGCCTTATGTTGATTATGTATTGTTGATGAGTGTTAATCCCGGTTTTGGCGGACAGAAATTTATTCCGAATGTTCTTGATAAAGTAAGAGCATTAAAAAAGCAGATTACTGAACGAGGCTTAAATTGTAAAATTGAAATCGACGGCGGAGTAGATTTAGGAAATATAAAAGAACTATCCGATACCGGAGTAGATATGTTTGTATGCGGAAATTCAGTATTTAGCAGTAAGGATAGAGCAGATGTTATTAAAAAAATGAAAGATTTAATTTCATAACAAAAATGAAAAGCGTGTTTTTCAACAGTGAAGTTCTCAGTGTTGAAAAAAAAATCATAGATAAACTTTCCATACCTTCCATAATCTTAATGGAAAATGCAGGCAGAAATGCTGCAGAGTTCATTGTATCAAAAATTAACTCAAACCCAAAAGTTGTAATACTTGCAGGCAAAGGCAATAATGCCGGAGACGGTTTTGTTATTGCAAGGCACCTTGCAAATCGTAAAATAAAATCAACTGTAATACTCTTATACCCGCAGGTCGAATTAAAAGGTGATGCATTGACAAATTATACAATATTAAAATCGTATAAAGAATCTATAGTTACTTATTACTTAAAGACATGGAGTGAAATTGAAAATCATCTCAAATCAAAAAGTTTAGTTTTAATAGATGCTGTATTCGGAATTGGATTTAAAGGTGAACTTGAAACAAGATTGCAGACTATCTTTAAAGAGATAAATGAGATAAAACGAAAAACAGTTTTTGCAGTCGATACTCCCTCGGGATTATTTAGTTATAATCAGACAGAAGAATGTATTAAAACTGATTATACTATTTCAATGGGAGTAAAGAAGTTTCATTCCCAATTCTTTACAGGCAGGGAAGTATCAGGAGAAAATGTTAATGTTGATATCGGAGTTTCAGAAAAATTCTTTGATGCACTCAATGATAGAAAAATATTTAAGATTGAAGAGAAAGATATTGCTGCGATAATTCCTTCACGAAGTATTAACAGCTATAAATATTCAAGCGGAAAGGTTTTTGCTTTAGCAGGCTCAAAAGGATTAACGGGAGCGGCGTATTTATGCTCACAGTCTGCATTGGTATCGGGCAGCGGAGCAGTAATTTTAGGAATACCGGATTCACTTAATGTAATTCTTGCAAAGAAGCTTACTGAAGTAATGACAGCAGCATTACCTGAAACGGATGAACATACGTTAGCACTTTCTGGCTATGATAAGATAAAAGAAAAAATAAAGTGGAGCGATTGTTTACTTCTCGGTCCCGGAGTATCAAAAAATCCCGAAACGTTGGAGCTGATAACAAAAATAATTTCTGAAAATGATATACCTGTAGTTTTAGACGCTGACGGTTTAACTGCTTTTAAAAATGTTAAGATAAAAAAGAGGAAGAATAAAATTATTTTAACTCCGCATTTAGGTGAATTTGCAAACCTGTTGAATATAACCATTGATGAAGTAAGAGCAGATTTTTATGATCTTACTATGAAATTTGCTAAGGAGAAAAATGTTGTTCTCGTATTAAAAGGTTCTCCTTCTATAATAACTAACGGAGAATATTTTTATATTAACTCATCGGGCAATTCAATACTTTCTACGGCAGGAAGCGGTGATGTGCTTTCAGGGATTATTGCTTCATTATATTCAAGAACTAAGAACGCATTGAACAGCTCAATTGCAGGAGTTTATATTCATGGAAAGTGCGCGGATTTACTTTATATAAATCAGAAGAATAATTTTACGTACAAGGCTACAGATCTGATAAATAAAATTCCCCATGCAGTTAACTCCATTCTTAATCCTTTAAATAAAATTTGAACCGAAAAATATTTCATTTTTTACTGCTGATTTACGCTGCAGGAATATTCATTGAATCTTCATTACCGGGAGATAATTTCCCTGAAATAGACGTAACATTAATTGATAAATATGTTCACTTTATCATTTATTTCGGCTTATGTTTATTATTTTTTTATTCCTTA
This sequence comes from Ignavibacteria bacterium, assembly GCA_044226845.1. Classification (GTDB taxonomy): domain Bacteria; phylum Bacteroidota; class Ignavibacteria; order Tepidaquicellales; family Tepidaquicellaceae; genus JAFDZO01. Next base: position 64,707 of record JBGAGG010000003.1, read on the forward strand.
AAAAATCAAACAAAATTTACTAAATTACACAGTTCACCGTTATTTTTTGCCTGGCTGTTTACATCTTTGTACGGCATAACGGATGAATTGCATCAGTATTTTGTTCCGGGACGCTCCAGTGATATTTTAGACTGGGTTGCCGATACAGTGGGTGCATTGTTATGCGTAATATTCATTAAAATTTTTTACAAGAAACTTCCATTTATAAACTCGAATAAACCCGAAACAACTCAATGATCCCTTTAAAAGACTTTGCTGAAATTATACCGTTACTTATAATAACGTGCGCAGCTTTACTTACAATGATTCTTGAAATTACATTCAAAAAAAATGCGCAGATAATCTACGGCTTTAGTATCGTAGCAATAATTGCTGCACTGGCAACGTCGTTCACAGGTCTGAATAAAGATCTGGTGATTTTTAATAATTACTTCCATCTGACAAATGTAACGATAGCGTTTACGGTTACGATTCTTATAGGTATGCTTATAACTATTATAAGCGCTAAAAGCTATCTGGAAAAGGAAGATATAAATTTCGGTGAGTTTTATTCGCTCCTGCTCTTTGCAATAATGGGAATGTTTCTGATGATATGGGGCAATGATATTCTTATAATTTTCATCGGACTTGAATTAATGTCAATTTGCTTCTATATACTTGCAGGCTTCCTAAGGAAAAGACCTAAGTCAAATGAAAGCGCACTGAAATATTTTTTACTCGGTGCATTCATGACGGGATTTATTATCTACGGTATTTCATTGATGTATGGAGTTACAGGAACAACAAATCTCACGATTCTTTATTCCAATCCTGAAAATTTTAAGAGTTCAATTTTTGTAATCGGCTTCGGTTTATACCTGATTGGTTTCTTATTCAAAATGGGTATCTTTCCGTTTCACATGTGGATTCCCGATGTATACGATGGCGCACCGACAATTGTATCGGGCATGATGTCAACAGCAGGTAAGATTGCTGCAGTGGGAACAATACTTCCTTTTATTTTAAATGTTCACATAAACGAATTTCAGCAGGTGTTCTCAGTCCTTGCTGTTGTAACTATGCTCTTCGGTAATGTTATAGCTCTTGCACAGACAAATATTAAAAGACTTCTAGCATACTCATCAATATCCAGCGCAGGTTATATAATGGTTGGTATTGCATCAATGAATGAATTGGCGACAAAAGGAATTGCATACTACTTAGTGGCATATACATTCATGCAGCTTGGTGCTTTCCTTATTGTATCAATCATTGAAAAAAAATCTGCTGACTCGAAAGACTACGCAAACTTGAACCTAGATTCATATAAAGGGCTTGCAAAACGTAATCCGTGGCTTGCAACTTTTATGACGTTATTCTTATTTTCATTAGCAGGTATACCGCCGTTTGCAGGATTCTGGGGCAAGTATTATTTGTTCTTTGCATCAATAAAAGCAGGTTTGATCTGGTTATCTGTAATAGGTATTCTGCTCAGCTTAGTTTCAATTTACTATTATTTAAGAGTGATAGTTTATATGTGGTTCAGCGAAGCAGACAGCGCACAGGAAACAGAGAACGTAAGCTTTATGAGTATGACGGGGCTTTCACTTGCAATAGTCGGTACATTAGTATTCGGGTTCTTCCCGAATTTATTCTTTAACCTGTTTAAATTTTTATAACACACAATAGTTGAACATACTTTATTCACAATGGCGACCTGATTCAATGACAGATGATAAAAGACTTGAAAATCTTTTATCGATCTATAACTACATTCTTATTCAAACCAATGGAGATGTAGAGGAAGCGCTTGAATGGATGAAGATGCTTAGTGATGAAAATAATTTGTTCGATGATAATCTTACATTCTCTGATTTTGTTGATGAGCTTAAAAAGAAAGGTTACATTGCAGAGAAAGAAGGATTGATGCAGCTTACTCCGAAAGGTTCTCAGAGAATAAGGCTTGATGCAATGAATAATATTTTTTCCGGATTGAAGCCGGATACAACGGGATTTCATGAAACTAATAAAACAGGTTCCGGTGTAGAAAAAATGGCTGAGCTGAAAAAGTATAAATTCGGCGACCAGATAACAAACATAGATTTAACTTCCACAATAAAAAACGCATTCCTTAAAACTGATCTTAATAATTTCAGATTAGAAGAAGACGATATAGAAGTTTTTGAAACTGAGGCACAGACCACTGTTGCCACAGTTTTAATGATAGATATTTCACACAGTATGATATTATACGGAGAGGACCGAATAACTCCTGCCAAAGAAGTTGCTCTTGCTTTATCCGAATTAATACTTTCAAAATTTCCAAAAGATAAGCTGGACATAATTGTATTCGGTGATGATGCGAAGTCAATATCATTGAGAGATCTTCCTTTCCTTTCAGTAGGACCTTATCATACAAATACAAAGGCAGGGCTAAGACTTGCAAGAAATATTCTGAAGAAAAAGGGCACAACTAATAAGCAAATTTTTATGATTACGGACGGGAAGCCTTCGGCTATTTTTACCGATGACGGAAGACTGTATAAAAATTCATTCGGTCTTGATCCAAGAATTGTAAATAAAACTCTTGATGAAGCTGTTGCATGCAGGAAAGATAGAATTAAAATCACAACTTTCATGATAGCGCAGGATTATTATTTAAGAAATTTCATTGAGGATTTTACAAAGGCAAATAGCGGCTCTGCATATTATTCAGGACTTGATAAACTGGGACAGTTTATTTTTACAGATTATCTGAAGAGCAGAAGAAAATACAAATAATATAATTTATACATCATTATACACAACTATACAAATTGAAATTTTCGTTAAAGATTTTTAAGGGTTCAGTCCTTTTAGGATTAGCCCTTTTTTCGTTTATAGTTAATACAGAAGTATATTCACAAACTGAAATATACTTTGTTCGTTCTAATGAAGTCTTCAGACCTATACAGGCTTCAATATTCGAATCAAAAATTGGAATCAGTTCGAATATTCAGCAGGAGAATTTAAAACTCGATATCGGCGCATCTGTTGATATTGCAGGAGCAAAAACAAAAAATTATACTGCATCACTCGGAGCTGAGTTTTTTACATTCTCAAATTTAAGGAAAGAAGACAACTTTAAATTCCCTGTAGATGCTATAGATTATTATTTTGGTGTGTCGTTTAATTATAAGACGGAGCTTAATCCGATTTCGATAATTTCATCAAGGTTAAGAATTGCGCATATATCATCTCACTTTGAAGACGGGCATAAATATCCGGTAACCGATACGATTTTTACTCCTGTTGTATACAGCAGAGAGTTTATTGAGCTTGCAGGAATTTACGATTATAAAATAAGACCAAACTTTGTATTAAGAACATTGATTGGAGTAAATTTGCTTATGCACAGTATACCGGATGACTTCGGAAAAGTTTCGCTGCAGATCGGCAACGAATTAAGATATTCATTCAATGATTATTTTGGCGTATATTTATCTAACGAGCTTCGGAATACTTCTGTAAAAGGAAATTCTGTTTTTAATGAAAGCTTTGAAACAGGATTGAACATTGGCGGCTTTGATAATAGGGGAGTTAATATATTTTTCTCTCTGTATAACGGACAGGATTATAAAGGACAGTACTATGATAACTCTTTAAACATTAAATCAATCGGAACTCATATAATATTCTAAAATGATTTTTTTACTGCTTCTAAATATCCTTACTTACTTAACTTTTGCTCCTGCCGAGCAGGGCGGAGTGCTTATAAAGCAGTATGAAGTAAAAGGATTTCAGAATGCAGTTTCAATTTCTCCAGATAATTTAGGACAGATTTATGTATTAGATAATAAAGCAAATCAGGTAATTAAGCTGAATGAAAATCTTGTTGAGGTAAAAAGCATTGATGCATCAACAGGACTGGATCTCTTTATTTGTGACGGCAAGAATAACAGAATAGAACGCTTCGATAGAAACCTGAATTATATTTCATCGCTTGTAACAAATCTCACAACGTTTCTTCCACAGTATCAGTTTAATACTCCCATATCATCTATACTGATGAATTCAAATGATATGTATGTATTTGATAAAGATAATAACAGAGTAGTGATTTTTAAGGACGGATTAAATCCCGTGAATTCATTCGGTGAATATCAGAATTCAAACGGCAGAATTGCAGAAGGCAAAAAGATGGTGAAGGACAAAAACAATTTTATCTTTATTCATGATGTGGGGCAGAATGCCGTGTTGAAATTTGATAACTTCGGTTCTTTTATGAAGAAGATAAAGATCGATACGATTTATTCGATATCGGTTTACAATAATAATTTGTACCTGCTCACTAACAATAAAGTATATTCATACAATATTGAAAAGAATACATTTGATGATTTTTATGATTTGATGGAGTATAAAACCATTTCTGATTTTACTGATTTCGTCGTTTTGAATGAAGAAAAGTATTTAATATTAGAAAAAAATAAGTTAAGTTATTGGAAGTTAGTAACTAAAAATTAATTTAATTCCACAATGGCAAGAGACATTAATAAAGTAATATTAATTGGCCGTCTCGGAAAAGACCCGGACCTTCGATATACCCCTAAGGGCACAGCTGTATGTTCTTTCACAATTGCAACAAACAATGATTATAACGGTGAAGACGGAAATCTTGTAAAAAGAGTTGAATGGCATAACATTAGCGCATGGAGTAAGCTTGCTGAGATCTGCTCAAAATATCTTAAGAAGGGCTCTAAGATATACTGTGAAGGGAGGCTTCAGTATGATGAATATGAAAAAGATGGAATTAAGAGATTCTCTACGAAGATAATCATGAGTGATATGCAGATGCTTGATACAAAAGGAGAAGGCGGCGGTTCAGGTTCTTCAGGCAGTCCGGCATCTTCTGATAATTCTTCTTCAAGCCAAAGCGATGACAATGATTTACCATTTTAATTAATAATAACACTACAATTTTGAAATCCCCATTCAAGAAATTGGATGGGGATTTTTTTATAACTGTAAATTTAAAAATAAACCTATTTCTTAGTAAATTGAAGATAGAGGCGATTTTGAGTATTTTGTCTTAACTTATGGAATCATTCCAATCAGTATTTTTTGATGCGTTTTTAATTGCGACGCTTATAATTGTAAATGCGCTTTTTGTTGCTGCGGAGTTTGCCTTAGTAAGGGTACGTTCAACAGAGCTTGATGCTATTATTAACAAAGGTAATAAACAGGCTAAGCTCTCGAAGAAAATCATAGAGGATATAAATTCATATATCTCTGCAACTCAGCTTGGTATCACTATTGTAAATCTTACATTAGGCTGGATAGGTGAAGATGTTTTTACCAGATTACTTTATCCGGTCTTTGTTCTATTCGGTGTACAAGATCCGTTAAGCCATACATTAGCTGTGATCCTTGGATTATTAATAATAACGTTTTTTGCAGTTACCATCGGTGAGATAGCACCTAAAACAATTGCTATAAAGTTTCCATTAAAAATCACTCTTTGGTTTTCATTTCCATTGCAGGTTTTTTATAAAATTTTTAAGCCGTTCATCTGGCTTTTAAATAAAAGCGCTGATTTAACTTTGCTTATCTTCGGAATTAAACCTGCGTCGAAAGATGAGATGGCTCACTCAGAAGAAGAGATACGGCAGATTATAAAAGAGGGAAGAAGCACAGGGGTAATTGATTCAACTGAGCATCAGCTTATTGAAAAGATTTTTGATTTCAACGATAAGACGATAGATGAAATTATGGTCCCGCGAAATAATATGTTTGCGATAGATATCAATGATAGCCGGGATACAATTATTCATAAGGTAATAGAAGAAGGCTATTCAAGAATTCCCGTTTATAATGAGTCAGTCGATAATATCATTGGCATTATTTATTCAAAAGATATCATCAGCGCAGCAGAGCATAAAGATGTAATTGTTTTACAGGATATTTTGAGACCTGCAAACTTTGTACCTGAGACTAAACATATAGGTGAACTGCTAAAAGAAATGCAGCGCAAGCGCATTCACTTAGTAATAGTTGTAAATGAACACGGAGGTGTAGAAGGACTTGCAACGCTTGAAGATATTATTGAAGAAATAGTCGGAGAAATTGAAGATGAATATGATGTAGAAAATAAGGCTATTGAAGTTGGTAAGAAAGGTGTTTACTTAGTAAACCCTAATATACCTATAGATGAATTTAACAATAAATTTAATGCAGATATCCCCGCTGATGATGAAGAGTATCAGACGTTGAGCGGATTCTTACAACAAGTCACGGGCCACATTCCGGAAATATATGAAAGAATTGATTATAAAGGAATTTCCATGACGGTTACAAAAAAAGCCGGCAATAAGTTGTTACAAATTAAAATTCAAAAGTTAGGAGCAGTTTCGTAATTGAACAGATTCATAGAAAAAATGCTGTCGTTCTTTGATTCACTTGGAGAATATTATAAAATGTGCTTCGGAGTATTTTTAAATCTCCGCAGAGTTTTTCTGGATAGAAAACTTATACTTGATCAGATGGTTCACGTCGGTGTTAACTCACTTGTGCTTATGTCTATCATTGGTATTTTTACAGGAGCAGTTTCTTGCTTCCAGGCAGCCTATCAGATAAAGGGATTAATTCCATTAAGCTATCTTGGTTCGGCAACATCAAAAGCAATTATAGTTGAACTTGGTCCCGTTCTTGCAGCATTAGTTTTAGCTGGAAGAATCGGTGCATCTATTTCAGCTGAACTTGGTACTATGAAAGTTACAGAACAGATTGATGCACTTGAAGCAATGGCAATAAGTCCTGTGAGATATCTCGCAGCACCGAGAGTTATTGCAGTTACTTTAATGCTTCCGGTACTGGTTATATATGCAAGTGCGATTGCTATTCTCGGTTCATACCTTGTAGCAACTCTGTTTCTTGATGTTTCATCAGCAGCTTTTATGAATGGTTTCCGCGGTGAACTTGAATATAAAGATATTTATACATCGATTATAAAATCATTGTTCTTTGGAGTAACGATTTCATCTATCGGAGTCTTCATAGGCTTTCAAACAGAAGGCGGCGCCGAAGGTGTTGGTAATACAACAATTCGTTCATTCGTTATCTGCGCAGCTATGATCCTTATTATGGATTATGTTTTATGGAATTTCTTACTGGGAGCCGGTTAATTGAGAATAGTTATCAAAAATATTTTTGTTAACTCACCATTAGATAAGCTTAAAAAGAAGACTGACTTAGTTATAAATAATGGAGTATTTGAAAAAATCGGCAAAGCTTCATCAAAGAAATATGATGTTGAATTTGACTTTGAAGGACTGACTTGCGTTCCGGGATTTTTTGATATGCACGTTCATTTCAGAGAGCCGGGACAGACTCATAAAGAAGATATGCTTACAGGTTCACAGAGTGCTATGAACGGGGGATTCACGGGCGTAATGATAATGCCGAATACAAATCCGCCCATAGATAATCCAAAAACAATAAAAGACTTATTAAAGTACAACAAGAACTCACTCCTTGATATTACTATTTCTGCATGCGTTACTAAAAACAGAGAAGGTAAGGAATTAAACAATCTTGCAGCGCTTAAAAAAAGCGGTGCAGTTGCATTTACTGATGACGGCAGCCCGGTTTACAATCCTCATTTGATGAGAATGGCATTGGAAGAAGCCGGCAAAATTAACTGCATGATCGTTCAGCATGCTGAAGATATGGATCTTTCCAATCACGGAGTTATGAACGAAGGAACTGTATCCAATAAACTAAAAGTAAAAGGCATACCGGAAATAAGCGAGACGATGATTGTCGAGCGTGATATTCTTATCACTGAATTTGTAAAGAATGGTCATTACCATGTACAGCATATTTCCTGCGGCAGAAGCATTGAAATGCTAAGGGAAGCAAAGAAGAAAAAAGTTAATGTTTCCGGTGAAGCGTGTCCGCATCATTTCATATTGGATGAAACTGCTTTAATAAAACACGGTACTAATGCAAAAATGAATCCTCCTCTTAGAACAAAAAAAGATGTTGAGCGAATTCTACAAGGAATAAAAGACGGAACGATAGATGTAATATGTACAGACCACGCACCGCATACAATAGAAGAAAAGAGTAAGGGATTAAATAAAGCTCCGTTTGGTATTGTAGGACTTGAGTCATCAATAAGTCTAACATACACATACTTAGTAAAGAAGAAAATCATTTCATTCGAAAGAATGATTGAGTTGATGTCAATAAATCCAAGGAAGCTTTTAAATTTAAAGCAGCCGAGGATTAAAGTGGGGGAGAAAGCTAATCTTACTATACTTGATACTAATGCCAAATGGAAATTTGATGTTAATAAGACTAAATCAAAATCAAAGAACACTCCGTTCAATGGATATGATTTATTGTGCAAGCCTATAGCTGTAATAAATAATTCTAAAATACATTTTACTGACTTATAATGATTGAACTAAACATAAAAGATTCACAAGAGAAGGTTAGAGTTAACAATATTTTTTGCATAGGTAAAAACTACGTTGATCATATTCACGAATTTGCTAATCCTGAAATTCCTAAAGAGCCTGTAGTTTTTATGAAGCCGAACACTTCTATCATTACCAATAATGGAAAAGTTGGTATTCCTGAACTTGACGGCAAAAAAATCTCAAACGATTTGCAGAATGAAGTTGAAATTGTAATCGTTATTGGCAAAGATACTTATCAGGTCAGTGAAGAAAACACGAATGAACATATTACGGGTTATGCAATCGGTTTAGATTTAACACTAAGAGACATTCAGGCTTACGAAAAATCTAAGGGACTTCCGTGGACGACAGCAAAGGGATTTTATTCTTCATGCGCTGTTTCAGATATTATAACAAAAGATAAAATTCAAAATCCTCTGGATGTTAATTTTACATTGGAGAAAAACGGTTCAAAGATTCAGACAGGCAATACTTCATTAATGATTTTTAACATCTACAACATAATAAAATACCTTTCACATATTTTTAAACTTGTAGAAGGTGATCTTATTTTCACGGGAACACCAAGCGGTATTTCCACTTTGCATCCGGGCGATAAACTTTATGCAAAGCTTGAAGATTTAATTGAACTGAATATCGAAGTAGCATAAAAGGTTCAGCATAAAAGTTTCAGAATGACAAAAGTAATTTCAATATGTATTCCTAAAGGCGGCGTAGGTAAAACAACCACTGCCGTGAATCTCGCTGCTTCTCTTGCATTAGCAGAGAAGAGAACGTTGCTCATTGATGTCGATCCGTTCGGCGGCTCTGCAATTGCCTTAGGTTATACTCCTGAAAATATTAAAGGGGGACTTTTTGAAATTTTCAATTTCTCCCGCTCATTAAAAAGCGTAATACATAAAACTGATATCGCTTATCTGGATTTTGTGCCTTCGAATATTTATACAATTCAGATGTATGAGAAGTTTAACGCTAACTCAGATACTAACAAGCTTCTTATAAAAAACTCTTTGAAGGAAGTCGCAGCTAACTATGATTACATAATTTTCGATTGCCCACCTGTATTAAAGGGAATTACTAACAGCGCTCTGATTGCATCTAACTCTGTTCTTATGCCTGTAAAATGCGCGCACTTTTCACTGGACTCAGTTGACAGAATGTTTAGCTTTGTCACATGGTTCAGAGAGGTTTCAAATCCGCATCTTAACATAGAAGGAATAGTTCTAACTATGTATGAAAAGGATTCAAAAGTCACAAAGATTTCTGAACGAGAGCTCAAGCTAAAATACAAGAACTACTTACTAAATACAGTTATACCAAATTCAAATTTACTAAATGAATCTACTTTCTATGGAAAACCGTTATGTTTATACAGATTAAAATCTGAAGGAGCCGAAGCTTATCTTGAGCTTGCCTATGAAATTATCACAAAGAACAAACCAAACCCCGAAAATTAATACATTCACTTTATAATGAAAGAGTTTTTACCAAAATATGATTTTAACGCCTCTGAAAGTAAGTGGCAAAAAGTATGGGAAGATAACCGACTATACGAAGCAAAAATTGTTAAGGGCAAACCAAAGTACTCTGTCGTAATTCCTCCACCTAATATCACAGGCATTCTCCACATGGGACATATGCTGAACAATACCATCCAGGATATCTTCTGCCGCTTAAAAAGAATGCAGGGATACGAAGTCTGCTGGGTTCCGGGTATTGACCACGCAGGGATATCCACACAGCACGTACTTGAAAGAGAACTTAAGTCACAGGGTAAAACAAAGCATGATATCGGACGCGAAGCATTTGTTGCAATGGGCTGGGAATGGAAAGAAAAATACGGCGGCATCATATTAAAGCAGTTAAGAAAGTTAGGTGTTTCTGTTGACTGGTCAAAAGAACGATTCACACTCGACGAAGGTCTTAATAAAGCAGTTCGTGAAGTATTCGTTGACCTGTATAAAAAGGGACTTATATATAGAGGCAAGCGCATTGTTAACTGGGACCCTAAAGCAATGACGGCAGTCAGTGATGATGAAATAGAATATAAAGAGAAACGTGATAAGCTGTATTTCATAAAATATATGGTAGCCGGAACTGATAAATATGTTACCGTAAATCCCGATGATGAACGATATAAAAACTTAGGTGATGTAAATGTCATTCTTCCATTAGCAAATAAAGAGATTCCTCTAATTAGAGATTCATATGTTGATAAAGAATTCGGTACAGGCGCATTAAAAGTTACTCCCGCCCATGATGTTAACGATTTTGAAATTGGGCAGAGACATAATCTTGAAGCCATTAATGTACTGAACAAAGATTCCACTCTTAATGAGTACGGACTCGAATGGCAGGGACTTGATATCTTTGTTGCACGTAAGAAAATTGTTGCTAAGCTCGAAGAGCTTGGTCTCATAGAAAAAATTGAAGAGATAACTCACAACGTTAACTATGCGTCAAAGTCAGGTGCTGTTATTGAGCCTTATCTTTCTGACCAGTGGTTTGTATCTATGAAGCCGCTTGCTGCGCCCGCGCTTAAAGTTGTTAACGACGGTCAAATCAAGTTTCATCCCGAACGCTGGGTAAAGACTTACAATCACTGGATGCAGAACGTTCGTGACTGGTGTATACCGGAGAAATCTATTGCGAGATTGAGCCGCCTAAGGATATAAAAAACTGGACTCAGGACCCGGATGTACTCGATACATGGTTCTCTTCGTGGCTATGGCCATTCTCCGTTTTCGGATGGGAAAACAATAAGGAGAAGGATAAAGCCAATGAAGCGCTTCAATACTTTTATCCCACTGACTTCCTCGGCACCGCTGCCGATATTATTTTCCTATGGGTTGCCCGCATGATTATGGCAGGGCTTGAGTACATGGATGCTATTCCGTTCAAGGATGTTTACTTCAACTCCATCGTCCGCGACGGGCAGGGAAGGAAGATGTCTAAAACGCTTGGTAATTCGCCTGATCCGCTTGATATAATCGATAAGTATGGCGCTGATGCAATGCGCTTTACGCTTGTTTACCTCGCTCCGCTTGGTAACGATGTTATGTATGACGAAGCCAGCACTGAAATAGGGAGAAACTTTATAACTAAGCTATGGAATGCCGGCAGATTTATTGCCATGAATATCGAGAAATATGAGAACGAATCTGCGAGCAAAGAATACAACGCTGATATCATTGACGAATGGATAAACAGCCGTCTTCATTCTTCTCTGAAAGCAATTAATGAAAATCTTGATGCGTTCAGATTGAACGACTACTCCAAGCAGATATACAATTTTGTATGGAGTGATTTCTGTGACTGGTACATTGAGCTTATTAAAATCAAAGCAACACTTAAACCTGAAAATGCAAAGCAGATCTTTGAAAATGCGCAGCAAAATTATTTAACGATTCTAAAAATACTTCACCCGATTACTCCCGGAGTAACTGAAGAGCTCTGGCATATCTTTAACGATATCGAAGAGACTAAGAGCATTTCGTTTGAATCATTCCCTGAAATTGATGTGAAGCAAATCAATCTTAAGATTGAAAATGAGTTCCAGTCATTGCAGGAGCTTGTTACGGGAATAAGAAATACACGCGCTGAAAACAATATTTCTAACTCAAAGAAGTGTACAGTTTACATTAATAAGATCAACGATTCTATTTCTGAATTAAATGGTGATATCTTAAGCTATATAAAGAACTTATGCAATCTGGATGAACTAAATACTAATGTAAAACCGGAAGGGAACTATGCATCTAAAATCCTTCCTGATTACGAAATTTACCTTTCACTTGAAGGCTTAGTTGATAAAGCCAAACAGAAAGAGAAGCTTGAAAAAGAACTTGAGAACCTTACGAAGTTTTATAATACATTGGATAAGAAGTTATCCAATGAAGGATTTTTAGCTAAGGCTGCTCCACAGGTTATAGAAACGGAAAAAGAAAAACAAAACAATGCTAAAGTGCAGATTGAAAAAATAAAAGAAGCATTGGAAGTATTGTAAGTGATTTTGTTACCTTGTTCCGACGCTGGAGCATCGGAACGAGGTATAATTTTAATCCCACAGTGTATTCTTACCCAATGCCGAGGCAATGAGTTCAGTTGCCAGTACGGCAGTTTTATTTTTATAATCCAGTATCGGATTTACTTCAAGAACTTCAAGCGAATTCATGCTGCCGCTTGATGCAATTGTTTCCATGATTAGCTGCGACTCGCGGTAGGTAAGTCCGCCGGGAACAGGTGTTCCTACGCCTTCTGCATAATCAGGGTCAATGCCGTCCATATCAAAGCTTATGTGAATATGGTCAACACGCGATTTAAAATCCTCAAGCACCTTAGTCATAATATTATGTATGCCAAGCTTATCAACTTCTGACATAGTGTAAACCGTCATGCCAAGTTTTTTAATTGTCTCTGCTTCAAGAGGGTCAACATCGCGAATGCCTATCATAGCGACATTTTCCACTTTAACTTTAGGCTTAAAACCTCCAATGTTTACAAGGCGTTTATCGCCGAGTCCTAATGCTGCGGCTAGCGGCATTCCGTGAATATTTCCTGAAGGAGTTGTTTCCGGAGTGTTCATATCAGGGTGAGCGTCAATCCAGATAACTCCAAGAGTTTTATTTTTCTTTTTGCAATAAGATGCAATGCCTGCAATGCTGCCGAGTGCAGTCGCATGGTCTCCGCCGAGTATAAGCGGGAAGTATTTTTTATTCATAATTCCTTCCACTTTTCGGGCAAGGACTTTTGATGTTTTTACAATTTCAGATAAGTACTTTAATTTTGGGTCGCGTATTCTCTGTGTTTCAGAAATCTCCACATCTATATCACCGTAATCGGTAACTTTGTAACCAAGGTCTTCAAGTTTCTCTTCTAAGTTAGCATATCTGAGAGCGGAAGGACCCATATCAACGCCGCGTCTGTCTGCGCCTAAATCCATCGGAAATCCTATCATTCCGATATTTCTGTTAATTTTTTTATTTCTTTTCTGGTTTATCATATATGAATTTTAACAAATATAAAAAATCGGCACTGCAAAGTAGAGAGAGAAAATTCTTCCTAATTTCAGATTTCAAACGATAAATCTTAATTGAAAAAAGTCGGGTTTTGGTCGGGTTTTATTTTCATAGTTGTTGATTTTTCAATACTGCTATTTTCAGTTTTGTAAATAGTCGGAAAAAAGTCGGATTTTATTTTCATCGTTGTTGATTTTTCAATGCTGTTATTTTTTATTTTTCATTTAGTCGGGTTTTATTTTCATAGTTGTTGATTTTACAATACTGTTATTTTTAATTTTGTAAATAGTCGGAAAAAAGTCGGATTTTATTTTCCCCTCATTCCCAACGTCCTCGTTGGGAATGTACATCCTGACCATTAGAGTTCCATTAGTACATTAAAATGATACATAAAATCATTTATCGTTCCCAACGAGGACGTTGGGAACGATAGTGGAAGCAGGGTTTTGTTTTCATCGTTGTTGATTTTTCAATACTGCTATTTTTATTTTTTTAAATAGTCGGATTTTGGTCGGATTTTATTTTCATTGTTGTTGATTTTTCAATGCTGTTATTTTTATATTCATAAATAGTCGGGAAAAAGTCGGATTTTTATTTTTTCTATTGGCTCTGACAGGATTAAAAACCTGCCATGTCTGAATAAACAAATCGAACAAATTTACTCATTCTTAAAACCTCTTCCAACCAAATCCACTTTATATCTACTAATAGGGAAATATTTTATTTTTTAACTTGACAGATGGAAAATGCAATTAGGATAATTAATTACATTAATTTTGAAAATTAATTTTTTTAAAATGAGTGTAGGTGGGAATAGAAAAGTATAAGCATAAAATTCAGATAAGAGTAAGAACTTTTGAAGTGGACTCGCAGGGCATAGTTCACAATGCAGTTTACCTGCAATATCTTGAAGCTGCAAGAATAGAATACAGAAGAAATTTAGGATACAGAATTTTGCCTACGGGAATTTTTGACGACGGCTTAAAAGTAGTTGTTGTGAATAACAACATTAATTATAAAGGCTTCGGATTTTTAGACAACCTGCTTGATGTTTATACAAGAATCGAATGGATAAAAAACTCAAGCTTTTGCTTTGACCAGATAATTGAAAACCCGGAAACGAACACATTGATTTGCGAAGCTAAAGGAATTCTCGTAAATCTCCACCCCCTAAAAAATACTCCCGAACCTCTGGCTGATAATTTTATTAATGACATTAAACAATTTGAACCTGAACTAAAACTAATTAACAAAACTAACTAAATGACCCGCTTTAAAAAGATTCACCAATTATCTTTTTTTATATTTTTAACTATTACAACATCCGTTTTTCTTTATTCCTGCAAACAGGATTTTGTTACAAGCGATCCCGGCACAGGAACACCTTTTCCTGACAGCATTGCAACGCTTTTCAGCACTCCGTTTAACTCAACTTCCAATACTTGTACAAATTCTTCCTGCCACAATACAGCATCAAAAGCAGGCGGTTTGGATTTACAGGACTGGTCTTCAGCTATGAAGGGTTCAAATAACGGCACAATGATTATTCCGTACAATGGCTTCTGGTCGCATATAACTTCTATAGTTAATAATGATACAAATATATCTCCGGTCTCTGAAGTATTAATGGATTTGCATAAAATGCCTGCAGATAAAGTTGCGCTCTTAATGAGATGGATAAATAACGGAGCGCCGAATAAAGAAGGACAAATCGCAAATCAGGATTTTTCAAAAAAGTGTTTCATTACAAATCAGGCAGCTGATTTAGTTGCAGTAGTTAACACTGAAAATAATTTAGTTACAAGATTAATACCTGTGGGCGGACGAGCTGCATTGGATGCTCCGCATTATATTGCTGTTGACCCGCAGCAAAAATATTTTTTTGTCAGCCTTATTCAGGAAGGTTATATTGAAAAATATGATGTGAATACTTATGCACAGGTTGGAAGAATTGCAGTAGGAAATAATCCAGCGCATATTTTAGTATCACCTGATAATAATTTTATATACGTGAGTAACTTCGATGCATCAGGAACTGAACGAAGAGTAAAAAAAATAAGTACCTCCGGAAGCATGAGTATAATAGATACTGCAACAGCCGTGCAAATGAATGCGCCGCACGGAATGGCAATGACGCATAACGGACAGTTCATTTACGTTACAAGCCAGATAGGTGAATATATTTTTAAAATAAGAACCAGTGATATGGAAATTGAATCACAGGCTCCTATTGGTCCGGGTGTTCCGCCTTCAGGAAACGGAACATCTACTTACAGGCCTTATCAGGTATTAATTTCACCTGATGATTCTACATTATATGTAACATGTGTCGGAGTTGCAGGGAATACTACTCCTGACTTTGTAAGAGTTTACAGCGCAAGAACATTGGAGCCTTCAGTGCTCACACCGACAATACAAGTAGGGGATAATCCTTTGCTTATGAAACACTCAAGAAATAATCAGTATATTTTTGTCTGTAACAGAAATGACGGAACAGTTACCATTATAAATACTGCAACAAATACACCTTTCAGAACTGTAACTTCAGTTGGAGTTCAGCCGCATGGAGTAGACTTTTCATCGGACGGGAATTATGCATACATAGCCTGCGAAACACAGTCAGGGCAGGACGGGCATCATCCTACGGTTGGGAGTTTTAAAGTCGGAGTAACAAGAATTATAAATATGTCAGATTTTACATTGAACAGCAGAAGAATGGAGATGGGTTCTTTCCCTGCAGGGATTGTTTGTATACCATATTAATTTGAAATCTCTGTATTTTTTATAAATGCAGTGTATATATTCAGTAACAGATTTTTGCAGTTATTTTGTATAATATTGAAGTAAATAAATTAACCTAAACCATAAACGAAATTCTAAGAAGGAGAACCCTCGTGAGGAAAATCATACTGTTATTTTCCGTTGCGATTTTTGGATTTGTAATATTTACAGGTCAAAAATCTCAAGATACACCCCAGAAATGGGCAGTAGATCCGTCAAGGCTCTACGATGCAGAACAGACATATACAACCTCTTTCCCAATGATGGGAAAAGTTGACTATGTTCATCCTGTCACAGAAACAAAAGTTGTTCAAACACCACAGGGAACATTCATGGTTTCTCCGAATGTCCGTGTTCTTCCGCGTGTAAACAGCGCACAAACAGAAGTAGTAATCGTCAGAAACCCAACCAATCCTTTAATAATGTTCGGCTCATCCAATGCTATTAATGTAGCCGGTTCATCTTTATTTATCAGTGAAGGTGTTTACGTTACAACAGACGGCGGCGCTTCATGGTTTGGAAGCGATACTTTACAAGGCGCACCGATTGGTAACCACGGCGGTGATCCGGGACCAACAATCGATAAAGACGGCAGAATACATATGACTCACTTAGGATTTTCGACTTCAGGAATGTTTGCAAATACTTCTACAAATAACGGCTTAACATGGTCGGCAAATTACACAATCGAATCAGGTTCAGTAGATAAAAACTTAGCAGGTACAGATGATGTACCTAGCAGTCCTTACTACGGAAGAAGCTACTGTGTTTATACAACATTCAGCTCACCTTATCCCGCAAGATGTTCTTTCACATCTAACGGCGGTACAACTTGGTCAACACCTGTAACAATGATAACTCCTGCTTCAGGTTATACAGCAAGAGGTGAAGATGTTGCAGTAGGTCCGGGCGGAGTAGTTTACTCTGTTTGGGCAAATACATTAGGAAGCGCAGCAGAAGACTTCCTTAGCTTTGCAAAATCAACAAACGGCGGTGTATCTTTTACTGGTTCAAACAATGTTGTTGATATGAACGGTTTACTTGTATTCGGAACCGGCTTCGCTCCTTACGGAATAAGAATGAACAGCTTTCCAAGAATTGCTGTAGATAATACAGGCGGTCCGAGAAACGGCTGGATATATGTAGTGGCATCAGGAAAAAATATTGCTCCATTAGGAACCGATGCAGATATCGTTATGTGGAAATCCACAAACGGCGGTACAAACTGGTCATCAGGTGTAAGAGTAAATCAAGACCCGATGAACAACGGCAAATTACAGTTTTATAATGCAATTTGTGTTGACGCTACAGGCGGTGTAAATATTGTATACTATGATAACAGAAATACAGCAGCAGATTCTGCTGAAGTAATGATGTCACGTTCTATCGACGGCGGAAATACATTTACCGATGTTGTAGTAAGTGACCATAGATTCAGACCAAAAACTGTAACACTTTCAGGTGTAGCAGCAGGTTATGCAGGTGATTACATCGGCGTTACATCACAGGGAACAAAAGTATGGCCATTATGGATGGATGACAAAACGGGAATCTATAATGCATGGACAACAGGCGTGCAGATTGCAACATATCCGTTAAGTCCTTTTAATATTCAAACACCTGCAGCAAGTTCAAGAATAGTTACTTTCCCGGGCTCAACAACTCCTGTAACATTAACATGGGATACATCAGCCACAGGCGCAACATATAAATGGATATTCGGTAACGTTGCAACACCAAGAAGAGTGCAAATCAACGCCTCTACAAATTCAATTACTACAACATTAGGCGCATTAGATGATATACTTGCTGCAGCAGGATTTACAAATACCGGTACAGCTTCAGATTCATTAGTAGGTCAGTTTGATATCTGGGCTTATAAAGTTCCAGGTGCAACAGGCGCAGACTCTTTAAAAGCAACTAACGGACCAAGAGCAATAACATTAAGAAGAGGTCAGGTAAACGTAACTCCGTTTGCGCTGGTTTCACCTTTAAATAATGCAAGAATTATTACCGCTCCGAATGATAATTCAAATTTAACAATTTCATGGAGAAGCGGCGGACCGGGATTAAAGTACAAATGGCAGTTTGACAGCCCTACATTTGCCGGACCGGTAATATTCAATATTCCTTCAGGAAATAACCAATTTGATACATCTTTAACGATGGTAAATTCTGCATTGGATGGCTTGTTGAATACCTACGGTATTTTAAGAGGCGATTCAATAGTTGGCCAATGGAGAGTTTATGCTTACAGAAGCCCTTCTGATTCAACAGCATCAAGCGAAACAAGAGCACTTACTTTAAGAAGAGTTGGCGCGCTTCCGCTGAACGAAAGCTTTATCGGAACGACTTTCCCTCCTGTTGAATGGTCTTACACAGGAACAGGAACACAATACTGGACAAGACAGGCACCGGGCGGTTATGGTGCAACGGTCGGTTCAGCAATGTTCGATTATTATTCAGCATCAGGCGGTGTTACACAATCATTGACTACAAATCAGTTCCCGGCTTCTCCTGTTGGAGGAGTATATCTGAGATTTAATTATGCTCATAAATTCTATCAGCCTACAACAACTCTTTCAGCTGACTCAATGGGCATATTTACTTCTACAAATAATGGAACAACATGGACAAAATTAATAACACTGAAAGCAACGAATACACCTGCAACAGGTTATAATTCAACTGCGAACATGACAACTACAGGTGCTATCGGAAACAACACAGAATATATGCTTCCTGCAAATAACGAATGGGCAACAAAATTATTCTTGATGCCTGTAAATACTGATAAAGTTATGTTCACTGCTTATTCAGCGTTCGGTAATAATCTATTTATAGATGACGTTACAGCAGGTGGACCAACAGGAACAGGCACTCCGTTAACACTTGCACCGGATAAATTCGAGCTGTCACAAAATTATCCTAATCCTTTCAACCCTACTACAAAGATTAACTTCTCATTACCAAAACAAAGCTTTGTAACATTGAGAATCTTTGATATAACGGGAAGGGAAGTAGCAAAATTATTAAATGAAGTTAAACCTACAGGCGTTTACTCAGTTGATTTCAACGGAGCAGATTTCGCAAGTGGTGTTTACTTCTATAGAATTGAAGCTTCTGATTTTGTTGATACAAAAAGAATGGTTCTTGTCAAATAATATGTAACAAGTAGAAAATAATAAGTAAAATAAAAGCTCATCTTGGGAAACCGGGATGAGCTTTTTTTATAAATGAAAATTATATTTCCAGTATATTTACTTTTTTACTGCTCTTTAGTTCATCCGGAATTACGGATAAAATCACTTCGTTCAACGCTTCAATTAGTTTATCTTTAACATATTCCCGGTGAATAACTGTGCTAATTTCTCTAACAGGTGTGGGAGCTTTGAAGTGACGGATGCGTTTTTTTTGCGGCTTACTGAGATTGAAAGTGGCAAGCTCGGGAATAATTGTGATTCCAAAGTTTTTTTCAACAAGATTTTTTAACGTTTCTATGCTTCCCGCTTCATAGTGGAGTTTTTCATCTACTTGATGCCTTTTTTTGAGTTCGCATAAATTTAAGATCTGCGAACGCATACAGTGTCCTTCTTCCAAAAGCCATAATCTGTCTATATCAATATCTGAGGGGAGAACATATTGTTTGTTAAAGCCCTTCTCATTATCATTTACATATAAAAAATATTTCTCGTAAAAAAGTATTTTCTCTTTCAATGAAGCATCGTTTAACGGAGTTGCAAGAATCCCAGCATCGATCTGACCGTTTTTTAATCCCTGAATAATTCCTGAAGTCGTATGCTCATTTATTACAAGCTTTATTAACGGATAAGCATTTGTAAACTCTCTTAAAAAAAGCGGAACAAGGTAAGGCGCAAGCGTAGGAATGATTCCGATTTTTAACACACCACTTACTTCTCCTTTTTCCTCTTTGATTATTTCTTTTATCCGTTCAGATTCCGAAATAATTCTGCGGGCCTGCGCAATTATCTTTACCCCTACAACAGTAGGCTTGACCGGCTGCTTGCTGCGGTCAAATATTTTCACGCCTAGTTCTTCTTCAAGTTTTTGAATCATCATGCTTAAAGTTGCCTGTGTTACAAAACATTTTTCTGCCGCCCTTAAAAAATGTCTGTAATTATCAACTGCTATAATGTATTCCAGCTGTTGTAATGTCATATTGTTAAGAGATTAATTAAAGTGTTCGATTTTATCTATGTCTTCATAAATTATATCAGTTTGATTGATAAGTATCAAGTTCATATTTTTGTTATGTAGTTATACTTATAAATCATATTTAATTTTAATGGAAAAGAAAAAATTAACAACGGCCAGCGGGCGGCCGTTCTTCGAATACGAAAACTCAATGACGGCAGGCAGCCGCGGACCTATACTTCTGCAGGACTATTTTCTGCATGAAGATATGGCTCACTTTAACCGTGAGAGAATTCCTGAGAGAGTTGTTCATGCAAAAGGGACAGGGGCATTCGGTACTTTTACTGTTACACATGATATTACTAAATACACTAAGGCCAAGATATTTTCTAAAATAGGGAAGCAGACAAAAATGTTCGCCAGGTTCAGCACTGTAGGCGGCGAGAAGGGAAGCGCAGATACTGAAAGAGACCCAAGAGGATTTGCATTAAAATTTTATACTGAAGACGGGAACTGGGATTTAGTCGGCAATAACACTCCTGTTTTTTTTATAAAAGATGCTAAGAAATTTTCGCATTTTATTCATACACAGAAACGCGATCCGAAATCTAACTGCAAAAGTCCGACAATGATGTGGGATTTCTGGAGCTTAAATCCTGAAAGTCTTCACCAGGTAATGATATTAATGAGCGACAGAGGAACTCCGTATTCATTCAGAAATATGCACGGTTTCGGAAGCCATACCTTTTCATTAATCAACAAAGATAATGAGAGAGTATGGGTGAAATTTCATTTTATAACCAAGCAGGGAATAAAGAATTTCACAAACGATGAAGCAGTAGAGATGAAGGGACATGATGCTGATCACGCGCAGCGTGATTTAGTAGAAGCAATTGAAAATAAAGATTTTCCTAAGTGGACAATGAAAATACAGGTGATGACAAATGAAGAAGCGAAAAATTTTAAATGGAATCCGTTTGACTTAACTAAAGTCTGGCCGCATGCAGAATTCCCCATGATAGATGTTGGTGAAATGGAACTGAACGAAATTCCCCAGAATTACTTCCGTGATGTAGAGCAGGCTGCATTCGCTCCTGCGCATGTTGTAGACGGAATTGGGTATTCACCCGATAAAATGCTTCAGGGGCGCATACTCTCTTATCCTGATGCCCACAGGTACCGTTTAGGGGTTAACTACGAGCATATACCTGTCAATAAATGTCCGTTTATGGTTTCAAATTATCAAAGAGACGGCTTGATGACAACAACAGAAAACGGGGGAGACAGCCCGAACTATGCACCAAACAGCTTTGATGATATTGTAGCAGATGAAAGTTATAAAGAGCCTGCATTGGAGCTGGATTCAGAGGTTGCTTACTGGTATGACCGCAATGAAAAAGGTGCAGGTAATGATGACGACCATTATACACAGCCGGGATTATTATATACGAAAGCTATGAATGATACAGACAGAGAAAATCTTGTAAATAATATTGTAGGAGCAATGAGCGGAATAACAGGGGAGAAGAAAGATACAATTATCAGCAGACAGCTATGCCATTTCTTCAGAACAAATGCTGAGTTTGGAATGAGAATAGCCGAAGGATTGAAATTTCCTGTTGATGCAAAAGCAATGGTTCCACCTCTTGAAGTATAAATACATTTTTTAGAAAATAAAAAATAAATCAATGGAAAATCTTTCAAAGGCAAAAAAGGAATTCAATGAGAAGCTGGGCAAACTTCAGAAGGATTCAGAGCCAAGATTTTACGAAACAAATTTAAAGGATGTAGTGATATATGAAAAACTCATGGATATTCAGGAACAGCTTGAAAAAGTAAATGATAAGATGAATAACAAGTAAGGCTCTCCCAATAAATAATAAAAAGCTCATTCTGTGAAAATGGAATGGGCTTTTTTTTAATGTACAAGAAACAAAAAAGCCCGTTACGAATATCTCATAACGGGCTTTCTCGTTTTTTACACAAAGAAACTTTTTTATTTAGAAAGTATCATTTTACGTACTTCTGTTCTTTCAGGAGTTTTAATTCTGTAGAAGTAAATTCCGCTTGGATACTGCGAAGCATTAAATTCCACAGTATGTGTTCCTGCGCTTAAACTTGAGTTAAGAAGCTGCACAACATCTCTTCCGAGTCTGTCGTAAACTGTAAGCTCTACGCTTGTTGCATCTGTAAGTGTGAAAGAAATTGTTGTTGTAGGATTGAACGGATTTGGGTAATTCTTTGCTTTGAAGTATGATTCTTTCTCTTTATTCGTATCTTGTTTTTCGTACTTAGGCATTGAAGAAAGATTATCTTTGCTCGGGATTTGAGAAACTAAAGCAATACCTGATTCAAATTTTCCTTCTTTATAATTAGTGCCGGCCTCAAACTCCAATTGAATTCCTAAAGCGTCTTCTTCTGTTACTGTAAAGTCATCTTTGAAGTTAGAGATAAGTTTGAAATTATCTTCATCAAGCTTAATTTTAACTTCTTTCCATCCGTCAAAATTAAGTGTAAAAGGTTTTGATTCAAGCATTATATCCTGATCTGCATTATACTGAGCGTTGTTATCAACATCGTATAAAACCTGAATTTTTACAGTAACGTCATTTTTTACACCTTTAAGCATTACATTTAAAAAATTACCGGAAACTAACAGGATAGGAGAGTACTTGGTAATTTTTCCAATGTATGCATTTGGCTTAAGATTTTCGTTATTGATCAGTTCAGCGAAACCGTTTTCAACGTTATCGGTTTCATGAGAGTATTTCATTTCAAGACCGCCCCAGGTCCAGTTTGGAAGAGCTTTTTTATCGAATGTATCGTATTCAATTGGTTGAGAGAATGCTGAGGTAGAATAAAAAAAGCATAGAAATGCTGCAAGGGCATAAGTAAGTTTTGTGATCATTATGTCGTTTTTGTTTTATAGAATGAGGATAAATTACTAAATCGGATTTTTTATTTGATAAGCGTCATACGCTTTACCGAACTAAAATCATTGATTTGTAATTTGTAGAGATAAACACCTGCCGTAAGGTTAGAAGCGTCAAATTCCACTTCATAATTTCCTTGTTGTTTATACTCTCCGATTAAAGTTGCTACTACGTTACCTACTAAGTTATACACTTTTAAGGAAACATATCCGCTGGTATTCAACTTAAAACCGATTATTGTAGATGGATTGAAAGGATTTGGGTAGTTCTGATACAGTCTGTAATCGTCAGAATACGAACCTGCACCGGAACCTTTGCCGTTTGAGAATTTTGAATGTGTTTTAGTATTAGCTACCCCTAAAGCGCTAAAAATAAAAAACATTGCAACGAATAATATGGAAATCCTTTTAATCATCTTAAAGAAAAATAATAATATTAATATTTATTGTCAATAGCATTAATTACTAATTTTGTCGCATTTTGTAGACATCTATTACGTAATGAGCATATTTTCAGCTTGTTCTGCAAAATAGCCTACTTTATTTAGACGTATTATTTGAATTAAAGTTTAACACTATTTTGGAAGTATTGAGATTATTATAACCCTCCTTTCCTGATATTTTCAGTTACTATTCCAAAGGAGGGTTTTTAATTTTTTGGGAGGCTATTTCTTTATAAATTTAGAAGCATATTTGCTTTTTTCAAGAAAAAGAGGGTAGTCAGTGACGGATAGAATTTCTTTTATTGCTGATTTTTTGTTCTCCGAATTATCATAATATGATTTTACAATCATAGCGCCGAAGACATATCCGGCATCTTCCGGAATTGCACTGTCTTTTGGCTTTACCCACATCCATTCTCCGGTTTCTTTGTTTGACATTTCCAATTGAAATTTACTCCACAAGTCAGCTTCATTTTCCTCAACATATTTTCGGGCGTTTTCCTGTGTGTATGATCCGGTAATTAACTCAGCAAAAAACTCTGCAACGCCTTCCCTGATAGTGAGCGCAAGCAAAGATTTTTCCTTACCGTAAACTGCAACATAATTCTCAGGTCCTGTTAGTATTGCCTGCTGATAATGAGTCATTTCGTGAGTTAACAAAGCTGTGTGTTTTTCTACATTGTTCGGTTTCCATTTTTCAACAGAAATTTGTAATCCTTCTTCGGATACAGTACCGATTCCGGATAAATCAGCCACCAAAAAATAAACCGGAGGAAATAACGCGCCGGGAATATATTCTTTAAGTTTTCCGAATGCTGTCAGATAGCCGTCAAGCTCACCTTTGATTAGTTCGCGAAGTTGATTAACAGATCTGTACACCGCAGGATTTTTTCTTATTGCCTCTATCAAAACTTCTGGCGTAAGTGCGTATCTTTTTGCATACGCTTTCAGACCGGGACTTCCATTATCAAAATAATGTTTCTGAAGAACATCGGCTGTGTCATGATTTTCCGCGAGCATTTCATATGCTTTTATAAAATTCGAAACGTCATTAAAAATAAATGGAGTCTTTTCAGGTTCAGGAGTTAAATGTTTTGGCATTTGTGCTTTTAATAATGAGGGAATTGTTAAAAGTACAACTAAAAGCAGCAGATATGAAAAAAAGGATTTCATATAAATAATTATTGATAATTAGCGGGCAGATTATCCAAATGCGCCCTTGATGGTGGTTTAGACTTTCGCAGCCAAAAGAAGGTTTCAAGAAAAGGGGAAGTAAAAAAAGCCCCTTTCTTTTTTAGTATGAAAGAGGCTGCTGAATATTTATAAATAAATTTATTTTACCAGTCTATGCCGTATTCGATTACTGATTTGAATGGGGCTAAGTCAATCTGGCTAATCAACTTGGCAAGCGTAAGCTGAACAAGACCTGTTCCTTCAGGTCCGCCGTAATTTTTTATCCAGCTAGCTGCCATGCCGAATTCATCCTTGGCAAGTACTGTAGTAACTTCGCCGGGGTCTGTGGCGTAATAACTTGTCCAGAAATTTCTGAGTCCCAATTGCCGTCCTTCTTCTGTCGGGAAAGAAGGAGAGAAGCTGTTTACAAATCGTCCCGGAATAAATTTCGTTCCAAAAACTTTTTCAGGAATAGTATAATCAATTGCTGTAAGCCCGCCCGGCACTGTATCGTTGCGAACATACATCAATGGGTTAGGTGCAAAAAATACTACTTTGCCGTTTGCGTTCAGGTACTTTCTTATAAGCGCGTTTTCATTCTTTTCGTTTGCAATAGTTTTGGGAACTTTGTTATCTGCAAATACAACTACACTTGTTGTTTGTAGTTTAATCTGTTCTTTCATAAAATCTTCAAGTTTTTTTTCATCCATAAGTTCATATCCTGAAGAAGTAAAGTAATCTCTTATGAACATACCTGTACTCAGTGGAAAATTACTAAATGCCATATCGGTTTTATTTCCTTCCCAATAAACAATTTTTCTTGCAGTAGATTTTTTAGTTCCGTCAGATGGCTTGCCTTCAAGGGCATATAGATTTCCGTCATCACTGCTGCAATATACTATTCCATCCGAAACAACAGGTGTTGACATCGCTCTGCTTCCCAGAGGAAAGCACCATATCTGCTCACCGCTTGTGTTATCAACTGCATAAACGTTTCCTATTAGGTCATTGAAGTAAAGCGCATCTTCAACAAGAGATATCGAGGAGAATACCATATTAGTGGCCTGGAATTTCCATTTCTCAACTCCTGTATTAATATCAAGGCATTGAACAAGAGCATCGCTTCCGCTTCCTGCAAAAACGTTCTCTCCCTTAATTGCAGTAGAAAGTACCCACGGACCTTCATGGTTAATTTTCCATTTCAGTGTACCGTCACTAGTATTCACAGCGTATAAAATACCATCTCGAGCGCCAAAAGTTACAATTCCGTATTGAGCAGAAACTGACGGTGAGCAGTAAATACCGCTTCTGTCAGTCCCGGCTTCTTCAAATTTTATTGATGCTCCTTCAGTTGCGAACTTCCATTTTTCATTTCCGCTATCTTTATTGATTGCATAAAAATTTCCGTTTATTGCACCAAAATAAACTGCATCTCCGGAAATAGCAGGGGTAGTTCTTATCTTTGCTCCGCAATTGTATTTCCATTTTAAATTTTTAGATGCTATATCAATTGCATATAAATTTCCGTCTGCGCTTCCAATGTATAATACATCATCAACAATATTTGGTGATGAAAGGTAGAAATCCCATAGGTTATGATTATTTAAATCCTGTCCAAGCTCAAATTTCCATAGTTCTTTTCCTGTTAATGCATCGACAGAATACAAATATCCGTCTCTACTTGAAAACCAAACTGTACTCTTTCCGATAGCAGGGCTGGAGCTTACAGCTCCATTTGTTTTGAATTTCCATTTTTCTTCACCGTTTTTAGCATCTATAGCATAAAAATATCCGTCTGTGCTTCCGAAGTAAATGATGCCGTTGGCAATTGCTGGATTACTTCGAACCGCTCCCTTTGTTTCAAAAATAAATTTTACACCGTTGAGTTTATTTACGGAAGATTGTCCATCCAGCACGCCGGTAAGCTCTGAATTACCTCTGTACATGGTTACAGGCGGCGGGTCGGCATGCAAAAAATTAGAAAAAAATGTAGAAAAGACTAGCAATAAAAAAGTGAAATGTTTCATAATATTATTGTTTATTTTGAGAGGGAGGAAAAATAAATTAACAAAGGGTCTTTTTAATACGAGGATTAAACAGAATAGTTTAGATAAGGGCTTATGTATTTATGTAGAAATGTTTTTGATGAAAATAAAAAAAGCCCCTTTCATTTCTTCAACGAAAGGGGCTTGAATATTATTAATACTAAAAAATTACTGAATTTCTATTGCAACAAGTCTTACCTGTCCTTCGGGCGTTTTTACTTTTAATACAAGTATATCACCTTTGGATTTCTTGCTGATGATTGAATCTAAATCAACAAGGTTTGATATCTTGCTTTTATCGGCTTCGATAATTACTAATCCTTCTCGAAGACCTCTATCGAAACTTTCAGAAAATCTTTTTACAGAAGTAACATAAGCGCCGCCGTCAACATCAAATTTTTGTTTCTGTGAGCCGGTTAATTCACTTGCAGAGAATCCTGTCTTTTCGAATGAGCGGGAAGTTGTTTCAGATTTATTGCTTTCATCTTCCTTCTTAGGATTGCTTGCTGCATTCTGATTTTCATCTCTTGCCTTTAAAGTAACTGACATTTCCATTGACTTACCGTCTCTGAATACCTTCAATGAAGCTGTTTCGCCCGGGCGTTTCTGGCCGATGATTGTTTGTAACTCATTAGCTGCATTTACATTTTTACCATCGACTGTTAAAATAACGTCACCGACTTTAAGTCCTGCATCTTCACCTGCGCCGCCTTTTAGAACGTCCTGTACTAATACACCTTGTGCTTTATCAAGTCCTAAGCCTTTTGCTTCTTTCTGGTCAACATCTTTAATTGATACACCGATATAACCTCTGCTTATTTTTCCTGATTTGATTAACTCTGTAGCAACATTTCTTGCTAAGTTGATCGGAATTGCAAAACCGTATCCCTGATAATAACCGCTTTGTGATTTGATAGCAGAATTAATTCCGATAACTGAACCGTTGATATCAACTAACGGTCCGCCGCTGTTACCCGGATTGATAGCTGCATCTGTTTGTATAAAATTATTTATAGCATAGCTGTTTCCGTCGATGTTAATATTTCTACCGAGAGCAGAAACTATACCTGCTGTTACTGTAGAGTTTAGCTGCAGGGGATTGCCGATTGCAAGCACCCACTGGCCGACCTGTACGTCATCTGAGTTTCCGATTGAAGCTACCGGTAATTCCGATGCATCAATTTTAATAACTGCTACGTCGGTATTCGGGTCAGTTCCAATTAATCTTGCAGTAAATTCTCTCTTATCATTCATCTGCACTTTAATGCCGTTATCATTTGCATTTTTCACAACGTGATTGTTTGTCATTATGTAACCGTCAGCGCTGATAATAAAACCTGTACCTGTACCTTTGCTTGGCATATCTCCCTGATCAGGCATCTGACCGTCAGGTCCGAAGAAAAATGGAATATCCTGATGAGGGTTATTTTCACCTTTAGAGCTGCCTGTTACTTCTATATTAACTACTGTAGGTGTAACTGCTTTTGAAATTTCAACAAATCCTTCGTTCAATCCTTTGAGAGTAGGGTTAGGAGTTGAAATTGGGGGAGTTGTTTTGAAATCAATTGGTGTGTTAGCAACAATTGGTCTGATTCCACTGAAGCTGGCTATTAATATTCCGCCGAAAGCTACAGCGAACATAACAAGAAAAGCCGCTGCTATTATTGATTTTTTTGACATATGATGTATTTCTCCTTTTATAATTATAAGTGCTTTTAATTAAGCGGTATTAATTGTTCGATAGAAATTTTCCTATTTAGTTTAATGTTTTATTATTAAAGTATAGAATTAATTCATTTGATTAAAGACCCTAACCGATTTTAGTTTAATAAAGTTTTCGGTGTGGTCTGCTAAATACTTATCATAAATACTCATTAAATTCAAAATTGTTTCATTAGCTGCACTGCCCGTATTCATTTTTTCAATATCATTATCAAGAAGAAATTTTATCGTCTCATACTGAGCCTTGTTTAATAACAGTTCTCGGGATTTAAACGTCCCGCCCTCTTCCTCAATTTTATCGATGGGGGAGATACCCAGCACTTCACATAAATGTACCTGAAAATATAAATATGAAACAGAGTTATCTGTACCGCTTTCGTTTATATAATTGAAAGATTTTATTAATAGTTCAAAAAGCTCATGGCTGTGCTCCTTATCATAAACAGCCTTGTTCATCATTTCAAGAATGCGGTAGGAAATTGTCAGTTTGTCTAAATCAGTTTTTATTACTCTGAAGTTTTTTATCGTCTCAGCTTTTGAAAGCATCTGCAAGTCACGATTCTCTTTATTATAGAATACAATTGTAATGTGGTTGAAGGGCTCTATCACACCAAGCACTCTTGATTTTATATTCCTTGCTCCTTTTACAATGCAGCTAAGTTTTCCGTTATTTTTAGAATAGAGCGTGAGTATTTTGCTTGTATCGCCGTAGTTAACTGTCCGTAATATAACCGCTTCATCTGTTACTAATGCCATTGAGTCTCCTTACAATTTATACTCATTACCAAGCTCCGGTTTGGTAATGTAAGATACCGCAAAGCTCTGCTTTGCATTGAAGCGGAGCTTCAATGTATAATTCTTGCGAAGCATAGCTTCGCAAGTAGGATATTGTTATATTTCTAAACTTTCAAAATGTGTTAGTTTTCTGAAATCATTATATCTTGCTCTGATTTTATCTGCAGAAAGATTTCTGATTCCTTCAAGTGAAAATTCTTCAACGCAAAGAGAAGCCATAGTGCTTCCGTATACTACAGAGAGTTTTAAATTCTCTTCTGATAAATTTTTTGATTTGCAAAGCCATCCCATCATACCTCCGGCAAAAGTATCTCCGGCGCCTGTCGGATCAAAGACCTGCTCAAGAGGGTAGGCAGGGAAGGAGAATATTGAGTTATCTGTGAATAAAAATGCGCCGTGTTCGCCTTTTTTAATAACGATAATCTTCGGACCCATCTCACGCATTTTTTTGTAAGCAGTGATAAGATTATATTCATCTGTCAGCTGTCTTGCTTCACCGTCGTTTATAACCAGTACATCAACCATACCTAAAGTTTTTACAACTTCATCGCGAGCGCTTTCTATCCAGAAGTTCATTGTATCACACATAACGATTTCAGGCTTGGTAATTTGTTTAATTACCTTCTGCTGAATTGTCGGTTCAATATTTCCAAGACAAATATATTCGCAAGATTTATAACTATCCGGAATTTTAGGATCAAAAACTCCAAGTGCATTTAATTCAGTCGTAATAGAATCCCGCGTATTCATATCAAAGTGATATTTGCCGTGCCAGTGGAAGGTTTTAACATCCTTTAAAATTTCTACTCCGGCAGTATCAATGCCTCTTGATTGCAAAAATTCGATTTCTTTAGTCGGGAAATCATATCCTACAACGCCTACAAGTTTGATATCATTTGTGAAATAAGACGCAGCTGTAGATAAAAAAGTTGCTGAACCGCCAAGCGTGTATTCAGCTTTGCCAAATGGTGTTTCGATTGTATCCAATGCCATGGAACCGACAACAAGTAGACTCATTAAAATTTGATTAGTTTTGGAAAAAAGAAATTATTAAGAATGGATTGCTTATTCAAGATTAATAGAAATGTATAAAAAGAAAAAGGGGATAACAAAGCATAAAAAGTTATTCCAAACTTATTAACATTTAAACAAATTATAAATATCATCAACTTTACATAATATATATTATATAACAATCTATATGGTGTGAATTAACACTTTTTTAACAATTTTAAAGCATTTGTTAAGTTCTTCTTTTTGTTGAATTCTGCTGTTTGTTTGATAACTTTTTCAATTAAGGCTTTTGGATTCCCGGTATTTATTGAACCTTTAATGTGTGAAAATAATTGATGTTCATAATAATTGGTACATAATATAGATACGTTTAATAACTCACGATCTTTTAGTTCTAATCCTGAGCGCCCTAAAACCTTTCCGTAACCTTCGATTATCATCCATTCAGCTAAATCCGGGCTCATATTATCAAAGTTGTGAATTAGTTTATCGTAGTTAGCCTGATATACGGCTTTACAATTAAGCTTACCGCGACTTCTGAAATTTTTTAAATTATAACTTTCTTTAGAAATGCTTATTTTAAAATGTCTGGAGAAAGCCTGTATGCCTATGATAGCAGCCGGAAATCCACAGAATAAGTATATTTGCAAAATAGATTCGTATATTTTGATAGGTAAAATTTGATTTGCTTTAAGTTTTAGAAGCAAGGATCCAAGTTTTAGTGTTTTTTTTGAGGAAATGCATGCGACTAATTCACATAATGCTAATATTTCTGTATTTTTACCATTTTTCATTAATTTTCTGACTTAAATTTGAAGCTATTAGATGTATATATAGTAAAATCCTTTTTAAGAAACTTACTCTTTGGGTTGCTGAGTTTTGTGCTAATATTTATACTTGTGGATATGTTTGAAAATCTTGATAAGTTTATAGATAAGGGTTTAAAATTATATATTATTGGTCAATATTACATGTATTTTATACCTGAAATCTTAAAATTAATTCTACCATTAAGTGTTTTATTAGCTTCTCTGTTTACAACTAGTAAATTTGTGAACTTTGCTGAGATGATTGCGTTTAATTCATCCGGTCAAAGCGTTTATAGATTTATAGCTCCTATTTTCATTATAGGTATAATATTAACAGGAATTACACTTTATTTCAACGGCTGGGTGGTTCCTAATGCAAATTCTGCCAAATTACGTTTTGAACGTGAAATTTTAGGTAAAAACATTAATTCCAGTTCCCAATCGAACTTATATTTTCAGGAATCAGATAACAGGATTATACGTATTGAGAATTTTGATGAAAATAACTCTATTTCTACAAACATATCTATTCAAAAATTCAATAAAAATGAATTAGTCTATCGTTATGATATTAAACAAATGACATGGGATAACTCTAAGAATGACTGGAAGTTATCCTCGACATTTAAACGAATATTTGATACATCTCAGGCAAAAGAAATGATGGTCATTGATTCCGGTAAATTCTTACATGACTATGAGGAGTTAAAAAATGTATCACTATCCCCAGCTCTTATAAAGAAAAAACAAACTAAGCCGGACGAAATGAACTTAACAGAGCTTGAAGAATTTATTGCCAGCGAAGAAAGAACCGGTCAGGATGTAACAAGAAATAAAGTAGATTACTATTCCAGAATTTCTTACCCTTTTGCAGGACTTGTAACTATTATTTTCGGAGTTTCCCTTTCATCAAACAGAAGAAAAGGCGGAGCTGCCCTGCAATTCGGTATCAGCATACTCGTTTGCTTTATTTATCTGGGATTTTTGAAAATCTCACAGACTTTCGGGTATAACGGCGATATTCCGCCGCTTCTCACAGCTTGGCTGGCCAACATTGTCTTTTCAATAGTTGCTTTTTATTACCTACTAAAGATAAACAGATAAGTTAATTGATCTTTTCATCTTTTTTAGGTTTTTGCGGTACCTGAAATCCAAATCCCTGATTAGAAGGATGATTCATTGAATTAAGATTTATCTCACCGAACTGATTTTCATAATTATCCACTGTCTGCTTAAACGCATTCAAAAACATTTTTGCATGCTGAGGAGTCATTATAATTCGTGACATTACTTTGGCCTTTGTTGTGCCGGGAAATATACGTGTGAAATCCAGTATAAATTCCGCCGGTGAATGTGTAAGAATTGCAAAGTTAGAATAGATCCCTTCTGCTTCTTTTTCTCCCAGCTCTATATTTATTTGCTGCTGCGGTAATTGATTTTCGTCGTTATTGTTATTCATTTTTTATCGTGATTTTATTTTAGTAAAAATACACGATTCAAAGATTGATGTTAAGGCAATGAAAAGTCTCTAAAAAGAAAATTGAAATTATTTTATATTAAAATATGAATTGCAGAATAATTTTAGTAGTAATTTATATTTTTATCTCAACATCTTTATACGCTCAACCGTACTGTATATCCGGAAGGTTTGATACAACTTATTGCTTCACATCTGATCAAATTGAAGTATTGGATAATATAACTTATGGCCAAAATGTTAACTGGCAAGGCAGCACCATAAATCTTGACTATATTATTGCCTATCCGAATTTCAAATCAGATACTTTAAGCAAAAGACCGTTCATTCTTCTTATTCACGGAGGTGGTTTCATAGCAGGAAATAAATACCAGCTTGCACCGGTGATGATGGATTTTGCGCAGCGAGGCTATGTATGCGCATCAATCAGTTACAGATTAGGTTGGGATGTTACAGGCGACCCCTTTGCTTGTTTAGGTACCGGTACTTCCCTTGCTCAGGCAGTTTACAGGGCAATGCAGGACTCAAAAGCTGCTCTAAGGTATTTTTCAGCCAATGCAAATAAATACAGAATAGATACAAATTATTTTTTTACAGGCGGCGTAAGCGCAGGAGCAGTAACTTCTTTATTAATTGCCTATGCTACTCAGGAAAATATGAATACGCTTTATCCTTCATTTATAAATGAGTTGGGACCATTGAATAATTCGACCAACAATCTCACAAACTCTTACAGCATAAAATGCGTATTAAGCTCATCCGGCGGTTTGAATGACACGTCATTTATAAATTCATCAAATGCATTGCCGACAATAATGTTTCAAGGTACATCTGACTTAAATATTCCTTATGGCACCGGCAATGTCTATGGCTGCGCAAATTATTTAAAGACTCAGGGCTCTGCCGAAATTGTAAAACGATTTAAGAATTTAAAGAAGCCGTTCGAACTGGATTATGTTCCCGGCGGCGGGCATGAAAATTTTTATCCTATAGAGTACATTCCAAAAAAGGCTGCAGGATTTCTTAAAAGATATTTGTGTAACGATTCAAGACAGGTAGTAGTAGAAAATTATACAACGATTTCTGATGTATCACTCGGAGGTTTTAACAGTGTTATTCCTTCGGATTTCACTTTGTATCAGAACTATCCGAATCCGTTTAATCCTTCTACCACAATAAAATACTTCCTTCCTCAGAATAGTAGAATCAAAATAAATATCTATGATACAAGAGGAAGAAAAATAATGGAGTTAGCCGATGGCTTTCAAAGTGAAGGATTCCATACTATTAATTTCAATCCTGCTTCCCTATCAAGCGGAGTTTATTTTTATTCATTAGTTACCGATGCTGGCGGAGTAGAATTCAGTAACACAAAAAAAATGGTTTTGGTAAAGTAGAAGTAATGTGTTAAATAGGGTTTCTCATATAATCCTCTAATCTTATTCCCCAGATATTATCGAAGTTAGGCTTTATTCCACCCATACGCATAAGGAGAAACATTTGTCCATGCGTATGATTTTCATGTGATATGAGGCGGTTTATAATATCGCGCTTTGTCATTTTAATATCACCGTGTCCTTTGTAAGCCACTACTATATCATCAAGCTCTTCATCCTTCATTTTATCTAAATAATCTATCCAGAGTTTTCTTACGTCTGCAAGTGCAGAAAGATAATCTTCAACTTCGGGAGCTTCTTTAGGAGGATGTGCTTCTTCAGCCGGGCAGCCTATCCAGACTCCATAATAATTTCTGTCTTTCAGTTCCTGCGGTAGTTTCTTACCCGTAAATTCTTCGAACCACCCTATTTCACACTCACCAAAATGCATTAAGTATGCACCAATGCATTCTTCGTTTGGTACTGGCGGAGCGAATAATTGTTCTTTTGTTAAGCCTTCGATTCCTTTGATAGTTTTTCTGCGGGCATCTTCGAGCATGAGTTTGAGCAGTTGGGTTTGAGTATTCATGGATGTTTATTTTAATTTTTCAAAGATAGAAAAAATAAATTAAACATTAAATAGATATGGTATAGAAATGTAAGGGTAAAAGATAGGCGGGTCATATTACCCGCCTATTGATAAGTGAACTATTTTATTAAAACCATTCGTTTTGTTTGAACAAACTCATTTGTCTCTATTCTGTAAAAATATACTCCGCTGGTAAAGTTACTTGCATCCCATTGATAATTGTAGCTGCCTGCTTTCAAATTTTCATTTACAAGTGATATAAGTTCTTTACCGGATACATCGTATATTTTTAATAATACAAATGAAGATTTTGGTATATCAAAAGTAATGTTTGTAATTGGATTGAATGGATTAGGGTAATTTGTATATAAAATGTACTTATTCGGAATGGCTGAGGACGTTGAACTTATACCCACTGTATTTGCTTTAATCGTGATAACCCTCACTTCTCCATTAACAGAATCACTTCCCGTTGTTGACGAACAACTCCATGCACACTGTACTGAATCTCCTGTTAAGCCGAATGCACTTACAATAGAATCAAGGGTACTTCTGCGAATAGTAAAATTTTTAGCATTTCCTGAGGAATCTGAGTTAAAATATAAATAAGAGTTTGCTGATGTTTTCTTAATTTTCCATTTATATTTTAAATTTGTGGGTTGAGTTGATATCCAAGTGAATGCTATTCTTGATGTATCGTATTTTGAAGTTGAAATAGTCGCCCATTCAGATGGATAAGTCAAGTTTATTTGGGCATATGTGAGTGTAGAATCTCCGTACCTTATACCGTTTAACAAACACCCTATCAAAGTATAACTAGTCTGACCTCCGGTCAATACACCTTGCCAAGATGTTTCATAATTTGTTAATCCGAAATACTTAGAATAAGTTTTAGTTGATCGGGATATATTATGAATGATGCCTGAATATTTTTCGATAACTTTTTTTGTTGTCGGAATAGAGAAGATATTTCCATTTGAGATATCTATGCATTTATAATATGTTTGCGAATCAACAGGAACACCACATGGAACGATGTTATTTCCAGGAAGGGCTGCCAGACTATCAAGAAAAGTCTCTTGAAAATAAAAAGGGCAAGTACTTGCCACATCATATTTATAAAAACTACCTGTTAATGTATCCACTCTGTACCATCCTTCCCATAGAGCTCCACTTATATAATAATATTTATGATTATTGATTATCGTTTCATTTGATATATAAGCCTTAATCTTCCCGTAACTTGGAGTTCCCGGAAATTGAAAAAAAGAATATGCATAAACATTCCCCACCTGCATAGGAAAATATGCAACA
The DNA here is from genome assembly GCA_044226845.1 of Ignavibacteria bacterium. Classification (GTDB taxonomy): domain Bacteria; phylum Bacteroidota; class Ignavibacteria; order Tepidaquicellales; family Tepidaquicellaceae; genus JAFDZO01. The sequence continues at coordinate 100,794 of JBGAGG010000003.1, forward strand.
GCATTTGTATCGGCAGATGTTGCAGAATAGGTGTTTGAAGATTTACATACAAAAAATGATAGAATAAAATATATAAGAAGAAAATTTAATACTTTTAGCTTTTTCATAGCATTAATTTAAATTATAATACTACTTTAATAAAATCATTCTCTTTGTTTCTATGAAATCATTAGTCTCTATTCTGTAAAAATATACTCCGCTTGTAAAGCTGCTTGCATCCCACTGATAGTTATAACTACCAGCATTGAGATTTTCGTTAACAAGTGATGTGAGTTCCTTGCCTGATACATCATAAATTTTCAATTTTACGAATGAATTTTTGGGGATGTCAAAATTTATGTTTGTTGTAGGATTAAAGGGGTTTGGGAAATTTTGAGATAAAGAAAACTTATCAGGAACAGATGAAGTTAAAGGAATTATTCCTACAGGATGCATGACAGTATCACCATATACGATTCCTCCAAAGACACAACCAAGTAATGTATATCTGTATTGGAAAGGTGTAAAGTGTCCCATACCTATAAAATCAAACATATGTAGACCGAATCCTTTTGCATAATAAGTTGAGTTGCTTTCGTACCCTGCGGGAGGTGGATTACTGTGATAATAATTGAAGCGCTTGCGTAATACTTCGCCGGTAAAAAAAGGCATAGTTGTTATAGCCTGACAACTACGCTCGGCAGATACATTGCAATTATAAATTGCATTACCGGGTAACGCGGCAAGACTATCGAAAAATATTTCATGGTCATACAATGAACAACCCGCGGAAGGATCGTGTCTGTAAATGCTGCCCGTGATAGAATCTACCCTGTACCATGAACCGTTATTAAATAATGGATAATTTGAAAAACTAAAATATCTATGGCCATTTGAAAATACAGAATCTCTCATAATGACAGATTTTAGACGCCTGATTTCATTAGAAATAAAATTCCTATATTCGAAAACATATACATTCCCTACTTTCATAGGAAAATATGCCACGGCATTTGTATCGGCAGAATAGGATTTTGCGGAGCTAAATAAAACAATTAAAAATAAAGAAATGAATAGAACTAATTGATGTAAACCTTTTCGTGTTCTCATAGCGTTGGGTTTATTTTTAAAAATGTATTTTAAATTGTTGAAATAATAAATGTATTATTTAAGTATCATCGATTTTTTTTCTAATAAGAAAAAATTTTATTTAAACCTTTATCTTTTCATTTAATCTATCATCTATAATATTTATATTGCGTCATGATCGAATTAAACTACTATTTACTGCTTTCAGCTATTCTTTTTTCACTTGGAGTTATCGGAGTTCTTATCAGAAGAAATGCCATAATTATTTTTATGTGCATCGAGCTTATGCTCAACGCCGTTAACTTATCACTTGTAGGATTCTCATCATTTCTGGGAAACTCCAACGGTCAGATATTTGTATTTATCGTCCTGACAGTTGCGGCAGCAGAAGCTGCTATCGGGCTTGCAATTATTATTGCTCTCTTCCGGAATAAAGATACCATCAATATTGATGAGATAAATATTTTAAAATGGTAAACTAAATGGCAAAATATTTTTACCTTGTTACCGTACTGCCGCTCATTGGATTTTTTATCAACGGGCTCTTCGGCAGAAAAATCAATAACGAAAAACTTTCAGGCATAATATCGTCGCTCGCAGTTTTCATTCCGTTTGTAATAGCGGCAATGACTTTTTTTGAGCTTCTCGGAATGCCTCCTGAAGAAAGAAAAATAATCATAAATTATTTTTCATGGATTGCCACCGGCAGCCTGAACCTTACCTATGCTTATTATATAGACCCGCTTTCGATATCACTTACTTTAGTTGTTACAGGAATTGGATTTCTTATTCACGTTTACTCTATCGGCTACATGCACGGAGATAAAGGATTTGCAAAGTTTTTCTGCTTCCTTAATCTCTTTATCTTCGCAATGCTTAACCTCGTTCTCGGAGATACTTTCTTAGTATTATTCCTCGGATGGGAAGGCGTGGGGCTTGCATCGTATCTTCTGATAGGTTTCTGGTATGAAAAGAAATTTACAGGCGAGGCAGCAAAGAAAGCCTTTGTAGTGAACAGGATCGGTGACTTCGGCTTCATGGTAGCGATGTTTATGATATTCGCAAACTTCGGAACATTAAATATACAGGAGTTCGTCGGAAAGCTTGGCGGTATGCAGGTCGGCGCTCCCCTTTTAGTAATTATAGCTTTATTGTTGTTCGTCGGCGCTTGCGGTAAGTCAGCACAGATTCCGTTATTCGTTTGGCTTCCAGACGCTATGGCAGGTCCTACACCGGTATCAGCGCTCATTCACGCAGCAACCATGGTGACGGCAGGTATATACTTAGTTGCAAGAACTTCATTATTATATGCTCTTGCACCTGTAGCGCAGAGCGTTGTTCTTATAATCGGTATTGCAACTGCAGTTATGGCGGCAACAATTGCCCTTAAGCAAAACGATATTAAAAAGATTTTAGCATACTCAACCGTTTCGCAGCTTGGATTTATGTTCATTGCACTGGGAACAGGTTCATATTACGTAGCGATATTCCATTTGATAACACACGCTTTCTTTAAAGCACTTTTATTCTTAGGCAGCGGCTCTGTTATTCACGGAATGCACGAAGAGCAGGATATCACCAAAATGGGCGGACTGAAAAAATATATGAAAATAACTTTCATTACTTTTTTCATAGGCTCGCTGGCAATTTCAGGTATACCTCCTCTATCCGGATTTTTCAGTAAGGATGAAATTCTTTACAAAGTATTTACGAATGTCGGAATCTTCCCGTATCTTATTGTATTAATGACGGCAGCATTTACGGCATTCTACATGTTCAGAATGGTTGCTCTTACTTTCTACGGAAAGGAAAGATTTGACCATCATCATGTTCATCCCCATGAATCCCCTGCTACAATGACGATTCCGCTTATTATTTTAGCTGTGCTTTCAGCAATCGGCGGATTTATCGGACTTCCGCATTTCTTAGGACCAAATTTACTTGAGCACTGGCTTGAGCCGGTTTTTGCAAATGCAAATCTTGTACTTGCAAGCATTCATCCTGAGCATGAGCATGCAGTTTCTACTGAATTAATTCTTGTAGCAGTTTCTGTAATTGTTGCAGCTGTAGCAATTATAGTATCGTTCAAGAGATTCTCGGTACAGGATAAATTCCCTGCACCTAAAGGATTCGGTAAAGTGCTTGAAAGAAAATATTATGTTGACGAATTATATGATACTGCTTTTGTTTATTCAATAAGAGAGCTTTCTGAAATTGTATTATGGAAAGTTGTAGATGTAAATATTATTGACGGAATTGTAAGAGGAACCGGAACATGGTTTAAAAAATTAAGTATCGACTGGAGAAAAATTCAGACAGGTATCATTCAGGATTATACAACTATTTCTGTTGCAGGTATTGTTATAATTCTTTTGTATATAATATTTAAAATGTGATCGTGTTAGAATAAAGTTTATAAAGTTAAAAATTCATAAAGTATAAAAAGAAAGCCCTGTTGATTAAATTCAGCAGGGCTTTTATGTTTGTATTAATATTATTTCACTAAAAACATTTTTTTTGTTTCAGAGTAATCTGCAGTCTGCAATTTATAAAAATATACTCCGCTGGAATAATTGCTTCCGTTAAATTTAATACTATAAGTTCCCGCTGAAAGCTCTTCATTTACAAGTTGAGTTATTTCTTTTCCGAGCAAATCATACACAGTAAGTTTTACTGCTTCCCTTTTCTTTAAATCAAACTTTATGTTTGTTTCGGGATTAAAAGGATTAGGATAATTTTGGAAAAGCTTAAAGTTATCTGGTATATTTGTTGATATCGGAATAATACCTACTGTTTCATCAGGTGGAATAAACCCATATTGGTTTGTTCTGTATCTGTCATGCCCATACATAGGCCAGGGGCTGTTGCTTGGTGTGAATGCTACTCCCGGAACCGTCCAGATATTCACGGTTAAATTTGAATCGTAAGGAGCGCCTGTTGTAATTATTTCCATCGAGCCGTCAGAATTAATATCATCTACTGCAACACAAACACATGCGCCTTGTGTTCTCAAAGGGGACCAACTTAACTGAACACCATTTTTATCATAAGCATAAAGATAGCCGCTGCCATTGGGATTAATTGCCCAAGAGCTTCTTATTAATAAATTTAATTCACTCCCCGTTGTTAGTTTTGTAAAAATACCTGTGAAAAAACTGCTAACATTTCCATTTTGGGGCCAACCATTTGGAATTAGTAAATCATTTGTAATATAATTTGCTTGAAGAAATTCCCCTGTCCCGTTACCCGAACAAAACTCAACTTTAGAATCGCCGTCAATGTCTCCCATTACTAATGAACCAGTTACCTTTATATCACTATAAACCTTTCTTTCTATAATCTGTCCGTAAATATTATATTTTTCTAATCTATTTTTGCCAAGATTGATTGCGCTTGGCATCGCTATAAAAGTATTATTGATATTACTTTTATCTATGTACAAAGTAGGACTAGCAAAGGTATTGATATAATTTGAATCTAAATAAATAGGGAAATTATTTGAAAACCTTTCACCGTTATATTTTAGAATATTGAGGTTTGTGGAATCTAAATTAAGGGGGCCGTTAAGTTCTCTGAATGAAGAGTATATAATTTCAGCTTTGCCGTCTGCATCAATATCACCTATTGCAGGTGAATATTTTATTCTTCCTTTTATTGTCTGAGGCCAGCCTGATTTTAAGCCGCCGAGATTATTAAATACATATAGCTTATTATAGTCACCTGTAATTATTTCTAATTTCTGGTCACCATCTAAATCATACAAACTTAAAAAATTTGTAAGAACCCAGTTAATTGTAGAAAAATTAGTTTTACAATAAATTGGGAATCCTGAAATATTAGCTCCTAATCTGTTAAAGGCATAGATTGAATCAGTAGTCCTAACAACTATATCAATATATCCGTCCTTATCTATATCTCCGGCAGCTACACCAAAAATGTATGAGTCTGGCATAAATGATTTTGGAAAACCATCAAGATTAACACCATTATTATTAATAGCGTAAAGAACTGAAGGTTTGGCAAGAACATTATTATCATCATATCCTGCTGTTATTATTATTTTCTGTCCCGTTTTGAATAAATCCGCAATAAGAGGATTTGCACTGCTATTAAAATATGCTGTCGGCTTTGCGTCTATCATTTTAGGGAAACCGGGATAAATTTCAGGAGTTTGTGAAAAACAATAAGATGTGAAGAGTAAAATAATTAATAGTTTCAAAATTGTTTATTTGAATTTTAAAGCTTTAGCAAGTTATTAAAAATAAATGAATAAGACAAAGACATTTTTAGTTGTTTTCGCTTTAAAATATTTGTATAAATAACATTAATTTAGATGCAATATTAAAAATATTGAATTATAGAAGGTAATATTACAATAATTAAAAATAAAAAGCCCTGTTGATTTAACTCAGCAGGGCTTTTTTATGTATGGAAATAAATTATATTTTTACAATACCAAAATTACTTTTCCTGATTTGCCAAGATATAAGCAACTACGTTTGCAATATCCTGATTGGATAATGCTTCGTAGCTATAGAACGGCATATATTTCTTTCCGAATCTCGACATATAAGTAATTGATTTCAAATTTCCTTCAAAATCTCTGAATAAGCTAGGTACGCTTTTAATTTTCGTTCCGTCAACATGGCAAAATTTACATGCATTATTATAAACTTCTTCGCCTTTAGCTTTATCACCTGTTAACTTAGCAATCTCTTCCTGGTCCTTTTTTAATTTTTCCTTATCGGGTGCAGGTAATGCTATTGTTGTGTAAACCATTTCTTTTGCAGGCTCGCTGCCGCCGACCTGCTCATAATAAGCATTGAGCGAAGCAATTTGCTCTTCATTCAACGGACTGCTGCTTTTAATATAAGTAGACCAGCATACTGTCGCTCCCCCGGCATTTTTTGCTACATCTTCACCCTTGAATTTTCCGAGATAAGTCTGAGTTCTTTTATTTGCATTCTTAATATTTGAATGGAATTTTACAAGCGGATTGTTATCATTTGTTCCGTCGGAGTGGCAGTCTGCGCATTTCAGATTTGTAACCATCGATGACGCGTAAAATAAATCTTTGCCCTGTTTAGCAAGCTCTGTTGCTGATTTAGTTGTCTTTGTTTTTGTATCGGTAGTGGTAGTATCTTTTTTACCGCATCCGGAAATTAAAAGAATAGATGATAAAATAAAAACTGAAAGATAAAGTTTAATCATTTTTAAAGTTTAGTTTATTAAGTTTTTTAATTTCGGGAACAGGAGTAATTTACAAAAATGAGCAGCGAAATGAAATAAAGTTTTTTATCAAATCGTTATAAATAAAAAAGGCGGATAAATTATCCGCCTTAATAAAAATTCTATATACTGAAATTATTTTTTCTTTGTGGAGCCTGTTTTCTTAGTAGCATTGGGGTAGAAGTTAATCGAAATATAGGCTGTTCCCCAGTTAAGATTTTTTGACTGAGAAGAATACAATCCTCCGTTTTGATTTCCTAAGTTTGAATAGAAATTACCGCCGTCATCCCATAAGCTGCCGTTTACTCTGCCCCAGTCTGATCTTTCAGAAATGTTAGCTGAAGCCTTTTCCTTTAACAGTAAATTTCCGAAATCATATTTAAATCCTAATGCAAAACCAAACTCAGGATTTACTTTAAATTCAATTCCGGCATCTAAATTCACACCGATTCTGAATCCGCTGAATTTAAATCTTGTTGTATCGTATGAATTTTCTGTTCTGTTGAGTTCACCGCTGAAATTATTAAATGAAATGTATCCGCCGAAATATGGTGAAACTAAACTGGTAAAAGCGGTAGGTGCAACTTCAAGTCCCAAGCCAACATTAAGAGCGTTGAAATTGTAATTATAAGATGCAGGTAATAAGAAATTTTGATTATTATAATTTATAACATAATTTCCTGATTGTGCTTGCTGGAATGCATTGAAACTAGTAAATCCTAATGAGCCGACACCTCTGATAATATTAAATTTATCAAAATTGATTTTTGCTTTTCCAAATACATTGAAGCCTGTTTTTGCTCCCATATTATTCCTGAGAAAATCTACTGTATCTATTTGAGTTACCTGAAATCCGTTAAAAGTATTTGTGGATAAATAGTTATCGCCTTTCAACTGATCTAAAGGAAGTGCAAGGCCGATGCCTAACTGAAATGAAGGCTGGTCAAATTGTGAGAATCCTTTTGAAGTGAAAGCAAATAACGCTAATAAAATAAATGGTATTATTTTTTTCATTTGAGTCTGTTTATATTTGTTAAATTTAAATCAGTATTTTTGTTAAAGCTGCTACAACTGCTGTCTCAGCTCTGAATTTCCTTAGTCCTAATGAGAGTACTTCCCAATTAGTTTCTTTCAGTTTATGAACTTCGGTATCTGAAAATCCGCCTTCAGGGCCGGTCAATAAGTATATATCTGTTTTATACGGATAACTTCTTAAAGTGTTTTCTGCATCTGCAAACTCATACATTGCGAGTTTATTCTCAAACCCACTTGTTTTACTCAACATATCTGAAAATGTTTCCGGAGAATTTAATACGGGCTTGAAACATCTTTGAGACTGGCTCATCGCAGAAAGAATTATCTGATTTAGTCTTTTTTCTTTATTAACAGAGAAACCTGCCTTATTAATAACTCTTTCAGAAAATACAGGTGTAATGCTTTTTACTCCAAGTTCAACAGCTTTTTCAATCGCAAATTCAAACCTTTCATTGCTACGCAGTGAACATACAAATAAATGAACATTTATCTTAGGTTCAAAAATATCAAATTTACTGCTTAAAATCGTGCAAGTTATTTTTTCCTTGCCAATACCATCGATTTTGCAATCATAGACACCAAGTTCACCGTCAGTAATTGTTATTAAATCCCCTGCTCTTTTACGCAGTACTTTTGATAAATGAGCAAATTCAAAATTATCTATGATAAGTAAATTTTGATCGGGAAAAATATTTTTCTTTTCAGTATAATAATATTCCATATGGAAGGATTTTAAAAAGAAGAATTGAGGGAAAGTATCAGCTGTCCCTTATAAAAATCATTCTGATGTCTGAATGCCCAGTCTGCCCTGCCGACAAAACCGAATGGTAAAATAAAATTCAGGCCGGCTCCGTAGCCGTTATAAAATCTTGTATCAACAATTTTATCATGTTTATTCCACACTCCGCCTGCATCAATGAAAAGAGTAGCATATAAACCGAATTTGTAACTGAAGTCCTTTAGAATAGGTAATTTTCGTGTAACCGGTAAATCTTTGCCGGGAATGTAGAAAGGCTGAACAATTGGAATCCTTAATTCGTTTGAATAAAACAGCAAATTTTCACCTTCAAATACTAAATCATCCCATCCTCTTACAACTTTTCCGTAACCCAATTGAGGACGATGATAATCAGCAATGTTTCCTCCCCAAAAAATAGTAGAGTTAATTCTTGTTCCAAACGAAATCAAATAGTTATTGCTTAGCTTGATTGGAATAAATTTCCTGATATCAATTCCAACTGAATTATAATTTATAATTTCACCAAAGCCATATTTCAAATAGTTTGCAGATATTGAAGCGCCCGCTAATGAATATTCATAGGAATCTCTTGTATCATAATTAATATTATAACCTAAAGATAAATAGTTATCAGTACCTGTAGTTGATAAAGTCTTATCTTTAATGTAATCTGATGTGGAAGTACTGTTAAAACCTAAACTGACTGAATTGGATAAATCTTTAAAAATGTATTTCCCGACTGAGACTCGAGAGTTCCAGTTATAAGTTTTATAAGTATAAACATCGTTTACATTTAACGGAGTATTTACTGATTCAGGGATACTTTTATTGTTATTAACTGAATAACCCACATCAAATGAAGTGTAATAATGGTGATGCTTTCCTATCCATGGAATAGAGTAGCTTAAATTGATAAATGGATCATAAAATACACCAAACGCTATACCAAGAGTTTCATTTCTTCCTCTGAAATTTCTCCATTTGAGATTAAGCCCCACCCAGATTTTTTTTAGGTCTCCATCTTTAATTCCTCCAATAGGTATTGGAAGAATATAGAAAGTTTCTTCAACAGTAATTAATAAACTGTAACCTTTATCACTTGAAGGCAACGGAGCAACATCAACTTTTGTGAAAAGACCAAGATTATAAATCCGCTGAATGTCTCTGTTAAGAACCTCTACTGAAGTGTATGAATTCTCCTTTGTCTGCATTTCACGAAGGATAATATCGGCTTCAGTAATTTTATTTCCACTGATAACTATATTTTCAATGTATAGGCGCAAATCATTTTCCGCAATAACGCTATCGACTACATATTTAGCTGAGTCATGGGGCTGACATTTTGATTCAACAGTTAATAAAAAAATAAAAAACTGTAGAACGATAATTATTTTGATCAAATTAATTTTTTGGTGCAGCCCTTAACTGCTTTATCTTGTTTTGTAGTAATTTTATCTCCGGTCCGTTAGGTTTTACTTCAGCTGCCTTATTTATCAATTGTTCAGCTTCATCAAACTTCGAAAAATTCATCAGATAATTTGCTCTGCTCATATAAGCATTATAATAAGCGTTCATCAGGAATGTATGATAATAATCAGTTTCCTGAGTAATCTTAAATTTAAAATCAGGCATTACATAATTATCATAGTCTGAAGTGGGTTTTAAGTAACGTATTAACAGACCTTCCGGAACTCGTAAGTATGTATTTGCAAATCTCTCCTGTGCAACAGATTCAACTTCAAAAGTCGTGAAAAAATTCCTGTTCGGATTTTTATCAACAATGCTTGTAAATAAATCCTTGAAATAAGCCTGAATCTTCATTAAGTCCTGTCTATCGGCTTCTGTTGAAGGTTTTGTATATCTATCAGGATACTTTTCAAATTTTAGTAATTCAGCATAATATAAATCGAATTCAGTCTTACTGTTTTCATATATTTCCGGATAATGCAGCTTTATATGCGGAATGTACCATGTTTTTCTTAAAAGCTCTTTATCAATAATAACCAGATCTTTTCTAATTCCTTCCACATATTGAAAATAAATGGACGCCGATACCCAGAAATCCCATTGAGTTGAGACTATAATCGAATTTTGCGGTGCGGAATTAAAAACATTGAATGTATAATCTTTTACATAATAATTCTGACTCTCATTAACAAGTTTATAACTTCCGAAAACCGGAATGAGCGCTAGAAGAATTAACACAAGTGATAAACTCTTTCTGGATGCTTCCGCTGTTTTTCTCACAATGAAGTGAATCCCGAAACCAATCCAGATTGCTGTAATTATATAGGCCAATAAAAAGTAGGAATCAATATCGTGAATATCGTAATTTATAGCATAGATAACGCAAAATCCTGCAAGCAATATAGTATAGTAAAATAACTTTTTGCTTTTACTGAATATCTCAACCAAACCAAGAATTGCAATTATTAAGGGTATATAAAAGAACTCAAGCGGATAAGCAGATGTAAAATACTTAAATTGCTTTATCATATTTTCAGAGCCTGTAAACATCCAGACGCTGAACTGCTTTCCTGAAACGTGTCTGTAAAAATTATCCCAGGTATCAGGATGCCCCCAGCTAAGAACCGGATTTCCCGATCTCACAGGGAGATAAACATAAACCGATAACCCTATAACAAAAGGAATTGCCAGTAATAGAATTCTTTGTAACGCAAGTTTATTGAATCCGTTAACAGCAAAGAATAAATAAAGAAAACCTACAGATAAAAAGATAGTTGTTAAATGGTTACCAAAACTAAGACCAAGCACAAATGCAAATAAAAGCCAGTATTTTTCACGGACCAATAAATTTGACTTATTATCTTCTCCGGTAACATTACATGCCTTTAGGAACAGATAAATATTAGTTACAATAAAAAATGTATGAAGCGAATAAACCTCGATTGCATTTGATGTATCCCAGAATGTTTTTGAAAATGCTAATATAAGAGATGCAGCAAATGAAATATTATATATTACGTTCTCAGATAATGATGTTCCCCATGTATCATCGTTAAGCTTTAATTTAATAAATATAAATGTGAGCAAATTAAAGAACATAACGATTGTAAACGAAGAAATTACTGCGCACATAAGATTCAAACTGTAAACAACTGAACCTGTCGGCAGCAGACTAAACAAGTGCCCAATAATGGTAAACAAAGGATAACCTGTAGGGTGTGCTACTCCGAGCTTTGCGCAGACAGTAGTCAGCTCACCGGCATCAATAAAAGTAACGGTAGGGGCAAGAGTAATCACGTATGCAATAAACGGAATTACAAAAGCTAAGATCTGATATATTAATTTTGTTTTATTCGTGTTCATAAATTGAAAAAATTTAAATCACTTTTTAACGTTCGGGTTTAATTTATGTTCAACATAGATGCATCTGTTTTCTACGTATTCTATACCTGCAGCTATTGCTCTCTCCTTTGAATCTGCATCGATAACTTCAAGCTGAGTCCATATTACATTCGGCTTATATGGCAAACCTAATACTTCATCGATAATTTCGGGAAGGTATCTTGCATTTCTGAATACATTGACGATTTCAACTTCATCGGGAATTTCAGCCAGTGATGCGTAACACTTTATTCCGTCAATTTCTCTTCCTGCTAATCCCGGATTAACACCATAGACAGTGTAACCGCTTTTTTGTAAATAAATTGTAATGTGATTACTAGGCCTCACAGGATTCTGTGAAAATCCTAATACAGCAATTTTTTTATAATTATTCAGAATTTCATCAGTTGTCATAAAATTTCTTCTATAAAAAAAGGGTTTGAATTAATTCAAACCCTTTCAAATATTATATATATTAAAATATATTAATTAACACAGTAATTTTTGTAAACGCCGTCTAAGAATTTCCACATTAACTTAGATGATGTATCAGCAGCATTGATAACATCACTTTGTTTTGCTTCACTGTCAGTTTTCTTTAAAATTATATCTAACTCATCTTTTGAGTGGTAAATATCAGCTTCTTCATGTACTGTGAAGAACTCAATAGCTTTGTTTGAATCAACGCCATAGAAGTTTTTTAATCCGGCAATTTTTGTTTTTGATATTTCAGGAACCTGCATCTCATAAGCATATAAAGCTGAAAGTCCTTTAATGTAATCTTCTGATTTGGTTAAGTCATACATTCCTTTTACGAGTTCATTAACTTCTTCAATTGGTTCTGCATTTCTTACTTCATCAGCTGAAAGTCCTAAGCCTTCGGCAAAGTTTATCCATAATGCAGGATGGTTTTCGATTCCAGTTTTAAATCCTTCTTCATCTGCTAAATTTTCTACTAAAGTTTTTCTGATTTCTATATCATCGCAATTTGAATGCACTGCGCTTACAAATCTCGGGAAGTGCTTTACGAAATGATAATATTGTTTTGCATATTCTCTCAATTCTTCAATAGTAAGTTTTCCTTCATTCCATTTTTGGTAAAAAGGATGTTCGAGAAGGCTGCTTTTTGCGATTACTGAATTTAGTTCTTTAGTGAAGTTTTCTGTGTTTAGCATTTTTGAAATAGATTTAATTTCTACAATGGGTAAATTTAGAATATTTTTATTAAAAAGAATATTACAATTTATGTCTTAATTTTATCAAAATTACTTCTGCTTCTCCCAGATTATTTTATGTTGCTCAAGGTCTTTTTGCCAGACCTCTTCTCCTCCCCCATCCGCTGAAGGGAACATCTTATTCTTTTGCTTTTCGTATGACTTTGCAATTTCGATTTCATCCATAAAATAATAAACTTCACCCAAAGTATCCCACGAATTTGCATCAGAGGGGTTCATTAAAGTCTGTATAATTGCAAAGCTCAGAGCTCTGTCAAATTCCTTTTTTCTCAGCTCAGCAAATGCACAGCTATTAAATATAGATGCAGGAATTTTCTTTAGCAATGCTTCTTTCACAATTTCATCACGATTTTGCTTCAGACTTATTGCATCAAAAGAAAGATATCTGTTCATTATATCTGCCGATTTGATTCCGTTCTTGTTAACCTCGCTAAGATTTTCAAACGCCTGCATATCATTCGTCTCTGTTTTCTCATTTGTAAGCCTTATCAGGAATTCAGGATTTATGTTTTTTGAAGTAATAAATTTATACAGATTCTCTTCCCTCCCGCTTAAAACTTGTTTTCCGTCAACCGGTTCACCTGTCCATTTAGTGTACATGCATGCAGCATGCATACAGTTGTGCTTAGGAATGTAAAAATATAAATAGTCCTTAGTTGGAGTGCTTGGATAGTCTTTTTGCTGGAATCTATATGCAACAATTTCATTCTCTCCGTCAGAAATAACTAACGAGTCATTCTCAACAAAAATGAAATTCTTTATATTTCTTTCTACCGAATTAGAATCCATAAATTTACTTAACACATCAAAATTCATTTTAGTGGATACAATACTTACACCTTCATTTATAAATGGCGTTATTGAAGATATGCTATGCATATGCCAGTGGCTGTGCATTATATATTTTAAAGGTTTATCAGGAAAATGATTTTTCAGAGTACGCATTACTTTTTCACCTCCCTTTATATCATCAACTAATTGTGTTGCACCTCCACCTTTATCGATAATCGGAACTTCAAGCATTACAAGATATTCCTTAAACTCAACTATAGTACTTTAGAATTTGAGGAATCAAAATACATAAAGTATAATCCATCTTTTATTTTTTTTATTTTATTGATCTCAGATTGAGAAAACAAATTTGTTGAAACAAAAGAAACAATAATAAGGAATAGTATTTTAAACTTCATTACCCGGCTAAATTATTTAGCAATAAAATTAATCAATTCTAAATTAAAAACGAGGCTAATTATTAATGATAGATAGAATGAATTTTAATTTATAAATTACAGCTAACCAAATGAAACACTAATGATTATTTCGGATACTTCCGCTCTTGTATTAAACTGGACTTCTCCCGATATCTGGAAATCGCAAAATGCTATAGATTATTTCAACCGTCTTGACCTGGGCTCTGCCGATGCATTGCTTAAGCTCTTCGATGTGAAAGAACATTACATGCACTTTCAGGCAGTAAGCAATAGAAAGTTTTTTGTCCGCAAATGCGCGGTTCAATTTCTTGAAAAGTATAAAGACGGACAGGTAGTAATTCTGGCAGCAGGCATCGCCCCTATGTCAGTTGAGCTTGCTTCGCTTTATCCGGAAAGCAGTATTTATGATATTGATAAGTACTTAATGAAAGATAAAGAAAAATATCTTAACGGTATATGTCCAAATATTAAATTCATCGAGTGTGATATAACAAATATCGAACTCCTTCATCAGAATTTATTGGATAATGAATGGAACAATGCAAAGCCGACAATTTTAATTATGGAAGGAATAATTTATTATCTTAAACAGGAAGACTTAATAAATATTTTAAAATTTTTTGCTCCGAGTAATTCTTCCTTTGCATGCGACTTTGGAATAACTCCTGAGTTGATTGATGAAGATAACAGAATTTTTGGAACGGAAGTTTTCAGAAAAATAAAAGATTCGGTAGGATTGGACTTTGTAAATTTTTATGAACCTGATTACTTTTTAAAATTACTCTCCGCTGCCGGATTTAAATTACCTATCAGATATACAATGAAAGATATTCAAATTGAACGTACAGGAAAGCCTGAACCGTTTCTATCAGAAAATCCGGAATGGATAACGTGTGTATTGAAGAGTTAGAGTTATTTTATAATCAACATTTTTTTATAAGCCTGATAATCTTGAGTTATTATTTGATAAAAATAAATTCCACTGCTTAGATTCTTAGCATTAAAATTTACCTGATATTTACCCTGGTTGAGTTTTTCATTAACTAAAACATCAACAACTTTTCCTAAAATATCGTATACCTGTAGTTTTACATTTGAAGTTGTGGGCAGATCAAATTTTATCTGCGTTTCTGGGTTAAATGGATTTGGATAATTTTGATAAAGTGAGTATTTCTCAAGTATCACAGAAGATACTTGTTTAATATTAACGGGTCCTAATGTTCCGTCGCCTTTTACATTTTGGATATAAATTCCACCTGCTGTACTATCAACATTTCCTCTTGCATCTTTCCACACATTTATACTCATTCCGTTAGAAGATAAAACTGAACTAAGATTATCTTTATGACTGCTTTCATTGCTGAATTGCTTATGCCACTCAAGCTGATCATTATATTTTAACTTAAAAGCCCACACCTGTGAAACTTGTGGAAATACTGCGTAGTAAACTGTATATGTTACTATAATGCTGGAATCCAAAGCTATACATGACGCTGCTCTACATCGAACACCTATCAGAATATTTCTAATTTGTGAAAATCCCTCAGGTGCCCATACAATTGAGCCATTAGGGGAGATTTTTTGGCCGGTTAATCCACCTGCACCTCCAAAACTAGAAACATAATCATTAAACCAAGCATAAACATAGTTATTTGAAGTTATTCCAATTATAGGATCCGTATGATCTCTTGTATTTCTGTTTGATAGATTTACTCCGGAGTTAACATAAAGTCTTGCGCCTGTGCTAGAATATCTTTGAACTTTTGCATAAAGAACCTGATTATTCCACTCATGAAAACCAATTAACACACCCCCGCTTTTATCTGGAATGGAAGAGGGTTTCATATCATTTAAAATATTTGAAAATCCACACACTGTTTCATACCATGTAAGAGTTCCCACATTATTATATTTTGCACACCTGATTTCCGAATTAAAATAAGTACCGTTGATTGTGTCTTTAGGACCAATTACATATGTAACAAAAAAAGCTCCGGAACTTGTTGGAACAATTGAAGGGTAAAAAAAACTCTTACCGTTATCAGGGTTAATGTTTACCTGATTTGAAAATAAAAATGTACCTGCTGAATTTAGCTTCTGAAACATTAAGGAAGTAGTTTTAGTAACATTGTTTCTTGAAGTCCAAAGAGTCAGAATATTTCCGTCTGATAATATAGTCACTTTGGGGGAGGACTGATAAGAAGTTGTCAATGATGATAGTGCAATTCCATCCGAGTTCCATATAAATTCACCTTGTGGACTGATTTTGTAAATGTATGGTATTACTGTCGTATCGGTTCCTATTGCTGCACGTTTATCTGAGTAAACTATTATAGCATTTATTCCATCGTTTGTTAAATCATAATCGTTTATCCATTTATTCTGTGATTTATTATTTACTAATATTCCATTTTCAGATAACTGAGGAACCCCTGCAGAGTTATATCGTTGTATGTAAAGTTTTAAATTGTTATCTGTTCTCCCATCTATCCAAGTAACATAGAAACTACCGTCAGCAGTTAAAGTTATTTTAGGCATGAATTGTTTTTGCTGAATATCACAAACTTTGATATTAACATTTGGGTTTATACTCCATTGAGCAAAAGTATAATTTGCAGTTATGACTGTTAATAAAAATAGTAATATTAGCTTCATCAATAAATTTTTAGAATAATTTAATTTAATTCATCTTTATAAAAAAGGCGTTCAATTGAACGCCTTTCTTTTTCTAACAACTATAAACTGACAACTGATAACTAAACAGTTTCTTCTGCATAGGCTTCAATCGGAGGGCAGGCGCAGATTAAGTTTCTGTCTCCTTGCGCATCGTTTACTCTGCCGACACTCGGGAAGAACTTCTGGTCTTTCAAAGATACAACAGGATAAACCGCTTTCTCCCTGCTGTATGAATGATTCCATTTTTCAGCTGCAATACTGTAAGCAGTGTGCGGTGCATTTTTTAGTACGTTATCTGTTTTATCATAAATACCGTTTTCAATTTCTTTTATTTCCTGCCTGATGTGTTTCATAGCAGTAATAAATCTGTCAAGCTCGTTAATGGATTCGCTTTCAGTAGGCTCGACCATTAATGTTCCGGGAATCGGGAAAGAAACTGTCGGAGCGTGGAAACCGTAATCCATCAGCCTCTTAGCAATATCAACAACTTCAACTCCCGCTGAATTTTTAAACTCACGAACGTCAAATATAAGCTCATGTGCTACCATTCCCCTGTCACCTTTGTACAGTACTTTATAATCATTTTCAAGTCTTGCTTTGATATAATTTGCATTAAGTATTGCAAGCTGAGTTGCTCTTGTTAGTCCTTTTTCTCCCATCATTTTAATGTAGGCGTAAGATATAATTAAAATGCTTGCGCTTCCCCATGGTGCCGCTGATACTGCGCTGATAGAATTTTTATTTCCCATTGGAACAACACAATGACCCGGTAAAAACTCAACTAAATGTTTTGCAACACCTATCGGACCTACACCGGGACCGCCGCCGCCATGCGGAATGCAGAATGTTTTATGTAAGTTTAAGTGACATACATCAGCGTTAATTAAATCAGGACTTGTTAGGCCTACCTGAGCATTCATATTCGCGCCATCCATATAAACCTGTCCGCCGTTATCGTGAATTATTTTACATACGTCTTTAATATTTGTATCAAACACTCCGAAAGTTGATGGATAAGTTACCATCAATGCCGCTAGATTATCTTTATGCTGCTCTGCTTTTGATGCAAGATCTTTTAAATCAATTTTACCTTCTGCATCACAAGCCACAACTACAACTTTCATTCCGGCCATTACTGCGCTGGCAGGATTTGTACCATGCGCCGATGATGGTATCAAACAAATATTTCTGTGATGTTCATTCCTGCTATGATGATATGCTCTTATTACAAGCAGCCCGGTATATTCACCCTGCGCGCCTGAGTTCGGCTGCAAGGAAATTCCTGCAAAGCCCGTTATCTCACATAAATCTTTTTCCAGATCATTTATTAACTCTAAATATCCTTCTGCCTGGTTCATCGGAGCAAATGGGTGTATTTCTCCAAATTCCGGATATGTAACACCTATCATTTCAGTTGTAGCATTGAGCTTCATTGTACATGAACCGAGCGGAATCATTGAGACCGTCAGAGATAAATCTTTATTCTCAAGTTTCTTCATGTAACGAAGCATTTCCGTTTCTGAATGGTAAATCGGCTCAGCATTTATTTTCGATTTCTTTCCCAAAGCTTCAATAAATATGGAAACGATTTCTGTGATATCATCAACAGTTGTCTGCTCATTTAAAGTAATACCTATATTATTCTCGCCGAAGTATCTGAAATTAATATTTTTTGCTTCGGCTGCTGTTTTAACTTTTTCAACTTCTTCTTTAGAATCTAACTGAAGTCTTAAAGTATCGAAAAATGATTTATTAAGCTGCTTAACTCCCATTGAAGTTAATGCATCATTTAAAACTACTGTATTATAATTTATTGTTGTAGCAATTTCTAATATACCCTCCGGTCCATGATAAACGGCATACATGCTCGCCATAATGGCAAGAAGTACCTGGGCTGTGCAGATGTTACTTGTAGCCTTTTCTCTTCTTATATGCTGCTCACGGGTCTGTAAAGCCATTCTATATGCTTTATCACCATGGGTATCGACTGTTACACCAATTATTCTACCCGGAATGCTTCTTTTGAACTCTTCCTTAGTTGCAAAAAATGCTGCATGAGGTCCGCCATATCCCATAGGAACACCGAATCTCTGGCTATTACCAACAACTGCATCTGCACCGAGTTCTCCGGGAGGAGTAATAAGTGCAAGGCTCATTAAATCAGATGCTACAGCTATTAGGATTCCATTCTCTTTACACTTTGCAAAAAATTCTGAGTAGTCAATTATCTCTCCGTTTGAATTAGGATACTGAACAATACATCCGAAGAAGTCATTATTCAGTTCATTCATGTTGCTCTTGTTACCTATCACTAATTCAATTCCTATAGATTCCGCTCTCGTTTTTAAAACATCAATTGTCTGTGGGAAACAATCACTCGATACAAAAAACTTATTTGCATCTTTTTTTGAATTCGGCTTTACAGCATAAAACAAATGCATAGCCTCAGCCGCAGCAGTACCTTCATCGAGCAAAGAACCGTTGGCAATCGGAAGTCCGGTCATATCTATAATCATAGTCTGGAAATTTAAAAGAGCTTCAAGTCTTCCCTGAGAAATCTCTGCCTGGTAAGGAGTGTATTGTGTGTACCAACCCGGATTCTCCAGTATGTTTCTTAAAATAACTGCAGGAGTAATTGTAGGATGGTATCCCATTCCTATATAAGATTTATAAATCTTATTTTTAGCTGCAATGCTTTTTATTTTCTTGAGAAATTCAAATTCAGAAAGCGGAGCATCTAATTTCATCGGCTCCTTTTTTCTGATATTATCGGGTATTGTTTCGTAAATTAAATCGTCCAGTGATTTTAAGCCCAATGCCTCAAGCATTATGTTGATTTCATCATCGTTTGGTCCGATATGTCTCTGCGAAAAGTCATTAATTTTTGTGTAATTTTTCATCTGTAATATATATTATAAGTGTTTTCTTTTAATTGATTGTTATATTATTTATCAAGTAAAAATGATATTCTTACTTCAGTGAATTTTCCTTCTTCACTTTTTATTTCAAAAATTCCGTCGTGAGTTTCAGTAAGTTTTTTAGTAATAATTAAACCAAGACCTAAACCCTGCTGTTCATATTTATTTCTGTCAAACTGCATAAACGCACCTATCTTTCGCAAATTTTCCACTGAGATTCCTCTGCCTTCATCTTTTACTTTAATATCTAAGTGAGTTGCTTCCGGATTGTTTTCGACGGTAATGGTAATTTTATTTCCTACTTTGGAATGACGAAATGCATTATCGATAACTTCATCAAGGATATTCAGCAAATTATCCCTGGAAACTTTAATTTTAACATCTTCTCCGCAAATTAAATTCCAGTCATCTGCTCTTCTGTATCTGGCGCTTTTATCGCTTAATACTTCCTGCAAGCTTTTTTTAATTTCAGATGTGGTGTGTTTCTTTAATTCAGCAGCTTTATTTTTATCAGAATTTATTATCTCGAGATTGGCATACAATAGATTTTTCTTTATCAAAGCATCTAATCTTAAGGCGGAATCTTTTATCATACCGTACATTTCAAATCGTTCTTCCTTACTGAAGGCTTCATCCATATCAATTAAAACTTCCACTGTAGTTGCAATGCCTCCCAATGCCGTTTTCATTTCATGCGGCAAGGCATAAATAATATTGGAGCGCAGTTCGTCCAATTTAGTCTCTGTTACTTTTTTAACCTGGTCTGCTTTTTCTATTCTTACCTGTATTGCATTAATCAGCTCATCTGCTGTGAAAGGTTTATTCAAATAATCGTCTGCGCCAAGCTCCATGCCTTCGCGAAGATCTTTTAGTTCTGATTTTGCTGTGAGAAATATGAAAGGAATTTGCGCTGTAGTCTGATCTTTCTTAAGTTCACGTATAACACCGTGGCCGTCAAGAAGCGGCATCATGATATCGCTAATAATTAAATCCGGAAGGAAAGCCTTTGCTCTCTCAACACCTACCTGACCGTTTTCCGCGGTAGAAGTATCGTAGCCTTCAGCGTCGAGAATATCCTGAATAGTTTCACGGATAAAATCTTCGTCTTCTATGATAAGGATTTTTTTCATTAAGCTATATCATACTAAAATAAATTTTATTTATACAAAAATTAAGTAACAAATTTGTATATTAAAAACTAATTATGGGCAAAAAAAAAGGCGGTCATAAACCGCCTTTAAAAACTATAATAAATGAGTTTTGATTATTTCACTAAAATCATTTTCTTTGTAAAGGTGTTACCGGCTGTTTCCAAAGTATAATAATAAACGCCTGAAGACAATGAGGAGGCGTCAAATTTAACGCTGTAAGTTCCTGCATTCTTCATTCCGTTTACTAATGTATATACCTCTTTACCTGCCTGGTCATATACTTTCATGGAAACAAATCCTGGATTCAATATATCGTATCTGATTTCAGTAGATGGATTGAACGGATTCGGATAGTTCTGAGCTAAATCATATTTTGTCGGAACACCTGGCAATGTTTGCTCACTTAAGTTAGTAATAACAGAATATGTAATATTCATTTTTAACAAACCTGAACATTGCATAGAGACTAAATATTCTCTGCCCAGCACAATCATACCTGCACCGCAGCCGCCTGAAGGCATTGTATATACAGTCCATGAAGCACCTGCATCTGTGGATAGAGATGAACCCGTTCCATAGTTACCTGTCAATACAACAGTAGGATCTTCACGACTTACATCTGAGTTCCATCCGCTCCATGGTGTGTTTTGAATTGCGAACCAGTTTACACCACCGTTAGTTGTTTTATATCTGTTGCTTCCACTCCAGTTAGTTGCATATCCGAGTTTTGGATCGAATGCGGAATTACACATTGAAGGAATTTCGCTTAATCCGCTGCCGCCTGAATTTGTATGAACTTTAACCCAGTTTACACCGCCGTCTGTTGATCTGAAAATATCTGCAGGTGTTGATGCGCTTGTTACTCCATCTGCAATCATTATATTTCTGGAATCTTCCCATTCAACCATTACGTCACAAGGACTCCTGAAAGCATAAGAGCTAATTTGAGTAAAATTTGCACCATTATTTGATGATTTCCAGAAACCGCCTCCATCAGGAGCATAATACCAAAGATTTGGATCATTTTGGTCCATTTCTAACGGCATTCCGTAGTTACTGAAGTTAATTGTTAAAATCGTTGTCCAAGTTGCACCGTAGTTTGTACTTCTTACAACTTTATCTGTAGGTGTACCTTCTATAGCACACATTAAAATATTTGTATCAATCGGACTCATGTAAAATGAGTGGGCATTTGTAACTGTTCCTGAAGTTGCACCAACTGTTCCAAATGAAGACCATGTTTCACCTTTGTTGTAACTTCTGTACATTGTCTTTCCATATACAACATAAAGCATATCTCTGTTAGTCGGATGGAAAGTTAAGTTATTTCCTATACCGCCTGAACCGGTAAGTTTTGACACCCATGAAATCTGCATAGTTGCGCCGGCTGTCAAATTCCAATTTACACCGCCGTTTGTCGTTTTTATGATAGCATCATTTAAGCTGCTAATTGCAAAACCTGTGTTAGCATCCGAAAAAGCTATTCCAACAAGATTTGCCATCATAGGATTAACTTCAAAATTCAAAAACTCAGTACTGCTGTTTTTATTATTTCTAATGAATCCGCCGCCGCCAACTAAATGTACTTCTGAGCTGTTTATTCCATTGATAGCTCTTATATCAGTTCTGGTTCTTGATTTAACCTGAGTTAAAGTCAGTGAACCGGTAGATGTCAATATTGTACCCCACTCACCTACGAAATAGATTATTGCCGGAAAATATTGAGCAGCTAAAATATTTCTGTTTGTTCCCGTTGTAAATGCAGTCCAGGTATCTCCGCCATTAGTGGTAACATAGGCAGTACCGTTATTACCCCCAATAACGCCAACTGATGCATCTCTGAAACTTACACAATTAAATTTTACATTTGGCAAACCTGTATTTTTAAGTGTCCAGGTAGAACCACCGTTACTAGTTCTGTAAAATGTACCGTTATCACCGCATGCATATCCAACAGAGGATGTAACGAAGTCAACTCCATTTACTGAATTTGCTGAACCGGTTAAATAACCTTCAAGCCCTGTATTTACTTTTGTAGTTTTATAAACTTTCCCATCACTTCCTCCAATCCATACATCATTTCCTACATAATCTGCTGATTTATAATTTACTGAACCAATTGTAGTTCTGGACCATGTATTGCCCCCATTACTGGAACGTAAAATTTTACCATTGTCTCCCACAACAACTATATTGCTTTCATCAGGAGCTACAATTGCATTTAACCCCTGAGAGTATGCATTGCAGTTGAACAAGGCAAGAATAAATAAAGATATAACAATCTTTAAATACTTTTCCATTTTTTAGTTTTCTTTTTAAAAGTTAGTTTTTTTTGTGAAGCCTAAACATACCAAAACGCTTTTTTTAAATCAATATTAAAACCCGTTATAGTATTTGAAAACTTTTGAGATTTGTGAGTATGAATATTAAACGGGAGACTCAAAAGTCCCCCGCTTAATAATATTTTGATTTGAAATTACTTTATAAGAACCATTTTTTTGCTTAATATATTACCGCCGCTTTCCATTGTATAATAGTAAACACCGGAAGCAAGTGATGAAGCATCGAATTTAACACTGTATGTTCCTGAATTTTTATATCCGTTAACCAATGTATAAATTGCTTTTCCTGATTCGTCAAATACTTTCATAGTTACATTTCCGGCTTTCGGTACGTCATATCTGATTTCAGTAGAAGGATTAAACGGATTTGGATAGTTCTGATACAAACTGAATTTCGTAGGAATACCGGCTAATGTCTGCTCGTTTACATCAGTTATTACTGTATAAGAGATGTTCATTTTTAATAAACCGCTGCATTGCATTGCAATCAGAAATCCTCTTTCAGGTACGATTATACCTGCGCCGCACCCGCCTGTAGGCATTGAGTACTCCGTCCAGGTTACACCGCCATTGGTAGTTAATGAAGAGTTTTGCCCGTAGTTACCTGTCAATACAACAGTAGGGTCTTCACGGCATAAATCAGAGCCCCAGCCGCTAAAGCTTGTAGATTGTATTGCAGACCAGTTAACGCCGCCGTTAGTTGTTCTGTATCTGTTACTTTGACTCCAGTTTGTAGCATAAACAAGCATTGAATCCTGACGGGAATTACACATAGAAGGAATTTCACTTGCTGCACTTGGATTTGTATGTACTTTAGTCCAGTTTACTCCACCGTTAGTAGATCTGAAAATATCTGCTACTCCGCTTCCTGTAATTCCGTCTGCAATCATAATGTTATTTGAGTTACCCCAATCAACTATCAGGTCGCAAGGACTTCTGAAAGGATAATTTCCGCTGACTTCGGTAAAATTAGCGCCGTTATTTGTTGATTTCCAGAATCCACCGTTATCAGGAGCATAATACCATAGATTTGGATTATTCTGGTCCATTTCCAATGGCTGTCCATAATTACTGAAATTGCTTTCAAGAATAGTTGTCCATGTTGCGCCGTAGTTAGTACTTCTTACAACTTTATCTGTAGGAGAGCCTTCAATTGCGCACATCATTATATTTGTATCCAACGGGCTAACATAGAAAGAATGAGCTCTGCTAACTGTACCTGAAGAAGCGCCTACTGTAGCAAAATTTACCCAGGTTTCGCCTCTATCCATACTTCTGTAAATCAGCTTTCCATATACAACATAAAGCTCATCTCTGTTGTTAGGATTCATACACAGGTTATTACCTATTCCGCTTGAAGCAGTCAATTTTGATACCCATGAGATAGTTCTTGATGCTCCGGCTGTAAATTCCCATGATGCGCCAAAATCCGTTGATTTTATTATTGCATCCGTAATATTGCTGCATGCAAAACTTTTTCCTGTTAATGAAGACGTTTCGATACTTACTAAATTACCCAGCATCGGGTTTGGTTCAAAGTTATTGAAGTATGTACCATTAGGAACTTTGTTGTTTCTGATGAAACCGCCGCCGCCTACAATTTTTAAATCGAACTGGCTTGGTCCGGTAATGGCTCTTATATCACTGTTTGTTTTTAGATTCCAGGCGACAGGTGCTGCAGGATTTTGGAAATTCCCTGTCATAAATATTCCCCACTCTCCGCCTATATAATACTCAAGAACTCTGCCATACGCAGTAAGTAAATTTCTTGTAGTACCTGTAGTAATAGAAGTCCAGCTTGTTCCTCCGTTAGAAGTTTTATATGCCGTACCCGCATTCCCTACAACAATTCCGGTATTATCATCCATAAAATATATAGAATTCAACTTTACATTTGCTATGCCTGTACTTACTGACGTCCAGTTAACACCCTGATTTGTGCTTTTATAAACTAATCCCCCATCTGCGCAAGCGTATGCAACTGAAAATTTTACACTGATACCGTTTATAGAATTAGTTGTTCCTGTATTGTAACCGGTAACTGCTGTATTTACCTTTGAGGTTTTATAAACTTTACCGTCGCTGCCGCCTATTAAAACCATATCTGCTACCCATCCTGCGCATTTGTAGTTAACTGAGCTGCCGGTAGTTCTTGACCAGGTTAAACCGCCATTACTTGATCTCATCATTTTACCGTTATCTCCGACGGCAAGAACATTGGAAGTATCGGGAACAACTATTGCGTTTAATCCCTGTGAATAAGAATTTGAAAATAAAAGGGTGAATACAAATAAAGAAAGAAAAATATTTAAATACTTTTTCATTTAGAAAATAGTTTAAGTTTTTTTTGTAATAAAATGAACCAATTTAAATCGGGGATGACAAAACAAGTTTGTCAAAGGGAGTCGGTTTTATACTTTTTATAAAATTACTTAAACACTTTTTATTAATCAATATTAAAAATATGAGGAAGCATATACTTCCTCATATAGTATATCAGAATTGTTTTACCGGATTTACTTTACCAATATCATTTTCTTACTCAAAATTGTTCCGCCGGTTTCCATCACATAATAATACAAGCCTGATGAAAGTGATGATGCATCAAACTTAACATTATAGGTACCCGGATTTTTAATTCCATCTGTCAGAGTCATAATGTTTTTTCCCGTTTCATCGTAAACTTTAATATTAACATTTCCTGTTTTTAATACATCAAATTTTATTTCTGTAGAGGGATTAAAAGGATTAGGATAATTCTGATACAATGCACATTTATCAGGTACATTATTTGATACAATACCTTCTTCAATATTCTGCGGTCCGAAAGTATACATTACCAATTTCAAAATCGCCGAGCACTCAGCCGCTACAATATAATCTCTTCCCGGGACTATCATTCCGGCACCACATCCTCCTGCAGGCATAGCATATTGATTCCAGTTTGCTCCGCCGTTTGTTGTAAGCGAAGAATTCTGTCCGTAGTTTCCTGTAAGAACTAAAGTCGGGTCTTCCTGGCAAATTTCACCGGTCCATCCGCTGAATGTAGTTGACTGTATCGCAAACCAATTGTCACCTGCATTTGTAGATTTAAAACGCATGCTTCCGCTCCAGTTAGTCAAATACAAAAGATTACTATCAAATGCTGAATTCATTATACATGGAATTTCACTGAATGCTGAACCTACGCCGGGATTTGTATGTACCTTAGTCCAGTTTACTCCTCCGTTTGTAGATTTGAAAACTTCACCCGGCTCTGATGCGCTTGTAACTCCATCTGCAATAAAAATAACATTGGGCTGTTCCCATTGAACAGAAATGTCGCAAGGACTTCTGAATGGATAATTACCGCTTATTTCTGTAAAGCTTATTCCGTTGTTTGTAGATTTATAAAATCCGCCGCCATCAGGAGCAAAATAAAAAACTGCAGGATTTACATGGTCAATTTCAAGCGGAGTACCATAGCTTGTAAAGTCTTTTTCCAGAATAACAGTCCATGTGGTTCCATAATCTGTACTTCTCACTATTCTATCTGTAGGTGCATTTTCTACAGCAGCTATCATTACATTTGTATCTAACGGGCTTACATAAAAAGAATGTGTAGGACCGTTAGCAATATTAGGGGGTATAATTCCGATATATATCCAACTTTCACCTTTATCTACACTTCGGTAAATTCCTCTTTGATAAACAACGAATAGTTCATCGCGATTTTGCGGCACAGTACATAGATTATTTCCAATTCCCTCTATAAGTCCGGTAACTTTCGGCACCCATGCAATACTCATTGAATTACCTGCAGTAAATTCCCAAGACTGTCCTGAATTAGTTGTTTTAATTATTCCATCATAGTTACTGCTTATTGCATAGCCCGTAGTAGAATTCAGGTAGCTGATACTAACTAAATTTGTCATTACAGGATTCATTTCAAAATTCAGAAACTCATTACTTGAATTCTTATTGTTTCTGATAAATCCGCCGCCGCCGACTATATGAATATCAGCTGCGCTTGTTCCGGAAATACTCCTTATATCTGATGTTATTCTGGATTTAACTGATGTAAGAGTTAGGGTTCCCGTAAATTTCAGAATCACACCCCACTCCCCTGTTATATATGCTCCGTTTGAACCATAAAAGTTAACAGCTAAAAGATTTCTGTTTGTGCCTGAAGTTAATGCAGACCAGCTTGAAGCGCCCGTACTTGTCCAATACACGGAACCGTTATCTCCAACTGCAATTCCGTTTACATCATCAAGAAAATCTATCGCATTAAGCTTTACATTCCCGACACCGGTATTTCTTAAAATCCAGGTTAAGCCGCCGTCAGTTGATTTATAAATTCCGCCTGCATTTCCGCATGCATAACCTGTTGAAGAATTTGCAAAGCTTACACCGTTTACTGATGTTAATCCTGTTGAATAACCTGTCAGAGGCGAATTAACATTTGTTGTTTTGTAAACCTTTCCGTCACTTGCGCCAATCCAGACATCACTGTTTAAGGATGATAAACATTTATAGTCAACAGAACCGATTGTATATCTTGTCCATGTAATTCCAGCATTAGATGACCTTAATATTTTGCCCTGACTGCCGACAGTTAAAACATTATTTGCATCAAGAGCGAGAATTGAATTTAAACCCTGTGAAAATGATAACTGAGTAAATAGTAAAAGAAGAAAAGAGAATATTACAGATATAGACTTTTTCATTATATAAGATAATTTATTAGAGCGGGTTATTATAGAAGTATAGAAACTTATAAAAACGCAGTTTGTAAATCAATATTAAAACCTTTATTGGTATTAGTATACCGCAACTGAATTTTCATCGTTTCTAAAATACTACAATTCTATATTTTATTAAAAAGTAAATTTTTATAACTTAATACTTGTTACAGAAAATAAGCAAACAGGCATTTTGTAACAAAAAACTCATCTCAAAAAGTGAAAAAGTTATATACGCTATTATTAATAGGGCTTGTACTTCAATCCTTCAGCTTTAGTGCTTTTGCTGAAGAGTATCCCGTTGTATTCGTATCACGGAACATGGTCAGCAACGGCAATGTATTATTCCCTCAGACAACTCTTATTCCCGGTCAGGGACCTTATGCACGTTTCGCAATTACCGGAGGTAAACTTATCATCCGCCATACTAACGGCGATTTAACTACCCTAATAGACAGCACAAAAAATTTTAACGGAATCAGCTTAGTCGACGTTCAGCAGCCTTCAGTTAGCTACGATGGCAATAAGATCATATTCTCGGGCGTTGAAAGCAGGGACAGTTCATGGAGAATCTATGAAATACGTAAAGACGGCACAGGTTTTAAAAAACTCACATTCAGCAACAGGAATATAAGTCTTGACCAGTTCGGACCGGCAGCAAGCAAATTCGTTAAATACGAAGATATAGACCCTATTTATTTACCTGACGGCAGAATATTATTCGCATCAACACGATACCCTACTCTTTCCATGAGCGGATATCCTGCAACAAACCTTTTTGTAACGGATACATTAAGCACTTTTATAAAGCGTGTAACAACAGAACGCAACAGCGGTGAAAAGCCGACGATAGATCCTGTCGGCGGTACAATTATTTACTCACGCTGGTGGCAGAATATTGACAGACCAAGCAACTTAACGGAAAATCATATTACCCGAGACGATGAGTATGCATTATCTCCGGATTTCGGAAACGTCTGGCAAATTGCCAGCTGCATCACTGATGCCGATGAGCTGCGTTTTTATGCCGGGGATCCGCGCACAAGATTAACACTGAACAATTACAGAGGACGGGTAATGTCTAACGGCAATCTGCTGACGGTATTTACTCCTGACCGCTCTATGACAATGACAAGCGGAAGCCCGGGAATAAGAATTACTAAAAAAGGGCTTTCAAATTTTCAAAGCCTTATTGGTGTCGATACTATGACTTCATTATATTCCAATACATCGTCTTATACTTATGCAGGACCATATGCAACAGACCCCGTTGAACTTTCATCAGGCAAGGTTCTTTTCTCCTATGCAGTTTCTCCTTTAAATGCCGATTTCGCCTTATATACATACGACTTAAGCTCTCACATTATAAGTCCTTTCCTGGATATTCCTGGGAAGCTTGAACTTAATGCTGAAGTGGTTAAATCAAGAGTACTTCCTCCATTGAGGATAGGATTGGATGATTATGATACAAGTCAGGTTCCTCCTACAACTGACCCAAACACATTTTATCAGGGAGGACTTTTCAGATTTGACTGCCTGAATGTTTATGCAAATGCTCCGGTTGATATGCCAATCGATGACGCTCCTCCTATTAAGAAGAAAGCAAAGTTTCAGTTCTTCCTGAACTTCCAGAGACAGGATCCGGACGGTCTTGACTACCCTATTTTATTCAGAGAGATAGACCTAGATTTTGACGGCAAAATAGCTCAGGGCGATATTCCTGCCAATGTTCCGATGTTCGAACAAATGGTAGATAGTACAGGCAAAGTTTTAGTAAATCCTAAGGGCAATATTGCCCATGTTATGGGACTTAATTTCGGCGCTCAGGGCTCAGGTACAAAATGCGTCGGATGCCACGTAGGCCATACTCAGATTCCCGTTGCAACATCAATTTCAGAAGGCGGCTTTACAAATCTTTCAACATCAGCTACTGTAACTGCAAGCAGTGTATTTAATAACGACCCTTCATTTAAAGGTCAGAACGTTGTAGATAGAAGAGCAAAGAATACTAGCCTTTCAGTAAACTGGATTGCAAATTCAGCCGATAGCCAGTTTGTTGACCTGAAATGGGAAATTCCTATTGAAGCAAGAAGGCTGAAGCTGTATAATATGCTTCCCAATTTTATAACAAGCACTAATATAATAGTTAACGACTGCGAAATATTCTGTTACTATAAAGGTCATCAGTCCAAGCACATTCGATCTACAGGCAGATTAAATTCTGACGGCTTGCTAATTCAGTTTGATTCAATCGTTCCTATGGATAGAATGAAAGTACTGATAAAGAGCTTCTCCGGAAATATTCTCAACAAACATGTTGCAGGACTTGCAGAGATAGAAGTAAATGCAAAGATAGCTTATGATGAATACACATTCACTGATCCGATTGAAAATCCTAACACATATTATTTAAATCAGAATTACCCAAATCCGTTTAATCCAACTACTAAAATTATTTTCTGTCTTGCCAAGCCTGAATTCACTACTTTAGAAGTTTTTGATATTACCGGCCGCTCAGTTGCCTTATTGGTAAGCGGACAAATAACGGAAGGCGTTCATACAATAGATTTTAATGCCAATCCCAGTTTTTCATCGGGAGTTTATTTTTACAGGCTTTCCACTCCATCTTTTACGCAGGCTAAAAAAATGCTATTAGTGAAATAGTCGGAAAAAAGTCGGATTTTCATTTTCAGACCTGGCAGGTTTTCAATCCTGTCAGGTCTTTTATTTTGTTAACCACCCCCTCCTTATTAAAAAGAGGTTACTTCCTACCCGTTCGTAAGCTCCGGCTTCGTAACGTAATTTCAATAAAAATTTATTTCTTAAAAGTCGGAAAAAAGTCGGATTTTTCAAAACCCGATATTGAAAAAACAATACTCATAGTTTTTATTTTCAATTTAGTCGGATTTTGGTCGGGTTTTCTATTATCTTTTGATACCGCCCCACTTAATCCTCCTCCCTCAAAATGAAGGGGGATACTTACTTACCATAATTCAAGATTTAAATTTTAAAAATAGTCGGGAAAAAGTCGGGTTATTATGTAAAGTTGATTAACACTCCTTCTAGTTTAAAAATCCTGCAACAATATAAAAAGTTTAATTTCTTCTGAAAGCAAATATTCCCTATTAGTAGGTATAGGTTGAATATTTTGCTTGACAAGTAATAAACTTTTGAAACTCATAAACAGATTTTCTCTTTCTTATCATTCCCAAACAGTGCGCCTGGCGGATTGAGAATGAGAAATGATAAACTTGCTTCCACACATTCTCACTACTCAATACCCAATACTCACTACTCAATATTCCCCTTAATACTTACAGCTTTTCGTGCTATTTTTGTACATGCAAATTCAAAAACCGAGAGGAACATACGATTTAATTCCGGCTGAAGTAGTTAAAAGAAGATTCGTTGAGGAAACTGCACGAAAGGTTTTCTCCAATTTTAATTTTAATGAAATCCGCACGCCTACTTTTGAAAACACTCAGCTTTTCAAACGCGGAATCGGTGAAGAGACGGATATAGTCTCAAAAGAAATGTACTCTTTCAATGACGGCGAGTTTACTCTTAAGCCTGAAATGACGGCATCGGTAATCCGCTCATATCTTGAGAACAGCCTTTACAACGAGTCGCCTCTTCAGAAACTGTTTTATATTTCTAATATGTTCAGAGCAGAGCGTCCGCAAAAAGGCCGCTACCGTGAGTTTTCACAGTTCGGAGCAGAGGCAATTGGCAGTGGAGATTATTCTATCGATGTTGAAATGATTACGCTTGGCGATTCTATTCTGAAAGCGCTCGGACTAAAAGATTATACGATTACTTTAAATACACTTGGCACCAATGAAGAAAGAAAAGTTTATCTTTCAAAGCTGAAAGAGTATTTAAAGCCTTTCGAATCTCAGTTATCAGAAACAAGCAAAGTAAGATTAGAAAAAAATCCGTTAAGAATACTTGATACTAAAAATCCCGATGAAAGAAAAATATTGGAAGGCGCACCTGTATTGTATGATTTTTTATCCGATGAAAGTAAGACTCATTTCCAGAATATTTTAACTGCGTTAGATACTTTAAAAATAAAATATGTAGTTGATTACAAGCTCGTAAGAGGTTTGGATTATTATACATCAACAGCATTTGAATTTATTTCATCTGAGCTTGGCGCGCAGAGCACAATTTTAGGCGGTGGAAGATATGACGTGCTGGTTGAAATGCTGGGAGGAAAACCGACTCCGGCAATAGGCTTTGCAGCGGGCATAGAAAGAATTTTAATTTTGCTTGAAGAAAAAGAGAAAGCAGGAAAATTTACTTTCCCTGAAGATAATAAGCTGAACCTTTATATAGTAAACGCAGGATTAAAAGATAATTCTAAGATACAAAAACTGCTTTTGGATTTACGCCCGATGGGAATAAAATGCGACTCTGATTTTTTATCGCGTAGCGTAAAATCACAGATGAAGGAATCGAATAAATATAATGCCGAGTACACCATGGTCATAGGAGAAACTGAAGTTGAGTCACAGAAATGCAGATTGAAAAGAATGGCTGACGGAAAAGAAATTGAAGCAGACCTGAACAGAATATACGATGACATAATGCTCTTTGAAGAGCTTTTAAGAAAACAAAATCCGAACGGATAAAAGAATTAACTATGAGAACTAAACAAGTAAGGCCTGAGAAAAAAGAGTTTGAATACGAATTAACAATTACAAAAGAGCATGATGATATGCTTGAAAAGAACTATGTTAAATTTGAGTTTGTTACAACTAAAGAGTTTATGAACTTTCAATATAAAGTAGTTGTATATGAAAAAGTTGATATGGCGAAGAATAAAATCGAGTTCAATGTAGAAGGGCTTTCTGCTCCGATACTTTCGCTTTCGCAGGCAGGAATTGCAAGCTATGTGTACAAGTTATATGATTATAATTCAAAAGAATATGAGCTGGTTCTTTTCAATCATGAGAAAAGAAAAAATCTTTATAAGTTCAAAGTAATGAAAAAAAATATTAAGATTCTGAAAGCGCCTGCTTCGAATAAATTTATTAAAGTAAACATAGATTAAAAATTGTATCCAAAATTATTTCAAATAGGTCCTATACCTGTATACAGCTATGGACTGATGTTAGGCATTGCATTCTTAGTCGGCAACTGGCTCTTCGGAAAGGAATTAAAACGCAAAGGCTACGATGAAAATACCGGTGTTATAATTGTAATGATGGCTTTAGTCGGCGGTATTGTCGGAGCTAAATTATTTTACATTATAGAAGACTGGAATTTCGGCACAGGCCAGCCGCTGCTTACTTACTTCAAACCTGATATTATATTCTCTTCATCAGGACTAACATTCTTCGGCGGATTGGTTTTATCTTTTATTCTGATATTTATTTATTGCAAAGTAAAAAAATTAAATTTCCTGAGTATACTTGATATGATGGCGCCGGGTACGATCTTAGGTTACGGAATTGCCCGCATAGGATGCCAGCTTGCCGGTGACGGAGACTACGGAATTGCTATAGCACCTGATTCTTTCTGGGCATTTCTCGGAATGAGTTATACAAACGGAACAGTTCCTACACCTCCCGGAATCATTGTGCATCCTACACCAATATACGAAACTATAGTTGCATTTTTTATATTTTTATATTTATGGAAGAACAGGACTAAGTATCACGTTCCCGGGACATTATTTTATTTGTATTTAATACTTGCAGGACTTGAAAGATTTTTAGTAGAGATGATAAGAGTGAATCCAAAAGTAGTGTTCGGCTTAAGCCAGGCGCAGCTGATAGCATTATTTATGGTTGCTGCCGGAACATTTTTGTTTATGAGAAATAAGGCAAAGGAAAAAGAGCCTGTTGTGAATGAGCCGGTAAATTCATAAATGGATTGTTTAATTTGCAGATAATCCCTATATTATAGATTAAACTTTAAATTTTTATAAGCAATGAAACGTACTTTTCAACCAAGCAATAGAAAAAGAAAAAATAAACATGGATTCCGTGAAAGAATGGAAACAAAAAACGGAAGAAAGGTTCTTGCAAGAAGAAGAGCTAAAGGCAGAAAAAAACTTACAGTCAGCGACGAATACAACAGAAGCGTATAAAGTATTTTTCACTGATAATAAGCTTCCTAAGGAGCTAATTATCAGAGGTCATGAGTCATTTTCAAAGATCTTTGAATCTTCCGAAAAAACTAACAGCGGCTTTCTAAGAGCATACGTAAGAACTCACATCAGTGAGAGCAAAAACAATTTTAACAGCCCGTCAGCTTCAATAAAGGCGGGCTTTGTTGTTACTAAGAAAAGAATCAGGAAGGCAGTGCCCCGTAACAGAGTAAAAAGATTGCTGCGCGAGGCATTCAGACTGGAAAAGATAAATATCCCTGCTGAAATGATAAATAAGAATTACGAAATAATTTTCACTTTATCCGATTCAGGCTATGAAGGATTTGCAGAAGGAAATTTTAATATTGCCGTCGCAAGAAACGATATGAATAAACTCTTAATAAAAGTATTTAAGAAAAATATATAAGCTCCCCAGGTGAAGATAATATTTGTCTATCTTATAAGGTTCTATCAGAAATTCATCTCCCCGCTTTTCCCTGCGTCGTGCAGATTTTATCCCACATGCTCACAGTACAGTCTTGAAGCTTTTCAGGAATTCGGTGTATTCAAAGGTTTTTATTTATCAGTTAAACGAATTTTAAAGTGCAATCCTTTTTTCAGAGGCGGGTTTGACCCCATTCCTCATAAAGACTGCGCTCACAAACATTAATTTTTTATAATCATAATAAAATGGATAGACGTTCAATAATAGGTTTTGTGTTAATCGGAGTTGTGTTAATGTTCTGGCTTTACTGGAACACATCTAAAACTCCCCCGCCCCATCCGAAGAAACAGGATACGGTAAAAGTTGAAACAAAACAAAGCACAGATACTAATAAGGCACCCATTACAAGCATTCCCACAACAAAGGATTCAATAACAAATTCATTAGGAACTATTTTTTCGAAAAGCTCTGCAACAGGTACAACATCAGATTCTTTAAATACCAAACCGCTCGCTGAAAAAATAATTCAGGTTGAAAATAAAAAAGTTTTTATTGAGTTCAGTAATTATGGCGGCACAGTAAGAAAATTCACGCTAAAAGATTTCCAGACATGGGATAAAAACCCGCTGCAGCTGATCAACTGGAAAAAAAGCAAGGAGCTTCATCTGATTTTTACATCGAAAGACGGAAAACAGATAAGCACAGCGAACTTGGTTTTCAATGCTGACTATAAAGAATGGGATAAGATAAACATTGAAGAGAATAAAGATTTTAAGCTTAAGTATACTCTAAACGTTTCTGCTGACAGTTCACAAAAAATAGTAAAAACATATACATTCAAGCCTGACTCATACGAATTTGATGTTACCTATGAATTATTTAACAGTGATAAATTTATTACCGGCTCTAAATATCAGGTAGCGTGGGAAACATCGCTTAATCTTACAGAGCACCGCAGTGATGACGAAGCAACTTTCTCGGAAGCATATGCGCTTATGGGAAGCGATATAGAAGCGCTTGATGCATCTAAATTTGATGAGCCTGTAAAGGCTGACTTTACCGGTAATACTAAATATGTTGCAAGCAGAAATAAATATTTCGGTGTATATATTATTCCTGACGGAACTCCCGGAGACGGCGCATATCTATCAGGCTCACGCGAGCATCTTCCCGATAACGGAGTAAAGGAAAATTATTCCATAGCAGTTAAAAAAGATATTAAGGCTGATACTTATGAGAAAGCCACTTTTAGAATTCTAGTAACACCTTTAGAGTACAGTCTCTTAAAAGATTACGGACTTGACCTAGAGAAATCTCTGAGATTCACACTTGATTTTCTTGTAAGACCTATTGCTCAGTACTTAATTATCCCGTTCTTCACATTCCTGCATACATTTATTCCTAACTACGGCTGGGTAATAGTTGTATTTGCAATCTGTCTGAAGATTCTATTGAATCCGCTGACAAAGTCGCAGATGAAATCGATGAAAAAGATGGGCACACTTGGTCCGAAGATGACAGCTATTCGTGAGAAATATAAAGATGATCCTGTAAAAGCTAATCAGCAGATAATGAAGCTTTACAAGGAGGAGAAAATAAATCCCGCCGGAGGATGTTTGCCGATGCTGCTGCAGCTTCCGATACTTTATGCGTTGTTCGGAGTTTTCCGTTCTACGATTGAATTAAGAGGCGCACCGTTTATATTTTGGATTCATGACCTTGCTGCACCTGATGTTATTTTCCATCTGCCGTTCACTATTCCACTTTTCGGAATAAGTGATGTATCGGGCTTAGCTACATTGATGGGTATAACAATGTTCATCCAACAGAAAATGACAGTAACTGATCCTAAACAGAAAGCTTTGGTTTATGTAATGCCGATAATGATGACTTTATTATTTTTCAGTTTCCCTGCAGGATTGAATTTATATTATTTCGTATTCAATCTTCTTTCTATTATTCAGCAGTACTTTACAAATAAGAAAGATAAGGAAAAAGAAAACGCAGTGACAGTAGTACAAACAGGTAAATCACCCGTTAAAAAATAGTTTTTATCTGAAAAATAGTTCGTTCAAATAGATGGATATAAATCCGAAAAATATTTTAGTTGTTCAAATAGGAAAATTAGGGGATATGGTGTTAACCAGTCCCCTCTTTTATGAGCTGAAAAGACTTTTCCCTAAGTCGAAGCTTAAAGTCCTTGCATCAGCATCAAATCAGGAATTCGTTTCGCAGCTTAAAGCAGTTGATGAAGTAATTGTGTATCAAAAAAATGTTTTGAAAGATTTATTTCTTGCTAATAAATTAAAGAAGAATAATTTTGATCTATGGATAGATGTGAAGAACGGCTACTCACGCACTTCGGCTTCATTATTAAAACTTGCTAAGCCAAAATTATCATTAGGCTATAATACACAGGAAAAAATCTTTGACGTTGACTTAAAGGATTATGCTAAAGGAAGGCATGCAGTTGATTTAAGCCTTGCTCCGGTCTATTATTTTGGAAGCCAACCTATATATACTGCGCCTGTATTAACTGACTTTTTAAAGGAAACTGCGGATAGCCCAATTGATCTGTTAATAAATATTTCCGCAGGCAGCCCTTCAAGATATTTAAATGAAAATAAATGGCTGCATTTCTTATCACAGATCTTGCATAAATATCCGTCATATAAAATTCATTTAACAGGAATTGAACGGGATGCAAAACTGCTTCTTAGTATCTACAATAATTTTAAAACCGAACATATAACCTGCAAATATAATTACACTTTACCTGAATTAGTTAATAGTTTAAACAGGGCAAATATAATTGTTTCTGCCGATACATCAATAGTTCATTTAGCTTCAGGGCTTAACAAGTCTATCATTGCCTTGTATCCGAAAGTTGACTGGAATTTTGAAAGGTTTAAGCCGCTGAGTGATGATTATGCTGTAATTATCTCTAAAAGCGATAAAGGTATTGAAGATATAGAAAGTTCTGAAATTCTGGAGAAATATGAAGAGCTGGCAGATATAGCAATAAGAACTAAATCCCTGTCTAAAGTTTCAGCTTAAGATTTACTCCAAAAGAGAATTTAGTTGTATTATTCAAATCTGTTATTGCCCCTATATTATGAGTTCCGACATCAAACAGTATATATTTTGTATCCAGCCCCGCACCTAAAGAAACCAGGAACCCTTCAGTTCCGCCTGCAATAAATCCTATCCTTGGAATAAAAAATTGTGATAAGAAAAACTCCGCACCGGCACCGATTGTAGGAATGGTTGAGCTTCCTGCAGCCTGTTTTGAAAGCCCCTGAATATAATCCAAAGAAATAGAAACCAGTTCTTTGTTGAGTGAATCGCTTTTAAGACCGTTAGCTCCGAAGAGATTTTTAAAGATTTTAAAATTTACTCCGAATCTGAGAGTCATAGGCAGCATTTTTTGAAATGCTCCGGTAGAAGTTTTCTTCCCGTTAATAAGTGTCCTTAGAGTATCAAGTTGTTCCGATTTTGCCAGATCAGTTACAACAAACTCACCTGCATACTTATATTCGGTATTATTTCCGTACCAGTTCATATAGCCAATATCAGTCAAACTTAAACCTACTGACCAGCGATCATTAATTTTACCATTAAAGCCGAGGTCAAATCCCCAGCCGAACCCGGCTAGCTTTCCAAGCCCGGGATATTCCACTTTATCGTCAGGTCTTATTGAGGAACGCAGAAATGTAACTGCTCCCCTGCTTGTAATCTGGGCAGAATCATTTGTAGAAAAATTCAAATCATTGCTTCTTACACCGACATAATAATATCCAAGCTGCGGCTTTAAAGAAACTCCCCATGAAACCAGTTTGAAAGTACTCCTCATAAAGTTTTTTGCAATATTGGAATACGAAAAATTCAACTGCCTTATCCATGATAGCTCCAGCCTGTATTGAGAAAAATCATAAGTTTTATTTATGCCGTTTCCGAATAAAGTAAGTTCCAGCATTTGCTCAGGTACATATGATTTTCCGAAAATTTTATCTTCTGCTGAAAATCCTACAACACCTGCATTCGGAATTCGGAAAGCAACTGATACAAATTTATAACCTACACCCATACCTAATTCTGAATCTTTGGATTTATTCAGCATATCGGTTTTATCAGCATTGGTAAGATATTTTCCGTTTCCGTCTCCATCGCCTGTGAAATACTTATTATAAAAATCAACGGAAAGGAATTTACTGTTAAGCATATAACCGCCCGTAGTCATTCCATTAATGTATATTCTTGTCTTATCTTTTGGCTTTACTAAGGAAAGATTTGCAGGATTTAAATTCATTGCATCGATATTATATGAATTGGCAACACCTGTCCGACCCATTGAAAGGCTTCTTACATTATCGGAGTATTGTGAAAAAGCGAGGGAGGAAATTAACATTAAAATTATAATAAAAACTTTTTTCATTTTATTATCTCAGTTATATCATTTGTTAATTTTGAACAATTCTGTATTGCAGTACTCCCTGACTTCGTACATATGCAAAATCGTCACCTTTTAATCTTACAATTCCTGCATTGGGGTTTGTTATGTATTTTAGCTCAATGTAAACTCTTCCGTATCGCTTAATTGCCTGAATGTTTTCTCTGGATATTTCGACTTCAATTTGCTTTGTTTTTTGTCCTCCAGGAAGAACTGAGCCGTCAGGACCTACATCTGCAGCTTCAACCACATAGAATGAATCGGGTTCCTGATTTGGGAACTGTCCCGTTAGGTAAACTAAAGGAATACCCGAAGAATCAGTAACAACAATTTTAGCTTTTAATTTCAAAGCAATAGCATTAGTAATTGTAGTAGTAATTTTTAAGCTGTAAGATTTATCAACATCAACCAATTGCTGTGGAGTAAAACCCGATTTGGATGTA
This sequence comes from Ignavibacteria bacterium, assembly GCA_044226845.1. GTDB lineage: Bacteria > Bacteroidota > Ignavibacteria > Tepidaquicellales > Tepidaquicellaceae > JAFDZO01. The sequence continues at coordinate 139,905 of JBGAGG010000003.1, forward strand.
TCTTTGTATGAATTGTACAAAGTAGATTGAAAGCGCAAAGGAATTTCTACATTAAAGAATGTTAAAATACTGTCCTTACTTTCCAATGAAACATCCTGATTATTTAAATTTATATATTGGTCTCTCATAAAAATAATTTTATCAGGGACATTTCCCATAAACTCAAGAATGTTACTGTTAGAAGTATTGATATTCAGTATTTTTTCTCCATAGCCTGCGTTTGAAGTGCGTCCAGGAATAGTTACGTTATAAAAAGAATCTAATGTACCATTTCCGTCATAGTCATAGAATAATCTTTTTGTAGTGCCTGCCGATTTATTATATCCGTAAAAATAAGCCTTTTTAAAATCAACCTGCGTTGAAACAAAGTTCTGTATTTTTATTTCAGATTTTTTAATTGCAGCAAGAGTCAGCGGCTGATTTGGCGCATTGGTCCCTAATGGTCCGTTTGTGGAATCTACCAAAGCAAGTGAAGGATTTGGCTTTACCCTTCCTGATACCGAACTGAGATGAACAGGTGAAACATTGTAATCGAAGCTTCCAAAACCTACAGTCTGTGAAGACGAAGTACTGATAAAGAAATCAAGTTTGTTGGAGAGTACATTACCGTTATCTATATAATATGTTGCAAGGCTTAGATGCTGAGTAGTTGTAGAATTAGCAGGAATAGAGCCGGAAACCTGATACGGAAGATTTGATGTTCTGCTTTTCAAATTTTTAATCCTCAGCGTAACATTATAAGGGAAATTATTTATATTATTGAATTTTAATGATAAAGTACCGTCGATAAAATAAGCAGTTCTCACTGAACTTGAATCATCAAACTTTAAACTGATTACAGTATCCCTGTTGTATATTACAACATTGTTTGATACATTAACGCCATTAAAATTTATACTGTTTGCAAGGTCATCTTTGCTGTTTACATTCCCGGTTAATATAACATCATTACTTAATGAATCTACATAAACATTCTGATTGCCTTTCAGCATAGACATTACAGAGTAAAATCTGGTAATAAACGGAAGATTTGCATCGACATCGTATTCGGGAGATACGAAATCTTTAATCTGACATCCTGAAACAATTACGAGGAAAATTGCAATGAGGGTACAGTGGAATCGGAATAATCTCAAACTATATGGATGAAGGTTAAGTTAGATTTAAGATAGTATTTATTATATTATTTTAAAAGACATTTTAAATTTTAACTTAACAAAAAATACATATTAATTATGAAATTTGTGCATAAAAAAGCCCTGCAGGTAAATCACTCCGGCAGGGCTGTATATTGTTAGTAAAAGTACTAAAAGGGCTATTTTATTTGACTAACATCATTTTCTTTGTTTCTCTGAAATTATCTGATGATAAGGTGTAGAGGTAAACACCGCTTGATAATATACCTGCATCAAATACTACTTCTCTTGTTCCTGCTGTAACGAATTCATTGTCAATAAGTGTTTGTACCAGTTTTCCAGAAAGATCATAAATATTTAATGTCATTCTTGAAGCTTTTGCTACATCAAATCTGATTGAAGTAGTCGGGTTAAAAGGATTCGGATAATTTTGTTTTAGAGAATATCTCTCTGGTACCGTATTCGATACTTCATGAATTGATGTAGGTGGAATTACTGCTTTATAGCATTGATATACCGGTACAATTATTGCTGGTGTTGGATCAAAAAAGCTTTGGCTTCCAGGAATTGATGTCGATTGATAGTGAATATGGAATTTATTTCTTGTATTTCCCGTCATTGATATTGTCGGATACAATTCATCCTCAGTGTGTGAGTTGGTCAGGTTAATAGGTGATACCCATGTTGCCCCACCGTCATCTGACCATGTATAATAGATATCATTAAAGGTAAATGAATTAGCTGAATCCCCTGGTTGAAAAGCCGAGAAAGCGCAGAATAATCTTGTACCGTCAGCTGAATAAGCAATTGATGGATGAGAAATAGGAAGCACGCCTGCCTGAAGACCTTGTGTATTATTGAACAAAGATGTGTCTGATAGTATATTCATATTTTGTCTGCCTGCTACTATTACTGGTACACCGCCATTAATTGTCGGAGAATAAAACAAAATTTTATTTGCAGTATTTGTGCTGTTATAAACACCGGTTGCTCTGTTTGGATATAGTGTACTCCATGCAATACCGAAATTAGTTGTTCCAGGTTTATATGCAGCATCAATTCCAAACCATGGTGTTAAAGAATCCCCGCCTATTACAGAATTTACAGCAGCAGTTTTTTGAATTACAAATGGAATTGACCACGTTGTGCCTCCATTCGCTGTAGTACTCATAAATAGACCTGTATTGGCAATGCCTGTAGCAGTGTCTTTATACCACAAAGCTAAACCATTATTTCCTGTTTCATCGGCTACAAATCGATATCTTACATTTCCTCCAATTTGTCCGAGACTTGGGTCAGCAATTTTAGTTCTCCCGGAAAAAGTATTTGTTGTACCATTATATTTTAAAAAATAAAGAGTATCTATTGTACCTCCGGACGGAGAATTGGGAAAATTAGATAATCCACCCATAAAACCTCCTGAAAGATACGCACCGAAATAATCTCTGCCATCTTCCTGTACGTTAGCCCCTGTAAAAGAACCTAGGCCAAGAAATGCATCCTTCCATGCACCTCCTCTTGAGGCATTAGCAAGATTGTATTTTCTACCAGAAACCATTACTTGTCTTGAACCACCTATTACGTATGGGTGAATTTCCGGATAAGCACTTAAACTTGGTAAAGTGGAAACCGCTAATGGTTCTGTCCATGTAACACCTCCATTGTAGCTCACTAAATAATATGCTGTTCTGCTGTTAGTGCCTGTCGGATTATCTTGTGAAGCCCATGGAAAAGCAACTAAAATTGTATCACCATATACTGCAATGTTGTTTAAATTAGATCCGTTTGTCATGTAATCCCAGTATCCGATACTTCCCGGAATTGAATTTGGAGGGTCAACTACATTGTCACGAACGATATATGATTGAATTGGAGTTTGCGTTTCAACGCTTAAATCCTCAACTTTATTGGAAATGATTCTTGCATTTTTTTTGCTCTGAGCAAAGCCAGAACTTGCAAAAATAAAAACCAGAAATAGATAAATAATTTTTTTCAAGGTAATCTCCTTTTAGTTTTTTAATAATGTATAATTAAGAAAAATTGTAAACTGTAATAAGGGATTTAACAGAAGTGAGGGTTTTTATTGGTCTGAGGGGAATTAATTTTGAATTGAGAGTTTATACTTTTAGTTAAAAACTTTATAAGTAATTATAGATTTTGTTTACCTTGAGGGGATTTTATTTATTGATATGAGGGGAAGTACACGCTATGAGAGGATTTATCAGGTTTGAGGACAGTAATTGTAGTGAGTAAACCTAATATTTTTTTTTCTCTCAAAAAAGGCTTTTTTTTAGCCCGACAAAATCAGCCGGGCTAAAATGTAAATTTCTAAAAATTAAATTCGTAACCGATTTTAAAATACTTACTTGTATATTGAAGCTTCTCTCCCGATAAATTCAAAACAAAATAGACGTTACTTCCGGCAAAGAATTCATACTGAAATAATGTATTCAGCAATGACTGTCTTGTATAATTATCTTTTCTGTAGAAAGACCTGATATAGAATTTATCAAATACTTTATAATCGAACCTGGCATTGATAATAGTTTGCTTAATATCAAAGTAGTCAAGATAGTTTATACTTCCATTGACTGCAAATTTATCAAACAAAATAAAGTTTAAACCTATGTATGGATTTTTTATGTATGATCCGAAATAAGGTCCGAAGAAATACCCGACATATCCCCCGTTATTTCCGAAGATAAAATTAGCACTGTATTCTTGTCCCAGATTTTCTCTTATTATTAAATTGCCGTTTTCATCGTAGTCATTCGGTCTGTTCATGCTTACGTTTGCATTAATTCTGATTTGTCCGTTAAGTTTAAAGTTAAGATTTGTTCCATAATTTTCCTGATTAATAAAATCATCCTCAAGCTGCCTGTCTTTGAAATAAAATCCGTTCCAGCTTAGATCTGAAAACCAGTTTCTATTGAATACCCACTTATATCCGCCGCTTAAATTTAACTGGTCGTAGTTATCAGGATTTCCTATTACTCCCGTGAAGGAAGTAGAAGCCTGGAAATTTTTATTAACACGATTATATCCCCAGTCCGCGTAAGGTCCCCCGGCATCATCTGATTGATAGTATCCGTAAATATTATAAGCATCACCTTGTTTTTTTACATCACCGGCATATTCATTAAAACTTTTTGCATATTGAACTCCGAGCCTTACACGGTTATAAGGAAATCTGTAGAAGCCGTCAAAGCTGGCTATATTTTCCTTATATTCATCTCCAGGTCTTTCAGAGTGAACAAACATACCGCCTACATTAAAATCATCTGCATAATATCTTGGCCGCGTGATAAAATACTTATTCTTGTTTCCGTCATTTCTCGGATCGCTTTGTACATATATTGCCCCAGTCTTTAATTTATCACTACGGAAAGTATAATTAAAACCATAATCAATATTTTCTATCGAACGCGTGTAAAACAAATTAATAGGTGAGCTGTATATATCTAAATCCTTACTGAAGAAAGTTCTCTTCTCACTTAAAAAAATTGCTCTATTGTAAAATGAGAATCTGAAAGGGTCAGCTTCCAATGTTGATTCATCAGTGTTTATAGTTGTTTTTAATTTATGCTTATTGAGCGAAAGATTAAACTCTCCTCCGAAAGTTCCTTTATAACTTGAGTCGTTAAACCTATCTGCAACTAAATATGGAGTCGCATTAAAACTGATATTAAGCCTTTCAGCAAAGGGATATTTTAAATCAAACTTATAAAGATTTTTTAAGGAAAGCAGTTCTGCATCAGGAATTAAATTATAGTAATAGTAGCTTCCATCAGGTTTGTAAGAGAAAAGCTGCATATCTACACCGATTTGTTTTTCATTTTTATTCTGAAGCTTGTCAACAGGAATTCTAACTTCGCTTTCAATATATCCCGGTTCTCCGTTCTTTGCTTCTTTAAAAACAGTTGACTTCACATACCATACCCAGTCCCAGTTAGATGATTTATTGTTTACATTATAAACCTGCATATCACGTTGATTGTTGAGAAAGCTGAATACAAATATGTAGCCGTTCTGTCTTTTATTTTCTAAATCTAATAAAATAAAAAATTCATTCTCTTCTTCCGTGCTCTGATCTCTGATTAATGATTTGGATATTACCTTTCCCTTCGGCCAGTATTTAATTGCAAAGCAAAGCGCATCTTTTTCCTGCTTCATATATACAATAGTACTGTCATAAAATTTTTCGTCAGTTTTAGGGATTGTAACAAAGAAATTTGTAAAGACTTTGGCATCTGACCATTCTGCTTCATTTATTTTGCCGTCGATTGATGGAGAGGTTGGTGCTAAACTCTGTGGCTGCGAGTATGACGCATTCGAAAAAAATATTGCAAGAATAAATAATATAGCAATAATGGAGTAAGGCTTTTTACAGCTTAAGCAATAAATATTTTTCATGCCTTTTTTTTTAAGGTTATTAAATGCGAGGGGGCTTGAGAGAAGCACAAATCATTTTTCTTTTGTTCTACGGAATAGTTTTAAAAAGTTTCAGAATTGAAAAGAGTATGGAGAAATAATACGGAGAAATGAGAAATTTGACTCGGAACTAATTGTTTTTAAACAAATATAAAGTTTCCTTTGTAAGCTCTTCAATCGGTTTATCTTCAGTTACTTCAAGCCATAATATTCTGTTATCAGCTTTGAACCATGTCATCTGCCGCTTTGCATACCGGCGTGTGTTCTGCTTTATAAGCTCAACCATATCTTTAAATTCTAACTGCCCTTCCAGATAGCCGAAAACCTCTTTTATGCCTACTGTGTTCAATGAATTGTATGTCCGCCAGTCATAACCGTTGCTTTTCAGCCGTTCTACTTCATCTACTAGTCCTTCTTCTATCATATCTTCAACTCTTTTATTTATTCTCTCATATAAAAACTTCCTCTCAAGATATAAGCCTATTTGTACCGTTCTGAAATTTATTTCGATTTTATTCTTCTGAAGTTCAGACATCTTTTTACCGCTGGCAAAATAAACTTCAAGAGCCCGGATAATCCTACGTGTATTAGAAGGCAGCATTGTAGATGCAGCTATTTTATCTATTTCCTGCAGCTCGTTATAAATAAAATCTTTGCCTTTATCCTTCAAAAGCTGATAAAGATTTTTTCTGATATTTTCATCCTGCACTTCTTCTTCAAAAAAACCGTCAATTAAAGATTTTATATAAAGACCGCTGCCGCCGCAGATAACAGGAGTTTTATCTCTTTCAAATATTTCATCTATTTCAATTCTTGCAGATTTCCCGAACTCCCCAGCCGTAAATTTTTCCGTAAGATTTAGTTCCTGAAGATAATGATGCACAATTCCCTGTCTTTCTTCAATGGATGGAGTTGCAGTGGATATTGGGATGTGTTTATAATTCTGCCGCGAGTCTGCAGAGATTATTTCTCCCTCAAGAGACTTAGCAGTTTCGATTGCGAGTTTTGTTTTTCCTGATGCAGTGGGACCTACGATTGCTAATACTTTTCTTTTTGCCGGCATTAAATTGGTGAACCTTTCTATTCAAATAAAAAGCCGATGGCATTTTTCAATACCACCGGCAGTAAAATTGTATAACTTAAATAATTATTTAACTAAAAGCATTTTCTTTGTAATGGAAGAATTATCGGTCTCGAGCTTATAAAAATAAACTCCTGAGCCTAAATTAGCTGCATCGAATTTAACTTCATAGCTTCCTGCATATCTAACTGCATCCAGCAATACTGCAACTTCTTTTCCTATTTCATTATATACTTTCAGCTTCACGCTTCCGTTTCTTACTAATTCAAATTTAATATTTGTACTTGGATTGAAAGGATTAGGATAGTTCTGATACAAATTAAACTTAGTCGGTACATTTGAAGAAATAATTGTCTCTTCAACACTTGTTACCACGGTATAAGCAACGGATAATTTTAAAAGGTTGCTTGTCTGCTGTGCAAGCATATATCCTTTTTCCATAACAATAATACCTGCGCCTGAACCGGATGTAATTGTACTCGTCTGGAATGATGCTCCGGAGTTAGTAGTAGTATAACCTGTCGAACCGCTGTAAGTACCAGTAAGGTAAACGTTCGGATCTTCACGGCAAATATCTGAACCCCAGCCTGAACCGCTCATTGTAAAGACAGATGCCCAGTTATCACCATAGTTAGTTGTCTTATAGATTGGTGTAGAAAAAGTTGTTGCATATGCGATAGATTTATCAAATACGCTGTTTGCAATTGATGGTATTTCACTTCCGCTATAAGTCATTTTGAGAGACCAGTTCAATCCGGAATCCGTAGATTTATAAATTCTCGATGAACTGCTTTCACCAACATATAAAACATTTGCGCTGTCATACATCACTGCAATATCACACGGGCTTACAAAAGCAAATGAACTGATAAGATTGAATGTTGTTCCGTAATCGGTTGATTTATAAAAGCCTCCGCCATCAGGTACAAAATAATAAACACTAGGATTATTCTGATCCTGCTCCAAAGGCTGACCGTAAGAGCTGAAATTTTTAGCAAAAGATACAGACCAAGTTAAACCGTAATTTGTAGATTTCACAACACAATCCGTCGGACTTCCTGCAATTGCAGCAACCATTATATTTGTATCAATAGGATTGTTATAAAATGAGTGAGCTCTTCCGCTGGTAGGAATACCTGTTCCTGTTATAGTTGCAACCTGAGTCCAGTTATCTCCGCGGTTTCTGCTTACCCAAACAGTAGTGCCATATACTACAAACATTTCATCTCTTTTATTCGGATGCGGACAAAGAGTATTACCGATACTGTTTGTTGCATTAAGCTTTACGCTCCATGTATAAGATACAGAAGCACCAGCTGTGAAATTCCAGTTTGCTCCGGAATTTGTTGTTTTGATAATTGCATCGGTTGTGCTGCTTACAGCAAAACCTGTTGTTTCGTTTACATATAAAATATCCGTGAGGTTTCCCATCATAGGATTAACTTCAAATTTCAAAAACTTGGCATTTGAACCTGAATTACTTCTGATGAATCCCCCACCGCCGCATACTTTTATATTATCGAAATCCATACCGGTCACGCCTCTCACATCAGTTTGAATTCTCATATTGACAGAAGCAAAGCTTCCTGCTCCTGATTTCATTAATGTAATACCATACTCGCCTACTACACAAATACCTGTTGCAAAGTATTTTACTTTTAGAAGATTTCGTGTAGTGGGAACGCTTGTTAATGTCCATGTTGTACCGCCATTGTTAGTCATATAAACTACACCACCGTTACCTACAACTATACCATTTAAAGCATCTTTGAAGCTAATTGAATTTAATTTTATTCCGGCAGGAATTCCTGAATTTCGTAGTTCCCAGTTAGAGCCGTAGTTCGTTGTTCTGAATACTTCACTATTGTTACCGCATGTCCATGTTTTAAGATTATCAATCGCGCAAACGGAATTGATTGAGGCTGCGCTGACATTTAATATAGTGTAAGGTGTGTTACCGGGCTTACTTCTGAAAATTTTTCCGTTATCAGTGGCAGCCCATACAGTACTATCGTATGCTGTAACAGATTTAAAATTGTAACCGGGCACTGTATTTTTTGACCAGGTTAGTCCTCCGTTTGAAGAACGTAGAATATTACCGTTATCTCCGACTGCAATTACAGTCACACCATCGGCAGTAGCAATGCTGTTTAATCCCTGGCTGAATGAAATTGAGTAAATGAATAATAAGGGGAGAAGAAAATAGTGTATGTACTTTTTCATAAAAATTTTGTTTGGTAAACCTAAAATTTTTAGATTGAAAATTCAATACTTTTAATGGTATGATAAATGTACAAATGTTCGTTAAATAACATTTTATATATTCGATTATTCTGTTAAATTGCATCAATCTAATTAAATGAAGAATACTATTCCCGCTGCAAAGACTCCGATAGAGGAAAGACTGAAGTCGTTTGAAGATGTTCAAATTAAATCAGGCGAAAGAAATCCTGAAGCTTTGGACGAGTTTATTTTATTGCTTGAAGATAATTATGTTGATAGCGATGAAGCTTTTAAATATGTAATTAAGAGAAGACTTTCAAAAATTATTTCAATAATTATCGGAATAATTTTAAATGTGGCCGGATTTGCGCTTATTATTATGCCTATGCCAACTGATTTTAATGATGTGGTTTTATTAAGAGCTACTCCTCAAAACGGTCTGCATTTATCTGATGTATTCGGATTTGCGGAAATTATCGGTGTAGTGATAGTTTTTATAGGAACACTTCTGATTTTTTACGGCGCAAAAAGAGCTAAAGGCTAATCTACTTAATCAAGTTTTTGCCGCTTTAGATATATGTATTTATAAATTCTGGTAATTTCCTTTTTAAATCTTCTTTTACTGCTCCCAATATTGAGCAGTCTACCATAAGCCTTCTTATTTCCATCCGTCTCCCCTATGGTTCTGAAAATCTGTAAATTCAAAAATCAGATTGCAGGAAAATTACTTTTTATTAGCTCAATTTAAATTTACTTTTTTTTCTGATAGCGTCGGAGCCTCTTTTTTTACTCTCTTAACAAAGGCTCTTATCAGACTTCCATCAGCATTAATTCTTCTTGAAGTTGTCCATACACGGGTTCCTTTTGTTTTTACAAATTTTATTTTCCCCAGCTCCTGCAAAGTCATTGCCATCCATCCGTCTGACCATCTAGGACGCGTAGTATTAAAACCGCCTACTTTTTTTCCGTCTTCAGTCCTGAACCCGAAATTAAATCCCAATACATTTAAAAATTCTTTATTTCTTCTCCTAAATTTAAAATAGTATGTAGTAATTATTTCATATATTGCAAAATATTTTCTGTGAGATAAACCATGTATAGGTATAAAAGAATATGGTCCATACACAACGGATATACTTTTATCTTCGAGATATTTAATGTAGTCGTTTAGCCAATCCGGATGATAGATTGAATCTCCGTCCACACATAAATGATATTTACCTTTCGCCATTTCAAGTCCTAGCTGGCGAGTATAGCTTATCCCTTGTTTTTTCTGGAAATAAGAAGTTACGCCTAATCTGTCAAGAATTTCCTGAGTTTTATCTGTTGAATTGTTGTTAATAACAATTAACTCAGCTGAGTGATTTAAATTCAATTTGGATAAGGAATACAGAGTTTGCACTAAGTTTTCTTCTTCGTTATAAACCGGCATTACAATTGAAACAGAAGGGTCTTTGGTTGCAAATTTAGAAAGGTCATTTTTCAGAGAAGTTAAAAATTCTTCTGATAGCTTATCAAAATCACGCGGTATTTCCAGTATACTCAAAACCCATTTGGGAATTCTTAGTGGAATCATTTTTTATTTTAATTAGTGTATATAATGCAATTATTCAATTAATGTACCAAATTTCTGTCAGAAACGGTGTCAAACTCTCTGCATTTATTGATTATAGCGATTGCTACAAAAAATAAATAATTAATAGGATATTGCCCTATTGCTTCCTGCGGGAAATTTGCAAGCGTCAAAGAATAAACGACGGTAAGCATTCCCAGAGAAATAGTTTTCAACATAGGGTCTTTTATTCGAAAATAATCCTTAATTCCTTCTTTGAACACAATAAAAAGCAATAAGCAGAATAAAAATAGGCCAATCGAGCCCATTTCTACAGCAATTCTAACATAACCGCTATCCGGAGGAAAATTCGCTAATGGCGACCAGGGTGAGAATTTTTTTCCCCACTCACCCACACTACCTAAGCCTCCGCCCATCGGATGACTTTGTATATATGGCTGAATGAATGCCTGATTTCTTACTCTTACCTGGTACGATGCGTCTTCACTTGGCTTGAAAGCCGATTGTAGTCGGATTAAATTCGGGTTAGATGAAGGAATATTTAACAGTATTATAACAATGAACAGTAGAACTCCCCCGGTAATTATTATGTTTTTTTTGAACTTAATAATTGAATAGAATAAAAATCCTGCCGGCGGTAAAACAAATGCTGCGCGCGTTCCTGAGAATAACATTCCGTAAATCATTAAACATCCCAGTGTGTAAAGAAAAACTTTTTTATATGTTCTGAATGGTCCGCCTGCTAATATAAAACACAGCATACCAGTAAAGCACATTGAGAAACCGTAAACAAGCGGGTCAGAAAAGAATGAAAACATTCTGAACTTCCCTGCCTGATACAATAACATATATCTGGACTTTTCAGCCATTACCCAGTTCATTTCAAAAGGAAGAAGTCCGAAAAATTCCTGATAATAACCGTAAATCATGGCAAGAGTCATTAACAAAAGCCAGACTTTTATAAGCAGGAATATGAATTTCTTTGAGTCAATAGCATACATTAAAAGAAAATACATCAAGGTAAAGCCTGCAAGCCCTCGGAAAGTATATAACCAGGCCAAACGGGATTCAGCCCATGGATTGGCAAGCTCCAGAAAAATATAAACAATCCAGACTAAAATAATTTTACTTATGGGATTTTTTGCAAAGCTCCAGTTTCGTTCATTAATCTGTCTTATTAAAAGACCAAATAACATTACAACAATCATTACATCCATTAATATTCCTAAAGGAATATCTTCCAGAATTCTTTTTGCACCTAAAAATACAAATGACAGCATCAAAGTAAACGTAATGCCGAATTTCAGATTAAACATACTGGCAAAAATAAGAGGAGAACCGATTAAAAGCGCACCAAGGACTCCGCCGAGTTGTATTCCACCAAAAGAAACTAATGCTGCAATAAGGCAGGAACATAGAATTAAAAAGAAGAAACCAAGAAAGTTATTCAGTTTCTCTTCAAATATTTTTTCTTTTAGTAATGAAAAGAAAGGTTTTTTAATTACAGTTGAAGCAATATTAAATTCAAAGTTGAACACTATCTGCTTATTAAACTGTCTTTAGTGAAATGCCATTTAATGGTCTGAGTGTAAACTTTTAGCTGCTCAGTATCCTCTTCAGTTGATTTTCCGGTAAGTTTATGAAGTATAAACTTAAATGAATAAATACCAACCCATAAAAATAAAAAAATAAATGCGCGGGTCCGGTATATATAATATGTGAGAAAACTGTAATGCTTCTTTATGTAGAGATATAAACTTTTATAATTCTGAATAAACATTGCAGCTCTGCGCTGGCGCGAGCTTGATTTGCCGTAATGAATAATTTCTACATCATGAAGAAAAACAGATTTATATCCTGCCTTTCTTATCCGCATAAAGTAGTCCATTTCCTCGGCATAAATAAAAAATCTGTCATCCAGCATGCCGACTTTTTTATAACACTCTTCAGATACTAAAAATACTGCTCCGTAAGCCCAGTCAATTTCACGCGTATCGCTGTGATCCCAGAATGACATGAACATCTTTTTTGTATTCAGCTTTGAAAGCATATCTGCAAAAAATCTGTTCTCAAAAAATGAAGACCAGAGCGAAAAGAAATTATTAACCGATTTCTGCAGTGTCATATCATCATTCAAAAGCTTACATGCAACACAGCCCACACCTTTATCTTTATTAGCCAGTAAATAATCCATCATTTTATCAATGGCGCTGTTGAGCACAACTGTATCGGGATTTAAGAATAAAATATTTTTACCTGCTGCAGCTTCAAGCCCCTGATTATTTGCAGGCGCAAAGCCGTTATTAGTTTTATTTGCAATGAGTTTGACATCGGGAAATTCTTCGCGCACCATTCCGGCAGAATCATCAGGAGAATCATTATCAACAACAACTATCTCAAATGTATATTTTTTTGTTTCATCATAAACAGATTGAAGACACTTTCTCAATAGCCCCTTTGTGTTCCAGCTTACTATTATTATCGATAGATCTTTTATCATCACTATAATTTTTAAAAGAAAACAATTTTTACAAAAAAACCGAACGTACTAACAAATGCAAATGCAATCGCAATTCTTTCAATTGTCTGTGATTTTTTATCCATATCAAAATCGCAATAGTCACATGTACCGAATCGGTTTAATTTTTTATCGCACTTCTTACACTTTTGAATCATAACTTAACCCTTTCCCAGAGTTTAGTTTCAGTATTGTATTGCTTTATCAATTTCGCAGGATTACCGCCGACAATTGAGAACGGCGGAACGTCTTTTGTTACTACACTTCCTGCAGCAACAACTGAGTGCTTACCGACTGTTACTCCGGCAGTTATAACTGCATTAGCGCCAATCCATACATCATCTGAAATGGTAATCTGTTTAACGGAAACCTGCTGGATAGATGGCGGAGTGTTTATATCTTCGTATCCGTGATTCAATCCCGATAAAACAATATTCTGCGCAAACATAACATCATTGCCAATTTTTACGGGACCAATTACTACATTTCCAAGACCGATTCGTGTCCGGTCACCTATTATAACATCACCTACTCCGTTATTAACCGTTGCAAAATCTTCAACAGTTGAATTTTCACCGAGATAAAATTTATTAAAAGGCAGCACATCCATTCTTGTTCTTCTGCAAACAGTCGCGCCTTTTCCTTTTTTATGAAGAAACGGGTTTACAAACCATCTTACCCAAAGCCGCGGCTTTGCCTGATTCTTTGGCATCAAAGCCCATAGTACAAATTTTTTTAATCCGGGATTATCTTTTATTTTTTCTTTAAGTCCCATTAGTTTTCAATCTCCTCTCTTTTTATAAGCACATCATTCATAGCTTTATAGATTTCTCCGACATTATTTTCCCAGGTATGCGTCATTGCGAAGTCTCTTCTTTTAGTTTCTTCCGCCTCAGTATTAGTGCTAAGAGCTTTCTCAATAGCTTGTATATAACCTTCTTTATTTTTTGATAGATAACAGTAATCAGCAAAAACTTCCATAGCTGTTGTTGCAGTTGCAACGGTTGGTTTTCCCATTGCAAGATATTCGTCAATTTTTCGGGGATAATTCCCTATTGTGACTTCATTTACAAGCTGCGGATTAATGCATACATCAAACGCTTTTACATATAATGGCAGGTCTTCCATTTTTTTCGGGCCGAGGAAATGCACATTGGAGAATGAATGCAATCTGCTGTTTTTAAAATTATCGTCTTCAGGTCCGACTAAAACAATGTTCCATTGAGGACGGTTCTCTGCAATAAATTCGAGCAGCTTTATATCTAATCTTAACCCAACTAATGCACCTACATATCCTATAATTGGTGACTTTATAGTTTTGATATCTTCAGGAACATCAGTCATCAGATTCGGATTGAATAAACTTAAATCACAACCCTGCCCTATGTAATAAGAATTCGGATTAAACTGCCTGCAGTAATCAGCAAGATATGTTGAATTAGCAGTGCATAAGTCAGACTTTTTTATCAACTCTGCTTCAATTCTTATACCGTGTTTCTTCCAATAATCAACGGCAATTAAATTATCACGGCTGTAATAAATATAAAGCTCCGGCTTCAGAAATTCTTTCAGATAAAAGCTGCGGAACATATCGCTGTCATTAAAAATAAAAAACTTATCAAAGTTTAAACGCTTCATCGCCTTTGAAATCTCAATAGCCAGCTTAGTATTATTTCTTTTATTAAAAAAATCAAAAATGCTTTCTATGCCAATCCAGTTAATCGATTGAATTGTAGTTTTAGGATAAAGCGTCCAGATATTATCGCCGACCTTTTCCAAATCATCTTTTTCATTCTTAATGATGCTTAACCGTTTTTGTATTTTCGGATCAGATTTACTTTTTATCAGAGTTTTTGAGTCCAAAGGAAAATTCACATAAAGTACGCGATTATCTTTTGCAAATTCTTTTGCAATATTGATGCAATTACTGCCGATATCATTATCCCATGCCTGCAATCCCGTTATTACTATGTCTCGTCCTGTAATTTTCATCCTCTTAGTTTACCTGTTTTTAAAACTCTGAGCCCCATATTAAATCCGTCAACATAAAACTTCCACATGTAGATAAATGTATGATGAAATTTTATATTCAGCTCTTTATTTAAAATTATCTGGCTGATAATTAAAAAGATCAGCAAAGCAGTAAAGGTACCGAAGGCGGCGCCTATTAGTCCCATCGTTGAGATAAAAAAGTAGTTTGTTCCTATATTAATGATTGCAATAAATACGAGCAGATAAAAATTTATCTTCGGCTTACCGATAGAATCCATTGTAGTTCCGAATTGTCTGATATAAGGCTGAATAAGCGTAGCTAAAATTATAATTTGTAAAATCGGTGCAGCTTCAATGTAATCTGCCCCGGCAATTATTATTATCATCCATTTAGAAAAAATCAGGCAAAGTATTGCAATGGGAAGAATCATTGCTACAAGCAAACCCACTGAACGCTCATACAAATAAGTTACAGCTTCTTTACCATGTGTTTCAATTCTTTTTGCGCTTTGCGGAAAAACAATTGCTGCAACTGACGACAAAGGTACTTCAACAAAATTTGTGACTCTGTTAGCAGTATTAAAAATTGCAACAGCAGATACAGGCATCAGATAACCCAGCATCATCTGGTCAATGCTTGTATAGATCATCGATGAAATATTTGTACCGAAAACATATTTGCCGTAATGAAAAAGTTTCTTAACCCATTCCCACTCAACCTTATAAGTTACTTTCCAGTAGTTCTTAACAAAAAAAAAGGATAGCACTGTGCCAAGTAAAGCGCCAAGCGACATCATCCAGACAAGCTCATATAATTTTATTTCATGGTTGTACAGCCAAGCAAAAAATATAAAAAGAAAAAGAACTCCCTGCCTTATGAGATTGCTGTAGAATATTCCTTTAAAATCTAAATTTGACTGCTGTATAAAATTAAACTGAAAATATAAAATTAAAATGACAGTTGTTAAAGCATAAAGATAAAACATCCCTTCCAGCTGCGGAGAGTGCCACAGTACGCTCATAAAATGCGCAAGCGCCGTAAGAAGTATTACAGAAAACAAAGTTACTATTACGTTCAACGAAAGTGAAGCTGTAAGTATCTTAGGATACTCTTCAGCAGATGCTGTTGCGCAGTATTTTATCTGCGCATTTTGAATTAATCCTCCGCGCGCAACTTCTATCAATGCAGTTACTGAAATAAATAATGCCCATGCGCCTAAATCATCCTTGCTCAGAATCCGGACAAGAATATAAAATCCTCCGAAACCTGTTATAAGGGATGTTACACGCTGTCCCATTGTGTAAATCCCCGACTTCATCCAATATGAATCTTTTGCAAACAATCTTATTTCATTCTATATAAATTTAAAAATGACCCATGTAAGAGTAAACCTGTTCGTTTTCGCTGACGAGTTTTTTCAAATCAAACTCGCGTACAACTGTTTCACGGGCAGTATTTCCTAACTTAATTCTTAACTCTTTATCGTTTATTAAAGTAATTATTTTATCGGCAAGTTCAACAAAATTTCCTGTTCCAAACATTAATCCGTTGTAACCGTCTTTCAATGCTTCATTTGTACCTTTAATGTTTGTAGCAATACATGCTTTTTTCATAGCCATTGCTTCAAGCAATGCAAGAGGCACAACTTCCCATAATGAAGGCAATACATAAATATCAGTGGAGTATAAAACATTTTTTACATCCTGTCTGAATGGCATGAATTTTATTTTGTTTTCTATACCCAAGGTTTTGCTTAGGTCAACACAATCTTTTCGTAACTCACCTTCTCCAACAATTAAAAATTTCGCATCGGGAATCTTATCAAAAACTATTTTAGCTGCATTTACAAACGTAAGCGGATCTTTCTGATATGTTAATCTTGCTATAAATAAAACTATCACATCATTCTCAGAAAATCCTAACTCTTCACGAATATTCTCAACTTCTCCATCAGGATTGTATAAACTAGTATTTATGCTGTTATATATCAGCTTAAAACTTGAATCGGGAGATAGTGCTTTCCCGGTGCTTAAGTCAGACTGCGAGCCGCATACAATTAAGTCAGCTTTCTTTAATAAAAATTTCTCACTTAACTGTCTGATATTCAGAGCAAGTTTTGATATTCCCGAATGAAATGACCAGCCATGAACTGTATACATTGATGTTAGATTCATCCTTAATGCCT
The DNA here is from genome assembly GCA_044226845.1 of Ignavibacteria bacterium. Lineage (GTDB taxonomy): Bacteria > Bacteroidota > Ignavibacteria > Tepidaquicellales > Tepidaquicellaceae > JAFDZO01. The sequence continues at coordinate 157,045 of JBGAGG010000003.1, forward strand.
GAATGAGAGTATTACTTCCTGCCCGCGTACCGTGAATATGAAGTAAATCCAGACATTCCTGCTCCATTATTCTTTTTACTTTAGAGTAAATAGTAAAATCGAAAGGTCTTTCTGTCTTAACAATATAAGTTTTTATTTTGACGTCGTTAAGAGCATTTACCATTGCACCTGAAGAGAAACTTAAAACAACAGGTTCAAATTTATTTTTATCAAGATTTGTAACAAGATTATAAAGATACGTTTCGCCTCCGCCAAATGAGCCCTGCCTTATAGTGTGAAGAATTTTTATTTTACCGGAAGTACTGTTTATTCCTTTTTGTTTTAATACATCATCAATGGTAATCAGTTTCGTATGTTCCGTTTCCATAAAGTCTTTATTGGAGCGTTTTATCTTCAATAAAGCAAGGATCTGATTGAACATGAAAAGCGGAATTCCCCACATCGATTTCCATATTTCCTTTTCAACATTACTTAATAAAAGTGCAGCATTAAAATTCAAAATAAAAACTACAATGGCGCAAAGCCAGACGATAAACATCTGCTTATCAATGAAAAAATTCAGTACAAAGAAAAATCCGCTGCACAATACAAGTAAAAATAAAGGCGGCAGGAAAATATTAAGACCGAACAAAAATTGATTCCAGCTGAGATTTATAATCCCCTGAAATATTATTTGTACAGCCTTTATGGAATATTTGAAGTACGAATTTATCCATCTAGTCCTTTGTCTTTCCACCTGAGTACCGGAAGAAACTTTTTCATCATAAATAACAGCATCCCATGCAAAAGCGATGTTGTGCCCTTTAGATACAATCTCTGCCTGTAATAATTTATCTTCCGCAACAATTACTTTATCTGAATCCTGTTCGTAGTGACTTAGATGTTCAACATATAAATTATAATCAATTGCCATACCCGAACCGGCTATTGGAGATGAAGAACGTAATTTATGAGGAGCATACTTATTGACATAATTATAATAGTACTCACCCATTGCATCAAGACATGCATAAACAGTATCTACATTCTTTGCTGTTCTTCTTCCCTGAACTGCTTTGTAGCCGTTATTGAAAAATAAATTCATTTTAGGGAACATCTGCGGATGCGCAAGATTGTCCGGATCAAAAATTATTATAGCATCATGCTTGCGTTTGAAATTATCTATAGCATGCTTTATTGATTTTACTTTTGAACCAAGTTTTTCGGCAGGATTTAGAATTACAACTTTGTCGTTATCAAATTTAACGCTACTTATATCACACTGGTCTGCAACAAGGTAGATTATGTAATTTTTGTATTTTTGTTTGAGGATAGAATCGACGCAGGGTATTGCAATATCGATATCTTTGTATGCCGTTATTACAGCAGCAAAGTCATGTTTTTTATCAAAATTTTTCTTAAGTTTTTTACGCGGTATAAGAAGAGAAAAGAATAAACTAAAAAACGGAAGTAACAGAAAAAATATAATGAACAGTTGAACAGCTAATAATATAATTTGTAATAAGTTCAATCTTCAGTGGCATTTAGTTCAGTCTGGATAACTCTATAGCTGTTAATTACTTTTTTTTATCTTAAGCGGCTCACCGTAAACCTGTTCAAGATTATCCATAGTTACTTTGTTAAGTATTGCTCCCATGAATTTTGTTTCAATTTGTCCGATGAATTCAATGGAATTTTTATCTGCTTCATCTACAGTATTCAAAGCAGAAAAAACAGCAGTGAATTTATCTACATAAGAGATTAACTCTTTTGAATCCGAATATTTATTCAGCGATGTTCCTTCTAAAAATATGTAATCGTAATTTTCTTTTATTTCAGTGATTTTTTTTGCAATCATTTCTGCCGGAGCAACTTCATTCAGAGAATACATACCGCCCTTACATCCAATGATATCAATGTTTGCAACTGATGTATCAGAGACTGAGTTTGATAATGATAATTCGCCGCGAAGATAGCCTTCAAGATTCGCATTTGCCTTAAACATCTTTGTAAGTGTATTGTTCTTAAAATTTGTATCAAGTATCAGAACTTTTTTGCCTGTGATTGCAAAAGAATATGCAAGGCATGAAATGATTAAGGATTTTCCCTCACCTGCTCTAGTACTGGTAAATAATAAAGTTTTTGCATCACTCATTCTTTGAGCCAGTTCGTATCTGATAATTCTTAAAAGTTCTTTAAATGTTTCGGCGTTTACGTCATATTTAGCTGTGCTTTCAGTGAAAATGGAATTGAGATCTATCTTTCCCTCCTCAAGAAGATTCAAATAACCGAGAAGATTTAAGCCGGTATATTTAACAAATTGCTTCGGAGCTTTTATTGTCACATCAAGATATTCCAAAACAAAAATTACAACTACACAAAGAATAAAACTGATAAAACCTGCCATTATAATTAGCAGAATTTTTTTAGATGCTTCCGGTGGTCCGGGAATACCGAATTCAATTTGTTTTATTGTACCGTGTGTAACATTATCAATTCGGGCTAAGTTTAACTTGTTAAGCACAAGCAAATAAACATCGGCAGCAACAGTTATTTCTCTTTCAAGAGCAGATATAGAAGCTTCTATGGGAGCAAAGCTGACAACAATCTGACGTAATCTTGCAAGCTCTTTATCCATAGATTGCACGGAATAATTCGCAACAACTAAATCCAGTTCGAAGTCGATTCTTTTAGTTACTAATTCCTGTTTAGGAACATCGGGATTATATAAATACTCATCGGAGGATTTTTTTATTTCTGATTCAAGAATACTTTTCATAACCCTCAAAGAATCATTGATTGCCTGCGAGTTAAGTCCTTTGGAAATTAGTTCATTTGTGTAGTCAGTTATCTTAGACTTCAACTCAGCAATCTTCTTTGAGTAAGGAGTGACACCTGCCTCAAGATACTTTTTCTCTTTATCAGTGAATCTGTTGTCGATATCTTTTACTGCTTTTGACGATGAAGTAATTCTTTTATTTTCTGCTTCCCGTGAAAGTTCAAGATCGGAGATTTGATTTACTAATGATTTTGTTTGCTCATAAATGTTGATTACACCGTTTTGCTGTTTATAAATTTTGAGCGCATTTACTTTTTCATCCAACTCTCTTTTTTTCTGTTCGGCAAGTTCTGTATAGTATGCTACTGAAGCATCAGCTCTTTGAGTTGAAGATGTATCGTAGTATTTTAAAAACTCTTCTGATACAAAATTAACAACTGCCGAGCTTAAATAAGGATTTTCTGATTCATAAGCAATTTGTATAAAATCGCTCGACCCTAATCTTTCAACTTTTAATTTTTTCAGTAAATTTGCTTCGTCGTATCCGCAGCTTTCTATCAGCTTTATCATTCCTCTTTCATCTTCATTCTGAAAGTCTAAAGACTTCATAGAATCAAGATGCATCTGTATAATTTCCCTTGCATGCTGCTTTGCTCCGATGCTTAAATCTGACAGTAATTTCGATTTATTGGTGTAAGGTTTTTGCTCGATCAAATCGTGCAGCATTAATCTGTACCCGACTAAATCCATTACCTGCTTGGATTTTATTACCTCAATTAAGTTGCTGAATTTAACTGCAACATTATCAAAAGAAAACCCGCCTTTATCTCCTTCACTAATAGAAATTTTATTCTCCTGTGTAATACCTGTAGCAAGCTGTGCCTGCGACTTATATACTTCGGGGATATTCTTAGTTAGGAAATATGCAATAACTACTGCTATAACCGGAACGATCATGAGCAATAACTTTCTTCTGCGTAAAACTTTTATGAAGCTTAAAAAATCCATTTATTTGATATCTTCGAGTTTAATTCCAACTAGTTGTTCAAGATCAGCCTTATTGAACAGCATATCCATTTCAGAAACTGCCTGGCGTTCAAGATTATCTGTATAAGTCCGCAATGCTTTATCGTATTCTTCGAGATTTACCTGTCCTGATTCATATTTATATTTTACCAGAGTTAAAGTTGCCTGTGCATCGTCCACTGCCTGCGTTCTTATTTTCATCAGATTAATATTACCCATATAATGGGCATATCTTTTTGTCACTTCACTGCGGATATAAAGTTTTTGCTGAACAACTCCCAGCTTTGCGCGTGCAACATAGTATTTTCCCTGTGAAATTTTACTCGGTGTAGTAAATATTGAACCAATGTTAACACTTATTCCGATTCCGAACTTTGGAAGTGAAGAATTATCATTGGGATTAGTGCTCGTACCGGGCTGCGGATTATATTGATAAGTTAAATTCAGATTATCAAGCCAGGACCACTTTCTCTGAAACAAATCCTCTTCGGCAATATCTATTAAATATCTTTGAGCAAGATTATCCGGATAATTCTGCCATGCTATGTAGATAAGCTTCTCAAGATAATCCGTTGTATCAGGATTTGGTGAAATTATTTTATTTGTATCCAGTAAATTTTTAGGGCGGTTATCCTGTGCCTTTGCAATACCCGATACAGAAAAAAATAAAATTAAAGCTATAAGATATTTAATCATTAAAAAATTTCGGAATTATTTTTTATTTAGTACTTTCTTAAAATAATCATACGTTATTTGTAAACCTTCTTCTCTGTTTACTTTTGGTTCCCATCCTAATATTTCTCTTGCCTTTGTAATATCAGGCTGACGCTGTTTAGGATCATCCACAGGCAGCGGATTATAAACAATTTTTTGATTTGTGCCTGTAAGAGCAATGATCTCTTCAGCAAATTGTTTGATAGTAATTTCAACAGGGTTACCGATATTTACAGGTGATGAATAATCACTAAGAAGTAATCTGTATATCCCGTCAACTAAATCTGATACATAACAGAAAGAACGTGTCTGTGAGCCGTCGCCGAATACAGTAATATCTTCACCTCTTAATGCCTGACCGATAAATGCCGGCAGAGCTCTTCCGTCATTAAGTCTCATACGCGGTCCGTAGGTATTGAAGATTCTGATTATTCTTGTTTCAACTTTGTGATAAGTATGGTAAGCCATTGTAATAGCTTCCATAAATCTTTTTGCTTCATCATATACTCCGCGCGGACCTACAGGATTTACATTTCCCCAGTATTCTTCCTTCTGCGGATGTACTTCAGGGTCTCCGTAAATTTCAGATGTAGAGGCAACTAAAATTCTTGCGCCTTTTTCCTTTGCAAGTCCTAAGGCATTATGAGTTCCGAGTGAACCAACTTTTAATGTCTGAATCGGAATTTTCAAATAATCAATCGGACTGGCCGGCGATGCAAAGTGAAGTATGTAATCTAAATTTCCGGGAACGTGAATGAATTTCGTTACATCGTGATGGTAAAATTCAAACTGTTTCAATGGAAATAAATGTTCGATATTATCTAACGAACCGGTGCTTAAATTATCCATCGCAATTACATGATAGCCTTCTTTTATAAAGCGGTCACATAAATGCGAGCCTAGAAATCCTGCTCCGCCTGTAATTAAAATTCTTTTTTGTTCACTCATTTATTTTATTGCCTGCCTTCCTATGCTGTAATATATAAAACCTGCTTCTTTCATTTTATCAGGCGAAAATATATTTCTTCCGTCAAAAATCACAGGCTCTTTTAATTTTGATTTAATATCTGTGAAGTCCGGATTACGGAATTCATTCCATTCTGTAAAAATCAATAATGCATCTGCATTATCAAGTGTTTCGTATTCACCCGGTGCATACGTTATGGTATCCTTCAGATAAAATTTAGTTGTATCAATAGCTGCAGGGTCATAAGCGCTGACTGTTGCGCCGTGTTTCAATAATTCATTTATAATTATAACTGACGGAGCTTCACGCATGTCATCTGTGTTTGGTTTAAACGCAAGTCCCCAAACTGCAAAGTGTTTGCCTTGTATATTTCCCCCGTAATGACCTAAAATTTTGTTGACGAGAACAGTTTTCTGGGCATTATTTACCCTGTTAACTTCAGTCAAGATAGTCATTTCCGAATTATATTCCAAAGAAGTTTTTATTAAAGCGTTAACATCTTTTGGGAAACATGAGCCGCCATATCCTATTCCGGCAAATAAAAATCTTTTGCCGATTCTGTTATCCGAGCCGATACCTTTTCTTACCAAATCTATATTTGCGCCTACGCTCTCACAGAAGTTTGCAAGCTGATTCATATAAGTTATTCTCATTGCAAGATAAGAATTACCTGCATACTTTGTAACCTCTGCGCTTGCCGTATCCATTTCAATTATAGGATTACCTTGTCTTACAAATGGCTCATACAAAGCTTTCATAATATCTAATGCTTTCTGATCTTCTGCGCCGATAACAATTCTATCAGGCTTCATAAAATCTTCAACTGCAAATCCTTCACGTAAAAATTCAGGATTTGATACTATATCAAAATCAAATTTACCATGCTTTGATATTGCATCTTTTACTCTCTGCGCAGTACCTACAGGTACAGTGCTTTTATTAACAATAACTTTATATTCTTTTACATTATTTTCTTTCAATATTTTTCCGATATCATCAGCAACCCCTAAAACATATTTTAAATCTGCCGAACCGTCTTCTCCCATAGGAGTAGGAAGGCATAAAAATATTACTTCTGAATCTAATACAGCTGCTTTTAGATCATCTGTAAAGAGCAGTCTTTTCTTTGCAATGTTTCTGTAAAAAATAATCTCTAAGCCCGGTTCATAGATCGGTACTTCTGCATTTTTTAATTTTGCGAGTTTTTCCGGATGGTTATCAACGCATGTTACCTGAATTCCCATTTCAGCAAAGCATGTGCCCGATACTAAGCCGACATATCCTGTTCCCACTACTGCTACGTTCATTTTATATCTCCTTTAAGTTTTTATATTTTATAAGGTTTAATATGCCAGATATCCTTGGCATATTCAGAAATAGTTCTGTCGCTTGAAAATTTTCCTATTCGTGCGACGTTTAAAATTGATTTTTTATTCCAGCTTTGTTTATCTAAATATGTCTGCTCGACTAAAAGCTGAGTACTTATGTAATTTTCAAAATCAGCCAGGACAAAATAATTATCGATGTGAAGCAAATCATCTATTATGGTTTGGAACACACCGGGTTCATTTTTACTGAATATATTATATTGTATCTGATTTAATATCTTTTGAAGAGTTTCACTCTTATTGTAATAATCTATCGGAGTGTATCCGGTTTCTTTCATGTAAGCAACTTCATCGGCTTTAAGACCAAAAATAAAAATGTTATCGTCACCGACCTCCTCAAGAATCTCTACGTTCGCGCCGTCCAGCGTGCCTATTGTAAGAGCACCATTTAGTGCAAATTTCATATTGCCTGTACCCGAAGCTTCAAGCCCTGCTGTTGAAATCTGTTCAGATAAATCTGAAGCAGGGATAATTTTTTCAGCAAGTGACACTGAATAATTTGGAATAAATAAAACTTTTAATTTATCTCCGACTTCTTTATCTGAATTAACTACCCTTGCAATATTATTAATAAGTTTAATGATAAGTTTTGCCTTATCATATCCCGGTGCTGCTTTGCCTCCGAATAAAATTGTTCGGGTTACCTTTACAGAATCGGGATCAGCTTTAATTCTGTTATACAAATGAACTACATGAAGAGCATTCAGTAACTGTCTTTTATACTCATGAATTCTTTTTACCTGAACATCAAAAAGTGATTCGGGATTTATTTTTATATCATGATTCTTCTCAATATAAGTAATTAAAGCCTGTTTATTTAACCATTTTGCGTTCATCCAGTTCTCAATAAACTCTTCATCTTCTGTAAATTTTTCAAGTTTTCTCAGCTTCTCTAAATCCTTTACCCATCCTCTTCCGATTTTATCCGTAATTAACCCTGATAAAAACGGATTAGCTTTCTTTAAAAATCTTCTCGGAGTTATTCCGTTAGTTTTGTTATTAAACTTTGCTGGATATAAATCATAGAAGTGTTTAAAGATTGTATCTTTTAATATCTGTGTATGCAAGGCAGCCACACCATTAACAGAATGCGAACCTATTATTGCAAGGTTTGCCATTCTGATAAACTTAGTATCCCCTTCCCTTATAATTGATAGTTTTGCAATAGTTGGAATATCGTTCTTGACAATTTTCTTAACTTCATTTAAAAAATTTGCATTAATATCATAAATTATCTGCAAATGCCTTGGCAGTAATTTTCCGAATAAGTCTATCGACCATTCTTCCATTGCCTCAGGTACAACAGTATGATTTGTATAGCCGAAAGTATTTGTAGTAATTTTCCAGCTCTCCTCCCAGCCCAGCCCTTCTTCATCAATAAGTACTCTCATCAATTCAGGTATTGCAATTGTCGGATGTGTATCATTCAATTGCAGCGCATTCTTATCAGCAAACTGAGAAAAATCTTTATGATTCTTCTTATAATTTTTAATTATATCCTGTATCGTTGCGGAAACAAAAAAATACTGCTGCTTCAATCGAAGAATCTTTCCATGCTGAAACGAATCATTTGGATATAATACTTTTGAAATAATTTCAGAATCGTTCTTGCTTTGAACAGCGGAGAAATAATCACCTTTATTAAAATCCTGCAGTTTGAATTCATGTGTCGATTTCGCCTGCCACAATCTTAATGTATTTACCGTCTCATTTTTATACCCGGGAATAGGAGTATCGTATGCAACTGCAAGCACATCATCAGTATTAACCCAATTACATCTGTGATTCCCATTTGCATCAATATAATTTTTACACTCACCAAAAAATTTCACTCTGTATAATATTTCAGGACGTATAACTTCCCAGGGATTACCATAGGAGAGCCAGTCATCGGGCTTTTCAACCTGAGCGCCTGTTTCATCAAACTCCTGTTCGAAGATTCCGTATTCATATCTTATTCCATACCCGAATGCAGGGATTTGCAATGTCGATAAAGAATCTAAAAAACATGCTGCAAGTCTTCCAAGACCGCCGTTGCCAAGCCCCATATCATGCTCAACTTCGCGTATATCTTCAAGCTTGTAGCCTATCTGTTCCAAAAGATGAAAACACTTATTATAATAATCTAAATTTATTAGTGAGTTTCCTAATAATCTTCCCATGAGAAACTCCATGGAAAGGTAATGAACTTTCTTTACATCGTCTTTAAAATAAATTTTTTGAGTTCGTATCCAGTCATGCATCATCTTATCCCGGATTGTATGCGCCAGCCCTCTGAAAGCATCATCCTGTGTCAGTGTATTTTTATCTTTGCCAAGATCGTATTCGATATGCTCTGCAAGTTTTGTAAGCAGATCAAATTTTCTGCCCGAGTCATAATCCGTGAAGTAAGGCGAGTTATCTTTAAATCCCATAATTAATTTGTATAGATAAAATCTTTGTCTATATCTTTAAATTTTTTTGCAACCAGATCTTTTTCTGAAACTAAAGGTTTACTAATATTCCAAGGAATATTTAAATCAGTATCGTTGTAAAGTATTGCACGTTCATCTTTTGGACTATAAAACTCAGTACACTTGTAGTGAAATATTGCCTCATCTGATGTAACACAAAAGCCGTGCGCGAATCCCGGCGGCACCCAAATCAAGTTATGATCAGTATCATTCAATTCACACATAACATATTTACCGAATGTAGGCGAACCGAATCTTATATCTACAGCAACATCAATAACACTCCCTTGTATCACCTGACAAAGTTTGCCTTGGGCCTTATCGCCTATCTGATAATGAAGCCCTCTTACTGTTCCCTTTTTGCTTTTGGAAATGTTATCCTGAACAAATTCATAGTTTACTCCATGCTCCTGCAAAACTTTTTTGCTGTACGATTCAAAAAAATATCCGCGATGGTCGCCGAATACTTTCGGTTGTATCAATAACACTTCTTTTATATCTGATTGTACTATATTCAATTCTTATGTCTTTCTACTTTTTCTAAATAAGTTCTGTATAATGATTTTGGTAATGCATTTATTATATCATCAAACTGTTCATTAGAAATATATTTCATGTGATATGCAACTTCTTCAAGACATGCAACCTTAAGTCCCTGCCTGTCTTCAATTACTCCAAAGAAATTCGATGCCTGCAATAATGCTTCGGGAGTACCTGTATCCAGCCATGCTATACCGCGCCCGATACGTTCAACTTTTAATTCCCCTAACTTTAAATACTCAACATTTACATCAGTTATCTCTAATTCACCTCTCGGGGAAGGTTTCAGATTTTTTGAGATCTCGACGACTCTGTTATCATATACATATAATCCCGGTACTGCATAATTTGATTTCGGTTTTTCAGGTTTTTCTTCTATTGATAAAACTCTCCCGGTTTCATCAAACTCAACGATACCGTATCTCTCAGGATCATTCACTCTGTAGCCGAATATCGTTCCGCCCGTATTATTTTTTATTGCATCGTACATAAATTGCAAATTGCCGTAGAAAATATTATCACCAAGTATAAGTGTAACGCTGTCATCACCAATGAAATTTTCGCCGAGTATAAATGACTGCGCAATTCCGTTTGGCTGCTCTTGTAATACATATTCAATATTGATGCCGTATCTTGAGCCATTACCGAATAATTTTTCATACCATGGAAGAGTCTCAGCATTAGAAATAATCAAAATATCTTTAATACCCGATAACATTAAAACTGATAACGGATAATATATCAGCGGCTTATCATAGATAAGGCATAACTGCTTGCTGTAAATTTGTGTGATTGGATACAATCGTGAGCCCGAACCGCCAGCTAATATAATTCCTTTCATTTTAGTTAGATGTGTTAAGTTTTAAAATTTGCTATACGGCGCCTGTTCTTTTTACAACTGACTTAAACGTCTCAAACAACATTTTCAAATAACCTTTATATGTCTTAAACTCTGTATACTCTCCTAAATATTCTTCATCTTCATGCGAAAGATTTTCCATCACTGACTGATATGTATCGTGCAGTGCTCTTTCTTCTGCTGTAAGATTCGAACGCCCTCTTGCCTGCCAAAAGCCTGCAAGCCCGAGCTTTCCCTGAAATCTTACCTGCGCTACATCGGAGAGATCTATAACTCCGTTTTCGATTTCCGATTTTAATCCTTTATCAAGTAATTCCTTAGCCTCGTACGTTGGCAAAGCCCAGATACCGACTAAGCTCATTTGCCCTTTTAATACATTCCAGAACAAAGGAAGCTCATCTATAGACGTCTTGCGTAATATCTTTCCGATTTTTGTAACTCTCGGATCATTATCAATTTTTCTGAACGGACCTGTATCGTATTTATTTTTTAGATCCTTTATTCTTGCATCTGCATCTACATACATCGTTCTGAATACATAATACTTCACAGCTTTCTCTTTAAAATAGACGTACTGGTGATTTCCTTTCGTTTCTACTTCCGGCGCTTTTAATCTTTTAGAGATATAAAATACAGGACCTTTAGAGTCAAACTTTATTAGCACGGCAACAACTGCAAATATCGGGGTAAGGAACAGCAAAGCAAAAAATGCAACAATTCTATCTGTAGCATTAATTAAAAATAAATTAAACTTTGTTTTGAATGGCACGAGCCTGTGTGACTTCAACACTTTATCATCATCTACATACATGCCGAAATTAGAAGAAACACTCAGGTGATAATTTTTATTTACAACAGAATCTTTTATTTCAACATCTTTACCGACGTAAGTATTGCTTAGCACTACTGATTTACTCAGCGATGCTTTTTCATCTATGTATAATTCCTTTCCAAGTACTAACGGTCCTTCAAGTTTTACTCCCTTACAGATAGTAGTGTTTTCACCAATGATAATAGGCGGCTTGAAATTTTCAATCTGCAAGTCATTGAATTTAACCGATGGATGAACAAAGATTCCTTCTTTTAACTTTTCACCTGAATTAGATTCTATCACATCATATTTACATAATCTCATATTTAGATTCCAATACTCTTCAAGGGAATCTATATTATTCCAGTCTTCATCCGTAATGCAGACATTCACATTCAAATTTTTTGCAAGCATCGCCGGTATCAAATCCTCTACAATACTTGAGTAACCCTTATCAGACATATAATCAAAAATCTCCGGCTCAAAAATATATATACCGCAATTTATAAATTCATCATTAATATTATCTGATTCAGTTATACTTTTTAATTTATTGCCGTTCTCAATTACGACTTTCCAATCCGTTCTGTTTTTTGTAGCTTTTTTTACGCAAAGTGTTGCTAAAGATTTGCTTTCTTTATGGTAATTTAAAAGATTAGTGAGATTAACATTATGGTAGCTATCGCCGGTAAGCACAAGAAAAGTTTCTTTAAAATAACTCTTTACTCTTTTTATTGCTCCGGCTGTACCGCAAAGACTTTTTTCGATAGAGTAAGAAATATTTACTCCGTGCTTTGAACCATCAGCAAAATATTTATCTATCTGTTCCGGTAAGTAATGAAGATTTATTTTTATATCTTTAAAATCGTGCTTTTTACAAAGCTCAATGGAATACTCCATAACCGGTTTATTGCAAACCGGAAGCATTGGTTTAGGAATGGATAATGTAAGCGGTTTTAGTCTTTCACCAAGTCCGGCAGCAAGTATCATTGCTTTCATTTACACTCTCTCTCCTTTAATATTCTTAACTATTGCAAATATATCTTTTCCTTCTTCAGTTCTTTGATAGCTCACTTTATCAGATAAGCATGTTATAAGATATAACCCGTAATGTTCAGGCACTTCTTTATTTGAACCGCTGACATTTCCGGTTTTTTTGTGGTATAACTCCATGCTGTATTTTCCTGTAACTTTACTCAAGACAATATTCTCTTCATCTCTGTAAACTATAAACTCATTATTCAGTATTTCATCTTTATATGGCGGTGAATTTCGCTCTGTATAATTTCCCTTTTCATCAATTGTCTTTATCATAAACCCTTCACCAAGTGTTTCAATTTCTATTTTAAGTTCAGTATCTGAAAGAGTATACCGCAGTGAAACATTGCTGCTTCTCGAATGAGATACTGCATTCGAAAATAATTCATATATCAGTATCCGCAAGTCCTGAATAAACTTCTCTCTGTCCTCTTCCTTTTTAAAATTTGCCTTAGATTTAACTAATACCTCAGCAGTATCATTTACAAAATGAATATAGTCAACGGAACTGTTTATTATTAATGATACGCTTTCTTCTTTCATTAACTGATAGTTATTCTTTAGTTCGGAGTAATGAGAGTACAAATATTCCAGGGGAAGAATAATTGAGGTTATGATTAAACCTCATGAATTTAATTATTATCTCTTTGAAATATCTTAGAAGCTGCTGACAGCATCTTCCCTTGCATCAAAAATCTCGAACACTTTATAGAGGCGTGTAAGTTCAAACATTGCTCTTACCGGAGCCTGCAAACCGACAATTTTAATATCGCCTTTTACGGCTGTTACTTTTTTCAATCCGGATACTATTGCACCAAGGAATGAACTGTCAACGAATTCAACATCTGTTAAATCGATGATAATTTTTTTCTTTCCGTCTTTTTCGATTAAGCCGAAAAGATATTCTTTGAAATCTTTTGCTGCATCTGCCGTTGCCCTGCGAAGCTTAATAACAAGAAATGTTACTCCGTTTTGATCTATTGCTTCGTAATTCATTTTGTATCTCCTTTAAGGTTAATTATTATTTTTATTTTGAAATTTATCTTTTAGCTCTTTCCCAGATTACTTTCTGCTCTCCGGTTAAATAACGTTTTAATCCCACATAAGCCGAGTAATTCATAACAAATAACACGTATGGTATATTGAAGATTTTCACCTTCTTTTTCTGCGTTTCAAGTATGTAGCCGAGTAATGCAAATATATAAAAACTTACCTGTACTAATAAAGTGAGAAAATATAAGTAAAAATTGCCTGTTTTTAATAAGTATATGTTCAAAATCAATGCCAAAGGAATGATAAACGGTACTATTGCCCATCTCAGAACACGATGAGAAATATATTGAAATGAAAGAATCCTGTATTTAAAAATATTAAAAAGTGATTTTAAAATTACAATTGCCTGAAAGCCGCCTGCTGCAATTCTTCTTCGCCTTATGTATTCTTCTTTCATGTCTATCGTTGGCTCTTCTTCGGCAAAAGCTTCAGGTTCATAAATAACTCTGTATCCTTTCTCTGCAACTTTCATTGATACTACAAAATCTTCTATAAGTGTATTTTGCGCCACTCCGTCTCCCCATAGTTCTTTTCTTATTGCAAATATTTCTCCGGCTGCTCCCACGCATGTCCATAACTTTGAATCTATTTTTTTTAATAGTGATTCATATTTCCAGTACAATCCTTCACCTTCGCCGCTAGTTGAGCTGTCGCTTTTCTTTACTCTTTTCTCGCCTGCTACACATCCTACCTGTTTATCTGCAAAGTGTTTTGCAAGATTTATTAAAGCCTCTTTATTGAAGTATGAATTTGCATCTGAGAAAACCAAAATCTCTCCTTTTGCTTTTTCCACTGTTCTGTTTACCTGTGATATCTTTCCCCTGCGTTCAATGTCTTTTGTGATTTTTATATTCAGTTCGTCTTCTTCTTCAAGTTTACTCAGATGAGCATCAATGTTCTTTTTTCCTTCAAGTGAAATATCGTCGGAAGTAAAAGTATCGCCTTCAAGATGCTGTTCTATTTCACTCAGGATTTTATCCTGTCTAATATTTTTAGTATTATCATATTTTCTGAACTTCAGATATATTTCTTCATCTTTAGAAGTCGTATTCTTTAAAGCCGGATCAAGTAAAAAATTTTTATAAAATTCATCAATCGTTTCATCTACTTTATTTGCTGTATCGTATGCTATTGCAAAAACTACTTCAAGCTTCTCTCTTGGATAAATCAAAGCTTCAGTATTCTCAATTTTTTCTCTGATGATTCTTTGCGGCTCGCCTGATGCTGATATTACGAATGTAATGGTGGGATAATACGGTTCATTTTCCGGGACTACTCTTTCCGACTGAATATAATTATACGGCTTGGGAATTAATTTCAACAAAAAAGGAATTTTCGATATCATAATTATTAATATGCCGTAGCCCGCGTAAGAATAAAAAATTATGAAGAGAAAAAGCCAGAAAAATATTTCCGCAGTTAGGGACAATTATAAAGAGATAGAATTAGGTAATATAGAATTTAATCGCATTTAATTGCAATCATACTTACGTCATCATCAAATACTCCGCCCGTGAAATCAAGAAATTTTTCTTTTACATATTCAAATTGATTCGGCATATCGGCAGATTCTTCGATGGTCTGCACCAGTCTTTCCATGCCATACTGTTCGCCCTGCCTGTTTCTTGATTCAATAATACCGTCTGTTAATACAAACATTGAATCGTGATGTTTTAAACTCATTGTAATGGTATCGTAATCGCCGTTCTGCCTCGCGCCGAGAAGCATACCTTCGGATTGATAGGGCTTTACATGTTTGCTTTCTTCATCATAGTATAATAAACCTAAATCACCTGCGCCTGAGTACTGCACTTCTTTTGTTTTTTTATTTACGATTACAAGTGAAACTGTTGTAAAAATTTCCGATATCTTCGCATCATCATAAATTGATTCGTTCACTTTTTTCAGAACTTCTTTAGCAGAAAAAACTTTCTGCTCCTTCAGTACAACTCTTATTGCGCTTCGTAAATACCCTATGAATGAGAATGTAAAGAACCATGCTCCCCATTTCTTGCCCATAACGTCGCCGAGTATCACAACCAGATTATTTTCGTCAAGCTCAATGTAATCTATAAAATCACCGCCCGGCATTCCTTTAAAAGGCACATGCCAGTGCTCTATTTCAAACCCTTCCAGTGTAGGCATATTCTTCGGCACAACTTCCATACTGATTGAGTCAGCAGCTTCCTGCAGCTCAAGCAGAGTATTCTGCCGCTCTTTTCTAATTGTCTTTAATACGTTGCCGACCTTTGCAGCAACAAGTCTGGGATTAGTAGTCTTGCTTATAAAATCTTTTATATCCATATCAAAGCTTTCCATTACAACATTATCCTGGTCATTGGCTGTTAAAAAGATAAATGGTATCTGGCTAAGTCTGTTATCTTCCAGAAGCATTTTTCTGAAAGTGAAACCGTCGACATCGGGCATCATGTAATCGGATAATATTAAATCAGGATTATGTATTCTCGCCAGCGCAAATCCTTCCTGCGCATTATTTGCAATCAAACAATCATATCCTGCGCCCATGAAAGTAACGCTTAATATTTTTAAAATTATCGGGTCATCATCTACAAGTAAAATCTGGAATGGCTTCTCTGAAAATGTCTCTTCGAATTTTTTCCTTATACCGTAAACTCTGTATATTTCAACTCTCTTTAATATAGAGCTTGTCTTAAGAAGTAAATCCTGAATATTAACCGGTTTGGAAATAAAATCATCGGCGCCGAGATTCAGCGCTTTTATTTTATCTTCATTGGAAGTTCTTGCAGTAATAAATACGAAGGGCAATGCCTGATATTTTTCATCCTGTCTTACCATTTTACAAAATTCAAAACCGTCAATATCATCCATCATTACATCGCAGAATACAAGATCAATGTTATGTTTTTTAATCTGCGCCAGTCCTTCATTGGAGGAATTTGCATCGTATACAGTGTAACCTTCTTTTTCAAGATTATGGCAAATGAGCTTACGTGTTACTGCATCATCATCAATTACTAAAATTTGTCTGTTTTTCTTCATTAAACTTTTATGTATTTCTTACTTATTAGAAGTGCTTAAATTAAAATTCTAAAATAAAACCGAACTTGCTTACATTGCCAAGATCTCCGTTCCTGCTGTAACTATAATCAATATTTATCTGTGAATATTTTATTCCGACACCGAATGAAGGAGCTTCCTGAACGGTGTTGTAACCGCCTCTCAATTTAATCATATTTTTGTAAACATCATACTCACTCCCTATGGAAAGCTGCGCTTTCTTATTCCCCGTTACCATTATCTCCGGAGAAATTGTGAGTACTGATATCGGATTGTAGGCAATTCCAAATTTAAATTTGCTGATGTATGTATCTTCTCTTCCATTTAATTTTATCGTAGCTCCTACTGCATCCTGAATCATTAATCCCATTTTTAATTTTTCATTAAAAGTCGTAAGTAAAGCAACATCGAAACCAATTCCCGATGCCTCATATCCTGCAATTGTATGCCTTATAAATTTACCGTTTATTCCTATCTGTAAATTATCCGTTACTATTCTTGAGTAAGATAAAATCACCGCCATTTCATTATCTGAGAATGTTTCTCCCGATGGTCCCGAAACGTTTTCGACATACGGAATATCTGATACCGATGAATAAATTATTCCCAGCCCCATAGTGCCGAACTCAAATCCTTTTGATACCCCGATATTACCGTAATTCAAACCTTCAACACTTCCGAATAAGTTTGAATACATTCCCATGACTTGAAGTTTATTTACCGATGAAAGTCCTGCCGGATTATAAAATATTGCCGAAGCGTCATTTGATATCGCAGTGTATGAATTTCCGAGAGAGTTTGGCCTTGCTCCGAAACCGTTCTTCATAAAAGCGCCCGGCTCGCCGCCCTCTCCGCTTTGTGAGTAAGCTTTTGAAACAAACATTATTAATACTATCAATATTATCTTTTTCATCTTACAACTCCCATCTTTTGGCTTTTAGTATATTCATTGCCGTTCACTTTTGCCTTTATGATATATATGTATGCTCCGTTGGCAATATCAACTCCCCTCTCATTTTTCAAATCCCATCTGTAGTCAAAGAAAAATCCGTTGCGTGTAAATTCTTTAAATGATACTGACTTCACAAGCTGTCCGCCCATGTCATATATCTGCAGCTTTATATCCTGAGTTTCTATAGGGAGTTCTGCTCTGATTAATGTTGTTGATTCCTTTACAGGATTAGGATAGTTGAAAATCTGCCCTAACTGATTTCCTGCAGGGCTTACATTATTATTCACACCGTCAAATCTCGTATTGGCTAAATCCTTACCGAAAAACTGCCATTGAATTACTGAGCTTGATGTAGAATTCGGCAGTTCATAAGTTTTTATAGTCTCATCTAATGATGCAATAGTAATATCAAGTTTTCCATTGCCGTCTAAATCACCTATGGAAGGTGATGAAATAATCCATCCGTTAAATAGTCCGAATAAATTTGTTGTATTCAGGTCCATCACACCGTCTTTATTAATAACAAAGACAGTTCCGTTCATTCCGCAGTAAACAACTTCTGTAAATCCGTCTCCGTCAACATCTGCAACTACAGGACTTGAATTTATTTCAGTTATCGTCTGCATATTCCAGTTAACATCCAATGCACTATTAGGATTTATTGACAATATGTTACCGTCAGTTCCTGCAATTAAAATTTCCTTAGTGGAATCCCTGTTCATATCGGCAATCACAGGAGATGAAATAAATCCCTGCGCAAGCTGACGCTGTGTAATTACTGAACCGTCAGGCTTTAATAAATATAAATATCCGCCGCTTGATGCAGCTACTATGTTATAATTATTTCCGTTTAATTTAGAAATCAAAGGAGAAGAATAAACAACATTATCTAATTTAACCGGGAAACCCTGCTGAATGCTTCCGTCTGCTCTTACGACGTTCAAAGTGCTGTCTGCAGTGCCGAGAACAATTTCTTTCGAGCCGTCATTATCTATATCTCCTATGGCAGGTGAAGGAAGTATCACTAAGTTGCCATACGAATCTTCTATCTTCTGAACTTTCACAGGAAAACCACTTTTTACCTGTCCGTCAAAACCAAGCACAAATAATTTACCGTTGCCTGAAAATATAATTATCTCTTTATTGCCGTCGTTATAAATATCAGCAATCACGGGAGATGATTTTATCGGCGCGCCAGTATAAAACGGAAATCCTTTTAATAAATTACCTGCATTATCGATAGCAAATAAATTTCCGTCATCGGAGCCGAATACAATTACTTTCTTTCCCGTACCATTAATATTAACAGAGTCTATTGCCGCTGTTGAGCGAATTAAACCGTCAGTCGGAAATGGAAAGCCCGTCATAATTTCACCGTTGCTTCTGAATGCATACATTCTCTTATCCATCGCACCGATAATAACTTCCTGTATTCCGTCACCGTCAAGATCAGAATATTTGGGGGATGCAAAAAACTTAGCTATAGAATCTTCAAAAATTCTTTTGCCTGTGCCTTTATTTATCAGTTCATATCTGTCATTTGACTGCTGTTTATAATTCATTTCATCGGTTGTTACAACTCTTTTCTTCCAGACCTTTGTTGTATCAGGAAAATTATACCAGTCAGTATTTGCCGTCCTGCTTGATGTTATATAAGAAGTGAATCTCGGATATGCCACCCATATCGGATAAGCGGGACCCTCTAAAGGCCATTTAAAATTATTCGGATTCTGATAGCCTAAGTCCAAATAATATCCGTATAGAGGCTGTCCTACTAACGATGCATTATCAAGATTCTGTGTATTGCCTGACGGTCCTGCAATAGAGGCAATGTGAATTTCACCGCCAACTGATGTAATTATATACGGGTCAGATTTTCCGTTTGTAAATCCGTTTAAAGGATTGTTTGTATTATTAACTGTAATCTCTAACTTTGCCTTGTACCCTTTTTTGACACCTAACTGCAGCGGACTTGTATTCGTGCTGAATAATCCTCCTGCCGGAGGTAAAGCTGCCTTGCTTGATGGAAAAATTGTAGTAGTAAACGCACCTGTGTTTCCCTGACTTGAAAAACTCAAAGAAGGAATTATATTTCCCAATGTATCATAAACCGTAAGTGAAGTTGTAGTACTTCCTGTAAGATTTATTTTATGTTTGAATACATGGTCGAATGAAGAGCCTCTTGCAAGAGCTTCGTATTCATAGGTAATCTTTGTGATGTTTAAGTTCAGGTCTGATATAATTGTCTGCTTCATGCTTGCAACAAAATCATTCACGTCCCAGTCATTCCATGCGCTGTTTTTTATATCTTCGAATGCTAGCACATAGTTGTTTATCTGAGTATTGGGATTTGAATTTTTTAAAACAACTGAAGATGAATTCTGAGCAGATAAAGTATCCGTTAAAGCATTACCTTTTAAAATTGTTGAAATAGGAACTGATGTATTATTCGGGATAGGATTACCCGTGTAATAATTTAATTCGCCTTTTCCCGTAATTTTTATTCTTAAAGTATCAGTGGGAGTAAAAGAAAATCCGCTCCATTTTATTGTACTTTGTGAAGTGCCTGCTGTATAAGTGCCCGCTCCTAAATTTACTCCTGCTTTATTAGTAAAAGTTGATGACTGATATTCCAAACCATCCGGAATAGTAACTGTAACTGATGTTGCCGTGAGCGATACACCTGACCTGTTAGTCAAATAAGCAAAATATGAGCAGGTATCTGTTGTCGTGACATCCGTTTTAGAAGTGTTATTTATTACATTAACATTATCTGCTATTGCATCATTTGCGAAACACATCCAGTCAGTTGACCAGTTACACGCTGCTACATTTACAGGCTGAGTTGAAGTAACTCTAAGATACGGAATTGTGCTTCCGTTATTACTAAGCTGATTATATTTCGTTTTTTTTACTCTAAAATCATAAAACTTACCTGCAGATAAATTTACCGTAGTATCGATTATTCCCGCTAAGTTATTATCACGTATTCTCACCGCTGAAGCATCATAGTTTGCATATATAAAAAGATGTGTGAATAATCCGTCGGCTGCCAATGTAGTATATTTATTTGTTGTTCCGGGTATTACACAATTACTGATATTGCTTGGCTGCGGAAGATACACGACCAGATTTTTTCCGGCGTTATTACCTCGGTCAGATGCGGCATAAGTATAGATATCGGAACTTGTTGCTCCGTTTGAGCTCTGAAGATAATTGCCTTCAAAGATCGAGACCTTACCGCCGTTTGTATAAGCGCGCAATTTTTGTTCATTCTGATTTCCGTTATCCAGAAAATTCCCGACTGAGTACTGATTTAAATTGTAACTCTGAAGCTGTACCCAATTAGTACCGTTATTAAGCCATTCGACTTTAAGAGTTACATTATTTGAATATGAAGCTATTCTTAGTTCCTGCTCTTTTTTATAATCAGAGGGAATATTAAAATAGAAAAGAGAGTCAAGCGTGCTGCCTGTTAATCCGGGCACGAAGGCTCCTGCTTCTCTTGCATTAGTATATAATGCGCCATACTGAACGCTTACTGGTTTGGAAGTAGTTATCATATAACTCTTACCGTTATTCAATAAATTAATTCCCGTAGAAGAAGTATAAATCAGATCTTCTTTTATGTTCAGATTTTTATTTACAAGCAGATTATTATTCGGCAGCGGATTTACCGAAGTAAGGCCGGTATTGTTTGAACCGGAAACGGAAATATCGTTTATCCTTACATTAGTACTATCAAAATATGTGAAAACGTTTATATCGCGATTTGAAAATGGTGATGTGTTTACGTATATAAAAAAAGTGTTACCCGTCATCGTACCGTTATCGGAAGGAATGAAATCATGCTCCCAGTCAGAGTTCACTGCCTGATATACAACTACAGGCTTTGTAGAAGTAACTGTAAAATAATCTCCGTCCCATTTTCCGCCTGCATCATCGTTCACAGCGCCGTCCTTCATATAACAAACATAAGACTGCCCTCTCATTAACATTCCTGAAAAAGAATCATCATTATCTCCGTCAGAATTATCATCCGTAAGTACAAATGAAGTGGAATCGGTAAATGCAGTTATTACCATGCAAACAGGTCTATTCACATTTTCGTTGGTTGGAGGTACATACATCTGGAACTTAGTCCCTGCGCCTCCGCTGAATGCAAAATTAACTGATATTAGAAGAAGGAAAAGGGTAAAGAATTTTTTCATTAAAAGGGTTGATTTTTGGAATATGCCAACTACGACATAAATAATACATTAGAGCAATTCTTATACCAAACGGTGTTTATTTGTTACCGATTTTTTAAAATAGCTGCTTGTATTTATTTACTTTACAATTTCTTTGCTCTGCTTTAATAAATCCCGTATTTCTGTCAGAAGAACTTCTTCCTTTGTAGGCGGAGCAGGAGGAGGAGGAGCCTCTTCCGATTTTTTTACAGCTGCCTGATAAATTTTAATTACCATAAAAATACAGAAGGCAATAATCACAAAATCAATTATTGTCTGTAAAAATGCACCATAACCTAAAGCCACTTCAGGCTCAATTACTTTTTCACCCTGCATTACTGCCGGTTGAAGTACAAATTTAAGATCGACAAAATTTACTTTGCCGAGAATTAAACCAATAGGAGGCATTATAACTTTATCAACAAGAGAAGACACAATTTTGCCAAATGCACCACCAATGATTACACCGATTGCAAGGTCAAGCACATTTCCCCGCATGGTAAACTCTTTAAATTCCTTTATCAGAGACATATATATGAACTTTATTTATATTTCAAATTTACTCTATTTTAAGCTAAAAAGTTAATGAAAAATTTGTAACCTGTTTGTAAACAACTATACCTTGATACTATTCTTTCAATGGCAAGTCACCATATTTCAAAAGTAAAAACTTGAAAAACCCTAAAATATCAAAATAAATAGTTATCATACTATTCAACCAATTGCAATATGTTACTGTTATTTGATAGAATTAAAAACCTTGCACATTTGCCGAAAAAAATCAGTGTTAAATTATCGTTAATCTGCAAAATAAGCTTTGTTTTTTAAGTTAAGATAATATAATTTTGTAAAGCAGGTTCTTTAAAATAATCTAACAGGGGGAAAAATGCTTGCAAGAAGCATTTCTGGATTAACCACATTAGTTTTTGTGGTGGTTTGCGCAGTCATTTTAGCTGTCGCAGGTTTTATTTTTGTAATACAATAGGGGCAATACTCGAGTTTTTCTTGTTTGCTAAACGCCTTTCGGGAGTTACCGGAAGGCGTTTTTTTTTACACTTTTAATTTAATTTTGCAAAAAATACCACTTGATTTTTATTGCGTTATGCCATATATTATAGAGCCATAAAGAAAAAGTTCCCTCGTACTATTTTTCCCATATCCCCTAACAGTATTATCCTTCCAGCCCGATTTATAGGACAAAACGAAACAACTATTTTAATTACAAAACCAGTCCTATTTTCACCCCAGCTCTTTTTGTAATAACATTATTCCAACAATCAATATGGAAAAAGAGCTCCTTGAGTTATCGACATTGGATTTCCTGATGGAAATCACTAAAAGTTCTCTCGTTTATTATTCTGAAAACTGTATTGAAGCAGAGTCTGATAAGACAGCTTTTGAAATGCAGCTGGATGAATTGTCATTGAATTCCCTGTTAAAAAAACTCGAAAACTCTAAAGTTGAGTTGGCGGGAAATTCAGTACTATCTACTTACATCGATTTCAGAATTCAAGAAATTAAAAAAGCGATTGAGAAAAATTCAATTTCCGCTTACAGTAAAAACCCCAGATACGGAGTACAGTATTTCAGTCTTATTTACGATATTTTATCGGAGAAAAAGACTCAGTTAAACAAAGTAACGGATTAATTTAATTTTAAAAACATCTTACCCAGAAGATGTTCCGTTTTATTTTTAGCTCTTTCAATTTTTCTTATCATATAAAAAAAACGCCCGCTAAATTTCTTCAACAGGCGTAAGTTAATAAATCCCTTTGTGAATTTTAAAAGCTAATCAGTATCCCCGCTCTTCCAGAAATAAAAGAAACATTTTTCATTTCAGGTGTTGTATATTGAGAATTATTATTTCTGAAAACAGTATAGCCTTTCGAATAAGTTATACCCGCATAATTATATTTAGCACCGATATCAATCGTAATTTTCGGGAAAATTGAAATTTCTGTTCCAATACCGAATGCCGTGCCGATTCCTGTTTCGCTGGCAGATTCCGTTGCTCCTGCCATTGAAATATTTGAAGGGTCTGAACTCGATGAATTAAGCTGTCCGGTAAGTCTTTGATTAAAATTCATAAAATGAACTCCAATCTGCGCCTCTCCGTACGGATTTAGAATTAAACCCGGAAGTTTTACCCTGCCGCCAACCATTATAGCAAAGTCAGTTGCCTTCCAGTCAGGGTTGAAATTCCCTGCCGTTACTCCCAAATTTGTTTTGAACTGATCGGTGAAATATTCATTCTTATAAGCGAATGAATTATATTCTGCCGAAATGGAAAAATCTACCGGTAAAATAGGAAGAGATAAAAAAACAAATCCAAGCTGAGCTGAAGGTCCGGCCTTATACATATTGCCGAAATCACCGACGGGAACGTTTGCTCCCAAACCGAGAGTAACTTTTCTATCCTGAGAATAAGAATTAACAGAAATGAAAAACATTATTAGAAATGTAAATGCTGCGTATATCGTTTTCATGATTTAGAGTTTATTTAATAAAAAAAAAATAAAAAATAATACATCTAAATCCCCACAAGATTTATTACATATTTATTAAAAATTTAGTTCCTTTAATTTTCATCACAAAAGTAATTAATAAGCTTTGAATATACTTTTCATCCTTCTTTACATCTATCTGCACTTGCTCTGCAATTCTGTCCCCGTCTTCAAACTTCTTTTTTCTCATTATAAATTTTTTTAAAACAACTTTATTATGCCATTTGCCCAGAATTTTATTAAAATTATTTATATCTGAAATAAATTTTTCATTCGCTAAGAAATAAAAAGCCTCTGAAAGCAGAGAATAATTATATCCAAGTTCCTTCATAAGCTTTCTTATATCGTGAAATGATGTTTTAGGAATGTTAGTTGAAATTTTTTTAATGTTGCTGTACAAACTTCTTAAATACTCTCCCGCTGATTGCTCAAAGTAATTTTCTTCATTTATGACAAAAGAGATCTTATCTGCTTGTCCGTGAAATTTTTCTTTTCTGACTTTTTCAAACTCTCCATATGTATCGCTATAATTTTTCTTTTCCTTTTTTAGTCTCTCCCTGAAATATTTTTTCCACTGCTTGTCATATAGTTTTAAATCCTTAATATCTTTCTTCAGCAAAGTCAGAGTTCGCAGCCTTCCTGCAGACTTATAAATTTTCTCTAATTCCTTTTCTGAAATCTCAAACTCAGGTTCTATAAATTTTATAAACGACTTAAACGCATTCATTTTCTTTACAGCAACTCTGAAATTATGAATATCTTTTCTCTTAAATTCGTTATTGATTTTTAAAACATAACCTGTACACTCTTTTTGCAGAGAGTTATAATACTCTATCAGATATTTTTTTGAAATGTCCACATAAAAACTTAATGGTTTGTTATGCTCAGTTCAATAACACAATTTTTCCTTTTATGTGGTTTGCAGCCCATTTTTACCAATAAAAAAAGCCCGTTGATTTCTCAACAGGCTAATATTATTACAATTAATATTCTACTTTCTACTTAACTAAAACCATCTTCTTTGTCTGAATAAATTCTCCTGCCTGTAATCTGTAATAATAAATTCCCGATGACAAATTTACTCCATTAAAATCTATTGAATAATAATCTGCAATTTTCATTTCGTCATTCAATAACCGTGCGACTTCCCTTCCGCTTATATCAAATACAGTAAGTGTTACCGCTGCATCTTTTGACAAAGTAAAATTTATTTTGGTAGTTGGATTAAACGGATTCGGATAATTCTGCTCAAGTATAAATTTTTCAGGCACTCCTATATTAACTTCATTTCCTAATTCATAATATTTATAATTACCGTTATAATCAATCTGCTTCAGCCTGTAAAAATATTTCCCTTTGCTTACTGCCATATCTTCAAACGAATATCTCTGTTCTGTTTTACTGTTACCTGCACCGCTCATACCTCCTATTATTTTCCAGTTCTCTTCGTTATTTTTTCTTTCTATCTGAAACTCTTTATTATTCAATTCGCTTCCCGTTTTCCAGATGAGTTTCACTTTATTTCTATCAACAGATGAACTGAACGATATCAATTCCACCGGCAGCGGACCGTCAGGCCATAGCTTCCTTTCATAAACTCCCCTGCCATGCGTTGCAGCTCTTATAGTATTATTCGCGGGAGAAATGCTTAAATCAAAAACCATTACAGCCTCAGGCATTCCATCATTAAATGAAGACCAGTTTGTTCCCGAGTTTGTGCTTAAATATATTCCCAAATCATTTCCGAGATATACATTGTTGGTTACAGAAGGATCTACAACTATCGATTGCACCGGAACATCGGGCAGGATTCCGTTTATGTCTTCCCAGGTTGTTCCGCCGTCAGTTGTTCTGTAAACGTGCGAAGTACCGAATCCTCCGAATGCAGCAAAAACAATTTTGCTGTCAAACGGCGAAACAGCAATTTTATTCGGATATCTGTTCGGTAGACCCGTTGTGATATTTGTCCAGCTTGTGCTTCCGTTTGTACTCTTAAAAAACCCCATCTGATTTGCGCCGCCTGAGTTCGGAACAGTCGCCGCATATAATGTATCTGAACTTGTTCGTGATACTGCAATCGAAAGAATTTTATTGCCATCTAACTGAGCGCTTAAAGAATCAAAACTTATTCCGCCGTTTGTTGACTTGAATATTTTCTTCGCTCCTGCATAAACAACTCCCGTATCTGCCGGACTTCTTACTATCGGAGCAATAAAATTTGCATTCACGCTATTCGATGTGAATGTTGTCGTCATTGTATTTTGCGCAGCTTTGTTTGATGAATAATTTACTTCCATATATTTATCACCCATGAAAATCGAATTATTATTCAGCGGATTTATACTGCAATATGTTCCGTCGCCGCCCGAAGGCCTGTACCAGCTATTGCTTCCGTCATATCTTGCAATTCCGTTATCCTGCAATCCTCCAATGGCAAGCGTAGAATCAGTTGCCGAATTTGAAAATCCTCCATAGAACTGCGCCGTCACAAGTTTATTATTACATCGTGTATAGTTTGCGCCGAAATCAAACGACCTGTATATACCGCCGTCTGTTGCCACGTATATTTTATTTGCATCGTATGGATTTGAAATTATATGATGATGGTCTACATGAATATAATTTGCTGCGCTTGTATTTGTGCTGCTGACCTGTGTGAGCGTTACTCCGTAATCTGTAGATTTATAAAAATTCACTCCGCTGAAAAGTATCTGCGATGAATCGTTATCTTTCACTTTCAGACCCGATGCATACCATCCCTGGTCTTCTAAAAAATCCGGAGTTCCGTCTGAAGTCTGAGTCCATGTTGTTCCCTGGTCAGTAGTTCTGTAAACCCCTACTGTACCTGCTGAAGAGGTCCTGCTTCCAATTACTGCAAAAACTGTTCTGTGATTTCCTGCATAAGAAGTTAATGTTACTCTTCCTGTATTAGTGCCCGGCAATCCATTTGTAAGTTCAGTCCAGTTTGCGCCGCAATTGGTGGATTGATAAATTCCCTGCGTAGCGCTGGATAAATTTCCCACACCTGCATAAATTATATTAGTATCAATTCTGTCTATCTCAAGATCCATTACCATTTGTCCCGTAAAAACCTGTGTCCAGTTTGTGCCGCCATCTATGGTTTTATAAATTCCTTCTGATGTTGCTGCATAAACTGTATTAGAGTTTCGTGGATTCATAACTAAATCTGCTACGCCTCTGTTCTGCGCATAAGTCCAGTCTAATGATTTCGTCCAATTCACTCCACTGTTTGTTGATTTCAAAATACCAATACCGTAACTGCCGCGCGTTGTTCTTGTGCTTAGTCCGTTCAATGCAGCAGTATAACCGTAAACTTCACCCGTGCCTATGAACATTATATTTGTATTCGCAGAATCAATTGCAATCGAGCTTACTCCTACCGTTTGAAATCCCGTTGGCACGTTTACCCATGCAGTTGAGCCTAGTCCGCCGTTAGTGCTTTTCCATAATCCGCCGCCTGCAGCGCCTGCCCATAGAACTGATGTATCTGCCGGACTTATTGCTACGCATAACATTCTTCCCCCGATATTTTCCGGTCCTATATTTGTCCAGGTATTTGTTGCATCGGTATTGGAAGTCAGTGAAGGAATTAGTTTTGATTTTTCATATTCACGGGCATATTTATCTGAAGGAATATCTGAAAACGGATACGAGCGTGAATCATTAATAAAATTTAATGCTTCAAATGATTCACTTGATTTGGCGGATAAATCATCTTCATCACAATTAAATTCCTGTAATGAAAATTTGTTTTCCTTATCAATTGAATTAACTTCGGATTCCTGAAATGAAACAGAATAAAAAACTACCAATAAAAGTACTACAACTGAGGTTTTTATAAATGACATCTGGGGATTTAGTTTATGTGTTAAAAATAAATAATACAGTAAATAATAAAAATGAATTTGATATACTTGAAGAAGGAAAAAAATTACCAATTGTTTTATATATAAAAAAAGCCCGATGAATAATCTCACCGGGCTTTTAATCTTAATTTACAATTTAAAATAATTACTTTATAAGTATCATCTTTTTTGTATCCGTAAAACCTTCTGCTTCAAGACTGTAGAAATAAACTCCGGATGATAAATTTATTCCGTTAAAAGTCACTGAGTAGCTGTTAGCCTGCTTGAATTCATTATTAAGTAAAACAGCAACTTCCTTTCCCGATATGTCAAAAACTTTCAACGTAACTACTGCATCTTTAGGGAGCGAGAAACTTATAGATGTAGTCGGATTGAAAGGATTAGGGAAATTCTGCTCAAGTACAAATTTATCAGGAGTAACTGATTGTATACTATGATTTATTTTTGCAAAATCAATGTCTTTAAATAGATCCGAAACTTTTGCCTCTGATACGTTAATTGTAAAAATCTGAGTAGTATATCCGGGTCTACTGAAAATTATTTTATAAATTCCTGGATAAGCTAGTAATTCTTAATTATTTGCTTTTGTACTAGTATTATTGATTGGTATGTTATTTTGAACTAAACTAATAATAGTAGGAGTAAAGTTTTCGCTGTTCTTAAAATCTTTTTTAAATATCAAGTTACCCTTAATTTTTGACGAAAGTCCTATCGGTCTTTCAATTATTTCTTTTCCTACACCATTAGGACTAAATGCCCCATTAACTTGATTCGGAATGAAACTGACGGCAGATTCTATCTCCAGTGTTGCCGGATGATAAGATGTGTAAAATGCATCTTCTTTCTCGTCCTCTGGAAATATTACTGCATACAAATCTAAGTCTGCATATTCATCAGGTATTTCAACAGAATACGAGCCGTCAGCTGCATATTCGATTGTTGCTGTACTTCCATTTCCTGCAACTATGTGAACTGATCTATCCAAAGGATCAATCCAAAAGAATTGCAATGTATAATGATTATTTTCAATTTGAATTGGCTCTTTTGTAAGATAATCTAGATAATAAGCATATCCAGATATTGAAGTAGCGGCAAATCCATAATTTACCAGTAAAATACAAAAAATCCAAAAACTTAAGAATTTTGCAACAATCTTTCTTATTGCAAAATTCCTGTTGTTGTTAAAAAAGTTTTTCATATGAATTATTTTATTTTCCAGGGTTTACTAAAATAACAGTCTTTATGTTAACAAACAAGTTTTTAGTTAACTCAAGTAATTACATTAATAGTACGAATTTAATCTTCTGTTTTAAGTGAGCTAGATTAGGAACTTTCGTTTAATTGATGCATTAAAAAAATAAAAACCTTTATGGGAAAAATTCTATTGCCTGCACTTTTTACATTCTTACTTTTCTTTTCCAATTTATGCTCTGCTCAAATTGAGAATTTAGAAGCTCAGTTTTCTTCAGATACAAATAGTTCTAATCTTTCCCTCCTTGGTCCCTCGAATATTGAATTTTATTATTTAAAAAGTGATTCAATGCTCGTGTTTAAATCTAAAAGCACTGCAGTAAATTTTATAGATTCGACTAATTCATCTTACCCTATCAGCTTCAGTAAAATTGATTTCAGTAAGAATACTCTCGTGTTATTCAGTTATCATGGGGGTGACTGTCATGCAAAATTCAAATACTATAGTGTCAATGATGAATATTCAAAAAAATTCAGTATCTGTATTGATATTATTTATGGAGGGTGCCGCGCAGGAGGAAAATTTATGACTACATGGGGACTTATTCCCAAACTTCCTGATTATTATAAAATCGATCTGAATACTTATTATGTTGATAGAGATTAACACCTATAAAAAAGCCCGAAAGAAATTTCCTCCGGGCTTCCCCTTATTATTACATCTTTTTTATTAATTCAAATTCTGATTATTTTTTTGTAATTCATCAAACCATTTTAACTCATGAGCAACAGAGTAAAGAAACGTTCCTCTATGGTCAGCCTTGCTTCCTGCAGCTATTGCAGTAACTTCCGCACCACCGATTAATTTCTGATATCCCTCCGGCAGTCTTGCTAAAAATTCCGGTATCACTTCATCTATATCTCCGTAATATGTCTGCAAAGGAGTAGCTGTTCTCCATCTGTATGCCTGGTTCTCTTCAAGTATTTCAAAAAATCTTCTGCTTAGTGTTGAGTTCCTTTTTATGAATTCAGGCTGGAGCAGATCTAAAACTTTAGCAGGAGTCTTTTTAGCAAATTCTTCATAGTCAGTTTTATTGAGATAAAAACTTCTTACTACATCCTGATATTCAGGCTTTATAGCAGCATTCATCAGTCCCGGTAAATTGTAATATTCCTCATACGAGTTAAACTGTAAAGCCATACACCCTGTAAGCCATACTGCATCAATCGGCTGCGGATTATACACCCATCTGTTAACTGCTGCAAATAGATCCGTCGGAGCGCTTGCAACAGCTGCGCCTTTTACTTTTATTCCGAGGCTCTCAAGTTTATTTAAAAATACCAGAGTACAATAACTTCCCTGTGACCATCCGCTAAGATATAATTCTCCCATATTTACACCCAGGGCTTTTGTTACATACTGCGAAGCTTTGTACATATCGATACAAGCCTGCTGAGTGCTTGCTTTTACTGTATAGCTGTCCGTTTCATCTGAGCTTCCTTTGCCGAAGTAATCAGCAGCAATTAAAATATACCCGTTGCCGGCAAACTGCGCTACTTCAATACGTGTTTCGTATGAATTTTCCAGCTGTGAAGGAACCTCATATTTTGTAAACACCGTTCCATGCTGATATGAAACAACGGGCATAGTAGTGTTTCCTGTTTCAGGAATAGCAATTAAACCTGATGCCGTTGTGGGCTTATTATTTTGTTCGGGAATAACGGATTCATATAAAACTTTGTACAGCTTAACAGAATACTTTGGCTGCGGATACTCCTGCTTGAACGGAGCAAATTCTGCAAGCTCTGTTGTAAAAATTTTATTCAGTCTCGTAACATCATAAGTTCCAATGTACTGATACTTAACATCTGAACTTACGTAAGTATATTCACTGCTTCCCTGAGCAGATGCACTATTAAAATTATAAGACATGATTGTAAGTAATATTAAGGAAAGAAAGGTTTTCATAGAACATTCCTGATTTAGTTTAGAATTATAAAAAAATTGCAAAGAAATTCCTTTATAAACCAAGCCCAAGATTTAACAAGTGAGAGATATTAATAATCTCATCTGAATTTGTACTGCATATTATGTGGTATAACTATCATAATAGCAATTAGAATGCCAAATAAATAATGATGAAAAAGTATAAACAGAAAAGTGTGTTGAGAAGTGAAACAAAAAACCCCTGCCGAAAGGAAAGCAGAGGTTTCGGATTGTTATGAAGACTAAACTAAGGTTAAGTATTTTTCTTTTATCACATCAAAATGCCATCGCTGATGCCCGGGCATTATAAATCCTATTGAAGCAACGGAATATGGTCCTTTAAATCCTTCACCGGTTCTTAATAATACTTCCTCTGAAAAAGATTGAAAAAGTATTTTAGCAGATTCGTGTGTTGACCTCAACTCACTAATCAAATCTTCCAATGTGCGCTCCCCTGCATTCGCCGCAGCTGCATAATCATCTTCGGGAAATGAAGGCACCCGCTGCCCGTCTCCGCGGGCAAATACAAGTGCTCTGTAAGAAAATATTCTTTCAGTATCAATAAGATGCTGAAGAATATCTTTTATGTTCCATTTGCCGGGTTCATAAGTTTTGTTTCCGATTTTTTTCCATTCATCCAATGGGATTTCATTCAATTCATCTATACTAGTCTGCATCGCATGTATAATTTCTACATCATCGCATTTTTTAATATACCTGTCGAAGTATTCCGGTAACTCTTTTAATTCTGATAATTTCATTTTAAAAATATTTATTAATTTTATAAATTATTTTTTTCTGTTTCTATCCAGTGATTGATTTTATTTTCCAATACTCTCAACGGTACACTGCCCGCAGATAAAACCTGCTCGTGAAACTGAGCAATATTAAATTTATCTCCCAGCTCTTTCTCCGCCTTACTTCTTAGTTCAAGAATTTTCAGCTGTCCTATTTTATATCCCAATGCCTGCCCTGGATTTCCCATGTATCTCTCAATAGATGACTCCACCATTGCATCATCAATCGGTGTGTACGCTTTCATATAATCCATTGCCTGCTCTCGTGTCCAGCCCTTCATATGAAGACCGACATCAATCACAAGTCTGGTCGCTCTTAGCATATCAAAGCTTAACATTCCAAGATATTGATACGGGTCCTTATACAATCCCAGCTCTTTACCAAGCGCCTCTGCATACAATGCCCAGCCTTCACCCATGCCAACGTACCAGACAAGCTGCCTTATTGCAGGGAGATTTGTATCGTTCATCTGCCAGTCACCCTGATAGTGATGCCCCGGTACACCTTCGTGCACAAACAATACTTCATCTGCATAGATATTATATTTTTCGGGATCAGGGATCGGAACATAAAACACTCCCGGCCTTGAGCCGTCAAAAGGTCCCGGCATATAAAACGGCTGACTTGTGGCTTCATAATACGGCGCCATTCTTTCAATTTTCATTTCTCTCTTCGGTGCTCTTGTAAATAATTTTGAGAGCGCAGGCTTTATGCTTTCATTTATTTTTTCAAACCGCGCAAGCACTTCTTCGCGCGTTTTAAAAGGCATCAGGTCTTTATTAGTTTTTACATCTGCTAAAAATTCTTTCAATGTTCCTTTAAATCCGACCTGCTCTTTTATTTTTTCCATCTCAATCGCAATTCGCGCAACTTCTTTTTCTCCTATGGAATAGATCTCATCCGGAGTTAATTCAGTTGTTGTATTCAGCTTCACGCAGTAAGCATAGTATTCTTTTCCCATCGGTATATCGCTTACTCCTGCCGTCTCTCTGCAGTTCGGTACGTATTCATTTTTCAGAAACTCCGTCATTCTTTTGTAGGCAGGAATCACTCTTTCTCCTATCAGTTTTTTATATTCAGCAGTAAGTCTGTTCTTATCTTTTTCATTAAAATCTTTGGGAAAATTTTTAATTGGAGTATAAAACTGATGCTCTTCAACAGTGCCTTTCGTTATTTCATCAAACTGCGGAATCATCTTAACAGCAAGTACTCTCGGTAAAACATATCCTTCTTTAATCCCGATTTTCATATTAGCAATTGCTGAATCAATCCATTCCAGATATTCATCAAGCCGCTTTATCCAGTTATCATAATCCTGAACAGTTTGAAACGGCTGCGAGCCGCTGCCATCTGCCATCTGCGGAACAAATAAATGCTGGGAGAAAATCTGATTTATCGGCATCAGATAATCTTTAAACTTCAATCCTTCAAGCCCCATCTCACACTCCCACTGAATAACATCATAATTCAGCTTATCTTTTTCAGATAAGTTTTCACGATTTATTTTTTCAAGTCTCTCTTTATACTTAGCATGAAATTTTTTCAATCCGGCCATTACTTCCTGTGAAATGTAATTCGGCCATTGGTCGTTATATCTGTTATCTCCTATTGATGTTGCTGTAAGAGGAAATATTTTTAGATTCTCCTCATAGTAGTCATCAAGCAATTGGTCCAGTGCTGACTTATCTACAGGATTTAATTTTTCTTCTTTTATTTCTTTCACTGCATTCATTGAGGCTCCGGTTGAAAAGCAAAATGCTAACGCTATTATAAAAAATAATTTGGATAGATTTGTTTTCATTTTTTATATTATTAAAAATTTTTAAAATTCTTTTATACAGCCAGTGCTTTATCTTCGCGGTTCATAATCCTAAATATCTGCCGTGAGCTCAGCAGTCCGCACTTTCTTGCAATCTGTGATTTCGAAATATCGGGATTTTTACTCAGTGTTTTTATCTTCTCTTTCCTCAAAACAGTTACATAATTTTTCACTGTTATCCCCGTCTCTCTTTTAAATACTCTTGTAAAATTTCTGTCGCTCATATTTGCAATTTCTGCAAGTTGAACCAGATTTACTTTTTTATGAAGATTCGCATGCAGCCAGTCCTGCACTCTGTGAATACCGGAGTGCATGTGATTTCTGAACTCAAGCATTTCGCTGTGCTGCTTCTGATTTCCCGTCCTTCTATTATATACAACTAACTCTCTCGCAATGAGATGAGCAAAGTAACTTCCCTTCAGCTCTTCGACTATATGAAGTGTTAAATCTATTCCCGAGGCAATGCCTGCACTCGTGTAAATTCCGTTTGACTCAGTAAATAAAATATTTTCTACGACATTAGCCATTGGATACAGCTTTTGCAGGTCTTCAGTAAGACTAAAATGTGTTGTGCATTTTATATCATCCAGCAGACCTGCTGCGCCTAATGCAAACGCACCTGTGCATATACTGCAGATATTAACGCCTATACTGTGAACATCTTTAAGCCATCTTAATAATTTTTTTTCTTTTAAAAATTCTTCTGATGTAAGGTATGCCGAGCTTGTTCCTGCGACAATTACAAAGTCCCCGCTATTTACTTTTACTTCCGAAAAATTTTTCAGCTCACCGATTGGCAGACCTGATGATGTTGAGAGAGGCTTATTAATTGAGCAGTATTCAATTTCAAATTCTGCTCCGTAACCAATTGATGCATGAATTACCTGATTCGGTCCCGCAAGGTCCATAAGGTGTAAATCAGGCAATACAAGAAATATGAATTTTACAGCCATAGTATTATTATTAATTCTATACAAAATTACCTATTAATTTTATACAATAATAGCCGTAAGTGAGACATTTTAAGCCAAAATTAAAAAACTAATTATCGCAATTCAGAATTTCGTTTCTGCTTTTTATTAACTTCTTATCTTAGTTATATTGCTACCAAAAAACTTCCGGTATGTCTAGAATCATAAACCGCAATAATCTTCTTTCAGGCATTTTAATAATTGCCGGAATCTTTTCTGCAGGCTTCGGGCTTAAAGGCTTTCTTCTGCCAAACCGCTTTCTCGACGGAGGTGTAACAGGTATATCTCTGATAGTGAACGAAATTACTTTTCTTCCGCTTTCACTGCTTATTGTAATATTTAATATTCCGTTTATAATAATGGGATACAGGCAGATATCAAGATCATTTGCTATTAAAACTGCATTTGCTATCGGCGGGCTGGCGCTTTGCATCTGGCTGGTTCACTTCCCTGTTATCACTGCCGATAAACTTTTAATATCAGTCTTCGGCGGAATTTTTCTAGGACTTGGAATAGGTCTGAACATCCGCGGAGGAGCAGTTCTTGACGGCACGGAAGTGCTTGCAGTTTACATCAGCAAAAAATCCAGTCTTACCGTAGGAGAAGTTATACTCTTATTCAATCTTCTGATATTTTCAATGGCAGGATTTCTTTTCGGAATTGAGGTAGCACTATACGCTATACTTACATATATTTCTGCATCCAAGTCAGTTGACTTTATTGTCGCAGGCATAGAGCAGTATGTTGAACTTACAATTATTTCAGAGCAAAGTGAAGAAATAAGGTGTATGGTAATCGAAAAAATCGGGCGGGGTGTTACTGTCTTTAAAGGCGGTAAGGGGTACGGCTCGCGAGGACAGAAAGAGCAGGATTTTGATATTTTATACACAGTCGTTACAAGACTTGAGATACAGAAAATCCTTAATGAAATAGATAAGATTGATGCGAAGGCATTTATTGTTCAGAGCGGTGTAACCGATACAAAAGGCGGCATGATAAAAAAACGCCCGCTGCATTAAGAATTAATTTCTAGTGAGTTGTACTTCTCGTTTAACGTTACAAATCAAATCTCAAACTTAATTTACTTTCCCAACTAAGAACCCGCTTAAGCGAGACAGTCAGTTGGGAATGAGAAAGTTTATCTGCCTTTCCTGTCAACACCATTCGAAATAAACTTCCCTATTAGTAGTAATGAGTAAAATACGATTTCATTAAAATAAAAGTCTTGTTAAATTATTCGCGGCTTATTGGAGTTATGAGTTATGAGTTATAGATGAAACCCGACCTTTTTCCAACTTTTAAAACTAATTCCCTCCCCTTACTAAGGGGAGGGTTAGGATGGGGTTAATGGTAAGGAAGAGCAAAAATTGTTCTTCTCCTTACCCCCCCTCCTTAGTAAGGAGGGGGAAGGGAGCGGTAGATAAAACCCGACCATAATCCGACCAAATTAAAAAACAAAATTTTGTTGTATTGTTTTTACAATACCGGAAAAAAGAAAATCCGACTTTTTTCCGACCAAATTTAAAAGAGATTTTGTGTTCCAACGCCGGAGCGTTGGAACGAGAGGTGCAAGGGTTAAGCTTATCTTTTTTTATTTACTGCAAATAACATCACAGATGAAATAATGCACATTACTAAGGCAGTGATGATAAATGAAATTTCTTTTTGTAAAATTCCGACAATAATGTCACCAATAAACATTACTAAAAAGAATATGTAAGAAAGTGTGAGCATAGCAACAGATTTTTTAAATGTCGAGTATGCGAAGATAACACCTATGGCAAATTGACGCACAGCCCACATATATACTAAATAAATTACACCTTGTGCGCTAACATCAACTTTCTCCAGAACGCCCTGAGGCGAAAGGCATATTGCAATGCCGGCTACAATTTCCATTAACGCAAAAAGTCCTGAGACGATAAGTATCCATTTAGGTAATGATTTTTGTTCTGCTTCCATGGTTTAGATTTGTAGGGTTATTTGGAATACTGCTAATTTACTGATAATGATTTTTAAATTCAAATTTTGCAATTAACAATGATTGATTAACAATGAGCAGAAGAAATCCGTCAAAAATCCATCAATGGAGAGAGAAGAAAAATATCAATGTTGTTTTTACAATAATGGGATGAGGAAAACCCGACCAAAACCCGACCAAATACAAAAGTTGTTTTACGTTCCGAAACTGCAGCATCGGAACGAGATGTACAAACCCCCTTCTTGTTAAGGAGGGGAAGGGGGTGGTTAACAATAAGAAAACCCGACCAAAATCCGACCAAATTTAAAAATAAAATTTGGCTGTATTGTTTTTACAATATCGGGAAAAACAAAATCCGACTTTTTTCCGACTAAATCTTCGGTTGAGATTTTCTAAAATTTACTAAAGAGTTCTATTTAATGAGTATCATTTTTTTAGTATTCGTAAAATCCCCTGCTTCAAACCGGTAGAAATAAATTCCTGAAGTAAGGTGATTGCCGTTAAATTTAATTTCATAAGCTCCGGCTTTTATATTTTCATTATCCAATAATCTCTGAATTTCTTTTCCTGTTGCATCGTAGATTATAAATGATAGAATTGATTCTTTAGGTATTGAAAAATTTATAGTGGTTGTTGGATTAAAAGGATTAGGATAGTTTTGCTCTAATTTATATCCATCGGGAACTTCAGTAGATAGTTGTTTAATATCAATTGTCTCAGAATAACTCCTGCGCCAGACTGACCATCCATAATTGCCTTCGAAGATGTAGCCGTTTGCTACAGCAAAACAGTATACAGATGGAAGTGATGTTGGAGGAAATCCTTCGTTTTTAGTTTTCCAGGTGGAGCCGTTATTTGATGAATAATAAACACCGCCATTGTAAACTCCGGCAAACAGCTTGTTATCATAGGAGTAAACACTATTAACAAGCTTGCTATTCAAAGCGGTAATTGTCCACGTTACACCGGAATTAGTTGAGATATAAACTCCGCTGGGATTTTGATTATACGTTGACGCATAAATATTTGTCCCCTGCACAGCAAACGAAGTTATAACTTTGTTATTCAGTGAGCTTTGAGTCCAGTTAGCGCCGCCGTTAGTAGAAATGTAAACTCCTTTAGGTGTAGTAGAGTTATTGGTTCCCGCAAAAATGTAGTTACCTGAAATTGCAAGCGCAGTTACTCTCATTCCGCTTAGTCCGCTGGAATCCCATGTAGCTCCAAAGTTTGTTGACTTAAAAACACCTTTGCCCCAGGTGCCAGCATAGACAATATTACTGTTTGCAGCAATTGAATATACTTCTTTATCGCCGAGAGAAGTTCTTGTCCATGTATAGCCATTCATTGATGTATATACTCCGCTATCATCAACAGAGGCATAAAATCTGTTTTCATTCAGAATCATACTTCTGACTGTACCGTCAATGGTTTGATAAGTTAATTCGGAAGACCAGTCATCTCCATTGCTTGATGTATAATGTACACCGTAAGCTGCTGTTGATGCGAATAGAACTCCGTTATAAAATACAAGTGAATGAACAGTTTTATTATCACCGAAATTTATAAATTTTCCTACCCACTGCGAGTGTGAGTTTTGGGAAACTAATAGATACAATATTATTATAAATACTTTTGCTTTCATAGGACCGATTTTAAGTTTTAACTTCAGCGTAAAAGCGCAATTATAATATTGACTGTCAGTAGGAATGAAAAGTAGGCGTGTAGGATATGAATAGAATTTCTGCCTGTTTGAAATTTAGTTGTATTATAATTGCAATTGCATTATAACAAATCCCAAACCAAATAAAGTTAGGATGTTCGAATAGCAATTGTAATACAAAATGAATTACTGTTTCTTTATTTAAATCTTTTAATATTGTTTAAATGGGAAATGAAAAAGCCCGAATCTGAAAACCAGAAACGGGCTGTTTAAAAGTGAGCTAATGGCCAGAGTTGAACTGGCGACCTACTGATTACGAATCAGTTGCTCTACCAACTGAGCTACATTAGCAGAACATCTGTATTAATATCTGTACATATCGGATTTGTAAGGACCTTCTACAGTCACGCCGATATAATCTGCCTGCTCTTTTGTAAGAGTTTCAAGCTTAACACCTATTTTAGCCAGGTGAAGTCTTGCAACTTTTTCATCAAGATGCTTTGGCAATACATAAACTTTGTTTTCGTATTTGGAATGGTTTTCCCATAGTTCAAGCTGTGCAAGAACCTGATTTGTAAATGAGTTTGACATTACGAATGAAGGATGTCCCATTGCGCAGCCAAGATTTACTAAGCGGCCTTCTGCAAGAATGATAACTTCATTTCCGTCAACATTGTAAATATCAACTTGCGGCTTAATGGTATCTTTGGTGTGGCCGTAGTTTTCGTTCAGCCATGCCATATCTATCTCATTATCAAAGTGTCCGATATTGCAAACGATTGCTTTATCCTTCATTGCTTTGAAGTGTGAACCGTTGATAATGTTCAGGTTACCTGTAGCTGTTACTAATATATCAGCTTCTTTAACTGCTTCTTCCATTGTTGTAACTTTGAAGCCGTCCATAGCTGCCTGTAGCGCACAGATAGGATCGATTTCTGTTACAAGTACTCTGGCGCCTGCACCTCTTAAAGAAGCAGCAGAACCTTTACCAACGTCTCCGTAACCGGCAACAACGGCAACTTTACCTGCCATCATTACGTCAGTTGCTCTGCGGATAGCGTCAACTAATGATTCTTTACAGCCGTATTTGTTATCGAACTTTGATTTTGTAACTGAGTCGTTAACATTAATAGCCGGCATGTGTAATGTACCGTTTTTCATTCTGTCATATAATCTGTGAACACCGGTTGTTGTTTCTTCTGATAAGCCTTTGATGCCTGCGATTAATTCAGGATATTTATCGAATACCATATTTGTTAAGTCACCGCCGTCATCAAGAATCATATTGAGCGGTTTGTTTTCATCGCCGAAGAATAGTGTCTGCTCGATACACCAGTCAAATTCTTCTGCGTTCATTCCTTTCCATGCATAAACAGAAATCCCAGCTGCTGCAATCGCTGCTGCTGCGTGATCTTGTGTGGAGAAAATATTACATGATGACCAGGTAACTTCTGCGCCTAAGTCAACAAGGGTTTCAATGAGAACTGCGGTCTGGATAGTCATATGAAGACATCCTGCAATTCTTGCTCCTGCAAGCGGTTTAGTTTTTTTGTATTCTTCGCGAATAGCCATCAAGCCCGGCATCTCTGCTTCGGCTAAACGGATTTCTTTACGTCCCCATTCGGCGAGTGATATATCTTTAACTTTGTACTTCAGTTTTTCTTGAGTTGTAGTCGCTGTTGCCACTGTATTTTGCTCCGTTTGTTTATTTTTGGTTTAATATGTAAGATACAACAAATAATATTTTAAAGAAATTCAATAATGTTATTTCAAAAGCCAGTCTACCTGAGTTTCCACACAGTTAATGAATAGCCATTTGGTTGTGAATGAACTCTCTTTAGATACAGGTACATTCACTTCTTTGAGCTTATACGATCTGGCAACAAACATATATTTCCCTTTTGGATAAGGAGGATTGGGTTGTTGAGTACTGAAAAAACCTCCCATGTAATCATACTTGTTTTCAATCTGTATGGGTAAGGCATCCTTGTAGATTTGTACATGGTTTGTAATATCTGCAATCTCCTTTGTAAGAGATGTAAGAAACGTAATAACAAAATCCGGCTTTTCTGCATTGTTAAATGTAGATGCAGGGTTCTTTGTATTAAGAGATAGTATGGAAGTTAAATCAGCATCCTGAATTGTTTCAGCTCTGAGATCATGGTTATATTCCGAAAAATAATAGTAGAACGGGAATTTAAGATATTGGGATAATGAGTCACCTGTAAACTCAGGCACATTATTCATTCCCACAACGTCCCAATCAATTTTAGCGTCTCTGAAACGTATGTCTTTTCTTGCAGCATCTGTGAAGTAGTAATAATCCCATGAGCCGACTTTTTTATTATTCAGGACTAAATCATTCAGAGAAACTTTGCCGGCATTTAATCCGGTAACAGTGTTGTCTTTGAAGTATGCAGCTCCGAAATAGTCAGCAAAAAGATTCTCAGAATTGTTTTCAGCTGCATCATTTGGAATATGAGCCAGTACAATAAAAACTCCTGTGTAACCCGATAGGTTTACTGGGGAATTTGGTAAAGTTAATACACCTTCTAATGAATTATAATTATAAATATCATGCGGAGCGTGCTGCTGTGCCAAACAAAACTGCTGCGTGAACATTAACAATATGAATAGCGTTATAACATTCTTCACTTTACAATATTTTTAATTGTTAGCGCCAAATCATCTAACTGCTGCTGTGAGACATTGCTTGGAGATTCATCCATTAAAGAAGCAGCACTGATTGTTTTCGGAAATGCTATCACATCGCGTATAGCATCTAGTCCGCATAGTATGGCGCAGATTCTATCGAAACCGAATGCTGCTCCGCCGTGAGGAGGTGCTCCGTATTGGAATGCATCGAGAAGAAATCCGAATTTCTCCTGCTGCTCTGCTTCAGTGAAGCCGACAATATCAAACACTTTCTTCTGTATTTCTCTTTGATGAATTCTAATGCTTCCACTTGCAATTTCGTTTCCGTTAAGGACTAAATCGTAGCATTCACCTTTCATGCTTTCGATTATTTCGGCGCGTTTAAGTTTATCTGTTTCGTTCTTTGCAAGCTCAAACTTAGGAAGCTCGCTGTAATGCGGTCCTGTGAACATGTGATGCTCTGCTGCATAGGTATCGCTTTCTTCGTCGTAATGGAACAGCGGGAAATCAACAACCCAAAGGAATTCATATTTGCTTTGATCTATAAGTTTGTGTTCATTTGCAATTTTATTTCTGAGTGTTCCGAGTGATGTGTATACTTTCTTTTTTTCACCGGATAGAATGTAAATTATCTCTCCGTCTTTTACTTCAAAAGAGGATTTGATATTACTCTGAATATCTTCACTTAAGAATTTTTGTAACGGAGATTGAACGGTTCCGTCAGTGTTATACTTTATATAACCCAGTCCGCCAAAGCCAAGCTTCTTTACAAAGTCAGTTAAGCCGTCTATAATTTTACGTGTCACGTCAATGTTGTTCTCTGCAAATGATAACTTTACACCTGCAACGATGCCGTTCTTTTCTTTAAGACCGTTTTCAAAAACAACAAAGCCGGAGTCTTTTACAATTTCACTAATGTTAACAAGTTTTGATAGTCCGAATATTCTTAAATCAGGTTTATCAGAGCCGTAGTTTTCAATTACATAGTCATAACTCATTTGAGGAAATGGCGTTTGAATATCTATGTTCAAAATCTCTTTCCAGATTTCCTTGAACAAAGGCTCTGACATATCGAATACTTCCTGTTGATGAACAAAACTCATTTCCATATCGATCTGAGTAAACTCAGGCTGTCTGTCAGCCCGTAAATCTTCATCGCGGAAGCATTTACAAATCTGTACGTATCTATCATATCCTGCGACCATTAAAATCTGTTTGTAGGTCTGAGGTGAGGTACAAGATAATCTCTTGCTCCTTCCGGAGTGGATTTCATTAATATAGGTGTTTCAACTTCAATGAAGTTTCTCTTATGAAAATACTTGTGTACTATCTGATAAGCTTCGTTTCTTACCATAAGATTTCTCTGAAGCTTTCCTCTTCTTAAATCCAGATATCTATATTGAAGACGCAAATCTTCGGAAGCCTTTACATCATCTTCTATTACAA
The DNA here is from genome assembly GCA_044226845.1 of Ignavibacteria bacterium. Taxonomy (GTDB): domain Bacteria; phylum Bacteroidota; class Ignavibacteria; order Tepidaquicellales; family Tepidaquicellaceae; genus JAFDZO01. The sequence continues at coordinate 199,771 of JBGAGG010000003.1, forward strand.
AGGGAGGCGTTGCTGCTTCATTTAAAATCTGAAACTCTTCAGTATCGACTTCTATTTCACCTGTGGGAATGTTCTGATTTTTGCTTGAGCGTTCTATAACTTTTCCCGAAACAGATATGACAAATTCATTACCGACTTTAGAAGCAATATCATATAATTCTTTCTTATCCGGGTCAATTTTTACCTGGGTAATTCCGTATCTGTCGCGTAAATCTATAAATAAAATTCCGCCAAGGTCGCGTTTCTTTGCAACCCATCCGTTAAGTGTAACGCTTTCGTTTATATTGGATATATTTAAATCTCCGCAGGTATTAGTTCTGGTTTTAAAGCTCATAAAAATAATAAAAAAGACCTGTCGGGCAAACCCGGCAGGTCAAAGTTTCTGGAATAGATTGAATTTAAGAAATTATACTAATTTTTTATACTCATTTATTGTTCTCTGATAAACATATTCAAGCTTTTCAATGTCGTTTCCTATTTCTCCCATATCACCTTTTCTGCATTTTGCTTCGATGTTTTTACTCATTTCCTGAATCATCTTAGCGCCCATGTTTATACTTGAACCTCTTAGATTATGGAGTGATAATGTCAATTTTTGTATTTCGTTATTCTTCCAATGGTTCTTAATGTCAGAAATTATTTGCGGTGTCTGTTTAGAATACAAGTTTACAACTTCTTTAAGAAATGATGTGTTATCAATTCCCGTAATCTGTTTAAGATTTTCAACTGTGTTTGAATCAATAAGATCTTCGTTATTATATGCTACTGCTCCGGTAATTTTTGTAATAGGGTTGCTTCCCCATTTTTCCAGCATAGATTTTAATTCATCAGATAATATCGGCTTACTGATAAAATCGTCCATACCTGCATACAAACATTTTTCCATATCACCCTGAGTTGCATTTGCAGTCATAGCAATAATTTTAGGTCTCTCAGCCGGCAGCCATTTTTCAAGAATTCTTCCTGTTGTTTGTATACCGTCAAGCTCCGGCATCTGAACATCCATCAATACTAAATCATAATGCTGTCGGTTAAGACATTCGAGAACTTCCAGCCCGTCGCCGGCTATGTCTGCGTTATATCCCATTTGCTCTAAAATTCTGGAAGCTATCTTTTGATTTATTATATTATCTTCAGCAATAAGAATTTTCAGAGGGATTTTCTCACATAAGTTCTTTTCCGATGTTTCCGCTTTAATAATGGGAGTTTTGTTCTCTGCGCATATCAAATCAAATACGTCATAAAGTTCCTCCTGATTTACAGGCTTTGTTATAGCTGCCGAAAATAACTCCTTATGTTTATAATTATCGGACTTTTTACTGCTCAGCCCGACAATAGGAAATTCACTTCCCTTTATCTTTCTGATTTCTTTAACAATTTCACCGTTATACTTTTCATTTAAAACTAAGTCAAGTAGCACCGCTTCAAACTTATATTTCTTCAGCCAGTCAATAGCTTCGTATCCGCTAGGTGTAGTTTTCGGTTTCATTCCCCAGGTCTGGGTTTGGAGCGAAATAATCTGTCTCAATACTCTGTTCTCATCTATGATGAGCAAGTTCTTTCCCTTTAAATTAGGTATATCCGAATTCAAATATTCCTTTACTTCCGTATTTTCTCTCTGCTTTACGTTTATCGTAAAATAAAATGTCGTGCCTAAACCTTCTTTACTTTCGAACCAAATCTTACCGCCCATCATATCAACAAGTTTTTTGCAGATGGCAAGACCAAGTCCTGCTCCGCCGAATTTTCTTGTCAAAGATGAATCTACCTGCGAGAATTCCTTAAATATCTTTTCAGCTTCTGTGTTCTTTATTCCGATTCCTGTATCACGTATTGAGAACTCTAATTCAACTTCGTTATCTATATTATTTATTTTAGGATTATCAATCTTCACTACAGATAAAAATACATCTCCCTGATTAGTAAATTTTACGGCATTGTTCAGTAAGTTTACTATTATTTGACGTAGCCTTGTTATATCTCCGAATATATTTTCTGGTACCTGCGGGTCCACATAATATATTACTTCAATTGATTTCGCTAGTGCATTTTTTGATATCAAACCAATAGCATCGCTTATACAGTTCCTTAAAGAGAAAGGCTGATACTCTAATGCAAGCTTTCCTGAATCTATCTCCGTAAAGTCCAATATATCATTTATCAATGTAAGCAGTTTGTCACCGCTAGAACGTATCGTTTCTACGTATTCTTTCTGTTCAGATGTCATTGCAGTATCCATCAAAAGTCCTGACATGCCTATAACTGCATTCATTGGAGTGCGGATTTCATGGCTTATTACTGAAAGAAACTCAGACTTTGCCTTTACAGCGGCAGCCAAATCTTCCTTCATTTTACTTATTTCTTCAATTAAAGCCTTTTTTTCTTCCTCTAAAGCTCGTTTTGAGAAATCTACATCTTTATAAGAGGAGTCTTTACCTGAATTCAAGTTCAGGAGCTGCAGACGCTCATAATTATTATCAATTCTATTTATTATTTCTGACATTTGATTGTTAGTGTTAACCGGCTCATTAATTGAATCGGTTTTAGATTCTTGAGATTCCTTCAAAATCTCATTTACATTATTTTTCTTGCCTTTTTTCATATATAGTCATCTAACTTCTTTTATGTACTAAAAGTATACACGTATACTATAGTTTACGTATTCTATTACATCATTTTTTGCATTTCTAACTCAAAATTGAGGTTTAAGACTCAACTTTCATACTATATATAAGAAAAACTATGCCAAATAAAAAAGCCGTCCCGATATTATCCGGACGGCTTCTTTTTAAATCAAAATGTAGTTTAAGCTCTATGCGATTATCTTCTTTAATTCTTCAACTGACTGGTCATAAAGGCTTTGTAAATCCTTCATTGACTGCTCTTTTTCCTCGTCATTGGTAAAAGCAGCCATTTTTTCAAGTTTAAAACAATATTCACCCAACGCCTGTGCCCCAATACTCAGGCTTGACCCTTTCAGCTTATGGGCTGACTTGTTCATCGCTCCAATGTCATCTGAAGCGGCATGTTTTTTTATATCCTCAAGTGTATTTACCGAATCCGTAATGAATAAATTAACGATTTCTTTTAAAAAATCGCCTTCTTCATCCATCATTCTAAGTTCATCTAAAGCGTTATTGTTGATTAACTCCATTATTACTTCATCCTATTTTTTACATTTAAAAAAGTGTTTAACTGCTAATCTTAAAAGATAGTTATAGCGTTTATTATAAAGTACCTCTTAGCTCTTGTTCTCTTTCAATAGCTTCAAATAAAGCTTTGAAGTTTCCTTTTCCGAAACTCTTCGCCCCTTTTCTTTGAATTATTTCTAGGAATAATGTAGGTCTGTCCTCAATTGGTTTTGAAAATATCTGCAATAAATATCCGTCTTCGTCTCTATCTACAAGCACTCCGAGTCTTTCCAAGTCCTCAATATTCTCATCAATTTTTCCAATTCTGTTTTGAAGTTCAGTATAGTAAGTTGTCGGGACTCTTAAAAACTCAACTCCTCTTTTTTGCAGTTCGTTTACAGTGCCAAGGATATCACCGGTAATTAAAGCAATGTGCTGAGCGCCTGCCGATCTATAGAAATCCAGATATTCTTCTATCTGTGATTTTTTCTTTCCGGCTGCCGGTTCGTTTATAGGGAATTTAATTCTTCCCGAACCGTTCTGCATTACCTTGCTCATTAAAGCGGTATATTCCGTAGAAATGTCTTTATCATCAAAGGAAATCAACTGATTGAATCCCATTGTATGAGCGTAAAATTTCATCCACTCATTCATCTTGCCTAGCTCAACATTTGCAACAATATGGTCGATAGCTCTTAAGCCGGTAGATTCAATTCCCTGCACAGCTCTTTTACCTGCGGGTATATATCCGGGAAGGAATAATCCTTTATAGTTTTTTCTTTCAATGAATGTATGAATGGTATCACCGTAAATTTTAATTGCCGATTTTATTATATAGCCGTCTTTGTCTTCAATTTTCACAGGAGCGAGATGAGGCACAGCACCTCTTTTAGTTGTCTCTTCAAAAGCGCTTGTTGCATCATCAACTTCAAAAGCAATATCTCTTACACCGTCGCCATGAAGCTTAACGTGTTCAGAAATTTCATGTTCCGGATTTAATGCTGTTGAAAGTACAAATTTGATTTTATCTTGTTCAAGAAAATATGATGTAACTTCCTTGTCCCCTGTTTCAAGTCCTTTATAGCCTACTAACTTGAAACCAAGTGCATATTGGTAGAAGAATGCGGATTGTTTTGCATTCCCTACATAAAACTCTAAGTGGTCGATTCTTTTTAACGGAAGAAAATCTTCATGCTTAGAATCGTTTGCAGTTATTACTTCATTTTCAATTGCAGTTTCCATAAACTAAATTTGCTAAAGTTTAGTTGAAAATTAACTTTATTTTAATGCTTTTAAAAGTCGTATTTTTGTCACAAATTTTTCGGTTCAAAAGTAACATTATTGTTACATTTTAGTTTTAACCTTCCATTTCAAAGTTACATTATTGCAACATTTTAGTTTTAACCCTCAATTTCAGAGTAACATAATTGTAACATTTTCAGATCAACTTTTTCAAATATTTTTTCTTTTTGATGAATTTTTGACGGGTTTTTCATTTTCCGACATTGTTTTTACAATACTTCACTTTTTAAAAATCCGTCATTAGAACTATAACTATGTTGAATAGTTAATACAAATTTATTTCTTTTATTCAGTAGACGAGGCTCCGCATATAAAAAAAATCCCTGCCTAAAAATAACAAATTTTTTAAGCAGGGACAAGATTCAATTACCTATTACTACTAATAGGCAACATTTTCAAAAACTACTTGACAAGAATCATTTTTTTAGTCTCGACAAAACTACCTGCCTCTATTTTATAGAAGTAAGTTCCGCTTGCAAAATTGCTTCCGTTAAAATCAGCTTCGTAAGTACCTGCGGCCAATTTTTCATTCACAATATTTGCAACAGCTCTGCCCGATATATCGAAGATACTTATTTTAACAAATTCATCTTTAGGCAGCGCAAATTTTATTTTTGTCTGCGGATTAAATGGGTTCGGATAATTCTGCTCAAGAGAGTACTTTCCGGGAATTCCCGTGGAAAGATTATTAACTCCGACCTCAAGATAATTACCTCCTGAGAAACATTTTATTCTTCCGTCTCTGCAGCCGGCAACAGTTTCATTTCCATTCCCGGTAAGCTGAAGTCTGTTGATATTATCCAGTCTTGCAACTTTTTCCACGGCGAAATCGGTATTGCCGGAACCAAATGAATAAGTAAATTTCACTGCTCCTGTATTGCCGTTCAATATATAAAAATTATTATTTAATGTTCCGCATGCTAGTGATGCTTCCGATAACACTCCCGGACCGGTCGGACCGATTATATCTACTCCCATCACATAACTTGCATCCAATCCATTTGTCCAAATCGGAGTTCCATCTCTGGGAGTCATTTTTACAATTTGCTTTGCCCCATTGAAAATCATCATTTCTCCTAATGCAACACCGCCGCTAATTGGCCATCCGCCTGGGTGATATTTTACTATTCCACTTATACTTGTGCCGAATCCTGTATTATAAATAGGCACACCTGTTACACCGTTAATCACTGATATTGTCGATGTAAACCCTATGAAGCAGGCAATATCTCTAATGGTATCCTGGTCTTGACTTGGAATTGAAGTCATTCCCCAGACTACTGCTGAGGGAACGTATGACCAGATCTGTGAACCTGCATTATCATATCCTCTTATTGAGTATGGTCCGCCGCTCTCGCCCATACCTACTGCAAATCCGGCATTAGTTGAAACTAAATCATATGAAAAAGTCTGAGGCATTGATACAGAAAGTAAAACCGCGCCTGTTAATCCGTTTAAAATATAAATCGTTTTTCTTCCGGGAGGCGAACCGCCTGTTCCGTTTGCATCCATCAATACATCTAAGACACCATCGCCGTTATAATCTTTTTCAACTTTAACAACATTAACATCTCCATCACTGAAGCTTACAGAATCACCGAACTCCCAGATTTTTCTTCCTGTTCTTCCTGATATACTGTAAACCATTTCATTTCCTCCGCCGCAGCCGATAACTATGTCTTGTACTCCATCACCGTCAATATCAGACCTGACCTGCATTGCCTGCTCATAAGGAACAGAGCCGGAATTATTGTTATTGTAGCCTGTATTAAATGTCCATAATACATCAGATGTAACTGATGAGCCGCCGTTAAAGCAGGTTACAAAATAATTAGATGATGCAACAAGCATATCATTTATACCGTCTGCATTAACGTCTGTAATTTGTTTTATAGATGTCGGTTTAAAATTATCCGAGCTTGTATAAGGATTATCAGGGATAGTTCCTTCCCATAATATTTCACCAAGTGTTGCAGTAGAACTTACTGCGCTGCCTGATACTCGCAATCTTTGTACGGAACCATTAACTGCATTTGAGTTTAATGATAATGAATCAGAGTAAGATGCCACAGAAGTGGGATTGAACCATACTCTTAGCTGCTTTGTTTTTTGCGTATCAATTACCAGAGGGAAAGTTAATCCAACTGTATCGAGCCTGAATCTCTGTCCGGCAAAAGTAGCTGATGTAATATTTAAAGGCTGACTTCCTGTATTCGTAACATTGAATAAATAACCTGATGTACAGCCTGTTCTTCGTGCGCCGTAGTCATAACTTGCTGCGCTCAGTGTCAGATACGCTCCGCTGTAAACACCTTTACCTTTTAGTGAAATCTGTTTAACCGGTGTACCGCCGTCATTAGATGCTATGTATAAAATTCCTGATGTAGTATCGTATACTGTAGGTGTAAATGTTACAGTGTAATTTTTCTGCTGACCTGCTAAAATAGAATCAGGTACATTAGGAGAAATAGTGTATCTCGGATTTGAGATTGTAAACGAATTTAATTTAAGAGTTGCTGTTCCAGTATTCTGAATCGTTAGTATCTGAGGATTTGGAGTATTTAAGATTGTATTTCCGAAATTGATAGTTGCGGGCGCGGTGATAATAGGATTTCCTCCGCCTGTTAATGTATACTTATACAATGAAGAATATGCATTAGCTGTATTGCCAATTCTTTTTGCTACCAGATAAAGATTGCTTCCATCCCAAACCATTCCTTTTGGGTCATCGTCGCCGTCAGGGTCGGGTCCCGGGAAAGACATCACTGTATCGCCGACTGTACGGCTGTAAACAAAAATTCTTTCAGGTTCGCTGTTGAAATTATCATTAACGTAAATAATCGAATCACCTTTGATTGCAATACCCTGCGCCTGTTTGCAGCGAAGCGGAATCGAATCTACTTTTAATTTAGTAGTGGTGTTGATTGCGTAAGCCCATGCAAAAGGATATGTAGTTGATTCAGGTGAATAAACGGTGAACCATAGTTTATTTCCTTCGAGCGCAAGCCCGCCTATACCGCCTGCATAGCTTCCGGTATAAATACTATCTACAATAGCGCCTGCCATATTAATTTTATATATTCTTGCTCCGGCAGTTCGGAAGTCTTCAGCAATCCAGAAGCCGCTGCCATCCCAGGCCATACCGTGGTTAAAATCTTTCGGAGAAACTATACTGTCCAGAATCACTCCTGTTTTTGTGACTTTATAAATTTTTGCAGGAATTCCTGTACCATTATAATCTGAGCCAATCCAAAGTGTATCACTCTTCACTGTTATACCCCAAAAGCCATTGTAAGAATTATAAAGGGGAAAATTGTAAGTGCCGACTAATGTCTGGCTGAAAATATTCGAGGAGATAAGGATTAATAAAAATAGTAATAACTTTTTCATTAATATAATTTTAGGTTTATAGATAAAATTACCTGTTTTAATATTGTTTTGAAAGCAAAAAATAAGGAGAGAAAATAAGCGGGGAATCTCAAATCGTATAAGGGTGATTTACAATGATACGGGATTACTTGCAAAAATCTTCACTTAACGATTCAATTATAGTGTCCGGAACGATATCCATATCATATATTTTATTATCTATGGAAATCTGTTCATTTATATAATAACTTACTGAATACAAAATGTAAACTTTTTTGGCTGCGCAATCTATTTTAATCTTTTCTTTGGTTTCCTTTTTATTAGCATCATCCTTGTAAATCCATCTGAGCCATACTGTAATTGTTTGTCCTTTCCGTATTATACTCTCATTGTTTGAATAAACATCAACGGTAGAATGTGATTGACGTAATTGCCACTTATCCAAGTTTTGGGCTTTTGATTTTGAACAAACTAAAATCAAAAGTATAAAGAGAAAAAAATATTTCATTAATAGTTAAATTTTATTTTAATATCGCAAAACAAATCTAAAGCTGAAAATTAATGTATTACAGATATTTTTTTTGTTTATAATTTGCCGAAGCGCATTTTAAACGCTTCGGCATCACAAATTACAAAAGAACTTTTTTAGCTGGAACTTTAAAATCACTTTATAAGTACCATCTTTCTTGTCTCGACAAAATTATTTGTTTCTATTCTATAGAAGTATGTTCCACTTGAAAGATAGGAACCGTTAAAATCTGTTTCATAAACTCCCGCCTTTAATCTTTCGTTAACTAATTCACTAACTGCCTTGCCTGATAAATCATATACAGTAATTTTTACAAACTCATCCTTAGGTAGCTCAAATTTTATCTTAGTCGTTGGGTTAAACGGATTAGGATAGTTTGTATAAAGCTTATGCTCAGTTGGAACCACGGATGAAATATTATTTACACCTACAGTATTTGTTCTGATTGTTATTGTTCTTATTTCACTAGCAAGCGAATCTGAGTTAAGATACGTTGCTGCTGACCATCCGCATAACACTGAATCTCCCGTAAGTCCAAATATGTATGCTGCAAGAGAATCAAGCCTGCTCTTTCTTATTGTTATCTGAGGGATAGTTCCGTTGGCATCAGATAGAAAAGATAAATACTGTCCGCCTCCCCTTCTTATTTTCCATTTATATGTAATGCCCGTTAACGAGCCTGCTGATGTCCAGCTAAATATTACTTTAGATGTATCTGCAGGAGTAGTAAACATTGATATTCCTGTTGCAGGAGCAGTAAGATTTATGTTAGTAAGAGTAGCTTTAATTCTGAAAGTGCCGTCAACAGTATCGGCTAAAGAAGGATTGCCTGCATCATAAATTTTTATTTTACAATTTTCTGATGTTGGTATATAAGGCACTGTCCATACAAGATATCTTTGCTGAGCGGAAATGCCTGTACCAAGTGATGACCATGTAGTACCGCCGTTAGTTGTTAGCTCTATGTTAAAATTCCCTGCCGATGAAGTCCCCCAGTAAATATATTGTTGAGAGTTCGTAGCAAAAGTTTCTCCTCCTTGCGGATATGAAAGCAGCAGTTGATTCGGTGCAGGAGACATGCACGGAGCATTTTCAGCATTTGTTCTTATCCGTGCTTTAGGAAGAGGTCCAAACCCTAAACGCAAATCTATATTTCCGTTAAGATGACAGTAACTCATTATTGTGCCTGTTCGCGCCTTTGTCGGGCCGGAATAACAACTGCCTTCAGGTCTGTAGCAGGTATCTATTGGTCCACCGGGCCAGCTGCAGCTGAATGTATGAGCGGAGCCAAAGTTATGACCAAGCTCATGGGCAACTACCATGACATCCCATGAATAAAGCGGAAGCTGACTATGCGCACCGGAAATATTGCTGAAGCCATATCCTAAACCTGATGACAGCGGATCGCAGAGTACGTCAAGATATGCAATACCACCAAGGCCGCCTGACCTTCTTGTAATGAAATGAGCAAGCGTTCTGGGCACTGCTGAAAAATTTGCATTCCAGTGGTCAACGAACTGGTCAAGTAAATCACCTGATGTTGCGCCTGTATACGGGTCAGTTGTTGTCCATATATGAATATAAGGCACTACTAATTTTACATTGATATCACGATTATAAATTGCCGATACAATACTCATTAGTGCAAGAGTACCTGCAGTAGTATTCGATACTGACGAACCGTAAGTAGCGTACGTTATCTTATCAATTTCCAGAGCAATATTTGCCTGCAGAAATGTATTTGTTACAGCTTCCGGATTAGTGTTTTGTATTTTGTTTTTTACATCTTCGGGTAGTGCTAACATTTCAGAACCGCATGCGAAATCATTTTTAACTCTCAGCTTATTATTTTCATACAGAATACACTCATTTGATAAACTGTTATCACCGAATGTAGACAGTGTATAACTGTTACTTTCCGTAAGAAGAATCCCTTTTACAAAAATATCTGAAATACATATAACAGCCATTGAGTTTACATCATTATTGTAAATTCCTTTATAACATTTAAAAGGAATATTATCCGTAAATCTTTTTTCTCCTTCATCTGTCATAACACTTATAATTGCATCAGAGGCAAGAACATTAAATTCGGTTAATTTCAGAATTGCGCTTGTACCCTCTGTTAACGGCACGCTGAGTTCAAGATATTGCATCTTTGAATTCAAAATCTGATCGACAGCAGTTTTATTTATTTTATAAAACCGAGCATCAGGTGCATCGCTGTATTTATTTTCTAATACAGAAGTGCTTACGCTTTCAACTTTTTCAAAAAGGCTGACACTCTGCGCTTTTATAAATGATGGAATTATAATAATTGTGAAGATGAGGAGTAAAATTTTTTTCATGAAAATAATAATGGAATTAATGAGAGTTTAATTAAGGGTAAAAAAAATCCCGCCGAAGCGGGACTTTAGTAACAAAAAAATTTATTTTATAAGTACCATCTTTCTTGTTTCAACAAAATTATTTGTTTCAATTTTGTAGAAGTAAGTTCCGCTGGCTAAACTTGCGCCGTTGAAATCAGTTTCATACACTCCCGCTTTTAATCTTTCATTCACAAGCTCTCTTACTGCCTTTCCTGATAAATCGTAAACTGTAATTTTTACAAACTCATCTTTCGGAATTTCAAATTTTATCTTTGTCGTTGGATTAAACGGATTAGGGTAATTTGTATAAAGCTTATGCTCTGTAGGCACAACTGAAGAAATATTATTTACTCCGACAGTATTAGTTTTTAATACTACAATGTTGACATTGCTCGTTGTTGAATCCGAACCAAGATAACCGGTAGCAACCCAGGCGCAAAGCACAGAATCCTGTGTTAGTCCGTAAGCTACTGCCATGGAATCAAGTTTGCTTTTTCTTATCGAAAATCTCGTAGCAGTGCCGTTTGAATCAGAAGCGAATGAAGTGTATGCTCCACTGCCTTTTCTGATTTTCCATTTGTAAGTTATTCCGGGTAATGTACCTGTTGATGTCCAGGAAAAAACTACTTTCGATGTATCATTCTGAGTTGTAACAATTGTCGTTGGACTGGTCGGAGAAATTGTATTTATTCCGTTCATAACTACTTTGATAGTAAAGTTAGCATTTACAGAATCTCCTACAGACGGGTTTGACGCATCATAAATCCTTAACCTTGCCGCTGTAGTAGTAGGTATGTAAGGAACTGTCCAGATGTGAAAATTATTCTGAGCCGGAATATTTGTTGCTGCCGGCAGCCAGGTGCTTCCTGCATTTGTAGAATATTCTATATTCACATTAGATGTCAAAGAAGTCCCCCAATAAATATATACCTGAGAGTTTGTGCTGAATAATTCACCGCCTCTCGGATAAGATAATAATAACTGTTCTGCTGCAGGTGACATGCAGGCTGCAATTTCTGCTTCCTGTCTTATTCTTGCTTTAGGTAGTGGTCCGAATCCTAAACGTAAATCAATACCTGCTGAAGTTAAGTGGCAGTAACTCATTATAGTACCTATTCTTGGAACTACAGGACCTGAATAACAACCGCCTTCAACGGTGTAGCATGAATCTATCGGTCCGCCGGGCCATGTACAGCTGTGTGTATGGTTTGAACCGAAGTTATGACCTATTTCATGTGAAACTACCATAGCATCCCATGAATAATTCGGCAGCTGATTAATAGGGCCGTCCGTATTACTGAAACCGTATCCATACCCTGCAGCTGTTGAAGCACAGAGAGCATCAACCCAGGCAATGCCTCCAAGGCCGCCGCTTCTGCGTGTTATAAAATGCGCAAGTGTTCTTGGTGTTGCCTGCATATTTGTATTCCACCATGTTCTGAATTGATTAAGCAAAGTGCTGGAAGTTGTTCCTGTGTAGGGGTCTGTAGTTGTCCATACGTGAATGCTTGGAACAACAAACTTAACATTGATATCCCTGTTGTATAATGCAGATGAAACACCCATTAATGAAAGCACATAAGCTGATACGTTAGGGATGGATTGACCATATAAGTTATATGTTATCTGATCTACTTCAAGCGCAATGTTTGCCTGAAGAAAAGTAGTGCTTACAGGACTATCAGGATTAAAGTTAGCCATGCTTCTTTTTGCATCTTCAGATTCGGCAAGCATATCAGTAGCGCACTTAAAATCATGCTTTGCAACAACTTTATTGTTTGCGTAAAGAATACAGTTATCCGTCATTCTGTTTTCTTCAAGTGTAGCTAATGTGTAAGAGTTATTATCGGTGAGCATAATACCCTTCACAAAATTTTCAGCGAAACATAATACAACCATCGAGTTCATGTCATTATTATAAAATCCTTTGTAGCATTTGAAAGGAATATCCGCTAAATATGTTTTTCTTCCTTCAGCTGTTTCTTCCATTATAACAGCACCGGGAGCTAAAACTTCAAACTCTGTCAGCTTCAGATTAGCATTAGCGTTGCCCTCAAGCGGAATACTGATTTCTAAATTCTTGTAATCAGAATTTAAAATATGTTTTACTGATTCCTTATTAACAGATAAGAACTGCGGAGCACTGACTTCTTTAAGATATTTTGTATTTAAGTTATCGAACTGCGTCGGCTGTACTTTCGTAAACAGCGGAATGTTTTCGCAGTAAGAACTTACAGGTAAAAACAGTAATACAAATACCAAAAAATGTAATTTTTGCATTTTTGTTAGTTAGCTTTTAATTAATTAGTTTTTTTAAAATTGCAGTCTCCGTTGACAAATTATTATCACAGGATATGAAATGCAATAGATTTAAATATACGGGGATTTTACAACTCGGCTTGCATAAAAATTGAGGTCTGAAAGTATATAATTTTATTAAATTTTTTGATTTAATCCAACCATTAAAATTTCTTTCCTGTTTTTCATCCACTCTATAAATAATGCATTATCTGTTGTCTTTATTTTATGATTTAATATATCTATCAGATTATATTTTATAACTTCTTCATAGCTGATATTCTGATTCAAAATTTTTTCAAATACTTCTTTAAACTTATTTTCTTCAAGTGAAGAAATCGAATAGATGAACTGCTGGAATGCAAGCCTGTCGGAAGTAAAACCTGAAATATCTTTATCAGTAATTTCATTTTGATTCCAGTATGTCTTTAATCCCTCTGATGCAATAAATCTCGGACCGTAATAATCATTGAAGAGCAGAGTTTTATATGCCTCAAAGCTGTTTGTACTTTTATAATTTTTCAAAGCATGAGCAATGTCTTTATAAAGAATTTTGCTTTCACTGTCTTCATCGGCAAGCTGAAGAAGCCTTGAAGAAACTTTGTTTATAAATTCCGTATCGTTAGTATCAATAATAATTTTTCCAAGCGCATTTATTGCTGAAGACCTTACTCTAATATTCTCATCATAGCTTAAAAGTAATAATTCCTCCTTTGCGGAAGGATTTCTTGTTTCACCGTATAAATAGCATACAAAGGATAGCTGATTAAAATTTAGACCTCTTTGTACACCCTCTGAAGCCAGCGTTTTTCTGATTTCACGTTTGAAAACCTCTGACATCGAATTCCCTATTTTAAAAGCAAGATTTCTCAAGACCAGACTTACTCTATGGTCATCGGTATCTAAGTACTTTAAAATGTACTCAGCAGTGTTAGTGCTGTCCTCAACAAGTTTATTAAATCCGTACTCCTGCCATTTTGAAAACCGCGGCTCAATTGTTTTTGCCATAATAAACAATTCATCCTGAGAATAATTCCCAAAACCATTTAATGAAGTATTCATCTCGACTTTATAATTTTCCCCGCTAACCTGATTCGGAATTTCATCCTGAGCAGCGACATCATTGAATGTTCCCCATAATGAAGTATTACTTATTGTGCTGTCGAATCCCGACTCGGAATAAAAATCCGTTCCACTTCCGTCCAGAAAAATTCCTAAGCTTCCATACTCTCTGCGCGGATTTCCGTATCCTCTGCAATTACCAGGCTCTTTATTCAAGTAGCCGTCTCTTCCCTCTGTATCAATAAACATTCCTATTCCGTTTGCATTGCCTGCTCCTTGCGATAATGAATATGCTGAATAATTATCATTTCCTTTTTGGTCAAGCAGCATTCCGAAACCGTAATCATGTCCGCATCCCTGTGAAACTCCGTTTGACTGATAAAAATCCCAGCCTTCATCATCCTGTAATAATCCGACCGCTAAGTGAATGCCCGCGCCCTGCGAATACTGATAGCCGTTATATTTATCATTACCTTTTTTATCTATAAGCATACCGAGCGCATACCAGTAGCCTCCGCCCTGTCCGAAAATATCCGTGTTATAAATATCGTTGCCTTCGCAGTCGAGGAGCATACCGATTCCTCCCGCATAGTAAGGTCGCAGCCCAAGTCCGTATCCCTGACACATAGAAACATAATGGTCTTCATATCTTCCGATATCTAATGCTCGCGGAGAAATGAGATAAGAGTCATTTCCCTTTTCATCAACGATTGAACCGATACCCTGAGTCATTCCGAATGCCTGCGAGCAGGTGTTAGCAATATAAGTATCGTTGCCGTTCTTATCATATAAAAGACCGATACCGAAACACGCAGCTCCCTGTGAGAAAGAATTGCCTTCATAAATATCATCGCCTGCTTCATCGTATAATAAACCGATACCGCCTATAGCGGCGCCAAGCGAGCCGCGCTTTGATTTATAAATATCGTTGCCTGCTTTATCGAAAATCATTGAGGTGGAAAACACCGCTCCGGCCAAGCCAAAGTCTGAGTAAGTATTATAAAAATCATTTCCGGCAAAATCCATAATGCAGGAAAAATTATTTCCTGTAAGGATTTCAGTTGACATATTATAAACATCATCGCCGCCGATATCGATTATTAAATCAAAGTGTCCGTTATAAATATTTTTCCCTGCATCGCCGATAGCAATGCGGACGTCTCCGTCATCGAGGTAGTAATAGAAGTCGCCTTGAACGAATTGGTTGTAGATGTGTTCTTTGTTGTGCGTTTCGTTTTTTATAAACTCATTATACCATTCTCTAAATTCAGCAAAGAAATATTCCCCGGCATGTCGACACATGGATATTCTATCAAAGAAATTCCATTCCAACATTTTGCCATAATTCACTTTTGACAATAGGTCCAAGGTCTTCCGTGATATTTTCCACGAAGAATCTCTCTCAGCATTGTATTTAAAAATATCAGAATTATTATCATCAGCTCCGTCTTCCGTATCTTCAATTATTGAAAATAAATTCTTCTTTAAAAATTTTATTTGGGCATCAGTAAAATTTGTTTTAATATAATTATTATCATACTTTTTCCATTCCTTTATATTCCTCTCTAATAATTTTAAGTCACTCTCAATATCAGCCTTTCCATTCCATTTTGTAGAATCTACAATATTGTGCCTGCTAAACCCTATACCTGAAAAACCATGTCTCCACTTCAGCTCCGGATAAATTTTACTCCCCAGCTTATATATTATATCAAGAACATAGACATTGTCCATCTTCTTCATCTCCTCCATAAACTCAAACGACTTCAGTGGCGACTCCATTATCTCTTTCACTTTCGGCAAAAGAAGTTTTGAATTATTCGTCGGCGATTTATCTTTATCGGTTGAAATAGGAATAGTAATATCCTTCTCACTCAGTCCTCTGAATGAAAGGGTTTTATTCAGTTTGGATTGAACGTCATTATACGTCCCCTGCTGACCATAGCAGGAAATAAAAACCAGAGTTAGTATAGCTATAAGTGATAATTTCATAAGCGGCTTAATCCAATAAAGTACATTGAATAAGCAAAGTTTTAAAGGTATTTTTACCGAATGAATTTAAAAGACTTAAACTCCATTTTTTCACAGGCAAAGAATAAAAAAATTGTTGTTATCGGCGATATAATGCTCGATAGATATTTGCTTGGAAACGTAACACGCATTTCACCTGAAGCGCCCGTGCAGGTATTCGATATAGGCACATCGGAAAATAAACTCGGCGGCGCAGCAAACGTTGCATATAATATAAAAACTCTTGGAGCAGAGCCTCTGCTTATCGGCGTCTGCGGTAACGATGACGATGCAAAAATTTTAAAAAATGTTTTTGACGGACTGGGTATTAGCAATGACGGAATTATATCTGAAGAAAACAGAATGACTACATGCAAGACACGAGTAATTGCAGCAGCGCATCAATTCTTGCCCTTCTTGAAAAAAATAAAAATGATTTTGAAATAATTATTCTTGAAGATTATAACAAAGGCGTTCTTACAAAATCTTTAATACATTCAGTAATTGAGTTTGCAAAAAAGAATAATAAAAAAATTCTTGTTGACCCTAAGTTTGAAAACTTCTTTGAATACAAAGATGTATTTCTTTTCAAGCCGAACAGAAAAGAGCTTGAAGATGCAATATTAAAAAGAACGAACGGAATAGATGAGCTTACAGAGCGCGCAATAGAATTCATCAAAAAAATTAACTGTAAGAATTTAGTTCTCACCTTAGGCGAACATGGAATGCTGCTGATAGAAAACAACGACGGCAAAATAGAAAAGATAACTGTCCCCACCCAGGCAAGAAAAGTTTCCGATGTATCGGGCGCAGGCGATACAGTTATATCCACAATCGCAGTCTGCCTTGCAGGCGGAGCATCAGTAAAAGACAGCGTTATAATAGCAAACTTTGCAGCGGGACTTGTAGTAGAAGAAGTCGGTATAGTGCCGATATACAAAGATTCCTTAATTGAACATTTAGTTGAAAGGGATGTATAAAACATAATGGATACGCTAACAGAAAAATTTCAGGAATTAAAAAAAGAAGGCAAGAAAATTGTTTTCACTAACGGAGTCTTCGATATCATTCATCGCGGACACGTTTCATATCTTAACGAAGCAAAGGCTCTCGGTGATTATCTGGTAGTCGGACTTAATGCAGATGCATCCGTGAAAAGGCTTAAAGGAGATTCGCGTCCTGTAAACAAAGAAGAAGACAGGAAATTTGTTATGGAAAATTTAAAGTCAGTAGATGAAGTAATAATTTTTACTGAAGACACTCCATTTAATTTAATTTCAAAAATCATTCCCGATATACTTGTTAAAGGCGGCGACTGGAAAGAAGACCAGATAGTAGGCAGTGACATTGTAAAGCAAAACGGCGGAAAAGTATTTAGTCTTAAGTTTATAGATAACTACTCTACAACAGGAATAATAGAAAAAATAATTAAGCTTTAGATAAGAATAACAAGCTGAATGTCAGATAACGATATAGAAAATATCACAACTCCTAAGCCACATGATGAGCCGCCGAAAGATGAATCTAAAAAAATTGAATCAACTGAAAAGCCTTTACATAAAAAGAAAAAAAGTTTTTTAGGCAGAGTTTTCAGATTTTTTCTATACTCATTTCTCTTCGTTCTGATTTTCTTTGTTGGCCTGGTCTTCTTCCTGCAGACATCTTTCGCAAAGAACTGGATACTTCATTACGCAATTGATAAAGTTAACGAATCATTAGTAAGCAAGGAAAGCCGTATCGATGCAGAGTCTATCGAAGGAAGCATTGTAAGCGGACTCCGCTTAAACAAAGCCAGTGTGATTGTAAAAAAGGATACTCTTCTTAAACTGAATTTTATTGAGCTAGGCTACGACCTCTGGGGAATTCCCAATAAAAACGTTTATGTTACAAAAGTAATACTGAACAATCCTGTCATTAATCTTACAAAAGTAAATTTTACTAATGACAGCCTTATGTGGAATCTTAACTATCTTTTACGGAGCGAAACAGAAGAGCCTGAAGATACAACAAAGAAACCGTTTGACTGGAGAATAACTGCTGATAAAATTGAAATCATAAACGGCAACTTCAGAATACTTGCAGATAAAAATTCCACACTTCCAATAAGTCAGATACCCGTCACCAATATTAAAAATTTCGAAATCAGCAATCTGTATGTAAGCAACTTTAATCTTGAGCTTTCTGCAAGATATTATCCTGAACGAAAATTTGTAGATATAAAGAAAATAAATTTTAATACTAACTCAGAGCTTGCCGTAAAAAATCTAAGTCTGCAGGCAACACTTATCAAAAACAAATCTACTGTTGTTAATAATCTCAACCTGGTTACAAACAGGACTAAGATAGATATTAAAACTGTAGGGCTTGATGACTTTGACCCGCTTGAAAAAGCAATTGACTACGAAGACTTTGATTCGCGTGTAATGACAATCGATCTGCTCACAGATAAATTCGATTTTGATGATCTGAAATTCTTCCTTCCCGATCTTGATTTCCTTGACGGCCGTGTCTACCTAAACTTCAAAGCAAAAGGAAAATACAATAATTTTGCTTTGGATAAATTGCTTCTCAAGACTGATAACTCCATTTACGATTTTGCAGGAACAATAAAAAATCTTGATGAGCCTTCAAAGCTTTATCTTGATATCACTTCGAATAAATCCGAAATAGACCCCATCGATACGAAGCTTATAATTCCCGGACTTCCCGTCCCCGACTACAGTCACTTAGGAAAAATAAAAGCTGACTTTCATTTTGTAGGAGAACCTGTGGACTTCGATGCAGATATAGATATAATGTCGTCTGCGGGAAATGTTTCAGGCAAGGGTTCATTAAATCTGAAACCAACACAGGCTGTTTACAAAGGAAATTTTAAAACTAATAATTTTAACTTAGGGAAAGTTTTAAAAGAAAAAAGTTTAGAAGGAAATATCACAGGCGAGATAACTGCAGAAGGTGTTGGATTTGATTATAAAACAATGCGGACAAAATTAATTTATGATATTCGCGAGAGCAATATTTTCGAACAGAAGATAAGCAAGTCATCAGGTACTATTATTTTAAATAACGGTACGGCTGATCTAAATGTTATTTACAATGCTAATTATGTAAACAGCACAGTAGATGGAAAAGTTGTGTTCAGAGATTTTAACAATCTGCAATATGATGTAAAAGGCAATATTCAAAATCTTAACATTGCGGGAATTACAAAGAACAGCTCTCAGGAAAGCAATCTTAATTTTACTTACAACATACAAGGCAATGGAACATCTCTTGCCGGAATCACCGGAGATTTTAAACTAGATTTTACAAAGTCATACTATGCGAAGTATCAGATACCTGAATCCCCTATGTCCGGCTTCATTCACAAGAGCGGCGATTCAACTGATATCTCTCTCAAATCTAAATTTCTCGAACTGAGAGCATCGGGACTTTACTCACTGGCAACTATTCCTGTAGTATTATCTTCCAATATAGAAAAAGTTTCAGCTAACATCGGGCAGATATTTGCAAAAGATTCTGTAACCCGTGAAATGTCAATAGTCATCGACAGCACAACGAGAAGAACATTCACAACACAAGTTACTGCAATTCCTGATAGCTTCAGATTTGCCTATGAAATAAAAATTATTGATTTCAAACCAATCGCTTCTTTAATAGATTACAATGACCTTGATATTGTAATTGATATGAAGGGACGGGTTTCAAATACAAATAACAGATTTGTATTTGCAGTGGATACGGGCAAAGTTTCAAAATTAGTTTATCAGGATTCCCTTTTAAGAGTTTCAAAGGCAAATTTATCAATGCGAATTGCCAGCGATAACAAGCAGGATATAAACGGAGTGTTTGCCCGCATAAATTTTGTATCTGATTCATTGAGAATAGCCGGTACTAAATTTGACAGTACTTATCTCTTCATGAATTACAGAGATAATAAAAATACATTTTTAACCCGCATAGTAGTTGATTCCACAATACAATTCGGCTCAAAGGGTAAGTTTATTCTTGACCCCATACAGTCAACTTTCATTGTTGATAGTCTTGCTCTTCGCGCCGGGAAATATTTATTCAGAGACACGGATTCCCTTCTCTTCTATTTTGTAAATGATAACGGAGAAAGATACTTTGATATAAAGCGCTTTAGAATAGAACAAGGAAGACAGCGCGCAAATATAGAGGGAATTTACTCGCTGGATGGAAGCAGTAATGTAAAGGTTACTTTAAATAATTTGAGCATTGCTGAAATTCAGAAGTATGCCAAGCCTGATATAGAATCTGACGAACAGATAAAGGGCAACTTCCGACGTGTTGAATTGATTTATACAGGTGATTTGAATAATCCTATGTTTCACTTTGAAACAAATACAGATATGCTCACTATGGGTAATACTAACGTGGGCAGAATTGACGCATTGATTGATTATAAAGATTACAAAGTCACACCTGATATAAGTTTCTATAATCAGAGCAACGTTGGTAATCTGAAAATAACCGGTGATATGCCTATATACATTTCTTTTAATGATGCAGACACTTCTATAATAAAAGAGAAAATACTTACTGATAAAATAAATCTTCACGTGGCTGCAAATAATTATCAGATAAGAATTATTGAACAGATATTACCTTTCACTTCAAATCTATCAGGCACACTTAACGGTAAAATTGATGTGGGAGGTACAGGCTCGAAACCTCAGCTTACCGGAGGAATGAACGTTCGCAATGGGTCATTTAATGTTGACCTTACAAGAATGTATTATCTTTTTGAAGCAGATATGACAACGGAAGGGCAAAAGCTTCTCATTACAAACTCAAAGCTTTACACTCCCGATGAAGATACTAGATTTATAACAACGACGGGATACCTCGATTTCAGTGATTTAAAGCTAAGTGATATTGATTTAGGAATGACAGGAGATGTAAAATTATTTGATAAAGATAACGGACCAACGGAACTTGGTCTGCTGGGTGATTTGTATGGCGGCAGCGGAACTCCGCAGCTTCATATAAAGGGAAATGATAAATCGATGCTGCTGAACGGAAACCTTACGCTTAAAAAAGGAAACATTACTATTAATCCTTTTCAGCAGGAAACTCTTGATCTGTATGCAGATGATTTTAATTATAAACTTGTATATGATTCAACTTCATTTATAGCGGACAGTTTATTATATTATGTTTCAAAGCTGACTGACAGCATTAAGAGAAAAAATAAAAAAGAATGGAATCCGTTTGAACGTTATCTCATTGCGCAGGAAGATTCAAGCCTTAATAAACCGATTGAAAGAAGCTCCTTCATTTATGATATTATTGTTACAAATGAAACACCCATTTTTTTAAGATTTCTTACAAACCCGAAATACAGACAGGAGTTTTTCGGAGAGGTTAATCTGAATCTTTTTGTTGATAATAGAAACGGCGGTAATATGGAAGCGCGGGGAAATGTAGTATTGGGTGATAATTCTTATTATAAATTCTACAAGAATTTTAAAGCAGACGGCACTGTGAAATTTAACGGACCGATTAAAAATCCAGAACTGGATATTGAAGCACAGTACAGTGCAACTTATACTAAACCGGATGGCAGCATTACTGAAAATGTTGTAGTTGATTTAGCTGTTACGGGCTCAGCAGTAAATCCTAAGCTTGCCTGGAAATTAACACGGGACGGAACTCCGGTAAACAGTACAGACCCGACTGATGATGCAATCACATTTATACTTTTCGGAAAATTCAAAGAAGATCTTTCAGCTTCTCAGAACATTGCCTTAGGTTCTGTCGGCGCTAATGTCGGTTCAGTAATTTTATCAAATTATTTTTCTTCAATTGTTCAGGATATACTTCCATTTATTGTAAACACGGATATAAATTATGTTAACTCGATATCCGGTACAGTTGCGCAGAATACGGATATAAGAATTACAGCTGAATTCGGTGATGCAATAGTCCGCGTTGGCGGCCAGGTTTTTGATAATGTAAGCAATACAAACGTAGTAATTCAATATCCTCTTGGTAAGCTTCTGAATATACCGGGACTTTCAAATAATTTATTCATACAGATAGAAAGGACAGTAGATCCTTTAACATCGCTTGGTTCAAACATTACTGTTAGCTCTGATACAAGAACAGGCGCAACAGTTTATTACAGAATTAAATTTTAAACGCTTATCAAACTCAAAAGTCAAATATTGAATTTTTTCAAAAAGCATCCTGAGCAAAAATTCAAGCTTCATGCTCTTTTAAAAAATCTTAGCCTCCCAAGATTTAAACTTGAAGCACTTAGAAATCTTTTGTACGATTTGATGGATGAAGGACTTATTTCCAAGGATGGGAAAGTATATTTTTTAAATACTACACCTAAAGAATCTAAACTTGAAGGTGTGATAGATTTCGGAAGCGACGGCAGATTTGAAATCAAATATCTGGATAAAGCCGGCGATGAAATCAGATATAAAGTGATAGGGACCAGCAATAAAGCTATGAACCTTGCTGATAAGGTAACATTTATTTTAAAGGATATTGACGGAATTCCTTTTGCGGAGATAACGAATATTTCAAGAAAAGAATTAAAGTTTGTAACCGGTGATTTTGAAAATAACAGAAGCTACGGAACAGTGTTTCCTGATTCAAGAAATATTAAGAAAAATATTTATATACAAAAAGAAGCTTTCAACGGAGCAAAAGACGGCGATAAAGTTTATGTAGAGATTTTAAATCCTGATGATATAAGCAATGAGTTAACTGATTTAAAAGGAATTATAAAAGAAGTTTTAGGAAAGTCAGGCAATGCAGAGGCTGAACTAAACTCAATAACAAAGAAGTTTGCTTTGAAAAAAGATTTTCCTCCTCAGGTTATAAAAGAAGCTGAAGGAATAAAGTTTGTTTCTGAAACTAAAGGTAGACTTGATTTAAGGGAAAGCACAATTTTTACAATTGATCCGAAAGATGCTCGCGATTTTGATGATGCAGTCTCTCTTGAAAAAACTGCTGACGGGTATCTGCTGGGTGTTCATATTGCAGATGTTTCACACTATGTGAAAGAAGGCAGCGAGCTTGACAAAGAGGCTTTGCACAGAGGCACAAGTGTTTATCTAGTTGACGGAGTAATACCTATGCTTCCGGAAAATCTATCGAATGATATCTGCTCATTAAAACCTAATGTTGACAGATTAACTTTTTCAATTTTTATCAATCTAACAAAAAAGTATACGATAAAAAGTTTTGAGATAAAGAAAACTATTATAAACAGCAAACGAAGATTTACCTATGAAGAAGCGCAGGAAATAATTGACAAGAAAAAAGGAGATTTTTCCAAAGAGCTTTTATTGATGTACAAAGTATCAAAATGCCTGACAGAGAAAAGAATTAAATCGGGCGGACTTGATTTCGATTCGCGAGAAGTGAAATTTGTATTCGATAAAAAAGGAAGAGTTGTAAAAATTGTTCCTAAAGAAAGATTGGAAACAATGCGATTGATTGAAGAATTTATGCTGCTAGCAAATATATGCGCAACGCTTTATGTTAAAAATTTACAAAAGGAATCCGAAATATTATATCCGTTTATATACAGAGTTCATGATAATCCCGATATAGAAAAATTAAAAAATCTTTCTGAGTTTGTAAATCAGTTCGGATATAAAGTTGATGTGAATAACAAGGACTCACTTGGAAAATTGTTGGAGGAAGTAAAAGGAAAGCCGGAAGAGTATATTATAAATGATCTGCTTATCCGCTCGATGGCAAAGGCAATTTATACCCACAAAAATATCGGACACTATGGACTTGGCTTCGACCACTACACTCACTTCACATCCCCTATCAGACGTTATCCTGATCTGATAGTGCACAGAGTATTATTTGACTATATTAACGCAAAGAAAAATATGCCTAAGATTGTTAACCACTATAATCAGATATTACCTGATATTTGTAAACGCAGCTCGGAACGCGAACAGAATGCAGTTGCTGCTGAACGTGAATCTATCAAGATCAAACAAATTGAATATCTGCAAAGCAGAATAGGTGAAGAGTACGAGGGCATTATTTCCGGCATAGTTCAGTTCGGAGTGTATGTGCAGATAAATGATATTCTGATTGAAGGTATGGTTAGATTTAAAGATATTGAAGATGATTATTACGAGTATGACGATAAGAAACACATTGCAATCGGGCGAAGAACTAAGAGAGTTCTCCGCGCCGGCGATAAAGTCAGAATTGCAGTTTCAAGGGTGAATATGTTCTCAAAGAAAATAGATTTTGCGATAGTCTAAAAATTATTACTTGCTCTCAGCCATTAACTTTTCAATGTCGTCAATTTCTTTGACGGCATTTTTTGTAAGATTAAGACATCCGTTTTTTCCTATAACAACATCATCTTCAACGCGTACGCCGATTCCCCAGTATTTTTTCGGAACATCTTTCGAGCCTATAGGGAAATATAATCCGGGTTCAATTGTAATCACATCACCTATTACAAGCTTATCATCAAGGTCTTTATTTAATCTGTATGGGACTGCATCATGAGTATCCAATCCTATGTGATGTCCTACTCCGTGTATAGTATATTTTTTATATAGCTTTTTATTCTTCAATATTCCTTTTGAAGCCATGCCCTCAGCTAAAACTTTATCACAGAAGTTTTTTAAGTCGTCAAACTTAACGCCTTCCTTTGCTTTTTTGATGCACTGCTTATTTGCATCTAAAACAATTTCATAAACTTCTTTTTGCTCTTTAGAAAATTTTCCGGAGACAGGAAATGTCCGAGTGATATCCGAGCAGTAATAATCGTACTCAGCGCCTGAGTCAATAAGTATTAAATCCCCTTCCTTCAATGTATCATTATTTTCTTCATAGTGAAGAATGTTTGCATGGTTGCCTGAAGCGCAGATCGGAGGATAAGCATTATCCGATGATCCGCTGAATTTATAATGATACTCAAGATTTGCCTGCACCTGATATTCTGCCATGCCGGGCTTAATTTTTTTCAGGGTTTCATTGAATGAGTTTGCAGAAATATCTGCAGCGCATTGCATAAGTTTCAATTCATAGGTAGTTTTTCTTCTGCGCATCTTACCCAGTATATAAGAAGAATCAAGGATTTGAACAGACGGCGCCAGACTTCTTAAGCCATCCATAAACTGTGTTACGAACTCTTTTATTTCACCTGTAAGATTTATCAGGTCTGCAAAATTTATAAAAAGCCGTTTATATCCTTTAAATAAATTATAATTTAAAAAATCGGGAAGGTCAAAGTTATCCTTCGCATCGGCTATTCCTAATTCCTGCTTTACTTTATCTGCGCCCAGCCTTACACCTGTCCATGTTTCTTTTGTCTCATCTTTTTCCTGAACAAATAAAATTTCTTTTGATACTGTTTCTTTTTTTGTATCGTAATCAAAGTATTTTATTCCGTTTTGTGAAAGCATAAGAACTGAATCCGCTTCCAGAAATCCCGTGAGATAATAAAAATTCTTGTGCTGCCTGAAATTATAATTCGCATCATAAGATTTATTGATGTGAGTATTGCCGAAGATAACGGCAATAGAATCCTCACCAATTAATCTGGAGAACTCATGTCTTCTCGTTTTGTGAAAATCTAATTTTTCTTTATTCATATCTGTTAATGTAAAATTTTAATTTTAAAATTTGTTAATCATCTAATCCGCTCTTTGAAAATTCATCTAAGCCTTCAATCTGAATAGGATAATTTCCCGTAAAGCATGCTGTACAAAATCCGGTTTCAGGATGCGTTTTAGGCGCGCCTTCAAGGAGCTTCTCCTCTGAAAGATAAGATAAAGATGTAACTCCCAGGTAATCTCTAATCTCTTCTATGTTCTGATGTTTCTGATTTGCAATCAGCTCACCTTTAGAAGGAAAATCCATTCCATAATAGCATGGAGAAATTATCGGGGGAGAAGTAATCTTCAAATGAATTTCTTTCGGCTTAGCCTTCTTTAACAAATCAACAAGCAATCTCGAAGTTGTGCCTCTTACTATAGAATCATCTATCATTACAACTTTTCTGTCTGCAAGAACACCTTTCACAATATTAAATTTTGTTCTCACTTTCATCTCTCTTTTATCCTGTCCCGGCTGAATAAACGTTCTGCCTACATAGTGGCTGCGTATCAATCCAATTTCATTTTTAATATCTTTATTATGCTTTATAGCCTCGCTGAAATATCCCAATGTAGCAGTGTTGGAAGAGTCAGGTACATTTATAATTACAACTCTCTTCGCATCACCATCTTTACTTGGCGGCGGACTTTCAAGCGCAAGGTTCTTCCCTATTCTTCTTCTTACTTTATCAACTTTCTCCTCGAAAACAATACTGTCAGGTCTTGAAAAATATATATATTCAAATACACAATGCCTGTACTTATCAACTTTTGCAAACTGTATTGATTTCTCTTTTTGTGTTTCAATTACTTCCTTATCAATAATAATCATTTCCCCGGGCATTACATCACGGACATAATCTGCGTTTACAATATCAAGCGCGCATGTTTCAGAGGCAAAGATAAAACTATCCCCGAGCTTGCCCATACAAAACGGTCTTACACCATATGGGTCTCGTATTGCAAACAGCTTATCATCAGTTAAAATACAAATTGAATACGCACCGCGAATATACGATACTGCATCTAAAATTTTATCTTCAATTGTTTCTTTCTTACTTCTTGCAATCAGGTGAAGTAGAAGTTCGCTGTCTGTTGAAGTCTGAAACAGCGTTCCTTCATTCTGCAAATAATTACGCAGCTCTTTTGTATTTGTTAAGTTTCCGTTATGAGAGAGAGCTAGATTTCCGCCTTTGTAAATAACTTTAAACGGCTGAATGTTGGTTCTCTTATCAGATGCACCTGTTGTAGAATACCTCGTGTGCCCTATTGCAGCATTACCTTTTAAAACATCCGTTAAAATTTTTTCATCTCTGAAAACATTCGATACAAGTCCGTGGTCTTTATGAATATTAAATCTGTATCTGCTCTCGCCTTCGAGATATTCCGATGCAACAATACCCGCAGCTTCCTGCCCTCTGTGCTGAAGTGAATGAAGTCCGTAGTATGTAAGTATTCCTGCTTCGGGATTATTATAAATTCCGAAGACTCCGCAATTCGAATTAATTGCGCTGTCTTTTTTCTTATACTGCTTTACTTTTTTTATCAAGTTGGATTTGCCCCTATATTAACTACTATAATACTCTAATGTGATTTGAAAAAATCCATCCTTTATCATTCTTCCAGCATTCAATTCTGTAACTTCCTTTTTCATCTGAATCCCATATACATTCCATTGATTCAAATTCATCAATGCATACTCCGTCTTTTATTAAACGCACTTTTGCCTTCTCCGGTATCAATGCTCTTAAAATAATTTTTTTATCGGGATTATCATAAATAATTTCATCGCCCATTATATAAGATTTTCCGTTGTAGTCTGCAAAAAATCTAAATCCTTTACCGCTGCCGTGATATGTATTCACAATAAAAGAATTTCCATTCTTCAATGCATTAAGAATTTTTAATTTATCGTGATGAAATGTTTGCGGATTATTTTTTTTGATTTCTGTTTCAAGTAGAACATTTGTTCTTATTGATTTAAATAAAACTTTATAAGGGAAAATCTCTACTTCATAAAATCCCATAATGTTCTGCTTATGCGCATGCGCGTCAATTCCGCCTATGCCGACAACTTTTCTTTTTATATTCAGCTCGTCCCATTTTTTCAAAGTGCTTTCCGGCGGAGCAATGATGGAGCGAAGCGGATGTAAAAATCTCTGCAACTTATTTTTTTCATTCATACCTTCAATCCATTCGCTCATGTGATTCCATATTTCAATGCCTGTAAACTCAGCATTCCATGCCTGCCACGGATATGAAGGATGATCAGGTAGCCAGTTTCTTTTTTCATCCGGGTGAGCAGTAAAGCCAAAGCCGCCTTCATCATTTATTTTCTTTACATATTCTTCAGCAGTTAATATTGAGCCGAGCTCTCCGTCATCTAATTTTTTATAGGAGCCGATTACTTTATCCAGACCAAATGTCAGATAATGATTTTTATTTTGCAAATCATTCATTTCATATCCGACAATCAGCATAGAGTCATTATACCATTTTTCAAATCCGTCATCCCTTGCCCCCATAGTATTATGGTCAGTGAGTATTGCGAAATCAAGATTCGTTTCATTCGCATACCGCATTATATCAGGAACTGTGCCGGTACCATCTGAATAAGTTGAATGCATATGTATTGCGCCGGAGTATTCGAACATCATATTACTTTATAAATTTGGTAAGTTTGGTTGCTGCAAATTTTTCTTTTTATAAATCTGATATGCTATGAAACTGCCCAGCATTCCGAAGAGCGGATACAGAATAATATTTATAACAAAAGTAATTATTGTTAATGTCGGCGAGTAGCCGTACTTCGTAAACTCCTGTGATAGCTTATCCATTATTTCCATTGCCTCGGGCGGTACTTGTCTACCCATCGTGCTCATCATTTCCATAACTTCAGCCATCGGATTTATCTTTGAGAAAAGACTGACAGCAAGCGATACACCGGTATTTACAATTGCAGCAATAATTCCTGAAAGCAGTCCGATTAAAATTGAATCCTTTTGTGAAAGAAGTAAATTATTAGCAATGAGCTGTCTTGAATAATAATTGACTCCTATAAATCCTCCTAGGATAATTCCCATACAGCAAAATGTATTTATTAAGTTTAATCCCGGAACGGATGAAAGCACAATCATTACAGCCGTGCTAATTATAACAGGAGTTAGTTTGTTTGGACTATTATTCATTAAAAACTTTTAGATTTATTGAAGAAAGATTTTGAAATATCGTTAACAAGTTTTACGAAACCCGGAATAAGAAAAAACGGAAGAACGAAGCCTGTTAAAGCTCCTGTAATGCTCCGCGATAAATATGAATTTGCAAATAATCCGAACATATCAAAAAAAGCATCTGCGGCTATTAGTAAAACCGGAATTAATAAGAACCAAAGTGAGGGAAGTTCTGTATTACTCAATTTAATCTTTACAGGATAGAAAATAACTGCGATTAAAAATCCCAAATATATGCTTACGCACCGCGAACACACTGCCAGCTTATAGCCGAATAAATGAAATGAACGCGAATCCTGCTGATGACATACAGGCGAAAAAAAATAATAAATGAAAAGAGAGAATTTTGTGAAAGCGCCTCCCAGTTCCATAAATAACGGAGCAAAGAAAATTGATGCATTCCATACAACAGTTAACAACAAAAAAACAACATAAACCTGCCTTGAATATTTAACAACATCTTTTTCATTTCCATTTTTCATCAGTTATTTAAAATAAAAAATAAAAGATTAAAGATTAATTTATAAATTTATTCTCAAATTTTTAATAGGTAAATTATACGATAATTAAATTTGAATGAACGAAATAATAGAGTTTTTTAAGACCATCATGTCCCCTGAAAAAGTTATTAACTGGGGAGGTTTCACAGCGTTAATAATTATTGTATTTGCAGAAACAGGGCTTCTTATCGGTTTTTTCCTACCGGGAGACTCGCTTCTTTT
The DNA here is from genome assembly GCA_044226845.1 of Ignavibacteria bacterium. GTDB lineage: Bacteria > Bacteroidota > Ignavibacteria > Tepidaquicellales > Tepidaquicellaceae > JAFDZO01. The sequence continues at coordinate 229,413 of JBGAGG010000003.1, forward strand.
AACTGCAGGTCTGCTTGTTTCACAGGATATATTGAAGGTTGATATTATAGTATTAAATGTAGTGCTTATGCTTGCTGCAATTATCGGTGATACTGTCGGCTACTGGTTCGGCAGAAAAACGGGACCGAAGATCTTTAATAAAGAAGATTCCAGATTTTTTAAGAAAAAATATCTTATAAAGGCTCAAGAGTTTTACGACAGGCACGGTGGTAAGGCAATTATCTATGCGCGTTTCGTTCCCTTTGCGAGAACTTTCGCTCCTATATTAGCCGGTGTCGGAAAGATGGATTACAGAAAATTTGTAGCGTATAATATCATAGGCGGAATTGTATGGGTAGCTTCTATGACACTGCTTGGCTATTTCTTCGGGCAGATCCCGATAGTTAAAAATAATTTTGAAAAAGTTGTAATAGGAGTAATTATTCTTTCAGTTCTTCCTATAATAATCGGGTACTTTAAAGAGAAAAAAAGAATGAAACTTGAAGAAGAAGAAGGAAAGAAGTAAAAATTAATTTTGTAAATCTTTTACTTTATAATTTTCTTTAAAGAAATAAAAAGCTCCGATTAAAATTTGCAGTATAAATCCTGTTAAGTGATTCACAGTTGCATATCCGAATGCAACTTCCCTGTCTATTCCGAAAATATTTACAAGTGTACCCGTACAGATATAATGAAAAGCTCCTGCTGAATTTCCCGGCAGGGGTAGAAACATTGCAAAGGTAATCATTGTAAGTACCAGATTTGCATCCACTAAATTCAAAGAATTTATTCCGCAGGCAAAAAATGTAATGTATGCCGAAAGTATATACATTACCCAGATAAGAACTGTGTAAATAAATATCGGGAAATACTGTTTTGGATATTTAATAAATAAAAACCCGCTAAGTGTAGATACAAAAAACTCCCTAACTTTGACCTGAATCTTAACCGGAAGAAATTTTACAGTCAGCTTCTCAATTATTTTTTCTGACTTCTCATAATTGAAAATAACTAAAAGAAGAAATAATACTATGCCTAAAGTTATTAAGGAGGCAATAAGAGCAATCTTCTCTATGTTATACTCAGGAAATGCAGTACCTAATTTATCTCTGAAAGCGAAAAGAGAAATTCCGAATGCTGCCAGCACACTTAATACATCAAAAATTCTTTCAACAAGTATAGTACCGAACGATGCCGCTTTGGAAATATTTTCATTTCTTGCAAGAATTATCGGGCGGGTAAACTCCCCCCCTCTCGGAATAACAGAATTGAGCATATAGCCTATCATTATAGGAGGAAAAAGATTTTTCATAGAGATATTTTCTTTGATAGGATTCAAAAAATATCTCCAGCGTAAAGCGCGGAAATAGCTGCCTATAACGACACCCACTAATCCCCCGGCTATAGCAAGAAGGTAATTGGTTTTCTTCAGCTCAGTGACTAAGTCATCAAAATTAATTGAACGCAGCGCAAGATATAAAAAGAGCGCAAGCAGGCCAATTATAATAACAAACTTTAATATTTTTTTTAGTGTAGGGTTCAATATCTTCTGAACGTAAACAAAAAAAGTTAAGTGCAAATGTACACTTAACTTTTAATATAATAAACTTAGTAAATATAGTGCAATTTTATCTCAATTCAATTATCTCATATCAATTACTTCAACGTCTGCCGGCGGAGAAAATGTAAACTTCGAAGATGCAACACCTGCATCAAGATTTACATCTTTTAATGTATATGTATTCGAGCCTTCTTTTGAATTCACGGAAACCTTCTTAATGATGTAATCATTTTTATCTATCCATATCTTTGCAGATTTGATATTGCCTGCGCTTCTTGGTGAAAGCTTTAAAACGTAGCAGTCAACTGAACCGACTTTATCTTCACCGTCTAAGTCTGAATAAAAATTTTCAGGATATTTGAATAAAAATTTGTTAGGCGAAAATGTGCTGCCGTCATCTTTGTAATTATCTATCACAACCTGTTTCTTCTTTGGAGAGTATGTCCATGAGGTTGTGCCGTCTGTAATAATTATCTGGCCGCCGGTCTCAATTCTATATTTATTTGCTTTCTTAATATAGATTGTTCCGGAAGCTGACTGAGATTTTCCTGATGAGCCTTTATAGCTCTGTGAAAATGTTGCTTTTGCATCGGAAATACTTTCGTATTTATCCTGTGTCTTTTTAATAATTTCCTGCGCTGTTTGTGAATAGGAATCTTTTATTCCTATCAGAAGAGCTGCTGCTATTAAAGTGTATTTAAGTATGTGTAATTTTTTCATAATCCTAAAAATAGGTATATTTTAATTGGTTTTCAATTTAGTAAAAAACGGACGGGTCTTGATAATTTTGGCAAGTATTAGTGTTTAAATACAGGTGGTTTCCAGTTTGCTTTTTTGTAAGAAGATAATTCAAGCGTTATACTTCCTATTAGTACATTTAACTGCGCTTTTATCGGTACGCGGTATTCATCATCAGAAAACCAGCCGACAAACTCCCCTGTTAATCCGAACACTCCTGTGAAATCCGCTACGCCTGCAATTTTTATCACTGATATATCGTAATCAACGCTTCCAACTGAAACAACATCTTTATTAATATTGAACGAATATTTTACCGAGCTTTGTCCTTCATTTATAAAAATCGGAATATTATAATTTTTATTTGCAAATGAGTTCAACCGCGCCGAGTAAAATATCGATAAGCCGTCCTGAAATCTTATACCCTTATTGAAAGGAATAGTTTCATTTCTTTCTATTTTATTATTCGTTTCTTTTATTACTTTTACTTTACTTGAATCATAGTTAAATCTATAATCAGTCTTTGCAATATCCTTATCTTTAAATTCCGTTGCATAGAATTTTCTGGAATAGAGCTGCTCTTTATTAAGCTCCATTTCCGTCTCAAAAATATTATTCAAAGTCACAAAAGGCACTCCGTCATAACTTTTTATATAACCGATTGCATTACAGACTTTTTTAGAATCATCATTCTCTATCTTGCTCATTTTAATTTTTACTTCACCAAGCTTTATGAATCCGAAGTATACTATATACTTCAGTTCTTCGCCCTGGTCAAGCACTTTAGACTGGCTGTAAGCGCTGCATGCAAATCCCGTTAAGAGTAATATTAAAGCTAGTCGTTTCAATCTGTAACTGTAAAAATAGAAAATGGTCTACCGGCATAAACTAATATGTACGATAAACCATTTTCATTATCAAATTTTTATTTTCTTAAATTGCCTAGATCTTTTGCTTCCTGAAATAATGTTATTGCTTTTAAAAACTGTTCATCAGTGCTTACAAATACTGCATAGCTTCCTTCATTGCCCCAGATGTCTCTTGCCATCTGTGACTTAATAGAAATTTCAATGAAGCTCTTATCTTTTTCATATTCGCTTGAATTCAATGCAACACCCTTGCTTTCTGCAAATCTTTTGAAGTCATCCATCATAGAAGAAGAAATATTAAATCCGTCTCTGAATGCTGTATAAGATTTATAAGAAGATTCAATGTTCTTTCTGTTATTCTGCATGTAGTTCTCAGTGAACAGATACATTACATTATTTCTTCTTAGCGCAACTGTATAAGGTGTAAGTGTATCAAGCTTTACTATATAATCAGGAGTAATACCTCCGCCTCCGAATACAATTCTGCCGCCCATCGTTTTAAACTCAGGATGTGTAGAATCCGATTTATCTTTGGTATGATTTAAATTATCGCCTTCGCTTTCATCTCTTGCAAGGTCAGATTTATATGTTCCGCCTTCATAAGGTTTCTGTATAAGTCTGCCTACCGGAGTATAATATCTTGCAGTCGTAACTCTGAATGCAGAGCCGTCAGGGAGATCGAATTGTCTTTGAACAAGTCCTTTACCGAAAGATGTTTCACCCACGATAAGCCCCCTGTCCCAGTCTTGAACTGCACCCGCTACGATTTCACTCGCAGATGCAGAACCGCTGTTTACAAGAACGATTAACGGAACGTCATTTAATTTTCCGCCGTCGGAATTATATACCTCATTAAAATCAGAAATTCTGCTCTTTGTATAAACTATCTTTCCGCCTTTAGGAATAAACTCGCTGCCCATCTTAAATGCCTGGTCTAAATATCCGCCCGGATTGCCGCGTAAGTCAAGAACTAATTTCTTCATCCCTGCAGACTGAAGCTTCTGATAAGCTGCTACAAATTCATCATAAGTAGTTGCTGAAAACTTCGATACCTTTATATATCCGATGTCATTATTATACATAAAAGATGCATCAACGCTGTAAAGCGGAATTTTATCTCTTATGATTTCAAAATCCATCGGTTTGCTGTTATTGCCGGGTCTTACAATCGTAACAACAACTTTAGTTCCTTTTTCTCCGCGGAGCTTTTTAGGAACGTCTTCTCTTGTTAATTTTATCGCTGACTGTCCGTCAATCTTTACAATTTTATCACCGGCTAATATGCCGAGCTTTTCAGATGGACCGCCTGAGATAGGAGAAACGATTGTAATCGTATCGCTTATAATATCAAACTCAACTCCGATTCCTTCAAAACTTCCCTGAAAATCTTCGTTAACTCTTTTTAACTGTTCAGCGCTTATATAAACTGAGTGAGGGTCAAGCTCTTCAAGCATTCCTTTGATGGCTGCTTCAGTAAGCTTCTGGGAATCAACATCGTCTACATAATATCTTGATGTGATATTCAATGCGTCGCTGAACTTTCTCACCTGTGCTGAAGTCTTGTCGTCAGATACGGCATTTTGTATTCTTGTGCCTACAAAAAACGCCACACCGACTATTAAAACATAAAGTACTATTAAAAGTTTTTTGTTCATTTTAAATTATTTTGATAAAAATAACATATAACCTATTTATAAGAAATACTATTAAATTCAGTATAAAGTTTCACTTTCTCTTCTCTAATGTTGTAATTACGGAATTGTTCCCTGTCTCTAAAATCTTTGAAATCGGGCACACATTTGCAATATATTTCACCCTCTCAAGCTGAGCATCATCCAGAACGCTTTTGACAATAATATTCCTTACAAAGATGTTTTTTGTGATTTTATCAATAGTTTCTGATTTCATATCAACATCTACTATTAACTCCTCTATTTTCCATCCTTTTCTTTCAAGATACATGCGGATTGTTATAGCCGTGCAGCTTGCAAGCGAGCCGGAAATCAGCTCATAAGGATTCATTCCTTCATCACTTCCGCCTTCTTCGATAGGCTCATCTGAAATAATCGTATGTCCTTCAGTATGCAATACTACCTTATACGAATTGCTGAAAGAGATACCTCTGACTTTCTTTTTATCAGTCATATTTGTTTTATAAATATTTTTATCAAAATTTAAAAATAACTTTTAAACGTGATTCAACGCTTCACCGATTAAATTCTCCAAATCGTAAACATTCTCCACACCTATTGATAATCTTATCAGTTTATCTGTTATATTCATTGCCTCTCTGTGTTCTAACTCTACTCCGGCGTGAGTCATCGAAGCAGGATGCTCAGCAAGAGACTCTGTGCTGCCAAGACTTACTGCAAGCTTTATAAGCTTCAGATGATTTAAAAATCTGAACGCTTCTTTCTCTCCGCCTTTTACATCGAACGATACCATCGCTCCCGGAGAAGAATATTGCCTTTTATAAATTTCATACTGCTCGTCTTCCGGTTTTAATAATCCCAGATAATAAACCTTCTCTACTTTCGGATGATTGTTCAGATAATTTGCAATCACTTCTGCATTCCTTGCCTGTTGCTCCATTCTTACTTTCAACGTTTCAAGACTTCTTAATAAAAGCCATCCCGTCCATGGTCCTGCCATATTTCCTAGAAATGTCCTTAGAGTTTTTACTCTTGTCATGACTTCTTTTGAGCCAAGACATGCGCCGGCAATTACATCGCTATGACCGCCGATATACTTTGTTGCCGAGTAAAGTACAAAATCTGCTCCGTGTTTTAACGGATGCTGCCATAAAGGTCCCATGTAAGTATTATCAACTGCAACATAAACTTTTTTATCTTCTGTGGAATATTTATCTGCAATTCTTTTGCACATCTCAATATCAATCAGTTCATTTGTGGGATTAGCAGGAGTCTCCATAAAAATCATTCTCAGCTTATCAAATCCATCTGAATTTTCTATCAAAGAAACTATTTCCTCATACGATTGCCGCGGCTTAAACTCAAGCACGCTTATGCCAATCTTTTTCAAAAAATGATTTACAAAGTGGTCAGTTCCTCCGTACAAGGGACTACTTACCATAATCATGTCTCCCGGTGAAAGGAACTCAAGCATCGTTGTTGATATCGCCGACATTCCGCTTTCAAACACTGCGCACTCTTCAGCTTCATCCCAGAGTGTTAATCTGTTTTCTAAAATTTCCAGATCAGGATTATTTATCCTGCTGTATATAAGCCCAAGCTCTTCAAGCGGCTTTTTATCACGCAAGCCGTATGCAACTTCAAAGAAAGCCTTGCCCTCTTCTGCGCTTTTAAAACAAAATGTGGAGGTTTGAAATATAGGACATTTAACTGCTCCTTCAGATAAGGCAGGTTTATAGCCGTAGGACATCATGAGGCTTTCAGGTTTCATCTTATGTAACATTTGATTCAAGAATAAACTTAATATAATAGCCCAATCCAATATTAATGTACGATTACTAAAATGCAAATGTGAGTCAATAAGGAATAGCAAGGAAACATAAACAGAAAAGGCTTTATCAAATTAATGATAAAGCCTTGTAAGAGTAGAATACTTGTATTTTTTTATTTTACCGGAGGTGTAGTGGTATTCGGCATTGTGTTTGGTGCCGTTTCCGGTACTTTTGGTCTGAACTTATCGAAGTTCTCTATAATTTTCTTAACAGATGTTTCCGTCTTGCTTAAAAATGTATTCGGATAAACACCAATCCAAACTATGAATACAAGCAATGGAAGCACTGTAGCAAGTTCCATTTTTGAAATATCTTTTAAATCTTTGTTCTTTTCATTTTCAATAGGTCCCAGCATAACTCTCTGGAACATCCATAATAAATAAACGGCTGCAAGAATAACTGCAGTTGTTGAAACTATTGCATAAACGGGAGTGCCAAGGTTAACTGATTTATACGCGCCTATTAAAACTAAGAACTCACCGATGAATCCGTTAAGTCCGGGTAAGCCGATCGAAGAAAATACAACGACCATGAATATAACTGAAAGCACAGGCATAACTTTCATAAGTCCGCCGAACTCCGAAATAAGTTTTGTATGTCTTCTTTCGTAAAGCATGCCGACTATTAAGAAGAGCGCGCCGGTTGAAAGACCGTGGTTAATCATCTGGATTACACCGCCCTGCATTGCTTCCTGGTTTAATGCAAAAGTACCAAGCACTATAAAAGCTAAGTGAGATACAGATGAATATGCTACAAGCTTTTTAACATCTTTCTGTACGATGGAAACTAACGCTCCGTAAACAATACCGACTGTTGCAAGTATTGCAATGTAAGGAGTCATTGCTACAAATCCCGCAGGGAAAAGCGGCAGTGAAAATCTTAGTAAACCGTAAGTACCCATTTTCAACAACACGGCAGCAAGTATAACTGATCCTGATGTCGGCGCCTGAACGTGAGCATCGGGCAGCCATGTATGGAACGGAAAAAGCGGTACTTTTATTAAAAAACTGAGAGTGAATAATATAAATAAATAAACCTGTTTATCTGCAGCAATGCTTGGAGCAACTAACATAAGCCTGCTCATATCGGTTGTGAACTCCCCTATCATCGGCTGGCATAAGAAGCCGAGCCAGATAATTCCGATAAGAAGCAGCAAGCTGCCGAACATTGTGTATAAGAAAAATTTGACTGTAGCATAAATTCTTTCTTCGCCGCCCCATATACCTATCATAAAATACATTGGGATAAGAATAAATTCCCAGAATATGTAGAACAGGACAAGATCAAGCGAACAGAAAACACCGACAAGTGTTCCTTCTAAAAGAAGAATGAGAAAGAAATATTCTTTCACTCTTACTTTTATTGTATTCCATGATGCAAGAATACACAGAGGCATAATGAAAGTGGAAAGCACAATAAGCAGCATCGAAATTCCGTCTATACCGAGGTAGTAGTAGGAGTTCAGCGCCGTTATCCATTTCCATTTTTCAACAAACTGGTATTCAGGATTGGCAGGATTGTATGTGAAGAAAAGCACCAGCGATAATACAAATGGTATCAGTGAGACAATCATTGCATACCACTTTATCATAGTCTCGTTTTCCTTTTTCATAAACAGAATCAGAAATGCAAGTACTATCGGAGCAAAAATTGTTAAAGAAAGAATATTAGGTATCAATTTTCTTTAATTTATTGTTTATATGTCTAAAATTTTTTATGTATTAACCTTTATTTCTTACGCCTTGTTCTTCATTGATGAAAATCCAGCCGACAACTTTTCCGATATTTATCTCTTTAAAGTTATCCCAGTAGTCATCATTGAAAATATATCTTGAGCTGAAATTTTCATCCGTCATTGCCTTGGATTGTTTCATAATTGCCTTAAATCTTTCGTTCCATAGTTTCCAGTTCTTTTCACGCAAGTCAAACCAGCCGGCATCACACCATTTATCAATGGTTTTCGGATTTACATCGAATATATCCCCTTTTAAAACTGAAGGAGATTTAATATCAGGTCCTCTTAATATTTTTTTTCCGTCAGGCAAAATAATAGGAATACCTATTGAAATGATTTCATTTCTGACTTTTGAATCCTTCTTAAGATATTCGTAAATTCTTTTTGCCGCTTTTTTGTAATCTTCCTTAATATACTGATTGAAATTTTTATATATAAGTCTAATTAAATTTGCTTCAAAAAGAAGCTTTGTAAGTCTGGGCGGTCCGAGCATCTCAAATGCAACTGAGTTTGTCTTATGCTTTTTCTCCAATGCCTTTATCTGGTTAGTTGCATACTGCTGCATAAATCCCGCTCTGTATGAGGGCTCCATTGATGCGCTGTCGATTGCATTGATTACATCGTGTCCTGTGTTGTGTCCTTTGATTTCAAGTATAGCATTCTCTGCAATTTCTTCGGGAGTTACAAACTGCATCTGCCCGACTGTAGAAATTGTTTCAAATTCAGCAGCGGAGAAAATTCCGTTTTCGCCTGTATCAATAAATACTGTTTTTAAGTTGCCATTAGTTTTATATTTTTTTGTAGATACCCTGTGAAATTTCTTTTCAAGCGGTTCTGCATCTTCCATTTTTGTATCAATCAAAGCAATTGGTCTTCCGCCTTTTTTGATCTCACCATATGCAATTTTTTTCCATGCGATTGATGCAGTTGGCTTTAACTCTTTTACAGCAGGTCCGTTAGGAGTTCTTGCCATTAAAAATAATAACAATGTATGCGCTCCTGCAACTGATGATTTACTGAGCAGCATTCTTGACGGCTTCTCTTCGCTGTGAGTGTAAGGAATATTAAGACCCATACCGCCTGTACCGCTTGTACCGATTTTAAGATAAAACTTCGTCTTAAATTCAGTCATGCTGTAATATAAAATCTGAATGTGCCTGATTAATTGCGGTATATACGATACGCACATAAATTTTTCAACGGCTTCTTTGAGTCTTTCGTAATCACTATCTGCGCCTTCCATGAACTTCTGAATATCAGTGAACGATTTGAATATATTCTGATATGCAATAGCAGTAGCCGTGTTGATACAGTCAATAACAACATCCGGTTTGTGCTGCTGCATCATTTTATACAATGCTGAATTGTGCAGTATATCATCATTAAGCTCATCGCTTATATCATGCATCAGTTTTTTTCTTTCAGCGGCATCTTTAAGAATAAGCTCACGATTTTTATCTTTGAATTCGTTCCTTACAAATACATTACCGTACCATGGTACAAAAAATCCTTTTGGTTTTTTAAATTCTTTTGTTAAGTCCTTGCAGATATCTTCAGCTTCTTCTTTTTTAAGAGATGTTAAGATAATTTTTTTCGGTGCCTCTGCCATAAGATTGCGTGCAATTGCAGAACCAACTAATCCCCAGCCCCCGAGAATCAATACTGTTTTATTTTTAATGTCCATTAAATTTGTTTAACTTAATTTTAATGCAAATAAGTCATACTCGCCGCTCGAACCGTCTTCATTATACAAAGCCATTGTTATTGTTTTTTGTAAGCGGTTTGCTTTGCTTAAACCGAACTTCTTTAAATTATTTTCCGCTCTTTTATTTCCCTGATGAACGTATGCAACTAAATATTTAAACTTCTTTAATCCTTTTACATAGTCAGATAAAAGCTTTGATGATTCGTATCCTAATTTCAATCCTCTGTATTCAAATAAAATTGCAGTTGATATTTCGCAGGCTTCAGTATAGTTCTCCCGCCATTTATAGCAGACATATCCTATGTAATTCTGCTTGCTCTTTATCACGTACCAGACTCCGTATGGATTCTCTGCCGTTTCCTTCACCCATTTTTTTATAACGGATTTTGGTTTATTCAGCGGGTAATCGGGATTCAATAATCCTGTTATATGCTCGTCATTAAAAAGCTTATGAATTAAATCAACAAGCTTTTCATCGCCAGCCTCAAATCTTAATAAAGAACAATTTTTACCTCTGATAATCTTTTTCATTAGTACATATTACCCTCTTGGAACAACCGTATTATACCAGAATTTTTTGCTTCTGTCTTTTATCTCGTCTATGTGAATATGTTTTGCCTCAGTATATTCTTTTAGTCCGTCGATACCGAACTCTCGTCCGACACCGCTTTGCTTATATCCCCCGAACGGTGCTCTATCCGCAAGCAGATGATATTCATTTATCCACACTGTTCCTGTTCTTAATCTTCTTGCTAGTGCTAAAGCTCTTTCATCATTGCCTGACCATATTCCTGCTGCAAGACCAAATTCAGAGTCATTCGAAATCTTCACAGCTTCATCATCATCTTTGAATTTTATGATAACTACAACCGGTCCGAAAATTTCTTCCTGTGCTATTCTCATTTTATTATCTACATCAGTAAATATTGTCGGCTGAATATAATATCCTTTGTCACCGACTTTATTTCCGCCTGTTAAAATCTTTGCACCTTCTTTTTTTCCTATTTCAATATAATTCATTACTGATTCAAACTGCTTCTTTGAGACAACGGGACCGTTATCATTTCCTTTATCCATCGGGTCGCCGATTTTCATTTTCTCAATTTTTTCTTTCAGCTTAGAAGTAAACTCGTCATATACACTTTCCTGTACAAGCAATCTTGTACCACCTTCGCAGCACTGTCCCTGATGGTAAAATCCCGCATAGATTGCGCCATCAACTGCCATATTCATATCGGTATCATCTAAAATTATATTAGGTGATTTTCCGCCGCACTCAAGAGTTAACTTCTTTAATGTCGGAGCAGCGTTTTTCATAATTGTTCGGCCGACTTCAGTCGAACCTGTGAAAGCAACTTTATCAACAAGCTTATTCGATACCATTTCAGTTCCGATATCCGAACCGCCTGTTACAATATTTATTACACCTTTAGGAATATCTGTTTCATCAATCAGCTTTGCAAGCTCTGCAACTGAAAGCGATGTTTCTGATGATGGTTTTAGAACTATCGTACATCCTGCTGCTAATGCAGGACCGAGCTTCCAGATTGCCATCTTGAAAGGAAAGTTCCAAGGAATGATTGAAGCAACAACTCCGATTGGTTCTCTTACTAATAAATTTTTACTGATGCCTTCTTTTGAAAGTCCTTCGATGTTTTCTTCAAAAACAGTTGATGCCATCTTTGAATAATAGTTCAAAGTTCTTGCTCCGAGCATTATATCTTCCGTTGCTTTTCTTATTGTTGAACCCGAATCTTTCACTTCAAGCTCTATTAATCTGTCTTTATGTTCATTAATTTTATCTACAATCTGCTTTATTATTCTGCCGCGCTCTTCGCGTGCAAGATTTGTCCAGCGTCCGTCATCGAATGCTTCTCTCGCTGCTTTAATAGCATCTTTAACATCATCAACGGTTGCTTTAGATATTTGAGCGTTAACGCTGTCATCGGCAGGATTTACAGAATCGAAATATTCTTTGTTTTGCGCTTCACGGAATTCACCGTTTATGTATAATAAATATTTATCCATTAATTAGTATTATTAAAAAAATTAAAATTGTATTTATGGGATGAAAAAATGATATGCTAGAAATAACTCTGATGTGATTCATTGAATTTAAAAACTAAAAAACATTTTACTACATGTACAAATACGGCTTCCAGTCATCGTCTATCTTGCCTGCAAAGTTCTTTATGAAAGTAATATGAGAAGGTCGCTTAGGAATATTTCTCAAATGCATCTTTGCTTCTTCAGGAGTCCTGTCCCCTTTTTTGTTATTACATCTTACGCAAGCCGTGGTCAGATTTTCCCAGGTGTCTTCACCTTTTCGAGATTTCGGAATTACATGGTCAACCGTTAAGTTTGAAGTATGTCCGCAATACTGGCATCTGTGCCCGTCTCTTCTCAGTATATTCTTTCTCGATAAAATTATTTTTTTAAAAGGAACTCTTACAAAGAAAATAAGTCTTACAATGCTTGGATACTGAAACTTCCTGTATACTGAACGAATTTCCTTGTCATCGATTGCGCTGATTATTTCAGCCTTCTCCAAATAAGTCATAATTATAGCGCGCCTCACACTACAAATTGTGAGAGGTTCGTAATTCTGGTTCAGGACCAGCACTTTGCCGTTTAACTGGCCGCCCGAAAAATTATTTCTATTTGAAAAGACATGATCGAAGAGCTTTATCTCCCTTAAAACTTTTTATCGTTTTTTTATTTATTCAACAAATTATTAAAATTACATAGGATAATCAATTCTGAATTTGGTAGGTATTTTGCAGAGAGCCGGTCATTTGTTAAAAATCATTTTACCCGTTTTAAAATTTTCTCCATAGAAAACCTTGTATAAATAAACTCCTCCGGCAAGATTATCCGGCTTAAACTCATATTCATAATTTCCTGATACCAAAATTTTATTTTCAAGCATAGCTATTTCCCTTCCGTTTAAATCATAAACTTTTATTGTGACAAAATTTCTTTCGGGATTATAAAACCGGATCTTAGTTGAGGGATTAAAAGGGTTGGGGTAGTTAGAATAAAGTTTAAAATCATTTACAATTTCATAGTTAGAATATACCCCTGTCTGCCTTGCATACTTTATTGTTGTGATATCATAATCTGATGTATTTGAAAAACTTATTCCCGATATAAAAATATCCTGCGCGTTATTAACTGCAACTTTATAAATAAAGTCTTCCGATAAACTAAAATAATGATAACTACCTTTCCAAAGAAACGAGCCTTCAGAATCATATTTTAATGTAAGATATGCTAAATGGTCATTGCCATGGTCACCTGCTCCGCCGATATATACGTTGCCCGATGCATCAGTGCAAATTGAGAATCCCTGATCAGAGCCGTTAACCGAATCATTATAAACCCTGCTCCATAATAAATTTCCAATTGCATCATACTTCAGAGTAATAACATCTTCACTTTGGATTAAATGTGAGTTTCTTGCATATCCCGTAACTAAAATATTATTGTTTAAATCAGTAGTCATTGCATACGGCAGATCAATATCGTTTCCTGCTCCGTTATAAAATTTTTGCCACAGAATATCTCCGGTCGAATTGTCAATTTTATACGTCCCGATATCTGAAGAGCTTCCTGCTCCCGCCACTTTAGCTGTGAACAAAATTTTATTATCATATGAAAGTTTCATATCCACAATTCCGTCATCGGAATTACCCTGCCCGTTAATTCTTTTATTATAAATTTCATTCAGATTCGGGTCGAGTTTATATATAACTATATCAGCAGATGAAGAAGTAAAGAATGAATTCACACCTGCAAATATATTTCCATGTGCATCACAAAGAATCTTTATTCCGTTATCGTCACCGTCAGCGCTGCCTTCAAATATTTTTTGGGCGATAATTGTTCCTTCTGAATTATATTTCACTATAATAAAATCAGTTCGGGAAGTTAAAACATTCCTTGCATCAAGCAAAACGTAGACGTTATTTGAATTATCTACTGTAATGGAATGGCTGATGTGAGTTTCGTGATTTGAAATTGCAGTTACTCTTGCCCATGCTGAATTACCGGCCGGATCTAATTTCATTGTAATCAATTTTATCCGGCTGGAATCTACAATGTAACCTGTCAAATATGAGTAATTCGAAGCGTCTTTATAAACATCCTGCAGGTTATTTATCTCTGCTGACGGATATTCATATTTCCAGATAAGAATTCCATTCGACGAATATTTGAACGCAGAAATATCCGTTAATGTGTTTTCATTAAACGTAGTTCCGTAAACATACACATTACTTTGCTCATCAAGGAAAAGATTGTTTGCAATATCGTAGCTGTTATCAGAACCGTTATATCTTTCAACCCATTGCTGACTATACTGGGAATATGAATTAGTAAAACCAAAAAGAAGCACAGTGAATAAAAATTTTATCATGATATTTTCCTGCGTGAAAAAATTAACGCGATGAGTACAATTAAGAACATTATAAAACCCGATGCTGCAGAGCCGCCTGTATTGTACAATCTTAGCTGCGAGTAAATATCTATTGAAATTGTTTTTGTTGAAAAAGTATATAGAAGAATTGACGAAACAAATTCGCCGAATGAATTTATAAAGACAATCAAAGCTCCTGAGATAATTGCAGGAATAATAAGAGGAAGAATAATAGTTCTGAAAGTTTTAAATCTTCCTGCTCCGAGTGAATAAGATGCTTCTTCGAGCGAAGGGTCTATGTTATTGAAACCTGAGTTCAATGACTGTGTTATTGCAGGAATGTTTCTTATAGTATAAGCCAAAGGCATTATTGCAAAAGTCCCTACCAGAATTTCTCCGAATGAAAAAACATTGCCTGAGTTAAAGCTGAATATCAAACAGATTGCAATAACTGTCCCGGGAATTCCGTAAGGCAAAGTAATAATGCTCTCCAAAAAATTTCCGCCTTTAATTTTTTTCTTTGCTGTAAAGTAAGATGCCGGAAGTCCTATTAAAATCGTTCCTGCGACTGCAATCAGAGACATCATTAAGCTGTTATAATACGGCAAGGCAACGGCATCCGTGGTAAAAATATTCTCATAATTTATTAAAGTAAGTCCCTCACCGAAATAATTTCTTATTAACGAACCTTCAGGAATTAATGAAAGGTATAAAAGAGTAAGGACAGGCAGTAATATTAAAAATCCTGTCAGCGGGAATATAATCTTGCCTGCGCCATTCAGATTATATAATTTTGATGCATCAATTTTTTTAACGCTTCCCTTCATTCTTAGAGAATATTCATTCGCAGTTCTGAATTTTCTCAGAAGAAATAAAAACACAACTGATATCAGAGTTAAAAAAATGGAAAGTACTGCCGTTAAAGATGTGTCTCCGTTTATTTTGGAATAATAAATTTCTGTAGTTAAAAAACGAATTGATCCTCCGAATACAAACGGAGCTGAGAACGATGCCATGCTTGCCATAAAAGTTATAATGCCTGCACTGGCAACGGATGGCAATAGAAAAGGCAGAATAATTTTTCTGAATGTAGTCCATTTGCCTGCTCCGAGCGAGTTGGATGCATCGATAACATTATAATCCAGTTTCTCAAACGAAGCAGTTGCAAATAAAAAGAATAAAGGATAAAATGAAAATAAGTGAATTATTATAATTGCCGTCCATCCTTCGAATCCTGTCAGAATATTTTTTGAAAAGATTGCGAACAGAATTCTTGATAGAATTCCGTTATCGCTCAGTAAATACAAAAATGAAACTACTCCCACTATTGGCGGAGTAGCAAGCGGAATTAAAAAAACTACGGATAAATATTTTTTAAATGGAATTTTATAGAAGTGAAAATAATATGCGAGTAATATTCCTATTGCTGCGCAGCCAAGAACTGTTACTACAGAAAGAAGAACTGAATTTAAAGCAGAGCCAAGAACTGTCGGACTAGCTAAAGTTCTATATGAATCAAGATTAAAGCGAAAACTTTCCTTAGCTAACTCAACTAAAGGAATAAGTATGTATCCGGCAGCAAAAAACAAAACAATAAAAAGCAGAATATATTCAAATATTGAAAACTTTCTTTTCATTCTATCTTTTTATCTTTTTATCAGTTTTATCTTTGTTGTATTAAATTCAAAGTTCACATAATCATCAATATTAAAATGACTGATTTTTTCATTGGAGAATGATATACTTTTTATCTCTTTATTTTTATGCTCAATAATAAATTCAGTATAAGTGCCGTTATATAAAATTTCTTTTATTTTTAAGTCTGTTCCACTCTCAGATTTCTTTATTTTCAGATTCTCAGGAAGAATTATCAGCGCTTCATGATTACCGACATCGGTAATTCCTAAAATTTCATCCGCTTCGCTTCCTCTGAAAATATTATAGTGCCCTACGAATTCCGCTACGAATGAATTCACGGGATTATTATATAGCTCCTCAGGACTTCCAACCTGCTGTATCACCCCTTTATTCATCACGGCAATTCTATCTGATAGCGCCAGCGCTTCGCCCTGATCATGAGTAACATATACACTTGTAATACCTGCTTCACGCTGTAGGCGTTTCAACTCCCCTCTTGCCTCAAGCCGTAATGCATAATCAAGATTCGATAACGGCTCATCGAATAATATTAAGTTCGGCTCGTTTACAATCACTCTTGCAAGCGATGCTCTCTGCTGTTCGCCGCCGCTTAGTTCAGATACTGATGCATTTGCTTTATGGGAGAGATTTACTTTCTTTAAAACATCTGTAACTTTTTTATTGATCTCTTCTTTGCTAATCTTATTTATCTCTAGTCCGTATGAAATATTTTTCGAAACGTTCATATTAGGGAAAAGCGCATAGTTCTGGAAAACAATGCCGACTTTTCTCTGCTGAGGAGTTAAATTAGTTACATCTTTCTCTTCAAGAATTATTTTTCCTGAGTCAGAGCTTTCTAATCCCGAAATAATTCTAAGCAGAGTTGTCTTCCCGCAGCCGCTCGGACCAAGCAGTGAAAAGAATTCACCTTTTTGAATATCAAGATTTATATTTTCTAAAACAGTCTGTTCGGAAAATTTCTTTTGAATGTTCTCTATTTTAAGAAACACAGATTCTTATGATTTATATGATTGTACAGATGAATTATGAATAAACAAAAACTGACAACTAATAACTAGAAACACAGATTCTTATGATTTATATGATTGTACAGATGAATTATGAATAAACAAAAACTGACAACTAATAACTATCAACAAGCAACTACTTCTTCCCTTTTATTTCTGCGTCCCATTTCTTCATCCAGTCACCTTCTTTCTCAGAGATCATTTCCCAGTCAAGCTCAAGCTCTTTATAGTCAGCTTTTTTTATCCAATCCGGTAATGTTTCTTTTGGTATATCTGTTCTCGCAGGGATTCTGTAAAACTTTTCTGCCTGCAGTTTCATTGCTTCGGGTGATGTTACAAACTCATAAAACTTTTTTGCTTCCTCTGAATTTTTGCTTCCCTTTACCAATGCAATTCCATCTGTCAGTACAACTGTTCCACTCTTAGGAAACAAGTATCCGAAAGGATACTGATACGAATTTGCCTGAAGAATTATGTCGGGCATATTCCAAAGTGTAACAGGTTCATCATTACCGGCAAGCTTAAGATACATTTGCGTAGGGTCTGATGAATAATCCTTTGTATTTTTGTCAAGTCCGCGGAGCCATTCCCATCCTTTATCCTCGCTGCCGTTTGCTTTCACTGACATTGAGATCATTGCTGCAAAAATAACGCGTAATGTTCCCGATGCCATTGGTGCGCGAAGCACAATTTTATCTTTCCATTCAGGCTGGACTAAGTCAGCCCAGTCCTGCGGAGCTGTTGTATTATTTAAAACTTTATTATTGAATGAAATTACTTCCGGAGTTAAAAACGTGCCATACCATGTATCATTCTTCCCCTTATGATTAGCAGCAATATTTGATGACCAAGTAGGTGTATATTTTTCAAGCAAGCCGAGCTTATCAGCTCTCATAAATAATGTTGCCGGAGCGCCCCACCATATATCTGCCTGCGGATTGTCTTTCTCTGTTTTTATTCTGTCTATAATTTCCTGCGAGCCCATATCAAGCCACTGAACATCTATATCAGGATTTTTTGCCTCGAACTGTTTTTCAAACTCGCTGAGCATCTCCTTACCGTGCGGCGAATATACTACTAGTTTTTTCTTGTTGGATTTGGAACACCCGGAAATTATTACTAAAGTTAAAAATATTAATATTAAACTTTTTCCCATGAGATTTTATAAAATTTTGTGAAAAGAATTGGGTATAAAACTGAACCGCCCCCTCAGTCCCCCTCCTTGGAAAGGAGGAGGAAGCTTGATGAACTATTTTGTTAAATCGTAATCTTTCTTTTTGAAATAATTTATTGCCAGTTTATCGAAAAGCTTTTGTGTCTGCTCTTTTTTATTCGGGTCGTTTAAATCATACCAGATGTACTTTTCATAGTCTCCGTAGTTCATTAATAATTGCATCGTACCTTGTGATTTGTGCTCGGCAATTACCCAGTTAGCAATTATTTTATAATTCAGCTTATCCTGAAAGCTGAAGGGCGAAGTCCTGTCAAAAGTAAATGTCAGCGGGTCGGGACTTATTTTTGTTACGGGATATTCATCAAGTCCCGTAAAAGTAAATTTTGTAGTATCGTCTTTAATGCTCATTGTTCCGCCAAGCACAACAGGTCTTGTATCCAATGGCATTTCGTTTACGACTTGCAGAGTTAAAATTGCCGATGATGCATGATGTGCATGTGTCGTCGGTACAGGAAGCAAACAGAAAATATAATTATACTTCCCTGCTTCGATAATTTCCTTCAGTCTGCGTTTCACCAATGGAATATCCCAGACTGTGCTGTCCATAATTTCGTGAACGTTTGTTGTGTAACGGTGGTCTTTCTGATCAAGAAAGAAAAAATCTTTTATGCCTACTATTGCACAGCCTGCCTTAAGTTCTTTTTTGCGGATATCAGGAAGATATTCACGGCCAACAGCTTCTTCTTTTTTGCGGATATCAGGAAGATATTCACGGCCAACAGCTTCATCGGTAAGCTCAAGTCCGTAAATGGGTTCGCCTAAAGTTGAGTACTTATATCCACCCTCACCATTTGTGATTAAACAGAGGTCAACTTTTCCTCCAAGGTTGTGGGTGATTTTATAAACCGTTGCAGAGAATACTGCATCATCATCGGGATGAGCAGTAACTATTAAGACCTTTACTGTTGTATCGCTTTGCGCCTGTAATTGTATATTTATTAAGAAAAGGAATATAAATAACGAAAAGAATTTTTTCATTTTATGCGAATAGAAATATTGTTGAACAAAGTTAGACTAAAAAAAATAAAGTTAAAATGTAAAGAAATAGCTTTCATTTCTATTAAAGAATAACTTAACCACAGAGGGCACAGATTATAAGCACAAAAGACACAGAGATACATCTGTTAATATTTTATAGTTGTTTTATTTCGAAATTCTATGTGTAATCTGTGTAAATCTCCGTGTAATCTGTGGTTAAATCGCTTCTTTTATTCAGTTTTTTATTGAATAATATTATCCGCTTAAATTTTTTATATTGAGTTTTCATTTAACGTATGCATAAAAATAATTTTGATTTCCTGCGGCTTATCTTTGCGCTATGCGTTATTATTACTCATTCATATACTCTTACCGGTGCAGCAGAAACTGACTGGCTTCACACTCTTACTAACGGTCAGGTGTTTTTTTCTTATATCGGAGTCCGGGGCTTCTTTATAATAAGCGGATATCTTATTTATCAAAGTCTGCTGCGTAGTAAATCAATCTATGTTTTTTACTGGCACAGGATTCTCAGAATTTTTCCCGGACTAATTGTTGTGCTTCTCCTAACCGTAATTCTTGGTGTAATTGTTTACACCGGCGACTTTCACAGCTACATCACAAATAAATCTGTATGGACTTATTTTCCAAACAACATAAAGCTGTTCAGGCTTCAGGGAACGATTCAGGGAATATTTGAGAACAATCCTTATAAAGATGATATCAACGGTTCGATTTGGACGCTCGGATACGAATTTATTTGTTATGTAATGCTTTCTCTGCTATTCTTTATTAAGAGAGGGCATCTGATAATTCTTTCAGCAGTCTGCGTATTTTTTTATGTATCAAATCTTTTCTTCTTCGATTCTTTCTCTAAAATCAGCTTTATCATTTATGCAAAAGACCTGATTGATTTCGGAACATTCTTCTTTGCCGGAGCCCTGCTTGCTGTTTTAAAAATTGAAAATCTTAAGCATAGAAATTTCTGGATGTATGCATCATTTGCAATTCTTCTTATTTCTATATTCATCAACGTTTTCAAACCTGTCCATCTTTTTATAATGCCCGCTGCAGTTCTTCTTTTCGGAATTTCAGCAACAAAATATATAAGCGGTATCTCTAAAAAAATCGGAGATATGTCCTATGGCATATACATCTATGCCTTTGCCATCCAACAAACATTGGTTCATTTCTTTCACATTGAGCAATTCGCGCTTACTATTTATGCAAGCCTTATTTCAATCGTCTTCGGCTACCTATCCTGGCATTTAATAGAGAAGCAGGCTTTAAGGTATAAGAATTACTCTTTTAAGAAACCGATAGACAATTTATAAAATATCCTGTCAAGGAATTTTTTAGTTTTCTAAGAAAAATTCTGATTTATTTACCTATTAGTAGTAATAGTTAGGATTTCCTTTCCATTTTTACTTCTATACTATATTTTAAGAGGGCAATAAAACTTAGGGAAATATTCCGATTCAAGGAGCGTCCAAAGTGAAAATGTTACATTAATGTTACAATAATATTGTTTTCCTGCTTTAACTCAAGCTCATGTATTGTTTTTACAACAATATAACATCAAAAATGTTACTATTTTGCTACTATTTTCTTAGAGAAAGGTTTAGTTTAATAATTAGACCTAAAAGGTTTGAGCTTCACCTAAAAATAAAATGTTACAATAATGTTACTCTCTAAATTAATTGCATCGGTGAAAACTTTTTTGACGTATCTTCGAATAATGATAGAACCTGTCAAGAGTTTTATTTATTTTGCAGATAATTTTAAGATACAATTAGTCTGCAAAATAATGAATCATAAATCGAGGAGAGTAATTTTTACCGGATTTCCGGAAATTTTAAGCAAAAATTTTTCTATTTTAATTATTTATTAACAGTATGTTTTTGATATACAGATTTAATTAATAGTTTATGATTTTTTTTCTACGAAACTAAGCTTTAAAGGCAAAAAATAGTTGTGAAGTGCAGATGCAACCGCCTTGCTTATTAAAACTAAAATCAGTACTTTACTGCTTCTTAAAACAGAATAAAGATTTTTTCTTAATATCGTTCTTTACAAATACCTCCACATAAAACGGAGAATTAAGACTACAATTTTAAGCCGCTTGGTCGGCGCGCTTCCCTGAGTGTTTGATACAAACAGAAAACATAAAAAGGAGACACTTGACCAAACTTAAAATTAACGCGATACTTTTTGCATTTATCGCATTAGTTTTAGTTAATCCAATTAACAGCACAGGCAGCAGTTTATTCGCAAGAACTTCGAACATCGATCCGGACTTTGTACAGGAAGGCGAAGCTTCGTGGTACGGCCCAGGATTTCACGGTAGGAAAACCGCTTCAGGAGAGCGATTTGACACTTATGAAATGACGGCAGCTCACAAAACTTTACCCTTTGGCACTGTACTTAAAGTAACCAACCTCGCTAACGATAAATTTGTTATCGTTACAATTAATGACAGAGGTCCTTACATAAGAGGCAGAATAATCGATCTATCAAAAGCAGCGAAAGATGCTATTGACATGGGCGGCACCACACAGGTTAGAATAGAAGTCTATTCACCTGAAACAGAAGTGGAAGAAACCCCCGAAGATCTAACCCCTCTTAATTTGTTCGAGGAAACACTTGCAAGTAAATCAAAAGTATTCATCGAATACTTTGAAGATGCTAATAACGGAAATCAGACCGGACTCTCGGGTGAGGACTTAAACAACATCTTTAAAAATTTTAAAACAGTCAGAATAAAAGTTCTGACACCTGATGCTAAAACTGCTAATTCTAAGATTTATCAGGATGTAAAAGACGAAAACCCTCTTACATACCTTGATGTAACAAACAGAATTAAATTCCTTACAGGCTATACAATAGACCTTGGAATATTCTCAGATAAAAATGAGGCAGAAAAATTGATTGGATTATTAGAGTCTGAAAACTTCACTACATTGTACTTTGAAGAAATTCATAATCAGAACTCTGTTAAATTCCGTCTTTTGACCGGTAACTACGAATCATACGAAGGTGCCATCAAAGACTATAACGTTTTAGTTGATTTAAAACAATCACCGAAAATCGTCAAAATAGGATTTAACTAAATAATATTAAAAAAGCCATCCTGGCGCGAATCAGGATGGCTTTTTTGTTATATACAAAAATTTTATAACTTCTCTACTTCAATAAAATCATCTTCTTTGTTTCTACAAATCCATCAGCTTGCAGTTGATAAAAATACACTCCGCTTGGCAGTTCACTTGCATTGAAATCATACGAATAGCTCCCTGCATTCAGCTTTTCATTTACTAAAGTCCTTACTTCCCTTCCGGTGATATCATAAACTCTCAACAAAGCAAAAGTAGTATTCTTCAAATCGAAATTTATATTTGTAGTTGGGTTGAAGGGATTGGGGTAATTTTGTTTAAGTGAAAATCTTTCGGGAATATTTGATGAAATATGATTGATAGCAGAAATTATTCCGCCTCCGTTTGTAGTTTTGTAGATTGCATTATTACCTCCACAAAACCATAAATTATTTTCATCTTTTATAAAAATCGAATTCACTGGCTTATCAAACTCATGAAACTGAGTAAACCAGTTGAGCCCTGAATTTGTTGTTTTAAATATTGCTGATCCAATATTATCTGAACCACCAATCCAGCCTGTATTTTCATTAAGCATATTCAATTTTCCACAATAAAAACCAAGGTTAGAATAATTGGTCCAATTCGTCCCGCTATTAGTAGTTTTGCGAATTATGTTTGATCCGTACATATAACCTATAGTGTCGTTTGTAAAGTTTATCATTTTATACCGAATGTCAACATCCACTTCAGTGTATTTATATTTAACTGACCAATTTGCGCCTCCATCAGTAGTTTTCTGTAGAGTTGTTAAATAATAACTATGACTACCTGATCCTCCTCCATTAATAACATAGAAATCATTCCCTATAATCCAACCTGTGTCAACATTAATAAAACACATGTTATTATAACGTGCGGTCCAAAGGCCAAAGTTAATGTAAAACCCTGTTCCCGTTGTCGGTACTACAAGACTATCCCAGTTCAAACCGCCGTTTGTAGTCTTCAACATATAAAGACAGCTACCTATAGCATAACCTGTAAGTTCATTCACAAATTTCACAATATTTTTACTATCATTTCCGGGAGCATCTATTAAAGTCCAGTTATCACCAAAATTATTACTTCTCAATATTTTGCCATTTGTTGTAAAAATAAATACAGAAGTATCAGAGAATGCCTTAATAATATTGAAAGAGTAAACAGAGTTTTCATATATCTTTATCCAGTTTGTACCTCCGTTTGTAGTTCTAAGGATTAATCCTCCGCTTTCAATTGCCAAACCGGTTTGGTTATCTTTGAAATGTATATCGGTAAAACTATAAATTCTATTATAAAATTTTTGATTCCAATTCAATCCCCCGTTAGTTGATTTAACAATATTCACAAATGTATTAGGCGGTTCATTTGAGCCTGTTACTCTTCCGCCAGCCGCTAATATTTCAATTTTACTTGCCGGTAAAACGGCTGTAACAGGCTGACTAGAATTAATATAAAGAGAATCCCAGTTACTTCCTCCATTCGTTGTTTTTAATATTATGTTGTTGACACCCGAATATGCAAATCCCGTTTGAGCATCAAAAAATTTCAGTTCGCCCATCAGATTTTTATTAGTATAAATCAGATTCCAATTTTGTCCGCCGTTCGTTGTTTTATAATATTTAGAAGCAGGAGTTGCATCCCGAACTAAAATCCAGCAATCATTTTGAGTTAACGGAACTATTGAATAAATACTAAAATTTCTAAATGTCGAATCCATTAACCAATCAATTCCACTATTTGTAGTTTTAGAAAGAAAACCACCATTAGTTGCAAAAATCCAACCGGTGTTTATATCTGAAAATTTTACTTGTGAAATTCTGTATGTTAATGGATTAGGAACTGCATTCCATGTATTCCCTGCATCAGTGGATTTTATCAATGTTGAATATGGTGGTGTATTGCCAATTGAAATCCAAATAGTATTCAGGTCTGCAATGTTAATATTATTATAAACATAAGAGTATATCCCTGTATTTTGCTTTATCCAATTTTGACCGGCGTCTGTTGTTTTAAAAACAACACCATTTGTAGCATAATAATAGGAGTTACCAACTATCCAACCTGTATTAGAATTTATGAACACTCCGTCTCTAATGACATACATAGAATCCAATGCAAACTCAGGCGAATTAAACCAAGAATTTCCTCCATCAGTACTTTTCAAATAGAATCTACTTTTATCACTAAATGCAAAATAGTTCAGACTATCTCTTTTAATAATTTTATTTAAAATGAAAACATTATTTGAATACGTACTCTGCCAGCCACTTTGCGCAAAAATACTTTGTGATGAAAATAAAAGAATGAATAAAATTAGAGTGATGGAAATTTTGAAAGGCAGATGTGAGCTTCTCATGGCTTTCTCCTTTAAGTTGTGAGGAAAGATTTAAATAAATTTATTCTTAGTTGCTGAAATAATAAAAGTATAAAAGGGAGTATAAATTAAAAGCCATCAGAAGAAATAAGAGATGGCTTTTGCTTTAACACAAAATTTTTATACCTCTCTATTTCAATAATATCATCTTCTTTGTTTCTATAAATCCGTCAGCTTGCAGTTGATAAAAATACACTCCGCTGGGTAATTCAATCGCATTGAAATCATACGTGTAACTACCTGCAGTCAGCTTTTCATTTACTAAAGTTCTTACTTCCCTTCCGGTAATATCATAAACTCTTAGCATAGCAAAAGCTGAATTCTTCAAATCAAAATTTATTTTTGTTGCTGGGTTGAACGGGTTAGGGTAATTTTGCTTTAATGAAAATCCCTCGGGGATGCTGGATGAGATTGAATTTATAGCAGATATTATTCCCCCGCCGTTTGTTGTTTTGTAGATTGAGTTATTAGTTCCACCAAACCATAAATTGTTTTCATCTTTTATAAAGATGGAGTTTACGACTATTCCGTTTTGATGGAACTGTGTAAACCAATTAAGCCCGGCATTTGTAGTTTTAAAAATTGCCCCGCCTATGTTATCCGTACCACCGATCCAGCCTGTATTGTTATTCAACATGTTCAGATTTGAACATGTAAATCCTAAGCTGGCATACGTGGTCCAATTACTTCCGCTATTTGTACTTTTAAAAATTATATTTGAACCGTACATAAATCCCACAGAGTCACTGGTAAAATCTATTATACTATATCTAATTCCTAAGTCCATTACAGTATAACTATATTTTACAGACCAATTCAAACCGCCATTTGTTGTTTTTTGTATTGCAGTGACATCATAACCGTGCCCCGGGTGAATCCCTCCGTAAATATAATAGTAGTCATTCCCTATTATCCAACCCGTATTTTCATTGATGAATTTCATACTTTTATATGAAGAATTATTATATCCGTATGGCTCATAAAAACCGGTACCTGTTACAGGAACCGGCAGGCTATCCCAGCTTAAACCGCCATTTGTGGTTTTTATCATATATTTAGGATTACCAATGGCATAACCGGTATTCACATTTATAAACTGGGCAGCGTTTTTTGCATCCCTGCCAGGAGCATTTATCAAAGTCCAATTATTTCCAAAGTTATTACTTCTTAATATTTTGCCGTTTGTTGCAAAAATAAAAACAGATGTATCAGAGAAAGCCTTAATAATATTGAAAGAGTAAACAGAGTTTTCATATATCTTTATCCAGTTTGTACCTCCGTTTGTAGTTCTAAGGATTAAACCACCGCTTTCAATCGCTAAACCATTTTGATTATCCTTAAAATAAACTCCTGTGAAGACATAATTTCTGTTATTATAAATTTCATTCCAATTCACACCTGAGTTAGATGATTTCACGATATTAACAAAAGTATTTACAGGAGCAGGCCAAGAAGTAGTACTCGATCCTGTTGCTAAGATTTCAGTTTTACTTGTTGGCAAAACAGCTATAACAGGTTGACTAGAATTAATATAAAGAGAATCCCAATTATTGCCGCCATTTGTTGTTTTTAAAATCACATTATTATTATCACCTGCATATGCATATCCGGTTTGAGCGTCAAAAAACTTTAATTCCCCTGTTAAATTTTTATTGGTATAAATCAAATTCCAATTTTGTCCGCCGTTCGTTGTTTTATAATATTTAGAAGCAGGAGTTGCATCCCGAACTAAAATCCAGCAATCATTTTGAGTTAACGGAACTATTGAATAAATACTAAAATTTCTAAATGTCGAATCCATTAGCCAATCAATTCCACTATTTGTAGTTTTAGAAAGAAAACCACCATTAGTTGCAAAAATCCAACCGGTGTTTATATCTGAAAATTTTACTTGTGAAATTCTGTATGTTAATGGATTAGGAACTGCATTCCATGTATTCCCTGCATCAGTGGATTTTATCAATGTTGAATATGGTGGTGTATTGCCAATTGAAATCCAAATAGTATTCAGGTCTGCAATGTTAATATTATTATAAACATAAGAGTATATCCCTGTATTTTGCTTTATCCAATTTTGACCGGCGTCTGTTGTTTTAAAAACAACACCATTTGTAGCATAATAATAGGAGTTACCAACTATCCAACCTGTATTAGAATTTATGAACACTCCGTCTCTAATGACATACATAGAATCCAATGCAAACTCAGGCGAATTAAACCAAGAATTTCCTCCATCAGTACTTTTCAAATAGAATCTACTTTTATCACTAAATGCAAAATAGTTCAGACTATCTTTTTTAATGATTTTATTTAAAATGAAAACATTATTTGAATACGTACTCTGCCAGCCACTTTGCGCAAAAATACTTTGTGATGAAAATAAAAGAATGAATAAAATTAGAGTGATGGAAATTTTGAAAGGCAGATGTGAGCTTCTCATAGCTTTCTCCTTTAAGTTTGTGAAGTCGGATTTAAATAAATTTATTCTTAGTTGCTGAAATAATAAAGGTATAAAACGAGTACACACGTTACTTGAAATTCGTAATTGAATTAGAAAGAGTTCTCCCACTCATAATCCATCTTGTAATATCGAATGGCTTTATAAATGGAGCGGGCTATATCGTACTGACCGTCTTTAGAGCGGAGATAGGCTTCGTCTTTTTTATTTGAAAGGTATCCGCACTCAACCAGCACGGAAGGCATTGAAGCTGTCCAGTTTACAATAAACTCTTCTTCAAGAATTCCTCTGTTCTCTAACTGAGTAGTTTTTGTCAGCTCTGTTTGAAGAATGGATGCAAACCGCTCCGAATATCTGCGATAGACATTCGTCAGCATTGATGAAAGAATAAAATCGTTCTGGAAAGTCGGTCTGCCTCTGAGTGAATCTACATTATCTCTCAATAATTGATTTTCACTCTGAGTTATTTTTACTGCATCGTTGGTTTTTGTGGGTGAGATAACATAAATTTCAAATCCGGATTTATCCGTTTCTTCAGGAAGCTTGGAATTACAATGAATACTAACGAAAAGTTTTCCTTTTTTGGAGTTAGCAATTCTACCGCGCTCTTTTAACTCAGGAAATGAATCATCGTCGCGAGTCATGTATACTTCCATGTCTGTATAATTTTTCCTAAGCATCTCAGCAAGATATTTTGCTATCAGCAGGTTATAATTTTTCTCCGGGATTTTTGAAACACTCGTACTGCCCGGGTCTTTACCGCCATGCCCTGCATCAATTATAACAACATCAACTTTACTCCCCTCTTTCCGAACATTAGTCTGGCTTTCACTCTGATTAAAAAAAATAACTGAAGCTAAAAGTAATACGGTTAACGATATGAAGAAATTCTTTCTGATAATTGATAATTGTTAATTGATTAACGATAATTCGTTACCTGAAATGCAAAATCCAAATCAGCGGCGTTTAGCATTTTTATGACTTCTTGTAAATCGTCCTTCGATTTTCCCTGAACACGTACCTGCTCATCCTGAATTGAAGCATTCACCTTAATCTTCATATCCTTTATCATCTTCGTAACCTTCTTGGCATTCTCTTTATCTATTCCTGCCTGCAGAGTTATTTCCTGTTTAGCCGTTCCCATACCGCTGCCCTGCTCAATCGTTCCGTACTTTAAAGCCTTCACCGATATTCCTCTTTTTATAAGCTTGTTCTGGAGGATATCATTCACAACTTTCACTCTGAAATCATCTGCCGATGTTACATTTATTTTTTTATCTTTTTTATTGAGTGTAATTTCACTGTGGCTGCCCTTCAAATCATATCGCTGCTGAATTTCTTTTATCGCCTGGTTCATTGCATTATCCACTTCCTGCAAATCGATTTCCGATACTATATCAAATGAGTATGTATCTGCCATATTCTTTCTTTTATTTTAAGTTAATAAAATGCGTTCTTTATATGAACTATGTTTTTTTCGTTATTCATTAAATAAACTACTATCACATCCAGCCTTATCTGATAGTCCTGATACATTTCGTTCTCGTACAAAAATCCTTCAGCTGCTTTTCTTATCTGCGCTTGTTTTTTTGCATCCACAGATTCTTCACCCTCACCGAATTTCTTGCTTCGTCTTGTCTTTACTTCAATGAAAATTATTTCTTTATCTACTCCCTCTCCATAAGTAAAAATTAGATCAGCTTCTGCCCTCTCAAATCTGTAATTATTTTTTAAAAAAGTATATCCTGCATCAATAAGGAATTCCTTTGCAAGCAGTTCGCCTGTTTTGCCTAATCTATTTTTATAAACACAATTGTTCATCAGGCTGTTCGATTTGTGTACCTGCTGCCTGCATAAAATTTCTGCAGAAGGAACGCCGGTGGATAGGAGTTAATCCGTGCTGTCTTATATTTGCTATATGTTCCTTAGTAGCATAGCCTTTATGCCTGCTGAAATTATAATTTGGATACTCTTTGCAATACTCCCTCATTATTCTGTCCCTGGTAACCTTAGCTAAAATAGATGCGCAGGATATTTCAAAAATCTTCGCATCACCTTCAACAATAGTTTCATAGTTCAGTTCTTTTTCTTTTCCTTCTTTCAGCTTAAAGTATTTTCCATCAATCAGGAATTTTTCGCATTTCTGTTTCAGTTCAAAAGCTATTGTTCCCATACCGTACATAGTAGCTGCAAGTATATTTATTTCATCTATAACGTCATGTTCAACTCTTTTTATTACAAATTCACCGCCTGATGAAACAATCTCCTCGAATAAAATCTCTCTATCAGGTTCTGAAATTTTCTTTGAGTCAGTTATGAATTCATTAAAATACTTATTCGTATTTATAAAGCCGGCTACGACTACCGGACCAGCTAACGGTCCCCTGCCCGCCTCATCTATTCCGCAAACAATCATGTATAAATTTATTGGAAATTATTTTATAGTTAAATGATATCTTTTTGACATTAATGTATTTTTTAATCTGAAATCTGATATCCTACTGATTCGGTATATCGCTATGCTCAACCTTC
This sequence comes from Ignavibacteria bacterium, assembly GCA_044226845.1. Classification (GTDB taxonomy): domain Bacteria; phylum Bacteroidota; class Ignavibacteria; order Tepidaquicellales; family Tepidaquicellaceae; genus JAFDZO01. Next base: position 259,277 of record JBGAGG010000003.1, read on the forward strand.
ACAGGATTCAGACTCTCCCTGAACTTCGTTACAATCTGAATACATCTCGGAATATCATCCGGCAGCAGAACAAGCAATTCGTTCTTCTTTGTATGGCTCAATGCAAACTCGATTGCCTCAACTTCGTCGGCAATAACTTTGTGCTTTATTTCCGGATTTGCTTTTAAAATTCCCTTAAGCAGCAAATCAGAAATTTCATTTGCCGTTGCTCTTCCCCTCAGATTATCATCCTGCCTTATAACAACTTTTGTAAACATTTTTCCTACTACCGTTCCGAGCTTGATAATATCTTCATCTCTTCTGTCACCCGTTCCGGCAACAACGCCGATTTTAACTTTGTTCGGGAATTTATCAACAAACTTAGAGAGCGCTTCCATTCCTGCAGGGTTATGTGCAAAGTCTATAAGTACTTTAAACTCACCGACTTCAATCAAATTCAACCTGCCCGGAGTCTGTGCAGTGCCCGGTACAAATGTAGTCAGACCGAACTTAATATCTTCCGTTGTCAGTCCCTGCAAGTATGCAGCAAGAGTTGCAGCTAATACGTTCTGTATCATGAATGCTGCACGTCCTCCGAACGTAAGCGGAATATTTATAACTTTTTCAATTCTGACTTTCCAACCGCTCTTAATAATTGTTATATAATTATTTTCAAACACTGCTGCTATGCCGCCTTTGGCAGTATGTTTTTTAATTCTTTTATTATTTTCATCCATACTGAAAAGGGCAACTTTGCTTTCAAGGTCCTCTCTCATTTTGTAAACTAAGTCATCATCGGCATTTAAAATTGCATAGCCGTTTTTCTTCACACTCTCAGGAACAACTGCCTTTACACGTGCCATATCTTCCAATGTATTTATATCTTTAAGCCCAAGGTGGTCAATTGTTACGTTTGTGCAGATACCTATATCACAATAGTCAAAGCCAAGCCCTGCTCTTAAAATCCCACCGCGCGCACTTTCCAGCACGGCAATTTCAACAGTCGGGTCCATCAGCACCATCTTAGCCGACATTGGTCCCGTATTATCACCGGGCTCAATTAAAGTGTTACCTATATAAACGCCTTCAGTTGTAGTGTAGCCGACTGTGTAACCTACCTGCTTCATAATGTGAGCAATAAGACGAGTGGTTGTTGTCTTTCCGTTCGTACCTGTTACTGCAATAATTGGAATTCTGGAAGGAGCGCCCGGAGGAAAAAGCATATCAACTAAAGGTTCGGCAACGTTTCTTCCGATACCTTCAGAGGGTTCAAGATGCATTCTGAATCCCGGCGCTGCATTTACTTCTACTATTCCCCCGCCGTTTTCACTCAATGGAGTTGAAACATCAGGCGCAACAATATCAATACCTGCAACATCAAGCCCGACAATTTTTGCAATACGTTCAAATAAAAATATATTCTGCGGGTCAACTTCTTCAGTGCGGTCAATTGCAGTTCCACCTGTTGAAATATTTGCAGTAGATTTTAAATAACAAATTTCATTCTTCTTTAAAACTGTATCGAGTGTATATCCTTTTAATTCTAAAATTCTCAAAGTCATATCATCTATCTTTATCTGCGTTAGAGTTTTTTCGTGTCCGTATCCTCTTCGCGGGTCAAGATTTTCTTTATCAATTAATTCTTTTATTGTATGCTTGCCATCGCCTTTACAGCAGGCAGGAATTCTTTCTGCAACAGCAATGAGCTTGTTATTAATTACAAGCGCTCTAAAATCACTTCCTGACAGGGACTTTTCAATAATAACTGTCCTGGAAAACTTTTTTGCCTCGGCAAATGCAGTTTTCACTGCATCCATTGTTTCAAGCCCTGCAGTAATACCTTTACCGTGATTTCCATCTAAAGGCTTTACTGCAACCGGAAAGCCGATTCGGTTCACAATGCTTTCTATCTCATCTTCATTTCTTAATGTAAAACCTTTTGGTACAGGCACACCCATTTCGCCTAATAATTTCTTAGTGGCATTTTTATCAGAGGCAAGATCAACGGATATCATATTCGTTTTTCCTGTAACAGTTGCCTGAATTCTCTGCTGATGGATTCCGTATCCGAGCTGTACTAATGAATTTGAGTTTAATCTTATATGCGGAATATTTCTCTGACGTGCTTCTTCTACAATAGAGCCGGTACTCGGCCCGAAACGTACATCTTCTCTAATCTCTCTAAGGCTTTGAATAATTTCATCACGGAATTTAACAACATCTTCATAAGAAGCATCTTCTGCTATCAGCTTGAATAAATCGACTGCTTTGCGCGCAACAAAAAGTCCGGCATTTTCTTCTATGTAACTGAATACAACATTATAAACTCCCTTAGTATTCGTTTCTCGAGTGCGGCCGAAGCCTGTATCCATCCCTGCAAGTGTCTGCAGTTCAAGAGCCATGTGTTCGATTATATGTCCTGCCCATGTGCCTTCTTCAACGCGCTTGAAAAATCCGCCCGCCTCTTCATAGCTGCAGCGATGCTCTTCAAGAGTAGGCAGCACGACTTTCAGCTTTGGAAGGAAGTCCGGAATTTTATCGGAAGGCTTGTTCTCATACTCTTCGAGATCAAGACGCATTACGATAAGTTTAGTTCTTCTTATGCTCCAGTAGTTAGGACCGCGGAGCGCTCTTATTTCAAGAATTTTCATGAGAGATAATTACAAATTAAAAAAATTATAAATTATAGATGAGATGTAAAATAGGATTTATAAGAATTGAAAGTAAGTATAAAATTGCGAATGATTCAAGTTATCACTTTATTTGTTTGCACTGAATTTTCAAAATTAATTTTTATATTTTAAATCTATGAAAATTCTTGTTAACACAATACTGATTTTAACTACATCATTAATTCTCATTTCATGCAGCAATAATTCCCCCACTCAGGGAGGAATTACTTTAGAAGACAGTTATTTTTCATGGACAACTATAGATACTTCTGCAGGTTACTCTATTGAAGATTTATATGCCGTTGATGCTCAAACATTTTTTGCCGCTGGATCAAAATCATATAAATTTTCAAATGGAACTAAAATCCGAATGAATTTCAGCGATACAAATTTTTTTGGTAAGATAGTAAGAGCATACAATAGTAATTATGCCGTATTTTCAAATGCATCTAGTTTTACTAATGATAATGTTATTCTACAAATTTATAATGGCAGTTCATTAGAAGAGCATATAGTTTCATCTAATGGAGATGATATCACAGATATTAGTATTTTAGAACCCGGAAAAGTTCTTTGTGCGACACAAAAAAGATTATTTCTTTTCAATTCCGGTAATCTCATTGACATACCGTTACCTGCAAGCTCACGGGTAAGTACATTTGGAAATTCAAATAATCAACAATTAGTATTGTTAAGCCAAAACGGAGGATATTCACTTTACCAATATTTAAATCAAAATCTAACATTTATAAGAAGGGATACCATGTATTACCAGCCTTATAAATTAAAAATGGACTTCATTAGGGCTCGAGGTATTTCTGAAGAATTAATGTCATATGATTATTTAGATGGAACAAATTGGAATCAAATGTTCACCAGATCTTATTTTAAATTTATCGCCACTTTTGAAATCCTATCAGGTGAATCAAAGAACTTTTTTGTATACCTAAGTAAAGATTCTTCTTACACTCGCAATTTACAGGTTTGGAATGGTACATCCTCGTATAAAGAAAGTAATTTTCCAAATGATCTCAACGGCAGTTATGATAAGAAAATAAGCAATTATACAGATAATACATTTTTCTTCTATTATGGAAATTATATTAACAATGGAGTTATTTTAAAAGCGTCCCGAATAAAATTCTAATTATAGAAATTTTTACTTCACCAAAATCATTTTCTTACTCTCCACAAAATCTCCCGTCTTCAGAACATAAAAATATATTCCGCTTGGAAGAGAACTTGCATTAAACGTAACTTCATACGTCCCAACTGATAACTGTTCATCAACTAAAGTTTCCATTTCTTTTCCGAGCAGATCAAAAACTTTAAGCGTTGCAATCCCCTGCTTATGAATATCGAATTTTATATCTGAAGAAGGATTGAACGGATTAGGATAATTCTGATGCAAAGAATATTTTTCAGGAATTTCAGTGGAGGTTTGTGAAATGAAAACATTTCCGCCGGTTGTGGTTTTAAGGATAGCACCATTTGACCCGCATATCCAGCCGGTGTTTGCATTCACAAACGACATACTATTCAAAGAGTAATCCGGAAGCGTAAACTGCAAATTCCAATTGTATCCGCCGTTAGTAGATTTAAAAATTGATCTTCCCTGGCCTATATGCCATCCTGTCTGCGCATCGGCAAACCATATTTTTTTTGCACGGCTGTAGGGCAGCAGCGGTATGGAGTCCCAGTCTGTTCCTCCGTTTGTTGTTTTCTTTATACAATCTTCTGCACCTACCCATCCCGTCTGAGCATTTAAAAAATAAACTGATAATGCCCCTGTTGTATTGCTATCCTGTGCTATCCAGTTATCTCCACTGTTTGTAGTTTTTAAAATATGCCCGTAATAGTTTCCTACTATCCAGCCTGTCTGCGCATTTATAAATGAACATTGAACATAGACATCGGGATACTGTGAATTTAATTTTTCTATCCAGTTATTCCCGCCATTTGTAGTTTTATATACGTATGAGTAACCCACTGACCAGCCCGTTTGAGTATCAAAAAACTTTATCTGAGAAACATCAATGTTTGGTTCTTTAGGAAGATACTTATTCTGCCAGCTAAGTCCTGCATTTGTTGTTTTCATTATAACATTATAACCATAGGCAATCCATCCTGTTTGAGCATTGACAAAACTCATTGTATGTGCACTTGCCATAAATAGAGGCATACCAATTGTGTCCCAGGTAACTCCTCCATTATTTGAAATGTGAAAATGTCCATTTTGATAGCCGCCTACTCCGTATATAAGAGATGGTGTAATAGCCTGTATATCATAAATGTAATCATGATTTTGAAAGCGCAGATATGAAGTCCAGTTATTTCCTGCATCAGATGTCTTAAACACATTTCCGGATTCTCCAAATGCATAACAAGTATTTCCATCGGTGTTAGCAACTGAGTATAGGTCCCAATCCGAAGGGACATTCTGAAGCAGCCAGTTTGTACCACCGTTAGAAGTTTTATAAAGGGTGCCATCCCAGCCGCTTGCATAACCCGTTTGCGAATTAGTAAAACTCAATGAATAGATAAACTTATTATTAGTATTGGTTTGCAATACCCAGCTTAGACCTGCATTAGTTGTTTTTGATATTCCGTACGATTGAAAAGACCAGCCTGTATTCATATCAACAAAGAAACTTTTGCTTGTATTAACTGATGGCGGGGAATTTGTAAGCAGCCAGTTCAGACCGCCGTTTGTAGTTTTATAAAATTTTGCATCATAAGAAGAGGAAAAGTGTATTCCTACAGGTGAGGCAAGCACAATACCATCATTATTATTAAAAAATTTGAAATCCATAAATCCTCCTGTATTATCGATGGACTGTATCTGCCAATTTAGGCCTGCATTTGTAGTGCGGTATATTTGTCCGATAAGTACACCCATAAAACCCGTAGAAGCATCTTTAAAATAAATTGAAACAACAGAATAAGTTGTATTAGGAAGATTTCTTGTGCTCCAGCTCGCTCCGCCGTCACTTGTAAATGAATAAATCCCCCCCTGGCCGCCTGCATAACCTGTTTGGGAATTTAAAAAAAATATGCTTTCGAAAATGGTTCCCCCATCGAGCTGGTTAACCCAATTGACCCCTCCGTTAGTGGTTTTTGAAATTATTCCTTCCCCTGCTGCCCATCCGGTATTGCTGTTGATAAATGAGCTTACAAAATGTGTTTTACCCAAATATGGTGTTGGGTTTTGATATACCCATCCGCTTTGCGAATAAGAAATATCAAAACATAATAATATTGCTATGACTAAAATTTTATAATTTTTCATAATAAATTTACTTCACCAAAATCATTTTTTTACTCTCTACAAAATCCCCTGTCTTCAGAACATAAAAATATATTCCGCTTGGCAGTGAGCCTGCATTGAACGTAACTTCATACGTCCCCACGGATAACTGCTCATCGACTAAAGTCTCCATTTCCTTTCCGAGCAAATCATAAACTTTCAGCGTTGCAATCCCCTGCTTGTGAATATCAAATTTTATATTCGTAGTGGGATTAAACGGATTAGGATAATTCTGATGTAAAGAATATTTCTCAGGAATTTCAGTGGAGATTTGAGAGATGAAAACGTTACCGCCTGTAGTGGTTTTGAGGATAGAGCCAAATTCTCCTGTAATCCATCCGGTATTTGCATCGATAAAATCGCAGGCATAAATATCAGCTCCTCCAAATTTATTTTTTAATTGAGTAATCCAATTTATTCCACCGTTAGTTGTAGTAGCAACATTTTCGTCGCCGACTGCCCATCCGGTGAGACTATTTATAAATTTTAAGCGTTCAACTTGGAACCCCATACTAATGTTAGTCCAGTTCAAACCTGCGTTTGTTGTGCGGTAAACATTATTGCTATTTGAAACTGCAATCATGTTAGCTTCATTAATAAATGCACAACTTTTTGCTGTAAATCCGCCGTTTGAAATACTGCTCCAGTTATTTCCCCCATTGGTTGATTTATGAAGCTCTCCATTATACGCAATTGCAAAACCCGTTGCATCATTTATAAATCTGAAATCTACGAGTCCATTTTGAAAAGAAACAGTGCTCCAGTTACTTCCGCCATTTGTTGTTTTATTTATATATATTGAATTGATTGACCATCCTGTTTGCGCATTCAAAAATTGAATTGCTGAAGATGCGGAAATTTCTGAATGTTCATTCCAGCTAATCCCTCCGTTTGTAGTTTTAGCAAGTCCCATCATTCCTCCAACCCATCCCGTTTGCTCATTTACAAAAAATATTTTTTCAATGTATTTAATTATTGTGGGAAGAAATTCCCAGTTCAATCCTCCATTTGTAGATTTTCCAATGTAAGGTTCATTAACATTTAAAGCACCCGTTGTAAAAATTAATGAATGACTTAAAGCCTGAACATCATACATTAAAATATTAGTAAAACTACTGAATAAATTTGACCAGGTAGAACCACCGTTAGTGGTTTTAATTAATGTTGAATATGTTGATGTAGAGTAAACAGTATTTGCGTCTACAGGTGAAATATCAAACATGTAATTACTAATTCCGGTATTGAGTAATATCCAGTTACTACCTCCATTGATGGTTTTAAAGATTTTTCCATCTGCACCACATACAAATAAAATTTGATCATTTATAAATTTTAAGGAATTAAATGATAAAGATTTGTCTGAGATTTGAGTAATCCAGTTTATTCCTCCATTTGTAGTTTTAACAAGCAGCCTATTACCGCATAGCCATCCAGTGCTTAAATCAAAAAATGCAGCTTCAGTTAAATCTCCTGAGATTGTAATAGGATTTACCCAGTTTACTCCACCGTTTGTGGTTTTATATAATCTTGCCGGAGAATCGGCAACGTAACAGAACATTATACCATCGTTATCATTAAATAGCTTGATACTGCCAACCGGTTCTGAACCAGGAGTTACTGATACTGTCCAGTTCAAACCACCGTTTGTAGTTCTCGCTATATTCTTTCCCTGAGTAAAAAAACCTGTTAACTCATTTTTAAAATAGATTCTGTCTGTCTGGAATAAAGAACCCGGTACTCTCATAGTATCCCAGCTGGCACCACCATTTTGGGTAAGATAACATATATTTTGCGAACCGCTAACATATGCAGTATTTGGATTCAAAACAAACAGGTTATATAGTTGAAAGGGTGACCTCTCAAAATATTTTGTCCAGCTAACTCCGCCGTCAGTTGTTTTTCCGACAAAATTTCCACCCAAAACCCATCCAGTATTCACGTTAGGAAAATGGCACTGATAATAGCCTGCTGAACCAAATGGTTTCGGGTTCTGCCAAACCCATCCGCTTTGCGAATAAGAAATATCAAAACATAATAATATTGCTATGACTAAAATTTTATAATTTTTCATAATAAATTTATTTTACTAAAATCATCTTTTTACTCTCTACATAATCCCCCGTCTTCAGAACATAAAAATATATTCCGCTGGGAAGAGAGCTTGCATTGAAAGTAACTTCATACGCCCCGACTGATAACTGCTCATCAACTAATGTCTCCATTTCCTTTCCAAGCAAATCATAAACTTTCAGCGTTGCTATCCCCTGCTTGTGAATATCAAATTTTATATTTGTAGTAGGATTAAAGGGGTTCGGATAATTCTGATGCAAAGAATATTTCTCAGGAATTTCAGTGGAGGTTTGGGAGATAAAAACATTTCCGCCTGTAGTTGTTTTTAAAACCAAACCTGTACTTCCAACTATCCAGCCTGTATTTACATTAATAAAATTTACTGCATTCAACGAATAAGTAAATGAATTACTATTTGTAGAACAAATTTTAATCCAATTAACTCCTCCGTTTGTAGTTTTCAAAACATTATATTCCAAATTCCCTTCGTTTGAAACACTGTATCCGATATTAGCGTCCAAGAATTGTAAAGAAACAAAACCAAAGTTATGATTGTACTGAGACCAGCTTAGCCCTCCGTTTATGGTTTTAAGGAAAGTATTTTGACCGGCTGCCCATCCCGTTTGTTCATTAATAAAAAAAATCGGACTGAAATTATATGAATTAGGCTCGTTAAATTTAGTATACCAATTACTGCCACCGTTTGTAGTAAAATATATATTTCTTACACTTGTTACAAATCCTGTTGACGCATTTATAAAATCCATACCATATGTCTGTTCAGCACCAGTAGATAGCTCGCTCCAGCTTATACCGGAATTAGTTGTTTTATATAATCCTAGGTTTGTTGAAATCCATCCTCTGGCAGAATCAATAAAATCAATTCTTCGAAAATTGCCATTAAAAAAACTAACGTTCCAGTTAGATCCTGCATTTGTAGTTTTAGCAAAAATTCCGTTTTCACCTCCGATAAATCCAGTGGTAGAGTTAATGAAATAAACTGATTTAAGATTTTTGCCCTGAAATAAACTAGTATTTATCTGGATCCAGTTAATTCCTGAATTTACCGATTTAAAAACTCTTGCCGAATCACCTATGACAAATCCCGTTAAATCATTTAGAAAGGAAACATTATTCAGACTAAAATTAGTAAAAGAAGTTCTACAGTTTTCCCAATTAGTTCCGCCATTACTGGTTTTTAATATAGTGCCTTTAAATCCCGGAACAAACGCTGTTTCTTCATTTAAAATTGAAATAGAGTATAGAGAATAACCCTGAGCAGCACTTTGTGTAATCCAGCTTTCACCACCGTTAGTTGATTTAAATATTTTTCCATCAAACGTAGAAGCAAATCCGATAGAGCTGTTTAGAAAATTAATATTATATACATATGAACTGGAAGTATGTTTTAAATTCCAACTCCCTCCTCCATCAGTTGTTTTATAGATTTCTCCCGGTAAAGAATAAAATCCCGTATTCTCATTTATAAAAAAGGCAGAATTCCAGGCATTAGTATGACTATAAACTAAGAACCAATTCAAACCGCCATTTGTTGTTTTACTTAAACTATTTTGAATACCGGCGAAAAATCCTGTTAAAGAATTCAAAAAAATAATTTTTACCGGCGAACTTGCAACACCTGAATTTAGAATATCCCAATTTGAACCTCCATTTGTTGTTTTAAAAACTGTTCCATTACCTGAACCAATAAACCCTGTTTGTGAATCAACAAAAGAAAAATCGTATAGAAAATTTGCAAACGTATATTGAGGAAACCAGTTTAATCCGCCATTAGTAGTTTTAAATAACGTTCTGAGATTATTGGTAGAAATCCAGCCTGTCTCCGAATTTATAAAATAAATTTTTCTGATAGTAATTGAATCCGGCATTAAAACATTAATCCAATTTTGTCCTGAGTTTGTAGTTCTTAGTAAGGTACCGTTATCACCACCAACCCATCCCGACTGAAGATTGATAAAATTAGATGCGTATAAAGTCTGTCCTGTGGGAACCGGGTTCTGCCATACCCATCCGCTTTGCGAATAAGAAATATCAGAACATAATAATATTCCGATACAAATTAATATGATTTTTTTCATAGATTAAATCTTATACTTGAGTTATTATTTTACCAATATCATTTTCTTACTCTCTACAAAGTCACCCGTCTTCAGAACATAAAAATATATTCCGCTTGGCAGTGAAGTTGCATTGAAAGTAATTTCAAATGTCCCCACTGATAACTGCTCATCAACTAATGTCTCCATTTCTTTTCCAATCAGATCAAAAACTTTAAGAGTTGCAATCCCCTGCTTATGAATATCAAATTTTATATTTGTAGTGGGATTAAAGGGATTAGGATAGTTCTGATTCAAAGAAAACTTTTCGGGAATTTCAGTGGAGGTTTGGGAAATGAAAACATTCCCGCCTGTTGTGGTTTTGAGGATTGAACCATAAGAACCAACTGCCCAACCGGTATTTTCATTGATAAATGAAACTGCTCTAAAGTTATTATACGGAGAAGAGTACTGTGTTATCCAATTGAATCCTCCGTCTGTTGTTCGGTATATTTTACCCGACACTCGTGATGGAAGAGAACTGGCAGCTGCCCATCCAGTGAGGGAGTTTACAAATTGCATATCTATTATATCGTTTACTCCTGAAATTGAATCCCAGGTTGTACCTCCATTAGTAGTTCTTCGAAAATGGGAATAGGTAGCAATCCATCCTGTCTGTGAATTAAGAAAATGCATTGCCATAGCATTCCACTGATTTTTACCTAGGCTGAACCAATTTATTCCTCCGTTAGTTGTCTTTACAATCGATAAATTATCATCTGCAGAAACCCATCCTGTTAATTCATTGGTAAAAGTGATTTCATCATATTCTAAGAAAAAATTAGGATCTACATAATTAGTCCAGTTTATTCCTGAATTCAAAGTTTTATAAATACCATTATCAGTAGTCGCCCAGCCTGTCTGATCATTAATAAAGAAGATACTATTTACAGGAGCAGACATTGGAATAGACCTCTTCTCCCACGTTACGCCTCCGGTTATAGTTCGACTGATACTACTGCCGGATGTAATAACCCATCCAGTCATTGAGTTCAGAAAAAACATAGCGTGAGCGGGAGCGAAAGGTAAATCATAAGTTTCCCAGTTTGCTCCTCCATTATAACTCACTACAAAGTTATAAGAATTAATACCAACTATATTTGAAGCATTAGATGCTTTAATTGCCATCATATCAAAATACGAAAATGAATGTGGTGTGGAAGACCAGCTATTTCCTCCATTTGATGAACGGACTATAGTGCCTGTTGCTCCAACTGCAACACATAAATCCCCAACCGCAGATAAACTGTACAGGTCATTTGCAAATTCATTGTTTTGTAAATTCCATGAGTCCCCTGCATCTATTGTTTTAAATATTCTTCCGCTATCCGCACAGGAATATCCTGTAGAAGAATTTATAAATTTTAACTGGTAGTTTAATCCTTTTGCCGGACTGCGGGACCAGTTTAATCCACTATTGGTTGTTTTGTATATTGTATCCTGACTGCAAAGCCAGCCTGTCTGCATATCTAAAAAATATCCGCTCTTTGTTTTATTTGAAGGAGAAGCAGATAATAAAGACCAGTTTACACCTCCATTTGAGGTTTTATAGCACATAGGGTTTCCGCTATAATATCCAAATAATCTGTCGGTTGTTATAAGTACTCCGTCATTATCATTAAAGAAATTCATGTAAACCGGTATTGCAATTGGAAGAGAATTCACAGCATATCCTGTCCAATTTACTCCTCCGTTTGTGGTTTTAAAAACTTTCCTGCTTTCCCACCAATCACAAACAAATCCAGTACTTGCATTTAAGAAATAAGTACAGGTAAAAATATGTGAAGTGTCACCAACTATTTTTGACTGCCAATTCGTTCCACCGTTTGTTGTCATAAAAAATCTTCCGTAAGGACCTGAAGCAAACCCAGTAAGAGTATTTAGAAAATAAAGGGAATAAATTGCAGGTACATAAGTTTCATATTGCTTTACCCATGTAGCACCGGCGTTTGTGGATTTAAAAATAGTTCCGGGGCCGGTTAACCATCCTGTTTCTGCATTTATAAAAAAGGTGGAAAAATTGGTTGGTCCTAATCCTGGCGTAGGGTTTTGCCACACCCATCCGCTTTGTGAATAAGTAATGTTCACACTCATCAATATAAAAACTATGCCAAATAAAATTTTTCTTATGTACATATAGGTAGATTTAAATTTTTTACTTTACTAATAGGGAGTATCTTATTTACAAATCGGTAAATCTTTATTAAATTTACTGTGTAGAATTTATATCAATAGTGAAATAGCCAGATAGCGAAATAGCGAAAATAAAATCCGACTTTTTTCCGACCAATTTTATCAATTAATAATTATCAATTAACAATGTACAGAAAATCCGACCAAAACCCGACTAAATTTAAAATCAGAAATTCTGAGCTTTGCGAAGTCCCGCAGTTCTTTTGCGGGATGAATTTAAAAGAATCCGACATTCACATTTAACAATGTCGAAAAACTAAAATAAGAAGTATTGAAAAAACAATATTGGGGTATGCAAAATCCGACAAAAATCCGACGAACAGAGAAAAAAGTTTTGCAAATAAAATCCGACTTTTTTCCGACTTTTTATGAAAATAAAAAAATGAAATGTTAAAAGCAATTAACTGTTAATTACTAATTACTAATTTTTAATTGCTGTTAAACCTGCATGTAGTCGCCGACTACCTCAAGCGGTTTTCTTTGCACTACGTCATAACGAATTGTGCTGGATAGGATATGAAGCTGCAATCCAAAGACGGAAAACGGCTCGTTCTCCTTTACCTCGGCAATATTTATGTAGTTAACGTTGGAGCCGTCGATAATAGTAACGGTCCCCTTGCCAAGGACTTCAAGCACTCCGTTCTTATGAATCAAAATGGCAGTATCTTCATCGATACCAATGCCGAGATTTTTGGGGTTGTAGCATACTGCAGTTATAATTCGGTTCAGCCTTGCGCGCTGAGTGAAATGCTGGTCTATTATAATGTTCTTTAAAATACCAAGTCCCGGAATGATTTTTACTCCGTTCTGGTTCGGCGTAAGCGCATCGCCCCGTACAATCATTTCCGAGCTCATGCAAGCTGCACCTGCGCTTGAACCTGCGACTACAAGTCCGCTGCGGACTTTTTTAGCAAGCTTCTTGATAAAATCTGTGCCTCCGAGAAGTGAGCTTAAACGCATCTGGTCACCGCCGGTGATAAAAACTCCGGTGAGGTTTTTTAACAGTTTATCGGCATCGATGCTCAGTACATCCTGACGTGAAACCGCTTCAAGCACAGAGATTTTTTTAACACCAAGGCTGCTGAAAATAGTTGTATAAAGCTTAGCGGCTATCTCTGCAAAGTCAGATGCTATTGGAATGATAAGTATGTTTGCTTTTTTATCTCCGGATAGTGATACAAATTTTCTTATGATGTGACGCTCGTTGAATTTATCTTCGGCACCGCCGATAATTAAAATAGGTCCGCCGAATGAAGGGGTAGATTTTGCCAATACGATATTTTTAATAAATGAAAGCTTTAATTTATCAAATTCAAATCACTTTTTAGAGGGTAATATATGGTATAATTTCAAGTAATTAATTTTGAATTTTACTTTTAAGAGGGATTTTACCATTTTATGTAATCAATGGATACTTATTATTTTTTCGATTTCGACAGCACGTTTACGAATTCCGAAGCGCTTGAAGTGCTTGCTTCAATTTCACTGGATGGTCGCGAGGATAAAGATAAAATTCTGAAGGAGATTACTTCCATTACATCTAAGGCAATGGAAGGTAAGCTGAATTTTTCGGATGCATTAAAACAAAGAGTAAAGCTGCTTGGCGCAAATAAAAGTCATCTTGAAAAGCTTGTTCAGATTTTAAAGAAAAGTATTTCAGTCTCGGTAAAGCGTAATAAAGAATTCTTTAAGAAGAATTCAGATAAAATTTATGTTATCTCCGGCGGCTTTAAAGAATTTATAATTCCTGTTGTGAAAAGCTACGGTATAAAAGAAGAAAATGTTTATGCTAATGAATTCAGGTTTAATAAAAATGATGATATCATAGGCTTTGATGAAAAGAATATTCTTTCAAAAGATAAAGGAAAGATAAATCAGTTAAAGAAGATAAATATAAACGGAAATGTTTTTGTAATCGGCGACGGGTATACGGATTTCGAATTAAAAAAAGCGGGACTGGCAGATAAATTTTTTGCGTATACTGAAAATATCTCACGCGATTCAGTTACTAAAAACGCTGACCATATAACTCCTTCACTGGATGAATTTTTATTTTTAAATAAATTACCAATGGCTATATCATATCCCAAAAACAGAATAAAAGTACTACTGCTTGAAAATATACACATGAATGCAGTTAAGATTTTCAGAAATGAAGGCTATCAGGTTGAGCATATTAAAAAAAGTCTTTCTGAAAATGAGCTTGCAGAAAAAATAAAAGATGTTTCTATTTTAGGGATTCGCTCTAAAACACAGATAACAAAAAAAGTTCTCGATAATGCTAAAAGATTAGTAAGCATCGGTGCATATTGTATTGGCACAAATCAGATAGATTTAGATGAAGCACTGAGGAAAGGAGTTGCTGCATTCAATGCTCCCTTCAGCAATACACGAAGTGTTGTTGAGCTTGCCCTTGCAGAAATTATTATATTGATGCGTAATATTTTTCCAAAGAGCAATTCATTGCATCAAGGAGTATGGGATAAAAGCGCTAACTACAGCAACGAAGTAAGAGGGAAAAAACTTGGAATAATAGGCTACGGTAAAATCGGTTCGCAGCTCTCTATCCTTGCTGAAGATTTAGGAATGGATGTTTACTTTTATGATAACTCAGATAAACTTGCATTAGGCAATGCAAAGAAATGTCAATCACTAAAAGACCTGTTGAAAATTTCTGATGTAATTACTTTGCACATCGACGGAAGCAAACATAATACAAATTTCATAGATGAAAAAGAGTTTAAGCAGATGAAGAAGGGAGTTATATTTTTAAATCTCAGCAGAGGACACGTTGTAAATCTCGATACGCTGATTAAAAATATCCGAAGCGAAAAAATCCGCGGATGCGCAATTGACGTATTTCCACAAGAGCCGGAATCTAACGATGAAAAATTTTATTGCGAGCTGCAGAATCTATCGAATGTAATCCTCACTCCGCACATAGCCGGCAGCACAGAAGAAGCGCAGGAAAACATTGCAGAATTTGTACCCACTAAAATTATAGATTTTATAAATAACGGTAACTCTGTTTTCAGTGTGAACTTCCCGGAAATTAAACTTCCCTCTTTTGAAAATGCTCACAGATTAATACATATACATGAGAACGTGCCGGGAATACTTGCGCAGATTAATACGGTATTCAGCATAAGAAATATCAATATCATAGGGCAGTATTTAAAAACCAATGAAAAAATTGGTTATGTGATAACAGATATATCAAAAAAATACAATCCCGAGCTTATAAACGATTTAAAGAATATAAAACATACAATAAAATTCAGAGTGTTATACTAAAATGAATGTAACAGATAAAAAATATTTTACATGCGGTCCCACGGAATTATACCCGGTAGTACGGGAATACATGCTTGAAGCACTAGATAAAAAGCTTCCCTCAATTTCACACCGAAGCAAAGATTTCGAAATCATTGTGAAATACACTGTAGCCGAACTGAAAAAGCTGATGGGTATCCCTGATGACTTTATGATTTTCTTTTCCAGCGCAGGAACGGAGTGCATGGAAAGAATAATTGAAAACTTAGTTGAAGACTGTTCCTTCCATTTTGTAAACGGTTCATTCTCAGAAAGATTTTATAAGACTGCTAAAGAGCTTAAAAAAAATCCGCTGATACATCAGGTTGATTACGGAAAAGGGTTCAATTTTGATGAAATCAATATTCCTGAAAAGACAGAGCTAATCTGCATTACACAAAATGAAACAAGTACAGGTGTTGCAGTACCTATGAAAAAGATAAGTGAACTGAAAGATAAAAATCCGGACAAACTCATTGCAATCGATGTAGTAACATCAGCGCCTTACCAGAAGATTGATTTTGAAAAAGTTGATATTGTATTTTTCTCTGTACAGAAAGGATTCGGGCTGCCGGCCGGACTTGGAGTTACTATAATTCGAGAATCATGTATCAATAAAACAATTTCAATGAATGAGTTAAACTACAACATAGGCTCATATAATAATTTTATTGATGCTGCAAGCAACTATAATAAAAATCAAACAACTGTTACTCCTAATATGCTGGGCATTTATATGCTGGGCAAAATTGCAAATTATCTGAACACCATAGGCATAGATAAGATTAGATTTGAAACAGAAGAAAAAGCCCGATTGTTTTACGATTATTTCTTTACCAGAAAAGATATGAAGCTCTTTGTTGAAGATCCTTTTGTCCGTTCTAAAACAATTATTGTAGTGGATTGCTTTAATAAACAAAATGCTGTAAAGAAATATTTATCTGAGAATGGATTTCTGGTAAGCTCCGGATATGGAAAATTTGCCGCCAATCATATAAGAATTGCTAACTTTCCTATGCATACAATTGAAGATGTTACAAGAATGATTGAATTATTGGATGTGAAAGAATTTTAAAGCCTAGTTAATGCGGTAAGGAATAGTCATAGTTACTTCTGTTCCTTTATTTTCCTGTGAGTGAATTTCAATTTTACCCTGATGCATTTCTATTGCGCGCTTAACTATAGTGAGCCCAAGCCCTGTACCTGAAAGATTTCCAACGTTGCTTCCTTTGAAGAACGGCTCCATCAACCTTTGCTTATCGTTATCAGGAATACCGATACCTTCATCTCGTACTTTAATAACTATGTTGGACTTATCCATATATGCTTTGAATGAAACTTCCGTGTTCGGCTCTGAGAATTTAAGGGCATTAGATAATATATTTTCGATACCCTGCCGGATAATTTCTGCATCTACATTTGCATCTACCGGCAATCCTTGTATATCCACATTGAGTTTAGGGTGTGATTTTTTTGCTTCTCTCTGAAGCAAATCATCTATAAGATTTTGTAGGAAGATATTTAAATCTATCGGCGCAGCTTTTAATTCAAGCTTGCCTGTATCGGATTTACCCATTATAATTATATCATTAAGCATCTGATTCATTCGCTTCACGCTTTCCTGTATTCTGAAAATATTTCGTTGACGCTTATCAGCGGCTAAACCTTCACCATACTTTTCAAGGATTTCGGCTGAGCCCAGGATAGCTGTTAAAGGAGTTTTGAATTCATGCGATGCCATTGTAACAAATTTTGAACGAAGTTCAGAAAGCTCCTTTTGTTTTTCGAATGACAACTGTATTTCGCGTTCAGCTCTTTTGCGTTCAGTAACGTCAGATAAGAATGCAAGTACAGCTCTATCTCCGCCCCAATTAATGAGTACGGCATTGACAGAGAAATATCTTATAAGTCCACGCTTAGTAATAATTCCATATGTGTAAACTGTGGGATCATGTTCTCCTTTTAGTTTTTTCATATGATTTATTAATGCAAGTTCTCTGTCGTCTTCATGTATAAAATTTAAGAACTTTGCATAGTGTAATTCTGAAGCATCATAACCAAGTAGATCAAATGTTTTAGGATTGGAATATTTTATTAATCCGTCCTGCAATACAAGAATTGCTTCGCTTGCATTTTCAACTAGAAGCTTATATTGCTCTTCACTCGCGCTTAAGCTTTCCTCTGCTTTTTTTCTAAAAGATGCTTCAAGGCTGAGTGTAAGCATGGTTGAAATAGAAGCGATGAAATCTTCTTCAGCTACAGAAAGCTCTTTGATCTGTATAGTTTCTTCCAGACATATTATTCCGTAGATATCTCCTCTAAGCCATACAGGGATATCCATTATGTATTTTATACCAAGAGGTTTAAGATAGTTATCTACAATACCAGTGCTTTCATCACTCTGCGCATCATTTGACTGCAGCTTCTTGTTACTTTTTAAAGCGTAGTAATAGTCATCGTAGTTTCCGGCAATCCCGGGAAATGTTGCAGGTAAAATTGTTGTCTCTGATGCTTTATCAAATGAGTTCGATTTCTTGATGTACATCTTTTTGCACTTTAGCTTTTTCTCTTCCTTATCAAGTATCCAGAAACTTACTCTGTCAATATTAAGTGTTTGCGACGTTGCTGTTAAAATCTTTTCAAGTGATTGATTGAAATCTGACTTATCGACTTGTGAAAGAACAAGAAGAACGTTTCTATGCTGTAATATTACATCAAGGTTTTTCTTATCATTCTCTTCTCTTGTTTTTCTTTCGACGGCAACAGAGATCTGTTCGGATACAAATGTTAAGATCTGCATTTCATTTTCACCATACGTATCTTCCCTATGGTAATCCTGTATAGCCATTACCCCAATAGTCTCACCCTTTATTTTCAGTGGTACACCCATCCAAAGCGGAGCAGGTCTGCCGGTTTGTTCAATCTCACCTTCTCTTATTAGTTGTTCGGAGACACTTCTCGTAGAAAGCAAAGCTTTGCCATTACGTATTACGTATTCAGTTATTCCTTTCTTAGCGCGCCTTGGGAGAGGCAGATAATCAAATTCATCAACATAATATGGAAAGGTTACGAAATCATTTTTCTTATCATATAGTGCTATATAAAAATTCTTTGCAGGCATTAGCATACCAATGATGCCGTGAATTTTTGAGAACAGTTCATTCATATCTTCAGAAACAGGAATAGCTTCAGCTATCTGGTAAATCGCTTCCTGCACTCTTTCATATCTTTTTCTTTCAACGATTTCATTTTCAAGTTTTGCAGTTCTCTCTTTAATTCTCTCCTCAAGAAATGAGTTTATTTTTCTTATCTCTTCTTCACTCTTTCGTAATTTTGCTTCTGCAATTTCTTTCTCATTAATCAAATTAAGCAGCTCAGTTTGCTTTCTTCGCAGCCTTGTTACCCTGTAATTATACGCCGTGTAGCCGGAAGAAACTACGAGAAGCAGTATTCCCGATATGAACCACCATGTTTTCCAGTATGGCGGAGTGATTTGTATTGTTATAGTCGCTCCGTTTTCATTCCATACTCCATCGTTATTTGAACCTTTTACACGAAAAGTATATGTCCCCGGATTTAAGCTTGTATATGTAGCGTATCGCCGGTTACCGGCATCAATCCAATTGTTATCCAGACCTTCAAGTTTGTACTCGAATTCATTTTTTTCAGGGCGGGCATAATCTAATGAAGCAAAATCTAAGGTAACAAAATTTCTGTCGTAGGGAAGAACTAATTTTCCTTCCGATTTAAACATCTCCCAGTATTTATCAAGATCAGCTTCCGGTATATTCTGTTCAATCAATTTATAATCTGTAATCACAACATTCGGTACATGTTTATTTTCAGGAATGGAATCAGGATAAAAATAATTCAACCCGTTAATTCCTCCGAAGAATAATCTTCCGTCTGAAGCTTTATAGCATGCATTTTGTGTAAACACATTTGACTGTAATCCATCAAGTACATTAAATGTTTTATAGTCATTATTCTGAGGATTAAACTTTATAAGTCCTTTTGTAGTGCTGACCCAGATATTACTCTTGTTATCCTGCAGAATTCCATAAATCGCCTCAACGGATAATTCGTACACATTATCAAATCTTTTAACATTGCCGGAGCTTCTTTCCAAAAGATTTAAACCCGTATTTGTACCTACCCATATATTACCTGAAAAACCCATAGCAACGTAATTGATAAAATTGTCACTAAGAGTATTATTATCCGATAATGAATGTCTATAAGTAGTGAATTGTCCTGTTTTCTTATCCAGTTTATTTAAACCGTCGCCTGTTGCTACCCATAGAAATCCATCATTGTCCTCACAGATACTCCAAACTTCATTGTGGCTCAAAGAGTTTTTAGTATTAGGATTATTTTTGTAACCCTGAAAAGTACCTGTTGCCGGATCGTATTTCTGAAGACCAACGCCGTACGTGCCTATCCAAATATTTCCTTCTCTATCCTTTAACAGACACAATATAATACTATTTGAAGAGGTTGATGTTATCAGTTCGTTCTTTATTAAATCAAATGTTCCGGAATTTGAATTAAATTTTACAAGCCCGTCATCAGTACCCAGCCATAGGATACCCGGAGAGTCTTCTATTATACTTGTTATCCGTTCATATCCTTTTACAACATTTCGCCCCGGCTGAGAAGTGAAAGATTTAAAATAATTGGCAGACGGATTATAATAATTCAATCCTCCGTCATTAGTCCCTATCCAGATATTTTTCTGAGAATCTTCAAAAATTGTTCTTATTGAATTACTTGTAAGAGAGTTTTTATCGTAAGGAATATTTCTAAGAGTATTGAACTTGATAGTAGACGGATTGTATTTGCTTATTCCATTCCCTCTTGTACCAATCCATATCGTTGATGAGTTGTCTTCGAAAATACTGCGCACATCGTTGCTTCGTAAACTCAAAGGGTTATTCGGGTTGTTTACATAGTTTTCAAATATACCGTTACTTTTAACATATAAACCGTTTCCGTAGGTACCTGCCCATATTTTTCCATGCTTATCTTCAAAAAGAACATTTACAACATCCTGATCGGTTTCTCTCTGGCTTAAAGGAGTTTTATTAAATTCTCCGTTTGCTTCATTAAACAAATATAATCCTGTTTCACCGCCTACATAAAAATCCCCCTTAGAGGAAATAAGTAAAGACCGGATTCTATTAGAGGAAAAATTTGGAATATACTGGCTGAAAGTCTTAGTTGAAGGATTAAACTTATTCAGTCCTTCATCTGTAGCAATCCATAAGTTACCGGACTTATCTTCAGTAATATCCCACACTCTATTATTAGAAAGCGAGTTATCATCATCATTAAAGTGTTTGTATGTTTCAAAGGCATCTTTATCTTTCAGATATTTATTTAATCCACCGCCTGCTGTTCCGACCCACAGGTCGCCGTTCTTTGACTGAAAAATAACAGGTACACGGTTGAAAGATATAGATGAAGTATTTGCAGGGTTATACTTATATATAATAAAGCTTTCCCTTATCGGATCAAAGCGGCATAAACCGCCTCCCCATGTACCAACCCAGATATTGCCGTCTTTATCTTCAAAAACTTTACTGACATTGTTATTAGGAAGCGATGTGGAATCAGTAGGATTAAATTTATATATAGTAATGTTATGGCCGTCGTATTTGTTTAAGCCATCCTGCGTAGCAAACCACATGAATCCGGGTTTATCCTGAGTGATAGAATAGACTGCATTGTGAGAGAGTCCGTTTTCTAATGAAATGTTCTCGAACTGTAATTTATTCTGCTGTGAGAATAAATTTCCGGAAAGGAATAAAATTGCAGCTAGTAAAAAATATGATATTTTTTTAGGGGTCCGCATTAAATCTTACGCAAAGATACTAATATCATATTTTATAAAAAATGTATGAGTGAGTTATAAAAGCTTTATAAGTAATTTTTAAAAACTAATTTCTAAAGATTTTTTAAAACTTTAATTGCTTTTGTAACATCATTTTCAGATAAGTCCATGTGAAATACTGCACGGATTAAATCATAACTTCCCGATGAAAGCAATATGCCTTTGCTTTTCGCAAGTTTCATAAATTCTTCCTTGCTGTGTTTATGCGAGCAGAAGATTACAATATTTGTGTGAACGTTTTCAACATCTATTTTGTAATTACCGGAATCAGATAAAGCCTTTGCAAATTGTTTCGCTCTGGTATTATCCTGTTTCAATCTCTTCACATTATTATTCAAAGCATAGATTGCAGCAGCTCCTAAAATTCCTGCCTGTCTCATTCCGCCGCCTAATATCTTTCTCCATTTGTGAGCTAAATCGATTGTCTCTGCATCACCGCATAAAATAGAGCCTATCGGACATCCAAGACCTTTTGAAAAACAAAATGAAATTGTATCGAAATGATAAGCGTAATCTTTTAATGAAATTCCCGTCTCTGCAATTGCATTAAAAATTCTTGCACCGTCAAGATGCATTTTTATTCCATACTCGCGCGCATAAGTTGAAATTGCTTTAATGCTTTTTATAGGAAGAATCACTCCGCCTGCGCGGTTGTGAGTATTCTCTAAACAAATTAATCTTGTCTTAGGAAAATAATATTCGTTTGAACGAACATGCGAGCGTATTGTCTCAACATCAAGAATTCCATTCTCACCTTTTAACTGGAGAAGCTGAACATTTGAAATTACTGCCGGAGCAGCAGTCTCATAATTCAAAATATGAGATTCGCTTTCAACAATTACTTCATCGCCTTGTACAGTGTGAGCTTTTATTGCCAGCTGGTTTCCCATTACTCCCGTGGGGACAAATAGAGCTTTCTCTTTACCGGTAAGTTTTGCACATTTTTCCTGAAGCTCATTTATTGCTGGATCTTCGCCGAATACATCATCACCAACTTTTGCCTTCATCATTGCCTTTAACATCCCTGCCGATGGCTTGGTTACAGTATCGCTTCTTAAATCAATATATTTCATTTTTAAATTTTATTTTAAATGAGTAGGGGCGTAATGCAATACGCCCCTACAATTCTTATTATTTATCAAACATAGTTTCCTGTCCAGCATCTTTATCTTCTTCAACAACATTCGCAATCGAAGAAATTATATCGCCTTCACCAAGCTTTATCAGGCGAACACCTTGTGTAGCGCGCGACATCACTCTTATATCCTTCATCTTCTGTCTTATCAGAATTCCTTTATTAGTGATTATCATTAAGTCATCTGAGTCAGTTACTTCTTTTATAGAAATTAACTTACCGACTTTATCATTTGCCTTAATTGTAATAACACCTTTGCCGCCTCTGCCTGTTATTCTGTAATCTCCAAGGTCGCTTCTCTTTCCGAACCCTTTGTCAGTCACAACAAGTATCGTTGCGCTTGGTCGCATTACGGCCACAAGACCGATAACGTAATCGCCTTTTGCAAGATTGATTGCTCTTACGCCTGTTGCAGTTCTTCCCATATCGCGGACAAGTGACTCATTGAATCTGATAGCCTGACCGTTATGTGTTCCGATAAGAATTTCCTGGCTTCCGTTTGTAAGCTTTACATCAACTAATGCATCGCCTTTATTAATATTGATTGCATTGATACCGTTCTTTCTTATATTGGAATAAGCATCGAGTGTTGTCTTTTTGATTGTACCCATTCTTGTAATCATAGTTACAAATAACGGCTCGGCAAAATCTTTGACCATTACAAACGAGCTTACCTTTTCATCGTTCTCTTTTTCAATAAGGTTTACAATATTCTTTCCTCTTGAAGTTCTTGTACCTTCAGGGATATCATAAACTTTAAGCCAGTAGCATTTACCCTTATCGGTAAAGAACATAATATACTGGTGAGTTGAGCCGATAAACATATGCTCGACGAAATCATCATCGTTAGAGCCGGTGCTTGCAGCTGTAATGCCTCTGCCTCCTCTGCCTTGCGATTTATACGAAGCGACCGGAATACGTTTTATAAATCCTTTATTCGAGATTGTAATTACAACGTCTTCTTCTTTTACAAGCTCTTTCATCATTTCATCGTCTGACTTGCTTGCAACATCATAAATTATAGCTGTTCTTCTTTCATCGCCGTATTTTTCTTTTATCTCCTTAAGCTCCTTTGAAACGATATCTTTTCTTAAGTTTTCATTCTTAAGAATTGCCTGTAATCTTTCGATTGTCTTAAGTAATTCTTTATATTCGTCTTCAATTTTCTTTCTTTCAAGTCCTGTAAGTCTTTGCAGTCTCATATCCAGAATTGCCTGCGCCTGAATTTCAGAGAGTTTGAACTTCTTCATCAATCCTGCTTTAGCTGTAGGTGTATCAGCAGATTTTTTTATGAGCTTAATTATTTCATCGATATTATCTAAAGCAATAATGTACCCTTCTAAGATATGCGCGCGTTTCTCGGCTGCATCAAGCTCGAACTTCGTTCTGCGAACTATAACTTCAAGTCTGTGCTTTAGGAAGTACTCCATCATGTCTTTCAGTCCGAGTATTCTCGGCACTCCGTCAACAAGTGAAAGCATAATAACACCGAACGTTACTGACATCTGAGTATACTTGTAGAGCTTATTCATTATCACCTGAGCATTTGCTTCGCGCTTTAAGCCGATAACAATTCTCATTCCGTCCCTGTCACTTTCATCGTTCACTGTTGCAATGTCTTCAACTTTTCTTTCTTTTACTAAGTCAGCAATGGCTTCAATAAGAGTAGCCTTATTTACCTGATATGGTATTTCAGAAATAATTATTGCCTGTCTTCCGTTCTTTTCAGTTTCAATAGATGCCTTAGCTCTTAATATAATTTTTCCTCTTCCTGTTTCATAAGCCTGTTTTACCGGTTCATAGCCGTATATGATGCCGCCCGTCGGAAAATCAGGAGCGGTAATATGTTTCATCAACTCTTTTAAAGTTGCCTCAGGTTTTTTTATCAGATAAATTAATCCGTCGACTATTTCGGTTAAATTATGTGGAGGAATATTTGTAGCCATACCGACTGCAATACCGCTTGAACCGTTCACCAGTAAATTTGGAAGGATAGATGGCAGCACAGAAGGCTCCTGCAATGTATCATCAAAGTTAGGAGAGAAATCTACAGTATTTTTTTCTAAATCTTCAAGTAATGTTTCTGCAATTTTTGAAAGTCTTGCTTCAGTATAACGCATCGCTGCAGGAGAGTCGCCGTCAACAGAACCGAAGTTACCCTGTCCGTCAACAAGAGGATATCTCAAAGAGAATTCCTGTACCATACGAACCATAGTATCGTATACAGCTTTATCACCGTGAGGGTGATACTTACCAAGAACTTCACCGACAATTCTCGCAGACTTTTTATAAGCGCGGTTTGCAGCAAGTCCTAGTTCATTCATGCCATACAAAACTCTTCTATGAACGGGTTTTAAACCGTCTCTAACATCGGGCAGAGCGCGTGCAACAATAACAGACATAGAGTAATCTATGTAAGATGACTTCATTTCATCTTCAATATTTACGGGAACAATTTTTTCGTTAGCCATTAATTTTTAGTGCTTTCTAATTAGTTATAATTGTTTAGGGGTTAGAGATTTTGTGGAGTTAGCCGGAATCGAACCGGCGCTCTTTTCATTGCGAACGAAACGCTTTACCAGCTAAGCTATAACCCCTTTGGAATTATGGAAAATACTAATTTTGCAGAGGGTAATCAATGTAAGAATAGTTATTTATTGCAGGTATTTTGCAGATTTTAGGGGAAATTTTTACTCGTGCAGGTCTATATTATTCAGCTGTAAAACGTGCGCTATTTCAGCTGTATTTTTATCTATAATAACTGCTGTAAGTTTATTGCCGTAGACACAGGCAGTATCAATGTTCATGTACCAGTTCTTTTCATAAAGTACTTCATCCTGCGGAGTATGACCGATGATCTGAAATTTATTAAGCTTGAGAAGGGGCTTGGTGCGGTTCCAGATGATATCCTTTATCGTTGCATCCTTTACAATTCCTGCATGTGATATAACAATTTTAGGAAGCTCTATCATCACAGGAAGATTTTTCATAAACTCTAAATGTCCTGCATCTTCCACCGCTTTTTTATAATCAGCAAGAATAAATGGTTTTCTTTCTCCGCGATATGATTCAAAATTAGCTTCCCCGCCGATTTTAAAATGATGACTGTAAATTTCAATTAAACTTTTATCGGAGTTACCTATTAAATCAAACGCTTTCAGCAATACATCTTCATGGTTTCCTCTGATAGTTTTGATATTGTTTTCAGAAATAAAATCAATTACGTCCTTTGATTTTTTTCCTCTATCAATTAAATCACCTACAGTATAAACTTCATTTGTATAATTAAGAAGCTCCTTATACAACGCAGTGAAAGTAAGATAGCATCCATGAATATCGCCAATTACTCCAATCAGTTCAGACATCAGTTAAAATAAATTTGATTCATAATATTGCAATACTTTTGCATCAGCTTTGCCTTCAAGCTCTTCCTTAACGGTTTTCTCATATTTCTTGAATGTCGTTTTATAGCTGCGCTTATCTTTACCTTCTTTATAGATCTTCAATAATCTTAATACAGTTTCATCGTCAGTCGGGTCTAATGAAAATAACTTCTCTAATATTTCAGAAACCTTTTTTTCATTCTTAAGTTTTTCGTAGTACTTAATCAGCTTATTAGAATTATTAAAATAAATCGACTGTAGATTATCCCTTACATTTTCTACCCAGTTGAAATAATAATCTTCAAGAAAATTGTTATTATAAAAATCGAATGCCTTTATATTCTCATTAACATCTTTGCTTTCAGAAAGTTTTTTAAATGTTTCGATATCAAATTGTATATTCAGTTTAAACGCCTCTGAAAATAAATTGTATTTTTTATCCTTTATATATAACACTTCCCTCTCTTTAAAGCCGCCGAACAAATTTCCTAAAAATGACTGCAGCACTTTACGCACCTTATTTACTTCAACATCGATAACAGCAACCAGATTAGAGCTCCTCGTATCAGCAAATATATCATCCATTATTTTTTCTTTTGTTATTTCCTTCTTCGATGCTGTTTGAAGAAGAAAATATAAAAAGATGAGCTTTGAACGCGGGCGTTCCCATAAAGAATCGGCAAGCTCAGTATCATTGATATAAATTTTATTATTATCAAGGAAGCGCACCTTAATATTCAGCTGCATAATATCATCAATCTTGAAATGAATATCTTCTTTTATGAATATATTTTTCAAATAGCCGTCTTCGATATGATTTCTTATTGCATGCCTGAATACATCTGAAAACTTAGTTGTCTTAGTCCTGAATATTATATAATTGTCATACTCATTCTCTTTACAAAGCTTGATGAATAAAGTAAAAGTTGATTTAAATTTATTCTGGTCATTATTTAAAAAATAAAGATATGATTCAAAAAAATATATGCGTGCCTGGTTTAGCAGAGTAAAATTGGAAATATTCAGAGCATTTAATTCTTTAATTGTAGCATTTGCATTTTTCAGATCTTTAAGAAGCAAATAAGCTTCGAGCTTAAGTATTAGTCCCCGTGTTTTAGATACACTATATCCTCCGTTCGTTAGCAGATACAGAGTTTTATGGGGAAGATTCAGCAAATTATAGCAGTAAAGAATCAGAGCATCAATAAAGAAGATATAATTTTTTAAAAAAGTATGTTTCTTTACAGTTTCCAATTGATTTATTGTTTCCCTGTATTCTCCTTTGAAAAACCCTTTTAAAATTGTCTGGAATTCATACTGATTTTTATATGCCTGAAATATTGTTTTAGATTTTTCTTTGTTCTTCTTTGCAAGAAGACTGTAAAAAATTTCATAATCTTTTTCATTATAGCTGGCGAACAAAGCAAAACATATCTGGGAGTAGTTTGTAATATCAAAATTACTGATATCAATATTGTTATAGATAAACCTGATAACTTTCTGTCCTGTCTTAAAATCACCATAGTCAAAAAATATCATCATGGAAAAAATATCTTCGATGAACATATTATCATCCAACGATATCTCCCCTTTTTCAGCTTTGTTTATAAGATCTTCGAAAATAACTTTAAGCCTGTTGATGTACTTCTTACTTTTCGAATTTTCTCCGGTGGAAATATATGATTTTATTAAAAGAACTATGAACTGTATTTCCTGCTCAACTGTCAGCTCAAATTTAAGAATATGCTCAGCTATGGCAATGTTTGATTTCGAAATACCTTCTCTTAAAAAATTACAATTGCAAATCAGCATTAATATCTCAACGTAGTAGTTGAGGTCTTTTTTCTTGATGTATTTTTTATTAATAATATAGTTATCATCTTCAGTCTGTATAAATCGTGATTTCAGAATATTATTAAGATAGTCTAATGTCTTCTCAAGATTTTTTTCTTTATAAATAAAAGTATTTACGTTAAGCAGTATGTACTCCAGTGAATTTTTGAAATCCAGATTTTCAATATCCTGAATTTTCTGAAATAATCCTGACGAGTGTATCAACAGAAGTTTTTCAGTGGCATTTATTCTTATCCAACTTTTAAGTGTTTCAAAATCTTTCCCTTCAATCATGTAGTTCAGCCCAATGTATTCGCTGCGCCAGTCAGTGTTCTGTAAATAATAATTGCCGAGTTTTCTGCATATATCTTCCGTTTCAGTATGGGTAAGAACTACATCAGCCTGTTTAGTCAAAAATTCTTTGAAGAGTTCATGATATTTATATGAATCTTCTTCCTTTGTAATGAATATATTATTATTAAAAAGTGAAATTAATTTTTCATATCCGTTCTCAATTCCTAAAACATCTTCGATGTTTTCTTTATCAAGGTATTCCAGAAATGAAGTCTTTATCAAAAATGATTTTTCTTCATCAGTGAAACTGTTAAAAATTTCATTGGTGAAGTAATTAAAAATATCATACTTCGTCTGTAAAATATTTGCCTTTGCTACAGCTGACACATTTCCCGATAACAGTAAAAGCTGAATAGCCGTTATCCATCCTTCAGTTGCCGTTAAAAACTTATCTACTTCAATTGTATTTTGAGAAAGAATTTTTGCGAGTTTTTTGTTCAGCTTAAGAAAGCTTTTCAAATCCTTTGCATCGAATGCAAGCTCATCCTTTTTTATTCTTCCCAGCCAGTTCTTTGCAAGAAATTTTGGATAGTTCATTTTTGTTGCTTCTCTTCTTGATATAAAAATCAGATGAAGCTTTGTGGGGAGATAATCCAGCAGATAGTTTAACGATTCACATACTTCTTCTGCATTATCCACATTATGAAAATCATCAAAGAAAATAAAAAGCTCTTTTTTATTTTCTTCTAAATAAAAATGCAGGTCGTTTGCAAAGGAAGAGATTATGTAATTTACTTTTCCGGCTAACGATAAATTCTGTGATTTAGAAATAACATTTTTCAGATTATCACCGAACGGCGAATCAGGGAAAGTTTTTTGAAATGCTAATGAAAGAAGTATGAAAAAATTTTCTATTGAGTTATCATAGGTAGAAAGCGAAATCCACATCTTCATCTCTTTTCTCATAGAGTGATAAAAATCCACTGAAAGCGAAGTTTTACCGTATCCGGCCGGCGCAGTTATCAGAATAACTTTTTTCTTCTTAAAAGAAGCAAGCTTTTCCATAAGACGCGTACGGGAGTAGTACGTATCTGCTACTTCAGGAACAATTATTTTCTGTGAAAATTCTAAATGGAGCAAAATCTGCTAAAAATGTTCAAATATTGAATTTTATAAAATAAAATCAACTGTTCAACCTAATAAATAATCTTATTTTCAAAATTTATTATAAAAAAATTCACTTTTCTTTAAAAAGTAGTGAAAACTATATTGATTAAAATATCAAATATTACTATTTTTAATTTTATTCGACGATAGCTCAATGGTGGAGCATTCGGCTGTTAACCGAAGGGTTGCAGGTTCAAATCCTGCTCGTCGAGCCAAAACCCGGTTCCGCTAACGCAGGATCGGGTTTTTTGTTTATAAACGGTATGTAATTTTATGAAAAGAAAGAAAGTTCTTATTACAGGCGGAAGCGGATTTCTTGGGCAGCACCTGAATACTGAGTTAAACAGAGATTTTGAAATTTTAACAGCTTTCAGAACCAATCCCGGAAATTGCACGGATTTCAGAAGCGCTATTATTGATTTAAGAAATTCTCACGCACTTAATGCCCTGTTCAAAAATTTCAAACCTGAAATTGTAATCCATACTGCTGCATATTCCACTCCCGATATCTGTAATAAAACTGATAAGACCGAAGTAATAGATTTTAACGTAAATCTTGTGCAAAAGCTGGCAGAACTTTGCAATGAACATTCTTCAAGATTTATATTTACATCTACTGACTTAGTATACAAAAGCAGCGGTAATTTAATAAAAGAAGATGATGAGCTTGAACCAAAATCTTTATATGCAGAAACAAAAATAATGGCAGAAGAAGCCATAAAGAAAACCTCAAATGATTTTTTGATTTTGCGAACTTCATTGCTTTATGGAATAGGATTAAATCACACCCGTTCTCATTTTCAGAATATGCTTGAATCATTGGAAAGCAATGAGCAAGTAAATTTGTTTTTTAATCAATATAGAACTCCGCTCGAAGCAAAGGACGGCGCAGGAATTATTTCAGAGCTGATAAAGAAAAATGTTACAAATGAAGTAATAAATTTTGGAGGCGCTGAGAGAATTTCCCGCTATTCTATGGGAGAAATAGTTTGTGATGTATTCGGATTTAATAAATCCAATCTGGTTAAAACCGACGGAAAAGAAATGCTGAAAGATATTTTTGTGGAAGATGTTTCCATGTTCACATCAAAATTACAAAGTTATGGTATTAAACAAAAACATATAAAAGAATCAATCTCAGAAATTTTTGAAGATATAAAAAAAGCCCGTTTAGAATCTGAAATTGAAGAAAATTCTGAAACGGACTTTTAAATTTTAAACTTAGTAATGTATATTTATTTTACCAGCATCATCTTGAATACTTTTTCAAAATTCTGAGTTCCTAAAACAGCACTCAGCCTGTAGAAATAAACTCCGCTTGGCAGTCCTGATGCATTAAACTCTGCTTTATAATAACCTGCATTTACATTTCCGTTAACAATTGTTTTCACTTCCCTTCCAAGATTATCAAATACAGTCAATTTAACTAACCCGTCAAATGGAATTTCATAGTTAATTGTTGTGGACGGATTAAACGGATTCGGATAATTCTGACTTAATGAAAAACTAACCGGCATTCCTACGTTAACATAACTATTCAAAGCAAAGTATTCATATTTACCATTGAAATCTATTTGTTTTAATCTATAAGCATAAGTACCAACAGTAAGATTTTTATCACTAAATTTATATGACTGATTTACATTTGAATTTCCTTTACTTCTAATATTTCCAACGGTTGTAAAATCTCCGGTTATACCCTCGTTTACAACTGCACGTTGAACTTCAAACATATTGTTGTTCAATTCGTAGCCTGTTACCCAATCCAAAATTACTTCATTCTTTATAGTAGTTGCTGTAAAACTGCTTAACTCTACAGGTAATGGATTAAACGATGAATTCCCACCAAGATAAAAGTTACTGAAGTATAAACCAATATCGGTTCGCCTTCCAATTGAAGCATTTCCCAATTTATGGTTTCCTAATAAAGAAAAAGTAGTACCGTCATTTGACCATACGACTCTTAAATTTTCAGGATCAGTAATTCCTAATTGCCCGTTACCATCTAACGCTACATCGATTCCTCCTCCGGTTAAAAATGTTCCACTCATGAGCCAATATGAATTTGACCTTCTTGTTACTGAGTACCCACCATCATTTAAAGCCACCGGCAAATCAGAGCCTTCATTTCCATTATCAATATATTTAAGACCTATTCTTCCGGCAGTTGTAGGTGCTGTAGAAAATCTTACTCTTGCCTGTTTTAAAACTGAAGAAGTCCCTACAGGAAAAATAAGAGAATCTGAAGTAACGCCTGCTAAATACCATCTTTCTATCTGACCGGTTACTATACCATCGGTTCTTATTAATGTCCCGGGATTTGATGCATCATATCCAACTCCAAGCCAGGCACTTCCGCCTGAATTTATGTTGCCCTGAGTCATTATAACTGTATCGGAGTAAAATGGAGTAGCAATATAAAATCCGGCTGAATTATTGAACGTAACAGACCTTGATATTGTAGAGCTTGCAGCAGTTAACCCGTCGCAAGTAATTGTCTGTAATGATGTGCCGTTAAAATTAATAGTCTGAGTTGATGATAATGCATACACAATTTTTCCATAGCAGGTAAAATTCCCACCGATGTTAAAATTATTTGTCATAACCGTACTATCATAAGCATGTTCTTCAATATAATAATCTCCCCTAACAGTTAATGCAGTTCCTCCGGCACGAACATACTTTTTAGAAAGCAATCCTCCGCCAGCTGCAAGTCCGTAGAGTTGAAGTGTACCGTAAGTAATACCAGAAGCAGTCATTGAAAATGAAGATGTTGTAGGTACATCATATCTGTAAATTCCGGTTCTTGTATTTGATGCTTTTGAAAACTTTTGAACCACACCTGAAGTACCTCTTGTTGTGTTATGTATCCAAAGTGCACTATCCAGAAGCTGAATCGAATCTGCCGCATTTGCAATAGAAACTCCTGTTCCTGCTGCTGCTCCTGATGAGTTTGTGAATACACCATGTTTGTATATAACAAAATCATAATTAGAACCTGAATTATTACCAACTGTAAAGCCCGGAGTATTAGTATTTCCTGATGCAAGATTCAGATAAATAAAAGAAGTTCCTGATGGTTGTATAACAACTTTTCCCACCACTGTATTTACTGCACCTGTCGGCAAGGAAACAATATATGTAGAGGTGACGAAAGAATTATCGAGCATTACACTATCAGTTGCAGTAGGTAGAGTACCATCCAGCCAGTTAAGCGGGTCTGCCCATGAAATTCCATCTCCGCCTCCGTTAATTCCGTACCAGTATTTATAACCTGTACTTGCAGTAATCGTCCCCTGCATACCGGGCCAATGAGGCTGGCATCCATAGACATATGTACCCGGCCGAGTTATGGCCACATAATAATCTGTATTGCCGCTGTTCATCAGCGCATCCCATCCAAAAAATCCGGGAGGATAAGAAGTTCCTGCAAGAGTGCCAGGGTCGCATGTAGTTGTATGGTTACCGCTTACCCATTGGAAGTGTATAGTATCACCAACTAAAACGTTCTGTGACGCTGGACTGAAAAAATTACTATTAACAGTAATAGTATAAGTGGTTGCATTCGTATTATGAGGAATAATTCCAAATAAAACCAATATTATGAAAGAAAAAATTGGGGTAATTTTTTTCATGGATAGTAAATGGATGAATTTGAATTTTGGTAATCGTGTAAAATAATAATTTTAGAATATAAATGCTCAACTATATTACTTGCAGTTATTAATTTAATAAAAAAAAAAAGACCTGAAAATAAATCATTTTCAGGTCTCTTAATAATTCTACTGAAAGTATAAACTATTTTACCAGCATCATCTTGAATACTTTTTCAATATTCTGATTGCCTGTTGATGCATTAACTTTATAAAAGTAGATTCCACTCGGTAATCCTGCGCCGTTGAACTGTGCTTTATAATATCCTGCACTTACATTTCCATTTACTAATGTTTGAACTTCTCTTCCTAAATTATCGAAAACAACTATTTTTAAAGAACCATCGAATGGCATTTCATAGTTGATATTTGTTACAGGATTAAAAGGATTAGGGTAGTTCTGGCTTATAACAAATTTTCCGGGAAGATTAATACTAACTTCATTATTCAGTAAGAAGAAAGTATGATTTCCATTTACATCTATCTGTTTTAATCTGTATGCATACCTTCCGGTCTGTAAATTCTTATCGTTAAATTTATATGACTGCCCTGTGTTTGAATTTCCTTTGCTTGTAACAAATCCGATTGTTTCATACAAAGCAGTTACAGGACTATCATGAATTGACTGACTTGGATTTAAAGCTGCGCGTTGAATTTCAAAACCGGTGTTATTCAGTTCGTGACCAGTTGCCCAGTCAAGAATGACCTCATTTTTAATAGTTGTAGCTACAAAATTATCCAGCTCAACAGGAAGCGGATTATTGGATACGTTGCCCGCTAGATAGAAATCGCTGAAATAAAGTCCTATATCCGTGCGTCTTCCGATTGATGCATTGCCGTCTTTATGATTTCCTACTAATGAAAAAGATACACCACTATTATTAGACCAGATAACACGCATATTTGAGGCATCAGTTATACCCTCCTGCCCGTTACCATCAAAAGCAACATCGATACCGCCGCCTGTTAATAATGTACCAGTCATTGTCCAATAAGAATTTGACCTTCTGGTTAAGGAGAAACCGCCGTCATTAAGTGTGGATGGCAAATCACTTCCGTTAGTTCCGTTATCAACGAACTTAATCCCGATTCTTCCCTGAGTTGTCGGAGCAGTAGAAAATCGAACTTTTGCCTCTTTTAAAACAGATGAAGTACCTACCGGAAAACTAAGTGAATCCGAAACAACTCCTGCTAAATACCATCTTTCTAATTGGCCGGTAACAATTCCGCTTGTTCTTTGTAAAAATCCGGTATTTGTTGCATCATAGCCTACTCCAATCCACTCCCCTCCGGAAGTACTGATATTACCCTGTGTCATTATTAATGTATCTGTATAAAACTTGGTATTTATTGTAACTCCTGCCGGATTGTTTATATTTACTGCCCTTGAAATAAGCACCCCTCCCGTAATATCACCGCCTCCGATTGTCTGATTGACTGTACCATTAAAGTTTATTGTTTGCGTAGATGATAAAGCATATGCTGTTCTGCCATAGTTTGTATAGTCGCCCCAGATGTTAAAACTATTCGTCATTGCCGTGCTGTCATAAGCATGTTCTTCTATATAATAATTACCTCGAACTGTTATTGCACTGGTACCGGTTCTTATATATTTTTTTGATTGCAAACCGCCGCCACCGGCTAACCCGTAAAGTTGTAAAGAGCCGTAACTTACTCCTGATGCAGTAATTGAAAATGTACTGGTAGTAGGAACATCATATCTCCAAATTCCTTTATTGCAAATCGACGCCTGGGAAAGACGGGAAGTAATTCCTGATGTTCCTCTTGTACAATTATGAATCCATAAAGCGCTATCCTGTAGCTGAATAGAATCTGAGGCTACAGAAAATGCAAAACCTGTTCCCGAAGCAGCACCTGATGAATTTGTGAATATTGAGTTTTTATATAGGATAAAATCATAAGTACCTGATACTCCATCACCGACAGTTAAACCGGGATTATTTGTATTGCCTGAAGGTAGAAAAAGATAAACGTAATTCGGAGATGTCGGCTGAATAATAAGTTTTTTTACAGTTACATTTGTTGCCCCTGTAGGAAGGAACACAACATAAGTCGAGCTAACCTGTGAATTATCTAATTTCACACTGTCAGTAGAAACCGGTGCTACGCCATCAAGCCAGTTTAAAGGGTCATTCCATGAAGAGCCATCTCCACCTCCTAAAATACCTGCCCAGATCTTGTAACCGTATCCAGCTGTGATAGTGCCTTGCATTCCCGGCCAGTGCGGCTGGCATCCATAGACATATGATCCTGCTACATTAACAACATAATAGAAATCGGTAGTTCCCGAATTCATTTGTGAATCCCACGCATCTGCACCAAATGGTCGTGACGTACCGGGGAGGATGACATCATCGCAAGTTGTAGTATGATTTCCGCCTACCCATTGAAAATGTACAGTATCACCAACCAGAACATTTAATGATGCCGGGTTAAAGAAGTTACTGTTTACCGTGATAGTGTGAGTTGTTGCATTTGCTTTTTGATGAGAAAACGTGATAAGCATTACTGAAACAAAGATAAGTATAATTGCTTGAAATTTTTTATTCATAAAAAACAGGGTTGAATAATTAACAGTTCAAAAATTACATATAAATTAATAATAATCCTAACAAAATCCTAACAATTTTGAGGTCAAATTACTACACAGAATTTACGCAAAAAAAAAGCCTGTAGAAAAAACTTCTACAGGCTTTTATTATGAATAAAAATTATGAATATTATTTTACAAGCATCATTTTGAATACTTTTTCAAAATTTTCAGAACCTGAGGTTGCATTTACTTTATAGAAATAAACACCGCTAGGTAATGCAGATGCATTAAATGCAACCTTGTAGTAACCTGCATTAACATTTCCATTAACTAAAGTAGCAACTTCTCTTCCAATATTATCAAATACAACTAGTTTTACTGTTCCGTTAAAAGGCATATCATAAGCAATTGTTGTTGCAGGATTAAACGGATTTGGATAATTCTGGCTGATTGTAAATTTATTTGGAGTAGTCACAACTATCTCATTATTCAATAAGAAATATGTATGGTTTCCATTGTAATCCATTTGCTTTAATCTGTATGCAAATCTGCCGACAATTAAATTTCCATCGATATATTTGTAACCTTGAACTGTGTTTGAATTTCCTTTGCTTGGAACGAAAGCAACTGATTGGAAATTTAAATCGGAGTCTGTTCTGTTTTGCTTTGGAGATAAAATTGCTCTTTCTACTTCAAATCCTGAATTGTTTAACTCATGTCCTGTTGCCCAATCAAGAATTACTTCATTTTTAATTGTAGTCGCTACAAAATTATCAAGCTCTACAGGTAAAGGATTGTTAGAGTTATTTCCTCCAAAGTAAAAATTGCCTGCTACGCTGCCTGCCAAGCCGCTTCTGCTTGCAATTGAACCCCCTGAACCGGCAACATGTGTACCCGGCGCAGTAAATGTAGTTCCGTCAGGAGAGTAAATAAGTCTTAAGTTATTAAGGTCGGTAATGCCTGTCTGCCCGTTACCGTCAGCAGAAACATCATATACTCCATCTGCAAAAGAAGGAGTAATTGTCCAAAACATATTTGAACGTCTTTCAATTGAATAACCACCGTCAGTGAAAGGAGCTGCTAAATCAGAGCCGTCTGTACCGTCAGTATGGCTTACAGTAATGGTACCTCCGCTAAACGGGTTAGATGTAAATGATATAAGAACAGGTCTGTAATTTGATGCCGTTCCCACTGGAAATAAAACGTTAGAAACGGTTGAAGGTGCAAACCATCTGGAAAAACTTCCTATTATAGTTCCTGAAGTTCTGTTTAATGTGCCTAAACTTAATATGCTGGAACCTATTGATAATGTATTAGCGCCTGTTGTTATATTTCCGGCTAACATGGTTAATGAGCTCGGAATAGTTATGTTTTTATTTAAAACTAAACCTGCTGCATTATTTAAAACAACTTTATTTTGTATTGTTAATGTGTTGGTGATATTAAATGTTCCGGCTCCGCTTATTGATTGCTGGGAAATTCCATTGAACACTAAAGAATCAGAAGGATTACTTGCCGGAGCAATATTCATTGTTTTACCGGTCGCAACAGTAATATTGCCCTTAATATTTACGCGTCCGGTCATATTATAATTAAATGTACCATCATTAATAGTGATATTTTCTATTGTTGATGCTGCCCCGCCAGTAGCCGTTACAGTACCCGCAATATTTTGTTCATAATTTGCATATGTTCTGCCTGAAAAAGCAGGACCTGTTATCTGGCAATCAAATGTACTTCCACTTTGAAATATGCAAACTGAATTAGGTTGTCCGGCTCCAAAGGGGTTTGAACCGCCTTTTGCTATGTAACGTGAACCACTTGCAAAAACTACTGAATTTAATGAAGAAGGGGCTGTACCTATACCAAAAATATTTCCTGCGACATTTGGTCCAAAAGTACAAATTGCTCCGCTATTAAATGTTATTGCATTAGCATCTATTGCCTGTAATCTATGTGCAGCAGATCCTGAAAGGGTCAACATTGTAATATTTCCACCGACTGTCCCGGTTGAGCCCGTTGCTAAATTCATAACTAATGGATTTGATGCTAATGTTGCACTAAAAGTCAACGAAGAGCCTGCTTCAACTTCCAGACTTGGGTTAGCACCGCCTGTTATTGAAATAGTATTTGCAGCTCCTCCAAATGTATTATAAAGTTTTACACTTGTTAAGCTTTGTATTAAAAATCTTGCAATTGTTTGTGTCGGAACGTTATAAGCAATTGTTCCGGTCGCACCGTTATTAAAAACTAAAACGTCAGTAGCTGCAGGTGTAGTTCTATCAGGTGTCCAATTAGTTGCTAACTGGAAATCTGCCGAATCTGTCCTGTTCCATGAATATGTCTGTGCCTGTGAATTAATAGCAAAAAAACCAAGTATAAATAGTAAGATTGTAAAAAGTTTTCTCATAATATATTTTTCATTTGGTGAATCAATATTTGTTTTAATGTAGCTGAATAATATGATAAAATAAACACATATATTCAGTTTATTTGCAAAATAACGACTTTAACTTCCCTAAGTAATAAGGCTGCATACTGTACACAAATCAATTGCTGACTGAAAACGCCTCTGCAATAATCTCCTTTTGAGTAATCTGGAAAACCTTATTCGAACCAGGTGCCGGACTTGCGCTCGGCTCGCGGCAGACTGAATAAAACTTCATCTTATTCTGAACTAATCTGATCAAATCCAAGGCTAGATGATTATATGCTCCCATATTTTCAGGCTCTTCCTGCAACCAAACCAAGCTCTTTGCATTTTTATACTGAGCCAGTACAAAAATGAGCAAATCTTCAGGGAAAGGATAATACTGCTCAAGCCTTACTATTCCAATATCCTTTCTGTTATTATCCGTTCTGTATTTATCGGCATCGTAATAAATCTTTCCACTTGTTAAAATTATAGTCTTAACATCATTTATATTTCCGGCAAGATTTATATCTTCTATTACTTCCCAGA
The DNA here is from genome assembly GCA_044226845.1 of Ignavibacteria bacterium. Lineage (GTDB taxonomy): Bacteria > Bacteroidota > Ignavibacteria > Tepidaquicellales > Tepidaquicellaceae > JAFDZO01. The sequence continues at coordinate 297,801 of JBGAGG010000003.1, forward strand.
ATTTTCCTTCAAGAATATCTTTCTTATGTGAAGCTGCCAACGGTGAACGCAGCAAGCTCTTCGGTGTCATTAATGCCAATGGCTTCCTATCGGTTCCTGTTAGCTTTGCCTGTCTTCTCAATAAATGGAAATACTGGGCTGCTGTTGTAACATTGCAGACATACATATTGTTATCTGCGCACAGGGTTAAAAATCTTTCAAGACGCGCACTTGAGTGCTCAGGTCCCTGGCCTTCCTGTCCGTGAGGCAGCAGCATAACAAGATTGTTATGTAAATTCCATTTTGAGTAAGAAGATACTACAAAGTTATCAATAATAACCTGCGCTGCATTTGCAAAGTCACCGAACTGTGCTTCCCAGATAACTAATGCCATCGGGTCAGCAGTAGAATAACCATACTCAAAACCAAGTACTGCAATTTCTGAAAGCGAACTATCCACCGGCTCTAACCTTGCTTCTTTTGTAGCTAAAGCATTCAAAGGAATAAACTCATGACCGTTTTCTGCATCGGCAAATACTACATGTCTTTGAGAGAAAGTCCCGCGGGAAACATCCTGACCGCTTAGCCTTACTGTTATCCCCTCTTGAACAAGTGAGCCAAATGCAAGCGCTTCAGCAAATGACCAGTCCACAGGCGCATTTGATTCAGTTAAAATATCTCTTCTGGACTCAATAAACTTTTTAAGTTTTCCATGTACGTTAAATCCTTCGGGGAATTTAACTAAAGCCTCAACAATCTTATTAAAGTCACCTTCAGTAATCTCAGTCTTTTTATCAAGCTGAATAGTATTTATCTCAGCTTTTGTTAATGCCATAGGATCTTCATGTTTGAATTCCTGATGCGTACCTTTTGCTTTTTCAAATGCTTCGTTGAGTCTTCCGTTATAAATATTTTCAAGCCTTACTATATCAGCTTCAGTTACAGTCCCCGCTTTTAATAATTGTTTCTCGTAAATTTCTTTTATGCTCGCTCTACCTTTTATAACTTTATACATTAAAGGCTGAGTGAATGAAGGCTCGTCCGCTTCGTTGTGTCCGTATTTTCTATAGCCTAGTACATCTACTACAACATCTTTTTTAAATTTCTGTCTGTACTCATACGCAAGCTTCGTTACCCATAAACATGCTTCAGGATCTTCACCGTTTACGTGGAATATCGGCGCTTGCACCATTTTAGCAACGTCAGTTGCATAGGTAGTCGAACGTCCCTCTTTTGGGTCAGTTGTAAACCCTATCTGGTTATTTATAATAATATGAAGTGTTCCGCCTGTCGTATATCCTTTTAGCTGGGATAAGTTCAACGTCTCAGCTACAACACCTTCACCTGCAAATGCAGCATCGCCGTGAAGAACAACTGCCAGAGTTTTCTTTCTTTCAATATCTTCCGTTCTTGTCTGTTTTGCTCTTACAATACCTTCTACAACGGGATTTACAAATTCCAGATGCGAGGGATTAGAAGCGATCGAAACTTTTATTTTTATTCCGCTCAATGTCTCATACTCTCCTGTTGCACCAAGATGATACTTTACGTCACCTGAACCCTGTGATGAACGTGTATCAACTATATCTTCAAATTCAGAAAATATAGAGAACAGGGATTTGTTCACAATATTAGCAAGCACGTTAAGCCTTCCTCTATGAGCCATACCATAAACAATTTCTTCTACTCCTTCTTTTGCAGCTTCATCATTTAAATAATCAAGAACAGGAATTATCGTTTCCATTCCTTCCAGTGAAAATCTCTTATGGCCGACATATTTCGTATGAATAAACTTCTCAAAATTTTCTGCCTGAATGAGCTTATTAAGCATAAGCATTTTTTCTTCAAGAGAAAAATTACCTTTATTTCTTGTCGATTCCATCTGGTCCTGAAGCCATTTCTTTTCATCCGGGTCCTGTATATGTCTATACTCAACACCTATAGAGCCGCAGTATGTTTCATGCAAGATGCTTAATATTTCTCTAAGCGGAGCGCTTCTTTTTCCTGCAAGACCGTCAGTGATAAACTCTCTGTCATAATCCCACAATGTAAATCCATAGTTAGCTGAATCAAGCTCGGGGTGATACTGCACTTTCGGAAATAACGGGTCAATGTTTGCAAGCAGATGTCCGCGGACTCTGAACATATTTATAAGCTGCAATGCTTTTCCGTGCTTTTCAATTTCAGCAATATTATTTATTCCTGCAAAATCTTCAGGATTATTATCGTGCTTCCATACAACAGGTCTTAGCGGAATTTTTAAATCGGCAAAAATATTCTCATAAAAATTTTCTTCCCCTGTTAAAAGCTCATGGACTTTTTTAAGGAATGTTCCTGACTCTGCTCCCTGAATTATTCTGTGGTCATACGTGCTTGTTACATTCATAATTTTACTTATGCCAAGCGATGTAATAATATCCTTTGTTACTGCCTGAAACTCTGCCGGATACTCAATAGCGCCGGTTGCAATAATTGCTCCCTGTCCTATCATAAGTCTTGGATTCGAAGCTACAGTTCCAAGTCCACCGGGATTTGTAAGCGAGATCGATGTTCCCATAAAATCAGATACATCTATTTTTCCTGTCTTTGATCTGTTCACAATGTCATTATATGCATCATAAAATTGCTGGAAGTTCATTTCATTGGCTTTTTTGATATTCGGAACAAGAAGCGAACGGCTTCCGTCCTTTTTCTGAATATCAATTGCAAGCCCGAGATTAACATCTTTCTTTACAACTAAGGTCGGACTGCCGTCAACAATCGTAAATGAGTTATTCATTACCGGAGTCGATTCAATTGCCTTAACAATTGCCCAGCCGATAACATGCGTAAAAGATATTTTACCTAGATTTAATTTTTTGAAGTGCTGATTAATTATTATTCTGTTCTCTTCAAGAACCTTAACGGGAATTGTTCTGAATGTAGTAGCTGTCGGAATTGTAAGACTGCCCGTCATGTTATCTACAATCTTTGCCCCAGCTCCGCGCAAAGTTACGCCGGTTTCATTTCCCGAAGGCGCAGGCATATTTACTTTTGCACCTGTAGTTTGTATTATCGTCGGAGAAGACTGCATGACAGTCGAACCGTTCGAATGTCCGTTCCCTATATTGAAGGAAAGCGAATCTATATTTATATCTTTAAAAAAGCTTTGCCATTTTTCCGGTACTGATTTCGCATCCTCTTTATATTGAGTTAGCAAGTCTAATACATACCAGGTATTCACGCCGAACTCGGAGATCTTTTCTCTCTGCTGTTCGTTAAGGTCTTCTAATTTCATTATTATGGAGTTAAATCTAATTTTATGTAATCTGTAAAATAAGCAATTTATAATTGAAGATTAAGGGGAAAAGAGGTTGCAGTCTTTATTTATTCAGTTGGTGTTGTTATTTTTCAATCTCTAAAAAATACTACCTTTTCATTTTGCCAATTTTTAAATACGTTTAAGAAGGTAATTTTAAAAACGGAGAGCAAATAATGAATCTTGATAAACTTCTTATCATTTCCCTCATTTTTTTAGTTTCGCTAAGTATTGGCTGCAGCAAAAACCCTGTTATAGAAACTGAAACACAAAGTGAAACACTTGATTGCCGCATTACTCCTCCTACTGCGGGTACACCTATAAATTTTTGGGCGAATCCTGTTACATCTAATCAAGTGTGGTTATCATGGAGGGCTCTCTCCCCTGCTACTACTTATAAAGTTTATAGGGATAATCAATTCCTTATTGAAACGAGTGACGCAATGTATTTTGATAATTTTAACTTTGTTCAAAAAACTTCCTATCAGTATAAAGTTGTTGCAGCCAGCACTTCAGGAAGCAGCCGGAATTCTTCCGTATCATATTTTTCAGGAATTTTAAGCAACTCAAACCCGCTGGATATTCATAATATAACATTGACCGAAGACTCATGGATTAATATGGTAGTCACAATTTCAGGAACACTGAACATGTACGCCTCTGATGAAAAAACAATTTTACTGACAGATGCTGCTTCTGGTAATATAATTTATTCCACTCATGGTTCAAATCAAACAACAAATTTTGGGGGGAGCGCTTATTTTCCCTTAAAAGCCGGAAGCTATTCTGTTAAGTTAAAGAGAATTTCAGGTGAAGGAAGTTATACAATTAAGGGATATACTATAGGTTCACAATTTATTAATGATTCTGAGCCAAATAACACATTTGAAAACTCAATTGTTCTTCCTCTGAATTCAACTCACACAGGTCATCTTGGTTTTACAGGTGAAGATAACATTTTGGATGCTGCCGATTTTTACCGAATTTCATTCGATAAAAAAACAACTCTTGGTTTATCCTTGAGTATAGATGGATCACTTTGTCTTGCCGGCAATACACTTCGAGGAGTTACTATTTACAAAAACGACAGAGTTACAATTGCTGAAGAAATTAATGGTCCCGGCGGCGGAGAAGATATTTCTTCAAGCAAAAATATTTCTTTGGCGGCAGGCACATATTACTTAAAGTTAAGCAGAATCAATGGTTACGGAGGTTATACACTAAAAGTTTGCGGAAATTAAAATTTATATAATATCTGACAGCATTTAAACCTGTCAGGTATTATTTTTTTAATTTCATACTGCATGCGAAGATTACTCTACTATTCCTTTCAACATTTTATGCTTATTATTATCTTCCTCTTCTAAATCAAAATCGTTTTGTAAACCAAGCCAGAATTTTGCGGAATTTCCTATATATTTAGACAACCGCAATGTTGTATCTGCGGATACTCCCCTATTACATTTTATAATTTCTGAAATTCTCGTCTGAGGAATACAAATATCCTTTGAAAGTTTATATGCAGTTATATCCAACGGAATTAAAAATTCTTCCTTAAGTATTTCCCCGGGATGTATATTTATTATCCTTTTCAATTATACAAAAACAGAGTTAATACTAAACAGAATTATATCAAATTTATTTTGTTTTATTTCCGATTGGTCGCGGAGCAATGACGGTATCTGCCTTGGTTACAAAGTAGCTGGCATTTACCTGTACATCGAAGTTTTTTAATATTTTATTGGTAGGTACAGAGCAATAATCATCTAAATTGCCGAACGGCGAAAACTTCTGAACCGTCCATTTGTATGCAGTACCCTTCTTCAGATTAAAGCCGTACTTTGATAGATCAGGATAAGTGAACGTTTCAGTGTTATTATAAATCCACACACTGTAAACAAAATTTCCTTCTGGCACAAACTGATAACAGTACACTCCCGGAGTAGTTGTATTACCTTTTGCAAAAAACTGAGTGGTGGAATCTACATTGGCAGAATTCAGCGGCGGATTTAATAAAGCAATCTCCGGAATTCCGTTAAATGTAATAATTGAATTCTCCGGCATGTATGCATTATTTATAATATAGCTGTCAGATGTATATGGATTATACGTTGTCATGTGCATACGGTTAGTCGAAAAAATCTTCGGCACTACAAAATCATAAGTTCCGCGGAAATTATAATTTTCAAGCGCCATGTCCGAGTTTGTATTTCCTGCCAGACTGAAATATATATTATTATCTGAAGTAGAGCTGTAATTAAAATTCCTTACATTCACAATTCCTTCATCGGGATTTGCAGAGTAAAACGATGCCGAATCAAACGTAGTATTTATAATTCTGTTTGTATCTATATAAAAACTTCTTTCTGCGTATGAATCATACGATCTGATAAGAAAAGGCTGGAAAGGATTTCTTGTATAAGTCATCAAAATAAGCTTGCCGAACAATGTCTGCTTATTCCCTTCCCATGTTATCGGCACTCTTGCAGAAACGGTATCTCTTATACTATAGTTATAGCTGAATGTAATAATATCCTCTGATGTAAACTGTATAAGCAAAGATTTATCAGCAGGGATTAAAGGGTACTTAATAAAAAACTCGCCTTCTTTGTAATTAGTATTATCGCTGTATGTATTATAGGTAAGATTCGGATTATTTGCGTTAAGGTTTTGGTATACGTTAATAGTGGAGTCACCGTCTTTTTTTACAATAAGACTTATCGGATACGAAATATTTGCAAGCGAGAAAAACCCGTCGCCTAATGTCGTTGTATAGTTTGTCGGCGAGGCATAAACTTTCACTCCGGGAAACGGATAGCCTTTTATATCATATACATGTCCTGAAATTACAGTACCGTTATTATGAATAGTCGTATCGGGCTTAGTGATAGGATTGCAGGATGTAACCGTCACGGAATAAAACGCCGCTGCGAGCAGAAAAATAGAAACAAAAAAGTATGGTAATATTCGCGTCAATTAATGCCTCTTTAATAAATTAAGTTAATCAATATACGAAATGATTGTAATAGTTTTAATTCAATTTCAATTTTCAAGCTTGTAATTTTTATTTACAAAAAGTTTAAAATCTATTGAATTTCGGTTTTAACATTTTCAAAATTTTTTCTAAATCTTGACGGGTTTTTGACGGATTTTGAAAAAAATGTATTGTTTTTTCAATACCGGAAATTTTTAAATTTGTTCCCGGTGTCGGATTTTCAAAATCCCGGTATTGTTTTTTCAACACTGCCGTTTTCACTTTTCCGACATTGTTCTTGAATTCAGAATTCACTTTTCAGTTATCAAATCATTGTAACATTATTGTAGCATTTTGTACAACAGTATTAAACTTTATAAACTTTTAACCTTAAAAACTAATACTGCTTCCAATTTAATAGATATACTTCATTATTCCAAGATAATGTTCCCAATTACTACTAATAGGGCGAATTATTAAAAATCTGCTTGACAAACCTTAGATTATTTTGTCTTCGGTAAAATTTGTCAAAGCGTAAAATTTAATTCAAGAAACCTCCAAATTTGTAACTGTATGTTTAACATTCAATGAGTATTTTGCCTAATGGAAAATCTCAATGCGGAAAAATGCTTAAACTGCGGAACGGTACTTGTCGGAAATTTCTGCCACAATTGCGGACAGCAAAAAATTACTCCGGGAATTTCCGTAAAGAATAGTTTGGATGAGTATTTTTATAAATCTATTTATTGGGAATCCAGCTTTTCATATACCGTAAAAGAATTATTTCTGGCTCCCGGTAACTTTGTACGAAATTTTATTAACGGCAAAAGAAAAGATTATGTAAAGCCCGTCGGATTTTTTCTGATGACGGTTTCATTTTTTATACTGATGTTTCATTTTTTCAGTGAAGGCCATTTTGCTTATATGAGACCAATACTCATAGGCGATGAAACACAGGAAATGATTGATGGCAATATTTCTACTAACGACTTCCGGCAATTGCTTATCTCAAGAATGAATTATCTTATGTTTCTTCTGCCTCCTCTATTAGCGCTGCTTCACACTCTGGTATTCAGAAAAAAAGACGTCCGTTTTGGCGAACGCCTTGCATTCTATCTTTATATTCTTGGTTTCGGCGCATTAGTATCCGTAATTTTTCTGCCGCTTGCTCTTATTACTCCTGTTATGTGGAATATAAGATTTATTCCTTTGATAGGCTATTATGTATATGCTATCATACAATTCTCAAAAGTAAATATTGTCCCGGGGATTCTTAAATCACTTATTGTGCTAATAGCAGGAAATGCGCTTTATCTTGGATTAGTAATTTTATTGCTTTGGGGATATCTTGAGCTTACGCATTGATTCAGGCAAATTAGAAAGTATACTGGCCTTTTAATCTCTGAAACCTTATAACCCTTAAAAACCTTATAGACTTTACAAACTCATTTATAGGTGCTTTTTTTGTAAGTTTTTAAAAATTTTTAAATTAGGTATATTGGCAAAGTGAAACGGTATTTTATCCTAATATTTCTTTTCCTCTTTATTAATGTTTCTTGCAGTCTTTCTTGCGGACTTTCAAAAGCCACAACTACGGAGCTTGAAAATCTTGTAAACAGCGGAATTACAAATAAATATTTTCCGGGCGCGCAACTGATAATCGGCACTCCCGATAAAATAATTTTGGAAAAAAATTTCGGAAAATATACTTATGATTCCGATGCACCTGATGTTACAAGCTCAAGCATCTATGACCTCGCCTCCGTTACGAAAGTTATTGCCACGACTACCGCAATCATGCAATTGTATGATAACGGTAAACTGAATATAAATGATAACGTATGGCTCCACATTCCTGAATTTGCAAATAATGGTAAAGAAGATATTAAAATAACTAATCTTCTTCTTCACAATTCAGGACTTAAAGCATGGGTACCTTTTTACAAAACCCTTACTACGCGGCAGCAGGTTTTAGATGAGATTTACAACATGACTCCTGATTATAAAACAGGCACTAAATTTGTTTACAGTGATTTGAATGCTGTACTGCTCGGACTTATAGTTGAAAAAATTTCAGGGATGTCTCTTGATGAATATTGCAGAATTAATATTTTTGAACCGCTTGGAATGAGAAGCACAACATATCTGCCAAAGGATAACTTGAAAAAACTTGCAGTCCCTACAGAGAACGATTCTTACTGGAGAAACAGATTATTGCAGGGTGAAGTACACGATGAAACAGCTGCAATTCTTAATGGTGTATCAGGCAATGCAGGACTTTTCTCAAATGCTAATGACTTATATCTGTTTATGAAAATGATGCTTGAGAAAGGTAAATACTATAATCCTTATTCAAGAGGACTAAAAGAAGAAAAATTTGCCAATGCAGATGTAATTGGTTTCTTTATAAATAAATGGGAGACAGCTGCTTATAATAACTCACGCGGACTCGGTTGGGATACAAAACCTGAACCGACTTCATACAGAACTCCCTGCGGAGAAAAGTTTTCAAATAACTCATTCGGACATACAGGCTACACCGGCACAAGTGTATGGGCTGATGCAGATAAAAATTTAATAGTAATTTTTTTAACAAACAGAGTCTATCCTTCCCGCGATAACAACGGAATAAGAGAGATAAGACCTGAGATACATAATATGGCCGTTGATTTATTAAACGGTAATTAATTTTAATAAAAAAAATCAAATATAAAATATAATGTCACACTCAAAATTTAAGAACGAACCGTTCACAGATTTTACCGATAAAAAAAATAAACAGGCTTTCGAAAAAGCTTTAGATAAAGTAACAGCAAGATTTTCAAAAGAATATCCCGTTGTAATCGGCGGAGAAAAATTATGGACTGATGATAAGATGCATTCCATCAATCCTTCCAATGAAGATATGGTGCTCGGCACATTTCAGAAAGCGACTGCTGAAATGGCAGTAAAGGCAATCGAAACTGCTTACGAAACGTTCAAGACATGGAAAGACGTTGCTCCGAAAAAACGCGCTGACTATTTATTCAAAGCAGCTAAGCTAATGAGAAAAAGAAAACATGAGTTTTCTGCAATGATGGTTTATGAAGTAGGTAAGAACTGGGCAGAAGCAGACGGTGATACAGCGGAAGCAATTGACTTCATGGAATTCTACGCACGTGAAATGTTAAGATGGAGCGGCGACCATCCTTTAGTAAAATTACCTGACGAAAAAAATCATTTAGAATATTTACCGCTTGGCGTAGGTGCAGTTATTCCGCCATGGAATTTCCCGCTAGCAATCTTAGTCGGTATGACAACATCTGCATTCGTAACAGGAAACACAGTTGTATTGAAACCATCAAGCGACTCCCCTGCTATCGCGCAGATGTTCTTTGAACTTCTTGAAGAAGTAAAACTTCCTAAAGGTGTTGTAAATTTTGTAACAGGCGGCGGCGGTTCTATCGGAGATATAATGGTACAGCATCACTTAACAAGATTTATCTGCTTCACAGGTTCAATGGAAGTCGGTTTAAGAATAAACGAGCTTGCAGCAAAAGCACAGCCGGGACAAATCTGGATTAAAAGAGTTGTTGCAGAGATGGGCGGAAAAGATTCAATCGTTGTTGATAAAGAACTGCACAGCTTCAGCGATGCAGTAAAAGGTACAATATCTGCTGCATTCGGTTTTCAGGGACAGAAATGTTCAGCTTGCTCAAGAGTTATCGTTCACAAAGATATTTATGATAAGTTCTGTGATGCATTAGCAGAGAATGTAAAGACGGTAAAAGTTGATAACGCAGTTAACAATCCTCCTATGGGACCTGTTATTAACAAACGCTCACAGGATAATGTTTTAAGATACATAAATAAAGCAGTTGAAGAAGGCGGAAAGATAATTGCCGGCGGAAATAAAATTGAAGGCAAAGGATATTTTGTTGAGCCTACAATTATTAAAGACGTTGATAGGAATGCTACAATTTCACAGGAAGAAATTTTCGGACCTGTACTTGCCGTTCTGAAAGCAAATGACTTTGATGATGCAATAAGCATTGCAAATAATACAATGTTCGGTTTGACAGGAGCTATCTATACTAAAAACAAAAAGAGACTGCATAAAGGCGCAAAAGAATTTTTTGCAGGCAATTTATATCTGAACAGAAAGTGCACGGGCGCATTAGTCGGCGTTCATCCGTTCGGCGGATTTAATATGAGCGGCACTGATTCAAAAGCAGGCGGAAGAGATTATCTAGGTCTATTCATGCAGGCAAAACTTACAAGCGAAAAGAAAATTAAAAAATAATTTCAGTAATAATTTAACAAATGAACAGAATTAAATTTATTTTAAGTTGTTTTATATTGCTGGCTTTATTGAGCTGTGATTCTGTATTTGACAGAGTATCGCAGAAAGTTGAGCAGAAGGTAAATGAAAAAATAGATCAGAAGATAGATGAGACGCTCAATAAAATTGATACTGCAATGAATAAGATAAGTCTGGACTCTCTTAAAAAGATGGGAAAAGATTTAGATTCAGCATTAGATAAAAACGTAAATAAAATAAAAGAGAAAACTAATCAAAAGAAATGAAATATTTTTTTATTCTGGCAGCATCTGCACTGCTGCTAGCCGGCTGCGGCAAAAGTCAGTTAGAACTTGATAAAGAAAGAATTCAAAAGGAAGCTGACGAATTAAAAAAGAGAATCGATTCGACGAGCAATTATATTCAGAGAGAAAGAAAAAGTCTGGACAGCAATATGAAGAGCATTGATTCACTCGGCAAAGAAATTGATGCAACAAAAAAGAAACTCGATAAGCTCGATAAGAAATAAATTCAGAAAAATAAAAAAAATATCAAATAAAAATATATGAAATTACACGAGTATCAGGCAAAAGAATTACTTCAGAAATACGGAGTTGCAATTCAGGGCGGAGTGCCAATCAAATCAATGGAACACTTCGATGCAGCTGTTGACACATTAAAATCAAACGGTGTAAGCCAGATAGTGGTGAAGTCACAGATACATGCAGGCGGAAGAGGAAAAGGAACTGTCTATCATAAGCACAACAGAAATGAAGTTGCAGTTGAAGGTGGAGTAAAATTCTTCGGCGATAATTTTGAAAAAGCAAAAGACTATGCCGGAAAAGTTTTAGGGAACGTACTTGTTACACATCAGACAGGCGCAGAAGGAAAAGAAGTACAGACTCTTTTCATTGCTGAAGGGCTTGATTACAAAAAAGAATTGTATCTTGGTATTTTGCTTGACAGAACAAATTCAAAAAATGTCATAATGGCATCAACTGAAGGCGGCGTGGAAATCGAAACCGTTGCAGAAGAAACTCCTGAAAAAATTATTAAAGTATGGGTTGACCCGGGTACCGGACTGGAAGACTTCCAGGCTCGCGAACTTGCTTTCGGTCTCGGACTTACAGGACCTGAGTACAAAGATTTTTTAAAGTTCATTAAAAATCTTTACAAGGCATACGAAGGAATGGATGCATCGATGGTTGAAATCAATCCTATGATCATCACCAACGACGATAAGATAATGGCGCTTGATGCAAAGGTTACTCTTGATGACAATGCAACATTCAGACATAAAGATTTTGAAGAGTTAAGAGATTTAAACGAAGAAGATCCGCTTGAAGTTGAAGCATCTAACTTCAATCTTAACTATATAAAGCTTGACGGTAATGTTGGCTGTATGGTTAACGGCGCAGGACTTGCAATGGGCACTATGGATTTAATAAAGCTTGCCGGCGGTTCACCTGCTAACTTCTTAGATGTAGGCGGTACGGCCAGCCCTACTACTGTTGAAAACGGATTCAGAATTATTTTATCTGACCCGAACGTGAAGGCAATTTTGATTAACGTATTCGGCGGAATTGTAAGATGTGATCGCGTAGCAAACGGAGTTATTCAGGCAGCGAAAAATATTGATATCAAAGTTCCTGTTGTTGTGAGATTACAGGGAACTAATGCGAAAGAAGCGAAAGAAATATTAGAGAACTCAGGATTAAATCTTATTCCTGCCAACACTCTTACTGAGGCAGCCGAGAAAGTTAATATGGCTTTGAAGATGGTTGAAGAAGAAAAAGAAGTTGAAAAAGAAGTTGCAGAATTTGATAACAATGATGCAGAAGAAGTTGACGTTATTGAAGTGATTGAAGTTGATGTTATAGAAAACGGAACAAACGAAGCCACAGAAAATAATTCTGAAGATAATTCTAATAACAATATTCATTAATAATATAATTAATGTCTTACAAAAATATTACAGAGACATATTCATTAACCTACGATGATATATCGTTATTGCCCGACCAGATTTCTGCGGTGGAGTCCCGCGCAAACTGCGATACAAGCGCTGACTTCCTTGGAGTGAAACTTGATATTCCAATCATCGGCTCCCCTATGAATACAGTAACAGGCGGACGCATGGCAAAGTCATTGGCAGATTTGAAATGTCTTGGAGTCATTCACAGGTTTAATACTATTGAAGAGCAGATTGCTGAGTTCGAAGATTATGATTTAAAGGACAGCGAGTTTAAATCAGCGGCCGTAGGCATCAATAAAAAAATTGATATCGACCGTCTGAAAAAACTTGCAGACTACGGAATAAAAATAATGTGCGTAGATATTGCAAACGGCGGCTCGAAGATGATTGAAAGTTATCTGAATGACATTCAGGATATAATTAAGAAGTATGATTTAAAAATCATTGCAGGTAACGTTGCAAGTTATGAGACGACTAAATTTTTAATCGATTTAAAAGTTGATGCAATCCGTGTCGGTATCGGCAACGGTGCAATGTGCTCGACTTCCATTAAATCAGGAATCGGCATAGGACAGGTTGATGCAATCATCCGCGCATTAACTGCGAAAGATGAAATGAAGAGCGATGTAAAAATTATTGCTGACGGCGGAATCAATACTCCCGGCGCTATGTGCAAAGCACTTGCTCTTGGATGTGATGCAGTTATGTTCGGTCGTGTGCTTGCAGGAACTGAAGAAGCACCGGGCGATGTACTAAAGTATAACAATCAGCTCTGGAAAAAATATTGCGGCAGCGCATCGTTTGCAGTTAAGCAGGAGAAGAAAAATTATATCGAAGGTGAAGAATCACTGGTAACTTATAAAGGAAGCGTAACGAAAATAATAAGAGATTATCAGGAAGGTTTGCAGTCATCGATGAGTTATTTGAACTCAAAGACACTTGCTGAGTTTATTATTAATTCCACGTTTGTAAGATTAACGAGTAATTCTTTCAACGAAAGAAAACCTCAGGTATAATTAATTTGAATAAATGCTAAAAGTCTTTTGGTTCAGAAAAGATCTGCGGTTAAAAGATAATGCAGCATTAAAAGCGTTCATTGATAATATAGAAGAACAGAGAAAACATGCTAACGAAGTTTTATTTTTGTATATCAAAAATAAAAACAAGTTTGAGTATTACGGTGAGAAGAGAATCAATTTTTTATTTGAGTGTCTTACTGAACTTAAGGATGACTTAAAAGAAAGTGGTTTTGATTTATTAATTACTGAAGGAAAAAGTCCTGATGTATTTAAGAAGTTAAAAAAAGAAGCCGATGAAATTGAAGTTTATGCAAATGAGCAAGTTGAGCCGTATTGCGTAAATAGAGATAATAAGGTAAAAGAGATAATCCCCTCTTTTTATTTATTCAAAGATAATACAGTTTTTCCGTTAGGAGAAATAAAGAACGGTGAAGGAAAATTTTATTCGGTTTACACTCCGTTTAAAAATAAGTTTCTTTCAACATTAAAAGAAGAATATACATCAAAACAGATTTGTAGTCTTGATAAGCTGAAAGATGTAAAGAAGTTTAAGAGTAAGAGTTTAAAAGAATTAGATATTGAAGTAAAAAAGCCAGGCAAAATTTCAGGCGGAAGAACAGAGGCGTTAAAGCATCTCAAAACTTTCTATCATGATAAACTGGTTCATTACAAAGAGCAGAGAGATTTTCCCGATATTCACGGTACAAGTTTAATGTCACCGCATATTCACTTCGGTACTATAGGAATACGAGAACTGTTTCGTTTGGCTTTCAATAAGATTGATAAAGAAGTAAAGAATGCAGATGAAAAGACAAATGTTGATACGTGGATTAATGAATTAATATGGAGAGAATTTTATTACAATATTACATTTCATAATCCGCAGATTATCACTGAATCTTTCAGACCGGAATATGATAATCTGAATTGGAGTTATGATGAAAAGCTCTTTAAAATATGGTGTGAAGGAAAAACGGGTTTTCCGATAGTTGATGCAGGAATGCGGCAGTTGAATGAAACAGGATGGATGCATAACAGAGTGCGGATGATAACGGCAATGTTCCTTACAAAAGATTTGTTTATTGACTGGAGACTTGGTGAAAAATACTTTGCTGAAAAATTAATTGATCTGGATTTTTCCAGCAATAACGGAGGATGGCAGTGGAGTTCCTCTACAGGATGTGATGCTCAGCCATACTTCAGGATTTTTAATCCGGTGCTTCAAAGCAAGAAATTTGATACAGAGGGAAAGTATATAAAGAAGTATGTTCCTGAATTAAAAGATGTAGATGCAAAGTATATTCACGACCCTTGGGAGCACAATGAAATTTTAAAAGAGAATTACGGAATTGAATTAGGCAGGAATTATCCCCTGCCGTTAGTAAATCATTTTGATATAAAAGACAGAGTGATTTCGGAGTTTAAAAGAATACAGAATTTAAAATCGAACAAATAAATAAAAATTAATTGAGCAGCTTGGAAAATATCTACGACAAATATGAACCCGTCATCGGACTTGAGATTCACGCTCAGATGAAAACACAGACAAAGGCATTTTGTAAGTGCTCGACGAATTTTCATAATTCGCCGAACAGCAACGTATGTCCTATATGTCTTGGTATGCCCGGCACTTTGCCTGTGCTTAATAAAGAGCTTGTTGATTATGCTATACGTATGGGACTTGCAACGAACTGCTCAATAAGAGAGAAGTCTATATTTGCCCGTAAAAATTATTTTTATCCTGACCTTACGAAGGGATTTCAGATAACTCAGTTTGAAACTCCGATATGCTATGACGGCTTTATCAATATAAAGCTGAAAGATAAATCAGAGAAGAGAATCGGCATTACAAGAATTCACATGGAAGAAGATGCGGGGAAATCTATCCATGATTTTTCCGATAATGAAACGCTTGTTGATTTCAACCGCTGCGGAGTTCCGCTTATTGAAATTGTAAGCGAACCTGATATACGTTCTTCTGAAGAAGCAATTAATTACATGCAGAAGATAAGGCAGATTTTAGTTTACCTTGATATCTGTGACGGCAATATGGATGAAGGAAGCTTAAGATGTGATGCAAACGTTTCGGTTAGATTGAAAGGAAGCAGTGAGTTTGGTAACAGAACAGAAATAAAAAATCTTAACTCGTTCAAGAATGTTTCAGATGCAATCGAAACAGAAATAAAAAGACAGATAGAAGTTACTGAAAAAGGCGAGAAAGTTTTTTTCACTACAATGACTTATAATGCAAAGGATAAGACTACTACTGCAACACGCTCGAAGGAGCAGGCACACGATTATAGGTATTTCCCCGAGCCTGATTTAGTAATTACTCATGTTGACGAAACGATGAAGAAAGAAATTGAATCTAAGCTGCCTGAGTTCCCTGATGCAAAACATAGCAGATTTGTAAAAGAGTATTCTATACCTGATTATGATGCAGAGATTTTAACATCGGGCAAGGAGCTATCAGTTTATTTTGAAAACGTTATCAAAGAGTTAAAACATAAAGACGAAAAAGGATTTAAGCAGGCTAGCAACTGGGTAATGAATGAAGTGCTGAAAGTTCTGAATGATAAAAAAATTAATATTGAAAAGTTCAATATACCCGAAATCAACTTAGCGAAGCTGATTGATATACTTCTCGATGAAAAAATAAACAAGACTGTTGCATTGGAAATATTTGAACTTATGCTGACAAAAGAAACACGCGAAGAGCAAAATCCTGAACACTTAATAAAAGAACTGGGACTTGAACAGGTCAGCGATACAAGCGAGATAGATGAGATAATCAAAAAGATCTTAAGCGAAAGTCCGAAAGAAGTTGAGCGTTATAAAGGCGGAGAGAAAAAACTCGCAGGATTGTTTGTTGGTAAAATAATGAGAGAGAGCAAAGGCAAAGCAAATCCTAAAATTGTAAATGAATTACTTTTAAAAAATTTAGAACAACTCGAACAGTGAGAAAAAAATTAATAGCGGGCAACTGGAAAATGAATTTGGATATTACACAGTCTGAAGTCCTTGTAAAGGCGCTGAAAGATAATATTCACGATAGTTATTTTGATAAATGTGATGTTCTGATTTGCCCCCCGTTCACATCATTGATGGTATGTAATTCAATGATTAAAGGAACAAAGATGAAACTTGGTGCACAAAATTTACATTGGGAAAAAGACGGAGCTTATACGGGAGAAATTTCCGCTACTATGTTAACATCAGTTGGATGTGAATATGTTATAATCGGTCACAGCGAAAGAAGACAGTACTTCGGTGAAACGGATGAAACAGTTAATAAAAAAATTAAGAAGGCATTAGAGAGTAATCTGAAACCAATACTATGTGTTGGTGAATCATTACAACAAAGAGAAGAAGGAATATTCAAAGGAATAGTTGAGAATCAAATAAAAGCTGCACTTGAAGGAATTTCAAAAGAGCAGATGAAAGATTTTGTTATAGCTTATGAGCCTGTATGGGCAATCGGAACCGGCCTCAATGCAAATACAGAACAGATTAGTGAAATGAACATGATAATCGGAGATACTATCGGTGAACTTTACGATTCAGAGACTGCTGTATCTTTATTAATTCTATACGGCGGCAGTGTGAACGATAAAAATTCAGAAGAAATTTTTACAACATGCGGAGTTGACGGTGCGCTTATAGGCGGCGCAAGTTTGAAATCAGAAAATTTTATAAATATAATTAAGTCAATAAAATAGAAAAATAAATGAAAGAAGTAGTTATAGTAGCAGCGGTGAGAACACCTGTAGGAAGTTTTAACGGAGGATTATCTTCGAAGACTGCTCCGCAGCTCGGCGCGATAGCAATTAAAGAAGCAATTAACAGAGCAGGAATAAAACCTGAAGATGTTTCGGAAGTAATAATGGGATGTGTACTTACAGCGGGATTAGGACAAGCTCCTGCAAGACAAGCTGCAATATTTGCAGGCCTGCCTAACTCAGTGCCATGTTTAACAATCGGAAAAGTTTGCGGCTCTGGTCTTAAAGCAGTTATGCTCGGCGCACAGGCAATTCAATGCGGCGATGCCGATGTTGTAGTTGCAGGCGGAATGGAATCAATGAGCAATGTTCCCTACTATCTTGATAAAGCAAGAAACGGTTACAGAATGGGTGACGGAAAAGTTATCGATGGAATGATTAAAGACGGACTATGGGATGTATACAATAACTTTCACATGGGGAATGCAGCAGAAATGTGCAGCAGAGAAATGAATATTACAAGAGAAATGCAGGATGATTTCGCTGAAGAAAGTTATAAGAGAGCTTTGGCAGCAACTGAGAACGGTTCATTCAAAGATGAAATCGTTCCTGTAGAAATCACAGATAAAAAAGGAACTATCACTATCAGTGAAGATGAAGACATAAGAAAAGGCAATCCGGAAAAAGGAAGAAAGCTGAAACCATCATTCGAAAAAGAAGGAACTATAACTGCATTCAATGCATCGAGCATAAACGACGGTGCAGCTGCTATTGTAATTATGTCAGCAGATAAAGCAAAAGAGCTTGGCATTACTCCGATAGCAAAAATTGTGGGACAAATTTCATTTGCCCAGTCACCCGAGAAATTCACAACAGCACCTGCTTATGCAATTCAGAATTTACTTAAGAAAGTAAATCTTACTGTTGATGATTTAGATTTAGTAGAAGCTAACGAAGCTTTTGCAGTTCAGGCTTGCGCTGTGAATCAGATTGCAGGACTTGATACAAATAAAGTAAACGTTAACGGCGGAGCAGTTGCAATCGGGCATCCAATCGGAGCAAGCGGTGCAAGAATTTTAACAACTCTTGTTCACGCTATGAAAAACAGAAACGCAAAGAGAGGTCTTGCAACATTATGTATCGGCGGAGGCGAAGCAAGCGCAATGATAATAGAAAAAATTTAATTTTAAATTCATACTTACAAAATTCAAATGGAAATTAAAAATATAGCAGTAGTAGGTGCGGGCACTATGGGCAACGGTATCGCTCACACATTTGCACAGTTTGGATATTCAGTTACATTCATAGATATAAAGCAGGAATTTGTTGATAAAGGCGTTGCGACTATTACAAAAAATCTTGACCGCATGGTTAAGAAAGGAACAATTACTGAAGAGCAAAAAAATTCTACTTTAGGAAATATAAAATCATCAATCAATCTTACAGATGCAAAAGATGCTGACTTAGTTGTTGAGGCAGCTTCGGAAAAATTTGAAGTGAAGAAATCTATTTTCACAACTCTTGATGAGTGCTGCAAGCCGGAAGCAATACTCGCTTCAAACACATCTTCAATTTCTATTACTGAAATTGCAGCTGTTACAAAGAGAGCTGACAAAGTTATCGGGATGCATTTTATGAATCCGGTTCCTTTGATGAAACTAATTGAAATTATCCGCGGACTTGCAACATCTGACGAAACCTATTCAATTATAAAAACTCTCTCTGAAAAAATAGAGAAAGTTCCTGTGGAAGTGAATGACTATCCGGGATTTGTATCTAACAGAGTTTTAATCCCTATGCTTAACGAAGCTATGTACTGCGTGATGGAAGGCGTTGCTACACCTGAATCTATTGATACTGTAATGAAGCTTGGAATGAATCACCCTATGGGGCCGCTTACACTCGCTGATTTCATCGGACTTGATGTGTGCCTTTCTATTATGGAAGTTCTGCATAAAGGATTGGGAGATTCGAAATACAGACCTTGTCCCCTGCTTATAAAGATGGTAGCAGCGGGTTACTTGGGAAGAAAATCCGGTAAAGGATTTTATGACTACTCACAAAAATAAAATTAAAATAATTTAAAAAATAACTTAACTACCTCAACATGAACTTTGAACTAACAGAAGACCAGTTAGCTATAAAAATGGCTGCAAGAGATTTTGCTGAAAATGAAATTGCTCCTTCTCAGATACAAAGAGACAAGAATGCAGAATTCCCCTATGAAATTGTAAAAAAAATGGGTGAGCTAGGATTTATGGGAATGATGGTTGCACCTGAATGGGGCGGCGCAGGTATGGATGCAGTCAGTTACGTTTGCGCTATGGAAGAAATTTCCAAAGTAGACGCATCAGTCGGTGTAATTATGTCAGTAAATAATTCACTTGTCTGCTACGGAATTGAAAGATGGGGTAATGATTTCTTAAAAGAAAAATATCTTAAACCGTTAGCATCAGGCCAGAAGCTCGGCGCATTCTGTTTATCAGAACCTGAAGCGGGCAGCGATGCAACCGCACAAAGAACCACTGCGGTAAAAGACGGTGATTTTTATGTACTGAACGGTATGAAAAACTGGATAACAAACGGAACAACTGCTGATTATTACTTCATGCAGGCTATGACAAATCCTGAGCTGGGCTATAAAGGCATTTCTACTTTCATTGTTGAAAAAGAATATGCCGGAGTAGAAACCGGTGTGAAAGAAGATAAGCTTGGTATAAGAGGTTCGGATACATGCTCAATCGGATTGAACAATGTTCGTGTTCCTAAAGAAAATTTAATTGGTGAAGAAGGACAAGGTTTTAAATTCGCTATGGAAACATTGAATGGCGGAAGAATAGGAATTGCATCACAGGCATTAGGTATTGCTCAGGCATGTTTAGAAGCATCAGTGAAATATTCAAAGCAAAGAAAAGCATTCGATGCGCCTATTGCAAATCTTCAGGCTATTCAGTTCAAGCTTTCTGATATGGCAGTAAATGTTGATGCTGCAAGACTTCTTATTTATCAGGCAGCGAAGTTAAAAGATGAAGGCAAAAAGTATATTAAAGAAGCTGCAATGGCTAAATTATTTGCCAGCAAGATTTGCGTTCAGGCAGCGCTTGAAGCAATTCAGATTCACGGCGGATACGGATATGTCAGAGAGTATTTGGTAGAAAGATATTTGAGAGATGCAAAGATCACTGAGATTTATGAAGGTACTTCAGAGATTCAAAGAATTGTTATTGCCAGAGAGTTATTAAAAGCTTAAAACAAAGTTATAACCACTTCAAATAAAAAATCCCTCTTTATGAAATATAAAGAGGGATTTTTTTTTATTCTTACCGGTATAAAATCAATTAAAACTAAAAATTAATTTAGCAGTAAGGTTCACACTATTCATGTCTTTTGCTAGAGATGTAGTTATCGGATATTTCTTATCTCCATCCAGGGATATGAATCTGTATGATGCTTCAAATCCGTAGCCGAACTTTGCTGTGCTGCCGTATCCGATTGAAATTCCAAAATCAGGTTTCCAGAAGCTGTTTTTATCTGTCTGCGATCTAGCAAAACGGCTCATAGTATTATCTGTGTAAATATAATTGTTGAATTCCTCTTTTATGTAAGCCATACCTGCTTCGAAACCCACGTATAGATTACTAACCTGTGAAATCATATCCTTCGTGAAAGGATAATACTTTGCTTTTATATTAACAGGTATAGATAAAAACGATGCAGTATTAGGAACATAAAATTGCTCATCCCAGTGAGTAGGACCGGTAGTTTTTGGAGGGAAATAAAATCCTTTATTATTAATAGCGTTCGAAAAGATAATCGAAGGTGATAATTCCAATGCAAAACTTCTGCTTGCTCTTATACCTCCGAAAAAGTTAACCTCTTTCAGAAAATCCCCGCTGTTGCCGAACAAAGGATATGAATCAGTCATATCGGAATTAGTAAATATCACAAACGAATACCCGACTCCGACATAAGCCTGTGAACTCTCACGGGTTTTAACCTGAGCAAAAGAATCTGAATATGAACCTGCACAACAAACTAAAACGAGGGCTATCAAAAAATACTTTACCGTTTTCATTTTATTTTTATAAATAAAATTTATAAAATGTAACTGCTTAAGTCTCTGTCTTTTACTATTGCTGAAAGCTTATCGTTCACATACTTCTTATCAATATCGATTTTTTTCTTTTTGATCTTATCCGGCACTTCAAATAAAATACTTTCAAGCAAAGTTGTCAATATTGTATGCAGTCTTCTTGCGCCGATATTTTCAACCTGTTCATTTACAAGTGCAGCAATCTTTGCAACTTCTCTGATTGCATCCTCTTTGAAAGTTAGCGCAATAGCTTCCGTTTCAAGCAAAGCTATATACTGCTTTATTAAAGCATTCTGTGTCTGAGTAAGTATATTGTAAAAATCTTCCTCGGTTAAGCTGTTCAGTTCAACTCTGATTGGGAATCTTCCCTGTAATTCCGGGATCAAATCGCTCGGCTTTGCAACGTGAAAAGCGCCGGATGCGATAAACAATATATGGTCGGTTTTTACGGGACCGTATTTTGTGATAACAGTCGAACCTTCTACTATTGGCAGCAAATCTCTCTGCACACCTTCGCGTGAAACGTCCGGACTTTGATTCGATGCCTTGCTTCCTCCTGCTATCTTATCAATTTCATCTATGAAAACTATTCCTGAATTCTGCACTTTATCTACCGCTTCTTTTATTGCTGCATCCATATCTATCAACTTCTGAGCTTCTTCTTGAACAAGAATTGTTTTAGCCTCAGCAATTGTTAATTTTCTTTTCTTGGATTTCTTCGGCATCATGTTGCCGAATAAGTCCTGAAGGTTTAATCCCATTTCTTCTAATCCTATCGGACCTAAGACCTGAAGCATAGGCGCTTCAGCAGATAAATCGAGTTCAATAGTTCTGTTATCCAGCTTGCCGGATTTTAAATCCTCTCTGAATTTTTCTCTGGTCTTCTGATTTGTCTCCTCTGATTTTTCATCATTCGGTTCAACATTAACTGTAAATCCTACTGTTTTATTTTCACCGCCGCCTTCGGATTCTGCCGCTTCAGCTCTGTCACTGTCAATGGAAACTTTCTTTTTCATTGGAGGAAGAAGTATATCTAAAATTCTTTCAATAACATTTTCTTCCGCTTTCTTCTGAACAAGCTCCGATTTCTCCTGCTTGACCATTGTAACTGATAAATCGGTAAGCTCCCTAATCATTGATTCAACGTCCCGCCCTACATAACCGACTTCCGTAAACTTCGATGCCTCTACTTTTATAAAAGGCGCATTTGATAATTTTGAAATTCTCCTTGCAATCTCTGTCTTCCCTACTCCCGTTGGTCCAATCATAATAATATTGTTCGGCATTATTTCATCTTTCATGCTGTCAGGTACTTGCTGCCTTCTCCATCTGTTACGCAAAGCTATTGCCACAGATTTTTTTGCATTATTCTGGCCGATTATATATTTATCAAGTTCTGCTACTATTTCTGATGGTGTAAGCTGTTTTAGTTTATCCGTTGGGATTTTCTTTTCAGCTTTTCCGTTCTTATAATTTTTCTCGGGAGTCTTTTCAGATGCTTTTACTTCTTTTTCTTCTGTCATTAAATTTTAAATTCTTATTATAGATTATATTATAATTCTTCTATTGAAATATTGTGATTTGTATAAATGCAGATATCCGCTGCCTGGTTTAATGATTCGGTAACAATTTCTTTCGATGAAAGCTTTGTATACTTCACCAGAACTTTTGCTGCGGCTAATGCATAGGGACCGCCTGAACCTATTGCAACTATGCCGTCATCGGGCTCAATAATATCTCCGTTACCGGAAATTATATACGCCTTATCTTTGCCTACAACTGCAAGCAATGCTTCAAGTCTGCGCAGATATTTGTCGCTTCTCCATTCCTTAGCCATCTCTACCGCTGCGCGGGCAAGATTTCCTTTGTACTGTTCAAGTTTCGATTCAAATCTTTCATACAGTGTAAATGCATCTGAGGTCGAACCTGCAAAGCCGACAAGCACTGAATCGTTATATATTTTTCTTACTTTCTTAGTTGTAGATTTTGCGACTGTATTACCCATTGTAACCTGACCGTCACTGCCTATAGCGGCTTTGCCGTTACGCACAAGCCCTTCCCACATTACAACTTCACCACTAAATATATTCTCAGTATTTCTTAAATCTTGTTTCTTAGATCTTAAATTGAGCGTCTCAGTCTTGCCTTTGCCAACCCCATTGCCTCTCTGTATTTCGTAACTGTTCTTCTTGCAATTTTGTATCCGGCGTTTGTCATTTCTTTTACAAGAGCGTCATCAGTAAACGGATTCTTTTTATCTTCGTTATCGATTATCTGTTTCAATTTATCTTTTGCTTCTTTTGCAGATACATCAAAGCCGTCTTCATTTGTAAGAGCATTGCTGAAAAATGATTTCAGCGAATAAATACCGAAGTCCGTCTGAACATACTTACCTTTCACAGCTCGGCTGACAGTAGATACATCCATCGAAATATCTTCTGCAACATCTTTTTCTATCATAGGTCTTAATCCCACACCTTCATTATTGAACCATACATATTGTCTTTGCAAAATCGAATTCATTACTTTAAGCAATGTCTGTCTTCTGGAATTTATCGCATCTAAAAACCATTTTGCGCGGTTAAAATTATTCGATAAAAATTCTTTCGTATCTTTATCAATTTTATCTCCGCTCTGATACATTTCCCTGTATGATTTATTTATTCTGAGTGACGGGACATTCTTTTCATTAAGATAAACTTCGTAGTTATTATTTACCTTGGTAATAATAATATCCGGATAGATATAGCTTTCCGCAGCGCCGCTTTCTGTCTGACCGGGCTTTGGATTAAGCTTATGAATCAGCTCGAATATTTTTTTAACTTTCTCAAGAGATGTGTTAAGTTCCTTAGCAAGTTTTTCGTAGTTCTTCAAACGAAGCTCTTCAAAAAACTCGTTAACTACACGCAGCGCATTTTTCTTTACAAAAGAATCTATTGCAGTTCTTTCAATCTGTACAGATAAACATTCCTGCAGATTTCTTGCAGCTATGCCTGCAGGTTCAAGCGAGCCTTGCAGTTCTTTTAAAACTTCTTCTACTTCAAGTATGGAAAAAAATTCATCCTTAAACTCAGTATCGAGCTTCAGCTCATCCATATCTCTTATCAGATCAATAATATCGGTGGTAAGATATCCTTCGTCATTTAATGAGCCAACAATTTCTTCAGCAATGAAAGCCTTCTTTGCAGGCAAGCCCATTAAATGAACCTGCAGCATTAAGCTTTCATTTAAAAAAGATGCAGCTTGTATATTGGAGTTATCGTAATCGTTCTGAGTTCCTTTTGATGCATGTTCAGCGGGATCATAATCCATTTCTTCCTTGTTGAAATAATCATCCCAGTCAAGCTCATCTTCTTTCGTATTTTCAGACGGCTCTATTTCTTCATCTTCTTTCTTTGCATCTTCCTCATCTTTTTTTAATTCAAGATCTTTTTCCTCTTGTGTTTCATCCTTTACTTCATCCGGGGATTCCTCTTCCAGAAGCACATTTTCTTCAAGCTCTTTCTTTATCATCTGCTCAAGCGCCAGAGTAGGCACTGCAAGTACACTCTGATTAAGTATTACTTTTGGAAAAAGTTTTTGTGATAGTTTTAAATTTTGACTTTGTGATATCACTATACTTTTATTTTATTTGTTTTATTTAGAAATTTTTCTTTTGCAGCTTTGTAAAAATCAATTCCGAATTCATCTATCAATGGCTGCTTTAAGAATTCGAAAACCGTTTTATCTTCTGTAACACCTTTATCAAGCGCATCGTTGCACTCGGTAATTTTTTCATAACGGATTATATTTCTCTTTTTACCGTATACTCTTACAGGGAATAAATAGCACGACATTGGTTTCTTGAATTGAATTTCACCTGCAAAATATGCCGTCTGAAATGCGCACTTCGCAATTCCCTTCTCATCATAAAAAGAAAATACACATTCGTTATCATTATAAGTACTCACTGCAAGATTATGGTCGTGCTTATAATAAAATCCTTCACGCTCTATAATATCCAGATGCCTCTCAGGAAGATATTTTAGAACCTTAGGCATAGCATGCTTCATGATGTTTACTTCCGATTCCATGAGCGGCGCGCCTTCCGTTCCCTGTATTGTGCAGCATGCACCTTTGCATGCATTAAGATCGCATGAAAATTTCACATCGAAAATCCTGTCGTCTATTATATACTTGTCTAAATTTATTTTCATTTATTTGTTTTGATACCGCCCCCTCAGTCCCCCTCCTTATAAAGGAGGGGGAAGCAGAGTCATTTTTGTTTTTTACTTAATACATTCTACTTAATACTTTATACTAACATCACGCTCTTACAAAATATTTTCCGGGCAGCTGTCTTACAATTCCTTTAAACTCCAGACTCAGCAATTCTACTAAGCATGATGAAATATTAAAGCCGCTGCCTTCATAAATTTTATCTATGTGTATCGGTTCAAAACCGAGTAAATTATAAATAACAGTTTCCGACTTCGATAAGTTCGGCAGAACCTTCTTCTCTTCTTTATTTTTTGCTTTTACAAAATTTTTCATTTTGCTTTCAAGCTCAACCAATACATCATCGGCATTCATCACAAGCTTTGCTGTTCCTTTTTTAATCAGGTTATTTGTTCCTTCTGACTGCTTACTGTTCAGATGTCCCGGCACCGCAAAAACTTCCCTGTCCTGGTCAATTGCAAATCCTGCTGTTATCAACGCGCCTCCTCTTGCATTGCTCTCTATTATAATGGTGCCAACACTTATCCCGCTTATAATTCTGTTCCTCTTCGGGAAATTCGGCTTATCCGGAAAAGTCCCAGGCGGAAACTCAGAAACAACTGCTCCTATTTCTGCAACTTCATCATATAATTTTTTATTCTCGGGCGGATAAATTACATCTACTCCGCAGCCAAGAACTGCATAGTTTACATTTCCGAATTTGCAAGCCGTCTTATGGCAGATTGAATCTACTCCCTTCGCCATTCCGCTCATTAAAGGAATATTCATTTTAGAAAACTCCTGCGAAAAATTTTCGCACATCTGCCTTCCATATTCACTAGGCGTTCGCGTGCCGACAATGCCGATTGAATAAACATCATTCGGACTTAAATTTCCTCTATAATATAAAAGAACAGGCGCATCGTAAATCGGTTTCAGATTCTTAGGATAATCATCTCTCATGTAAGTAGTAATCCTGATATTTTTCTTCTCGCACGTTTCTAATAATTTTCCGAATTCTTTTTCCAGACTTTCAACTGCTGCCTTGCTTTTTCTTACGTTCTCAAAAGTCTTAAGATTACTAATACTTAAAATTTCGGTATTCTTTATGCTGAGCAAGTCTGCTTTAAATACAGCCTCCGGACTTTTGAATAACTTAACTAGCGAGGCAATTTTTATATTTCCCATTCTTTCAATTCGTGAAAGGAAATATAAATACTTTATTTCATTAAACTCAGCCTCACTTAAGTTAAGGTTTTCACTCATTTTATTAATTTAAATATTATATCCTTTTAAATGAATGTCTAAAAAAAGTAGTAGAATTTTAACTTCTTGGATTCAAAAATTATCAATAAAACTTTTAAAGTATTATAATCACAGATTACACAGAGGGTGCTCACAAATTACACAGAAAATGCTACAAATAAATTATGTTTTAAAGTGCGAATAAAAATACTAGGTTTGTTTTCTGTGATTTCTGTGAGAATTAATCTGTGAAATCTGTGGTTAACTTGAAAAATGGAAATTCTTTTGTCTTAAAAAATAATTATTTTTACTGTTTTATTTTATAAATAAAAATGATAGTTTTGTAACTATATTATTGCTTCAAATTATCTGCTATAGTTAATTTTGCAGATAAAGTAATTCGTTAAACAGATGCAGTAAGAACTATATATTTCAGTGTTTATTTTTACATAATATTC
Source organism: Ignavibacteria bacterium (assembly GCA_044226845.1). GTDB lineage: Bacteria > Bacteroidota > Ignavibacteria > Tepidaquicellales > Tepidaquicellaceae > JAFDZO01. Next base: position 325,037 of record JBGAGG010000003.1, read on the forward strand.
TTTTAATTTAAGCCATTAATCAAAAATACATAATTTGCAGACCCCGTTAAAAAGTAAGTTCTTGTTAATCATGGCCGCCTTATGCATTTTTTTCTTCTGTTCTGAAAAATCATATTCGCAATGGATTCCGACTAAAGGCAAAAGCGGAACGCTCATTACGATGAAATACGGCGAATTCAATCAGTTTTATGACCCTGCAGGAAATCTTGTTAGCCAAAATTCAAAGTTCAATAGATTCGATATAGATATTTTTAATATCACGGGTATAAGCCCAAGCGTAGGATTTTTTGTAAAATTCGGGATAGCAAAGCTTACTAATCAGGACCCAGTTACTGGAACAAAAAGTAGTTTTGGTTTTAAAAATCCAAGCATTGGTATGGTTTACCAGCTTTATAAAGGACCTCCCATTATGGGCCTTGAGCTCGAAGTAAATTTACCACTCCATTTTCCAAGGGATGTTGAACCCGCACTTGATGCAGACTTTGCAACATACAGCATAGGCTTCACAATGGGTAACGGTATGCGAATTTTCAGAATGCCTTCATATTATAGTACAGGTATAAAATATAAATTCAGAGGTGCAGCAGATGCAGGCTCTGAAGTCTCATTATACTTCACTTTAGGTTCTTCAATAAACAGATTAACAAGCTGGTATGTTACTTTAGAAACTAACAGAGGTCTGGACGGAAATCCGCAAAGCTCAACGAAAATTTCAGGCGCTATCAATCAGAAAGTTTCAAAGACAATGAGTCTTTCATTCGGAACTGAATATGTAATTTCAGGAAAGAACGTTTCAACTGGTCCGAGTATATTTGTAGGATTCAATTTCGGTTACTAATATTTATAAATTCTTACGGCTTTTATTTTAATAAATAATAAATGGTAGATAAATTTTTTAGTGATGAGGTAACGATAAAATCTTTCAGGCGCGTATTTTATTTTACTTTAATAGTAGGGTTTGCTGCGCAGCTTGCAAGTTATTTTTACGAATACGTTTACGCCTATCCTGATTCCATCAGCCGCGCCGATATTGCACGAAGATTTTATGATTCTCTTACTCCCGGCATCAGCCAGCAGTTAGGTACTGCATGGCTTCCCATTCCGGCTGTAATGCTTCTTCCGTTTACTTATTTTAATTTTCTCTGGTACACAGGTCTTGCAGGAAGCATTGTAAATCTTACCTGCTTTGTAATTACTTCGCTTTGTATCTTCCTATCGGTAAGACTTATAACCGAGCACAGACTTTCACAATACATCGCAGTTTTTATTTTTGTTATAAATCCCAACATTCTCTACCTCCAGACAACTGCAATGTCTGAAATGATTCTGATGATGTTCATGACTTCATCGGTTTATTATCTTCTTAAGTGGAATGTCACAGGGGAAAAAGTATGGTTCATTTATTCAGCGTGCTTGACTGCTCTTGCAGTAGGCTCGCGTTATGAAGGATGGACATTTGCGCTATGTATAATCATCGCAGTTGTTCTTTTATGCTTTGGTAAGAATAAAACAATGGTCATCCGCTATTCAATTTTATACATAGCACCGACTGCTTTATTTGTAGGCTTCTGGCTCTATCATAACTGGAGTGTATACGGAGACCCTATTGCATTCTTACGCGGTGAGTACTCTGCAGGGGCATGGTTTGAGAAAGGAGGCAGGTTCAATGCTAAAGGTGATTTATTATTCTCGCTCGTTGTATACTTAAATAATATTGTTCAGCTTATAGGTACTATACCGCTGCTCTTATTTGGCGTTGGTGTTATAATATATTTCTTAGTCAATAAGTTCAGATTCTCTGCTATAACGCCATACGTATTTTTGATTTCGATTCCCGTTACTATTTATCTTATCTATGCCGGTTCGATCATTATTGAAATGCCTAACATAGAGCCTTACGGATATTATAATGCGCGGTATGGAGTATTTATTATTCCCGGCGTTGCATTCTTCATAGGATATTTATCATATAAAATTTACGAGTACAGATATTATAACAATCTTCCCTATTACATCGGGTATTTTGTTTTAGCTTTGATTATTCCGCTTAGCTATTATTACAACTGGCCGAAAGGCGCGCCTGTAATTGTGGAAACGGCATTCTTTAATAATTCACGTCCTGAAATTAACAGAGCATCGGAATTTTTAAGAATGAATTACCGAGGCGGAACAATATTTTATGACGGCGTTAACTTCTCTTTAAAGCCATGGACAAAGATTGATATCAAAGACAGAATCTATCCGGAAAGCTGGGAAGTCGGTCCGAAAACTTTAGCGCGTCCGCAGGACTACGCAGGCTGGATTTTAATCGATAATAAAAATCCTTACTACAGATTAAGAGATAAGATTGACCCTATAATTCTGAACAGGTATTACGATCTTCTCTACGTTGATAACGGTATTGAAATCTACAAGAGAAATGCTCCTATTGAGCCGGTTACAGTAGACCTGAATAAGAAAGACGAAGAAGAACCGCTAAAATAATTTTCTACAATTAAAGTTATGCTGCATTAATGAAACATTATACCGGAATACTTCTTGTAATTGTTTGCACATTTCTGGGGACAGCAGCACAGATTCTTTTTAAACTCTCTTCCAATACAGCAGTAACTCAAAAACACAGTTTAATAGACACGGTAATGAATCCTGTTCTCATAGGAGGATTCATTGCTTACGGTCTTAGCTTCTTAATTCTCACAATCGCATTAAAGGAAGATGACCTTTCCACATTGTATCCTTTTATAGGATTAACATACGTGTGGGTAAGTATTATCTCCCCTCTTTTTTTCCCGTCAGATTCATACAGCTTTTTAAGATTTGCAGGAGTTGCGGCTATTGTCGCAGGTGTTTCTTTCATAGGATACGGAGGCAAAGGAGGTGATAAACGTGGAAAATAGACCAACAGAGCTCTGGGCTATAGGATTAGTTATTCTCAGCACAATCATAGGCGCTGCAGGACCAATCATGATGAAAGTCGGTGTGCGCGATATGAAGATGTCTCTCTTCAATATCATTAAAAATCCGCGTATAATTTTTGGAGCCTGTATGATGGTAATCTCCGCAGGTGTTTATATCATGGCTTTGAAAGGCGGCGAGCTCAGTGTGCTTTATCCTTATGCTTCACTAAGTTACCTTTGGGTAACTCTTATCTCTAAATTCTACTTAAAAGAAGAAATAAATAAACCAAAGATTGCGGGCATTGCACTGATAATACTTGGCATCATTCTCATAGGTCTCTCCAATAAATAAACTTACCTATTTTTCGTACAAGTACTTTTTCAATATTTTAAATAATCCTTTTTTATCAAACGGCTTTTGAATGTACTCATCGAATCCTTCAGCTAGAAGCCTTTCCTTATCCCCTGCCATTGCTAAAGCTGTGGAGGCAAGCACCGGAGTTTTTTTGTTCACTTCTCCTTCGCGTATTCCTTTCAAAAGTTCAATACCGTTTATACCCGTAGTAAACTGTATATCAAGTATGATCAGATCAAACTTTTCAGTTGAATAATCTTTCAGTGCTTTTACGGAATCCTTTACCGTTTTCACATTAAAAAAAGGAGATAGAAGCTTGTTTATGTAAAAACAGTCTACGTCATTATCTTCAACTACCAATATTCTTTTCTCTTTAGATTTAAATATTTCCCAGTTGTATTCATTACTGCCGTTTCCATTATCTCTGTTATAAATAATTAAATTTCCATTACCGTTTCTATTCATATTTTCGGAACTTTTGCTCAGGCATGGCAAGAAAATAGAAAACTCACTGCCCTCACCTACACGGCTCGTAACTGTAATATGCCCGCCAAGCAGCTCAACAAATCTTCGTGCAATAGATAACCCTATGCCTGTACCTTCGTAGTTTCTTTTCAAACCTTCGCTCGATTGCCTGAACCTGTCAAAAACAATTTCAAGGTCTTCAGGACTCATTCCAATTCCCGTATCGCTAACTGTAATATTTATAAATTGAAGGTCGTCCTTCTCAACTTTGTTCAATACAAGTTTTACATAGCCTTTATGGGTAAATTTTACAGCGTTATCCAGCAGCTTGTGAATAATTTTTTCATACGCTGAAATGTCAATTCTACACATAAGATTTTCAGATTTTATATCTATCAACATATCAAGTTTTTTGGAAACGCTCTTCTCAAACTGTTCAAAAACTCTTCTCGTTGTGTTAACTAAATTCACAGCTTCTTTCTTCAGTTGAACTTTTCCCGATTCAATTACAGATAAGTCAATTAAATCATTGAAAGTATCCAGCAGTCTTCTTCCGCTTACCTGAATTGCCTCTATATAAGATTTCTGCTCCGGATTTGATATTTCATTCGCCAGCATATCGGAGAAACCCAGTATTCCGTTCAGCGGAGTGCGGAACTCATGACTAAGATTCGTAAGAAAAATTGTCTTCAGTTTATTCATTTCTTCGGCGCGTTCCTTTGCGTTATTAAGTTCCTGCTCTACAATTTTTCTTTGGGTAATATCTATAAATTTTATTATGATATAATTTACTTCATCCAGTGATATCTTTAAAAAATTTGCAAGTACTGAATTTACTTTACCCGATTTACTTTTAATGTCCAGTTCAAAATTCTTTATATAATGCTTCTCTATAAGCTTCTGCTTTATTTCATTATCATAGATCTCAGTATCAAAAAGACCGAAATCAAAAATATAGCTGCCTATAGCTTCGTTTTCTTTGCAGCCGCTGAAATCGCAAAAGCCTTCATTAACATCCATTATCAAACCTGATTCGAAGTTAACTATGCATGCAGGCACCGGAGAGTAATGAAATATCTTGGAAAATTTTTCTTCAGATTCCTTTAACTTTTTTTCCGCATAATTTTTTTTCCTGTTCAGGTCCATTTTTTCAATTGCAGTATGAACTGCAGGTCCCAGCCTTGATAAATTCTGTTTCAATACATAATCATCTGCTCCTGATTTTATTATATCTACCGCTCTTTCTTCATCAAGAGTGCCAGTTATTTTTATAAAGGGAGTAAATGGCGCGTGTTCGTTCCTGTAGCTTAGCACTTCAAGTCCGTTAAATGACTGAAGATTGTAATCACTGAAAATAATATCCGGAGGATTTTCATGAAGCTGCTTTTTTACGTCTTCGAATTCGTAAGCATTCACATACTCAAAATCAAACTTATTTTTTTTGAGTTCTCGTACTATAAGTTCAAGGTCGTACTTATTATCTTCGATGATAAGTATTTTGATTTTTCCCATAGGGGGTTTTGTTTATTTTTAATCAATGCCTAAAGAAAAATAACAAGATTGGGCAGTATTAATTTTTATTTGGTATCGTAAAGGAAAAAACTGTTTCTTCGTTAATTTTAGACTCAGCGGAAATAGTTCCGCCGTGAAGCCGGATAATTTTTTCACATAATGCCAGTCCCACTCCGTTACCGGGGAACTCAGAGTCTGAATGAAGCCGTTGAAAAACTCCGAACAACTTATTCGCATATACCGGGTTAAACCCTGCGCCGTTATCTTTTACATAATACCTTATACCCGTATCAGTTACGTTACATCCTATTTCAATCTGAGGATTTTCCTTCTTCGAACTGAACTTTAATGCATTCGAAATAAGATTTTTCCACACTTCAAACATCAGAACCTCATCTACATATGCAGGAAGCAATGGTTTTATGTTGAAGAATGCTCTATTTTTTTCCTCGCTTCCTATTATTACAATTGCATCATCAACAAGCTTTCTGAAATCAGTTACATTATATACAAGAGCTTTTCTTCCAAGTTTTGAAAAATTCAGAAGCTCATCTATAAACACTCCCATCTTGACGGCATTATCTCTTACAATATTCAGAAGCCGTTTGCCTTCATCATCTAAAACACTTTCATATTCATGCAGAACAATTTTTGAAAATCCGTCAATCGATCTTAACGGCGCTCTTAAATCATGTGAAACTGAATAAGTAAAAGACTCAAGGTCTTTATTCAGATGCTGCAGCTCGCTTATCTTAGTATCCATTTCGATATTAAGCTTTTTTACCTGTTCATAGCTTTTTTCCAGATCTATCTCAGTCTGTCTTTTAGCGGTAATGTCCCTGAAAATTAATACTGCTCCCGTTACTTCATCTTTTTCATTGATAATGGGGGCAGCGCTGTCATCTATGTGAATTTCACTGCCGAATTTATCAAGCAGAATAGTATGGTTATTCAGACCGACAATTTCCTTAGTTTCAAGCGCCCTTTTTATAGGGCTTGGCACAACTTCCCTCGTGCCCTCTTTATAAATATTGAAAATAGTTTCAATGTTTCTTCCAATTGCTTCATCAGCTGACCATTTCGTAACAACTTCCGCAACTTTATTCATAAATGTTATAATGCCTTTAGCATCGGTAGTAATCACGGCATCACCTATACTGATAAGTGATGTTGAAAAGAACAGCTTGCTTTGATTTGCCTCAGCTTGAAGTTTTTTTCTTAGCTCGTTTTCACGCCGTAAAGATAAGAAAATAGAAATTATTATCCCGAAACTTATAGTGAAGCCTGCAGAATAGCTCCATAGAGTATTTCTGCTGCTGGCAAGAGTTACTTCTTCATTATTTTTTAAAATTAAATTTTCTTTTGTAAGTAAATCTTTCATCACCGAGCGAATAGAATCCATGTACACTTTGCCCAAATCGGAATTTATTCTTGCGATTACAGAATCGTCAAGTCTTTTTTCTTTTAACTCTACAGTAAAATTCAGTTCATATAATTTTTTATTTATTAATCTTTCAAGCAGCGAATATTCATTCAATTTTTCCGGGCTTCCGGATATATTATTTTTATATTGTTCGAGGAGAATGTTAATTTCCTTTTTAGAGCCATAGTAGGGTTCGAGATATGAATTGTTGCGAGTAATAATATAACCTCGCTGGCCGGTCTCGCCATCGATTATAGATTTTTCTATTCTGGCAAGCAGGTTTATTGCATAATATGATTTTTTAACAAGCTCTGCATTATCATGCAGCGCAGTTAGATTAAAGTATATGGCAAACGAAATTGCAATAAGTATTAATATAGCACAAAGAAAAGCTGCATTAATAATTTTCCTTTTTTCCATCCCTATAGAACTTTTAAATTACATATCATTGACTATTATACAGACGATATGATAATTAATCCCCCTCTTTACTACAAAAATATAGTATATGCACTATTTATGTAAAAAAATTATTAGATTTAATTATTGATTAATCATAATTCTCTAAAAATCCAATTCATAGTAGTATAAATACTATCTTACCGCATAAATTTTTTTATTAGTTGTGTTGAAATTTAATTTTTTAGACTATTTTTTTGTAAATGCCGGAATAAAAAGTATAAAAAAATCAATTTCTTTATCAATTTAAAAAATTGAAAAAGAAATATCCTCTCATTAGGATAGAGAATTTTGAAGGGAGTTAAAAAGGCGCTTAGTACTTTGCACTTTTTTACAACCTTTTAAAAAAAAAGTTATTAAAAATGCCACTCGAGTTTAAGATAAAAATATTTTTAAAAAAAAGCAATTTCAATATGTAAAATTTCATAATAAATTTATAACATGAAAAAAATATTTCAGACCTTGAAAATCGAATTCGAAAATTGTACATAGTATATCTGAATTGAAGTTATTTCACAAAAACGGTACCTTAATCTTTCCAATAATTTAACCATAAATTAAATGAAATCTCTTATTCTTTCTTTCTTTGTAATTTTATGTTTGATTGGTGTAAATGGATGTGTAAATGTTGACCAGAAAACAACTTTGAAAGAAGACGGCTCGGGCACTATTAAGCTTCACTACTGGACTTCTATGAAAAATCTATCTATGGGCGAAGAAATAGGCGGCTTCTCATTTTCTGAATCGGGAGTAAAAACGAATTATACTGCACCGGGAGTTGAACCCTCGGATATTAAAATAACTGAAAACACAGACGACTCTACCAAACACGTAAACCTTACTGTAGGCTTTAAAGATTTTAACAAACTGAGCGATGCAAAAGGATTTGCTAAATCCAAACAAGTCTGGGCAAAAGGAAAAGACGGCATGGATTTCAAATACACTTTATTAAAAGATACTGCTAATGCCGGCGGAATGGGTATGGAAGAATTCAAACTGAATTATGAATTCGCAATGCCGGGTGAAGTTATCGTAACCAATGCAACATCTAAAGACGGAACAAATTTAAAATGGAGCAAAACTGTTGCTGACCTTAAAGACGACGTAGTAATGACTGCTACCATAAAAGGCGGCGGAGATAAAAAATGCGGTCTGTTCGGTATGGAATTACCTGTGATAGTTTTCTTCGGACTAATGTTCGGCTATACTCTCAGAAATAAAAACAAAAAGAGAAAATAATATTTTTTTAATTTACATTTTTTTAAATGAAGGCAATTCTTATGAATTGCCTTTTTTTATACACTACCCTGAAAATTCCACTCCACTCATCTTATTAATATTTACAATTTGTTAACTATAACTTGATATAGATTGTATATATTTTAGTTTAAAATCTAAATGTACTCAAACGAAGAATTACTTAAAGAATTAATTTCTTTGAGAGAGAGTATTATTTCGGAGGGGCTTAAATTATACTCAGCATATCAAACGCACATTACAAGAGACCAGTTCAAATACAGCGCTCTTAACTTATCCTATTATGTAGCAGCCAGAAGGCGCGACCTTAGGAAAATACAAACCTACCTTACAGCAAACGGATTATCATCGCTCGGACGAAGTGAGTCGAGAGTAATGGAAACTCTTGATTCTGTAATCATTAATCTTAATTCCATAACAGGAAACAAAATATCATTAGATGTAGAGCGTCCTTCTTTAGAGAGATTCTTTAAAGGGGAGGATATACTAAAACAAAATACAGTAGAAATTTTCGGAGAATCATTCCGGGACAGAGATGTTAAGATTATGGTGACATTGCCTGAATCAGCTTCAGAAGATTACAAACTTGCAAAGAATTTACTGATATCAGGGACTAATATTTTCAGGATAAACTGCGCACATGATACTCAGGAAGACTGGGAACGTATGATTCACAATATAAGAAGAGCTGAAAAAAGCACAGGAATAAAAGCAAAGATATCTATGGATATTGGCGGTCCTAAGATAAGATTAAAAGACTTAAAAACTCCGAAGAAAAAACAATCAAGAGTTTTTAAAGATGAGCTTATACTTCTTACAAAGGAAAAAAAGAACACTGATAAATTTGGTTTTTCCTGCCGCTGTTCAATACCGGAAATTCTTGATGAAGTAAAATTGGGAAACCGGGTTATAATAGATGACGGAAAAATTATAACTGAAGTTGTTGATATAGTTCCTGATGGTATTTTGTTAAGAGTTAAGAGTATTTCTCCTGAAGGGAAAAAATTAAAGAATGACAAAGGAATTAATTTCCCTGATTGCGAATGTAATATCCCGCCCATCACAAAAAAGGACAAGGCAGATATAAAGTTTATTCTGAATAATGCCGATATACTGGGCTATTCATTTGTACAGACAGTCAAGGATATAGATTTGCTTGAAGAAGAGATTATGAAAAATGAACCGGTAAATAAAAATATTGCTATAATAGCGAAGATAGAGACTAAGCTTGCAGTTAATAATCTTCCCGGCTTAATTGCCCATGCAGCTGGAAAATTTCCGTTTGCAATTATGATTGCGCGCGGAGATTTGGCTGTCGAAATCGGATATGAACGTCTTGCTGAAATTCAGGAAGAAATTTTATGGATATGCGAAGCAGCTCATGTTCCCGTAATATGGGCTACGCAGGTTCTGGAAACTCTGGTAAAAGACGGAATACCTACACGAGCAGAAATTACAGATGCTGCTATGTCTGAACGGGCAGAGTGTGTAATGCTCAACAAAGGAGAATATATAGTGGAAGCTGTGAACATCCTCGATAACGTTTTAAGGAGAATGCAGATGCATCAATTGAAAAAAACTCCGCAGCTCCGCGCATTAAAAAGCTGGTAAATTTATCTAGACCGGTTTGAACTGTTCAAACGCCTGAGAGCATGCATCACAATAGTGTATAGCGCGGCAGAGAGTTGGTCCGAAAGGATTTCGAAGCCGCGTTTTTTTACTGCCGCAAAACGGACATTCAACATTGGTCAGCAAATCAATCGAAATTAATTCATTGTTAAGATGAGCCGGCAATGCAAAGCCCGATTCTTTAAGATGCTTTCTTCCCTCTTCTGTTATCATATCAGTCGACCATTGTACATCGAAATCAACCTTTACTTCAACATCTTCTACAGGAAGTTCTAATACTTTATTCTTAATTTCTGATTTTAAAATTTCAACTGCAGGGCATCCTGCAAAAGTCGGAGTCATTCTAACTTCAACTTTGTTATCAGCCGAAATTTTTATTCCCGTTATCATCCCAAGCTCAACTACAGAGACACGCGGAATTTCCGGGTCCTTTACTTCATGAAGTAATGAAATAATTTCTTCTTCAGTAATAAGTGTTAATTCATCCATATCGTACATTGTTTGTAGTGATTTTACCATTCTGCTGCAGGGTCAATTGAATAAACTTCAGTCATTTCATCAAGCAGCGGCTGTAAAAACTCTGTGTGATATCCTTTTCTTCCGCCAAAGGCTAGTGTACTTAGATTAGCATCGTTAACATCCGGCATTTTCAAATTCGATTTTTCTATTACTTCAGTCACAATATCCGTCCATACTTTCTGTAACAATTCTTCTCCGTCAAAAACTCCCGATTCAATTAACTCACTTTCATAATCCGATTTTTCAAAAATTCCCAGCGCCAGCGGATAACATTCGTTAAGCGCTGCCTGCATTCTTATATTGCTTTCATCCGTAGCTTTTCCTAACTGGCTTATCCATATATTGGCGTGCATCGTATGATATTTTATTTCCCCTCTCACTTTCTTTGCAAGATTTGCCAAAGGCTGGCATGATGACTTTGTAAGCATGTCAAAACGGATCGCTTCAGCAGTATCAAATAAAAAATGTCTCATTAAGCTGAAATCATAATCGCGTATCGGGTACTCTACAAAGTGGCAGCAGTAGAAGTTCTTTTCGTTGCGGGTAAATGCCAGTGTATCGGCATCAGCTTCTCCCATAGAGTGTAATATATTATATAATGCCTGGGCATGCCCAAGCTTATCCTGCGCCATTGAAGAAAATGCAATATCTTCTTCCAGTATAGGTCCGAGACCTGTCCATTCGGAATTTCTATGACCGATGATTAAATCGTCATCAGCCATTCTGAAAAGCAGATTTTTTATTGCCTGCGTATTGTCGCTCATTGCTTCGCCTCCTCAGGATTTTTCTTGTGTTCTTTTTTGTACTTGTTAATTCTTTCCATCACTTTGTATCCGCCGGCTTCTCTGTACATTTTTTCGTTGTTCGTTTCGTACATATCTTCATCTTCAAAATCAGTCGTGAAAATATCTGCAGTCTTCACAACCCATATATTTACGCATTTGCCTCTTCTGGCGTACTGCTCTTTCGCAGAGAGAAATGCTATTTCAGGATTCGGTGCATGCAGTGAACCTACGTGAATGTGATGGTCTCCCTTCTTTGCCTGATGGAAAACTTCATAAGTCTGCCACTGGTCAAGCGGAGTAATGTTGATTGATAAATTTTCGTCCTGTGGAATATCAGCCCTTGTTATTCTCGGATCGAGTGATTTGATATTAGAGTCGGGTTTCAATTTGATTTGGATTACACATTAACTCCGATAAAATAAATATCGTGAGCTTATAAAAAAACGTTTCTCCTCCCCTGCCAAGGGGAGGTATATGGAGGGGTCTCTTATGATACCGCCTCCTTAATCCCCCTCCTTCGGAAGGAGGGAGAGATTCTGATTTACGCTAACGGAGTTATATATTGCTCATCTCTTTTCATCAATGCCTTGCGTACCCATTCGCCGCGCTCTTCGGCCATTTTTCTAACGGCAAGTCTTTCTTTATTGCAAGGTCCGCCGCCGTTAATTACTTTTTTAAACTCATCCCAGTCAGGCTCTGTATAAAGCCACTGACCGGTTGTTTCATCTTTGCGTAAGTTCGGGTCAGGAATTGTTAATCCCAAGTCCCAGATCTTCGGCACGTACATATCTAAAAACTTCTGACGCATATCATCATTGCTTGCCATTTTTAATTTCCATCTCATCATTATTGTATTGTGAACTGAAATCTTATCCGATGGTCCGAAGAAATGCATTATCGGAGGCCACCATCTGTTCAATGCATCCTGCACCATTGCTCTCTGAGTTGGAGTACCTGTTGCAAGAAACACAACATTATCGTGACCGTATTTTAAATGAAAACTCTCTTCCGTGCAGATTCTTTCAAGCGCGCGGCAGTAAGGACCGTAACTTCCCTTTGAGTTCGCCACCTGATTAATAATTGCGCCTGCATCAATAAGCCATGCGATCACGGCAGTATCTGCCCATGTTTCGGCAGGATAATTAAAAACATTCGAGTACTTCGATTTTCCCGATATCAGATCATTTATCATATCTTCACGGGACTTGCCCAAAGTCTCAGCTGCGCTGTATAATAACTGCGCGTGCCCGACTTCATCCTGCACCTTTGCCATCAAAGCAAGCTTGCGTTTGAATCCCGGTGCGCGTGTTATCCACGTGCCTTCAGGTAGAGCGCCGATAATTTCGGAGTGCGCATGCTGCTCAATCATTCTGATAAGCTGCTTGCGATAGTCCGCCGGCATCCAGTCAGATGGTTCAATTTTTTCGCCTGCTGCTATTCTCGCTTCAAAAGCTTCCAGCTTTGCCGCATCATTAGCTGAGGCATCATTCTGGTTGTTTGTGTTTGTATCTTCGTAGATATATCCGCCGCCGTACATAGTTTTTTTATTTAATTATTTTGCATTATACAGAAATAAAACTGTATTATTTGCATTATAATTTCAATTTAATGTATTTAGATTAGAGAAAAAAGTTGCTTATTTAACCACAGAGGGCACAGATTAATGTACGCAGAGAACACAGAAAAAGATTTATAATTATATATGTTTTCCTCTGTATATTTTGTATATAAACTCTGTGTCCTCTGTGGTTAAGGCAGTTAAATTAGGTTATTAAAAGAATGAGAAACGAAAACACTCCCGTAAAATTCTTCATCTACGCTTTTTCCATATCGAGCATATACACATTTCTATGCTTCGTAATTGTAATGCTCACTCACACAGATTTTTTCCTCTTCCTGCCGGGATATGCAATAGGGGTTTACTCAATTGCCTCCCCCATTCTGTTATTTGTATATGGCGGAGTTTACCTCGCATACAAAAAATACATCCGCGCCTCGTTTCCGCTCTGGCTTATATATTTTAATTTTATTTATCTGGTTTTACTCCTCTGCTCGTTAATATATAGTCTGGTTTTTTATAAGGAGTTGTAGTTCAAATATGGAAAGATTCAGATTACATGCTAAAGAAACTGAAATGAAAAGTCTTCCTGCAAAGATTTTTTTTCTTTCTTTCACTTTTTTGAATTTGTATTCCTTACTTTGCATTATAATTTCCTTTATAATACAAACACAACTAGTAATTATCTTAGCGGGATATATTTTTGCTTGGTTTCTTGCTTTTGCTTTTCCAGTTGTGATTTTAATCTATACCGGACTTTTCTTAACTTTTAAACACCATTCGCTCTTCAAACATCAGAAAATAGTTTTTATCTTTAACTTTGTTTACTTATTGTTCTTATTCGGCGGGTTAATTTATTTTTCTTTATCAGGTGAATTTACTTAAGCATGATGGATTATATACTTCAACTTCGTATATCTCATCTTCCTTTTCTGTTCGTTAATATATAGTTTGATTTTTTATAAGGAGCTGTAGAGGGGGAAACCCCCTCACCGCTTTCTAACTTCAATTATAAATAAAAATATCTTACATTGTGTACCAATGAAATCCCTATTCCCAAAAATATTTTTTCCGGTTATTACTCTTGTGAATTTATCCTTTCTCCTTGCTTTCTTCGGAGGGATATTTTTCAGCGAGTATCTGCCGCGCACTATTTTCTTCTCCGATTTTATCAAGTACTACCTCTACGGCTCCCCCGTTATTGCCTCAGTATTTTTATTCTTCTTTTATAAATACAAAGATACTGAATTTTTCAAATTCCAGAATTTCATTTTTCAGCTCAATTTTTTTCTGCTGGCAATTTCAATATTGCTGCTCATTTTAGTTGTCATAATGGACCTCTTCTTTATGACTGAGGTGGAATAACACCCGCATCCTCTTCTTACCCGATTATTTAACTGACATCTTCACCCCAAAATCGCCAATACTGTCAGCCGACTCTTCCATAAACCCTGAAATTACCCTGTATTTAACACTTTCCACGGAATATTATTTGTATGATATAATTGTATTCACGGTACCCCCGGCTCTGCCCCCTAACTAAATATTTAAAACCATGTTATTAGGTGCACGTTATTCAGAAGATTCACCAAAAGTTTATACTCTGCCGGAGAAACAACTATTTAATTCGAAGAGAGTGATGTTTATGATATCTCTCATCTTCGTTGCATTGATTGTTATCTTCGCAAGCTCACGAGGATAAATTTTTAAGACCGGTCAGGCTTTCAGCAGGGCCGGTATTTTTTGTTTAACTAATTTGTTTAACTAAAATATAAATCATTATGGAAAACGATAATAAAGACACTCAGAATACAAACCAATTTCACGGCGATGACTATGCAAAGCAAAAACAAAAAGAATACAATGATTCGCTTGAAAACCGGAGCGATACACAGCTGAATGATTCTGCTGCGCGGACAAATTCCGATGAAGCCGACCCTTCCTCAAAAGATGTTGCAACAGATAACGGATACAAACAAAGCGAAGCTGAAGAAATGTCGGGCGAAGTAACAAGAAAAAATCACGAAGAGGAGCTGGATAAAGGTGTAGAGAATGTTGATAAAAAGGTAAGCGTTAACGAAGCAGAAAATTTCGGTGCAGAAAATGAAATCACCGAGAACACTAAGGAAAGAGCTACATTAGACCATACTTCAAGAAGCGTGATATAATATATTTTTACATATAAAATTAAAATGAAAACGGGGTTTTACACCCCGTTTTGTTTTAGTAATTGCAATCAATATTATAAACTGTTAAAATCCTGTTTCAGCTTTTTCATATCTCGGGGAAGCCTCTTCAATTAAGTTTCTCAGCTGTTCCGAAGTCAGACTTATATTAATCATATTTATTACGCGCTGATGGTTCGGGTCAATTAAAAAAACTCTTCCCGGCTGTTTATTCGCATTCAGCAGATACAGCAGGCTGTATTTTTCAACATCGCCCTTCGTAGCTTCAATTGTATTTTCATCCGTAATATCATAATTCAAAAATACGAGCGAAGGTCTATCGGCATAATAGTCAACAACGTCCCAGTTCCATCTTGTAAAATTTTCTTGCATATTTTCTGCAGCATCAGAGCGCTGAACAACAACGTACAACGTGCTTACTGAATTTTCGGAGGCACCATTAATTGTTTCGGCATTTTGCGCAAGCAAAACGGATGAGCTGAAGATTATAAATGCAGCAACTGCAGAAATTACTGCCCGGGCAATTTGTGTTATATTTTTCATTGGATTGTATTGGATTGAAATAAAGTTGATAAAGGAATGTCTTCAGTAGATATACCTACAATCGTTATGCCAATATAGATGCTATATAGATGCTAATAAGCACAGCTAATTGCACTAATTAAAATTTCTCTGAGACATAACTGACAAAGAGCATCCATATAGACTCAGGAAAGTGAATATGAGGTAGGAAGAAATATCGGATTTACAATCAAGGTTGCACACCAGTTATGGTATTGACTAATTTCGCGTTAAAGCGTGTCCATTAATTTAATTAATTGTGCTTCCGAAATTTTAGGTGGATTTTGTGTATAAGGTAATTTTCCAAAAATGGTTACAAAATCATCTCTAAAAATTGCTTTTGGTTCCACAAAATTAACATATAATGGATTAGTTTTGACGAATTTGGGCCATTTTTTTGATTTAATTAAATATTCATTATCCCACTCCAAAAGCTTTCTGTTGCCTATAAGTTTTTGTAAATCCATAGATCGATTTAAAAAAATAATTTGTTCCTTCTTAGTTTCATAACTACCAACCGACTTATCGAAGTCAACTGGTAAATTATTATCAACCATACAATTTTTTGGAATCGGTAAGTTGTTACTAAAATAAGAATCGTAAGCATTTTCATGTTTGTCAAAAATTTCAATTACCTTTAATATTGCAACTAGTCTGTGATGTGGCTCAGTATAAGGAGCATAATTTCCTTGAACTGTTATATAAACTATTATATCATTTAATTGTAAAGTAGGTGCAAACAACCCCTGTCTGCATAAACTTGTGATTGAAGGAAATGGATTTTCAAAATCGGGTTCTCTTCGACAAGAACCATCAATGAATTTCGGAAGATGATATTTTAAAATTGCTTCTTTCCCTATTAATGTACTACATAGAGGATGAAAAGAATTTAGTCTAATTGTGTTTAAAGGATTTATATCCAATTTCATTTTATGTGGTTAAAATTTTCAGAATTTCCCCTTCCATTTCAACATTGCATTCCCAAATTTCCACGCCTTCTGGAATTAAATGATAATAATTTCGTGCATAATATTGTGCTAAACTCTCCTTTTTGTTAATACAATTGCTTTTTTTAACAACAAGGATTTTTTTGTATTCACTTGGAACCATTGAAAAAAAAAACATAGCTTCATTCCAGATAGACATTTTAGCACTTGGTGCATTACTATTGACTGTCCACATATGGAACTTACATTCTATTAAAATTTTATTTTTTTCACAGCCTAAGTCAAATTTATGAATCTTTTTATTTGAATTTATCCCAATGTTAAGAGGAAAATTCTTCTTCAGTTCAATATTATATTTTTTATTAATAATATTTTTTATAAAATCTTCAAAATCTCTGTGATTCATAGTTCTATCCTAATTTATAAAATCATTTATCGAATGATGTCTTTCAATATTACTTAATGTTTTTTCAATTGATATTTTTCAAATAGAAATTGAATTTCATTCGCATTATAAATCTTCTGAGTATCAAATTTCAACCGTTGTTGGTCTTCCTGACCAACAACTATGAGGAAATGAAATAGTGTGAATAGTTTTTAAAAAAAAAACACAAACAGCTGCTAGATAAATCAATGCTTCT
Source organism: Ignavibacteria bacterium (assembly GCA_044226845.1). GTDB lineage: Bacteria > Bacteroidota > Ignavibacteria > Tepidaquicellales > Tepidaquicellaceae > JAFDZO01. Next base: position 342,231 of record JBGAGG010000003.1, read on the forward strand.
TTAAGTGATACTTTTCAATTAAATACTTAATCTCACTAGCTGAATAAATATACTGAGTATCAAATTTATTCTTTATAAAATTAAATGCAGTACTATCATTAAACTTCATAGGTAATCCTGACATTACTAAAGTAGAATCATTATAATTTTCATATATTTTAATTTTTTCTGAATTAGCTTTTTGAAAATTTAAATAGTCGATATTATAACAATCATAATAGTTTGCAAATTGGTCGTAATAAATTAATAAAGTATGAATTAAAATTTCTGAGCCATTTTGAAATGTGGAAAGAAAGATTTTTTTTGTAAATAATGTAACTGTGTCATGTGGCAGAATTTCTATTTGTTCTAATTTATCCTCAATGTTTTTTTTGGAGATTAGTTCTTTGACTCCTTTAGTATTAATATTGTCTAAAATTAACTTTCTAATTGTCAATTTCGGTGTATTGTAATTACCCATAATTCTCAAACAAATTTGCGCTTTATTGGTCCCTACATTTGTAAATTTTTGTTTTATTTCCATTTCCCCTTGAAATGCATTAATCAGTGGATTTTTCTTTTTGATAAATTGTAAATCTTGAAAACTTACGCCAACAATTTGAGGATAGCCTACAGGTTTTACGATAGGTCTATCCCTTAACTCATTTTGGGAATTAATTTTATTTGTGTTCCATACATTAAATATGTAATAGCATATTCCAAATAAAGTACCTAAAATTACAAAAACAGAAGCAGTAACTGATAATTTAGATGGAATTTTTGAAATAAATTTTATCAATGGAGTTGATTTTAATTAAAGATAATCTCAATCTTATTTAAATTCAATTCAGCCGTTGTTGGTCTTACCGATCAACAACCACAAAGATAAGAAAAGATAAATTATGCTGCTGGAGAAAATACCAAAAACGGCAACATATCTTATTATAAAACCCTCATTCCACCCTAATCCCCAAAGTTACACTCTCCAATAACCAAACCCCTAAATATTATAAAAACAATCCTCACGCCTAATAATTTTTGCACAACTTAAAAATCCAACTATATACATGTTTTATCAACCTTTCAAATTTGAGTGAAAAATTCGAATTATTGTTAATACTTCAATTTAAGTGTGATTTTTGGAAAAAACGTAACCTCAATTTCCGGCTAAAAACGAAGATTTTATAGTGCGGATTTAAAACAAAAAACCCATGGGCTACTATAGTAATCCACGGGTCATTTGCTCTTTGTGTACTTCGGAAATCCTTACTGATTTGCGCGGGCTATCATTTGTGTGCCCTCAGCAATAGATTTCAATATGTCCTTTGTACCGGCTAACACCTTCCTGCCCGTTATTTTCATAGGCAGCATTGTAAACGGCCAGCCAGTCAAGCTCCCCTTTTGTATTGGCAGTAATTGCATCGTTTGTAACATCGTATGAGATAAATATTATATTGGTATTCTTAGAGTACTTATCCATTATTTCATTCTGCAATCTTTTATAGTTCGCATCGTACTGCGCGCTTCCTTCGGAATGCTGAACGATAACATACATACTTGCGACTGATGCGCCTTCCTGTGCTGATGCTTTGCCCTGGAAGATTACAACTGTTAAGATTACGGTCAGGATTAAATACTCTAGTGTTTTCATTTTAATAGTGGTTGAGTTTATTCAGTTACCTCTTATATACCAATATTTGTGCCAAAGCAATGCTGCAAAAAATGAAAATTTTGCAGAAGGATTTTTATGCTTTCGACAATCGTGTCTGTATGTCACTGCGCTGTCATTGGTAATTTACCTATGGAAAAATAAAAACCCACGAACTACTCTCAAATAATTCATGGGTCTTCAATTCATAATTCTTCAATTCAACTAAGGTTCTTATTTTACTGTGGATTTGTTTTTCATAGGAGCAGCTTCGTTGATATAATTTCTCAGGTCAGTTGTGCTTAAATCTATATCAAGCATTTTAACAATCTGCTTTGTATCGGGATCGATTAAGAAAACTCTGCCCGGTCTTTTATTTGCATTGAGGGATTCTGTCAGTCCGTATTTATCGATATCGGCTTTTGAACTTTCTATTGTCTGGTCATTTGTAATATCATAGTTCATAAAAATTATTGAAGGTCTGCCTGAATAGTAGCTGACGATTTCGCTGTTCCATCTGTCGTAGTTATCTTCGCACATTTTACACATATCCGAGCGCTGCACAACTACATAAAGGTTATCATCGCCTGCCATCATCGTTGCGGGCGCATACGCGTCCTGAGCGTTAATATTAGATGCAGCAAACAAAGCAATCACTCCGAAAAGGATAGCTATTAAAGTCTGTTTTGAATTTTTCATTTTTATTTGGTTTAATTTATTTCTCCTGCAATACATATAAACAATCATTATGCCAAAAGGGAGTTTCAAAACAATCTTAAATTATACTATTTTTTAAAATGGAAAGACAAGAATGTCAAAATTGACAGGGTAAGTCAAAACAATTCATAAAAAATTAAATTAGCGAATTCGTTCATATCTCAGTTATTATCAATAGTTTGCATAATGGGGCTTTTGCTCAAAAAAATCTTTGTAATTGTCAAAGGTTTTAAAGATATTACCGTTAAGATTTTAAAATAAATTTAACCTGATGAGTTATACAAAACTTTTTGCAGCCGTATTCTCTTTAATCTTCATTTCAAATTCATTCGCACAGTCAGGATGGTTCTATCAGAATCCTTCATTACCTATCCCCCGCTCTGCAGCATACGATACTTACTTCGTTAATGAAAATACAGGATGGATAGCAGGGATAAGAATATTGAAAACAACTAACGGAGGTGTTAACTGGAATGTGCAGCATGTTATCAATGATACAAGCACATATATAAATACTATTCAAATGGTAAATGATCTTACGGGTTACGCCTGCGGACAAAAAGGAAAGTTTATACGAACAACTGACGGAGGGGCAACATGGATTACGGCAAACACAACCGGCATTTTCAGTAACTTTAAAGATTTGTATTTTCATAATGCATTAACAGGCTATATGGTTTCAGATTCAGCGCGAATTTTTAAAACGACAGACGGAGGTCAATACTGGACTAACCAGCGGCCGGAAATAAATAACTATACTGCTATAACTTTCATCAATGCAAGCACAGGTTTCATCTTTACTAAATCCAGCCTTCATATTTTAAAGACAACTGATGCAGGCGCTAACTGGAGTTTTATTGCCACTCCCTTTACCGGAGGCAAAAAAGGATTTTTTCTTAATGAGCTTACAGGCTATGCTGCAGGAACTTCCGTATGGAGAACAACTGACGGAGGAAATAACTGGAATATACAGCCAACAGCAGGTGCAAACGGTATAAATAAAATTTACTTCAGAAATAATCTCACAGGTTTTGCGCTTTCAAGTTCCGGTATAATTAGAGTGACAACAAACGGAGGTGAGCTATGGAACTCCGGCACAATTCCTTTTGATCAGGAAAACTTCATGGGAATTTCATTTGCAAATCAATCTACGGGCTATCTATGCGGAAGCGCAGGCTTTATGTATAAAACAACTGACGGCGGCTTTATATGGTCAGCTTTGCAAAGAAGTATCACGGAAAAAAATCTTAAAAAAATTCAGTTCATAAATTCTCAAACAGGATGGGCTGTAGGTGATAATGGAACTATTATAAATACAACTAATGGCGGAGATAACTGGGGACATATTTATACAGGGATTTCAAATAATCTGACCTCAGTTAAATTTGTGAATGCTACTACAGGTTGGATTACCGGAAACAATTCTACGCTGTATAAAACAACCAGTGGTGGAGTTACCTGGTTTCCACAGACTGTAGATGCTCTCGGAGCAAATCTATTAAAATTATTTTTTATCAATGAAAACACAGGCTGGGTTACAGATAACAACGGCAAGCTTTTTAAAACAACTAACGCAGGCGCTAACTGGCTTATAAATTTTTCAACAAGTCAATTTACGATAAACGATGTTCAATTTGTAAATGAGAACTACGGGTGGTTTGTAGGAGCATATTATACTTATAAAACTACTAACGGCGGAACAACATGGACAATGATTAATCAGGATGATTACTCAAACAATTCTCTATCATTCCTTAACGAACAAACAGGTTATATTGGGAGTGGTTCAGGGCTGAAGAAAACAACTAATGGCGGTACAAACTGGTCTTATTTTTACGGACCCTTCTCCTTTTTCAATATAAAATTTGTGAACGACCAGACCGGATGGGCTGACTATATTTATAAAACTACAAACAGCGGTGTTACATGGGTAAATCAGGTAACTTTACCGTTCAGTAATGTAAACTCATTTGAATTTATAAATGAAAATACAGGATGGGCTGTTGGGAATAACGGAGCTATTATGAAAACAACTAACGGCGGAAATGTATCTGTATTTCAAATATCATATGAAGTCCCGCGTAATTTTTCATTGCGTCAGAATTATCCAAATCCGTTTAATCCGACTACAGTTATCAGCTTTCAGTTACAGGCTGCCGGATTTACATCACTAAAAGTTTTTGATATTAACGGAAGAATAGTATCTGAGCTCATAAATGAAAATTTAAAAACGGGAGAGTATAAAATAAATTTTGATGGCAGCATGCTACCAAGCGGGGTGTATTATTATAAGCTGACCACTACAAATTTTGTAGAGACAAGGAAGATGATTTTAATTAAATAAAAAAGCCGCTGTTCGCGGCTTCAAATTTTCTCAATGCACATACACATTACTCAATATTACTTAGCAAGTATCATTTTCTTTATATCCTGCGAGTACTGTGTCTCGAGTTTATAGAAATAAATTCCCGTTGAGAGTTCGGGATAATTCATCGCATTAAACTCCACTGTATAATTCCCTGCAGTTTGCTGTTCATCTATCAGCTTCGCAACTAACTGTCCTGTCATTGTGAACACAGTAAGCTTTACACTCGAAGGAGATTTTAATTCGTAACTTATTAATGTAGAAGGATTGAACGGATTTGGTGTATTCTGATGCAGCTTGAAATCAGGTATATCGCTTATTCCCAGCTTCAATTCTTCATTTGAAAGCGCAGCATCACGAGCATCTGTTAAAGTCAGTCTGTAAAAATAAACTCCGTTTTCATTCTTAGTATCTTTATATGAAAAAGAATAAATCGTCTCTTCACCCTTTGTTTCTTTTTTTAAATAGTCTGAAAATAAAATATCGTCAACCTTAACAAAAGCTCCCTCCGAAGATTTTTTGCATTCAAGTTTGAACTTATTAAGATTTTTTGGATTGGATACTTTCCAGGAAAGAGATACTTCCCCTTTCTTTACTTTAGCAGAGAAAGCCGAAAGCAGATTTTCAGTTTCAGGGTTTCCTATAGCATAACCATTGAGGGAAATAAAAAATATACAAGCTAATATCAGGGACCGGATTTTCATAGTTTAAAATTACCTGTTTTCTTTTAAAAAGTCCAATCTTTTTTGAACTCTTTCTTTTGGGAATAATAGCTTATCCTTGCCATAAATTGCCTCTGGCTGATTATTAAATACCAGCTCAAATTCATCACTCATTACAATTGCCTCTTCCGGGCAGACTTCTTCGCAGAATCCGCAGTAAATGCAGCGAAGCATATTGATTTCAAATTTCTCAGGGAATCTTTCTTTTTCTAATTGTGTCTCACCTGCCTGTACTTCGATAGCAAGCGCAGGGCAAACGCGCGAACATAATCCGCATGCAACGCATCGTTCCTTGCCGTTCTCTTCAACAAGCACAGGTCTTCCTCTGAATGACGGTGGAGAAACCCATCTCTCTTCGGGATACTGGCGTGTGAACTTCGGTTTGAACATCTGTCTGAATGTCTGTGCAAGACCTTTTACAATCTGTGGTAAGTAGGTCTGTTCAAGTATGGTTAGATCTTTCTTTTTTATCACCGGCATAGATTATATAGAGCGTTTGTTTATCTAATTTAATTTTTTAAACTATGTATATTACAGCCTTGTAAGATAAAATAAAATTGTTTGAATTAAAATTCCTTTTGTGGGTAATAAATTTGCAATATTTATTCCATAAAAAGAAAAAGCCCTGCAAGAATTTACTCTTACAGGGCTTAAAATTTAACTACTTATAATTATTTTTACTTCACCAGCATTAATTTTTTAACTGCAGAGAAATCACCTGCCTGAATTTTGTAAAAATAAATCCCGCTTGATAAATTTGCTGCATTAAATTTTACTGAATAATATCCCGCATTTTTTAATTCATTCACCAGAGATGAGATTTCTCTTCCGTTAGTGTCATAAATTTTTAATGATACAAAATTTGCATTCGGAATTTCAAAATTTATAGTTGTAGATGGATTAAAAGGATTAGGATAATTCTGCTCAAGCACAAACTTTGCAGGAACGCCTATAGATACATCAGTGGTTAAATCATAATATTTGTAGTTGCCATTGAAATCTATTTGTTTAAGTCTGTACTTGTGTCGCCCTGTTGAAAGATTATCCTCAGTAAATGTATAATTGTTTGTGTGATATGATGTTCCGTGCCCCGGTATATTTGCAATTTTTATCCAGTCAGCACCCGGCGACTTTCTTTCTATATCAAAACCTGAATTATTTATTTCATATGTTGTAGTCCATTTCAGTTCAACACGATTACCAAGCGCAGCCGAGTTAAACGATTCCATCTCAACAGGCACTTTATGGTTTTCATCCGAAACACTCCACCAGAAACCGGAGCCTAATTCTAAATGAACATTAACAACTCTTGGATTCAATGCAGATATATCTACTGTAGGACCGGTCTGGTACCATGTTGAAATTGGTCCGCCGAATTCAAAAACAGCTGCATGTGTCATATCCCTTCCATTATCATATATAGAAGGAAAAGACAAAGTAAAATCTCTGACAGCAGAACCTGTTCTGAACATCTGCCAGTTACAATTTATTCCCGGTCCTAAAGTTCCGTCTGGCCCTGAAACACGCTGAATTGTTACATCGCCAATATCATCCGTTCCCGGAAGAATATTTACGCTTAAAAAATTAAGCGCTCCGGTTCCAACCGGTCTGTATAGCATCGATGCAGCGCCAATAATTCTGTTATTAGCATCTTCAACAGGATTTGAGGCGCCTGGAGTAAAATATAACCAATAATTTGAAGTGGTAGTTATTGTTCCTCCGTTTTGCATAGTAAGAGTTCCTGTTATAGTGTCGCTTCCGGATAAAGTAACTGAAGCATTATCAACTGTAATATTATTAAATGTTCTTGCCGGTATCGTAACGTTCTCGCTTATAACAGAAGGAGTTATATCTGCCCACGAAGTTCCTACTCTCATTTCATCAATTATAATTGCAGGAGTGGTAGCCAATGCATCCTGTCTCATAAAAATTTTCTGTATTCCCGATGTTAAATCTGTCCCTGCGTTTGTAGCAGTCAGGTCCGGGCTCGGTTCTGTGCCGTTAAATGAAACCGGATTTATCCACATTTTTACAACGTCATTTGAAGCACCGCCAACTATCTGATATGCAATTACTATCATGTAAGATGTTCCCAGTTCCAAAACATTCGGTGACCAGACTGTATTTGCTGCAGTCGTCCTGGGATTTATACCGACATTATATTGCGTAAACCCACCCGGCGCATTATTTCTGATCCATAGCGTGGCTCCGAAAACAGATGTGGAGCCGTTCTCCATAAAGCCTGCTGTATATCCGCCTGTTGTGCTTTGGTTTGAAATATCTGTGACGTTTATGATGAAAGATGCATAAACTGTTCCTGTAGTCTGATTCGTAAATGTCCGGTAATAATCTGTTCCTTGCCCAGCATAGCTTACACTATTGCCGGAAGAAGTTGTAAGGCCGGGATAGCTTATGTTTCCGCTTCTTATTAGAATTGAATCTCCACTGTTCAGTTTAGTCCACAAACCGCCGCTTTGTGTTTGCAGACCGTTAACTGCATCAACGGTATAATTGAATGGCTCGGTAAAGATCTGCGCAATACTCTTATTGACACAAAACAAGATTATTAAAATTATTAATAAGCTTTTAATTAATTGTACACTATTTTCTATCTTTTTCATGGCAGGGGGGAAATTTTATATATATAAATATAATCTTTAACCTAACAAAAACCTTACAAAATTATATATAAGATTCTTGTGCAATTTAAAATTCCTGTCAATACCTTTCTTAAAAAATTTCCCTATTAGTACTAATGAAGTGTTTTTGATTTTTTAAATTGAAAAGTTCTGTTACATTCTTTCCGGTAAAATCTATTTTGTAATTTTTAAAAATATTCAAAATGTTAAAAAGTAAAGTTTCAGTAAAACCCGACTTTTTTCCGACTTTTTACAAAATCAAAAATTCGAGTATTGTTTTAACAACAACAAGCAAAATAAAACCCGACCAAAATCCGACTTTTTCTACTTACAATAGTATTTTTAAAGATGTTAGAAAGGTAGGTTACAGTATAAAAAAAAACGTTCCCAACGAAGACGTTGGGAACGAGAAGTTCATTTCTAATTTAGAAGCCTTACGCAATACTCAATACTCAATACTCAATACTCAATACTATTTTACTATTGTCATCTTCTTAGTCTGAGTAAACTTATCGGTCTTTAATGTATAATAATATGTACCTGATGATAATTGGGAAGCAGCGGAGTTAAAACTGACTTCGTAATTCCCTGCTGTCAGTTCAGAGCCATTTAAAATTTCTGCAACCAGCTTACCCTGAATATCATAAACCTGCAGAGATACATTTTGTTTTTCAGGTATTGAGAACTTTATCTTTGTTTCAGGATTGAAAGGATTAGGATAATTCTGCTCGAGTGAGTAATTATCAACTACTCCGGTTATCGGAGTAATATTGGTTGGAAAATCTACTAAAGCAGTATAGATGCTCATTGCGCTGCTTGAGCTTCCGTTCAGTCTTGCCCAGATTGGTCTTACTTTTCCGTTGTAAGCTGATACGTTAGTATAGTCTCCGAAGAAAACTCCCGAAGAAGGAGTAAACGGTGAGCTGCTTACTTTGAAATTTGTGAAAGTCTCGCCGCCATCTGTAGAGCGCGCCATATAAACATCTGTCTGAGTATTTGTATAGTTTCTTCTGTCATAAAATACGAAGTAGAGATAGCCTGTTTTCTGGTCGATTGTCATCCATGTAAAGAATTGCTGCTTACCTGCAGGGTCGTCGTTCACTCTTTTTACAGTGCTCCAGTTTGTACCGCCGTTTGTTGATTTTATAAGCCATACGTCTGTATCTGTAGTACCGTTACGTTGATCTGTCCAGTTAATATAAATGGTGCCTCTGTTAGGACCGTTGCTTAAATCACAGGCAGTAACCGGTAAACCATTCGCTCTGTAAATTCCGGGTACGGTATAATCCCATCCGCCGGGATGAGTTGTTACAAAAATATCGTTGGCAAGCCAGTTAAGTCCGCCGTTAGTTGATTTATCCATTACGATGCCAAGCGGTCCTGACCAGGCAACGTAAATTTCACCGTTAGGTCCGACACTCGGAACTGCGCCTTCGACAGTATTATCTTCATCGATGCAATCCCCTGCTTTTTGATTAATTCTAAGAGGAGTGCTCCATGTTACACCGGCATCCGTTGTACGCGCAAAAAGAATATTTGAGCTGTCTGAAGGATTCGAACTGCCGTAGTTATCAAACTGTGTCCAGGTTACATATATATTATTATTTCTTGGGTCAAGACATCCCCATTCTTTATCCTGTTGCTTTGGAGGAACGTATCCAACCACTGAACCGTTTGACCAGTTAGCGCCTCCGTTAGTAGATTTCTGTGATATGATTTTATCAATGAAATATCCACCCGATGGATTTGTAAGATGAAAATAATAAAAATGTCCGTTAGTATCTGTTAGAACAGAAGGGTCGCCCCATACAGAATATGTCGAAGTAAGATTACCTTTACTCCAGTTGCTACCGCCGTTTGTTGACCAATAGTAACTGCTTATATTTGCGCCGCCTACTACCTGATTTGGGTTTTTAGGATTTATCCAGATACAAGGTTCATTTGGTGAAGATGAGCCTGAGTCTATTCTGACGTTTGTATATTGCGCCCATGCAATACTTGAAGTAAAAAGTAAAGCTATTGTAAAAAGTATATACTTTTTCATTGTGGTTTAGTTTTTGTATAGGAAGATAATGATGGAGAACGAATTGTTGTAGTCAAAACTCCTGTCACTCTATCTTATTAAGGCTAACTATAAACTTGATAGACCGATGTTCAAATTCCTCCCTTGAGGGAGGTGTCGAGCCAAGGCGAGACGGTGGGTGTTCGTTCAAACACCCCTCCCTTTCACTTCGCGAAAGTACTCCCCTCAAGGGGAGAATTCTTATGCCAGTTAAGTATATAATCGTATTATAAGTAGAGGGAATAGAAGCATACATATAAAAAAAACAGCCGACCAATGGTGAATTACGGGGCATCGGAAGGCTGTTTTAATAGTATTATTTTACTAATACCATACTCTTTGTTGAAGTAAAATCTTCAGTTCTTAAAGTGTAATAGTATATTCCGGATGATAATGCTGACGCATTAAAATCTGCTTTGTATTCACCGGCATTCAGTCTCTCATTGTTAACAAGATTTGCAACTTCTTTACCCATCATATCATAAACTTTTAAGCTTACGTTCTGATTTTTAGGGATGGAGAAATTGATATTGGTTGTAGGGTTGAACGGATTCGGATAGTTCTGCTTCAATTCAAAATTTTTAACAACCGAATTGACAGGAGTAATACCAACTGTTCCTCTTCTTACATAAAATGTTCTTTCAACAAATTCAGAAGTATTGTCTACATTAAACAGTTTAACTTTTACTGTACCTACTCCGTTATTTGGTACATACCAGGTTACATCCATTGTATCCTGTTGCCCGGGATTTAAAATAATCATATCGGGTGCAGGAGGAATCACATCAATAAACTCGGCATAGCACAGTCCGTAACAAAGTGAACTTGACCATCCGGTCGGAATTGAATTGAAAGTTCTCTGCAGTCTTAAATGCGCCACTGAGGAACCTGTGTTTTTCATATATGCAAAAGTATAGGCTGCATCAGGTTCAACGCCCGCATATACAACTGTATCAGCTCCTATTCTTACAAATTGAAAGCTTTGCGAGTATGCGCCTGTTGCAAAAGCGAATACTGCTAACAAAATTAGTAAAGTTTTTTTCATTAGTTTTAGTTGGTATAGTTGATGAATTAATTTAATAAGCCTTGTAATCTGTTGAAGTTCTGCATAGCTGCAAGATAGTCAGGGGCAAGCTCTTTTGCTTTTCTGTATTCTTCAACAGCTTCAAACCACAGACCTTTCATTTCAAATGCTCTTCCTAAATTCAGGTGAGCGAAATGATAAGCGTCATATCGTTTGGAATTTAATGCCATTTCGATATATGGAATTGCCTCTTCCACTTTTCTTTGTGCAAGCAGGTATGCGCCAATATCGTTATACGGATTTCCGTAATCGGGGTCTATTTCAATTGCGTTCTTACATTCTTCAATGCCTTTTTCATAATCGCCAAGAAGTGAATATGTCCATCCTAAAAAAGTATATGCTTCAGGTGTTGGAAATAATTCTATAGATAAATTGTAGTTCTCTATTGCTTCTTCGAGTAAACCTTCTGATTGTAATTGGAATGCCTTATTAAAATAATCCTTTGACTGTTCAACTAAATTCTTATAATAATTTTCTTTCATAAGTATTTTAATATTATAACCTAACTACTCATATTTAAAGTTTCATGTGAACAAACATAGCAGTATTGAAAAGTATTTTCAAGGTTTAAAAAACTATTTCGCAGAACCGGTAATTTAACCACAGAGAACACAGATATAATCACAGAATACACAGAAAAGAATATCAATTAAGGATTTTAACCAGGTATAGATTCACAATTTTTATCTCTGCGCTCTCCGTGAAATAATCTGTGTCCTCTGTGGTTAGTTTTCAAAAAAGTTTGATTTCACTTTCTTATTACATAAAAATTTAAAATATTCAATTTAACACGATTTTTGATATAAATTAAAACGAGATACCGAGAATTAATGAGTTTAACGGGGGTAATACTGGGTTCGGGCTTGAACAAGTTTTCAGATGAGATTCAAAATCCGGATGTTTTGCTGAAAGACGATTCCGGCTTTCATAAAAGAAAAATCATTAAAGGCACAATAAATAAAAAACCCATTGTCGTATTCGAGGGCAGAAGCCACTTTTACGAAGGATATACGCAGGACATGGTTTTCCAGAATGTAAATAAGGCAATTGAGCTTGGCGTCACAAATTTAATTATAACAAATGCTGCCGGCGGTGTAAACCTTAATTACAAAGTCGCTGACTTGATGCTCATTACTTCGCATATCGATCTGATGAACAGGAGAATTTTCCAGCCTAATAAATCGTGCTATCACCATCCCTCTCTCAATAAAATTTTATCGCTTGCCCGCGATAATAAAATTAAGTTAAGAAGAGGAACATACGCTGCTTCATCGGGTCCCGCTTATGAGAGCAAAGCAGAGATACTTATGCTGAGAAAAATGGGAGCAGATGCTATCGGCATGTCCACCATCCCCGAAATTCTCTACGCAAAGAAAAACAACATTAACGTTGTAGGGATTTCCTGCATTACAAATCTTCTGCGTGTTTCCAATAACGGAAAGACAGAGCACTCCGAAGTTGTTGAAGCAGGACTAAGCGCATTCAGGAATTTTTCAAATCTTCTGCGGACAATCGTTTCAAATTCTTAGTTCAAAATCTTTAATATCAAACTTACAATTAAATGATAGTTGATACTCACGCCCATCTTTATTACGAAGATATATTAAATAGCATAGATGATATTTTAAAGCGCGCCGAAGATGCAGGCATAGAAAAAATAATTGCTCCCGCCGTTGATTATAAAACATCAATTCAGCTGCTTGAGCTGACAGCAAAGTATCCCATGATATATGCAGCGCTTGGCATTCATCCTACCGATGTAAATAAATATGAGTATTCCGAATTAGAGAAGATAGAAAAGCTGTTTGATAATGAAAAGGTTGTCGGAGTCGGTGAAACGGGACTCGATTACTATTGGGATACATCTTACAACGATAAGCAAAAAGAATTTTTCAGAATGCACATTGAAATTGCAAAATCAAGAGAGCTCCCTGTGATAATCCATACACGCAATTCAATTGACGATGCAATACAGGTGGTGAAAGATAATTACAGTGATAAGCTGAAAGGGCAATTTCACTGCTTCGACGGAACAACTGAACAGCTTGATAAGGTGATGGAGCTCAAAACATTCTATGTTTCCTTCACAGGAAATGTAACATATAAAAAATATGCTTTCAGTGAGACGGTTGCAAAAGTCCCTATGAACAGGATTTTATCAGAGACGGATTCTCCCTTCCTCTCACCTCTCCCCCACCGCGGAAAACCAAACGAGCCATCTTATATCGTAAACACTATAAAAAAAGTCGCAGAGTTTAAAAATGTAAGTGAAGAAGAGATGAAGAAGAGTTTCAGGGAGAATGTGAAGTCGTTGTTTGGGATTTAAGAATTAAGATTTTAGAATTTGAGTTCAACACAAGCTTCCCCCTCCTTACGAAGGAGGGGGACTGAGGGGGCGGTTAAACACAATGGAAATCTTCAATAAAAAAGAATCTAAACAAGTACGAAAAATCTTAAGGAAAAATTCAACCCAAGCTGAGCATTTGCTATGGCAAGAATTACGTGGCAAAAAATTGCTTGACACAAAGTTTAAAAGACAATTTTCAGTTGATAAGTATATATTAGATTTTTTTTGTCCTCAACTAAATCTCGTCATCGAACTTGATGGAGATATTCATTTAGAAAAAGAAGCTGTTGAATATGACAAAATAAGAACTATTTTTTTAAATGGACTTGGATTAAAAGTAATTCGATTTACGAATGATGAAGTATTTGAAAATCTATCGTTAGTTTTGGAGAAAATAGAAAATGAAATTTTAAACTCGGGGGTTTAAAACCGCCCCCTTAATCCCCCTCCTTCGTAAGGAGGGGGACATTAGAGTTTATACAAAAATAAGTTAAACATTTTATATTTTACTTCTGCCAATATTAATAGACTTTCTTAAATAGTATTATTGTTCTTAAAAGTTAAATTGCACTTGTAACTCCTAAATCACACAAGCTTCCCCCCCTCCTTCGAAAGGAGGGGGAACAAAGCAAATCCGTACAATATATAAAGGCACAACAATTGATGTAACAACCAATAACTGAAAGCTTCATTTTTGGTTTTTCCAATGAAAATGCTTATTTTTAACTAGTATTCACCAAATACAAAAAACTAAACCTTTACAAAACACAATGAAGAAACTACTTTTAGTAGTCGTTCTTTTCGTATTTACTTCTTATTCATACTCAACTCCTAAAAAATTCCTGTTCGATGCTACTCTGGGAGAGACATCCGGAAATGCTGACTGGGTAATTGATGAAGACACAAATCCGCAAAGATTTCCTACACCATTACAATCAACTGTAACACAATCAACAACTGAAAACTACTGGAAAGGCGCTATATCAGCATGGGGCATAGCTCTTGTGCAGCTTGGAAACACTGTGGAAACTCTGCCATCAACAGCTGCAATTACCTTTGGCAATACATCGAATGTTCAGGACTTATCCAATTACGACGTATTCATTATAGATGAACCGAATAATTCTTTTACTGCCTCTGAGAAAGCAGCAATAATACACTTCGTGCAAAACGGCGGCGGATTATTTTTAGTATCTGACCACGCAGGAGCAGATAGAGACGGCGACGGCTGGGATGCTGTTCACGCAATAAATGACCTAATGAGAAATAACTCTGTGCAGCCTTATCCGTTCGGGATTACACTCGATTCTGTTACATTCTCAGAAACATCTGTAAATATTTTATCTTCATCGAGCGGTCATCCGATCCTTAACGGAAGCACAGGACCGGTTCAGCAATTAAAATTTTCAAGCGGCACATCGATGTCGATTAACACAACACAGAATCCAAATGCAAAAGGTGTAATCTGGAAGAACGGTTCAGCGCAGGGAAACATAAATATTATGTGCGCAACATCTATATTAGGAACAGGCAGAGTTTGTTTGATTGGAGACAGCTCCCCTTGCGATGACGGAACAGGAGCCTCGGGAAACACACTTTATCCGGGATGGACTGAGCTTGGTACGAACCACTCAAGTTTATTTTTAAATGCTTCATTATGGGTAGCTAAGCTTTCAGGTTTAACTTCAATTGCCAACAATACAATACCGGTAAATTTTAAACTGGAGCAGAATTATCCGAACCCGTTTAACCCATCGACGAAGATAAATTTTTCAATTCCGAAATCTGAATTTGTTACTTTGAAGATATACAATTTAATCGGCAAGGAAGTTAAAACATTGGTATCGGAAAATTTGAATTCAGGAAATTACGAATATACTTTTTCGGGAAGTGAACTTTCATCCGGAGTATATTTTTATAATATTACAACTCAGGACTTTTCAGAAACAAAATCTATGACACTTATAAAATAATTTGTCCTCTACAATAAAATTTCGAAATCCGCTTAATTTATTTTGAGCGGATTCTTTTTATGTGTTAGAATTATCAGATGTAAGTACTCCTGCCACCCCGGATTTTTTCACAAGAAATTCACACTGCCTGCTGTCAGTACCTTTTATGTTACCCGTTATCATGATATCTTTTGCATTCTCTAAATAAATTACACCTGCATAACCGTTCTGCTGGTTGTCTTTTATTCTCTGTTCAAAAATATTATTGGCTATTGTAACGTTTCTGAAAGGCTGTACTTTACCCGGACTTCTCTGAATTTTAATCATGTATGATTCCATATCATTTTCCAGACTTTCCGAACGGATTACATTACCTGTGATAGAAACATTATTGTAAGTAAAAGCAGAGTCTGAATTATCTGTCCGTTGAAGCACGATTGCATCTTCGCGGGCGTTTTCAATTATGTTTTGTGAGATGATTGTTGAGTTAATCCCCTCTTCCGTATAAATATTGTTAACAGGTTTATCATCGTAGCTGTTGGCAGTTGTTCCATTAAGATGATTGTTTAAAATTCTGAAAGGTCCGCCTTCAAGTCTTAGATTTCTGAACTTTGAGCCGATATTGCAGTTCATTACCCATGAATCATATGCGCTTGAATCAAATGCAATTGCTTCGCTATCATCACCTGTACAGGAAATATCACAAAGATTAATAATATTAAGTAAACATCCGCCGGTGCTGCTTTCAATTCTTATTCCCGATTGTTTTATATTTCTCATTCTGAGGTTTTCAAAACGGGATTCTGAAAAATCCCCGTATATTCCGTTGCCTGAATTCGCGCTTTGCCCTTCAATAGTAAAATTATTAAGATTGGCATAAAGAGTATGCCCGTTTGAATTAAATCCGTCAGTATCCCCTCTCAGAAAAATTTTTGTTTCAGTTTTATTGTGACCTGATAAATTTAATGAATCAAAAACAGTTACAGGTGAATCTATAAAATAATCACCTGGAAGTAAAAGGATTGGTATGGGGCAGTAATTTCCGCCGGAATCTTTTGCAGAATCAATAGCCTGATTGATTGTTGCTGCTGCATCATCATTATAGCTATTCACAACAAAATCTGCATTTGAACGTAAATCATTATGTGTGTTATAAGCTGCAACTGTAATTGAGAATTTACTCTGATATGACATAGGAATTGGGGTTTGGTTAACATAAATTTCAATAAAAGATTTTATTATATCAAGTTTAATAAGATTTCAATTAATTCTTCATTCTTAATTCTGAATTTTTCCTTTATATTTGTTTAAACTCTTTAAATTAATTCAACTATGAAAAATTACAAACTATTTAGTCCTGATATGGGAGACGGAGGCTCAGTTCCACCACCTCCGCCGCCGCCGCCAAATTATAATCCACCACCGCCACCGCCGCCGCCGAGTTATAATCCTCCTCCGCCGCCGCCACCGCCGGCTTTTGGCAATACTCAATACGGAGGCGTTGACCAGAACAAGGCTAGTACAAATGCAATCGTTGCATTGATACTTGGCATAGCTGCCTGGGTTTTAACATGTTCATTATTAACCGCTATACCTGCGTGGATCATCGGTAAAAAAGAGCTTAACGCTATTAACGAAGGACGTTCCTCTGAAGCAGGACGCTCAATGGCAACAATCGGTATGTGGCTTGGCATAGTTAATACTATTGTTTCAATCATTGCATTGATCATTGGATTTATCATATTCATATTCGGAATTTTTGCCAGTGCCGTACAGAATACATGATAGTTTTATACAAAAAATTTGACGCTTCTAAAGAAGCATTTATACCCGAATATAAAACCTCAGGCTCTGCAGGCGCAGACCTGAGGTCTTCTTCTTCTGAAATAATTTCATTAAAGCAGGGAGAAAGAAAATTAATACCCACAAATCTTATAATTGAACTTACCGAAGGTTATGAAGCACAAGTTCGCCCAAGAAGCGGACTTGCACTGAACCACGGAGTTACGGTTTTAAATACTCCAGGCACAATTGATTCTGATTACCGCGGTGAAGTTAAAGTGCTTCTTGTAAACTTCGGTGAAAATGATTTTGAAATAAATTTCGGCGACAGAATTGCCCAGCTTGTAATTGCAAAACACGAACGCGCAGTGTTTACCGAAGATGAAAATTTATCCGAGACTGAACGCGCTGCCGGCGGATACGGAAGTACCGGCGTAAAATAAAAATCACAATAACTTGCCTCTTAATCTAATAACAACACCTATCGGCAACTATGCAGATATAACTCTGCGGGCGCTGCGTTATCTTAAAGAATCCGATTACATTATCGTTGAAGAATATAAAGAAGCAGTGAAGCTCCTGAAATTTTTCGGCATAAAAAAAGATCTTAAAAGAATAAACGAGCACAACGATAATAAAGATAACGAAGAGACGGAAGAAATTTTTCTCGACTTAGTTAACGGGAAAAATATTTCGCTTATATCTGATGCAGGCACACCGATATTTGCTGACCCCGGCAAAACGCTTTTAAAAAAGTGTATAGATTTTAATATTAAGCTTGAATTCCTTCACGGACCGAATTCAGTTCTTGCAGCAATTGTGCTATCGGGATTTGATATAAGCAGGTTTTATTATATAGGCTTCCTCTCTCCCAAAAGCGAAATACGAAAAAAAGAGATTTACGAACTAAAAAATCTGAATAAGGTTTTTACTTTGCTTGAAGCTCCCTACAGACTTAAACAAATTCTTAATGACTTTGCCGAAGTATTCCCTGCTACACAAATTTTTATAGGCTTCGATTTAACCATGCCCGGCGAAAAACATTTCAGAGGCACAGCGAAGGAAATTTTAAATCAGATAGGTGACGAAAATTTAAAGGGAGAGTTTGTGATAGTGATTGACGGGAAGGTTCATAAGAATACTTCTAATTCTGAATTCTGAATTATGAATTTAGAATTATGAATTAGTTTGTTAACTTGAAATTCGAAACTCGAAACTGAACTATGATAACTATACTCACACAAAACTCACACGGATGCCATCCGGTTGATTTCAAAGACTTCAATTCATGGGATGTAACTGCAAAAAATGAATTCGTCTGGATAGATATGTGGCAGCCGGTGGAAGAGGAATCAATGAAAATCCTCAAAGACATTTTCAATTTCCATCCGCTTGCCATAGAAGACTGTCTGAAGTATCTTAACAGAAAAGAAGATGTTCACCTGCCTAAAATTGATGATTACGAGTATTATCTCTTTTTAGTATTCAACGGTATATCTGTTTCAGATGATTACACTCATTATAAACAGTTTTCATTAAGCTGTTTCATAGGTCATAATTTTATTATCACAGTTCATAACGAAACGGAAAAGAATTTTATTCTGGCAAGTGTTAACCAGCAGCTGCGCGAAGCAATATTAAAAAAAGGACCTGACTATGCTCTTCACATAATTCTTGATTCACTTGTTGACAGGTATTATCCCGTGCTTGATTACATAGAAGAAGAGATTGACAGAGTAGAAGATTTTGTTTTTAAGATGCAGTCATCTAATTCTACGCTTCAGAAAATCCTGAATATGAAAAAGCAGCTGATAAAAATAAGAAGGATTGCCAGCTATCAGAAAGAAATTTTATTCAAGCTTTACAGAGGAGAATACGATTTAATCTCTTCTGAAGAATCTATGTATTACAGAAATGTTTACGACCACTTAGTCAGAATTGTCGATAGCGCAGAATCATACCGTGACGTTGTAACAAGTATGCTTGACTCATATCTTTCCATTGTGAATAACAATATGAATAATATTATGAAAAGGCTTACAATTATTGCAACGATAATTTTACCACTAAATCTTATAACGGGAATTTACGGGATGAACTTCGACTATATGCCTTTCCTTCACAGCGAAACCGGTTTTTTTTCCAGTATAGGAGTTATGGCTGCTATAATAATAATTATGCTTGTAGTATTTAAAAAAGCCGGCTGGATAACTCTGAGTGAATTTAATGCGGGAAAGCTCACTAAGAAAAAAAATATTGAAGATTAGGTATAGAAATTAGTATCAGCTTCCCCCTCCTTTCAAAGGAGGGGGACTGAGGGGGACTGAGGGGGACTGAGGGGGTGGTTTAAAACAAAATCATTATGGAAATTTACAATAAAATTACTTTAAAGAAACAAAGACAATACTTAAGGAATAACTCGACTCTTGCTGAAAAACTATTATGGGAAGAATTAAGAAAAAGTAAATTATTGAATATAAAATTCAGAAGACAATATAGTGTTAATAAATATATTTTAGATTTCTTTGCCCCCGAAGTTAACTTAGCAATAGAATTAGATGGAGAAGTTCATTTATTTGAAGAGAACAAAAATCGCGATAAAATTAAATCAGATTTTTTAAAGTCATTGGGAATAAAAACTACTAGATTTAAAAATGATGAAGTGATTGAAAATATCAATATAGTAGTCGAAAAAATTAAATCAGAAATTTTAAATGTTCGAACTTAAACCACCCCCTCAGTCCCCCTCCTTTTAAAAGAGGGGGAAACCAGAGTAGTTCTAATATTTTCTACAAAAAGATATATTTTAGCCTAGATTTATTTTCACAAAATAAAAAAGGTGAAGAATGCATAAATCCTATATCCGAAACCATAATTGTAAATTTTCCTTCACAACTTAATTCCGGGCAACGGGCTTATACAAGAGACATATAGTCGGAACCTCTTCCGACACTGTATACATCCTTCTCCACCTTGTTTAAAATTCGGCGAGTTAGTATATCTGCAATGAAATACTAATTATGTAATTATCACCCCAGCTGATACGGAGATATAAAAGGATATCTATTTTCTCACCGAAAAAATTAAAGCGGCGAGTAATCTACGATATGGAATTGGAATTTAATCCTTTCAAACATATTGTATAATACCTCACCGCAAAATTTTGGTTTTTGTAAAGTCTGTAAGAGTTTTTAAAAGTGAGATAGTCACCATAAAGTGCAGATTACTGTCTACACAATACCGATTTTATCTCACCTCGTTAAATGTCTTTACTTTACTATTTAAATGAACCTGTAATACATTATTTCAATTGGTATGCCGAAAAAACTATTTCTGATTATAAGAATATTCATCTTTTTTATACAAATTTTGTGCTAATTAATTTTTGAATGTACATTGTTGTCTGTCAGTATGAAAAAAATGTCCGTCCGGTAAATCTGCTTCTGTTTCATCTGAAATAACTTACTATATTTCAAAATTTCCCAAAACTAACTTTAAACACTTTAAACGCAGTATTTTCACTATGAAACTGCATTGATAAAATTCTGCATTTTGAGTAACTTATAGAGTGAAAGTAAGCTATAAGTCCTCAGGCGTAAACATTTCCGAAGCAGATAAATTTGTAAAAGCCATTAGCCCTCTTGTGAAAAGCACTTTCACAAAAGGTGTTATTCAGGGCATCGGAAATTTTGGCTCATTCTACCAGATAGACTTCAAAAAATACAAATCCCCTGTTCTTGTTTCCAGTGTTGACGGCGTAGGAACTAAGCTTAAAATTGCCGCTCTTTTAAATAAGTACGATACTATCGGCGAAGACCTTGTTAATCATTGCGTTAACGATATTGCAGTATGCGGAGCAGTACCGCAGTTCTTTCTTGATTACTATGCAATGGGAAAGCTGAAAAGCAAAACTGCGCAGGAAGTTGTGAAGGGTCTGATTCGCGGATGCAAAGCCAACGGATGCTCGCTAATCGGCGGAGAGACTGCAGAGATGCCGGGAGTTTATCACGGAGATGATTTTGATCTGGCAGGTTCAATTACAGGAATTGTTGAAAAGAGTAAGATTGTAAATAAAAATAACGTTAAGAAAGGTGATGTCCTTATCGGCCTTCCTTCAAACGGGCTTCACACAAACGGATATTCGCTGGTAAGAAAAATATTCGATACGAAACAAAAGCTG
Source organism: Ignavibacteria bacterium (assembly GCA_044226845.1). Lineage (GTDB taxonomy): Bacteria > Bacteroidota > Ignavibacteria > Tepidaquicellales > Tepidaquicellaceae > JAFDZO01. Next base: position 363,708 of record JBGAGG010000003.1, read on the forward strand.
AATCAGAAATACTCTGGCTTAAAAAATACAATAGGTTTAGAATTACTTAACACACATAAGTCATATTTAAATATAATACAGAGTTCTTTGCAAAAGTTTAAGATTAATTCCATCTCACACATTACAGGCGGCGGAATAGAAGGCAATACAAAACGCGTTGTGCCGAAAAATCTTAAAATAAAAATTGATTACGACAGCTGGGAACGCCCTGCAATATTTGATATCATTCAGGTAAAAGGAAACGTTGATGAAAAAGATATGAGAAGAACTTTTAATCTCGGAATCGGATTAATATTTATAGTAGCCCCTAAAGATGTACTCAGATTCAGAAAATTTTTAAAATCACAAAACGAAACACCCCTTTTTATAGGTAATATTCACTAAATCTTAACCACGGAGGATTCTACAATGGAAACAATGGAAAAAAAATCTACAGCTACAAACGGAGTCGGTGCAGTCCCACACATTGATGCAGCTAATGTACAGGACGTTCTAAAAAAATATATGCTAGTTGACGGATTTGATATGACTCTAGATATGAAAAAATCACAGGGCTCATATCTTTACGATGCAAAGCATGGAAAAAGATATCTGGATTTTTTCACATTCATTGCATCTAATCCTCTCGGGATGAACCATCCGAAAATCAACAACGATGAATTCAAAAAGAAACTTGGCGAGGTAGCAGTTTCAAAGCCTTCTTTATCCGATATTTACTTACAGGACCAGGCTGAGTTTGTTGATACATTCTGGAAGCTTGCAGTCCCCTCTTACTTCAAGTATTCATTTTTTATTGAAGGCGGAGCTCTTGCAGTTGAAAATGCAATGAAGGTTGCAATCGACTGGAAAGTCAGAAAGAATTTTGCAAAAGGTTACACAGAAGAAAAAGGCCATCAGATAATGCACTTCAAGGAAGCATTTCATGGAAGAAGCGGTTACACAATGTCATTAACAAATACATCACCCGAAAAGACTAAATATTATCCTAAGTTCGACTGGCCGAGAATTACAAATCCGTACATAACATTCCCGCTTAACGAAGAGAACTTAGCACAGACAATTGAAGATGAAAAAAATGCAGTTGTTGAAATTATGGATGCATTAAGAAAAAATAAAGATGATATTGCAGCAATCATACTAGAACCAATTCAGGGTGAAGGCGGAGACCATCACTTCAGAAAAGAATTCTTCCAGGAATTAAGAAGAATCTGCGATGAAAACGAAATCATGTTCATACTTGATGAAGTGCAGACAGGTATTGCACTCACAGGTAAATGGTGGGCACATCAGCATTTTGTTCAGCCCGATATAATTACATTCGGCAAGAAGATGCAGGTATGCGGATTATTATGTACAGACAGAGTTGATGAAGTACCGGAAAACGTATTCCACGAACCAAGCAGAATTAATTCTACATGGGGCGGCAATATAACTGATATGGTGCGCTCAAAAAGAATTCTTGAAATTATTGCAGAAGAAAATTTAGTACAGAATGCCGAAGTTATGGGTGAATACATGCTTGCAAAGATAAAAGAACTTTACGAACAATTTTACGGTTTAGTATTAAGTCCAAGAGGTAAAGGCCTTATGTGCGCATTCAGCTGCAAAGATACTGAAACAAGAAATCAGGTTATCAAAAAAGCTTTAGAGTCAGGCGTAATGGTTCTCCCATGCGGAAGAAGAACAATAAGATTCAGACCTCCGGTAAACATTAACAAAGCAGAAATAAATGAAGGCTTCGAAGCATTGCATAAAGCATTGAAGTCGTTTTAAGATAGTTTTAATGTCATTCCGGTTTTTGCCGGAATGACATAATAATAAAAAAACCAACAACTAAAACTTGATAACAGAAGACGCAAGAAAAATTTTTGTAAAGTATTTAAAAGAGCATGCGCACAGAATAACAAATGAAAGATTTCTTATTCTTGATGCCGCTTTAAATATGGCAGGACATTTCAATGCAGATGAGTTGTATTTAAAAATGAAGAATGAATATCTGAACGTTTCAAGAGCGACCGTTTATAAAACTCTTGACCTGATGAGCGAGTGCGACCTTCTTACAAAGCACAACTTCAAAGGCGAACGTACACGCTACGAAACGAAATTCGGACGCAACAATCACTATCACATTATCTGTGTTCATTGCAACAGAATCCTTGAATTTGAAGATCCTAAAATTGAAAAGCTTCAGGAAGAAGTCTGCAAGAAAAACGAACTGAAATTAGTTGACCACACTTTACAGGTTTTTGCCGAGTGTAAAGATGAAAAAGCATGTGAATTTAAGCACGATACTAAACACCAATAGTAGCTTTAAAAAAATTTGTCTGTATATTTATACAAAGTCTTAATAAGATTTAAACAAAGACTAAATAAAGTTTTTAATTGAAAAGAGCTGACGATTTAAAAATTGGCGAGCGCGCCGTAATAAAAGACGTAGATAATACTCACCCGTCTGCGCACAGAATACTTGAAATCGGTTTCACGCCCGGGCAGGAAATCGAGCTTCTTAATTGCTCGGCGTTCAAAGACCCTCTTGCATTTGCAATAAGAGGAACCATAATTGCAATCAGAAAAAAAGAGGCGCATTGTATTCACATTTAAACGAAAAGAAAACTCCGCTTGTAACATTAGTCGGTCCGCCAAACTCGGGCAAGACTACGCTGTATAATTATCTCAGCGGAAAAAAATCCAAGACAGTAAATTATCCCGGCTCTACTGTAAATTATTCTGTTTCGAAAATTCTCAGCAAGCACGAAGTTAACGCCGATATACTTGACTCCCCCGGAATCATTAGCTTAATACCCACTTCCCCCGATGAAAAAGTTTCTGTAGATACTTTATACAAACATCCCAAATACGGACATCCCGATATAGTAATTGTAACTGTTGATGCATCGCAGCTTTCGCGGCATTTGTATTTAGTGAAGCAGCTGATGGAATCGAATTTCAATCTGATTGTTGTTGTAACAATGATTGACATTCTTAAGCGCAACGGAAAAGATATAGATATTATAAAGCTCAGTGCAATACTCGGCTGCTGTGTTGTGAAATTCGACGGTAGAAATGCAGACGGATTAGATACTCTGTTGGAAAAGACGCGTGATAAAATTATCGCAATGCAAAAAGAAGAAATAATTTTACCGATTGCAAAATTCCATATAGATAAAGATAAGTTGCTTCTTTCATACAAACAGATTGAAGAGATTGAAGATGAAGTAATAACTGAGAACGGTCACAGAAAAAACGGCGCACTTGATTTAAATGCTATCAACGAAGAGCTTGTTATATTAAATCAGCGAAGACCGTTTGTAAGACCTGACTCAAAGACTCTTAAGCTTGATAAGATTTTTCTTCATAAATACTGGGGACTTACAATTTTCTTCCTGATTATGGCTTTTACGTTCACTGCTATTTTCTGGATTGCCCAGCCTATGATGGACTGGATAAGCGGAGGATTTGAATGGCTTTCAAATTATTCAGGTGATTTAATTGGAGATAATTTATTGAGTGATTTAGTTTCCGGCGGACTTATACCCGGGCTCGGTTCAGTCCTCGTCTTCCTCCCGCAGATTTTAATTTTATTTTTCATTCTTGAGTTATTGGAAGATTCTGGCTATTTAGCGCGCGGAGCAATGCTCGTAGATAAACCTCTTTCAAAAATAGGATTGAACGGACGTTCATTTGTTCCGATGCTTTCAGGATTTGCATGCGCCATCCCTGCAACCATGGCAGCGCGGACTATTGCAAATAAGAAGGAAAGATTTTTAACGATTTTTATTTTACCGCTAATGTCGTGCTCGGCACGTATTCCGGTTTATGCTTTACTCGTTGCATTTTTAACTCCCAAAGATAAGCCATATCTCGGCGGAATATTTTTTACGCTGATATATATTTTCAGTATAGTAAGCTCGCTTGTTGTAGCAGCTATAGTTAATAAATTCCGCGATAAGATAGTAAAAGAAAAAGAGGACTCTTCATTTATTCTTGAACTCCCCGCTTATCGCAGACCAAAGCTCTGGTACAATTTGAAACATTCGTATAAGAATGCGAAGCAATATGTAAAAAAAGCGGGACCGGTGATTTTAATATTATCTCTTGTGCTATGGGTGCTGACAACTTTTCCAAATTACAATCCGTCCATTCCGGATGCGGATAAGTTAAGCGCTGAGGAAGTTTCTTCTGTTAAAAACTCCGAACGACTCGCAGGCTCATATGCTGCCATGATGGGAAGATTTATTGAACCCGTTATGAAGCCGATGGGAATGGACTGGCGTATCGGCGTTTCTCTTGTTGCTACTTTCGCAGCGCGTGAAGTGTTCGTCAGCTCCTTAGCACTTATTTTCAAAGTGACCGATGACGATGAATCGAATCATAACAGTTTACTTACTGCAATGAAAGAAGCTAAGTTTGAAGATACAGGAAAGAAATTATTTACTCCGTCAATGGTCATAGGGCTTGTTATATTTTTCGTTTTTGCAATGCAGTGTTTATCCACGACTGCCATCGCCAGAAAGGAAACCGGTGGCTGGAAAATCCCGATACTGCAAATCGTAGTCTTTACTGCTCTTGCATACGCTTTTACCGTTGTTGTTGTGAATGGTTTGAAGGCTGTGGGGATTAGTTAGTTTAGTTGGTTGTTAGTTCTTAGAAAATTCCCTATACCCACAATATGTCATTCCTGCGAAAGCGGGATCCAATCCAAATTATGATAAGTAAAATAATTTTATATTCTTTGTTTCTTATTTCAATCTTTTTCAATTATTCTTGTAATAATGATACGATAATAAATCCTGAAACTCCAATTGATCCAAGAATAACAGTAATAGATGCTGAACCTTGTTGGTCTCCTAATGGAAATTCAATTGCCTATATTACCGGAAATCTGACGGATGGGTTTAAAATTAATGCAATTGATACTAATTCATCTAATAAAAGAACAGTTGTGCAAAGTTTTGGCAATTCACCACAATGGTCTCCGGATGGAGAATGGATTTTATTTGAACGACAAAGAACAATTTATAAAAAACGTGTAAGCGGTGATACAGCAACAATTCAACTTACATTCGAAGGAAGTAGTTTCTATCCTTCGTGGAGTAAAGATGGTAACTGGATTGCATATGATTCTGATTATATGAGTGAATTAGATGGACATTTTATTTGGAAGATGAAATCGGATGGTACACAGAAAAAAAGAATAATATTTACTCCTGAATTAGGAGAGGTTAGAGAACCGAGTTGGTTTCCTGACGGAGTAAGATTAATAGTTAGCAAATATTCCCCTGCTTCAGGCTCTGATTCTGAACTTGCAATTATAGACACATCGGGTAACACAATTGCAATTTTGACAAATGACAATGAAACAGAACATAATCCAAAAGTTTCACCGGATAGTCAAATGTTGACTTGGTTTAAGGCAGCTAATGGTAATAGAATTTTTAGTATGAAAATCGATGGAAGTGAACAAACTCAAATCAATACAAATGCTATTAGCCCTAGTTGGTCTCCTGATGGAAAAATGATTTGTTATACAAATACTTCTTATAACGATGGAAGAATTTGGATAATGAATAAAGATGGAAGCTCAAGGAAAAAGATATCTTACTAAACATGATGGACAAAAAAACTCCTTTCGGAAAATCCAAAAGGAGTTCTAATCATAAATCAAATAACGAACAACGACTAACAATTGACGACTGCGTTACACGTTGAACCTGAAGTTCGCAATATCTCCGTCCTCAAACACATAATCTTTTCCTTCTACGTGCAGTAAACCTTTTTCTTTAACGGCGGCTTCGGTTTTATATTCAAGAATGTCTTTACACTTTATTACTTCTGCGCGGATGAATCCTTTTTCAAAATCAGTATGAATTACTCCTGCTGCTGCCGGAGCCTTTGTGCCTTTATGGATGGTCCATAAGTGAAGCTCTTTCTCCCCTGCTGTGAAGTATGTGATTAAATTTAAAAGCGAATATGCTTCTCTTATAAGTCTGTCAAGACCTGATGCTTCAAGTCCTAACTCTTTTAAAAATTCTGCTTTCTCTTCTTTAGTTTCTAACTGGGAAATTTCAGATTCAATTTGAACAGATAACGTCATGAAATTCGCGCCTTCTTTAGCAGCGATTTCTTTTACGATATCGGAATACTTATTTCCCTTCGAGCTTGAATCATCTACGTTTGCAACATAGAGGAATGGTTTATCTGTCAACAGATGCAAGTCTCTGATTGTGATTTTATCGTCTTCGTTATCTAATTCATTCGTAAAATATTTTGCAAGTCTTCCGCCTGATAAATGTTCTTTTAATTTTGTAAGGACATCAACCGCAGCTTTGATTTTTTTATCGCCTGACTTCAGTCCCTTTGAAGTTCTATCAATTCCCTTTTCAGTTGTATCTAAATCTTTCAGTATCAGCTCTGTTTCAATTACTTCAATATCATCGGCAGGATTTACTTTTCCCTCTACGTGAATGACGTTCTCATCTTCGAAGCATCTTACAATATGAATAATTGCATCTACTTCCCTGATATGAGATAGAAACTGATTGCCAAGCCCTTCGCCCTTTGAAGCGCCCTTTACAAGTCCTGCTATATCAACGAATTCAATCGTTGACGGAATTATTTTTTTAGGATTATATAATGCAACAAGCTTATCGATTCTTTCATCGGGAACGATGACCGTTCCCACATTCGGGTCGATTGTACAAAAAGGATAATTTGCCGCCTCTGCATTTTGTGAAGAGGTTAAAGCATTAAACAATGTTGACTTTCCTACATTCGGAAGTCCTACTATACCGCATCTTAAAGACATTTTTTAAATTATGAATTATAAATTATGAGTTATGAATTGTTATATTTCTTACTTAATACTTACTACTTTGTACTTTTTACTAACAAAGACATCCTCTTCCCAATATCATATTAACCGTATTAAACAACACACAAAACGAAACAGGAATAAGAATATTATCATCTATGGGAATCGGCATAAGCTCAAGCACAACTGTAATAAACAAAGCGATTAGGGCAGGGATTAGAAATAATCCGCTGAGCATTCCCATGAAATAGAGAATTATAAGCCCGGTAATAAAAAAAACTATGCTGCCTTCAATTGTCTTATCAAAAACCTTAATTTTACCGAAGTGTTTTCCGTACAATGCTGCTGCCGTATCTCCGAATGTTGTAATAAACATTGCGCTGATTGCAACATGCTTTTCAAAAAATAAAAAACAAAAAAGCGATGAAAGAACAATATACGTGCCGCCGGTGAATAACGATTTTTTATTATCGCCTTCGTGATTTCTTAAGATCTTTCCGAGTACCTTCAAATATAAATTCTGAAGCCAAACCCATTTGAGCCTGAGCAAATCAAGCGTAACCATGTAAAGACTTATTGCAGCAGTAATTATAATTATCGTTTTTTTATCAGTAAGCAGATATATAAATGGCACGATGGAGTAACCGATGTGAATCGTTTTCCGCAGCATTTCATTTTTTATATCTAACTTTTTTCCTGATTCCATAAATACGATAAGCACATAAAAAAAGCGATTCCGAAAAATTCATTACGGAACCGCTTCTGAAATTATATTGAACTAAGTTTAATTCGCCAATGCTACATTGCCTGAAAAGCCCGGGTCGTCCTTCATTATCTTTTCTTTCTTAGCTTCTTTGCCGGCTTCCTTAACAGGTAAAATCGGTTCTTTAACGAACGGAGGCAATTCCTCTCCGCGCATTATCTTATCAATTTCTTCTGCATCAAGAATTTCTCTTTCAACAAGTATGTGAGACATCTTATGCAGTATCTCAATATTGTCTTTTAAAATTCTTTCAGCCTTTGTCATGCCTGCCTGAACAACTCTTTTAACTTCTTCATCAATAATTATCTGTGTTGATTCGCTGTAATCTCTGTTATGGTGTGAGCCCATTTCTCTTCCAAGAAAAACTTCTTCCTGCTTCTGTCCGTAAGCTACAGGTCCGAGCCTATCGCTCATGCCGAATTCACATATCATTCTTCTTGCCATTCCCGTTGCGCGTTCGATATCATTGCTTGCGCCGGTTGTAAGCTCGTTGAAAATTAATTTCTCAGCTGCTCTTCCGCCCATAGCGTATGCAATAACTGCCTCGATATGTTCCTTAGAGTAGCTGTGCTTTTCATCCATCGGAAGATAAGTCGTTACACCAAGCGCTCTTCCTCTCGGAATGATTGTAACTTTATGTACAGGGTCAGCTTCAGGAATCATTCGCGCTACGATAACGTGTCCGCACTCGTGATATGAAGTCGTTAATTTTTCTTTATCGGAAATTATCATGCTCTTTCTTTCCGTACCCATCATTACTTTATCTTTAGCATCTTCCATCTCGCGCATGCTCACAACATCCTTGCTGTTTCTTGCTGCAAGAAGCGCTGCTTCGTTTACAAGGTTTGCAAGGTCTGCACCAGAAAATCCCGGAGTGCCCTTTGCAATTGTTTCAATCTTAACATCTTTTGATAGTGGAATTTTTCTTGTGTGCACTTTTAAAATTCCTTCTCTTCCCTTAACGTCAGGTCTATCGACAACTACCTGTCTGTCAAATCTTCCCGGGCGTAATAAAGCCGGATCAAGAATGTCAGGTCTGTTTGTGGAAGCGATAACTATTACACCGTTATTCTGTTCAAAGCCGTCCATTTCGATAAGAAGCTGATTCAATGTCTGCTCTCTTTCATCATGTCCGCCGCCCATACCTGCACCGCGATGACGACCTACTGCATCAATTTCGTCTATGAAAATTATACACGGAGCGTGTTTCTTTCCCTGCTCGAATAAATCTCTTACTCTCGATGCGCCAACGCCGACAAACATTTCAACGAAGTCTGCACCTGAGATTGAAAAGAATGGAACGCCTGCCTCGCCTGCAACTGCGCGGGCAAGTAAAGTTTTACCTGTTCCGGGAGGGCCTAATAAAAGCACGCCTCTCGGGATTTTACCGCCGAGCTTTTGAAACTTGCCCGGTGATTTTAAAAAGTCTATAATTTCCGAAAGCTCCTGCTTTGCTTCATCTGCTCCCGCTACATCGTTGAATGTAACTTTGATAGCAGATTCGTTCAGCATCTTCGCCTTTGATTTTCCGAATGAGAAAATATTACGCGAGCCGCCTGCGCCGCCTGACTGCATTCTTCTCATTATTAAAATCCAGAATACGATTATAAGTATCCATGGAATCGCTCCTAAAAGAGGTCCCATCCATCCGCCGTCGTCCTTCTCAACTGAGAATTTAACGCCTGCATCGTTCAGTGATTTTATATATGAATCTTCTAAATTTGTGTACGGAAGAAATACTGTAATTTTATCTGTGGTAAATGAACGCCCGCCGATAGTTACAGGCTCATTGCCCTTCAGCTTACCAAGGAATTCGTAGTTGTTATCGTTCTTCTTGATTACTGCGCTTTCTATTTTTTTATCCGCAAGCAATCTTTGATATTCGTCGAATGAAACATCTGAGTACTTACCTTCCGAGCCCTTCGTGTAAATCATTATCAGAAAGAACCCAATTAAAATTGCGCTCCAGCCGAGAACGATTCTGAAGACACGGCTCCAGTTAAAATCATCGTTGCCTGATTTTTTCTTGTTCTTGTTATTATCCATTAAAATTGATTAGTATTAAAATTTAATTCATTTATTATAACACAA
>JBGAGG010000004.1:0-309825 GCA_044226845.1 Ignavibacteria bacterium
AAATTTTTAAAGCCATAATATCCGGCAAAATTTTTATTGTAAAATTCTCTGTCTGTTTCGTAATACTGCTTAGCAAGTTCATCAAAGTATTTTCTGCTCGTCTTAAAATAAAAATCAAGCTGCTCTTTTGAAGGTTTGCCGTCTTCCATAGTTTCAAGAATCGAAAGTTATTGTCTTATGTGTTCCGTCACAAAAGGGTTTTCTTGTGGATTGCCCGCATCTACACAAGGCAAACTTACCTTCTTTTATTGTTTCCGTGCCGTCAGTATTTACAATTATCGCATTGCCTGTTACCAGCAATGGACCGTTAGGACTTACCTGAATTCTTACGGATGCTTCCGGTTTTTGTTCAGTTTCTTGTATCGGTGCTGTAGGTTCTTCCATTGTTTTTGCCTCATTTGAGCTTTCGCTGTTATATTTATAAGATAAAGCTCCTGAGGGGCAATTTTTCACCGTCTCTATTATTTTATCCGTTGATGATTTATCTAACTGAATCCATGGTCTTATTTTCGGATTAAAAACTTCCGGAAGACTATGAAAACACTTTGTAGAGTGAATGCATAAATCAGGCTTCCAGAAAACCGTTACTTCGCCGTTTGTATATGTCTTATCAAATTTGGACATCTGTATTTTTTGATTTGAACAGCATAGTAATATTCGCAACTACAAATGTTATTATCACTCCGAAAAAAGTAAACCATGTTAAATTTAAAGCAGGCATTATTTTAAACTGAGGCAGTAAAAATAACAGTGTTAAGGTAATAATAGCAAACGTATATGATATTACTGCATCTTTTAACGCTGCCTTTTTATAAATAATTCCTAGTAAAAAAACTCCCAGCAGCCCGCCGTAAATCATTGACTGGATTTTAAGGGCATAATCAACTGCAGGATTTTTTTCATCCTGAAACATCAGACCTGTTCCGATAATTACAAGTCCCCAGAATAATGTTGCCAGACGCGAGAACTTCAGTTCAGCTTTATCCGTGGCTTTTTTCTTGAACAAATCCATCACAGTAGTTGAAGCAAGGGAGTTAAATGCCGATGAAAGAGTTGACATAGAAGCAGAAAGCAACCCTGCTATAACAAGACCGGCAATACCTATAGGTAAATTTTGAATTATGAACTTAGGAAAAATTTCATCTGATTTTATTAAGAAGTACTCTCCGATTTTCAAAGTTTTATAATCAGCGCCCTGATACAATGCATACAACATAACACCAATTACAAGAAAAATAGCAAACTGTATTAACACCAGCACTCCGCTGCCAATCAAAGCCTTCTGCGCATCTCTTTTAGTTTCACATGTTAATAATCTTTGAACAATCAGCTGGTCAGTTCCATGCGAAGCCATAGATAAAAACGCTCCGCCGACAAGTCCGCCGACAATATTATAGGGTCCTGTAAAAAACTGACTGAAAGTCGGGAAGTTAAAATTAAATATCTGGAATTTATCTGCAGGTGCAGCAAAGTTTACAACATCCTGCCATCCGTTTGGAAGCAGATTAAAAATTACTACAATGGATGCAATCGCTCCGCCAATATAAATGAACATCTGAATTACATCTGTCCATATAATAGCTTTAATTCCGCCTATGTATGAGTATATCAGAGTAATAACGCCTATAATAACAATACATTCGAAATATCCCAAGCCTGTAACAAACTTTATGGGAATTGCTGTAGTGAACAATCTTACACCATCGGCAAAAATTCTCAGCACAATAAATGTAATGGATGAATATTTTCTCATCGGCGAGCCGAACCTGTTGCCGAGGAACTGATAGGCAGTTTCAATTTCCCCTCTGTAATATCTGGGGATAAAAATTGCTGCTACAATTATTCTGCCTATTAAGTAACCCAAGGCAAGCTGGAGAAAATTCATATTTGTAAGATATGCCAGCCCGGGAATACTGATAAATGTAAGCGTGCTTGTTTCTGTAGCAACTACTGAAAAGCATACAGCCCACCACGGAATTTTCTTTGAGCCCAGAAAATAATCTTTGGCAGAAGTTTGTTTACCTGAGGAAAGAATGCCGAACAAAGCAACACCTATCAGATAGACAACAACTATGACGTAATCAACGGTAGAAAAATTCATTCAATAGTTTTTATAAGTTAAATCTCTCTTTTACAAAATATCCTTTATCACCCAAACCGATTTTCGCGGCTTCGTTATAAGGATCATGCTCAAAAAAGACTGTCCAGTTTTCTTCAGAAATATTTTTGAGGTATTTTCTTTTCTCTTCAAGAGTTGTAAGCGGAAATAAATCGTATCCCATTATATATGCAAGCGGTACATGCCCTGCAGTCGGAATTAAATCTGCAAGATAGAATAAAGTTGTCTCGCCGTCTGATGCTTTTATAAGCTGCATATGGGCAGTATGCCCGTCAACAGGACATAAAGTAATTATATCATCAAATTTTTCTTCGCCGTCATAAAATTTCAGAACTTTTTTATCTTCAAGTATTTTATAATTCTCCGGAAAGAAACTTGCCTTATCCCGCTCAGTTGGATTCAATGCCCATTCATAATGCTTCTTCTGCACAAGATATGTTGCATTCGGGAAAGCAATCTGCAGCTGATGCTCTTCATCATAATAAGTATTGCCGCCGGCATGGTCAAAATGAAGATGCGTCAGTAACACATCTGTTATATCTTCGCGTGTTAAACCTATATCGTTTAAAGATTTTTCCAGAGTGTATTTGGAAAAATCAACATCGTAAATTTTATTTATTTTCTCTGCAAGCTTATATCCAATACCCGTATCAACTAATATTTTTCTTTTGCCGTTATCGAACAGCAATGCGCGTGTGCACATATCTATTCTGTTCATTTCATCGGAAGGATTGGTTTTTGTCCAGAGATTTTTCGGAACGACGCCGAACATTGCCCCGCCGTCCAGCTTGAATAAGCCTGTTTGTACTGAATGTAGATTGTAATCGCCTATTTTCATGAATTTTTGATTGGAACTACAATTATAGGGATTATGCAGGTAAAATTATATTCAAAATTGAATTTTATTAGCTTATTTTCCTGTTATAAATTTAAACTTTAATTAAATATAATTAACTATATATGAAACGATTTTTCCTTTTGCTTTTTATCGTTGCCTCAGGTGTTTCCTTCGCTCAGAATGCAAGCACATATTTTCCTTCAGCTCCGGGTTATAAATGGTACTATAAATCCACTCCGCTGGATTCTTTAAATCAACCAATAGAAAACGCATCAACTTACAGAATAGACAGCTTTGCAAATAACGGAACATATCAGGGACTTTCAGCAAGCTTTGTTTATTCCAGAAGAAATCTTGTTAACATCGGACAACAGGGACCGATAACCGATACCAGCCATTATAATTTCCAGGGTACGAACGGCTATGTATATTTCAGCTTTGGTAATCTGGATACTATTTCTTTTATCGGCCAGTTAGGACTTGTAAACTTTTTAAAATCACTGGAGCAATGGTACTCTACTTACAGATTTTCTCAGACAGTAAATACAAACTACAGTCTTTTTACAAGAGATACTACTGTTGTTTATAACGGAACCTCATATCCTTTAAGAATAAAGGCAGACGGTAGAAGATTAAACGATGAAGTAGTGAATACTATCAATGGAAGTTACACTGCAAAGAAATTTGTGATTACTCCAAACCTTAGCTATTTGCTTACAATTCCGCCGCTTCCCCCGGTGCCGATCAGCATAGTAAGCATTCCTGATACAGTATGGATAGCATCGGATATATGGGTAGTGAAAAGCTTTACACCTTCTCAGACTGTCGATCTGACTACATTCGGTCAGCCCGGAGTGAGGTTTACTCTTCCCGGAGAAATCATGACATTAACTGCGCAGCCTTCAGCTATAAATCCCGTTAGCTCTGAAGTGCCGGCTAATTTTGTTCTAAAGCAAAATTATCCTAACCCGTTCAATCCGGCTACAAAAATTTCATTCGATATTCCTTCTGCATCGGAAGTAAAGCTTACAGTTTTCAATTCATTGGGAAAGGAAGTACAGACTTTAGTAAATCAAAATTTAAAAGCAGGAAGTTATCAGGTTACATTTAATGCAAACAATCTTTCAAGCGGAGTTTATTACTATAGGCTTACCGCAGGCGAATTCACAATTTCAAAAGTAATGACTCTTATAAAATAAAAATGAAAAAAATTCTATTATATATTTTACCTCTATTCTTTGCTGCAGTATTTTTTACCTCGGAGACTAAGGCAGTTACTCTCGACGGAAAGGTTTTATACGATACTCTTTTAACACCAACTGCAGGCGGCTATGTAAAGGCTTTCAAGTTAATTCGCCCGAGTTATCAATTGTTAAAAGTTGATTCTGCAAATATCGGCGCAGGAGGTTCTTATACTCTTGCTAACGTTACTGCGGGTGATACAGTTTACCTCTTCGCTTATTCATCCGGGACTTTAGATTTTGTACCCGGCTATTATCCAGGAACAAATAACTGGCAGACTGCAACTAAAATTATCGCAGTAACATCACAAAATAATTTAGATATAAAAGTAAGAAAACTTTACAATGCTTCATCGGTAGGAATTATTTCTGGTACAGTTTCATACAACAACGGCGTGCCGTTAAAAGATGCTCTTGTTTATTTAAAAACTCCGTTCGGAATGATGGTCAGCTGGGCAGTAACAAAAAGCGACGGGACATATTCTATCCCGAATGTAGCAGAAGGTGAGTATTCAGTAACAGTAAACAGAGTCGGATTTACAAATACTGCAGTCTTCGGAATAATATTGGATTATGATTTCGGCACAGAACTTCCAAATCAGAACTTCAGCTTAGAGCAGACAGTTTCTGTAAACCAAATAAGCAGTATTGTCCCGGCGAAATATAGTTTGTATCAAAATTACCCTAACCCTTTCAACCCAACTACAAAAATAAAATTTGATATTCAAAAAGCAGGTGCCGTTAAACTTAGTGTTTATAATTCACTGGGAAAATTAGTGAAAAATATTGTTAATCAATACGCTCCGGCCGGCAGCTTTGAAGTAATTTTTGACGGTATGGATTTATCTTCTGGGATTTATTATTATAAAATGGAAGTAGATGGATTTGTTATTACGAAGAAAATGATGATGGTGAAGTAAGAGAATTTAAATATATTAAATATAAACGAAAAGAGACGCCATAAGCGTCTCTTTTTTTATTCACAAAAAATTTCTTGACCTTACTTATCTTCTTTCTTACTGCTTTTTTGTTCCTTCATTTTATTCTCTGCATCTTTAATGAATGTCATCAGCTTAGTATTCATATCTTTATCTTTATTCTGCTTTAACGCAGTATTCCAGTCATCGATTGCACTTTTATAATCTTCCTGATTGTAATATGCCTGACCGCGATTGCTATAGGCAAGTATAACTTCAGTGTTCAAATCGATTGCTTGTGTGAAATCATTCACTGCATAATCAAACTTCTTAAGTCTAAGATTAGCATTGCCTCTGTTAAAGAATGCCTTACCGAATTCAGGCTTCAGTTCTATTGATTTAGAATAATCCTCTACAGCTTCAGCATACTTTTCAGAATCAAAATATGCAAGTCCCCTGTTATAATATGCTTCCGAAAAATTAGGGCGAATAGTTACTGCAGCCGTATAATCTACTATTGCAGCATCATATTTCTTATCCATATAGTTCAGCAGTCCGCGATTGTAATGCGGGTCAGGATAATCTTTTTTCAGTTCAATTGCCTTATCAAAATCTCTCATTGCAGATTCATGTTCATTCAGTTCGATCTTTATCTTCCCTCTTCTGTTATAAGCTTCTGCATAATCCGGTTTCAATTCTATTGCGCTTGTGAAATCTTTTCCGCTGTTATCATATTCTTTCAAAAAATAATATGAAGTTCCTCTTTCAAAATAATATGATGCATCTTTTTTAATATCTATTGCCTGCGTCAAAAGCTTAACGGCATCCGAATAATTCGAATTGCTCATTTCAGCTTTTGCCTTCTTATAGAGTTCATCAGCATCCTGCCCATTAGCAATGCCGAATGAAAAAAATACTATCGCCAGAAGAATTAAATTTTTCATATCTTTTTAATTAAAAAAGAAAAATCCCTTTTTATGAGAAAGGGATTCTTCAGATTTTTATAACTTAAAATTTTTTAGTCGATTGAAAATCTTATACCTGTGAAAAATCCTAAGCTTGAAGTTGAAACTCTGTCAACTCTTGGTGTGCTTCCTAAATTATTTAATCCGCCGTATTCAAACTTTGCGCCAAGTAATACACTTGTCAGCGGAGCGATTTTATAATTCGCAGTTAATGAACCAACTAAACCTAAATCAAAATTTTTATATCCCATACCTGATTTATCATCTGTAGAAAGCAATATCCCTAAGTATGGTCCGCCGTTGAATGTAAGACCAAGTGTTTCAGTAATCATTCCGCCGAAATTTACATTCAATGGAATGTTAAGATAATTGTTGGCTACTTTCTGTGTTAAACTGTCAACTTTTGTTGTACCGCTTGGCGTTCCGGTATTAACATTTGAAGGAGGAGTTACTTCAAAATTCTTTCCCGCGAAATCTATTCCTGTTGAAAACTGAAATGCATCAAACAATCTTGTATAAATCAATGCGCCTACATTGAAACCGACTTTTGAGTCTGTGCTGTAACTACCTACATTATTTGCCTGAGTTACACTTGCGCTTGTGCTTGTTCCGCCTAATTTAAAATCTACGTAGAAATCTAAAATCTTACCTGACTTCTCCTGAAAATCTTTGTATGCTAATTTGTAATCTTTATTTAATTTTGATTTTTCGTTTTTTGGAATTCCTGTTTTGGAAAATTCCGGTTTCCAGTCTGCATAAGAGTTTACAGAACCCATTAGTAAAGCAAGTAACAAAATTAGTTTCAAATTTTTCATTTTTTGTTGTTTGATTATATAAATTTATACTTATTATTCAACAGTCTGTAGCTGTAATTGTTCCCATTCCTGAGTAAGCTCTTCGACTTTTTTCTTGGTAAGATTATATTCGTCCGTGACTGTTTTGATATTATCGCCTGATTTATAAAAATCCTCATTCCCCATCAATAATTCAAGTTCTTTTATTTTATTTTCATTTTTGGCAAGTTCTGCTTCTACAGAATTAATCTTTTTTTTTAATTCCGCCGCTCTTCGCTGCTGCTCTTTTTTATCATTCTTATCATGAGACTTCATAGGCTTTGCATGCTCAACCGGTTTTTTTTCTTCAAGCTTTGAAATTTCTTTTTTCGGGTCAGGTATCTTTTTATTTAATTCTTTATTCTCTTTGTCCTTCTCTTCTATGTAATACGAGCAGTTACCGTAGAATACTTTTATTCTTTTATTTTTTACTTCGATAACTTTATCAACAATACCGTCAATAAAATCCCTGTCATGAGATACAATCAAAACGGTTCCATCATATTTTCTAAGAGCATTCATAAGAACTTCCTTCGAACGCATATCTAAGTGGTTCGTAGGCTCATCCAGTATTAAAAAATTTGAAGGCTCAATCAACATCTTTGCAAGCGCAAGACGTGACTTCTCTCCGCCGGATAAAACTCCGACTTTTTTAAATACATCATCACCTTTAAACAAGAAGCTTCCTAATATAGAACGCAGACTTTTTCTTATCTCGCCTCCGACTGCATCTTCCATCGTTGCAAGCACAGTCATATCGCCGGATAATTCATCTGCCTGATTCTGCGCATAGAATTTTTTACCGACTAAATGCCCGTCTTTTACTACTCCCTTAAATTCATTATCAATACCTGCAATGATTCTTGTAAATGTAGATTTACCCGCGCCGTTAACTCCAACCAAAGCAATCTTCTCACCTCTCTCAACAATCAAATCTAAATTCTCTAAAACATTATGAACACCATCGTAGCTTTTAGTAAGACCTTCTATTTCAATGGAGACTTTTCCTGAGTGCGTTGCAGGCGGAAATGTAAACTGCACTGCCGATTCTTCATCTTCAAGTTCTATCCATTCAACTTTATCCAGCTGCTTTATTCTGCTCTGTACTGCTTTTGCTTTCGATGCTTTGTATCTGAATCTCTCAATAAATTTTTCCTGCTCTTTTAAATACTTCTGCTGATTGTTATACTGGTTTTCAGCAAGCTCTTTTCTTATTGCCTTCTCTTTTTTATAGAATGAATAATTTCCCGAGTATTCCGTTACATTACCCATGGAAATCTCTACCGTTCTCGTTGTAAGATTGTCAAGAAAATTCCTGTCATGCGATACAAGTATAATTGCGCCTTGATAATTCTTCAGGTAGTTCTCCACCCATATCAATGACTCAATATCCAAGTGGTTCGTCGGCTCATCAAGAAGTAATATAGACGGATTTTGCAAAAGAAGTTTTGCCAGCGCAATTCTCATCTGCCATCCACCGCTGAACTCATCTGTTAATCTATCAAAATCTTTTTCACCGAAGCCAAGCCCGATTAATATTTTTTCTATCTTCGATTTTAATGTATAACCTTCAAGAGTATTAAATCTTTCCTGCAGCTCGCCGTACTCATTCAGCAAATCCATGAACTCATCATTGCCCGGATCGGGGTGATTGCTCATTTCATTTTCAATTTCCGTAAGCTCTTCCTGAATTTTATTTATATCACCTGCTGCCGAGTAAACTTCATCGTACAATGTATTGCCGACAAATTTAACGCCTTCCTGCTGAAGGTAACCCATAGTTGTGTGACGCGAGAGAGCGACTTCACCGGAGTCCGGCTTTATTGTGCCTGCTATGATTTTCAGAAGGGTTGATTTTCCCTGTCCGTTGGAACCGACTAATGAAACACGTTCATTTCCGCCAACACGGAGTGCAACTTCATCGAATAAAACCCTTGAGCCAAATGCGACCGATATATTTGTTAATGAGATCATTTTTCTTTTTTGCGTAATCTTTAAGATACCAATTTCTCCCCTCAATTTATATGGCAATTATCATCCATAACAAGCTAAATTTAGTTAAATTACCACAGATTACACAGAGAGTTTACACAGAAAACACAGAGTATTTTCAAATCATATTATTTTGTAGATCTAATGCCATTATAATTCCAGATTCAAATTTAAATCCGTTTCATTAAATCTGTGTTCTCTGAGATAAACTCTGTGAACTCTGTGGTTAAAAGCGAAATATTTTACCTCGATATTGTACATTAATTTTCTAATCTTATGCTGACCCCAATTGAAATAAATTAGCCCAATTTACTCTATGAGAAAATTATTAATACTCCTTTTTTTTGTTTTTGCAGCAAATGTTTTTTCCCAGCCAAATGATGAAACACATTTAATAAAAAGTTATACTTACCATACAACTCTGCCGTTCGAGCTTGTTCAGGATTTAATTTTACTTAACAATATTGCCATCAACGGAAGAGTCGGGAGTTTTATTTTTGATACAGGAAACCAGGCAGCATTAGTAGTGAATAGTGCTGCTTTCCCCTTGGAGATTTTTGAATCTGTTAACAATCAGTCAAATTCTGATACAGCAAAAGGAATAACAGGAAATATACCTGTTTCTACGAGCATAAAAATTGACAGCCTTACTCTTACAAACGATTTTACGTTTGCAGGTCTTAACGCAGTTGCGATAAATCTTGAGAAACTGAAACCAACTTTTGGGAGAAATTTTATGGGCTTCATAGGTTACGGTATTATGAGAGAGCTTGAGTTTGCAATAGATTATAACAAGAAACTGATTCACATATTTAGAATTGATGATAAAGGAAACACTCTGGAACAACCTGCTTATAAGAAAAAACCTTTTTTAAATTTTACACTGAATAAAGGTTCAATTATTTCAAATATATTTTTCGCAGGAAAAATGCTAAACTTCATGCTGGATACAGGCGCACCTAATAACTCACTTGATGCTTCAATTCTTCCGCAACTAGATAAGAACTATTTTTCTTTCACAGGAACAAAAGATACAGTAAAGAGTGTGAACGATGCCGTTATAATTGCAGATGAAGTTATGATGATGCAGTTTTCAGTTCAGGATTTTGTTTTTGATTATATGGATACAAATGTTTTTCCGTTTATGGGAAATGCAACCTATAACGGAGTTTTAGGCTACCCGTTCTTCAAACAAAAAATGTTTGTATTTAACTATAAGACCAGACAAATTTTTATTACCGAATAAATTTTTATATCTATATGAACTTCTCACTCGAAAAATCAATCGAAATATTAGAGCGCGCTCCCTCTGCATATAAAGAATTATTGAACGGAGTATCAGATGAATGGAGCAAAACAAATGAAGGCGGAGAATCCTGGAGCCCCTATGATGTGCTCGGACATTTAATTCACGGTGAGAGCGGCGACTGGATGAACAGAATAGAAGTTATTTTATCGGAGAGTCCCGATAAAAACTTTAAGCCCTTCGACAGGTTCGCTCAGTTCGAAGAAAGCAAAGGGAAATCTTTAAAGGATTTACTGGGAGAATTTATGATGCTGCGCATTATGAATCTTGAAAAACTAAAAGCAAAAAATATAACGGAAGCAGATTTAGATAAGAAAGGAATTCATCCTGCATTCGGTGAAGTGACATTGCGTCAGCTGCTTTCAACATGGGTAGTACATGATTTAAATCACCTAGCGCAGGTAACTCGTGTAATGGCATATCAGTATAAAGATAATGTCGGTCCGTGGAGTGAGTATTTAAGAATTTTAAAATAATCATTTCACCTTATTTCTTATAATCCTAACTGCATCAATCACTCGCGGTCCCGGGCGAAACACGACGTTATTATCGACAACTATAAAATTATTTTTTCTCACTGACTCTGTTGAGCTTAACTGCTTGCGAATCTCATCCAGTTCTACTTTCAGTTTATCCGTTTTTGCAGTATCATAAGGAAGAAGTATGTAAGCGGGATTTTTTACCGTAATATCTTCGTAGCTTATTGTGGGATAATCCATTGGAGAATCGGCATAAATATTATCTAAGCCGGAAAGAATCATTATCTCATTTATATAGGAAGTCTTGCTTGCAGTCATGATAGGATTTGTCCCTACTATAACCAGACATTTTTTTTGTGTACCGGAATCATTTCCTCGCTGAATACTGTCTCTTTCATCTTTTATTTTGCTGCTCAGTATTTCTGCTTCCTTTTCTTTACCTGTAATTTTACCAAGCGTTTTCATCATTTCAACAACTCCGTTAACACTCTTTGCATTCAGGACAAACATTTTTATTCCGAGATTCTGCAGAGCCTGATACATGGGGCGATTTATTGATTCAACTGTGATAAAAACCACATCGGGTTTTAACGCAGCGACCATTTCGTAATTTGCATTATCATAACCGCCGACTTTCGTTTTCTGTTTTGCTTCAGGCGGATAATCGCAGAACTCAGTAACGCCTACGATATAATCCTGCGCGCCTATTGCATATAATCCTTCCGTAATATTCGGAGCCATAGAAATAATTCTCTTCGGCATTCCGTCAAAGCTGACTTCAATTCCTAAATCATCTTTTATTGTAAATTTTTCAATAGAAGTAGATAGAGAATTTTTTTCTTCTTTTTTAGTACAGGAAGAAAAAACTATCGAGAGAAAAAGAAAAAAGAAAATTTTTTTTAAATACATGAAATTAAAGTAGGATTAGTAGTAACCCTATCCTTTAGGTTGGTAAAATATAAATGATTTTGCCCTAAAGGGCACTTTTGTTTATTTCATTACCCCACCCTGAAGGGTGGGGTTACTATTAAAATCTTAGAATTTACAAAATCATTTCAATCATTTTTAATCAGCGCAATCAGTGATTCAAACTACGTCTTCAGTTTCTTCTTCTTCGCAGCCGGGAATAAAACATTATTCAAAATTAATCTGTACCCCGGAGAATTTTTAAATAAATCTAAATCCGTTGGCGGGTCGCCGACTGCATGCTGATAATCCTCGGGGTCATGCCCGGCATAAAAAGTAAACGTTCCCCTGCCGTAATTCCCATGAATATATTTCACAATGTCCGTACCTTCATTCATCGCAAGGATAGTGATGTTCTTCTTAATATACTCTTTTTTAAAAGCAGATGTCTGTCCCATAAATCCACGTACTAATGCAGTGTGATCCTGGTTCAGCATTGTCGGCACAGGATCATACTTTGCAGAGAAGTCCACCAGCTTAAAATAATCGTTATTGGGTCCGCCCAGTGAAATCATATCATTCGTCGCATCTATAGTAGAATATTCATAGACGTATGGATTTAATTCAATCTTAAAATTTTCAAAGGCCATGCAGTCTGTGAAATCAAGCTTGTTGTTTGCATCCTGGTCGTATCCGTCTCCATCGTACATAGCATCCGCTATATCTGTGTGACGTGTTGCAAGAGCGATATCGTATGTATCAGTTGCAGAGCACATCGTAAATAAAAATCCGCCGTTGGAAACATACTCTTTCAGTTTATCAACAACTGCAAGCTTTAGCTGAGAGACTTTTTTAAATCCCATCTTCGCTGCCATCTGTTCATTAACAGTTTTCTGCTGAATATACCAGGGCGACATACCAAATGTTCCGAAAAATTTTCCGTATTGCCCTGTGAAATCTTCATGATGCAGATGAAGCCAGTCATAGCCTTTCAGTTTTCCGTTTAGTACTTCTTCGTCCCACATTTTATCATAGGGGATTTCCGCATACTCAAGCACAAGCTGCACTGCATCATCCCACGGCAAAGCGTTGGGCGGAACGTACACTGCTATCTTTGCAACCTTCTCAAGCCGCACAACATCCTTATTGCTTTTTTCATCTTTCACATCGGCATACACCTGTGCTGTCTGTGTTCCGTTAAGCAATTCGTATGAAACATGTTTCAGGTCGCACTCTGCAGCAATTTCCGGAGTGAACTCATACATAAATGCTCCGCCTCGATAATTCAAAAGCCAGTCAAGCTCGCCGCCTTTCAATAAATATCGGTATGCAATACCGTAAGCCTTTAAATGATTAGTCTGATTCGGCTCCATAGGTACTAAAATTTTCACCTGAGCGTATGAAGGCGCAATCACGAGTGTCGTGAAAGCAAAAAGCAGAAAGTATTTTAATATATTTTTAATCACAAATAAAAATTAATTTTATATTTCTATTAAATAAGGTCAAATAATTTTGATACAATGAAAATATTAGCATTTGAAACTTCATGCGATGAAACGTCTGCTGCCGTTTTAGAAAACAACAAAGTTTTATCCAATATCATTTCCTCACAACTCTTTCACTCCGAATTCGGCGGAGTTGTTCCCGAAATCGCCTCGCGCGAGCATTTAAAAAATATTTCACACGTTACTAAGCAGGCTCTGGAAAAAGCAAATGTTCAGCTTAACGATATTGATTTAATCTGTGCAACTTCAGAGCCGGGACTTATCGGCGCGCTGCTTGTCGGGCTTAACTATGCAAAGTCACTCGCTGCCGTTTTGCAAAAGCCGTTTGTTCCCGTTAATCATATTCTTTCGCATTTGTTTTCTAATATGCTCTCAGGTCAGCAGGAGAAATTTCCGTTTATCGGGCTTATTGTTTCCGGCGGGCATACGCTGCTCGTTCTTGTCAGAAGTTATACGGATATAAAAATTATTGGTTCAACAATCGATGACGCGGCAGGCGAGGCATTTGATAAAGTCGCAAAGATATTGGGGCTAGGTTATCCCGGCGGACCTTTAATAGATAAGCTTGCGAAAGACGGTGATCCTAAGTATCATAAATTCCCTCTAGCAATCGTGAGAGATACAGAGCATGATTTTTCCTTCTCGGGAATTAAAACTTCAGTGCTTTATTATTTACGTAAAATAGATTTTGCCAATACAAAAAATGATAAACTCATAGCAGATATTTCTGCAAGCTTTCAGTTTACAGTTGTTGAAAGTCTTTTTAAAAGAGTGACAGAGGCCTGCAAAAAATATAAAGTGAAAATTGTTTCCGTATCGGGCGGAGTATCAGCAAATTCTGCTCTGAAAGAAAAATTTAATTCGCTTAAAGAAAAAGGATTCGAAGTTTACTTCCCTGAAATCCAATTCTCAATGGATAACGCTGCAATGATAGGTCTTGCAGGATATTTGAAATATACAAACTCAGAGAATAAAGAATTTTTTGATAGGGAAAGTTTGCGTACAATTGCAAAGCCGAGACTGGATTATGATAATTTTTTGCTCGTATAAATCCGGTAAAATTTTTAAATGGATTTTAAAACCGAACTGAAGTAATTTAATTGAAGTAGTTTATAACAACTTAAAAACGTGAAATGAGTATAACGGCAATTGTTGTATCTTTTATTTTATCGACTGTAATATTATTTATATCTATGGTGCCGATGTTTATAAAAGAGAAAAAGAAGCACTGATAGAATTAAACCTTCTCGGCTCTGTATTCCTGAATTTTTTCGTATGCGCGTGAAAGGCTATCCGATAGCTTCTCTATATCGATTGGTTTAAGTATCACATCATTCATACCAACCTCAAAACACTTATTGTATTCTTCTTCAAGGGCTGAAGCAGTCAAAGCAACAATGTATAAATTTCTGTTATCAAATTCATCATCAGGCAATGCTCGAATGGCAAGCGTTGTTTCAAGTCCGTCCATTACAGGCATCTGAACGTCAGTAATTATAAGGTCGTATTTTGTTTCAACAATTTTATCAAGCACTTGCTGTCCGTTTGAAACTATCTCAGCTTTGTAGCCGAAACGTTCAAGCACTTTTGCAATGAGCTTCTGATTGATTAGGTTATCTTCAGCAAGCAGAATTTTCAGCGGATGTTTTTCGCTGAACACATAATCCATTTTCTGATAGCCGTTAGTTTTCTTTTCGGCTGTCTCATGTGTTTTTACATCGGTAGCTTTTGCATTAATATTAAAATAGAATACTGAGCCTTTACCGACAATACTTTCAACCCAGATATTTCCTTCCATTAACTCGCAAAGTCGCTTACAGATAACAAGGCCAAGCCCTGTACCGCCGAACTTTCTTGTATTGGATGAATCAACCTGACTGAATGGTTTGAACAGCTTATTAATTTTATCGGGTGGAATACCTATACCGGAATCTATGACACAGAATTTCAGCTGCCATTTTTTCTCATCGAATAAATACTCGGCATCTACTTTTATAATTACTTCACCTCTGTTTGTAAACTTAATTGAGTTACCAACAAGGTTCATTAAAATCTGTCTTATACGGACTTCATCGCTTGAAACAATTTCAGGTGTATTTTTTCCGAACACTCTTAAAAGCTTAATGCCTTTCTCAGAAGCGCGTATGCTCAATGTGCTGATAACATCATCAACGCATTTTATTAAATTGAACGGCTTATCTTCAAGCTCGAATTTACCCGATTCAATTTTACTGAAATCAAGAATGTCATTTATAATATTAAGAAGATTATTTCCGCTGAGACGTATTGTCTTCATATAGTCAGCCTGTTCTTTATCAAGCTTGCTTCCGAGAAGTAATTCAGTAAAGCCGATAATTGCATTCATCGGAGTTCTGATTTCATGAGACATCATTGCAAGGAATTCACTCTTAGTCCTGTTTGCTTTTTCAGCGGCGACTTTAGAATCAATTAACTCTTTATCCTGTTTTCTTCTTGTGGTAATATCTCTTATAATTCCGCTTATGGCAATAATTTTTCCTTCATCGTTTTTTATAAGCGAAGCAGTCATGTATATAGGGAAAATGGAACCGTCTTTTTTTCTTTCGAATTTTTCGCCGACCCATCCGCCCTGCTCTGTGAGAGATTTGAACACAGTTTCGGATACTTCAGGCTCATCACCGTTTAATACTGAAATGTGTTTGTTTACAAGCTCATCTATTCCGTACTGGTAAAGATTCGAAGCGGTTTCATTATAATATAAAATATGCCCTGATATATCGCAGATGATAACTGCATCAAGTGAGTTCTTGATACAGTGAGAGAAAAGCTTCAGGCTTTCCTGAGTTTCTTTTCTTACTTTTACTTCGTCCTCAATTTTTTTCTTCTGTATAAAGAAGCCTTCTATAAGCTTTGCAATTTCGCTGAACTCAGAGTGCTGCAGCTTTATAGGCTGAAGCTGACTGACATCTTCTGTGATAAGACTTTTTGAAACGGCATTAAGCGGTCTTGTAACCCATCCGTATAATGAAAGAAGAAGTATAATTATAAGTATGATGGAAAATACAACGTAGAGTATAAAATAAAATGTAGATGTTTTTAAAAGCTCTTTTGCTACAGGTGAATCAACTGTTATCTGTACTTTTGCAATCGGTTTGTTTTCGTAATCTCTGATGATTTTAAAAACTTTGATAACTCCGTTATCAAGCTTCTGTACTGATTCTACTGTATCTTCCCCGGCAATTTCCGCTAATGATGTTCTGTTACCGGTAAGGTCGGTAAGGCCGTTCATGTAATCAGTATCCCAGAGTTTTCCTAAAAGAAAATAACCTTCGGCAGGAGTTTTTCGCGCATTATCACCTGTCTTATGTATCGATGCTGCCTTTACTTCCATCAAGCCTTTTGTAGTGTTAACAAAAAAGCTGGGAGTATTGGAATGGCGGAAAATATCTTTTAGTTTTTCTTTGGCAAGCGGAAACTCTTTATAAGGTCCGTCTATAGAACTGTTTGAATAAACTAAATCCAGATTTAAATCGTAAACGTAGGCAGCAGAATAATTATAAGTTTTACCGAGAAGGAAGTCGATGTTCTCTTTTGCAAATTCCCTGTCGCGTGTTTTCAGGAATTGCTGCATCTCAGACCATACGCTCATATTATAATCGGCTACGTTCTCCATAGCTTTGCTATTCAGAGATACTACCTTGTCATAATATTCAGCCCCTTCTTTTGTGATATCGCCGTAAATTCTATCAACCTTCTGTTTTTCAAGAATGTTTAACATAAATAGTCCCGCAATAAATAACGCAACTACAACTGTTAATAGAACTACGACTCTGTTTCTTATACTACCGGTCATTTTTATCCTGCTTGGTATGTAAAATAGTTTAAATAATAATAAGATTAAAGAAAAAAAGTAGTCATACGACTATGTTTTTTTCCGCAAAATAACACGAATAAATTAAAAAAATTGTTAAATTTTCTAAATTGAATATAAAACTTGAAAAGGGTAATTTGAATAAATTTTGATAAAATGATGAATAAGAATTTATTATTTACAGCGATATTTTTTTCGTTGCTGATTATTGCAGGCTGCAATAAAAAAGAAGAACAGCCGCAGACATTTATACCTCCGCCGCAGGAAACTTCTTCCGATAAAGAAAAAGAGCTGAAGGAAAAAGAAGAATTTCTTAGGCTGAAAGAAGAAGAATTAAAAAAACAAGGTCTGCAGGATACGGTTAAAAAAGAAATTAAAAAAGATTCTATATCGGCAATCACAAAAGATACTTCCAAAACAAAAACTCAGATAAAGAAAGAAGAGCAAAAGAAAAAATTCACTGAAAAAGAAAAAGAGCTTAATAAAAAATTCAGCGACCCTAAGGCTGCTGTAAAAGATTATCTTGAATTTATAAAGCGCGGTGTATCTGAAGAAGGAAGCTTCGACGGCAATATGAAAAAAGCCAATGAAGTATGGGACGGAAGCTCGCTGGATAAGTTCAAAGCAAATTACAAAAATACTAAAAAGTTTGTAATGCTTACTGATCCTGAAGTAGTTTCTCAAAAAGGCTCAACTGCAGTTGTGAAAGTAAAAGTGAAAAAGACAGATAAAGTAAAAAGCAAAGAAGTAGAATCTGACTTAACCGTTACTTATAATCTTGTTGCCGATGCAAACGGAAAGTGGAAAATAAAAAGCAACACAGTAAAAAAGAATTAATATCTCCAATCAAAAATTAAAAAAATTATACTATATAAATGAGCGTATTAGTCAATAAAAAAACCAAAGTAGTAGTACAGGGAATTACAGGCGGTGAAGGAACGTTTCACTGCTCACAAATGCTTGCATACGGAACAAACGTAGTTGCAGGTGTTACTCCGAATAAAGGCGGCACGGAATACTCAGGCAAGGGTGAAGACATGTTCACAAGACCTGTTCCCGTTTTTAACACAGTGGCAGATGCAGTTAAAGCTACCGGTGCAGATGCATCGGTAATTTTTGTTCCTGCTCCTTTCGCAGCTGATGCAATCATAGAAGCAGCTGATGCAGGCATTCATGTGATCGTTTGTATCACTGAAGGTATTCCTACTAAGGATATGATTAAGGCTTATGATTTTGTACAGAAGAAAAATAATGCAGGCGGAAATGTAAGATTTATCGGGCCAAACTGTCCCGGAATCATTACTCCCGGTGAATGTAAGATAGGTATAATGCCGGGCTTCATTCATAAAAAAGGAAGAGTCGGAGTAATTTCAAGAAGTGGTACTTTAACATACGAAGCCGTATTCCAGTTAACTTCGTTAGGCTTAGGACAATCAACTTGTATCGGTATCGGCGGCGACCCTGTTATCGGAACAAGATTTATAGATGCGATTAAATTATTCAATGAAGATAAAGATACGGATGCAATTATTATGATTGGTGAGATCGGCGGAAGCGCTGAAGAAGAAGCTGCTTATTATATTATGAAAAATGTTAAGAAACCTGTTATCGGATTTATCGCAGGAAGAACTGCACCTCCCGGAAGAAGAATGGGACATGCAGGCGCAATCATTGCAGGTGGAAAAGGAACCGCAGAAGAAAAACTATCCGTAATGAAAAGCTGCGGGATTATAACAGTTGAATCTCCTGCAGATATGGGTATCACAGTAAAAAGAGCTTTGGATAAATTAGCAAAGAAAAATTCAACAGCTAAACCTGCTGCTAAAAAATCCCCGGCAAAGAAATCTGCACCGGTTAAAAAAGCTGCTCCCGTTAAAAAAAGTGCAGCAAAAGTAACAAAGAAGGCAGCTCCAAAACCTGTGAAGAAAGCGGTAGTAAAAAAAGCTGCGCCGGTTAAAAAGAAAGCAGCTCCAAAAGGAAAGAAAAAATAATTTATAATTAAGCCGCTAAATCTCTAACGGTACAAAATTCTACTAAAATTTTTTGTGTGATTTTGTGTTGTTAGTGTTTTTGTGGCAGAGAAGAAATGACGACAATAAAAATAAATAACGCTAAGTTCTATGCCTACCACGGAGTATTGGATTATGAAAAGCAATACGGCAACTTATTTGAAGTGGATATAGTGATGCAATGTGATTTATCCGAATTGAAAAATTCAGATGACTTGCATAAAACCGTCAACTACCTTGAAGTTTTTAACAGAGTAAAAGAATTGTTTCATAAAGATAAATTTCATCTTATTGAAACAATGAACCAGCATATTTGTGATATGGTATTAGCTGAATTTAAACTTGTAAAAGAAGTAACAGTAAAGATAAGAAAACCGAACGCGCCATTAGGAATTATAGATTCAGTTGAAATAGTTAATACAAAATCCGTTTAGTTTAATTAATGGCAAAAGTTTTTCTCGGACTCGGTTCCAATATTGGCGATAGAAAAAAATATCTTGAAGAGGCAATTCAGGAAATAAAAAATATTCCGGGTACAAAAGTTTTAAAACTTTCCTCTGTTTATGAAACTGAGCCATGGGGATTTTCAGAACAGGAAGAATATTTAAATGCTGTTATTGAAATAGAAACTGAACAGACTTACGAAAAATTACTGAAAGAAGTAAAAGCTATAGAAGTAATTTTAGGA
Organism: Ignavibacteria bacterium; assembly: GCA_044226845.1. Lineage (GTDB taxonomy): Bacteria > Bacteroidota > Ignavibacteria > Tepidaquicellales > Tepidaquicellaceae > JAFDZO01. The sequence goes on from JBGAGG010000004.1 coordinate 19,649, forward strand.
AGAGATAAGAGAGATAAGTGGAAGTCGCGAAAGATTGATATAGATATTTTATTCTATGGAGATTTAGTTTATGAAGACGAAAATCTTCATATTCCTCACAAACATATCGAAGACAGAAATTTTGTATTAGTACCGTTGAATGAAATTGAACCTGATTTTGTTCATCCAATTACTAAGAAAAAGATTTCCGAAATTTTACAAAATTCAAAAGATAAATTGAAAGCAGGTTTTCATTCTAAATTTGAGCAATAAAGTTAAATACATAGCAATAGAAGGCGTTATCGGTGCAGGGAAAACCACTCTTTCAAAAAAACTAAGCGAATCATTAAATGCCCAGCTTATACTGGAAGATTTTGATGAGAATCCATTCTTAGAAAGATTTTACGAGAACCCCAAAGCTTACGCATTTCATACACAAATTTATTTTCTGCTAAGCCGCTTTAAGCAGCTGCAGAAATTAAAACAGCCGGAATTATTCCACGAATATATTGTTGCAGATTATATATTCGAGAAGGATAAGATTTTTGCTTACCTGAATCTGCACGACGATGAACTGAAACTTTACGAAACGATTACAAGTAATATTGAAAAAGCCGTTGTTGTGCCGGATATAATAATTTATCTGCAATCGACAACTGACAGGCTTATGAATAACATTATGTACAGGAACAGAAGCTACGAGCAGAATATGTCGGAGCAATACATTAACGATTTAAACGAAGCTTACAATTATTTTTTCTTCAGATACAGAGCAACTAAAGTTATGATTGTAGATACAAACGAAGTGGATTTTTTAAATAATGAACAGGACTATCAGAATCTTTTAGCAGAAATTTTAAAAAGCGACCATCCGTCTTTATCGTATTTTAATCCTGCTTCCAAAAGAATAGCCAAATAAGAATAGCCAAAATAAGAATAGCCAAATGAGGATAGCAAAATGATAAGGTTTATAGCGATAATTATTATAGTAATTTTTTTATTCTATGGTATAAAATTTATAGGACGCGTTTTTTTAAGAAGTCTTGCAAGAAAGGTTAATACACCCCCTGAGAGGCCGCAGCCTAAACCAAGAAGTAATCTGGATAAGTCTAAGGCAATAGATGCACAATTTGAAGAAATTAAATAATTCAATTGGCACTGAAATTACTCAAATCAATTTCTAAAACCAGAAACATAAGTGCCGGGAAAATTTCACCCGATAAGGTGAAAAGCATTTTGATTGTCCGCCAGCATAACCAGCTTGGTGATATGCTTTGCTCGCTTCCGATGTTTGCATCAATAAAAAAAGAATTTTTTAATGCAGAGATTACTCTTGTTGCTTCTCCTGATAACTATGAAATTTTAAACTCTCCTTCCAATAAATATCTCGACCATATAATTCTTTATAAAAAAGATTCACCGAAAAGTTTACTTAATTTTTATTCAAAGCTTAAGAAAAAGAAATACGATATAGGTATTGTTCCTAGCACGGTATCCTTTTCAAAGACATCGCATCTTATAAATCATTTATCGGGAGCGAAGATAAGAGTCGGAGTATCACAGATTGTTACTAAAGACAGTTTATTAATAAACGAAAGCGAATTTCTTCTTGATATAAAAAAAGAATTCAGCTGGGATAAAGATAAAGTTCATCAATGGGATAGGACTTTAGCTATCGGTAAAGAAATCGGATGTACATTAAGTAGAGAAGAGATTCAAAACGTTGAATTAAATTTAAGCAAAAGTGAAATTGCCTTTGCAGATAAATTTTATTCAACTTATTTTCGTGAGAATGATAATGTTGTTGGGCTGCACATCGGCGCAGGGAAACCTCCTAACAGATGGAACGTGAAAAATTTTATTAAACTTGCTAAGAAGCTTAGTGAAAATCCAAAGGTGAAGTTTCTTGTAACTATAGGGCACATGGATGCTGAAGTAGCAGCTGATTTTAAAAAACAGGCTGTGGCAGAAAAATTAAAAATTACTTTCCTTGAAAATGAAAAAATCAGGAACGTTGCAGCAGTACTAAGTAAGTTAAACTTATATATTACTAATGATACGGGAACAATGCACATAGCGGGATTTGTAAAGACGAAATTAATTTCACTTTTCGGTCCTACTCCAGGATGGGAATGGTCCCCGAAATTTGAAAATCAGATTTACATTCAATCAAAAACAAATGACATCAACGATATTACGGTTGATGAAGTTTATAATACAGCGTTAAAATTATTAAACCCCGGAAAATAAATTGGATATACTCGGCGCTATAGATATCGGCACAAACTCTTTTCACTTAGTTGTTGCAAAAATTCACAGCAACAAGAGCTTCACTGTGCTTACGAAAGATAAGGAAGTTGTAAGGCTTGGCAATGCATCAAATGACATGAAATACATCACTGAAGAAGCGATGCAGAGAGGTATATCAGTCCTGAAAAGATTTAAGCTTGTATGCCAGTCATTTGAGGTTGGAAAAATAAGAGCAGTTGCAACAAGCGCTACGCGTGAAGCTTCCAATAAAGATGAATTCATCCGCAGGGTAAAACATGATACAGGAATCGAAATAGAAGTTATTTCAGGAAATGAAGAAGCTCGATTGATCTATCTCGGAGCACTTCAGGCATTACCGATCTACAATGAAAAAGTTTTAGTAATTGATATCGGCGGAGGAAGCACTGAGTTTCTCATAGGTAAAAGAGGAAATATTATGTACGCCAATAGCATTAAACTCGGCGCAGTAAGAATGACTCAGAAATTTTTCCATGAGGATAAAATAAAGAAGAGTGCAATCGAAGAAGCAAGATTATTTGTCAAAGGTGTAATCACACAGGTTGTAAGAGAGATAAAGAATGAAGAATACGATTTAGTCATTGGTACATCCGGCACAATATCCAATATCGGATTTATTATCCGCGCAGACAATAAATTCGAGTTCGAAGATAATATCAGTATGAATAAATATTCATACGATAAGGCAGGAATGGAAACTGCTATAAAGAAAATTCTGAAAGCGGAAAATCATAATGAGCGGCTGAAAATCCCCGGAATTGACCCGAAGCGCGCAGATATTATCACTGCCGGAGCAATAATTCTTGAACAGATTTTCGAAGAACTTAAATTAAAAAAACTTACTATCTCCAGCTATGCTCTGAGAGAAGGAATTATCTTCGATACAATTTCAAATTTTGCAGGAGACGATCTTTCAATCCACTTATCCAATGTAAGATATAAAAGCGTCGTCGGACTTGGCGAGAAAATGAATTTTGATGCCAAACATGCGGAGCAAACACGAAGCATTGCAGTTAAAATTTTTGATTTCCTCGGAGAAAATTTTTCTCTCACAGAGAACGATGAAGAATGTCTTGAAGCTGCTTGTTTACTCCACGATATCGGATATTATATTTCACACTCACAGCATCATAAACATTCATATTATCTTGTAAGAAATTCAGAACTGCTCGGTTTCAATGAAAATGAAATTGAGCTGATTGCAAACGTTGCAAGATACCACAGGAAGTCACATCCAAAAATGAAGCATGAGAATTTTAATAAGCTTGATGTTGAAATGCAGGAAAAGATAAGAAAGCTTTCAGGAATTTTACGAATTGCCGATTCCCTCGATAGAAGCCACAAATCACTTGTAAACAATATTGCTATAAAACTCGAAGATAAAGCTTTAGTAATTACAATCGGAACAAAAAACAATATAGAGCCGACTCTGGAAATGTGGGGAGTGAACCTGCGAAAAGATTTATTCGAACAGTCATTCGGACTGGAACTCAAAATATTATTCCAGCCCGTTTAATTTATAAGTTAAGCTACCTTATATCCGCGTAAAAATCTTTCCATCTTAGCTTTATTTTTGGAAGCTTTTAAGAATGCAGCATTCATATCTTTGAATGATTTCTTCCTATTATAAATCAGTTCATCTATAATCTCATAAGCATTGTTGTCTGAAATATAATTACTGTAGTAAGCCTGTACAAGTTCACTAGCGAGCTTTGCTTTGTTATCCATCACTTCAACAAGGCGCTCTGAAGGAGAATCTTTCGTCCCGTCAAAATAAATTATATTAAAATAACCTCCGACTCCCATATTAAATCTTGCTGCAGCATTAGTTGCCCGTATCAGCTGAATTATCCCTTCTACCCTGTCAATCTTATTTCTTCTTTCATCTAGAGTTTTTACCCCGGAGTATGCTGCAAAAATAATCTGCGATGCATCAGAGCCCGAGCCGACTGTTTCAAAAATACTTGGCACTAAATCGCACGTCATATCTGTTTTCAGATTCAGTTTGAAAATTTTAAACTCCCCTGTTTCATCAAAGCCGCAGATGATAGCTGCATTGAGAAAAATTCCGTCCGCTTCCTCTGCATCTTTCCAATTAATTAAACCGAAAACTTTATCCTTCACATCTTTCTGTGAAATTTCAATTTTTTTATCTTCTTCCTTATTGTAAAATCCCTGATTAAAATCTTTGCTTTCAAAACTAAAGTATCCTTTTATGATATCATTCACATGCCTGTGCTTCACTTTCATCATCTCTTCAAAACCAATCTGCGCAATTTCATCTATCGATTTTAAGTGGTCAATTCTCTCTTTAGTTTTATTTTTCAATTCTTCATATTCTTTTGTTAATCTTGTCTTCATTCCTTTACGGATTTCATCGCCGATTGCAGTCGTGCCCGTTCCGCCGTATAATACTTCAAGCTTTATATTCTTTCTAATTGCACTCGGAACGATTTGTTGGATTTTATCCGAAGACATCATTCTTCTTACATCTCCGATAGTTGTCTGCTCGTCGCAGCACATTGCCCCTGTGTTTTTATCGAACTTAATTGCGTTGATTACTGTCATATTTTGTACCCCCTGAGATAAAGACTTAAGTCTTCTTTGTTTTTACAGCCTGCATACATTTCTTTTTCAAGATCGTCAATTTTTGGTTTGGACTTTGAAAAGAAAATTTTATCTATTAGGTTAAAACATGTTTCTTTTTTCAGGTAGCCTTTATCATATGCTGATACAATTTCTTTTGTAATCTGTGCTGTATCTCCGGTGATTTCTGTTAACCTTTCTTTGTGATTTTTTCCTTTACCGTTCAGGTAAAGTATATTATAGTAACCGCCTATTTCATTATTTTTTTCCAGAGAATAATTTGTTCCTCTTATTAATTCAACTAAGCCAAAGACTTTATCAATGCCGTCTCTGCGTTCATTTAATGCCAGTGAATTTATAAGATTGGAAAAATATAATGAAGTGGATGTTGAACCTGCGCCAAGCGCATTATACAATCCTGTTGAAAGGTAAAACTGAGTTGAGCCTCCGTAAAAATCAAACGAAGCATATCCATTAGTCATATCCGTACCCACAACCATTCCTGAGTTATCAAATATATCTTTACATCCGGTTGCACCGTCGTTAGTCATTATTTTCAGCGCCTTGCTTATAACTTTCTCTTCTTTAATCTCTATCTTCTTTTCATCAATCATATAAAAACCTCTTATAAGGTCTTCCCCCGTAAATCCGAAAAGACCATAAAGCTTTTTATCAACTTTATCTCTGCAGACTTCCTGAAAAGTTATGAAAGCTATGCGCGCAATTTCTTCAACGGAATTAAATCCGTCCTTTGCATCGTTCGTTCTTTTGTAAACTTTAAACTTCTTTTCTATCGCTTGTTTAGTTTTTACAATAACTTCATTTGTAAAAGCTATTGCGCCCGTACCGCCATAGATTGCTTCAATTCCGAATTCATTACTGATTTCATCGGAGAGAAGTGACTGAAGAGAATCGGCTATCTGCGCCCTGCGCCTGCCTAAAATATAATATTCTTCGTCAGTGATTATTGCCCCCGAATAACCATTGAACTTTAAGGAATTGACTAATCCCATTTATGTATGTTTAAATTTTATTTTGTTTTTCTAATTTTTTTATAATTTATTTTTCTTTTCTCATTAAAAGCGGAAATACCTTCTTTCACTTCGGCTGAATGATTATGAATAGAGAGCCAGTCTCTTGCATGACCGATTGTAGTATGCCATGAAACATCTCTCCAGTAATTAAGCTGCTGTTTTGCATAACGCAGACATTCAGGCAGCTTGTTGAAAAGTTTTTCAGCCATTACATCAACTGCAGCATCAAGCTCGGCATAAGGAACGACCTGATTTACAAGTCCCCAGTCAAGCGCTTTCAAAGCAGGGATTTCTTCGCATAGGAATAAAATCTCGCGTGCCCTTCTGTCTCCGACAAGCAGAGGTAAAAATTGTGTTGCGCCTGCAGCAGCAACGCTTCCGCGCGCAGCACCGACTTGTCTTATAATAATATGGTCAGCAGCAATTGCAAGGTCGCAGCTCATGTTAAGCTCGTTCCCGCCGCCGACAACCATTCCGTTAAGCCGTGCGATGGTAGGCTTACCTAAGTTTCGCATGACTTCATGAAGCTGTATGAACTCATACATCCATTTATAGTAGTCATTCGGATTCCCGAGAAAATATTTTTGCTGCTCATCAAGGTCAGCTCCGGTTGAAAAGGCGCGCTTGCCGACTCCGGTAAGAACGACTACTGCGATATTGTCATCCCAGGCAGAATCTTTAAAGCAGGCAGTAAGTTCCTGAATAGTCTGCAAATCTAAACAATTCAGCTTCTTTTCGCGGTTTATAGTGATTGTAGCTTTGTAGTCTTTTTTAGTGTAAATTAAAGTTTTTAATTTAGACTTCTTTGGTAAGTAAGATTGAAATTTTTCGGTCATATTAGTGGTTAAACAGTATAAGTAACAATTACGGATAAAAAATTAAAGTTCTAAATTATTACATATCCAAAAAAATTTACCTTAGTACTAATTACTTGACTTATGCTGAGGTTTTATATAATTTATTCTTGATTCATTTAAAGCAAAATTAACAGAGGTAAAATGGAAAATTTTGATGATCTCGACTACTACGACTCGAATAATAAAAACGAAGACGAAAAAAAGAGAATCTCTAAATTAGAAGAAGAAACACTAAGCAACTTAGACGCCGAAAACCTTGAGGAATTAGTAAACCTTTATTTCGATAAAGGCAACTTCGATAAAGCACTTAACTACGTAAACGTTCTACTCGATCTATATCCATACTCAACAGATTCCTGGCATAAAAAAGCGCTCATTTTAGACGGATTAGGCAGATATGATGAAGCTATCGAATACTTCGATAAAGCTTTAACATTAAATCCCACCGATATTGATTTATACATTAATAAAGGTATCGCGCTGGATAACTCCGATAATCATGAGAAGGCAATTTTGAATTTTCAGAAAGCACTTTCGTTCAATCCGGAAAATCTTGATGCAATGTTCAATCTTGGTTTAACTTATGAGAAGACTGAAAAATTTACAGAAGCATGCGATTGCTTTGAAAAAATTATAAAGCTTTATCCTGAGAACATCGATGCGTACTATGAGCTTGGTTACTGTTATGATTTTCTTGAGAGATTAGACGAGTCTTTGGTAGCATACGACGCGCACTTAGATAAAAATCCGCTTAACTTCAACTGCTGGTATAATAAAGGAATCGTTCTTAACAGAATGGGACGCTATATGCAGGCAATTGAAAATTATGAAATGTGTTTAGCCATAAAGAGCAATTTTGCTCCTGCATGGTATAACTGCGGAAACGCTTATGCATCAGTAGGAAGATTTTATAAAGCAATCGAGTATTATAAAATTTCTCTTCAGTACAAAAAAGATAATGCATTTGCATTGCAGAATATCGGCAACTCGTATGAGGAAATCGGCGAGTATGAAGAGTCAATAAAATATTTTTCAGATGCAATAAAGTACGATGTAAAAAATTACGAGTCATTTTATGGCAGAGGGAATTGCTACTTCAATCTGAAAGAATATGAGAAAGCAATTGAAGATCTGAAATCTGCGCTTGTGCTTTGCAAAGATTATTCAGATATCTGGTACTTAAAAGGCGATGCTGAGTTTGCGCTAAACCGACTTGAAGATGCGAAGAAGAGCTATGAAACAGTTTTAAATCTTGACCCTGATAACTATGATGCATGGTTTGATTATGGCTGTGTGCTCTGCGATACAAAAGATTACGAAGATGCAATCAAAGCACTAGATGAAAGCTTAAAATTAAATCCTTCATGGGCTGACCCGCATTTTGAGAAAGCTAAGATTTATTTCTTAATTGGAGATTTGGAGCAGGGTGTATTTTCTTTAGAGTATGGATTTAAATTAAGTCCCGAAGAAAGATTTGAATACGACTTCAATAAAGACTGGAAAAAAATTCTTGAGTTTTTGACAGCAAGATAGACTCAAAAAAAAATAATTCAAAAAGAAAAGGCGCAGATTATGCGCCTTTTTTGTTTTGTAGACCAGCGTAGAGACACAAAATTTTGTGTCTCTATAATAGTTTCTGCATATAAATCGCTGCAGAAAATTTTTTGAAGTGCATTTGAATTACATAGTAACCCCACCCTTTAGGGTGGGGTGCGAGCACAACTTGAGTTTACCCTTTAGGGTCAAACTTTTGCCCTAAAGGGTACATACTAAATTTCCCTATACCCCATCCTAAAGGATGGGGTTACTGAATCACTCATCACTTAATTCTTATATGTTCAAACCTATATAAACAAAAAAGACGCATGAGATGCGTCTCTACAAAATTTCTATACTGAATTAAACTTTTTACGCAATACGCAATACGCAATACTTTCTACCTATACTCATCAAGACTTCAACCTCACTTCAAACAGCTTCTTCTCCTTTATCTGAATAATTCTCTTATCCTTCATCTTCCTTACTATTTCAAAATTGTGCGTCGATAGAATCACTGCCGTTCCGAATAAATTAATTTCATTTATTAATTTCAAAATTTCAACGGATACAAACGGGTCAAGATTTCCCGTAGGCTCATCGGCTATCAATGCAATGGGGTCATTTATTATTGCGCGGGCAATAGCAAGCCGCTGCTGTTCACCGCCGGATAAATCATAGGGCATATCATTTATTTTGTCTATAAGCCCGACTTTGGAAAGCACGTCGTATACTTTCTTTTTAATATATTCCTTCTTAAGCCCCTCTATATATAATGGCATTGCAGCGTTTTCGAATACATTTCTATCATGAAGGATCTTAAAATCCTGAAACACAACTCCAAGTTTCCTTCTCAAAAACGGAATCTCTTTTTTCTCAATGCGCGATGAATTATAATTATCAATCACCATATTCCCCCTTGTGGGAAAAAGTTCAAGATAAATTAATTTTAGTAGAGTGCTTTTGCCGATACCGCTCTCGCCGACGAGAAATACAAATTCTCCTGCATTAATTTTCAGTTCGATATTATCGAAGACCTGTTTATTGGGATATGAATATGAAACATTTTGGAATTCTATCATGAAACTACGTATGAATTTCTGTTCTTCGCGATTTTCCTCGCAAGCTTTATTGCTTTTAAAGTGCTTTTAGTATTTGCAACTCCCCTTCCTGCAATATCGAATGCAGTGCCGTGGTCGGGTGATGTACGAATGAAATCAAGTCCCGCCGTAAAGTTAACACCTTTCTCAAATGCAATCATCTTGAACGGAATCAGTCCCTGGTCGTGATACATTGCAAATGTAAGATCGAACTGTTTATATTTTCCTGTAGCAAAATATCCGTCTGAAGGAAACGGTCCCTGAATATTAAATCCAAAGTCTCTCAGCTCTTTTATTGCAGGAATAATTATCTCATCGTCTTCCTTTCCTATCATTCCGCCGTCGCCTGCGTGGGGATTTAAGCCCAGCACTGCTATCTTTGGCTCTATCTTTCTGAAATCTTTTATAAGCGAATTATTAATAAGAATAATCTTTTCAATCAGCATTTCTCTTCCAATCTTATGCGCGACCTGCTCAACAGGTATATGAATTGTAGCGAGTGAAACGGTTATCTTCTTTGAGTACAGCAGCATTGCCGATGCAAATGAATTCGATAAAGATGTCAGCATTTCAGTATGCCCGTTGAAATTATATCCTCCTAAGTTAAACGCTTCCTTCGATATCGGCAGCGTAACCATTGCCTCTGCTTTTCTGTCAAGACACCATCTTGCTGCAGCGGCAACACAATCGCCTGAGTATTTCCCGGCTGATTTATTTATCTCGCCTATCTTTACATCAAATTTTTCTTTAACAGGGATTTCACAAAAAAAGTCGGAAGGAATTTCAGTCAGATTAAATATCTGAGCATAATAATCCATAATTTTTTTTGAACCGGCTACCTTAAGATTATAACTCGTAAAAAAACTTGTCTCGTTATAGATTTTTAAAATTATCTCCGGGCCGATGCCGTTAGCATCGCCCATCGTTAATAATATCAACGGTTCATTTGCCCTGTGCTCTTCTAAATTGGATTTTATTACGCTTACTAATTTCATTTTTGTTTGGTCAGTCTATTTGTTCATTACACATTAAACATTACTTTTTATACATTACTCAATATCTTCATTCACTTCTTTATTGACTTCTTCTTCAGATACTTCGCTCTTCTTTGATTTCCTTTTGGCTTTGACAGGTTTATCGGTTGATTTCTCTTCACCTTCAGATACATCTGCATCAGCTTTCTTACTTGTCTTCCTTACCGGCTTTGGTTCGTCTTTAACTTCTGTAACTTCTGCATCTGCCCAGAGACCTTCAAGATTATAAAATTTTCTTGACTCGGTTAAGAATATATGCACAACTACATCTACAAAATCCAGAAGTACCCAGTTCATATTTGTCATGCCCTCATTATGCCAGGGTCTCTCATCTATCTTTTTTGTTTCTTTTGATATGTGGTCTGCAATTGCCTTCACCTGTGTATCCGATGAAGCTGATGCTATTACAAAGTAATCCGAAATGTTTGTTAGTTTTCTTATATCAAGTATCTTTACATCTTCACCTTTTTTATCGAGTATAAGCTGTGAGATTTTTTTTGCTAGCGCGGTAGATTTCATTTATTTTTTTTCTTTTTCTAAAAACGGTTTTAAATTTTTAAAGTCTTTGCCGATTACTACTGTTGCATCCAGATAAAGACTTTTATTTATCTGCTGCGTAATATTATTTTCTGAAACTCCCAGTGAAGAAGCCACTGCAAGCGCAATTTTTTTATCGCCTTTCCTGTCTATGATAGTCGTCTTTTCAATATCCTTGTATTTGCTGTTCCCCATATCAACAACATCGAATCCCTTTTTTCTGAGGTACTCCGTAAACTTAGATGCAACGCCCTGCTCATTCGTTCCGTTCTGCACGTCAAGCTGCGCAGTAAGATTTGGCTGATTCGTTACTTTATTTGTATCGGTGATCTGAACGTTCGATTTATCTTTGGACTTGAGCGAGTTTGTGACGAGCGAGAAGGTCAAATATCCGACGACTGCAATAAGAATTATTATTATTGCATTAAGAATGTAGTTAAGAAAATTTTTCTTCATTTAAGAAGTCTTGTATAAAATTATAATAAGAAGATGTATTTTTTTCGAAAATAAAAAAACCGGAACGAAACATTTTCCGGTTTTAAACTTAGCTGATATTTAAAAATTTTTATCTGCCGTATCTGTCATATCCGTAGAAAGGATTGTAATAACCATACGGGTCATTTTGTACATTTCTGTACTCGAATTTTATCGATGCTGTTTCAGATATTTTATAATCTAATGAAGCCTTTGATAAAAACACTCCTGAAAAATCTTTCTGCAATTGGTTCGAGTAGCCCGTTCCGTAAACTGAACTTGCGAACGGTGAGTACTGCATCGAAACATCTGCGCTTACTGATAATTTCTCATTGAATTTATAATTCATTGAGTTTGTGTAAGTGGTCAGCGATAAATTTCCTGTTCCGCTGCTTAGCATCGAAACATTAAATGAATGCGACATTGAAAAATTTTTCGGATTAAAAATTCCGAGTATTAAATTGCCCGTTGACTGCGTGTAAGGATTTTTTTTCTTTTCAATTGGTTTAAATTGAGAGTAACCGGTGTTAATGATGACAAGGGATATTAAGACAATCAGTATATGCTTCATTATAGAATATTATTTAATGTAAAATTCATAGATTATAACAGAAATGTCAATGTAAAAATTCAATTAAAATCGTTTAATCTCATCTTATTTTTTCCTATTTTAATGACACCCGCAGTTATTTAATTCACTTAATAAAATATAGTTCCCAGGACTCCAAAGGACGTATAAAGGATATAGTAAAAAATGCCATTAGATCTAAGCATTCTCAACGAAGAACAGAGAAAGGCTGTTGAAGAAATTGAAGGACCGAGTATTATTATTGCCGGCGCAGGAAGCGGCAAAACACGCGTTTTAACTTACAAAATTGCACATTTAATAGAATCCGGCGTTAGCCCCTACGAAATTTTAGCTCTTACCTTTACCAATAAAGCTGCATCAGAAATGAAGGACCGTATCGGCAAGCTTGTCGAAATCAACGCTGATAAAATATGGATGGGTACATTCCACAGCATCTTTGCGCGCATACTCAGATTCGACGGAGATAAAATAGGCTTTGACCGTAACTTCACGATTTATGATTCCGACGACTCTGCCAACGTTGTAAAGCAGATAATGCAGAACAGGAATATGTCGATTGAAAATCCTACGCCGAAAAGCATTCACTCCGAAATTAGCAAACAGAAAAATAAATTGATCACTCCGGCAGTTTATGCCTCCGTTGCAAAGTCGCCTTTTGAAAAAAGAGTGGAGGAAATTTATCCGCTTTATCAGGAGACTCTCCAAAAAAATAATGCAATGGACTTCGATGACTTGCTTATGAAGCCTATTGAGCTCTTTATGAAAAATCCCGATGTGCTTGAAAAATATCAGGAGCGTTTCAAATTCATTTTAGTAGATGAGTATCAGGATACAAACCGCGCCCAGTATCAGATAGTAAAAATGCTTGCGCAGAAATATCAGAATATTACAATCGTAGGCGATGATGCGCAGTCAATTTATAAATGGCGCGGCGCAGAGATACAGAATATTTTTGACTTCGAAGAAGATTTTACCGAGAACAATGTTTTCAAGCTCGAGCAGAACTACCGCTCAACTAAAAAAATCCTTGCCCTTGCAGATGATGTTATCAAACGCAATAAGAAGCAGTTCAAAAAAGATATATGGACGGATAACTTCGACGGCGAGCATATCACCCTGCTTGAAACAATGTCCGATAAAGATGAAGCATATAAAATAACGCGTTACATCACCGAAGAAATTTATAAGCAGAAATATAATTTTAAGGACTTTGTAATTTTATACCGCACTAATGCGCAGTCAAGAATAATTGAAGACTCGCTGCGGCAAAATGGACTTCCATACTTAATCGTCGGCGGTATAAGATTTTATCAAAGAAAAGAAATTAAAGATATAATTGCTAACTTAAGAATTGTTGTAAACCCGAATGATAACGAATCGCTGCTGAGAGTACTTGCAAATAAAGAAGGCGTCGGAAAAACTTCAATAGATAAGCTTACAAGAATTGCCGAGATAGAGGGCAAGCAGTTAATGGACGTTCTGAAAAATGTAGAAGACTATCCTGAGTTCGGTGGCAAGACAAAAAATTTATTGCTGGAAGTTTCAAAGTTCTCGGCAAAGTATAAATATCTCAGTGAAGAAATGTCGTTGACTGAGCTTGCAAAAAGCATCATCGATGAAACAGGACTGATGTATAAATTACGTCTGGAGAATACGATTGAATCAGAAGAGCGCTTGAACAACTTGCAGGAATTGATCTCTGCCATTGCCCAGTACGATGATAATAACGAAGGGGCAACGCTGGAAGGATTTTTACAGGAAGTTTCGCTCGTTGCCGATATCGATACTCTCGATGACAGAAAGAACGCAGTAACTCTGATGACGATTCACGCAGCAAAGGGTCTTGAGTATCCTGTCGTTTTCATCACAGGACTTGAAGAGGGTCTCTTCCCTTCGATGAATTCAATTTCAAATCTTGAAGACCTTGAAGAAGAGCGAAGATTATTTTACGTAGCAGTCACGCGCGCAAAGACGAAGCTTTATCTTTCATTTGCAAATATGCGGTACAGGTTCGGCACGCCGTCGTATCAGATGAAGTCAAAATTTATAAAAGAAATTTCCGAAGATATTTATAATGAGCATATAAAGTATGAAGGAGTAAAAATTCCTCAGGCGAAAAAAAGCAGTTCATCATCAAGCTTCCGCAGGGATAATCCCGCTATCAAATACGATGTTGCAAAAAGCACCTATAAGAAAGAAGAGTATTATGCGCAGACAACTGACGATGCATTTTCCGATATTAAAAAAGGTGTAGTTGTAAATCATACAACGTTCGGCAAAGGCACTGTGCTTGAAGTCGTGGGCAAGGGCGTAGATAAAAAAGCGGAAATATATTTTGACGATATCGGACTGAAAAAAATTGTGCTTAAGTATGCAAAGATGACGGTCTACGGCAATGAGTAATTAACAATTAGCAATTAACAGTTTTGTTTTTGTTACTTACTTTGTGAAATTTTTTGCTTTATATAATTTTATAATCTCACTAATATTTTGGTAATTGTTAATTGCTAATTACTAAATGTTAATTGAAAAAATCTGTTAATTGTTAATTACTAATTGTTAATTGAAAGAAATGAATTGGTTATTAAAATCTGAGCCTGACGTTTACAGTTGGGACGACCTTGTAAAAGATAAAAAAGCTGTCTGGGACGGCATCAATAACAACGCTGCCTTAAAGCACATGCGCGATATGAAAAAAGGCGAGCTGTGTTTAATTTATCATACGGGAGACGAACGCCAGGCAGTAGGTATTGCAGAGATTACAAAAACAGTTTATCCCGACCCTAAGCTTGACGATCCGAAGAGATTAGTATTCGATATAAAGCCGAAGAGCAAATTAAAAAATCCTATAGGTATTGCCGATATAAAAGCCGACCCGTTCTTCAACGACTGGTTATTTGTAAGAATCGGAAGACTCTCCGTCGTTCCCGTTATAGATGAGCAGTGGGAAAAATTGATGAAGATGGGTGAGAAGTAGAAAGTAGCAGGTATAAAGTAGAAAGACTTCAAAAGTGACCTGACAGGTTTTCAATCCTGTCAGGTCGAAAAAAATCACACACAGCAGTTGTTGGTCTCCTGACCAACAACATAATTCCTGTAGAGATGCATCACATGCCTCTCAAAACATATCTAATGCAAGACACATATAATGTGTCTCTACAAATACATATAAATTTCTTACCTCTTATATACCTTCAAATCTTTAATTGTAATATAAGGCAGCATGCTTCTTGCCTGAATAGTATATCTGAAAATTCCTGACATTCCCGTCGAGCCGAAAATTGTATCAATATTTTTATAAGGGTCAGTTGCAGCATTATCAATTAATGTATACAGCCGTCCGCCTGTGCCGTAAATATAAAATAAAGTATCGCGTGCTGTGCTCGAGCCTTTATATGACATATTTATGCGGATGCTGTCCGTATCGAATACAAACGGAATAGTGTTTAATTCGTTAGTTTTTGAAATTGAAGTCAGTCCGCCCGCACTGCCTGCCGAGCCTATTGAATCAAAGCCAACCTCTGCAATAAGCTGCTGGCTTGGAGTAGGAACAATTTCAATACCTGTCGGAGTCTCACCGCAGTTGCAGCCGCTGAGCGTAGCAATATAACATATAAAACATACATTAATAAAAAGAAGAATCTTCTTCATTTAAGCCCCCGGGATAATTTTGAAAGTGAAAAGATACCGTTAAGCCTAAGTAATTACAACTGATTTAAAGTAAGTACGTATTTTCAAGTACTGTATACGAACAACAAACAACAAATAACGACCACAATTTTTCCATTCATCTGTCAATACCAATCTTAAAATATTTCCCTATTAGTAGTAATAGGCAGTATTTGATTTTTATGAAAAAGTAGTATGCATAAATTAAGTAAGGTGCTTAGAGCTGAGTAACTTCTCAACAAACCTGTGCATATGTGGGTCAAGCATACTTGAATTTGTTTCTAAGATTTCATTAAAAGTAAACCATTTGTACCCGTTGAATTCATTTTTATCATAGGTAATTTGTAATTCAGAATTACCGTTTAGTAGATACCAGAGACTTACATCAGTATGTCCTGCACCGATGTTCACTGTTACAGTTTGAGTGATGAAGAAAGGGTCATTGAAAATGAAATCTGCTGGGAGGTTAAGCTCTTCCATAATTTCGCGCTCGACTGTGATTTTCGGATGCTCGTTTTGTTCAACATGGCCGCCGGAAGGCAGCCAGAATCCGGCATTGATATGATCCATAAGCAGGATTTTCTTTTTCTCATTATCGATTAGGGCAAAATATGAAACAAGATGCTTTGGTGGTGTTGCTGGTTTTTGAATGCGGAATATTTCTTCGCCGGATTCTATCCAGCTGATTGCATTATTTAAATGGTCTTCTTCAAGTTTATCAAATGGTTTTATAGAAGAAATAAGATTAAGTATTTTTAGGCGCATCTTTTAAATTAAATAAAATGTGACAATAATGCGACTATACAATTTTTAAATTGCAAAAAAGTTAAAAAATAAAATGTGACAATAATGTGACATTCTAAGATAATTCTCAATCTTATTTTGCAGAAATCCATCAAAAACCGTCACTGACGAAAGAATAATTTAAGTAGCATTGAAAAAACAACAACAGTGAATTCAAAATGAGGAAAGATGAAATGCGGCGGATAGAATCCCGCTATAGACGGGACTGAGCTTCGCTCAGAATGTGACAATAATGTTACTTTCAATTAACAATTAATAATTGACAATTAACAGAAAAAATGTAACAATAATGTTACTATCTGTGACATCATTAAAAATCATATTAATCTGTGTTTCAAAATGTGACAATAATGTAACACTGCAACATTCCCAACGAGGACGTTGGAATGAGGAAATCTGATAAACAAAAGACCTGTAAGGTTTTTAATCCTGACAGGTCAAAATAAAATGTTACAATAATGTTACTTTACCGAATAACGAAAAACAAGTAACGAAAAACGATATTACGCCTCTTCCATTTCCTTTTTCTTAAATCTCTCAGGGATGATAATTTCAACTTCTCTCTGAGGTTTCGGGAATAAAGGAGATGTTTCGCCGGAGAGCTTCGATAATTTTTTATCAAGCTCAAGCTGTCTGCGTATTTTCATTTCATATTCTTTCAGCTTCTCTTCGATAGTCATAACTTTATTCTTATTCGTTACCATATCTTCGCGGTAGCGTTTTAAGAAGTAGCTGATGGTTTCGATTCTGATTTTAATAGCGCCTGTCGGCTTATTCTCATCGATATCTTTAAATGAGAAGTAAGGAGTTCCCGATGACTCGACGATTTCCTGAACCACTGTGTAGATCGGAGCGTCGTGTCCGCATTTGAATGATGAAAGTTCAAGAGCAACTAAGTTAGGATGTCTTGCCGTGTACTTTGCAGCCCATACTTTGCGCGATGTATTTTCAGAGTAAGAATTTTTCCAAACGTCATCGATATCCATAGGAGAGCGGAGCAATCCCGAACGGACATCATCGCCGAAAAGTTTATCAAGAGTTTCATCGTCAGTCGGCAATGCATCCTGGAAAAATACAGGATAGCCGAGCTTCTGAAACTCTTCAAGGATTTCGTGATTAATACCCGGGTCATTATGATAAGGTCTTCCGAGCAGAACGATTCCTATACGGTCTTCGTTTTCAAGCTGTGTAAGAACTTCTTTTGATTTTGTTTTTAAGTCTTCGTAGAATTTATAGAACGCTTTGAAGCCTTCTTTAACTGCTCTGCGGTTTTCCTCTTCTGAAAGCCCGAGCCTGTCTTTGAATTCTCCGAACAGTTGTCTTGCAGTTAGCTGCTCGCTGTTTAACTGAATAAAAGGACATAAATATTCTAAGCCTGATTCTTTAAATAAATCACCTTCCTTAGTGAAGGCAGCTTTCGCCGCTTCGATAGTGGCTGTGATAGTCGGACATGCAGTATGCGCCTGTGCGTATTCTAAATCCGAGGGCATTGTATCTACTATCGGTGCAAAGATGAAATCTAATTTTTTCTTTTTATGCTGAACATAAACAAGGTTATGAATATGCGGAATTGCAACCTTGGATGGGAAACACGGGTCAATACTTCCGCGCTTCGCTCCGGCTTTGTACATTTCTTCAGAGGTAAATTCGCTGAATACAAAGTTGCCGGGCTTTATTCCCAGCGCTTCAAAGTAAGCAGTGAAGAAAGGAGTATGCGAGTACATGTTCAATAAACGCGGAATACCGATGACAATTTTTTCTCTCTTGGCAATTTGTTCTAAACGTTTTGATATTTCTTCCTCAGAAGATTTATTTTTTAATAATTTTTTTAATGGAGATTTATAAATTTGATTTCTTACATCTTCTTCAGTGTCTTTAACAACGGGAGGTTTGAATGTAGTCCATACTTTCGTAGCAGCTTCATCAACGATATTCGGATTTGCTTTCTTGATTGTATCGAGTCCCGATTTAATTCCTTTCATATCGGCGATGTCTTCAACAGTTCCTTTTTCACAGGTAGCTATGATAAGACGCTGAATGCCTTCTTCCATTGGGACTTTGGATTTCGGATTAACAATCTTTTCCGGCTGAATGATATTCAGCTCAACAAATTTTTTCTTTTCTTCTTCAAAAACTTCAGGTGCAATGTTATCTGTCTTAACATCAATAAAAGTCCTGAGACATTTATTTTTACAGAAGTAACAGCGCGTATCTTCGGAGCGTGTTGTCTTATATAAAATTTGTGAAACTTTTTCTAAACCAATGAACTCTGTTCTATGTCCGTTATGATACAAACGTGCAGCTTCAATTCCGCAGCCGATAGCGCCTGCTTCACCTGTATGTTTATGAACATAGATATTAGGTGTAATGCCGGAGCCTTTAAAACGTTCTTCGATAAAATCAACCTGCGATTTTACAGCGGCAAGATTATGCTGAGTGCCGCCCTGCAATACAAAAGTAGAGCCAAGCTTTGCAAGATTTGGAATCTGCGAAACGTAGAGCCAAATATTTTTTGGGAGAACGTTTGCAAGTCCTGCCATGATTTCTTCGGCTTTCCAACCTTGTCTTTGAAAGTCAACAATATCGGACTGCATAAACACAGCGCAGCCGTAACCGAAAGTCGGGAACGTTGTTGCAGAGAAAGCAACGTTTGCAAATTCTTCCACTTCATATCCGAAGCCCTGAGCAGTGGACTGGAGAAAATATCCGTTACCGGCAGAGCATTGTGTGTTAAGTTTAAAATCGACTACACGTCCCTGATTAAGAATAATAATTTTAATATCCTGTCCGCCTACATCGCAGATAACATCTGTCTCAGGATAGAAATGCAAACCTGCCTGAGTATGAGCAACTGTTTCAACGAGAGCAACATCGGCATGAAGAACTTCTTTCAGTATATCTTTAGCATAGCCCGTAGTTCCAACTCCGAGAATTTCAAGCGTAGCGCCCTGCGCTTCAACTTGTTTCTGAAGCGAACCGAGAATATCAATACAATCTTCAATTGGATTTCCTTTAGAGAGCTGATAAGCTTTTACCATCACCTGTTTATCAAGCGAGACCAAAGCAGCTTTAGTAGAAGTAGAACCGCCGTCAATTCCTATAAAACCGCGCACAATTTCTCCCGGCTTAAATGTCCAAGGAGTAAATCTTGCAACTTTATATTTTTCCTTAAATGTAACAAGTTCTTCGGGCGATTTCGAAAGTCCCGTAGTGTTGCCGACAGTATTCAGTTTCTTTTCAGCTTCGCGTCCGAATTGGATATAGTGTTCAAGTCCTTTATAACCTTTATAAATTCCAATGTTATCTTCTTCATCTTTACCAAACTCAACTGCTCCGATACATGCAAAGTACTGTGCATTTTCCGGAACACGGATAAGTTCTTCTATAGGTTTATCAGGCACAACTACTTTACGCTCTTCCCAGATTTTTGGAATATTAGAGCGCCAGCAGTCAATCATTCCTTTAATAAAAGTATTGGGACCGCCGAGCAGAAGCACTTCAGGCTTCAATGTATGCCCGCGTGTAAGCACAGAAATATTTTGCTGTATGATGGATTCAAAAAGAGATGCCATAAGCTCATCGGCAGGTACACCGGATTTTTGCAGACCGTTGATATCGGTTTCTGCAAATACTCCGCACTTGCCTGCAACAGGATGAAGGCGAAGGCCTTCGTAGCCCATGTTACAAAGTTCTGCAGTCGGAATTTTCAGCTTGGCATTAATTTTATCTATAACTGCGCCTGTACCCCCTGCGCATTTATCGTTCATCGAAGGGATTTTTTTCTTCTTCCCAGTTTCAGCATCTTCTTTGAAGATGATAATTTTTGCATCCTGTCCGCCAAGCTCTATGACAGATAAAGTATTCGGATATAATTTTTCTACGGCAAGCGAAACGGCATTCACTTCCTGTACAAACTTTGCTCCTATGTGCTTGCCGATATTAGAGCCGCCGGAACCTGTTATGAAAATACGAACGTCAGAAGGATCGGAAATTTTACAATCCTCTTCCATTTTTTTGAGAAGCTCAAGTGATTTTTCCGGCTGTTTAGTATCGTGCCTTTGATAATCAGACCAGATAATTTTATCTGTTGCAGCATCAATAACGATTCCTTTTACAGTAGTAGAACCAACGTCAAAACCGATATAAAATTTAGGCATTAGAATTCAAATAAAATTTTAAAATTACAAAGTGCTTTCAACTGTATCAATTTTCGCTGTTGTCTTTATTCCTTCAGCTTTCATAATTTCAGCGACATCGAGAATGAAGTTTGCGCCGATTCCTGTTATACCGTGTCTGTGCGAAACTTTGAAGAATGGTTTTTGCAAGTCTTCTCTTGTTTCAACAAATGCTTTTATTTCTTCAATTGAGTATCCTGTTTTAGCAAGGCATTCATTGTATTCAATTTTTGCTTTTGCTTTTGCTTCACCGAGAGCCATTTGTACTCTTGAGTGTGCATTAACATCACCTTCACCTGAAGTTTCTATAGGAAGGAATATCATATCTTTGTATACTGATGTAACAACTGACTGAACTCCGTCAGATTGTGTTGAAGGCATGCAGCCGAAAGGCTTCAACGAAAGTACCATGTGGCAGAGATGATTTATTGTATAATAAATACTTTTGCCGACTTCAAGATGGCCTTCGCCGCCTTCTACTCTTGTATTATAAAATTTGTGAGCAAGGTCTTTCAGTACCTGCTGGTCAACGATTTCATGGGGCATATTATCAAAAGCTTTACGAACTCTGTTATATTCTCTTGTAAATATTTTTTCAGCTAATCCAAGAATGAACATATTCTGCTTAAACTTCTTTTTCAATAAAAACTTTTCTTTCATCGATAAGTTTTCATTCAGATCTTTTGCAAGGTCAAGACCTTTTTCATCTTTGTTAACTTCTTTTGCCTGGTGAAGCATGTATAAAATCCATGTGGCAATCGGCTCAACTAAAAGCTGTGCGCCTTCTCTTTCGAGGAAAGGGAACATATTAAAGTTACCGTCGCCTTCAGTTGTCTGCGCCCAGAATTCACCGGTGATTTTTACAATCGGCTTCATTCTGGTTCTGTCAACTTTTATGGCGTTAAATTTTTCTTTTATTTCATAAACAGTCTCTAAATAATAATCACCGAGAATCTGGTCAATAAATTTGGAAACATAATCTGAAGAAGGAATGAACGAAAGAAGTTTTCCTAACTTTGTATTAAAATTGAAATATTGTTTTGATTTGAATTTATGATAAAGCATATCAATCGATTCTTGCATAACTTTATCGGTTTCACCTTTATTAACTTCGTACGGTCTTATCTGGTAAGCTATGTCGTTTATTAAGTCACCGATCATCATTGCATTGAGAAGTCCGAGGAAGAAATCAAGATTCATTTCAAGTCCTGCTTCAGCTTCTTCCTGTGAAAGTCCGCCTGTCTGCTGGAAGATAATAACTCTGAATCCGTCGAAGCCGGAATTTCTGAGAGCTAATCTGTACTCTGCTTCGTACATGCCGAAGCGGCATGGACCGCAGGCACCGGCAGTGAAGAATACATAATTTTGTTTTATGTCATCTTTGGAGAGGCCCTTGTTTTCAAGTCCCTGCAGATGCTGAACGAGATTCCCTACTGTGAAATAAGTAGGATTGCATTGCCCGTTATTGCCGTATTCTTTGCCAAGCTGGAAAGCTTTTTTATTGGGAGTAGCGACGTACTCGGTTTTGTATCCGAGTCCTTCAAGCGCGCCTTGGATTAGCTTCTCATGTTTCCATGTTAAGCCGCCGAAAAGTATAGTTGTATTTTCTCTGTCGCTTTTTTTGAATGCGTGTTCGAAAGGACGTTTGAAGTGGTCTATTTTTTTTGCTTCGACTCCGTATTCTTTTTCGAGCCGCTGCTTTTCTTTTATTAAAAGTTCTTGTACTAAGTCTTCAGTGTTTAATTCTTTTTCGTGGAACTTGATCTCAGATGAAGGAATGACAGTTGGCATAATTTTAGAATTAAAGTTTACACTAAAAAAAAGTTGAAATAATTTTAGAGCTTTTTATTGCGCTCTCTATTGTGGCAGGAAGACCCGTATTGGTCCAGTCCCCCGCTATAAAAAAATTTTGTATATCTGTTCTTTGATTCGGTCTTTCGTTAACGCTATCGTTATCCGGAATAAATGTAGCCCGTTTCTCTTTTATAATTTTATAATTTTTAACTTTTAATTCATCGAATCCTTTTAAGCACTTAGATAATTCAGACAAACAATTTTTGTAAATCGTTTCATTTGATTCATCGGTTAATTCGTCTAAGAAATCCGATGCGCTTATAACTAATGATAGATGTTTGGGGTTTCTTTTGAAAATCCATTGAACTTTCGTTCCGATAAGACCTGTCATCCCGAACGAATTATTTTTCAATAACCCGGCCGGGACTTCATTTTCAAAGAACAAATGAAGGGAAATTATAGATGATGAATGTAAAT
The DNA here is from genome assembly GCA_044226845.1 of Ignavibacteria bacterium. Lineage (GTDB taxonomy): Bacteria > Bacteroidota > Ignavibacteria > Tepidaquicellales > Tepidaquicellaceae > JAFDZO01. The sequence goes on from JBGAGG010000004.1 coordinate 42,583, forward strand.
TGCCCCTGCCCTTAAAATATTGATTATAATCGTTAATTTCAAATAATTCTTTAAATCTGAAAAACGGAACTGCAGAAATATAATAATCAGATTTTATTTTATTTCCTGACTCGGTAACTGCGTAATCTATGGTATTATCTTTAAGAAAAAGCTTTGATATCTTCTCCTTTTCAACAATTTTAATACTGTTCTTTTGAAAGTAAGTTAATGCATCATCAATAAAAAGCTCATTTAGGTTTACCTTAGGAATAACAAGGTTTGAGAATGATCTTTTTGAAAATCCGTTCTTTAAAATTTCAAGAAAAATTTTGCAGTTAATATTTTCAGGCTTAGCATTGAAAACTGCAAGAATGAAAGGCTCCCAGAAATATTTGATGAGAGTCGGAGTTTGTTTTATAACTTTTAAAAGCTCTGCCACGTTATCTAATTTTTCTAAACTTCTATCCGTAAAAATTTTATAAATTTTCAGTACGGAAAGTTTATCAGAACGTGATAGCGCTTTGAAATTTAATAAGCCGAATAAAAGATTAAACGGAAGGTTGGATTGAAAATCGAGCTTATCATAGGAGCCGATTGCTTTCAGATACTCGAATGTATTTTCATACCATCCGGCTAAAATATGCTGGCCGTTATCAAAATAAAGATCTTTTCCTCTGTCATAAAAACTGTAAGCGCGGCCGCCAAGTTTGGGTGAAGATTCAAACAACTGAACATTGTAACCTTTCTTATGCAGGAAAACTGCCGATGAAAGTCCGGCTAAACCTCCGCCTATAATTGTTACAAGTTTCAATTTGAATTATTTGATTTTATGATACAAAGTAAGAGAATAAAGAGAAGAATTATATTCTAATTTGCGGCTATAATTTTGCGGTTGTCTTTGAAGCTGTACAAAAGTTTGTATTTAAAGAAAACTCCGAATGTAATATATATTTTTCTCAACTTGGAAATTTTTGCTTTCTTCTGGAAAACATTGTAGTTCATCTTTTCAATTTTTTCAAGAATGCGGAAATAAATATGCTCCATAATTCTTGCTGCAAACATAAGTCCTTTATCATCCTTACTGAGACAGCTGTTCGCTTTTTCATAGTAAGCATGTGCTCTTTCACATTCGTATTTCATCAGAGCTATAAATGAATCATTGTATTTATTTGCCATTAAATCCTCTTCAGTATATCCGAATTTTTCCATGTCTTCTTTTGGCAGATAAATTCTTCCGTTCTCCGCATCAATTTTTATATCGCGTAGAATGTTTGTAAGCTGTAATGCAACGCCTAAGTTAATAGCAAACTCACGCGTGCTTTTATGCTTGTATCCGAAAATCTCAATGCACATAAGCCCCACTGTTGCAGCGGCGCAGTAACAATACTGATAAAGTTCATCGAAATTTTTGTAACGCTGGTTTTGAAGATCCATTTCCATCCCTTTGATAAGCTCAAAGAAAGGTTCAACGGGAATATTGTACTTGCGGATTATATTGTTAAGATGATTTAATAAAGCGTATTTTGATTTACCGTGTTCGGCAAGTTCAAATTCGTTTTTCCACTCACGGATTTTTTTATACTTCACCTCAACTGAGTCCGAATTTTCATCAACTATGTCATCGGTCTTTCTGCAAAAAGCATATACAGTATTAATAGCATCGTTCTTCTCTTTTGATAAAAAAGAAAATGATGATAAAAAATTCGATTTGCTTTCGGCTGCTATTTGTTTATGTTCGCTCAATTAAAATATTGTCTTTAATAAGATCTTAAATTTATCAGAACCGGAAACCACTGGCCTTGTGGTCAAAGTCCTATAATTTAGCTTTTCTATTTTATTTATAACAGTCAATCCACCGTAATAAGTTGCTTTTAATTCGTATTTTAATCTGCCACTTACTAAATTCGGCAGTTCCTCACCTTTTTTATATATTTCTTTTGTTTTGATTATAAGCTCTTTTATTATGTTAATATAATTTTCGTTCTCTACTTTATTATTAAGAAGCTCGTAACTGTAATAATGCTTTTGTAAAATTTCATTTGGTATGTAGACACGGTTGATCTCTAGATCCCTTGCAACGTCCTGCCAGAAATTTATAAGCTGAAGGCCTGTGCAGATGTAATCTGAAAGCTCAAATAATTTTTTATCCCTCATTCCATTATAGCCGAAAATATATAGCACTAAATGACCTACAGGATTTGCTGAATATTTTGAATACTCAAGCAGCTCTTCAAATGTATTGTATTTATCTTTAACAGAATCCTGCTTGAAAGCAATCAATAAGTTTTTAAATTCAATTGAAGGAATATTTAAGTCCTTCAAAGTTTTACAAAGAGCAATAAAAATATATTTTGTCTCTTCTTGTAAGTTCTCAAGATGATTATTTAATACGCAGTCAAGTTCATCTTCCAAGAGATTTAATCTTGCAAGTTTTTGCTCCGAGCTTAAAATAGCAGAGTCGGCAATATCATCTGCGTATCTTGCAAATGAATATACTGCATAAACATACTTTCTTTTTTCTTTGGGGATTAAAACGGATGCTACAGGAAAGTTTTCGTAATGATTTTTTGTAATCTTTTCACAGTGGATAAACGCTTCGTCAAAATTAACGTTATCAATGTTTTTCTGCATTAACAAATTTAACCGGAAATCAATTTGAATTTCACTCTAAAATTACTGCCTTCGCCGTATGTGCTTTCGCACCAGACTTCGCCGTCCATTGATTCAATCAGTTTTTTTACAATGGATAAGCCAAGTCCAGTTGAGTTTTCACCTGCAGTCGGTTTTGTGCTGAGCTTGGAGAATTTTTTAAACAGCTTAGACATCTCTTCCTGTTTTATTCCCATACCTTCATCTATAAATGAGACAATGACATGCTGCTTCAATAAATCTTTTTCAATTTTTACAGTTACTTCCGATTTCAAAGGAGAATACTTTATAGAATTGGAAAAAAGATTTTCAAATACTTCATTCAGTCCCATGTAATCGGCAAGAATAACAAGCTTATCAAACTCACATATTGTATTTATTTTTATTCCTTTTCTTTCTGTTAAGACTGTATTATCCGAAATAACTTTTTCAAGGACTTCTATTATATTGATTTCTTTTTTAGCTAAGTTAATTCTGCCGCTTTCTATAGCATTAATATCCAGAAAGTTTTTTATTATATCCTGCATGCGTGTAGATGTTAATTCAATCTGCTCAAGTTTTCTGTCAATCTGCTCCGGGGAATATTTATCCTTTAATTTTCTTAAAGCAGAAACCGATAAAGATATTGCACTCAGTGGATTTTTTAAATCATGGGCAGCCATACCAAGAAATTCATTTTTTTCATTGTTCAGTTCGACAAGTTTTTCATTTACTGATTTCAATTCTTCATTTACTGACCTATGAAACTCAGCCTCCTGCTGAACCAATTCTACTTTGTGTAAAACATTAAGATATTCAATTTTAGAGTTTGACGATTCTTTAAACGTCTCTGATACCAATGTATAACTCTTTCGATAGTACTCACATGCTTTTTGATAATCTTCTATTTTGTAATAAACCATTCCGTACATATCCGTCATATTAGGAATAATATGAGTGTAATTATTTCTTAACGATATTTCTGAACACTTATCCAGATTTTCAATAGCTTCGTGATACATTTCAAAAGTATAATTCAAAGATGCTTTCAGGTAGTATAACTCTGCAGTGTAATAATCAAAGCCATGCTCAATACTAAGCGCATGTGATTTATTATAATATTCCATTGCTTTGTTCAGATCTTTATAATAATCGGCAGCAACATTGCCAAGATTGTTATAGCAAATCAAAATTCCCTGATAGTCTTCTGTTTTCTTTTTTATCTCAAGACCTTCATTATAATATTTTTCACAATGTTCATATTCACCTTTTTCAAAATATACGTTACCAAGGTTAATCAATATCATCCCTCTTCCTTTTTCATCGAAGAGTTCATCCTTTATTTTTAAAGCAAGGTTAAGGTAATCAAGCGCATTATCAAACTCTTTTAAATGGAGATAACAATTTCCTATGGTGTTACAACATGTTGATTCTAATACACGGTTTTTTGTCCTCCTGGTTATCTTTAAAGATTCAAAAGCATTCTTGAGACTTTCAGCATAATCACCATATTTGTACTGGCAGATTGCAATAAGATTTCTGCAGTCTGCTTCTTCATTTATAAGTCCTAATGAACTGCAGATCGGCAGAGCCTCAAGAGTTTTCTCCAGTGACTTATCATACATTGTATTGCGGTAATGGATACGGCCGGAGAGCAAAAGACTTTTAGCTAAAAGAGCTTCGTTTCTTTTTTCGCGGGCAATAGATTCTATTTTAATAGCTTCTTCAAGGGCTTTTTCCCTGTCGGAATCTATCTTTTTCTGATATTCGTCAAGTATAGTATTTAAAACCTTTTCGTCCATTAAAATGGCTAAGATTTGCTGCTTATAAATTTTTTGGATGGGATATTGGATTTCTAATATAGCAAACTAATTAAGATAAAAAAACTGAAAATAGTTGAATAGCTGGTGAATGAGTTAAGATTGAATTAGAATCTTCTAAACTTACTGGGAAAGAAAATATATAGCAGGATAAAAAATAAAAATATATATTAAAGGCAGCTTGGGCTAGGGGAAGTAATTTTTAAATTCATAAAAAAATTATGGAAGAAAAAAAATCCGCTGCCGGCAGCATAATGGTAAAGGGAATAATATGGTTAGTTATTCTCTCAACAATTTTTATTATTTACCTTTCAATAAAGCTCTTCTATGTTGGGAATACTTTCCGATGATTAATTAATGTGACGCATCCCGGTTAATTTCAAATTCCCGGTTAATTTGAAAGAAGTTTTATTTTTTCAAGGGTTGTTGCCTGCTCATAATTTACAATATCTATAGAAGCAATTTTTCCGGTAATTTCGAAATCTTGTGAATTCCAATCATTAACCATTTTTTTACAAGCTAAAATATTTATTGAATTACCTATGGTAATATGGGGAATGAAATCAACATCTAGCCGGAGATAAGATGATAATCTCCCGCTGTAAAGCTTATCATGCAGCTTGATTACATTACTATGCCCTTCATCAGGAACAAGAAACGCATAATAATTTTCCGTGAACGCATCTTTATTTATAGTAGCACTGCGAAGTGTAAATGTGAAAGGTTGGATACCCTGAAGTTGTTTTTTTATTTCTTCAGTAAATATTTTTTCTGAAAAATCCCTCACAGGAAACACCAAAGTAAAATGAGTTCTTATTATATCATACAAAGAATCATGTTCTCTCCTGTAATTTTCAATAAGATTATAATCTTTTTCCGATAGTTCAGGATATGCAACAGCTAATAATTTCATTTCTCAATGATAACTCTTTTACGAAAAAATTATCATCTAAAAATTTCGGACTTTGAAGCATTACCTCCAAAGTCCGTATTACTTAGAAAAAACTATCCTCTCGGAGCATCATAGCTAATCATCCAGGAAATTCCGAATTTATCGACACACATCCCGAAATAAGAACCCCAGAATGCATCTGCCATTGGCATGATTGTATTCCCGCCGGCTGAAAGTCCGTTGAAAAACTTATCAGCATCTTCTTTACTATCAGTACTGACTGAGATATTATATCCGCCGCTTCCGTAAGTCACGCTCATTGAAGGAGGGCAATCGCTTGCCATAAGAACACTCTTTCCTATTGGAAAAGATATGTGCATAATTTTATTGTCCTCTGCTTCGCCGTGAGTCATCGGTACATCACTCGGTACATCTTTAAAGCGCATTATCATAGCGAATTCGCCGCCGAATACCGATTTATAATAATTCATTGCTTCTTCGCAATTACCGTTAAAGTTGAGATAAGGATTTAGTGCTGACATTTTTTCAATTTTAAATTTTAAAAATATTTTAATTATTAATTGAGAGAATTTTTTTTCTTTTTGAATAACAAATAATCAAGACTGTACTTCCCTGCTCCGAAGAATAACAGGCAAATAAAAACTGCAAGCATATTGAGAGGATTCATAACATTATACCATTGATCCTGCATAGAAAAATGTGTTAAAGTTGCCATTATCATAGTGAAGCCCATGAATAAAGTCACAGGTCTGATGAATAAACCAAGTATAAGCAGAATTCCGCCGCCGAACTCACTGAGTGATGCCATAAATCCCCAGAAGGTATGACCGAAAGAAATCCCCACATTTCCCATTGCGCCTCCAACCATAGCCCAGAACTCGGGACCGCCTTGAATTTTAGGCAAACCATATATAAAGGCAAATGCTATACCTATTGTAACTCTTAATACAAATATTCCGATATCCTTATTGTTTTCCAGAAAGTTTTTCATGATTATTTATATTAAATTTATCAGATTATTTTTTCATAGTGATTCACAATTACTCCTGATGGAGAAGCTTTTGATTTAACGAGCTTAAGCACTTTCATATCAATTCCTTCAAACAAATGCAAACCCTTACCCAGTATTACGGGCACTGTCATAAGGTAATATTCATCTATCAGTCCAAGTTTTGCAAATGAAGTTACAAGCCCGCAGCCGCCGTAAAGAATTAAATTCTTCCCGGGTTTTGATTTCTCTTCTTCGATCTTTTTCTGTATATCACTTGCAAGAGTTACATCGGGATAATCCATAGATTTAACCGTCTTAGAAAAAACAATTTTGGGAAGCGAATTTGTCTTTGCAGCAAATTCTGTTTTATCATTTGGCCAGTAATCTAAAAATCCTTTAGCCATTCCTCTGCCGAGTAAGATTAAATCAGAAGAGTTTAAAAGTTCTTCTGCAGGGCTTTCAGATTCAGTTCCGATATTAGCAAACATCCAGTCAAGCTCACCGTTCGGTCCTGCTACGAAGCCGTCAATGGAAGTATACATTTGCAAAATTACTTTTCTCATTTTAATATTTTAATTTGTATTTTTCTCAGACTGATAATAAAGAATCATCACACCTGATTTTAATTTTTTTGAGTTAATAAGATTAAGTTTGATATTACTATTAATGCTCTTAAACATCGGATTACCTTTACCCAAAATAACGGGGTTTAAAATTATTCTGAATTCATCAATTAGCCCCTGCATTGTTAAGAAGGATACAATCTCTCCACTGCCGAATATTACCATATCTTTCCCGGGAAGCTTTTTCATTTCATAAACCTCCTCAGCTATATTCTCCTTTATTATTTTCGAATTATTCCATTTAGCTTTTCCAAGTGTTTTTGAAAAAACTATTTTCGGAAGTTTATTCATGTGATGCGTTATGGTCGGATCGTCATCAACAGCTGTAGGCCAGTATTTTTCCATCATTTGATATGTTTTGCGTCCGAATAAAATAGTATCGAACTCTTTAAACATATCTCTTGATTCGTCAATAAATTCTTCGTTCACCACAAACCAGTCAAGTTCTTTTTCCAACCCTTCAAAAAATCCGTCAACTGTTACCAGATTCCAGACAACTACTTTTCTCATTTAAATAAATTTATTAATTAATCTAATATCTCACAAACAAAACCTTTGCAGATTAAAACTTCTGATATTTTCTCCGGTATAACTTCTTCGCTTTCAACTCGGAGTATCTTATCGCAGTCATCAAGGTCAAAGTTAATATTACCGCCGAAAAGCGTCTTCAGTTCGGCAGTAATTTTATCTGCGATTAATTTATCTTCCACATTTGTTTTAAAAACTTCAACCATTGTTATGATAGTTTTTATTTTCCTTCAGCTGCGTCTTCAAGCTTTTGTATGTCAATTTTTTTCATCTGGTACATGGCAAGAAGAACTCTTTTTGTTACATCGCCGCCTTTAGCTAAAAGTTCAAACAAACGCTTAGGTGTAATCTGCCACGAAAGGCCGAATTTATCTTTCAGCCATCCGCATTGCGATTCTTCTCCTCCATCTGCAGTGAGTGCATTCCAGTATTTATCAACTTCTTCCTGAGAATCACAGTTGATAACAAATGAAACGGACTCATTGAATTTGAACATAGGTCCGGCATTCATTGCTCCGTATTTCACTCCGTCAAGCTCAAAGGAAAGAGTAAATACTGACCCTTCTTCTTTACCGGTCATCCTGGCGCTCTCTTTATCGAGATATCGTACTTCAGTTATTTTTGAATTAGGGATTAACGATGTATAAAGCTTTACTGCTTCTTCTGCCTGTGAATCATACCACAGGTATGGCATAACTTTGCTCATGATATTTAATTTATTTTTAAAATTATCAATTTAATTATTGCTGAGGCATTGCGCTCATATCAATGTAACTGTATTCCCAGCAATGACCGTCAAGATCCGTAAACCCGTGATTGTACATCCAGCCGTAATCTTGTTTTTCACCGGGAGCAGTTCCGCCGGCTTCAAGTGCTTTCTTTACCATATCATCCACTTCTTCTCTGTTATCAGCCGATAGACAGATAATAGCTTCATTGGATTTAGACGTATCAGCTATTTCCCTTTTTGTGAAGCTTTTAAAAAAAGGTTCAACTAAAAGCATTACAAAAATATTTTCACCGACTATCATGCACGTTGCATTTTCATCTGTGAACTGAGGATTAAAAGTGTAACCGAGCTTGGTAAAAAACTCAATTGATTTTTTCAGGTCCTTTACCGGTAAGTTAACAAAAATTTGTTTAGCCATTATTTATATTTTAAATTTATTTCTAATAATTTTAATTTTGTTCTGCGAGTTCCTTGAGCTTTGCAAGTGCTTTTTCCCATAAGCCTGACATCATTTCGTACATTTCATCATTCATATCGCCTTCTACATTAAGAGTAGTAACACCTTCTTGTTCCGAGAGAATATATGTTTCTCGTCCTCCTGCTACTCCGCAGGCCATTTCGCTATCGTAATCTTCGACATCGTTTACGAGCATACCTGTATACTCCATTGAGAGAATTTCAGTGGGATCATTTTTTATAATTTTAGCAATAATTCCATTACCATCATTACCTTTGAAAATTGCTTTACTGCCTACTTTCCAGTCAGTAACAGCATGTGAGCCTTCGTGAAATTCCGCATACCAGATTCTGGTGTATTTATCTTCAGTTAATACTTCCCAAACTTTTTCTTTGGAAGCATTTATTTCAATAGATTTTTTAATTGTTTTCATAGTGTTTTTATTTTTTATTTTAAAAAATTATGTTTCTCTTCCGAAGTAAACATCTACAGATTTTATTTTTCCGTTTTCCGCAGTAAAAAATTCCGTGTTGCGAAAAGATTTACCGTCATTCATTACACATTCATATCTTACAAATGCTTCATTGCCCTCAGCAAATATTTTTTCTACAGTTATTGTTTTCATATCTGCGCTATGCGGCCAGCATCTTTTGAAATATTCTTCCCTGTTTATAAAATCATCATAGGGACTTGAGAATAGGAAGTCATTGCTCAATAAATCCTCTAGTAAAATTCTGTCCTTAATTTCATAAGCTTGAAAACATTTTCGTATTATTTCTTCAATATTATTTTCTTCAGACATAATATTTTTGAATTAATCTATATATTTATTCAGGTTTAAGTTCAGTTGCCGCCTTATTGCTGCCGTCCATGTAGAAAGGAACAGACTCATGCTGATGTGCTATTTTCCACTCTCCGTTTATTTTCATAAGCCCGGCAGTAAACCTGAACCACAAATCGGTGTTTGTAGGTTTTTGAACTCCACTTAAATGAATAAGTGAGTAATACCACGCTATACTTTCTGAAGCTACTATTTTCAAATCATAAATATCATACCCTATATTACCTTCAAACGAATTGAACCAATCTTCTGTCCCCTTTTTATCCATCTTATTCTTTCCACCATATTTTAAAGGAGGCGCTAATAGAAATTCAACTAAATCAGAAGTAAAGTGAGACATTGCTCTATCTGCGTCTTTTGTACGAATACCTTCCCAATAGTCTTCCAAAACTTCACGAATTTTTATTTCTTCGATTGAATTATTATTTACTATTTCCATTATCTTTAGCTTTAAATTAATCGTATTTAATACCTTCATATCCTAAAAGTCTGCGCCATAAAATTATCTGTCCGATAAGATTTGCCTCTCTGTAAGTCATGAAAGCAATCAAATCAAAGTAAGGCATTTTCATTTCAGGCATACCGGGCATTTCAAAAATGCTGTCAAGCTTCTCATCGGTGATATTCATAAGCACTTCCCTTAAAGCCGGAGCAGCTTTATCCGCATCTTTCTTAAAATCACCCATTGAAGGATATTGAACTTCATCTTTAATTCCTTGATGATTCTTAAATAAATCATCTGCAGCCTGTTTCAAATCACTACTGCTTAATAAATTCGCAAGGTCCATTCTTTCCTGGATAAAACTTCCGGCAAGCCATGCTGCATGATTTGCTTTTGTATTAAGACGATTTTGAGCATCTTTATCTGCGATACCGTCAATTGCTTTATTAAAAAAGTTTGTATGCATATCGAACAGAACGACTAAAGAGTACATTCTGTCACTTACAGGTTTTGTTTTCATTTTAAAATTATTTTAGATTTAAAAAATTAATTTTCTGTCTAAGATCTTTCCATTTTCTTCCAGAGATAATATGAGATAAACATGAACGTCATAAAAAGTAAAGGTGAGATTATAAGAATAAAGCTATCACCGCCGTAAGCTCTTGATGCCGCTGCTCCTAAAAAATGAAAGGTGCATCCCGCGTAAGCCCACTCTTTTATTGTTTTAAATTTATTCTGAAATATCCCGATGGCTCCAAGGATTTTAAATGTACCGAGTATCGTCATTATGTAAACAGGATAACCAAGATGCCTCATTATTTCCTGTCCCTCCTCAACTCTCATTATTCCCATCACTCCATCCATCAGCATAAAGAGACAAAACAGAGTTGTTACTATCCAGTATATAACTTTTATTTTTTTCATTTTATTTTCTATTTATCTGATAAATGAGTTTTGTAACACCGGATTTATAAACAAATGAATCTTTGAGAATGAGTTTAGTCATATCAACATCTTTGAACATTGGTATCCCTTTACCGATAATTATAGGATTTAAATAAACTCTGAATTCATCCAATAAATCCAGTCTCATAAATTCCTGCACTATGCTCGGACTGCCGAATATCATCATATCTTTTCCCTCTTCATTTTTCATCTTAGTAATTTCCTCTTTGATATTTTCTTTTATCCGGATAGTATTATTCCACAGCTCCTCTTTGTTTGTATCAATTGTCTTTGAGAAAACAACCTTGCGAACATCCTGAACCCATTTTGCATGGTTCAGGCTAAGTTCATCAACATTTTCTTTTGCTAGCAAAGTCGGCCAGTAGTTCTTCATCATGTAATAAACTACTCTTCCGTAAATTGCAGTATCAACATTCTTCATATGATCCATTACTTCTTTGTACATATCCGGGTCAAGATTAAAAATATTCATTTCTCCGTTCGGTCCGGCAACGAAGCCGTCCAGAGTCATATGCATTAATGAACTTATTTTTCTCATTTAATTTTTAATTTACATTTCAATAAAAGTTTTAAATCCGCCGTACATCATTTTACTCATATCGAAAAGCGGTTTCATATTCATCATACTTTTCATTCTTTCATCCTGCATAACTTTTTTATTTACCTGGTCTCTATGCTTTTTATTTTTATACCCAACAATTGAAGTAACAATTACTTCATTCTTTTTAGCTTTCATCAAAGCAGGAAACATTTTGGGAGAAACATCATCCTGCAAAAATTCGCGGTATTCCAAAGCTCCATGCTTTTCCACAACTTCTCCGAATAACTTTGCTATTTTTCTGTAAGCGGGAAGATTTTTTTTGGGGATTACCATTAAAAAACAATCAACATAACCTTTTGCTTTTTTCATTTTGTGCTGGGTTATTTATTAAAGTTGTACAAATATACAGGCATTGATTTAATTCTCATAGAGGTAAATACGGCAATCTAAGGGGTTGAATACGACAACCAGTTTTTTTATTTTTACCGATACAAAATATTATGAAAAAGCATATTTCTATTCTCATCCCCCACGGTCATACCAGTCTTGCTAACATTGAAGGCACACATCACATATTTAATGAAGTTAACTCTTTTCTTTCAGCAACAGGAAGAAAACCGATATTTGATGTGCAGCTTGTTGGTATTTCTAAGGAAACTCCTCAAAGAAACGGCTTATTCAAAATAAGTCCCGATATTTTAATTAATGATTTACCGAAAACTGATTTGATTATTATTCCGGCAATTCATGGACCGGCAGAAGAAGTAATGGAGCAGAATAAAGAATTTGTACCCTGGATAATTCAGCAATACAGAGGCGGCGCGGAAATAGTTTCATTCTGCATAGCTACTTTTTTCCTTGCAGGTACAGGATTATTAAAGGGAAAGCAATGCGCAACTCACTGGAGATTTGCAAATGAATTCAGGACAATGTTCCCGGATGCAAATTTGCAGGATGATAAAATTATGACTGAAGATGACGGAATATATACAAGCGGCGGAGCGTACTCATTCTTAAATTTGAATTTATATCTGGTTGAGAAATTTGCAGGACGGGATATAGCAATAGTTATGGCAAAAGCTTTTATGATAGATATCGACAGGATAAGCCAGTCACCTTTCATTATATTTCAGGGACAAAAATCACATGAAGATGAAGCGGTTAAAAAAGTTCAGAATTATATTGAATCGCATTTTTCCGGAAAACTTTCTGTAGATGAACTGGCGAAAGAATTTGCGCTAAGCAGAAGAAGTCTTGAGAGAAGATTTAAACAGGCCACTTCAAATACAATTACTGAATATATTCAGCGAGTAAAAATAGAAGCTGCTAAGAAAAGTCTGGAATCAACCAATGAAAATGTTAATGAAGTGATGTATAATGTAGGTTATGCAGACCCTAAAGCATTCAGAATTATTTTCAAAAGAATTACGGGATTATCACCTGTTGCTTATAGAAATAAATATAATCCTGCTGCAGCAGCTTAAAATTTACCTAAGCAAAAGCTAAATTGTATTGCTTTCTTCTAAGGATATAGAGTTCGAAAGTAGCGGCAATGTGTACGCCTATATAATAAGCGAGCAAATCGCTCCATAAAAATCCGTAGCCAAATACAAGACCGCCGAGTGATGTAGCTCTCATTGCGTCTATCCATGGGGCATGATACAACTGGCTCGTTTCAATAAGAAAACAAAACGCTAAAGAAACTATTGCTATGTATCTGGTATCTTTATTGAAGAAAATAAATCTGAAAATGAGGAATATCATAGATGCCCAGATAGCATCTCCCAGATAATCATTTACAATGTCAGGTAAGTATGGATAAGCAATTTTTCGTGAGAACAATCCTAAAGCAATTGTAAGCACAATCAAAAGTCCGTAAAATAATCTATTTCGTTTCATAATAACTTCCTTCACTAAAACAACTTAACAACTGAAACATCTACGTACTATTACTTATTAAATATGTATAAAACGCCGGTAAGGAACAATATATATAAAAATAAAAAAGCCACTAAGTTTCCTCAATGGCTTTGCGGAAGAGGAGAGATTCGAACTCTCGTTAAGGGTTTACCCCCTAAGACGGTTTAGCAAACCGTTGGTTTCAGCCACTCACCCACCCTTCCGGATGTAAAAATTAAGCTGAACTTATGTGTATTTCTAAGTAAATCAAAATTCCGAAAAATTATTTGTATTTTCAATGTAATTCAGAATAAAAATTTAATTAAAACTAATATGCCTCATAAACATATCGACAGCCACTCTTTTAAAGAGAAAATGCAGAACGAAGAGTACGTTATCTTAGATGTTCGCACAACTGAAGAGCATAATGACAAGAAAATTGCTCATTCTATGCAATTGGACTTCTATGCTCCTGATTTTCAGGCTCAGCTTGAAAAACTGGATAAAGATAAAGTGTATCTCGTTTACTGCCGTTCAGGTAACAGAAGCGGACAAACAATGGATATGATGAAAAATATGGGATTTGAAGAAGTTTATAATCTCGATAGCGGAATTATTGGCTGGGAAGCAAATAATCTTGAGTTCGTTAAATAATTGTCATTCCCGCGAAGGCGGGAATCCATTTTAAAATAACCCCATATTTCAAATGAAAATTGAACAATTCTACGATGAGAATCTTGCTCATGCATCGTATGCAATATTAAGCGAAAATGAAATCGCATTGATTGACCCTGCTCGTGACCCGCATCCATATTTTCAATACGCAGAAAAAAATAATGCGACGATTAAAGCTGTTATAGAAACACATCCGCATGCCGACTTTGTAAGCTCGCATGTTGAAATCAGCAAAAAAACAGGCGCGGATATTTACGTAAGCAGTCTCCTGAATCCTTTATATGATTTTTGTCCGTTTGATGAGGGAGATACAATTACCATAGGCAAAATAAAATTAAGAGCTATAAATACTCCCGGACACTCGCCCGATAGCATAAGTATAATTATTACAGATGAAGACGGAAAAGATTACGCTCTGGCCTCCGGCGATACTTTGTTCATAGGAGATGTGGGAAGACCTGACCTTCGCGAAAGCGCAGGAGCAATTCAAAAAGCACGTCAGGATCTTGCAAAGATGATGTATGAAAGTATTCATGAAAAATTATTGAAACTCTCCGATGATGTCCTTGTTTACCCTGCTCACGGAGCAGGTTCGCTATGCGGCAAAGCATTAAGCCAGGAACGTGTCAGCACAATAGGCAAACAGAAAAAAGAAAATTATGCGTTGCAGCCGATGAGTGAAGAAGAATTTGTTGAAACACTTTTACAGGACCAGCCGATGATTCCGAAGTATTTCGGCAACTCAGTTGAACTAAACAGAAATGGTGCGCCTGATTTTGAAGCAAGTGTAGCCGCTGTTCGGATGTTAGAGAAAAATTCAAAGCTTGATGAAAATACTTTAGTAGTTGATTCGCGTTCAAAAGAGAATTACGGTGAAGGACATTTGAAAGGTTCGATTAATATTCCTGACAGCAAGAGCTTTGAAACATGGCTTGGCGCTATTGTAGGTCCCGATGAAAATTTTTATTTGATTTGTGAAAGTGAAGAGAAATGTAATGAGCTTATTAGAAGAATTGCAAAAATCGGATATGAAGGATTGATTAAAGGTGCATTAACAAATCCCGATAATGCAAACGAAAAAACTGCTGAATTTGATTTTGAAGCTTTCAAAGAAAATTCCGGTTTCTTTCATATTCTTGATGTAAGAAATCATGGGGAGAGAAGAGACAAAGTTATTTTTGAAAAAAGTGATTTTATTCCTCTTCATCAGTTAAGGGAAAGACTTGACGAAGTAAAAACTGATAAGCCGATTGTTGTCCATTGTGCCGGTGGAATGCGCTCTGCAATTGCACAAAGCATTATACAAAGTAAAAAAGATACTCAAGTTTTTGATTTAGGCGAAAAGGTAAAGGAATATTAGGATGTAATTTATATAAGCAATAGCCTCTCGTTCCGATGCTCGGGCGTCGGAACGAAATCACAGTACCTCCGCAATTTTTTTCCTCTCTTCTTTGTTAGATAATTCATAAGCAATATTAATCTTTTTGAGCATCTTCTCAAAATATCTTTCAATAAACATTCAAAAACGTTATATTTAAGGTTCACGTTTATTTTATTTTAATTAAAACCAAAGCATGAGCGATACGCAAATGGCGGATATTCTTGTGAATTCCGATAGCAAAAAAAACGGCACTAAAAAACCAAAATCCTCTTCTACCAAAGAAACAAAAGAAAAAGATAAATTCCACGGCCTTTCAGAAGTTCAGCTGAAGGAAGCATATATGATTATGCTCCGCTCACGTCTGAATGATGACAGAGTAGATACATTAATAAAACAAGGTAAGGCAACTTTCCTCATTTCAGGTTCGGGACATGAAGGTATTCAGGTCGCGATGGGAATGGCAATGCAGCCCGGCAAAGACTGGCTTTATACTTACTACCGAGATAACGCTATCTGCATGACAATGGGTGTAACAGTTGAGCAGATGATGCAGCACTCGATGGGAAAAGCAACCGATACATTTTCAGGGGGAAGACAGATGCCTATGACTATCGGCAGCCAGCAGTTCAGAATTCCTACAGCCTCACTTACAACAGGTTCACAATACCTTGAAGCAGCAGGTGCAGCACTGGCAGAAGTTTATAAAGGAACAGATGCAGTTGCTTATGCGGGCGGCGGTGAAGGTTCTACATCGGAAGGTGAATTCTGGGAAGCAGTTAACTGGGCTTCACGCGATAAACTCCCCGTAGTTTTTGTTATCCAGAATAATAAGTTTGCAATTTCAGTTCCTGTATCGCAACAGACTGCAGGCGGTTCGGTTTACAAAGCAACAGAAGGTTTTGTTGGATTAAAAAGAGTTGATATAGACGGAACAGATTTTCTTGCAAGCTATGCTACATGTAAAGAAGCAGTTGAACATGCAAGAGCAGGAAACGGTCCGACACTGATTCATGCTAACGTAGTGCGATTACGTTCACACTCAGCATCTGATGCGCAGGAAAAATACAGAAGCAAAGAGGACTTAGAAGAAGATACCAAAAAAGACCCACTGTTAAAATTAGAGAACATTCTTATAGAGAATAATATAATAACAAAAGAAGACGCTGAAATAATAAGAAAAGAAGTTTTTGATGAAGTAATGAAAATTGCAGATGAAGTTTGGCAGCAGCCGGCTCCTGATGCATCTACAGTTGAAGATTATGTATTCTGCCCTGCAGACCAGCAGACTCCGATTGAATATGAAAAGACCGTTCCATCAGGTGAGCCTGTTGTAATGGTTGATGCAATCAATCATGCTCTACATGAAGAGATGGAAAAAAATCCTAACATGATCGTTTACGGTGAAGACGTTCAGGATAATAAAGGAGGTGTGTTCACAGCTACAAAAGGACTTACAAATAAATTCGGAATAAAAAGATGTTTCAACTCACAGCTTGCTGAAGCAACTATTGTTGGTACTGCAATCGGCGCAGCTATTGCAGGGTTAAAACCTGTTGTTGAAATTCAGTTCGCAGATTACATCTGGCCTGCTATGATGCAGATAAGAGATGAGCTTGCAATGTACAGATACCGCTCGAACAATACTTTCCCTGCACCTGTTACAATAAGAACAGCTTGCGGTGGGTATATTAACGGCGGACCGTATCACTCACAAAATATCGAAGGGATTTTTGCAAAATGCGCAGGGATTTATATTGCTTACCCATCTAACGCCGCTGATGCAAAAGGATTATTGAAGACAGCATGTCAGTTGAATGATCCGGTTTTATTCTTAGAGCATAAATTTTTATACAGACAGGGATTTGCAAAATCACCTGAACCGGATGCAGATTATTATTTACCGTTCGGTAAAGCAGCAATCAAAACCGAAGGCGACGATATTACTATTGTAACATACGGAGCAATGGTTGATAAGGCAATGAGAGCTGCAAAAGAAATGGCTAAGCAGGGTGTTGGCGTAGAAGTTATTGATATAAGAACAATCGTTCCGCTTGATATGGAAACCATTTTAGCTTCAGTAAAGAAAACAGGCAAGGTTATCGTATTCCATGAGGATTCAAAGTTCATGGGATTTGGTGCTGAGATAGCTGCTGAAATTTCTGAAAGAGCTTTCACATATCTTGACGCTCCCGTAAAAAGAATTGCAGGATTGCATGTACACGTTCCTTATCATTCAAATCTTGAAAAAGCTGCATTACCGCAGAATGACTGGATTTTAAAAGCATGCGAGGAACTTGCTGCATTTTAATTAGTATAAAAAATTGAAATTCTTATAAACAGAAACCCAAGAATTTTCTTGGGTTTTTTTATATCCTACTATTAATAGTACCAATGAAAAAAATATCTCTCATATTCTTTTTTGTAGTTTCTTCCCTATTTGCACAGGATAAAAATATTGACGTATTGAATTATAATCTGAATTTTGATTTTTCAAATAATTTCAAACCTAATGCAAATTATATATTCACTGCTAATGAGGTAGTAAGGATTAAGGCAGTTAATGATATTAATTCACTTGTGCTAAATGCAAATAACAGTTCGCTAAAAATTGAGAGTGTTTCTATCAGCGGAGTTTCGTATACACATATCAAAGATGAAGTAAATATTACTCTTGATAAAACTTACTTAGCCGGTGAAGAATTTGAAGTAGGGATAAGCTACTCTCACAAGAATTTTTTTGATACGGCATTTTATGTAGGTAAAGGAATATTGTATACTGATTCCGAACCTGAAGGCGCGAGATGCTGGTATCCTTGCAAAGATTTTCCCGATGATAAAGCACTATTTGAAATAAAGGGAAAAGTGCCAAGCAATATTATATTCGGTTCAAACGGTTTACTTATAGATTCTGTCTATGACGGTAAGTTCACCACGTATACCTGGAAAGAAGATTATCCAATGGCAACTTATCTTGCCGTTATTGCAGCAAGTGAACATTATTCAATGAAGGTAATTGAATGGAGAAATCCTGAAACTGGCAAAAATATTCCAATAAGATTTTACTTTCAGAAGACAGATGAGAAAAGTAAAATTGATTTTATGATGATAAGAGTCCCTGAAATGCTGGATTTTCTCACGGAGAAATTCGGTTCTTATCCTTTCGATAAGCTTGGATTTGCAACTGTTGATAACCAGTTTCCATGGGGGGGAATGGAAAATCAGACTTTAATAACTCTGTGCGGAAATTGTTACAACGACGATTTATTATTGCATGAAATTGCTCATCACTGGTTTGGCGATATGATATCTCCTACCCGCTGGTCAGATATCTGGCTGAATGAAGGCTTTGCGACATATTGCGAAACAATCTGGGCTGAAAAAATGGAAGGTAAAAACCAGTACCGAAGATTGAATAAAATAAATGCCGATGCATATCTGATGACAAATCCCGGCAGACCTATTTACAATAAAGCCTGGGATAGTTTAACTCCTAATAATAATGTGCTTTTCGATGTTGCAATGACTTACAATAAAAGCGGCGCTATACTTTATATGCTGAGATATGTTTTAGGAGATTCAACATTTTTTTCAAGCTTAAAACGATACGCTACAAATCCGGATTTAATGTATAAAAATATTAACACTAATGAATTTGTGAAATTAATGAGCGATTACAGCGGAAGAGATTTAAGCTGGTTCTTTGATCAATGGTTGTACAGACCGAATCATCCTGTCTATGAGAACAGATATGAAATTAAAAAAGACGGCGATGAATGGAAAGTGATTTTCAATGTAAAACAAACTCAGCGTGAAGAGTTTTTCAAAATGCCTATAGAAATCCAGATCTTCTTTGCAAAGGAAAACAAGATTGTAAAATTAGAAAACAATTACAACAATCAGAATTTCGAATTAAAATTTAAAGATAAACCTATTCAGATTGTCTTTGACCCTAACAATGAAATCATCTTAAAGAAAGCAAAAACCGTTCAGGGATTTTAGAAATTTCTGATTCTTTAGGAAGCTGAAAATTTACTTTAAACACTTCTACTTCAAAATCATTTTTAATTTTTAAGTGTGAGCCAAGATCTTTTAACTCGCTCACATTTTTTTTATCTTTATAATAGAGAGTTGAATTAAATCCTACCATCGCACCAATAGTTGGATAAGTTAAAGTGCTCCACATTACTCCTTCATTTTTTACTGCATAAAGAGTTCCTATTCCTGCACCGGTGCCCGCTATACCACCGAGAATTGTAGCACCTGCATCACCCGTGACATCATTTGCTGAGCCGATTCCGTATACTCCTAATATACTCCCTGCACAATGACCTACAACAAAACCAAGAACTGCTCCCCCTAATCCTGCATATTCACCATGTGAACCACCTACTTTTGAAATACCTGCGCCTACAAACGCGCCGCCAATTCCCACAAGCACACCTGACACGTTTCCTCCAACGAACTGGAGCGCCATATTATCAATTTGAAGCGGAGGTTTATTCTGCAAGTTTAATTTTGTCTGATTACCGTAAATAATTTTTGACGTATCACTTAAATCTAATGATTTATATTGAGATTTTGCAGAAGAGATTAAAACAAACGACATTAATAAAATTAAGACAACAGGTTTGATTTTCATTTGAACTGGGTTTCTTTAAATTCTTTGAATAAATACTTTACTTTATTCCTTTGGTATTTACCCGTTGAAGTTACCGGAATTGTATCAGTAAATAATACGACCTTTGGCGATTTATAAGCAGGCAATTTTGTTCTGAAGTAATCAAGAATTTTTGCTTTCAATTCATCTGATTCTTTTACTCCATCTTTCAATTGAATTAATGCGCCTACTTCTTCGCCGTACCAGTCATTTTCAAAGCCGACGCATATACCTGCCTGCGCAAACTCACAGCCTGAAATAACTTCATCAACTTCCAAAGTTGATATATTAACTCCGCCGCGAATAATAAGTTCCTTAATTCTACCTGTTATAAAAAAGTACTTATTCTTATTTCTGTCATACTTGAAAAATCCTTCATCGCCGCTTCGGAACCATCCAAACTCAAATGTCTTTGCATTTGCTTCATCATTTTTAAAATAATATTTCATTACATTATGCCCTCGGATAACAATTTCACCTTTAACATCTTGATCCTGAGATTCACCGTGCTCATTATGAATTTCCATTTCATTCCAGTAAATCGGAATACCTATAGAGGGATAGCCGAAACCGTTCTGCCATTGATAATGCTCGGCTAATGATAAATCAATCGGAATAAAACATGAGTAACATGTTGTCTCGGATAGTCCGTAACCGTGAACAATTCTAAGATCAAATTTCTCTTCAAAATTTCTGGCTACTTCGCACGTCAAAGGACCTGCACCGCAAATTATATGGGAGAAGTTTTCAAGATTATATTTTGAAGCATCTTCATTTGAATGGTTCATAAATTGTAAAAGAGTAGGAACTACACTTACAATTTTTACACTCTCATCCTGTAGCCTTTGCAGGAATTTATCGGTCTGAAATCTTTATAGAGTTTATGCCAGATTGCAATTCCGTCTGCATCAATCATCAGATTGTATTGTGTAAGCACAACTCCTTTAGGATTTCCCGTCGTGCCTGATGTATATACAATCATTGCTTCAGTTTCTCTATCGACAAGCTGCCTTTGCATTACACGGTCTTTTTCCTGGCTGTAATCCAGAGTATCAAAAAGTACAAGTTCTCCCGGTAAATCATGAACAGCTTTCTTTAACTTTTCTTCATACATCTGTAAAGTGAAAACCATTCTTGTATTGGAATCTTTAAAAATGTAGTTAACTCTTTCAGGTTCTTCGTTTACATTAACGGGAACTACTGTCGCTCCGATAGACCAGCAGGCAAAATATAAAATTACGGTATCATAATGATTGTGAAGAAATGTTCCTACTCTTGCCTCTTTTCTTATTCCGTTCTCAAGAAGATAATTTGCCAGCTTAAAGGCCTTCTTAATAAATTCTTCATATCCGAATCGTGTTACTTCATCGCTCTCGCTGTAATAAACTAAATACTCCTTATCAAAGTTTACGTTCAGTCTTTTTTGTAAAAGTTTATAAATATTATCATACGCAACAAAATATTCATCGGGTTTATTGTTTGTAAGCGAGTGAGCCTTTTTTATGTTATCTATTGTGTTCTTATTCATATCTAAATTTAATTTTGGAACATTTCAATATCAATAATTCAAGTTAATGTATAAATGTAAAAATAATTTTATATTGAATATATGATATTGATACTAATTTTTTAATTATTTAAGTTTCTATTAACCTACCTTACAAACATGAAAAAGTTGATATTTTACATTTTAAGCCTTATTATTTTTTTAAATTTTAATAAATGTTTTTCACAAGATGACTGGAAGTTAATTTGCTCCGGTAACGAGATATATTCTACGCATTTTATAAATGAAAATAACGGCTGGATGTTTGCCGGAGATATTAGGTATAAAACAACAGATGGCGGTATTTCATGGAGTTTACCAATGCCAACAAGTCCATCAATAGGTCTATCAGGAGGCTCTTATTTTACATATCCTAACTATATATCATTTCCTGATAGTTTAACAGGATGGGCTTGTCAACATAGTAATGTTCTGCTTAAAACAACAAATGGTGGGAACAATTGGGGATCTATAACTCCTAATCTTCCAAGTCAACCATTTAGTGCTGTTAGTTTCATTAATAATTCAACCGGATGGTTAGCCGGACATGGTGTTTATAAAACAACAAACGGTGGTATGAATTGGATTAATATATCGAGCCAAAGACCAATCTCAATTGCATTAATTAATGAAAATTTAGGGTTTTTATTTCTAATACTGATACTGTATTTAAAACTACAAATGGTGGATTAACTTGGGAATTAAAAAAAGTAAGCAATAATCAGAATGTCAGCAGTATAATTAAATTTGCAGATAGTTTAAATGGATGGGTAATGTCAAATCCCGGTCATGTATTTAAAACTACAAATGCCGGAATTGACTGGATCCCGTATCCGGCCCCATATGGTAATTCTGCGAATTTATATTTTATAAACAATACTACAGGTTGGATATCGATTGTAGGAAATAAATTATACAAAACAATAAATGGAGGTGAGAATTGGTTTAATCAAATTAATAACAGTGGACTGGCTCAGGAATATGCATATAGAGATCTTTATTTCAAAAATTTTTCTACCGGATGGGTTTTTAGCAGCAGGGGACAATTATTAAAAACTACTAATGGGGGTAGTAATTGGTTTAATCAAATTTCTCCGCCACCTCAGTTCATAAAGCAAATAAGCTTTATTAATTCTAATATGGGCTACTGCATTGCCGATAATTCTTATATTTGGAAAACTACCGATAAAGGATATAGTTGGAACTTAAAATATATTGCTGGCAACGATTTAAATGAACTTCAAGTGATTGACTCAAACAATTGCATTGCTGTAGGTGTTGACGATATTTGTGTTAAATCTACAGATGGAGGAGAAACCTGGCAAAACTTAAGTTCAACCAATGTATATTATTTAGATGGATTACACTTTCTTGATAATTCAACAGGATGGATTTGCGGGAACAATGGATTGATAGCAAAGACAACAAATGGTGGATTAAACTTCCAACTACAGAACAGCGGTTTAACTGAACTTCTTACTTCAATATCATTTATTAATTCTAATACCGGATATACATTATCAAATAATGGACGTCTATTAAGTACTACAAATGGTGGGCAAAATTGGGATTCAACTCTAATCGGTAATTACAACCTTAATAAAATTAAATTCATTGATTCTTTGACCGGATATATTCAAGGGTTCAAAGTAACAACAAGCGGAATGAATGTTACTTCTAAAAATATTATTTTGAAAACAACCAATGGTGGTCAAAATTGGAGTACTGTTTTTTTTGAAACTTTGTCAGGCTCTCAATACATAATTGATATGGATTTTCGAAATGCCAATACCGGAATTATTACTTACTTTAGTGGTCAGGTAAAGAAAACTGAGAATAGTGGAATAAACTGGACGATTGTTAGTATGCCTCTTTCAAGAATTTACGGTTCTATTTGCTTATTAAATGAAACTGATGGATGGATTGCGGGAGAAAAAGGAACCGTGGTTTCTATTACTCCTCAAGTAGGTATCATCAACATCAGTACATCTATTCCCACTAAGATGAATTTAAAACAAAACTACCCTAATCCTTTCAACCCTAATACCAACATAGAATTTTCTATTCCAAAATCTTCTCTCGCTAAACTTGTCATTTATGATATAACAGGAAGAGAAATAACTAGATTAGTAAACGAAGTTCTTTCTGCAGGTACATACAAAGTAAGCTGGAATGCATTCAACTATCCCAGCGGTATATATTATTATAAACTGATATTGGATGATTTTGCGGAAACAAAAAAAATGGTTCTGATTAAGTAGGTTATAAAAATTCAAATACACCTCTTCATTTAAAATCATTTCTTCATTCTTCACAGGCTGAATTTAATTTCAGTCTTCGATTGACTATTTTGCAATATCTAAAATTCTACTCAATCTATAAATGCATTTAATGAAAAAATCTTTTGCTTTTAGCTTTATAATTTTACTCTCTCTTATCTTTTTTTCCTGCGGGAAGAAAACAGAATCTGATAAAAAGGTCTTTAACTTAAATATCTCGCAGGGAATCGAAACTCTTGAACCTGTAATGTCAAATTCTGCTTTCAGTATCTGGGGGGTTCAGCAGATAATGGAAGGACTAGTAGAATTTGATAACAACAAAAATATCATTCCCTGCATTGCTAAGAGCTGGAAGATATCGGAAGACGGAATCACCTATACTTTCAATTTACGAAGCGATGTTATGTTTCATGATGATGATTGTTTTAAATCAACCAACGGCAAAGGAAGAAAAGTCATAGCATCAGATTTTAAATTCTGTTTAGAAAGAGTGAATAATCCTAAATCTAAAACCCGCGGAATGTGGGTTTACCGTGACAAGATAAAAGGAGCAAAAGACTATTCAGAAGGAAAAGCAAATGACATCTCCGGTATAAAAGCAATCAACGATACAACTTTAACAATTGAACTTAACAATGCTTTCTCCCCTTTTCTATCACTGCTTACCATGACGTATGGATTTGTTTATCCTAAAGAAGCCGTCGAGCATTATGGTGAAACATTCGGAAATCATCCTATTGGCACCGGACCTTTTAAATTTAATCACTGGAGCATCGATAAAGAACTCGTACTGGATAAAAATCCTGCTTACTGGGAAAAAGATTCCAAAGGAGGAACGCTTCCTTATCTTGACGGTGTAAAAATTACTTTTACTCAATCATCTGAAACTGAATTTCTTGATTTCCAAAACGGTAAATATGATTTTCATCAGCCTTCATCTGAAACATTTGATGTTATCACTGATGAAACGGGAAAACTAAAAGATGCCGATACAAAGAACTTTTCATTGGTAAAACAGCCGTGGCTGCAAACAGTTTTTCTTGGAATGATGCAGTCGCCTGAATTACCCGGGGGAAAGACCGGACCATTTGCAGGGAATAAAAAACTACGTGAAGCTTTGAACTATGCAATTGATAAAGACAAAATAGTAAAGTTTGTATTAAAGAACAGAGGCAAGCCCGCAGTTAACGGACCTATTCCTCCCGGAATGCCGGGATTTAATCCTGATATAAAAGGCTATACATACGATATTAATAAAGCAAAAGAGCTTTTAAAAGAAGCAGGCTATTCAGATGGAAAAAACCTGAAACTCATACTCGTTTGCGGTAATGAAGAGATACAGCGTTCAATTGCTATTGCAATACAGGAGCAGTTAAAATCAGCCGGGATAGAAATGCAAATAGAACAATTGCTGCAAGCGACTTTGATTTCAAAACAAGAGAACGGCGAATTCCCATTCTGGCGCGCAAGCTGGGGAGCTGATTATTTTGACCCTGAAAACTTCATGGCACTTTTTTACAGTAAGAACATCACTCCAAACGGACCTAACAGAGTAGGATTTAAAAATCCAAAAGTGGATGAACTTTATGAAAAATCATTAAAGGAAACTGACAACGCAACAAGAATGAAAATATACGACGAGATTCAGAAAATCGTCATTGAAGATGCTGCATGGCTTCCATTATATTATAATGAACAGATATATCTATTGAGTAAAAACATTGATGGTTTTTATATTGACGGACTCAATATTATAAATTTGAAGTATACGATTAAGAAATAATATTACCACCCGGAGTACAAGTGATTATTAGGTTGATGATTCTCACTATGCTGTAATACTGTTTCATTTTGTTCTGTAAATGAGTTTTGCAATACTTTATCAAATTCATCAAGCTGCTGACCTGCAATAGATTTTATTCTGATTTTTTTTAGGAGATTAGGGTTCGAGTAATAGTTTTTAGTTGAAAGCATTTTATATAGTTTATTATATTAAATTTCTATATCAGAAAATACAATTTTTATACCTTTCGAAATTGCAATTTTGATTTAATTTTGGAGTATTAATAAATTGAATTAAGACATTCAAATTAATTTAATGCCAAATTTGTCATTTAAAATCATTTAAACATGGACGACAACAAAACATGCAGTAAATGTAATTCAAAACTCGAAGCTGGCTTCTTTTACGTAACTAATAGCGACCATCCCATAAATTTTAACTATACCGTCTGGGTAAAAGGTGAACGGGACGATATTACAAAATTCATGGGAACTAATGCCGACGCAATTCAATATTTTGTAAGAATTTACAAATGTGAATCATGCAATCATCTTGAATTTTATGCAGAAGAACCGCATCGTTGGAGACATTGATTAAATCTCCAGTTGCCCTTTAAAAAGATATTTTGTAATTTTGAACTATTCCCGCACAGATTAAAAAGCTTTAGTTTCCATTGCAAATATAGTACAAACTTTTTAGCTTACAACTTCCGGTCACTTAAATTTTGTAGTTCTCATATTATAAAATTTAATCCTACTCTTATGACAATTTTATCGAATTTTTTCGCAACTGTTAATATTTTAGCTGTGATAGTAGCCGGCATTGTTTATTGGCTTCTCGCTGCTGTATGGTTTTCATTACTCTTTGGTAAAACATGGGCAAACGAACTTGAAAAACATGGCGTAAAATTAAAAGAAGGTGCAAAAACAGGAAATATGGCTTTCCAATTTATTGGCACATTCGTAATGGAAGTTATTGTAGCTCTTGGCTGCGCTTTTTTAACCTGGTATTTCGATACAACTAATATCATACAAGCAGTTAAACTTGGTCTTGGAGTAGGAATTTGCTTTGCAGCTATCCCTATGATGATTGCATACTCCTGGGAAAGCAGACCCATTAAACTAGTTTTTATCGATGTAGGATACCCTGTTCTTGGAATCATAGTCTCGACAATAATTTTAACGTTGTGGAGATAAACTCAACAATAGAAATACTGTCATCTAAATTTTAAACAAGATTTATCCGTAGAGTGAGCGAGGTGAAACGCTAAACAAATGACTTCTTTTTGGGCGCCAGCCCGGGGGAAGTCATTTTTTATTTATTTCACACTCAATTTTTCCCGTTTGAATTTCAGTTAACAGTTCTTCAGTTTTTTAGGCTAATTAATCTGCCAGCCAATTAAATCTGAAATGTTTTTTGTCATTGCAGTGTTTCCATCAAAATTTTTAACTGTTTCTTTATTAACTGATGGCTTTTTAGTTACTGAAGCAGTCGAAATTACCGGAGCTGTTTTCTTAGCTGAGGGATTTTCATTTAATGCCTTTTCATTATTAAGCGATTTTTTCCACATTGGAGTAATCTTTCGCGTTTAATTTTACCGATACAATTTTATCATCAAATATAGTACCATCTTAAATGAGAATTTTCGTTTAAATTCGCAGATTTTTGAAAGCTCCTTAAACAAATTATTGTCAGTGTAGAAAAATAATGTCAATCATGTCTAATACTATACTGCGAACAATTATTCTAATAATTAACCCTGTTTGAAATATAAAATGTCCCAGCACAATCTGAAAGTTACCGACTCAATTGAAATAATAGCTCCTCTTGAGGAAATATTCCCATACTTTACTGATGCCGAGAAAATTGCTAAGTGGTGGTCAAAGGGTGCAATTTGCCAGCCAAAGCAAAACGGACTAATTATATTCAAGTGGGAAAACGGGACCCAGCTTGAATCTCATTTTAAAGTCTTTTCTCCCGAAAAACTTGCCTTCCCATTCGGACCTGAGTTTGTTGAAGTTACTTTCAAAACAGTTAAAGATAAAACTTTCATTTCGGTAACGCACTCTGAAATAATAATAAAAGATACCGATTTCTCGCTGCTTATTCATATTACTCAGAGCTGGAGCTTCCTGCTTATAAATCTCAAAATGGTAATTGAGCATAATATAGATTTGCGATAGCAGTGACAAATTTCAAGTTTCAAGTTCCAATTATTTTTTGAATTTGGTCGGGTTTTGGTCGGGTTTTCAAAACCCTGTTGTTGTTTTTTCAATACCGATTTTTTTCATTTCTTAATTTGGTCGGATTTTGGTCGGGTTTTCCTTCCGTCATTCCTGCGCAGGCGGGAATCCAATCATTCAAAAAAAGTCAAGTTTTCGTCGGGTTTTTCTAATTTCAGATTTCAGATTTTCTTTTTACCTAAAGTCGGATTTTGGTCGGGTTTTCCTTCCGTCATTCCCGCGCAGGCGGGAATCCAATCATTCAAAAAAGTCGGATTTCTGAGCGAAGCTCAGTCCCGTCTTCAGCCGGATGGTCGGATTTTTCTGTAAAATAAGAAGTCATACTTTCCATTTAACCTCAACAAAATATAATAATTGAGTCAATGTAAAAAAAGGATATGTTCCCTATTAGTAGGTATAGGGAAAGAATTTTCCCTCGTTCCAATGCTCCGGCGTTGTAACAGGTGGTAAGCTAATTCTGCATTCTAAATTATACGTTCTACATTCTCTACCCCTGAAATCTTTTTCTCAACTTTTACGTTCATATATGGTGAATTAGTCATTTAATATTGTTAATTTTTCATCTACAAAAAACTAAACTCTCAAAAAGACTCTCATGAGAAAACCCTTTCTGTACTTTTTTACAATTATCTCCCTCATAATTGCAGCTAACTATGTATCCGCTCAAAACGACTCTGAAGAAGAAGAAGGCGAAACTTCTGAAACTATCATGCAGCGCGAGCAATACATTCTTGAAAGAAGAGCCGGCGGACCCGGAATAGTAATGGCACCTGACGCTTACCAAAGAGCGATTCAGCAAATGAAACTTATGAAAAGAACTTCCGAAATTTCTGATGCGCCTTTCGGCTCTGCAACATGGCAAAGCGTAAACACTGTTGGTATGTTCTATCAGGTTACAAATGCCAGCTACATTTCCGGCAGAACTAACTCTATAGCTTTTCATCCAACAAATGCCAATATAATGTATATTGCATCTGCAGGAGGCGGCGTGTGGAAAACTACTAATGGCGGTAATAACTGGACGGTGCTTACCGATGCTCTTTCTAACTTAGCAGGCGGAGATATTACAATTGACCCCAGCAATCCCAATGTGCTTTATTACGGATCGGGTGAATTGAATTACTCGCTGGATAGTCACTACGGAGATGGAATATTTAAGTCAACAGATGCAGGTGTTACATGGGTAAAAGTTGCTCCTTATAGCATGTGCCCGAGCTATTCTAAATTGCTTGTAGATCCTACAAACGGAAACATAGTTTATGCAGCAGGAAGCTCAGGTATTTTTAAATCTACTAATGCAGGAACAAACTGGTCGCAGGTTTTTTCACTGGGTAATATAAATGCCTTAGTGATGGATTATACAAACTCACAGATTTTATATATGACTACTTCTGCAGCATCAGGCGTCGGCGCTGTAAGAAAAACAACTAACGGCGGTCTTAACTGGACAAGCCTTTCAGGCGGTCTTCCTACTACAGGCGCAGGCAGAGCTCCGATAGCAATGTCAGATATTGACCCGCTAACTTTGTATGTGGGCTTTGCAAAAAGCAGCGGCGGCTCACTTCTCGGAGTTTATAAAACAACTGATGGAGGTGTAAGCTGGACACTTCAAAACAGCACTACAAATTACATGGGCACACAGGGATGGTATGATAATGCACTGGCTATTAAAAACGGAAGCACTACAACAATTGTAACCGGAGGATTGGATTTATATTCATCGACCAATTCAGGCACAACATTAACTAAAAAAACAGCATGGGCTACTTCATTTGCAGAGCAGTTCTGCCATGCAGATATTCACTATCTTGCATATAACCCGCTAAACGGAAGGCTATACTGCTGCTCTGATGGCGGTGTTTATTCTTCATCTAATGACGGAGCAAACTGGGTAGACCACAATGCAACTATTTCCACGCTTCAATATCAAAGCGCAGATTATGACCCGGTGAATCCAAACCTTATGCAGGGCGGATGTCAGGATAATAATAAACAATACTCTACTAATAACGGTCTTGCATGGATACAAAGAACTACCGGTGACGGAGGTTATACAATAATCGATGCTGAAAATCCGTCATACGTTTACGGGCAATATGTAAACGGCTCTATTCAGCGTTCTGCAAATGCCGGTGTGAACTTCACTGATATAACTCCGACCGGCTCGACAGGCGGTTTATTTTACAATCCTTATGAAATGGCGCCCGGTAATAGCCAGTTCATAGTTTTCGGCAGAGCTGATGTATGGGTAACCTCTAATGCAAGAACTGCTTCAAGCGGTTCAGGCTGGACACAGCTTGCAACAAGTACAGTTGTAAACGGAAACATTTCCGGTATTGGAATAGGCAACGGAACAAATCCGCAAAGGATTTATATTGGTACCACTAACGGAAAAATAATGTATACTTCAAACGGTGGAACTAACTGGTCAACCGGTACAGGTTATGGCTACGTAAGTGATTTTGCCGTAGATAAAACAGATGATAATATTGCTTACGCCTCGTGCGGAGGAACAAATGCAAATCAGAAAGTATTTAAAACAACTAACGGCGGTGTAAACTGGACGCACATCGGTGCAGGAATTCCAAACGCCGCAGTGAATACAATCATATTAAGAAATGCTTCACCAAGAGCAATATTTGCAGGAACAGACCTGGGTGTATATATGTCATATAACGAAGGAGCAAGCTGGTCATTATTCAATACAGGTATGCCTACAGTTGAAGTTTATGATTTGAAATACAGGGAGACCAATAAAATATTATTAGCCGCAACACATGGCAGAGGATGTTTTAAAATTGATCTTACAAGTTTTACAGGCATTCAGAACAACAATGTTACGGCAGAGAGCTATGGCTTATCACAGAATTATCCTAATCCGTTTAACCCTACTACGAAAATAAAATATTCTGTACCCGGTTCAGCATTGGTTACTCTGAAAATTTATGACATACTTGGTAACGAAGTAGAAACAATTGTAAATGGAATGCAGAACAGAGGAGTTTACGAAGTTCAATGGGACGCATCAAAGTTTTCGAGCGGAGTATATATTTACAAAATAAATGCAGGCAGCTTTATTGACAGTAAAATGATGATGCTTGTGAAGTAAATTTTAAATTTATTGTTTTATTTTTTAAAGAGGCGTGAATAATTTTGCGCCTCTTTTTTTATATTTAATTTCAACTACCAATTTATTTGATTAGGAATAATAGTTTCTATTCAATATTTTTGTTCATATCCCGCAATAATATCTTCATTATTCCGACTTCCGCATAGCGGATTGCCTTCGGACTATTTCTAAATTTAACCTTATAATAATGAAAAAAATTTACTCTATTGTAATTCTATTGCTTTTTTTATTCGTTAGCAATTCTTTTTCGCAAAAACTTTATGATGACATAAATGTTCTTTCAAACACCCACGGAAAAAGACTATATCTTACAAGTAACTTCGGTGAAGAAGCTATGGATTTCCTCAGCTATAAAAGAAATGACTCAGTTGGCATTACAGAATTTAAAATGAATCTTGCGGGAGATTACAGACAGTGGAAGTTTGATGAAAAATGGCTTCTTGCCGGATATGCTAAAGGCGATTTTTTAAGAATATGGTCTAAAACTCCACAGGGACCTGATACAGGGAACTTAGGGTTCTCGCGTTTTACAGCATCTGTATACGCAGCAGCAAGTTATTATATTAAGCCGAATAAATTTTATGTAACCGGCGCTATCGGCGGCGGTTATGATTTGTTTAAGCTTGATAGAGATTTTCAGGAAGTTGAACACAGAGATACGAGTGTTTCAAGCTCAGCTTTATGGGGAGCAATCGGTTACGGAAGAATAAATAACAGACAGGTTGTAGAGTATGCTTATGACTTCGATGAAGCTCTTGTAAAAAGAGGTATTATAGATAGAAGTATGGATGATAAAACATTAAGAGAAATTTCAAGTCTGCTTTATCAGCAAAGAGACGGGATGTACCTTGATAAATATGAAGATGATGAATTTATCGAGCTTTTCGGCGATATAGAAAAAACTCTTTTGAATGCAGGATATATTTCCGGCTGCCTTGATGCAAGAACATCGATTGAGTTATACGAGATATTAAGAAACACCAGCAAGAAATTTGTTTTCTATCCTAAGTATTCAGGATATCAGGTACAGGCACAGCTGCAATATCAGCTTTCTAATATTGAAAAAAGTAAAACTCATGAACATTACGCATCGTTCTCCGGCGCGTATGCAATAAATATGAATAAGAAGACAAATGTAATGCTTTCAGGATTTTTCTCTATTCCTTTAGATACAATGGCAGTAGGCAGTGATTTAAAATCAGGCAGCAATCCTGAAAACGCATTCCAGAATTACCTTCCGTTCCTTCCTGATAGAAATAA
The DNA here is from genome assembly GCA_044226845.1 of Ignavibacteria bacterium. Classification (GTDB taxonomy): domain Bacteria; phylum Bacteroidota; class Ignavibacteria; order Tepidaquicellales; family Tepidaquicellaceae; genus JAFDZO01. The sequence goes on from JBGAGG010000004.1 coordinate 74,895, forward strand.
TCTTGATTTCTTCAGTGAGTATTACGGTACAGGTGTATTCGGCAGCAGATATGTTCCGGGCTTACAAAGTCTTGCAGGTGTAAGAGCCGATGTATTTTATAATATCAGCTCAGTTGCTGGGGTTCAGGCAAATCTATTATTAAGTAACAGATTTTTTAAATATGCAGATTCAAAACCTCATGTAGGTCTGGTGGCAAGATTTGATTACAACATTTATAGTCAGTTATTCTCCTATGTAAAAGGCTCGTTGATTGCTGAGAAAGGCGTTCCGCCGGCATATGTATTCGGCATCGGCTTCGGTTACAGAGTATTTTAATAAATGTGCAGTAAGTAAATAAATTTCTTTCGATAAAGCTCTTCTGCGTATGCGGGAGGGCTTTTATTTTTTTATATTCTTCCCATAGGATAGCACGCCGAAGTTATATTTGCTGCGCAGCAAATCAATTTTCTCAACAAGATTTTTTTCTTTATCAACATCAGTAAATAACTCTTCCTGATAAGCATTATCGAACTCTTCAAGCTCGGAAAATTTCACTCCAAGCAGCCTTATTTTTCTTCTTCCGGCCATCATCATTTCTAGCAGCCTTACAGCATCATCGTAATAATCCTTTTCCATGTTTGAATACTTAGTGCGTGTAAATGATTTCTGGTTTACTTTAAAATCCGTATATTTAATTTTTACTGTTATCGTTTTAGCTACAGTGTTTTCCTGTCTTAATCTGTAACAGGCTTTCTCCATTAAAGAATATAGCTCTGATTTTAAAAACGTCATATCGTTCGTATCTTCCCAGAAAGTATTTTCCTTCGATAAAGATTTCCTGTTATCTTCTCCTTCAAAATTTACTTTATCTGACGTCTTTGCATTCGCAACATTGAATAAAAAATCAGTATGCATACCGAGCGATTCATAAAAATCTTTTTCGAATTTAAGAATATCTCCAATGAGATGTATGCCGTATTTTTTTAATCTTATCTGTGACTGCTTCCCTACTCCGGGAATATTTTCTATAGGCAGGTTTTTTATAAATTCTTTTTCTTTGCCCAGAGGCATAACAGTGAGTCCATCAGGCTTCTGTATTTTTGAAGCCATCTTAGCGCATAGCTTTGTCGATGCTACACCGATCGTTGCAGTGATATCAAGAGTATTTTTAATTTCTCCTTTTAATTCATTGGCAAGCTTTATATAATCACTTTTGTATGCGTGAAGCACATCGGTCACATCCATAAATGCTTCATCAACGCTCACGGGCTGAACCATCGGAGTGTATTTGTAAAAAATACTGCGTACCTTTTTTGAATAATCAGAATACAATCCACGAGTGCTTCGGATATAATTTGCTTCGGGACATAACTGAATTGCTTTGCCCATAGGCATTGCAGTGCGGACACCTTTAGCTCTTGCAAGATAATTCGGACACATAACAATTCCCCTCTTATCTTCTTTATTGCCCCCGACAATAAGCGGCCAACCCCGGAGCTTCGGGTTCACCGCTTCCTCACACGAAGCAAAAAAGGCATCCATATCAATATGAAAAATTATTCTCAATTTTTATTCAGTCTTTTTCTTTTTACCCTCTAAAATTTTCTTAAAATCTTTTGTATCTCTATCTGCAACTTTCTGCTGAAATTCTTTTATCTTGTATTCAAACTTCTGTTCAAGATTCATGGTGAACGATTCTTTATTCAGATAACTTATACCCGTAAAATTTTTGCTTTCGAAAAAATCTAAAAATATCTCGGGCTTTTTAGAATCGGTATAATGATAGTCTATCATGCAGTTTAGTAATACAACTTCCTTTAAATTTTCAACTAAGTCAGATATAATTGTGGAAAATTTTATTGTACTGTTGTTATCTGTAATTTCACTCTGAGGGAAAATCCATAAAAATTTTGAACTGTCTTTTAAGTAATTTGCGATAGAAATTACTTCGGTTTGAATATTCTCTTCTTTTAAATTAATTACTCCGAGCTTTTCGAAATTTTTGTTAAATTTTTCTTTGCCTGTAATTAAATAGTAAGCATCGATTTTAAAATATTCGAGACAGAGAAAAATAGCAAGGCTTGCATCCCACCAGTTAGAGTGGTTAGAACAAAATATAACAGGAATGTTATTTTTTTGTGACTGTGAGATTACATTAGCAGCGTTATCAAAATTTTTTACATTTATGCCTGCAAAATTTTTCTTAAAATTATGATAGAAATATTGCTTATATAAAAAATTATCAAATTTACTTTTAGGGGAGAATATCACAGAGATAACATTAACGGTTTATATCAATTTTTAATATCCTATTGCCTTGCCGTAACCTCTTCTATCGGAGTGCCCTGTAAAACTTCCGTCAGCATTAAATAAAATTCCCTCCACTCTTCCGAATTCAGGAATTTCTTTAAGAGTATATCCAATCGTTTTCAAAACACTTTTCATATCTTTATCAAACACATCTTTTTCGATTTGAATTTCATCGGGCAGCCACTGATGATGAAAACGCGGAGCATCAATGGCATCTTTAATGCTCATATTAAAATCGATTACATTGATAATTGTCTGCAGAACAGATGTAATAATCCTTCCTCCTCCGGGAGAACCGACTACCATGAACGGCTTATTTTCTTTTAAAATAATTGTCGGAGTCATACTGCTTAGCATTCTTTTCTGCGGAGCGATTGCATTGGCATCGCTGCCAACGAGACCGTACATATTTGGCACGCCGGGCTTAGAGGCAAAATCATCCATCTCATTGTTCCAGAAAAATCCTGCGCCTTTTATAACAAGCTTGCTTCCGAAATTATCGTTAAGTGTAGTAGTAGTTGAAACTAAATTCCCGTCTTTATCTACGATTGAATACTGAGTCGTCTGCTCGCTTTCTTTTTTTGAAATATCTCCTGGCTGAATATCTTTGCTGTTTGACGCTCTGTTAAGCTCAAAGCCGTCCATCCTTAGTTTAGCATAAGGTTTGGAGATAAGAACATCGACGGGAACTGAAACAAAGTCAGGATCGCCCATGTATTTGCTTCTATCTGCATATACTCTTCTCATTGCTTCAGTAAGAATGTTTACTTTAGCAGATGAGTTATAGCCGAAGCTTTTTAAATCATAATTTTCAAGAATGTTCAGCAGATATAAAAGGCAAATTCCACCGCTGGAAGGAGGCGGCATAGATATAATTTTATATCCGTTGTATGTTCCTATTAGCGGAGTTCTTTCAACAGCTTCATACTGCTCCAGATCTGTTTTAGTAACAATGCCGTAGCCTGTTCTCATTTCTTCAGAGATGAAATCCGCTGTCTCCCCTTTATAAAATCCGTCTCTTCCCTGCTGAGAAATTCTTCTTAATGTATTTGCAAGATCCTTTTGCTTAAGTAAATGCCCTTCATTAAAAACTCCGCCGAAGATCTCCATTGTAGAAGGAAATTTTGCAAAAGCAGTCTGCTGTGAGTTTAAATTTTCCGCAAGGCGTTTATGAATTTTAAATCCGTTCTCGGCGTAATCAATTGCATATTGCATAACTTCCTGACGCGACATTGTCCCGTACTTCTCCAGTGCATAAAGCAAGCCTGCAACTGAACCGGGAACGCCTCCTGCAAGATGTCCTACAGTACTTAAACCTTCAACTACATTACTGTTCGAGTCTAGATACATATCTTTATAAGCAGAGATAGGAGCTTTCTCGCGGTAATCGATTGAAATATTTCTTCCGTCCTTTAAGTGGATTAACATAAATCCGCCGCCGCCGATATTGCCTGCGCCGGGATATGTAACTGCAAGAGTAAAGCCGACAGCAACAGCAGCATCGATTGCATTACCGCCTTTTTTAAGAATTTCAATTCCAACCTGAGAAGCATATTCATCAGCAGAGCTGACCATGCCGTTGCGGAATGAATCCTGAGCGAAGCAGCTATTTAATACCAGGAAAAATAATAGGAGTTTTAATATTTTCATAGCGTTGTGTATGATTGGATCCCCGCCTGCGCGGGGATGACAGCGTGTGAAAATCCGTTATTGTTAATTGTTAATTACTAATCCGCCGCGGCGGATTGAATCAAACCATCCAGTCTCTGTTATATCTGAAATCTATATTAACAGTTCTGTTCATAATTTTTGCAATGAGCGGCGGAAGGCGCTTGAACTGATTTCTGTAAATCATTTTATTTATGCGGGCAATAAAATCTTTTTCAAAGCCCATAGTTTCAAGCTCTTCATCTGTTCTGCGCTCGTCAATTTTCTGATATAAAAATTTATCGACTTTCTCATAGGTAAAGCCGAGCTCATTCTCATCTGACTGACCTTCCCACAAGTCAGCTGAGGGCTGCTTTTCAATAAGCTCTTTCGGAATTTGCAGATGCCTTGCTAAATCCCATAGCTGTGTTTTATATAAATCGCCTAACGGATTTATTGCAGAAGCAGAATCACCGAACAACGTTGAGTATCCAAGAAGTATTTCCGATTTATTACTTGTGCCTATAACAAGGGCATTTTCTTTTGCTGACTGGTCATAAAGAATTATCATTCTGCATCGCGCCATAATATTTCCTTTTCTGAGATTGCTCATATTTTCTTCATGTTCATTTTTCACAAATGCATCGACCATATCCGTAATTTCAATTTTTTCATAGGGGACTTTCAGGTCGTTGACCACTCTCATTGCATCTATAACTGATTCCTTGCTGCTGGATTTATAAGGCATCAAAATGCACTTCACATTCTCTGCGCCGAAAGCGCGGACGGCAAGATACGTTGAGACGGCAGAATCAATTCCGCCGGATAAACCGATGACGGCTTTTTTTAAGCCAATCTTATATGTTTCATTTCTGAGAAACTCAGTAAGGAGTTTTTCAACAACGGTATTATTTAATTTCATTATTAGAAGTCCTGTTGCAGTAAAATCATTTAATTTATTCAAATTTTCAATTCACAATCTGTTTGTTAAAAAAAAACCGTCCAGACTTAGTCGGGACGGCTTTACTTTTTCAAATAGAATCAAATAAAATTATTTGGAAACCTGGTAAACGATTTTTCTGATTGTATCGAATTGCAAATAAGGAAATAATTCCTGAATTTTGTCAATAGCTTCACCAGCGCTCATTTCTCTCCTCATATCCTTATACATCTGGCGGATTTTGTAATCCCGGATAGCCTTCTCATCGAGTAATTTGTATTTTTTCAGTGTATTATACACATCATCATCAATCAGCTCGCTCAAGGGATTATCACTTTTGGATTTTGTTGTTGGTTTCAATTTATTATTTCTCCTTTAGTTTTTAAAAATTTTACAGCTAATGGTATTGTTTTGTCTCTATAGCGCTTTTTAAATTGACTTTCAAATAAACTTTGTATATACAAAAATAACTTAATTTAATTGAAGTTTCAAGTTTGGCAACGTCTTCAAAAAGTGTTTAAACTGTAAAAACAATTATTTAGCTCTCTATTTTACTACTTTTTATTTAAGAAATAGAACCAAATTTATACCTAAAAAGTTTAAAACCATAGTAATCATCTTGTCCCTTTGTTTTTCAAGGACGAAAAAAACTTACCTTTTAAATGTCATTACAATGATGCATTAATGTAACATTTTACAAAACCCACATACTGTTTTTTCAACACTTTCATTTTCTATTCTCAATATGATAACATTTTTGTCACATTTTATTTTCATCAAAACTCACAAATTATCAACAACCATTTAATCAAAATAGTTGTTAAAGATTCCATGAATATAATAAATTGTTTTGATGCTAAAAAGCAGCTCTTCCCTATTAGTAGGAATAGGGTGAATTTTTTTAACGTTTCATTTTATATTGAATTTAAAATTATATGAATATAATTTATTCATTCACTAAAAATCCCGGTCATGACATTTAAAAGTATAAGCAAAGGTATTTTTGTTCTGATTCTTTTTTTATTTTCTTCACAGATTTTCTCGCAGACCCAGTACATCGATGCAAAATTTTTTACAGGACAGTCTTCGTATAAAAATTCAGATTCGATTCTAGTCGCTGCTAAAATTTACGTTAAAGAAAAATATCATATAAATTCTTACGAAGTTTCTGACCCGACTTTAATCCAGACTTCGCTTTCATCTGCATCGGATAACTTCACTATCTCTAAAATTTATTTTCCGAAAGACGAACTTTTAAAATTTGAATTCAGTGCAACGCAGCTTAGAGTTTATGAGCACGAAATTATTGTTGGAGTACTATTAAAACCGAAAGAAGGACTTGCAGACGGAAATTATTCCGTGCCGCTCAATATAAGTTACCAGGCATGCGATGATAAAGTCTGCTACTCACCAAAAACATGGAAGGACAGCGTACAGGTTACAATCGATTCGAAAGACAATGCTAAGACAGGATTGAACTCAGTTTATTTTTCAAAAATACAATATACATTTCCTCAAGTACCAACAGCAAAAACAGGCGATACTAAGAATACTACTAAGCTGACGGAAAATCCTCAGACATCTTCACCTGATGAAGACCAGGTCTCAGACATTGTTAAAGAAAAAGGTCTGGCTTTCGCTTTAATATTTATTTTCCTTGGGGGACTTGCATTAAATTTAACACCGTGCGTTTACCCACTCATTCCAATCACTGTCAGCTACTTCGGCGCACAGGTAAGCGGAAGCAAATCACAGAGTATTATGATGGGAGTGTTCTACGCTCTGGGAATGTCAGTTACGTATTCATCACTTGGAGTATTTGCAGCTTTAACGGGAAGCTTACTCGGAACTGCATTACAAAATCCATTTGTAATTGCAGGCGTTGCTTTGATTTTAATTGCTCTCGGCACAAGTATGTTTGGGCTTTTTGAAATCCGTGTACCGCAAAAACTTGCATTGATGGGAAATAAAAACCGTTCGGGTTATTTAGGTTCATTAGTGATGGGGTTAACCGTCGGATTTATTGCAGCTCCGTGTATAGGACCTTTTGTATTAAGCTTACTTGTCTATGTAGGTAAAACCGGAAGCGCATGGATGGGATTTTTATTATTCTTCGTTCTATCACTCGGCTTAGGTGTTCCTTATATATTTCTTGCAGCATCATCAAGCGCGCTTAGCAAGCTCCCGCGTTCAGGGGCATGGATGGAAGGCGTTAAAACAATTTTCGGATTGATATTATTCGGCATGGCATTGAATACGCTTTCACCTTTATTTGCAAAAAATATTTTCATGATCGTATACCCTGTGTTCTTTTTAGCAGGCGGAGTTTACTTAGCTCTCATAGATAAAAAAGGAAGCAATTCAATAGGCTTCACGAGATTTAAAACACTCATTGCCCTGCTTGCAGTATTTTACGGAGCGTGGATAATGAAGCCGAACGAAGGAAGAGAAGAAGTTAAATGGAAGAATCTTACTTCAGTGGAACAAATCAGCAGTTCTGTCAGTTCAGATAAGAAACCCGTAATGATTGATTTTTATGCAGACTGGTGCGCGCAGTGTAAGGAACTTGACGAATATACCTATACAGATAAAGAAATTATTGACTTGTCTTCTAAGTTAAACACCATTAAAATTGATTTAACCAAGGAGAATGAAGCCATCTCCAATAAATACAATATCAAAGGGCTTCCTGTAGTACTATTTATGAATTCAAAAGGAGAAGAAGTTAGCGAACTGAGAGTTACTGGTTTTTTAAAGCCGTCTGAATTTAAAACAAAAATTAATAAATTATTAGAGTTGGAGAAATAAATGTCAAAAAAGTTTTTAACGGTAATACTCTGTATTATTTTCGCTAATGCAGCATTCTCTCAATCCACAACTGAATTTTCAAAAGATGAAACTTCAAAAATTACAAAGAGTGATTTAACGAATCAGTTCCTAAATCAAAAATCCGATTCAGGAAAAGTTGAAGTTAAAACTTCATCTAATAAAAAATCAGGCGGAGTAGCAATGCTTCTCTCTCTGGTATTACCCGGAGCAGGTCATTTATATATAAATAGAATGGATGTGGGTAAATTTTTTGTAATGGGCGAAGCGGCTTCATGGCTAGGTTTAGCCGGATTAAATATCTACGGCAACGCTCTGCGCGAAGATGCAAGAACATTTGCTGCAGAAAATGCAGGTCTTGATAAAAGCGGAAAGCCTGATGATTATTTTGCAAACGTAGGAAACTTCAATAGTGTTTACGAATACAACAATGATAAATTATTAAAAGGACAATACTCACAATTATACGATGTAAATACTTACTTCTGGAACTGGGATAATATAACTAACAAAGACAGCTTTGAAGAGCAAAGAAAGAAAAGCGAAAGAGTTTATAATACACGTGTTGTTTTCGGAACAACTTTAATTGTAAACAGAATAGTGAGCGCTATCAGCGCACTTATCTTAGCGAATAAAAGCAGTGATTCAAAGGCATTGTACATTCAGCCTGAACTGCTGCAGAAAAATTATGGTGTTGGAGTTGATGGCGTGAAACTCAATATCTCAAAGAATTTTTGAGTAAAGCTTTAAACAAAAACACAAGCAGTAAGCAGTATAATTACAAGCTTACAATTGAATACGACGGAAAGGATTTTTTAGGATGGCAAAGACAGAGCTATAGCAGGGAAACGATACAGGGACATTTAGAAGATAAGCTTGAAGTCCTTTTAAAAGAAAAAATTACTTTATATGCAGCCGGCAGAACAGATGCCGGCGTGCATGCTATAAACCAGATAGCAAATTTTAAAACAAATCAAAAGATCCAGTCTGATAAATTCCTCTACCGTTTAAATTCACAGATACCTAAGTCTATAACAGTTAAGAAAATTTCTCTTGTACCTGAAAAATTCCATGCGCGTTTTTCAGCGAAGCAAAGAGAATATATTTATAAAATCTCTTTAAGAAGAAAATCTATTGAAGGCTCATATTTCTGCAGAGTTTTCGGCGAGCCTGATTTTAAAGTAATAGATACGCTTATAAAATTTTTCACAGGAAGAAAAAGCTTTTTTCCTTTAACAAAGAAGAAAGAAGATAAGCATAATTTTATCTGCGACCTTAATATACTTACTTATAAATATTATAAGAGCAAAGGTGAAATAATCTTTAAGCTTCGAGCCGACAGGTTTTTACACAGCATGGTAAGAAGCATAATCGGCTGCCTTATAGATGCTGGAAGAGGAAATATTTCTGTTGATGAAGTAAAAAAGCAATTTAACAGAGGAGAAAAAATAAAGACTCAATATTTACCGGCTAACGCCCTATTTTTAAACAAAATTTACTACTAAATGAAAAACGCATTAGTTATAATTATTTCTATCGTTTTAGTTTCCTCGTCATTTGCGCAGGAAGTTCCTAACAGAGAAGACCTGACTCATTATGCATTATCTTCCGACGAAGCATCAAATAAGACTTTACAGGAAAAGGACATAAAAGAAAAATTCCATAAAAATATTTCGGCAGGCAATGAAAAGTCCCCTGTTTTAGGAGGAGTTCTTTCGGCAATTGTTCCCGGCGCAGGTGAGTTTTACGCAAAGAGCTATCTGAAAGCAGCTATATTTTTAGCAGTCGAAGCGGGTATGTGGATAGGTTATGTTACTTTTCAGAACAAAGGAAATGATCAGGAAGCTTATTATAAAGGAATAGCTGACGGTCCAAACGGTTGGAATGTTAGAAAATATGCAACATGGCTTAGAGATCAGGCAGGCGCAACAAGTGTGAATCCTTCTGAAAGTGATTTGAACACGCTTAGAAGTCAAATCAATGCATTTGAGTCAACTCATTTTTCCCATCAGCTTCCGGCCTACGGTACTCAGCAGTATTATGAGTTAATTGGAAAGTATCAGAATTTTGTACCGGGGTGGAGTGACGCCTCATCTACAATAAGCGCAACCGTAAACTACAGCGACCCTAATAGTTATGTAAATGTAAAGACTCCGTTGTTCAACAGTTATTCCTATGACAGACAGCAGGCAAATGATTATTTTGATACGTCAACAAGATTTATTACGGGAGTTATCATTAACCACGTACTTAGTGCTGCCGATGCCGTATGGAGCGTTCATATGTTCAACAGTAATCTTCAGGTGAAGACAGGTATGCGCGTACAGGAAAGATTCGGCGGTCAGTTTATGGAAAGATATACTTTGCCTATGGCAAATGTAAGCGTGCAGTTTTAATTTATTCTTTTATTCTTCCACAAAAACTCAAAAGCACTAAATCACACTAAAGTTATAATTTCATTAGTGAAGTTTAGTGTTTTTTATTTTATGAAAATTTGGTGATTTATTTTGTGATGTTTCGTATTTTAGTGTTTTTGTGGCAGGAACAAAAGTGGTTATGATATAAACACAAAATACTCTCTCTCCTTAAAAAATCTGTAAGCTCTGTTCAGAAATTTCTTTTCGTCTTTTTTAAAGAAGGCATACATTGTCGCACCGCTTCCGCTCATAGAAGCAAACACTGCTCCCAGATTAATTAATTCCTCTTTAATATTCTTTAATGTAGAATATTTTTGGAAAACTACTTTCTCAAAATCATTCAGAAATAATTCTTTTTTATCTAAATCAAACGATGTCACATTTCTCAAATCGGAAGAATATTCCTTTCCCGGTTCAATCCCGAGATTTTCATATGCCCACTTTGTTGAGACGTGAAGATTAGGATTAATAATTAAAATATCATAGGGAATAATAAAGTCAGGAAGGATTTTCATCTGCTCTCCCCTGCCTTCACCGAAGCAAGGCTTCATAATCAGGAAAAAAGGAACGTCACTGCCGATAGATAAAGCAGTCTGCATAATTTTTTTTCTGTGCTCTTTAATATCTATTTTAAAAAATTTTATCAGGTGTTTCAAAACTGCTGCTGCATCTGAGCTTCCTCCGCCGAGCCCGCCGCCTACAGGAATTCTTTTCGCAATGTTAATAGCGATTTTGTAACAGTCTTTTATATGAAAATTTTTGAAGAATGCTTCAACTGCCTTGAAGCAGATATTATCTTTATTGGAAGGTACGTAGTATTTATTGCAGGTAATGTAAACAGAGTTGTAAGATTCGTTCGGTTCTATTGAGATTTGAATTTCATCGTGAAGCTTGACAGGATAGAATATGGTTTCAATATTATGAAAACCGTCCTCGCGCTTGCTGACGATTTTTAAGCCAACGTTAATCTTCGCATAAGAATCTATTCGTATATCTTGCTCCATAAACTTTGTTTGAACAAATATAAAAAAAAATGCCCTCTATTGAGAGGGCATTTTTTTGATAGAATATATTCTTTCAGTTCATAGAAGCTAACGTTATCTAATCTTACTCATAATAATTGTACTTATAAGTAAATTTAGTTTCCTTTCCTTGTACAGTTTGCAATGAATAATCCATTAAGCCATTCTCTTTGTAAAAATATCTTGTAGTCCAATTCTTCGTTTCTTCTTTGATTATTCTATAATTTTCTACATACATAGTTCCCTTAATAGTATGACCATTAGTCATAATAATTTTATCACCGTTTTTTATAAGCTCAAAACTTGGCTCATGATTAACTTTATTTCTTTTAATTATAGTATCTCCTGAATACACCAATTCATCGACTTTGGGTATTTTAAATGCTCCCGCTTCAATTATAGTCTTAGTGCCAATTGGAATTTCCTTATCATAAAGAACCTCTATCGTTATTGAATTTCCTTCACTCTTAATAATGCTTTTTATAGGTTTGGTATTCTCGTAGATAAATTTCATAGTATCTCCGCTTTCCAGAACTCCGTCGGTAAAGCGGGAACGCTCAGTAAAAGCTGTCACAATATTTTGTTCATTGTATGCAGTCCATTTTTGATTTTCAAGTTTATCACCCCAATACCTGGAGCTTAAATATGGATAGCCGTTTTCATTTATCGTTTCAACTTGCCTGGAAATATCATTCTCATTGACCTTAATAACTTCTTTAACCTTTAAACTCTTATAGAGAGAAAATTCTTTGTGTTTAACAGTATCAAGAAATGGAATATGTATTGGCCATAGATCATATCCTATGTAATATGGCAAAATGTCCTCTTGGGCATTTACCAGAGTACTGAACAGAAAAAATAAAAATAAAATTTTAATTTTCATGATAATAGGATTTGTTGTTAATATAACTCAGAAAATTTTAATAAAAAAGAAGGGGGGATAAAATATTTCCCCCCTTTTTTATAGGATTTTCAAACGATATTAGAATTTTTTAATAAGCCCAGCGTACTAACACTGAACCCCAAGTATATCCTGCGCCGAAACTTGCAAGCACAATGTAATCGCCTTTCTTAATCTTGCCTTCATGCCAGTATTCCGATATGCAAAGAGGAATAGTCGCGCATGTTGTGTTACCGTACTTATGAATATTCACCATTACTTTCTCAGGCGGCAGTCCCATTCTTTCACCGGCAGCAGTTATGATTCTCATATTTGCCTGGTGAGGAACAAGATAGGATATATCTTCGCCCTTGAGATTATTTTTCAAAACGATTTCTTCCGATACATCGGCCATCCCTACAACTGCGACTTTGAACACTGCCTTTCCGTCCTGATGAACGTAGTGCATATCCTTATCGACAGTTTCATGTGATGCAGGGTGAAGGCTTCCGCCTCCGGGCTGATATAAAAATTCTCCACCCGAGCCATCGATGTGGAGAATTGAATCTATAATTCCGTACTCTTTATCTTCAGTCGGCTCAAGCAAAACTGCTGCTGCACCGTCACCGAATAATATACATGTGTTTCTGTCTTTATAATTGGAAATTGATGTCATCTTATCCGCGCCTACAACTAAAACTTTTTTGTAGGAACCCGACTCGATTAACTTTGCACCCGTGTTAATTGCAAATAAAAATCCTGAACATGCCGCAGATAAATCGAATCCCCAACAGTTCTTTGCGCCAATCGCTTCCTGAATAATACAGGCAGTCGACGGGTAAGGCATATCGGGTGTAACAGTCGAAACAATTATCACATCAAGCTCTTCGGCGGATATGCCTCTGTTTTTCAGGAGCATCTGCACTGCCGGAATTGCCATCGTTGATGTCGGCTTATCTTTATCGAGATATCTTCTTTCTTTTATACCTGTGCGTGTCTGAATCCATAAGTCATTCGTATCCAAAAAACTTTCAAAATATTTATTGTCGATAACTTTTTCAGGGACGAAGTGTCCCACGGCAGTTATCATTGCATTAACAGGGCTTGTTTTAGACATTTTTCTCCCCGGAGTTGTTATTATCCGAATTTGATTCTTCTAGAATTTCAGTGATTTCTTTTTCAATATCGCTTTCTTTTTTAAGGTCAACAAATTCAAAATCCTCCGCATTTTTTCTGTGTTTAACTTTTATCACAGAGCCTTCTTTGAAGTTACCTTTCAGAATCTCTTCACTTAGAGGATCTTCAAGATATTTCTGAATTGCTCTTCTTAAAGGTCTTGCACCGTAGTTCTGGTCGTATCCTTTTTCAGCTAAATATTCTTTTGCAGCTTTTGTTACGTCTAGTGTAATTCCCTGAAGCTTAATTCTCTTCATGAGTTTTTCAATTCCGACTTCAACAATTTTTACAATGCTTTCTTTAGCAAGCTGTTTGAATACAATCATGTCATCTATTCTGTTCATGAACTCAGGAGAAAATACTTTCTTCGCTGTTTCATCGATTGCAGATTTCATCTTTTCATATTTTGTGCCTTCTTTGCCTTCGCCGAATCCGAATACTTTATCAAGCTTAATATCGCGTGTTCCGATATTTGAAGTCATGATAATAATTGTATTCTTGAAGTCAACTTTTCTTCCGAGACCGTCTGTAAGAATACCGTCATCCAATACCTGTAAAAGAATATTGAAAGTGTCAGGGTGAGCTTTTTCGATTTCATCTAAAAGCACAACTGAGTATGGTTTTCTTCTTACTTTCTCAGTAAGCTGTCCGCCTTCTTCGTATCCAACGTATCCGGGAGGCGCTCCGACAAGTCTGGAGACGTTAAACTTCTCCATATATTCACTCATATCAATTCGAATCATATTATCTTCAGTATCGAATAAGAACTTAGCAAGCTGTTTGGCAAGCTCTGTTTTACCGACACCTGTAGGACCTAAGAATACGAACGAACCGATTGGTCTGTTCGGGTCTTTTAATCCTGCTCTGGCTCTTCTTATTGCGCGTGAAATATTTTCAACTGCTTCATCCTGACCGATAACGACTTTTTTCAATGCTTCTTCCATCTTAACAAGTTTCTGTGATTCGCCGTCGGCAATTCTGTTCACAGGAATTCCTGTCATCATTGCAACAACGTCTGAAACGTTATCTTCAGTTACATCAAATACCATGCTCTGTGATTTTATATCCCATTCAATCTTAAGCTGTTCAAGCTCGTTCAGTAATTTCTTTTCGTTATCACGAAGCATTGCTGCCTCTTCATAGTTCTGATTTTTTACAACCTGATTTTTTGACTGTCGGACTTTTTCAACTTCCAATTCAAGGTCAACAATTTCCTTAGGAACAGTTATGTTCGCAAGGTGAACTCTTGAACCGGCTTCATCCATAACGTCAATCGCTTTATCCGGTAAAAATCTGTCTGTTATATATCTGTCGCTAAGCTTTGCAGCTTGTATAAGAGCTTCATCTGTGTATCTTACATTGTGATGCTCTTCGTATTTGCTCTTGATGTTATTCAGAATCTGAATGGTTTCATCCACTGTTGCAGGCTCAACCATTATTTTCTGGAATCTTCTATCGAGCGCTCCGTCTTTTTCAATATATTGTCTGTACTCATTCAAAGTTGTTGCGCCAATGCATTGCAGATCTCCTCTTGCAAGTGCAGGTTTGAATATGTTGGAAGCGTCTAATGAACCGCTTGCTCCGCCTGCGCCTACTATTGTATGAAGCTCGTCAATAAAAAGAATAACATCTTTTGCTTTTTCAAGCTCATTCATCACAGCTTTCATTCTTTCTTCAAACTGTCCTCTGTACTTTGTGCCTGCAACAAGCGCAGCCAAATCAAGTGTAACAACTCTTTTATTGTGAAGAACTCTTGAAACCTGTTTATTAATAATTCTTAAAGCGAGACCTTCGGCAATTGCAGTTTTACCAACACCTGGCTCACCGATTAAAACAGGATTATTTTTCTTTCTTCTGGAAAGAACCTGCGCTACTCTTTCGATTTCTTTTTCACGTCCGACTATCGGGTCAAGCTTGCCTTCGATTGCGCTTTTAGTTAAATCGCGTCCGAAGTTATCAAGCACGGGAGTCTTAGTCTTCTCGGCTTTCTTTTCTGCCTGAGGTTTAGGAGCAGATTGAGGAGCTCCGCCTGCAGTAGGCTTTCCGCTGAGAATATTTAATAGTTCGTTCTTAGTATTTTCATAGTTAATATTGAACTGATGTAAAATCTGCGCTGCGAGATTATCGTCTTCTCTTAATATAGATAATAAAAGATGCTCAGTACCGATGACATCTGATTTGAAAAGCTTTGCCTCTAAATATGTAATCTTTAAAACTTTTTCTGCCTGCTTTGTAAGAGGGATATTGCCGACAGTAAGTGAACCGCCTGATTGACGCACTGTATCCTCTACAGCTTTTTTGATCTTTGGTGCATCAACGCCGAGGTTCTTGAAAATCTTGATAGCTATACCTTCACCTTCCCGGATAATTCCCAGGAGTAAGTGCTCAGTCCCGATGTAATCGTGTCCTAACCGAATTGCTTCTTCTCTGCTAAGCCTGATCACATCCTGAACTCTGTTTGAAAAGTTACTGTCCATAGTGGTTATTAGTTTTGTTGTAAATTCGTAAAAATTTTATTCAATTAAAATTTAAAAATTCTTATATGTTGTTATTAAAAAATAACTTTGTACTTTAATCTTTAACCAATTTCTAAAAGAATAGTTCATTTATTATTTAGCAATTTGTAAGCCAAAGTTAATTTTCGAAAAACTGTTCATAAATTTGAAATGTGCTTCTGAGGAAGTGAAGTGTGCTTCATTTTTATGAAGTATGGTGACTTTGATAATTAGTAAACTTTTATCACTGCTTGAATAATAGAACAAAAATATTACTGTTCTCATTCCCATTAAATAATTATTAGATATAATTTTTATAAGACACTAATGACATTTATTTTTAATATTGACAGTGAAATTTTTTATCCGAAGAAATAATTTATTGATAATTAATAATTTAATTTAGCTATGTTGGTATATTTCTTGCCATTTTGACAGGTAGTATTTTTTATAACAAATTTAATTAAAGTACAAAACATGAAAAAACCAAGTTTATTTGTAAACCTTCTCTTAACAGCAATTTTCAGCATTACATTTCTTTCCCAATCTGATGCAAATGCGCAGGGCGGAGCAAAAGGAAACGCACCTTCGACAGACAATGCTGCTTATTTATCGCAGTCAACTCCGGGCATAATGGAGCCGGGAAAAACTTACGATGTATCGATATCAATGAAAAACACAGGCTCCACGACATGGCAGAAAGGCAATTACAAATTAAGACTTATGAATCAGACTGAGTCGATTTCAAAATTATGGGGTATCAGCGATGTTGACTTAGGCTCAAATATAGCTCCGAATGAATCAGTTACATTCAGCTTTACTGTAAAAGCTCCTGAAAATCCGGGAGATTATAATCTTCAATATCAGATTGCAAACGGAAACGCTTTCTTCGGCGAGCCAACGGCAAATATCCCTGTAACGGTTACCGATGCTAAAGTTCCACCGGTAAAAAGCGATGTAAATTATAACTCCACATTCAAATATCACAATCTTCCTGCAGTAGTATCTGAAGGTGGTGTTTATGATATAGTAATAACTATGAGAAATACAGGGGCAACAAACTGGGTGCCTAAAGAGGATAATCTGAAAATAACAACAAATATGGTGAACGATACTAAAACTCCATGGGATGCAGGAAGTGTAGAATTACCGGAAACTGTTGTTGCAGGCGGTGAATACTCATTTTCTTTTAAACTGACTGCTCCGGCTGAATCAGGTGAATACGGTTTTCAGGCTCAAATGATGCATGGCGGCAAGCCTTTCGGAGAGCCAAGCCCGAACGTCATAATTAAAGTAAAATAATTTTGTACTTTCTTCTAAGACCTGAGCCGGTACCAATACCGGTTCAGGTAAAGAAGAATTTTGCTTCACACTGCTCTTTTTGAACTTCCCAACTTCATTTCTTGTTATCCTTTCCAATTACTACTACAATTTCGGTAAAAGAAGCGATTTTCCTTTTACATTGAATATATTTATTTATTTCAATACCTTTAAAGATTTACCAAATTTTTCATTAATTACTGTTAAAATCAGAATTTAGAGCAGATTAAAATACGTTAACCCTTCAATATGTATAAAGATTTACCTGAAAATATATCGTTACCTGTGCTTGAGAAAGAGATAATAAATTTCTGGGAAAATGATAAAACCTTTGAAAAAAGCATAGAATCAAAGTCCCCCGATAAATCTTTCACTTTCTACGAAGGTCCACCGACAGCAAACGGACTGCCGGGAATTCATCATGTGATTGCGCGTACAGTAAAAGACTTATTCTGCCGTTATAAATCAATGCAAGGCTACCAGGTCAACCGCAAGGCGGGCTGGGATACTCACGGGCTTCCGGTAGAAATTGAAGTTGAAAAGCAGCTTGGATTAAAATCAAAAGCAGATATTGAAGAATACGGAGTTGTTGAATTCAATAAAGCTTGTAAAGATTCCATATTCAAATACGTCAGTAGATGGGAAGATTTAACTCAAAGAATGGGTTACTGGGTCAACCTTGATGACGCTTATGTTACCTATCACAATTCATATATAGAGTCCGTATGGTGGGCGTTAAAAAATTACTTCGATAAAGATCTAATATATAAAGGATATAAAATTCTTCCGTTCTGCCCTAAGTGTGAATCATCGCTTTCATCGCATGAAGTTGCGCAAGGGTACGAAGATTTAAAAGACCCTTCAGTATATATAAAGTTTAAAATCACAACAGGTGAATTTGCCGGAAGTGATTTTCTTGTCTGGACAACTACTCCGTGGACGCTACCGTCTAACGTTGCATTAGCAGTAAATCCGAAATTTACCTATGTAAAAATCAAAACTGCAAAGGGCGAGGATTTAATATTATTAAGAGAAAGGCTTTCTACAATAAGCGATGAATATACAATTGAAAAAGAATTTACAGGCAGCAGTTTAGAAAAAACAGAGTATGAACCGTTGTTCTCATTTTATGAATTAGAAAAGAAAGCTTATTATGTTACGCTCGGCGATTTTGTTTCAGCAGAAGATGGAACAGGAATTGTGCACATTGCTCCAGCATTCGGAGCAGATGATTATGCTATAGGATTAAAATACGATTTGCCGATAATACAGGCAGTCGGTAAAGACGGACTTTTCAAAAAAGAAGTAACTCCATATGCTGGAAATAACTTTAAAGAATCTGATAAACAAATATCCGATGATTTAAAAGCGGCGGGGCGTTTATACAAACGCGAGATGTTCGTTCACTCATATCCGCATTGCTGGAGACATCATGTACCGCTGATGTATTATGCAACTGACTCTTGGTTTATAAAGACCACATCTTACAATAAAAAAATGATGGAGTTGAATGATAAAGTTTACTGGTCGCCTGAAGAAATGGGTACAGGCCGCTTTGGTCAATGGCTTGAAGATAATATAGACTGGTCGCTTTCGCGCGACAGATTCTGGGGCACTCCCCTGCCGATATGGTCTTACACAGATGAGAACGGTAAAGAACAATTCGAATGCATAGGTTCGATAGAAGAATTAAGAGAGCGTTCATACAACTTTAATGAAGTATTCCCGACTGATATAGATATTGATTTACACAAACCGTTCATTGATGAAGTAAAAATAAAGAGCAAAGACGGACATGAAATGAAGCGCGTGAGAGAAGTGATAGACTGCTGGTTTGATTCCGGCTCTATGCCTTTCGCTCAGTGGCATTATCCTTTTGAAAATAAAGAAATTTTTGAGAAAAATTTCCCTGCTGATTTTATTGCAGAGGGAGTTGATCAGACAAGGGGATGGTTCTATTCATTGCTTGCGATAAATTCTTTCTTATTCGATAAAGCTCCTTATAAAAGTGTAATAGTTAACGGACATATACTTGATAAATTCGGAAAAAAAATGAGTAAGTCATTAGGTAATGTTGTAAATCCTTTTGACATGATGGAAAAATACGGAGCTGATTTATTAAGATGGTACCTTGTGGGTAATTCTCCAGTAGGTAAATCAAAGCTATTCAATGAAGATGAGATTGTTGAATTAAAAAATAAGTTATTCGATACATTACTTAATACATACAAGTTTTTTACAATATATACAGGACTTACTAATTTTGATTATAAAAAATCAGAGTTTGTCCCTGTGGAAAACCGTTCTACAATTGATAAATGGATTATCTCAAAGCTGAATACTCTTAAGAAAGAGTATTTTGAGCTTATGGATAAGTATGAAGTTACAAAGGCATGCAGACTGATATTTGATTTCACAATAGATGAGCTTTCAAACTGGTATATAAGAAGAAACAGGAAACGGTTCAGAACACCTGAAAGCGAACAGGATAAAAATTCGGCTTATCAAACTGTCTATGAAATATTAACAGACATATTGAAGATGATGGCACCGGTTTCTCCGTTTATAACTGAAAAGCTTTATCAGAATCTGAATGGTGAAGGTACTTCAATACACTTAGCTGAATTTAAAAATTACGATGAAACAGCAATAGATGCAGACCTTGAAGAGCAGATGGCAATTGCTCAGAGAATTGTATATCTTACACGCGCAATAAGAGTTAAAAATAATCTGAAAGTGCGTCAACCGTTAAGACAGATTTTAATTCCTGTTTTAAATTCTCATGAAAAAGAAACTATTTCCAAATTTCAGGATATAATACTCGAAGAAGTTAATGTGAAGGAACTGAACTTTGTTGAGGGAGATTCCGAAATCATAAAGAAGAAAGCGAAGCCTAACTTTAAAGCTATAGGACCTAAGTTCGGCAAAGATGTTAAAGCTGTTCAGGCAATTATAAACGGTTTTACCAAGGAAGATAGGATGGATTGTTGACACGGATAAAAATTTAACAATTGCAGTTGATACTACACTTGATGAAAGTTTAATCAACGAAGGTATTACACGTGAGTTCATAAACAGAGTACAGAATTTCAGAAAATCCAACGGATTTGATATAAATGATAAAGTTGAAATTTTTGTTACGGCTGAAGGAGATTTATTAAATGCTATCCTTGATAATAAAGGATACATTAATTCAGAGACTTTAAGTGAAAACCTGACTGAAGCAAACGGCGATATGGATTTTTCAGATACTGAAATAAACGGAGAGCCGCTCAAGTTCTTCGTAAAAAAATTATAAAAATTCTTTTTTTACTTTTTATCATAATAAAATGAGCAAGACAACAACAAAAAAAGCTGCACCGAAGGCTTCCAAGCCGAAAACAAAAGCTAAACCAAAAGCGGCAGCAAAACCAAAAGGGGCAGTTAAGTCAACGATAAAAGTGAAAGCAAAAGGAAAGATAACAACAAAAATGAAAGCCAAACCAAAAGCAAAGACAGCTGCAAAAACACCGGTAAAAAAGGTTAAGAAAATTTCACCCACCAAGGCGAAAAAAATTCTTAAAGCTAAAAGACTTCCGGTCGTAAAAACTAAACCGGTTCAGCACAAAGAAGATATAGAAGTACCGGCGCACGTTAAAAAATACAGACCGAACAAAAAGACAAAGTATACTGCAGCCGAGCTGAAAGAATTTAAGGAAATCATTCTTGCGGAAAGAAGGGACATCCTTGAATCTGCCAGAGCAAATATGCAGTCACTTGTGGATAACGAGTCAGGCGATTACGTTGGAGATAACTCAACATACTCAACTCACATGGCAGAGCAGGGCACAGATGAAATGGAAAGAGAAAAAAATTACATGTTTGTGCAAAGAGATGAAAAATATCTCGGCTACTTACAGGATGCACTCATCAGAATAGATAATGGAACGTACGGTATATGCCAGGACTGCATAGAAGTGCCAAAGAACATGTGCAAGTCATGTCCTCTTATTCCTAAGGAAAGACTTGAGCTTGTACCCATAACACAGCATTGTATAGAGTGTAAAAATCTCAGAGGGTAAATTTACTTTTACATTTTACCGTGAGGAACTTTAAATAAATTTTAATCATTGATAAAGTCGAAGCGGACACTTCGACTTTATTTTTATATTACAAAAAACGTCTAAGCTATAAATGAAAATACTATATTGGTCAATCGCTATTGTTATAATCGATCAGATAACAAAGTTAAAAGTTAAAGGAATAAATATTCCATGGCTAGGCGTTCATTTTGAAGGAATGCCCTATCAGTCATCAATAAAAGTCTGGGGAGATTTTTTTCAGATAACATTTATAGAAAATCCGGGAATGGCATTCGGGCTGCAGCTCGGCAGTAAATTATTTCTGACATTATTTACAATCTTTGCAACAATATTAATTTTCTTCATAATTTATAAAAACAGGCACGAAACATTTCTTTTAAGGCTTTCGCTTGCATTTATTTTAGGAGGCGCTCTGGGGAATTTGATTGACAGGACTTTCTACGGAACAATATATGATTATGCTCCTTTATTCTACGGCAGAGTAGTAGATTTTTTCCATTTCAATATTCCTGACTTCAGAATATTCGGGAAAACAATTTATACCTTCCCTATTTTTAATGTTGCCGATATTGCCGTAACTGTTGGCTTTGTATTAATTCTATTGGGATATAAAAAGGTATTCAAGAAAACTGAAGAAGAGAATGCAGCGCAGGTAATAGATTATCAGCTGGCAAATACAAATGAAACTATCACGGAAACTTTCCGTGATAATTCCAATTTTGAAAATCCGGGTTTTATATCTGAAGAAAAAGTTAGTTCAGATAGTGAAGAGATAATAGGAAAGGAACACAAAATAATTCCTCCCAATCACGACGAAACAAAATCGTAATCAAAAAAATTATCTTCCTAAATCGTCAAGCTTTTCTTTTCTTGCAAGAAGAGTATCTTTATCTTCAACATGATTAGGATCAGGTACGCAGCAATCCACAGGACATACTGCAGCGCACTGAGGTTCATCATGGAAACCTACGCACTCTGTGCATTTATCCGGTACGATAAAGAAAAAGTCAGATTGAACAAATCCTGTATTACCATTTGGAGAGACATCATCAGCCCCGTATGAATTTCCTCCAAGAGTCCAGTTATTTCCTCCTTCATAAATTGCTGTATTAGGACATTCCGGTTCGCATGCTCCGCAATTAATACATTCGCTTGTAATCATTATAGCCATTGAATAAGTCTCCTTTTGTTTGTATAAATTAGGTAATATAAAAAATTATTTCAATGAAGTATAATTTAATGCATTAAAACCTATTAACTATTTTGATATCAGGTTTGTTAACAATTGAAACAGAATGAACAAATTACCGAAGTATGACGTAACATTACTATGGGAGGTTAAAAAAACTACCCAATTTATAAATTTATTTTGTTTAAAATAACCGTTAAATTTAAAATTATCAAAAAATTAAGTGAGGAAAGAAATACTAATTTATGCTTAAGCTACTTAAAAAAATATTCCCGTCTAAGAATGAAAAAGATGTAAAAGAACTTCTTCCTATAGTGGATGAAATAAATTCTTTTTACGAAACATATCAATCTTTATCCGACGATGAATTAAAAGCAAAAACCACTGAATTCAAACAGAGGATAAAAGATGCTACATCAGAAATTGAAGCCAGAATAAACGAGTTAAAAGAAAAACTTAAAACAGATGTTGAGCACGATGAAAGAATGGAAGCCTATGATGAGCTGGGAGATTTAAACAAGCAGCTTTATGAAACCATTGCTGAAACTCTTGACGAACTTCTTCCTGAAGCATTCGCTGTTGTGAAAGATACTTGCAGAAGACTTGTCGGTAAAACATGGGAAGCAGCTGGACAAAAAATTACCTGGAACATGGTGCCTTACGATGTGCAGCTTATAGGCGGTATGGTTTTGCACCGCGGAAGAATTGCAGAGATGGCAACAGGTGAAGGTAAAACTTTAGTTGCTACATTGCCGCTATATCTCAACGCTCTTGCAGAGAAAGGCGTTCACCTTGTAACAGTTAACGATTACCTTGCAAAAAGAGACTCAGACTGGATGGGTGAAATTTTCCGTTTCCACGGAATGAATGTAGGTGTTATCCTGAATGATATGGATAATGACAGAAGAAGAAATAATTATAACGCAGATATTACTTACGGTACAAATAATGAATTTGGTTTTGATTATCTCAGAGACAACATGGTCACGGATAAAAATCAGATGGTGCAAAGAGAACATTACTATGCAATTGTTGATGAAGTTGACTCAGTTTTGATTGATGAAGCGAGAACTCCGTTGATTATCTCGGGACCTGTTGACGCTCCTACTCATAAGTTCGATGAAATGAATCAGCGTGTTAAGAAACTTATCGAAGCACAGAAAAGATTAGTTAATCAGCTCGTATCTGAAGCGGAAGCAATTTTAGCAAAAGACAGAAAGTCACTTTCAAAAGAAGAACTTGAAACAGCGGGTCTTGCTTTAACAAGAGCAAACCACGGACTGCCGAAACATTCAAGACTACAGAAAGTTTTCAGTGAGCCTGAAAATAAAACTTTAATGCTTTCTGTGGAAGCAAATTATCTTAGAGATAATGCCAAACAAATGCATATTGTAGACGATGAATTATATTTTACAATCGATGAAAAATCCCATATAACGGATTTAACAGAAAAAGGACGCGAGTTCCTTGCACCATCGGCTCAGGAAAAAGATTTCTTTACTCTTCCCGATGTAGGAACAGAAGTTGCGATTCTTGATAACGATGATACACTTTCTGTTGACCAGAGAGAATTAAAGAAAGATGAGCTTGCAAAAGTTTATGCTGAGAGAAGTGACAGGCTTCATACAGTTCAGCAGTTATTAAAAGCTCACGGACTTTATGAGAAGGATGTTGATTATGTGATACAGGATGGAAAGATCATGATCGTTGATGAATTCACAGGACGCGTGCTTTCAGGCAGAAGATATTCTGAAGGACTCCATCAGGCAATCGAAGCAAAGGAAGGCGTACACGTTGAAAAAGATTCGCAGACAATGGCAACTATTACATTGCAGAATTATTTCAGACTGTATAAAAAACTTGCAGGTATGACGGGTACTGCTGAAACAGAAGCATCGGAGTTTTTTGATATATATAAACTTGATGTAACTGTTATTCCTCCGAATAAAGTATGCACAAGAAATGACATGAATGACTTGATCTATAAAACGAAGAGAGAAAAATATAATGCAGTTATTGATGAAATAGAAAAAATGAGAAAAGAAGGAAGACCGATACTTGTCGGTACAACTTCCGTTGAAGTATCTGAAACGATCTCAAGATTATTAAAAAGAAAAGGATTACCGCATGAAGTATTGAATGCAAAGCAGCATCAGCGTGAAGCGCAGATAGTGCAAAATGCAGGTCTTGGCGGAGCAGTTACAATTGCAACTAACATGGCAGGTAGAGGTACTGATATTAAATTAGGTCCCGGGATACAGGACAACGGTGGTCTTGCAATCATTGGTACTGAAAGACACGAATCAAGACGTATCGACAGACAGTTACGCGGTAGAGCGGGACGTCAGGGCGACCCTGGTTCATCGAGATTTTTCTTATCACTTGAAGATGACTTAATGAGATTGTTCGGTAGTGAAAGAATTGCTTCTGTTATGTCACGTCTTGGATTAAAAGAAGGCGAAGCCATTGAGCACAGTATGATTACAAATTCAGTGGAGCGCGCTCAGAAAAAAGTTGAAGAGAATAACTACGCTATCAGAAAAAGACTGCTTGAATATGACAACGTAATGAACCAGCAGAGAGAAGTAATCTATGAAAAGAGACGCCAGGCATTAATGGGCGAAAGACTTAAAGATGAAATTTTAGAGATGGCTAAAAAAGCCGGCGATACAATTGTTGAGAAACATTATGAGTCAGGTGATGTACAGGGATTGATTGATGAAGTTGGAAGAACTTTCTTAGTAAGATTAAATATTACTCCGACAGAATTCCAGAAACAAGGTGAAGTCGGATTAAAAGATTTAATCGAAAAAGAAGTAAAAGCTTTTTATCAAAGAAAAGAAGAAAGATACGGTGCAGAACTTATGGCGCAGGTCGAAAGATTTGCTATGCTATCTGTTATCGATGAAAAATGGAAAGAACATCTTCGTGAAATGGATGATCTGAAAGAAGGTATTAACTTCAGAGCATACGGTCAAAAAGATCCTTTAGTCGAATATAAAACAGACGGATTTAAAATATTTGCAGAAATGCTTGATAGCATAGGCACAGATGTTGTAAACTTTTTATTTAAATTTACAACTCAGGCTCCGGAAGAGACACATATTCAAACTCCGCGGGCAGCTAATACTTCTCGCATGAGAGCTGTACATCAGTCATCAAGCGGAATGGGATATGTCGGAGCAGGTGTAGAAGAGAATGGGAATGTTGACCCTTCTATGAAGAAGTCACCGATAAAAGTTGAACATAAAATCGGAAGAAACGACCCTTGCCCGAACCATCCGAATAAGAAATACAAGAACTGCTGCGGAAAAGGATTAGTTTAAAAAGATTATTCTTCAATGATTATTTCGGAAAAGACAAGAGAGTTATTATTTGAAATCAGAGAGTATTCGGAGAATACTCTCTCTGATTTTAATGATGTTTCAATTTTAATTGAGAATGTTTTTTATTCAGAGGATACACAGAAATTTCTTGATTTAATTTTTAAGGCAAAATTTCTTAACGGTATGTTAACTATTTTTGCAGATGATTCAAAAGAGCAGAGTACAAAGGAAAAGATATCAGATGAATTTCAGGTTCAGTTAACCGGATTTATAAATGAGTTTAAATCACTGACTGAAAATTTTACTCAGCAGGATAAAGATTTTTTCGCTAGAAAATATTTTCAGCTGACACCTGACTCATTAGGCAACAATATTAAGTTAGTAAAAGATCTGACGATTTGCAAAAATTTCTTTCTTGATAAACCTGAATTTTTAAAGAACTGAATTAATTTATTATGAGCGGATACGTAATTCAAAAAAATCCTTTTGTTGTACCAACAACAGATGGTAAATTGATTGAGGAATTTTTTGGCAATGCAAGTGTTTCACTTGGTGATTACAGCATAGCGCACATGGTTGCTCCTGCGGGATGGAGCGAGCCGTTCCAGTCACCGGAGTTTGACGAAATAACATATATTATTTCCGGAAGAAAGAAGTTTGAAATAGACCACGTTGAAATGATTGAAGAAATTATTTTAAGTAAGAATGAATCAATATGCATAAAGAAAGGAAGCAAGGTAAGATATTCAAATCCTTTTGAAGAGCCTGTGGAATATATGTCATTTTGTATTCCCGCATTTACACCCGAACGAGTTAACAGAGAAGAAAGTTAAAAAATCTTATGTATAATAATATTATTTTATTTGACGGAGTTTGTAATTTTTGTGATTCGTCAGTAAATTTTATTATTGACAGAGATAAGGAAAATATTTTCAAGTTTGCAGCACTTCAATCAGAAAAGGGACAGGAGATTCTGGACTACTTCAAACTTCCAAAAGATGATTTTGATTCATTTGTATTCATAGAAAAAGACAAAGTTTTTAAAAAATCTTCTGCTGCATTAAAGATTGCAAATAAGTTAGGCGGCTTATGGAAGATTCTTTACCCTTTGATTATTATTCCAAAATTTATAAGAGATTTTTTTTACAATCTGATTGCGAAGAACAGATACAAGTTATTCGGTAAAAAAGATGCGTGCAGAATTCCCACTCCTGAATTAAAACAAAAATTTTTATAGACAATTTTAGTACACTATATTTTAAATGAGTAAAACCAATCAAAAATATTTAGTCACAGCTGCATTACCTTATGCAAACGGATATTTACATTTAGGGCACGTTGCCGGCGCATATCTGCCGTCGGATATTTATGTTCGTTACAAAAGATTGCAAGGTGAAGATGTAGTTTTTATATGCGGTTCTGATGAACACGGCACTCCGATAGAAATTTCAGCAATAAGAGAGAAAGTCACACCACAAGAGATAATTGACAAGTTCCATTTTTCAAATAAAGAGTCATTTGAAAAACTTGGAATTAAATTTGATATCTACTCAAGAACTTCCAATGAAAAGCACATAAAAACATCACAGGAATTTTTCCTTAATTTGTACAACAAAGGAATATTAAAAGAGAAAAAATCCAAGCAATTATATTCTGAAAAAGATAAAATGTTTCTTGCTGACAGATTTGTTGTCGGCACATGCCCTATATGCGGATATGAAGATGCGAATGGTGACCAGTGCGAGAATTGCGGTTCAGATTTGTCTCCGCTTGAATTAAAAAATCCCCGCTCAAAAGTATCGGGAGATATTCCGGTAATTAAAGAAACAACTAATTTTGTTTTTCCTTTTGCAGATTTTCAGCCTAAGCTTGAAGAATGGATTAACTCCAAAAAAGACTGGAAGCCCAATGTAATAAACTATTGCAAAGGCTGGTTCAAAACAGGATTGCAGGATAGAGATTATACCCGTGATTTAAAATGGGGCGTTCCTGTTCCGCTTCCTGACCATGAAGGGAAAGTAATTTATGTATGGTTCGAAGCTCCAATTGGTTATATATCTTTTACTAAAGAATTATTTGAGCAGCGCGGCGAGCCGGATAAATGGAAAGAATACTGGCACGATGAGAATACAAAGCTTATACATTTCATTGGAAAAGATAATATAATTTTTCACGCATTGATATTCCCTGCCATGATAATGGCGCATGGTGAATATATTTTACCAGATAATGTTCCTGCCAATGAATTTTTAAACATGGGAGGCGGTAAATTCTCAAAGAGTAAAGGTGTTGGAGCAATAGTTAAAGATATACTCACAGAATATGATTCTGAACTGCTCAGATACTGTTTAGCTTCCACTTTCCCTGAGAATAAAGATTCCGAATTCAGCTTTGATGAGTTAGTTACAAAAAACAACAATGAGCTTGCAGCGATACTTGGCAATTATATAAACAGAACTGTTGTATTTGCGAAGTCAAAGTTCGACAATAAAATTCCTGCAAGACAAAGTACAGATACAGCAGGAATAGAAATCTTTGATTACATAAAATCGCAGGCAAAAGCGGCAGCAGCTTTATTTGATAGCTATAAACTGAAAGACGGTTTAACTGAAGTTATGAATATAGTAAGGGCAGCGAATAAGTATTTCAATGATTCAGAGCCTTGGAAATACATAAAAACAGATAGAGAAAAATGCGCAGAGATAATTAACAACTGTCTGCAAATTTGTCATTCTATTGCTATAGCTATTGCACCTGTTTTACCAAATACAGCAGAAGAAATTTTAAAAACACTGAACAAAGATAAAGCAGATTTCTCATGGGATAAAATCGGTGAAATTGTTTTACAAAACGATGCTGAACTTGGAGAGAATAAAATACTCTTCCCTATTCTTGAAAAGAAAGAAGCTGCACCTGAAATAAAAGAAGAAGATAATTTGATTTCAATAGATGACTTTAAAAAAGTAACTCTGAAAGTCGGAGAAGTAATTGAAGCAGAGAAAGTTGCAAACAGCAAAAAATTATTAAAGCTGAAGTTAAAAGTCGGAGATAAAGAGAAACAAATTGTATCCGGAATATCGGAACATTACACAGCAGAATCTTTAATAGGTAAATTAATAGTAGTGGTAGATAATCTTAAACCATCAAAGCTGATGGGAATAGACTCTGAAGGGATGCTGCTTGCTGCAAAACATGGAAAACATTTAAAGATTGTTACTATTGACGGGACAATTTCTAACGGAGCAGAAGTAAGTTAATGATTTATAAGTTTGGGAATATTGTATATGATTTGAATTCAAGAACTCACATAATGGGAGTTCTCAATATTACTCCTGACTCTTTTTCAGACGGCGGCAAATATTTTGAGAGTAAAGTAAAGCTTGATAAAGTAATCGAAGATGCTGTACAGATGGAAATGGACGGAGCTGACTTTATAGATGTAGGCGGCGAATCTACAAGACCAGGTTCAGAATCAATAACAATCGATGAAGAGCTTGAAAGAGTAATTCCTGTGATAAGAGAGTTGAAGAAGAAAATAAATATTCCTGTTTCTATAGACACCTATAAACACGAAGTCGCAGAAGAAGCACTAAAAGCAGGAGCAGAAATTGTAAACGATATAAGCGGATTTAATTTTGACGAGAAACTGCCTGATGTAACGGCTAGGTATAACGCCTCATGTATTTTGATGCATATAAAAGGAACTCCAAAGAATATGCAAAAAGATCCTACTTACAATAATGTAGTTGAAGAAGTTTATGAATATCTGGTTAACTCCGTTAACAAAGCTGAGGCAGTAGGGATAAAACAGATTATGACAGACGTTGGTATCGGCTTCGGAAAAAATTTGCAGCATAATTTAACTTTGATTCGAAATATATCAAGATTTAAAAGTCTCGGCTATCCGATTTTATTAGGCTTATCAAGAAAAAGTTTTATGGATAAAATATATCCTACACCAATGAATGAAAGACTTGAAGGAACAATAGCAGCAAACTCAATTGGAATTGCAAACGGTGCGAACATTATACGCGTCCATGATGTTTTAGAAAACAAGAGAGCAAGCAGAATTGCCGACAAACTAAAATGAATAATATAAAACAAATAGAACTTGATATAGTTGGAATGAATTGCTCGGGGTGTGCAAACAGTATCAACTCGTACTTATCAAAACTTGAAGGTGTGAAAAAGGTTGAAGTAAGTTTTTCTTCAGAGACTGCAAAAGTCGATTTTGAAGAAAATCTTATAGCTATACCGAAAATTATTTCTTCTATAAAAAGTTTAGGATTTGATGTTGTTGAAGATGAAGAAAGTTTAGAACAGGAAAAGAAAGAAAAGTTAAAAAGACTACAACGTACAAAAATTTTCACTGCAATTGGTTTATCTATAATTGTAATGCTGCTTGCAATGAAAGACCATTTAGGTTTATTACCAGGTCTGATAATTCCTCACAATTATAATTTAATATTACAGCTTGTATTAACTTCAATAGTAGTTTTTTGGTGCGGGATAAAATTTTTAAAAGGCGCTGTAAATTCCACCAGATCAGGTGTTCCGGATATGAATGCTTTAGTAAGTCTTGGAACAATGTCATCATTTATATTCAGTCTGGTTATTACTATTAATCATATTTTTAATTTTCAATGGGAAGCTTTAAAGGATACACATGATGTATATTATGAAACAGCTGCAATGATAACCACATTTATTCTTATTGGAAATTATCTTGAGCTGGTAATGAAATCCAAAGCTCAGACTTCTATTAAGAGTTTAAAAAATTTACAAAGTAAAACAGTTATTGTTGAAAGAGGCGGAGAAGAGATTACAATCCCTTTTAAAAAAGTTAAAAGCGGTGATGTAGTTTTAATTAAAACCGGAGATAAAATTCCGGTTGACGGTTCTATACTAAACGGGAATTGTGTTGTAGATGAAAGCGCAATGACAGGTGAATCACTTCCACTTGAAAAAAGAAAAGGTGATGAAGTCATTAGCGGCACTATTGTAAAAAACGGTTTCATTAAAGTTACTGCCCTAAAAACAGGGAATGATACACGACTTGCAAAAATTATAAATCTTGTAAAAGATGCTTCAAATTCAAAACCTGAAATACAAAAATTAGCCGACAGAATTTCAGCGATATTTGTCCCTACTGTAATTTTGATTGCTATTATAACTTTTGTAATCTGGAATTTTATAGTAGGTGTTCCTTTTTCTGCTGCTATGCTTAATGCTGTATCAGTTTTAATTATTGCCTGCCCTTGCGCATTAGGTCTTGCATCACCTATGGCAGTTGTTGTAGGAATCGGCCGATCAGCGGATAACGGGATTTTATTTAACAATATTAATGCTATTGAAAAGTTAAACAAGATTGACACAATTTGTTTTGATAAGACAGGAACAATAACTACCGGTGAACTGAAATTCGAGAGCATTATTTCTCTTGGAAATTATTCGACAAAAGATCTATTGAAATATGTTTTCTCTTTAGAGAAACACTTTAATCACCCGATAGCAAAATCAATTGTTCATTATTGCTTGGATAATAATATTAATTATTATACGGATGTTGAAAGTTTAAATAATGAGCAAGGACTTGGTGTAACAGGAACCGTAAACAAAAAAGAAATTTCAGTAGGAAGCCTTCGTTATATAAAGGAAAAAGTTCTTACTAATACATATACTGAGACAAGTTTTAGAGAGTTCGAAAATCTGAATTCAAAAGGAAATCTATTTATCAGCATTAACAATGAAATTTGCGGCCGTATTTCTTTTGACGAAGATATTAAACAACAATCACGTGAAGTTATTGATACTTTAAAAAGCAGCGGATTTGAAGTATGTATGATTTCAGGAGATAATGAATTTATAACTAAAAGTATAGCCAAGGAGGTTGGGCTTGAGACTTATTTTTCAAATGTCTTCCCTGAAGATAAATTAAGAATAGTTAAAGAGCTTCAGGCAAATAATCAAAAAGTTGCAATGATAGGTGACGGAATTAATGATGCTCCCGCTCTTGCAAAGGCAGATGTAGGCATTGCTATTGGAACAGGTACTGATGTTGCGATTGACTCAGCGGATGTGATATTAGTTAAGGGAGATTTGAGAAGCATTACTAAATCGATCAATATTTCTAAAAAAACTGTTCAGATAATAAAACAAAATATTTTCTGGGCTTTCTTTTACAATATTATTGCTATACCATTGGCGGCTGGGCTGCTCTCACCTGTAGGGATTATCATAAGTCCTGTACTGGCTGCTATGCTTATGGCATTCAGTGATGTTGTTACAGTTATCGGGAATTCTTTAAGATTAAAAACAGTTAAAATTTAAAACAAATCACATACACTAATGATAAAAACAAACTTACTTGCCCTTACAATTTGTGCAGTATTTTTATTTGCCGGATGCGGTAAAAATGATACTAAAACTGCTGAAAACAAACCAACTGAAACAAAAACTGAACAGACAAAAAACGAGTCTGCAGGGAACACTCAGGTATTAGATAAAAATGACAAAGCTGTAGAATTTAAGTGCGAAGGTATGACATGCGGTTCATGTGAAAATAAAATATCTTCTGAAGTAAAAAAACTAAGTGGTGTAAAAGAAGTTATTGCTGATTCGAAAACGAAAACTACAAAAGTAATTTATGCGGCAGGACAAGTATCCGAAAAAGATATTGAAAGTGTTATTAACAAAGCAGGATTTGATACAAAGTCAGATGTCAAAAAAGATACTCCCGTAGAGAACAAAGAATATAAAAGCTGCGGAAGTAAAAACTGCTGTAAAGATAAAAAATAAAGATTTTTTCAGCTGGCGGAGATTTCTCCGTCAGCTATCTATTTAAACCTCGAACCCACTCATTAAAATTATAATCATAATTCCCTCCTGTTATTTTATCCAACTTTCCTGAATCAAAGATAGTATCTCCCGATTCAAGTTTAAAATCAACTTCAGGCCATTGCGTTAAATCAACTTTCACATTAAATTTTTCCGCAACAATAGTTGCAGCTTCAAAAAGACTGAATGTTTCTCCGCCAATATTATAAATTTCGTTTAATGTATTCTCAGAATTTGAAGCATCCCAGATATTCCTGCAAATATCGTGAACATGGGAAAAAGTTCTTTTCTGCGAACCGTCACCATACAAAGTAATGTTTTCGCCCTTTGCTGCTTTGTTAAGAAAAAATCCTACGGTACCATACGAATATTCATCACCCACTAAATTCCCATAAGGAACACAGATTCTAAAGACGGTATAATTAAGTCCAAACATATTATTATACATTTTAAAATACTGTTCACATGAATATTTGTTAATTGCATAAGGTGTCTTAAATTCTTTTTCTGCATCTTCTTTTAAAGGAGTATCTTTAATTCCTTTATAAACTAATCGCGTGGAAGGAAAAATAATTCGTCCTTTAAAATCTTGTTCTTTAAGAGAGTTTAAAATATTTAATAATCCAATCTCATTTATTTTTACATAATCCTCATATTTTGTAAACCCTGCACCGGTGCCAGTTAATCCTGAAAAAATAAATATAAAATCGGAATCGAATTTAATCTTTGAAACTTCCGGATTATCTGAAATATCTAATTGGGTGTATTGTAAGTCGGAATGTATGGAATCCGAATGAATATCGAAGAGTTGTAAATTTAAATTTTGCAGGGAGCGCAAATAATGAGTAAAGTTCTTACCGATGTAACCGTTAGAACCGAGGATTTGAACTTTCATAGATAAGTATCAATCGTTTAATTTTTCTTCGATGATATATATAGGGCGATGCTTGACGGTCTCAAATGTTTTCCCGAGATATAATCCTACCATACCAAGTACAGAAATTATTAATCCCGAAAAAAACCAAATTGAAATAAATAAACTTGTCCACCCCGTAACATTTACTTTCCCTTCGAAGAATAATATGACTGCATAAATTGAGTACAAAGCCGATATAAAAGAAATTATCAATCCAAGTTTAACAGCAAGACGAAGAGGTTTATCTGAAAATGATAAAATTGTATTTACAGCAAGATCGAGACGTTTTTTATATGAGTAAGAAGATTTTTTACCGTCTTCCCTATCGGCGTGTTCAATTTTCAAAGTTGTAAGTTTAAAGCCGACCCATTTAACCATTGTAGGGAAATATCTGTGATAGTCTCCCATCGATTTAATAGCATCTACAACTTTTCTGCTCAGTACTGCAAAGTTAGCGACTGTATCATCCTGTTTAGTTCCTGTAAGATAACCAAGCACTGCATAAAAATACTTTGATAATAATTTCTTTATTATATCATCTCTTCTTTGTACCCGGCTTGCAAGAACAATGTCGTACCCTTCCAAAGCTTTATTGTATAAGTTGGGAATTTCTTCCGGTCTATCCTGTAAATCACAATCCATAATTACAATCCACTCACCTATTGCATTTTCCATACCTGCAGCAAGCGCATGCTGCTGACCAAAATTTTTACTCAGCTTAATTCCTTTAACGAGTGAATACTTAGAACAATTTTCTTTGATTTTTTTCCAGGAATTATCAGGACTGAAATCATCAACAAGTATAATTTCAAAATTAGGTGTAATTTTTGAAACTGATGCAATAATCCTCTCAACTAATGCATCAACTAATTTTTCGGCATTATATACAGGGCTAACTACTGATATTTGAATTCTATTGTTCAATAATACTATTTTTTCTTACGGCAGAATAAAGTTTGATGATGTCCTGCATTGAAAGGTTTGGAAAGTCCGAATAGTACAAGCGTCGCAAATTTATAAATACCAGCAACAACCGGATTATTTGAAGGCACATCAACTGCTTTCAGTTTATAATTATGATTTCTTATTTTAAATACTTCCATGCCTTCCATTTCAATAACTTTTTTCAATGACTGATTTGAATAATGCTGCAGATGATGATGATCGTATAATCTATCATGGGCAACTGAAAACCCTACGCCATTTAAAGCTCTTGCCAATTTATAAATTATGCTGTTATTGTGAATAGTATTTACGATAAGAATTCCATCGTCAGTCAAAGCATCATGCATTTTTTTTACAAATAAATGAGGATCCGGCACGTGTTCAATCACCATAAAATTCGTTATTGCATTATATTTTTCAGGTACATCCCAAGTAAGGAAATCTGCTGCTATAAATTTTATTCCGGGAGATTCATTTGTAACAAAATCCATTCCGGTTAAATCCATGGAAGGGTCAATTTTATGGATGTGTTTGAGAAAGCTGCCTGTACCACAGCCCACATCAAGCATCTTAATTTTTTTGTCCTTCAGAAATTCTTTTATAACGTTCAGACAATATTCAAATAACGGAGTATCAGGATTTGCAAACCAATTCTTATGAGTTTCTATGAAATAGTTTTCATTATATGGTTCTTCTTCATCTTTTGAAATGATAGTAAATGTATGGTCACATGCATCGCACTTATATAAGCTCATTCTCGCATTTTTCAGATATGTATTTTTATTGTTACAAATAGGACAAGGGTAAGACATAGTTCAATTTAGTTTATAAAATTTTTTGTGCTAAGCAATCTTATTTCTTCCTGCAGCTTCGCCTGATTTAATAATTTATTATAGTGTAATTCAAAATCTTTTTCTTTTATAGCCCTGATATATTCTTTCAGTATATTTACAAAATGATTATCAGCCGGTACGGGAAACTCCTGCCTGTGGTTATCCTTTTCAAGGACAATCCTCGGCGAATAATCCGGCTGCGGCGTAAAAGCTCTTAAGGCTGTTATCTTTCCTTTTGAGCCCCAAATCTCATAATTACATTGGTAAAAATTATCAAATCCAAAACCGATTTCAGCAGCAATAGAAGTGTTACCAGATAAATATGCCGAGCCAAATATATCTACATCAAGAGATTTATCTATAAATAAATTTGAAGCTTTAACCATAATATCATATCCTAAAAACATCTGAGCAGCTTTTATAGGATAACCTGCTGCATCAAGTAAGGAACCGCCGCCTAATGATTTATTATAACGAAAATTATCTTTCGGAAGCGGAGGAAATCCGAAAGAGCTTCTAAATAATCTCAGCTCTCCTATTTCATTATTTTTTATCAGGTCAAAAACAAATTTATGCTGGGAGTGATATTCGAACATATAATTTTCCATCAGTAAAAGATTTTTTTCCTTTGCTAAAGTAACCATAGTTTCAACTTCAGTATAATTCATCCCAATAGATTTTTCAGCAATGACGTGCTTTCCGTTTTCAAGTGCTTTTATAACATACTCTAAGTGCATTCCTGTTGGCAGCGGAACATACAGTGCATCAATATCTTTTCTAGAAATTAAATTGTCATATCCTACAACTGCTTCGCATTGAAATTTATCAGCATATTCTTTTGCTTTTTCGATGCTTCTGCTTGCAACTGCTATCAAATTAAAATCAGGAATTGATTTTATTGCAGGGATGACGGAACGCATTGCTATATTTGCACAGCCAAGAACACCTATATTCATTTTATATAAATCTGGCAGAGGATATTAAGCTCCGCGCTTCAATATTTAAATAATTATTAAATTTCAAAAATACCTGTATCTGATTTAAGGTCATCCAGATAAAATTTTCCGGGACTTCTACAGGGAAACTTTCATCAACTTCGATTATCAAATTTTTATTCTGCTCCCTATAAAATCTTCCGCCTTCTTCTGACTGATACGCGGAATACAGAATTTGTTTTTTATTCACATTAAGTACATAATTCAAAAACTCCGGCTCATATTCACTAAGACCTTTTCTATAATTTCCCGTTAAGCATTGTAAGGTCGGAGCAAGCTCTATTATATCAAAATTTCCTGCTTCAAGTTTTGCCTGAACCAGAAAATGATATACTCCGTTTATCTTTTTTATAAGGAATGCTATTATGCCTTCCTGAGCAGATTTTATTAACGGCTGCGACCATGATTTAACCTCACGATTATCTATATGAACGTTTACTGCAATTACTGAAAAATATTTTTTATCGTCATGATAAATTGAATATTCATCCTTGCTCCAGTTCTTTACCTCTTTAAGTGGAATTTGCCTCACGTCTAAATCGTACTTCGACTTTATTTTTGTTATCCATGAAATTATCTCGTCAGTTTCATTTAAGTAATTATCTTTGTCTATAAATGAACGCAGCAAGTCTTTCTCATATTCTTTTGGTTCGCTATCAGCATCAAAATTTTCAACATCGAACGGAATACATGAAATAACGGTTCTTGTATCCATATTCACAACGTTATCATTCATCATCATTTTTTTTATTTGTCCCAGCGTAAGCCATCTGAAGTTTTCATAAATTTCTATTTCATCTTCAATTTCAATAATAATATTCCTGTTTCTTTTTCTTAAGAAGCGGGCGCCTTGTTCAGATTGTAGCTGATCAAGTAAAACTCTGGATTTTTTTTCACCGTTAAAGTACTCTAAGTATAAAGGTCTTTTTCCTTTATGAACCTGCGAGTAATTACTTCTTGTTGCCTGTATTGTCGGTGAAAGCTGTACGTAATTTATATTACCGGGCTCAATCTTTGCCTGCATTAGAAAATACAAAATTCCGTTAATGCGCCTGGTGATAATTCCAAGATATCCGACTTCAGGCTGATTAATTATGGGCTGTGTCCACTCCGGAATTTTTCCCCAGTTTGTTTTTACATGAATACCTTCTATAGAAAAGAACTTACCAGAAACATGTCTTAAGTTTCCTGTTGCTTCATCGAAATACCAGTCAGGCATTTCACTGAACTTAATCTCCTTTATGCTAACATTTATTCTTTCATTTTCTGCCTTTAACCATTCTAAAGCTTCTTCAGTGCTGATGTAAGGGTTTTCAATAGTAAGAGCGGAATTTAAAAATAATATTTTCTTATCGTCTTTTATCAAATTAATTTAATTTCTCAAATGCATATGCAGCAAATTTTCTATCAGTAGACATAAATTGA
The DNA here is from genome assembly GCA_044226845.1 of Ignavibacteria bacterium. GTDB lineage: Bacteria > Bacteroidota > Ignavibacteria > Tepidaquicellales > Tepidaquicellaceae > JAFDZO01. The sequence continues at coordinate 112,456 of JBGAGG010000004.1, forward strand.
TTGAGCAGTCTGTAATTTGTCGAATCCTTTAATACATCAAGCTTTACATCTTTTTTATATTCAGGTCTGTAGCCATAGTGTGTATCCCAGATTATTATTGAACCCTTGGGAGATTTAGATAAATTTTCCATATTCAATGTTTGGAATTTTTTACCTCTTTCACCATGAATATCTCCGAAAAATAAAATATTACTGTTTGTATAGTAAACGTTCTTGTCTTTTATTTCCGGAGTGTTTACATATTCTCCAATCTTAATAATCGCTTCATTTTCAGGATTTAATTTTCTTGGTTCGTAATTCATTGCTAAATATCCGGCAGCTAAAATTATTCCAACAATTGCAACTGTGTTCAGATATTTTTGCACATTGCTGCGGCTTATAACTAATGTGGCGATAAAAAATATTCCCAGGAATAAGATTTTTGTGAACTCAGAAACTTCAGTTACATCCAGTCCGTTTGAGGTATGAGATAAAAATGCAAGAGTTATTAATGCAATGAAACCCGTAAGCCCCATGTAAATATTTCTAAACTTTGCATCAGCAATATTGTTCAATCCAACTACTGCAAAAAATGCAGCAAGAGGAGAAATTGGAAGTAGATATCTCCATGTTCCGGGGTTAACACCTTTAAGCATTAATGCCACAGGAACGAGAAACATCAGTGTAAAGATTATATAGATTAAATCATATTTTTTAAAATACTCTTTCGCATTCTTGCCTATGAAGCCAAAGTATCCTGATAAAAATAATGCCAGACATATAGGACCCACAATAAAAATATAAACTTTAAAATAATGGAGCGCTCCTCTGTTTGCGCCTCCGAAATCCATTTCACCAACATTCTTCATTTCATTTATTATAAACATCGGATCACCTGATTGAAGATATCCCGCAAACATATAAAGCAAAGGAAATATTCCCAGAGAAATTATAGCTAAATAGTTTTTTCTCATTGCAAACATCACAGCCAATATTAATCCAACCAGTGCAACTTCCTGTCTGACAGTAAATATATATCCAAGTATTAAACCTGAAATAAAAAGCTTATCTTTTTTATAAAAATAAATTACAAATAGAAATAAAAGTCCCGAAAAAATTTCGGCGTATGAACGGAAGGACAAATCAAAATAAAGAGGCTGCAATGCAAGTAACAGCGCGCCAAAAAATGCATACTTTATTTTATATTCTCTTAATAGCACATAAGTCATATAAACAGTAACGGAAGCAATTAAGGAATTGAAAAATAAAACTCCCTGATACCCCATCAAACTTGGCAGAACCATAATGAGTTTATATCCTGTTTTAGGCCAGTTGCCTAAAATAGCTCCCGGATGTGTCCAAAAATCCCGCATATTGAGATAGTGACCCATTTCATCATCCTGATAAAAGCCTGATGAGGACTTACTTACAATGTAATAAATTACTGCAAAAATGGGAATTATAAGCCAGAAGTATTTTTCAAAAATTTTATCTAAATCTACAGACTTATTCTCATTTTTGATGAGGACTTTTTGAATAGTATTTTTTGCCATAAAGATGAAGATAGTTATACAGTTTGAGAAATAAAATTTATAAAAAAAACTCTTATTTTTCCTATGAAATTTTTTAGGTTTTGGGGTTGAATTTGTTTGGGAAAAAATTTAATTTGAGTTTGGGATCGAGGTGAGATACTACGATTCCTTTCTTAGAGGGATGCCCGTTGGCTTATGCCGGCGGGCATTTTTTTATTATATATATTAAAAAATATAATAAAAAAAACCCTCTCAAAATAAATTCTGAAAGGGTTTTCTTGCAACTATTGCATTAATACTATTTTAAAAGTAACATTTGTTTCGTTAAAGTTTCTGTTTCAGTTTTTATCTGGTAGTAGTAAATTCCACTCGCAAGCTCAGATGCATTCCATTTATATTCATAGCTTCCCTGACTTTTAACTCCAAAGTTTATTTCCTCAATTTTCTGCCCTATAGAATTATAAATATATATGAGCACTTTACTTTTTTCTGATAAATCAAATTTTATCGTTGTCGAAGGGTTGAAAGGATTAGGATAATTCTGATATAGATTTATATTTTTAGGACTTTCATTTCCTGAATTAGTTTGAAGTCCTGTTGGTAACCAGCTATTCCTGAATACTCTATAAGTATATATCCCTCTTGGGAACGTCATTTCAAATACAATTTCACCCGATGGATTTACTTCAGTAATATTCGGATTTATTGCACCCCAGCAAATTATTGTGTTTCCGTTTTCCAGTCTTTCTGCATTTCCCATAGCATACCCGTAAATATCCGGAGACCTTCTGTAGTGCCATACAAGCCTGGCAACCAGATGATTTTCATCTAAAATATATTCTGCTGCTCTGGAATATGCCGAGCGCGGCTCTCCTTCAAAATCGGTATCGCTGGTTTCCCGATAATTTCCATTATCGAATAACAGAATGTGTCCGTTTGAAAGTCTATGAACTGCATGTTGATATGAAAAAGTTATAGAATCATTTGCAAAGGCAAACTGGTTATTAACTCCACCGAAGCGCCAAATGATTGCACCCGTAGTTCTGTTAATTTTCGTTATTTCTGAAAGATGTCTGCTTGAAATTAATATATTTCCGTCATTATCCGGCTCTATAGAATTTCCGTGAACGTAGTCTATGGTGTGCGCACTCATATCTTCATGTTTTGCATCCACAATATTAAAATGGTCCCAGCTTCTCCATTGAAAAACTACATTTTTATTAGCATCAATTTCCTGAATAATAAGACCCGTGACTACAGCGGCAGTATCACCATTTGGAATAATATTTCTCATATTTACAATCTGCGGGTCATAGCTCATCATAAGTGCATGGCCATTGGGAAGCAGCCTCAATTCATGAAGGTCAGTTGTATATCCATTACCGCAATAGAAACTATCTGTAATCTGATATTGGCTGTTCATTGCAAAAAATTTTGCTGCTGCCTGACTATAATATGTTAACAATCCATTTGGCTGCTTTTTAAAATCAAAACAAGGAGCAGGCATTTTTTTATAAAAAACCGGAGTGCCTGTATTATCCATTATTATTAGATAAGGAGCAACGGTTGTTGCCATCATAGTAAAATTACTTAGAAAAACATAACCGGGGCTTGGACCATCTGAATTTTTAACAACTATATTTGGAAAATCACTCGGGAGAGAATCATTATTATTTGATTGTCCGTTCGTAAATGGTATTTGAACTTGTGATTTTTCGAAAAACGGATTTTCTCTTTTCATTATTTCAAATACATCAGGTTTTATATCCTGTCTCTCCGTAAAAAAGGAAAAGGAATATTCGATGCTTCTGTTTTTGTTTGCAATATAAACGTTAACATTCTCATCAAAATCAAATTTATTAACCGGAGTAATTATTAAAGACTTATTATCTTCAGCTAGCTTTGTTGTAAATTCGTGATTTCCGGATTTACTGCCGGAAATTATTATTGAGTTACTTTCCTTTAAGGCCTGCGATACCTTACCTTCATATTTCAATAATATTGAAGAAGATACCTTATTGTATTTTGAATCAGGCAAAGGTGATAAAAATACAGGCTTTGAATAAGAAAAGGCAAAGTTTGTACAAACAGCAGCAAGTAAGAAAGTTGCGAGGGCTTTCATGCGGGGTTTAGTTTTTTATTTATGAAAAATTGTTTTCAGAGCTTAATCGGTGAATCAGGCTCTATGTAAATTTTATTGAATTATTTATTTAGACGAAACTACTTTAATAAAATTTTCATTACTTACAAGAATAATCAAAAAATATATATAATTACATTCAATTTTACCTATATCAAATCTAGCATAATAAAAAAACCCTCACACGATTTCTCATGTGAGGGCTTGATTTACTAATAGTGACTTTTTATTTAATTGCTTTTTATTCTCATCTTATAGAATGAACGCCATACGAATATAAGAGCAATGACAAAGAATATTAGACCGATTTTCGGAGCTATAGCTCTGAAGTCCGGAGATATTGCAATTTCCATAGCAAGAAGTCCGAACAATGTCGTGAACTTAATTATCGGATTTAATGCTACTGAAGATGTATCTTTGAACGGATCACCCACTGTATCGCCAATAACTGTTGCATCATGTAACGGAGTTCCTTTTTGTCTTAAATCAGTTTCAACAACTTTCTTAGCATTATCCCATGCGCCGCCGGCATTAGCCATAAAGAGAGCCTGGAATAAACCGATAACTGCTATTGCAATAAGATAAGCTATAAAGAAACATGTCGGTGCAGATGCTGCAAGCGCTGCCTTCATATCCATTCCCGGAACTAAATCAGCCGGAGCGGAGAACATTGCGAATGCAAGTGCGAAACAGAAAATAGCGATGAAGATATTGAACATACCCTTCTGAGCATATTCAGTACATATCTTCACAACTTCTTTTGATTTTTCTGTTGATGCAGACATATCTGCATTTTCATCAAGGTTAATGTTTCTCTTAATATATTCAACTGCTCTATAAGCTCCTACAGTAACTGCCTGTGTAGATGCGCCTGTGAACCAGTATATAACTGCGCCGCCGCAAATGAATCCGAGAAGCGACCATGGATTTAATAAGTTAAGAACAAGCTCAGGCTCGAACCCTAAAGTATTTTTCAACACAAGGATAAGAGAGAAAATCATTGTTGTAGCACCCACAACTGCCGTTCCGATAAGAACAGGCTTTGCAGTAGCTTTGAATGTATTCCCCGCCCCGTCGTTTTCTTCGAGATATAATTTTGCTTTTTCCCAGTCAGGTTTGAAACCGAATTCTCTTTCGATATCAGCAGAGTTTTTTTCTTTGTTCTCTTCGATAAGTGACAGCTCGTAAACTGACTGAGCATTATCTGTAACAGGACCGTAAGAGTCAACTGCAATTGTTACCGGACCCATACCAAGGAATCCAAATGCAACTAAACCAAATGCAAAGATTGCGGGGTAGATCATAATTTCTGGCGAGCCTGCAGGATTTATATTGTGCGAAGCATAATAAGCCGCAAACATAAGTCCGAAGAATACCATACCTTTCCAGAATGCTGAGAAGTTACCTGCAACAAGACCGGAAAGAATTGTAAGCGAAGCGCCGCCTTCTTTAGAAGATTCAACAACTTCCTGCACGTGTGCAGATTTCGGCGACGTAAATATTTTCGTAAACTCGGGAATAAGAGCTGCACCGAGAGTACCGCATGAAATAATTATAGATAATGTCATCCATAGGTTATTTGCAAGGTGGCCGATTAAAACATATGATACTGCGAATGTAATTATAATAGAAAGGATTGATGTAATCCAGACTAAAGATGTCAATGGTTTTTCGAAGTCTAAATCTTCAGCTTTGGAATATTTTGCGCTGGAGTAAACTTTATTAATATAGAATGCTGCGATAGAAGTAAGAATCATAAGCACACGCATTACGAATATCCAAACGAGAAGCTCAGCCTGGAATCCTGCGCCTGTTACAGCAAGAACGATAAATGAAATAAGCGCAACACCTGTAACACCGTAAGTTTCAAAACCGTCAGCAGTCGGTCCTACAGAGTCACCTGCATTATCACCTGTACAGTCGGCAATAACACCGGGATTACGAGGATCGTCTTCTTTAATTTTGAAAACAACTTTCATTAAGTCAGAACCGATATCTGCAATTTTTGTGAAGATACCGCCGGCAATTCTGAGAGCAGATGCTCCGAGAGATTCACCGATTGCAAAACCTATAAATGAAGCTCCTGCCAGTTCACGCGGAACGAACAAGAGAATGGCAAGCATTAAGAATAATTCAATACAGATAAGCATAACGCCTATAGACATACCTGCATCGAGTGGAATATTTAATAAATTAAGAGGTTTTCTTTTCAGGGAAGCAAAAGCCATACGAGAGTTAGCAAGCGTATTCATTCTTATACCAAACCAGGCAACACCATAAGAACCAAGGATACCGATGACAGTCCAAGCAAGGATAAGTACAACACCGCCTGCAGACTGATGTTGAAGGAAGCCGAAATAAAATCCGATAATGGCACCGATAATAACAAATAGAATAAACAGGAATTTTCCCTGCTGAATAAGATAAGTTTTACAGGTTTCAAAAATAATCTGTGAAACATCCAGCATTGATTTATGGGCAGGTAATTTTTTTACTTTAATGAACTGTACTAAAGCAAAAAGTAAACCCAGAACACACACAGCGAAACCCATATAAAGATATTGGTTTTGTGCCGCTGAGAACTCGGGAATTTTAAGGTCAGCTTCACTGGCAAAAGAAATCGCCGGCAAAACAAGAACCGTTAAAATAGAGAGTAATAAGTTTTTTTTCATGTATATTTTTGTTTTGGATAAAAATAAACCTGCAAAAGTAACTGACCGCTTTATTCTTTTGTAATAAAGCTTCTGTTGTATTCATTCATTACTTGAACAATATCCTTTGTGAGAAAGCTAATGATACAGTTAAAATAATGAGGGAGAAGCTGTTTAATGATTTCTATTTCATTATCATTGAAATTGGAAAGAACGTAATCAACGTAATCTTCCCCTTTGATAATTTCTTCAGGGCCGATACCGATTCTCATTCTCGGAAACTCAATAGTATTTAAATGATAAATTATATTTTTGATACCGTTATGCCCGCCGTCAGAACCCATTCTTCTTACGCGAATTGTTCCAAGCGGAAGCTGGAAGTCATCGTAAATGAGAAGCATATCTGTGTATTTGATATCGTGTGAGTCTGCGAATTCTTTAACAGCGGCTCCGCTGTTATTCATGAATGTTGTGGGCTTTAAAAGGATAAAGTCTTCATTATCGATTTTTCCTTGGGCGTAGAACCAATCGCCTTTGCCGGCTTTGAAGGTAAGGCCGAGATTATCGGAAAGTAAATCGAGAACTATGAAGCCAATATTGTGACGGTTTAATTCGTATTTGGAGCCTGGGTTGCCAAGACCAGCGATTAATTTCATTATTCTATTTTTTTTTATCCCGGGTTAATTGGGAAAAATATTTTCTAAAACTTATATCAATAACAGCGGGGAACTATTTTAATACTTGTGCCAAAGTGCCTTAGAAAATTTTCTCTTCTTCCTTTGTGAGGAAGAAGAGAAATATAATATAAATATTTTAAATGAAATTTTAGATGTGAATATTACTGTAGTACTTTATAACTTAGATTATATTATTTTGCGTCTTCTTTCTTTCCCTTCGCAACTACTTCAGGTTCCTTTGTTCCATCTGCGCCTTCAACTGCAGCTGCATCAGTTGCACCCTTAGGAGCAACTACACCGACTACTGTAGCATGTGAATCATTAATGAACTTTACGCCTTCATATTTTAAATCACTTATCTTTATTGAGTTTCCAATTTCAAGACCTGCGATATCAATATCGATAGATGCAGGAATATGTTTAGGAAGACAGATAACTTCAAGTCTATGATATACGTGCTGTAAAAGTCCGCCGTTTCTAACACCGATTGGATTTCCTGTTAAATGGACAGGAACTTCAATGTGCACTTCTTTATCTTCGCTTAAAGACTGGAAGTCAAAATGTATCGGCTTATCCGATAACGGATGAAACTGAACATCTTTAATGATGGCATTAAATTTTTCATTAACGCCTTCTATATTAAGATTTACCACATGAGATTCCGATGTGTAAATCAAAGGTCTTAATGCTAATTCATTAACGGCAATAGGAATATTGCCTGAAGCATGTCCGTAGAATATTCCCGGAACCATACCTTTTTTTCTAAAATTTACCGTGGCTGAGCCTCTAAAGTCTTCTCTTTTTACAGCCGTTATATTAATTTCTGACATAGTTGATGAGTTAAAAAATGAATAAACTTTAAAATAGGGGTTTTTATGAATTTAATCAATGCAAAATAATAGCTAATTTCAGGAAATTTAATACAGAGCAGACTATTGGAAAAACTAAAGCTATTTCTTGCAAAAGAACTAAAAATTGAAGACTCAGACGTTTATCAGCAATTTCTGGAATACAATAAGCATTTAATGGAATGGAATACCAAGATTAATCTCGTTTCGCGCAAGCTTGAAAGCATAGAGAATAACATCATAAATTCAATCTTCTTTCTTACTAAGTATAAGCTGGAGAACAAATTTTCTTTAGTCGATATCGGTACGGGCGGCGGATTTCCGGCCATACCTTTGAAAATATTATATCCTGATGCGCGGATTTTATGCTTGGACTCAATAACAAAAAAAATAATGGTTGTGAAGGATATAATAGATAAGATGAGGCTGAAAAAAATTACAGCATTAGTTGGAAGAGGAGAAGATATTGGAAGAGATAAAGATTACAAGCATCAGTTCGATTATGTAACAGCCAAAGCAGTCGCGCCAATAAAAGAAGTAAAGATCTTCGGAGAAGACTTTCTGAAATCCAACGGCAAGTATATTCTAATCAAAGGCGGAGATATTTCAGATGAAGTAAATGCCATGCGCGATAAACCTAAGATAATTTTATATGAAGGAATGGAAGAGTATGGTGTTGAAGATAAGAAGCTTGTAGTTATAAAGGCGTAGGCTTTAGTATTGAGTACAGAGTGTGACCTGACAGTTCGCCTTGGCGAACTGTCAGGTCTTTTACTTTCTTACTGAACAAAAAAGGCGGGGGAATCTTTCGATTCTCTCCGCCTTTGTTTTAGGGGTAATGAATTAATTTAGCAATCTTATTTTACAAGAAGCATTGTTTTTATTTCAGTGAACGCACCTGCCTGTATTTTATAGAAGTATGCTCCGGATGTCATTCCGTTAGCATTCCATGTTAAGCTATGTGTACCTGCTGACATTTGAGTATTAACTAAAGAAGCTACTTCTCTTCCAAGCATATCAAATATCTTAACTGTAACAAACTCACCCTTAGGTAAATTGAATGAAATTACAGTCGAAGGATTGAATGGATTAGGTCTGTTTTGATTTAAAACAGGTTTATCATTTTGTGTTCCGTTATTTCCGCCTGAATGTAAATCGCCTAAATCAGATGTTGATTTAATATGCTGTGCATAAATATCTTCACCACTCGGACCAAAATTTCTGTCATCTGTCCATGCTATAACTGCACCGCTGTTATCCTCACCGCCCTGATCTGTAACGCTTCTGTTATTACACATTGTAACCGAATGTTTATCACCTGATGCAAGACATACTCTGGCTCCGTTCGGATGACCGGATACGCCCGGAGTTGTCGGGAACCATTGATGAGCTCCGTTATAATTCATACGCTGAGCGTAGATACCGAAGTTATTTAATGTTGCTCCTGTTGTATCTGAATGACCAATCCATGAAAGCATAAATCCGCCGATATCATCGTTAGCGCAGATTTGCGGATTGTATCTTGGATCTTGTGCTTTACTTACATCACAAAGGATTGCTGCCTGAACTCCGTTATGAGTCCATCTTCTGTTTCCGTTGAAATCAACATTTTGACAGTATAAGTTTACGCCTAATCCTGAATCAGGACCTGCATCGTAATTTCTGTAATCCTGCCATACAATATGTATACCTTCCCATGTATCTGCTATACAATTTGGATTTGTCTGGTCAGCTGTATCTGTGCAAACAGGATGTCCGTTTGAATTCCACATATTGCTTCCGAACCAGTCAAGTCTTTCACAATAGATATCATGATTTGGTCTGCCTGTTACTGTATTAGTATCGCGTCTTCCGTCTTCCCAAACTATTTCACATCCTGCTGCTTCATCAGAAACTATTCTTGGTTTCTTTTGATGACCTTGTGTGTTATTACAAACTCTTTTACCCATTGAACCTGACCAGTGCATTGTACCGTCAGAGTTAATGTGCTGAGCATATATTTTATGACCATGTGTTAAACCGTCCCAGCCGCTCCATACACAGTGAGCGCCGTTACCGCCGTCCGGACACATTTCAATACCTGTAGCTGTATTAGCAGAAAAACCTGTACCGACTGTTCTTAAATAGTTACCGCCGCTTAAACCCCATTCGTATTCACCAAAAGCATTCAGCTTTAAACACTTTACTGAGTTAGTAGTATTACATGCAACAATTGCACCTGAACCTGAATGTTGAATAGCCGGATATTGTAATGAAGTTGTTAATCCTGTAGCTTCTGTTGTAACTTTCACACCGTTATCTGCCCACATTATTTCACCGTCTCTTCTAATTTTCTGACAGTAAACATCTCCAGCTCCGTTTCTGTCATCAGCCCATGCAATAATAGCACCGCCGTTACCGTCTGTGCATAATACAGGATGAACCTGGTCACCGTTTGAACCGCAAATTTTTACTCCGCCGGTCTGCCATTGATTAGCACCGTGCTTATCTATTCTTTGAGCATAGATATCGCTGTTACCGTTACGGTTATCTTCCCAAACTATAACTGCGCCGTCATCCTGGTCGCTGCATGATTTTGGGTGTGTCTGATGTCCGCTGTTTTGAGTAACCGGATTGTTTACAAATGGATTGGTTGACCACTGAGAAAAGACTTTACTATTAAATGAAGATAATAATAGCAAAGACAAGACGAGAAGTATTCTTGTTTTCATAATCTGGGATTGAATTTTAGAATTTTTACCTATAAACTTATAGTCAATAAACTATATTTATTTTTGAAAATCAAGGTAATTACCTACGTATAAATGCGTTTATTTGTGCAAAATAAAGTCTTGCAACTATGTTATAAATGGTATAGTTAGGAGGTTTATTAAAAACCCCTTAAAAATATTACTTTATCACCGTCAGTTTCTTCGTTTGACTAAAATTAGAAGTAGTGAGACTATAAAAATATGTGCCCGACGATAAATTTGATGCATCAAAGTTTATTCTATATGAACCTGCATCAAGCTCTTCATTTACAAGCATATCGACTTCCCTGCCAAGCATATCAAATACTCTTAATACAGCATAAGAGCTCTTAGGAATATCAAATGCTATATTCGTTACCGGGTTAAAAGGATTAGGATAATTTTGCGACAGCTTATAAGACTTTGGAATATCCGAAGAAATACTCTCAATGCCAACGCTGCCCCCTACATAAATATCATCAAGCTGAACTAAAAGTCCGTTAGCATCCTGAAGATTCATATAGTATCTGAAGCCGATTGCAATTGTCTGTCCTGAAAACTGGCTTAAGCTGTATCTGTATCTTTGAAATTTTCCATAGACTGAACCGTTTGGCCATACAATAGAACCAATTTTTACTCTTGTCCCTTCAGGATTATTAGTAGTGGTGTTCACCCAAATTTGAATGCTGTCAGTATATGCCTGCGCTCCGCCCGTTGCATAAAAAGAGATGGAATCATTATTTGTTGCAAACCTTGGAGTAAAAAGCCATGCATCAGAAATATGAACAATGTTATTTCCTGTAGAGTCCACTGATGAATACCAGCTTACAGCTATTGAGCGCTTACCGCTTCTTGATTTAGTTTTGAAATCCGGATCCACACGAAACACAGTAGAGCCTGAATCGCGGACAGTCCAGTTAGATGCGCTGTATATATTAAATGCCGCTCTATTGTATCTCGTCCAGCCTGCAGGAAGTGATCCCGGACTTGTAGACTCGAATGTCTCTGCCAGCTTATATTGAGAAAATGAAACTGATGTTATTATAAAAAGAAATAATGCAGTAAGTAAATTTTTCATATTAGAGAAGGTTAATCTGAAATTGGAAATAAATCTACGGAATTTTAAATAAAGTTAAAAGATAGTTTTGTTCAGTTTCAAATTTCAATTTACGAATTGATATTCCTACTCGTTCCAATGCTCCGGCCGCCTGTCTCCCGCACCCCATATTAAGTACGAGGCAAGCTTATTGATGCAGGATCCAACCATCTATTAATCTATGACGAATTTCCATTCCTCCGTTGTTGTTTTTACAATATCGCATTTGAAAAATTTATTATTTTGACGCGTTTTTGACGGATTTCTGCAAAATAAGAATTACATTCGACTTTCTTCATAGTACTTTTTACTTTTTCAAAAGTCGGAAAATAGTCGGATTCTTATTAACATTTGAAATCTGAAATTTAAAATTTGAAATTATAATAAGTCGGATTTTGGTCGGGTTATTATGTAAAGTTGCAACCTTTATAAGACCTTTCTCAATATATTAAGAAAAAACTTCTTAATAAATAATATACTCTCTATTAGTACTAATAGGGAGAATTTTAGAATTCCAAGAAAAAATTACTTGACAAACAGCATCTTTTTTGCCTCCTGGAAATTATCTATTGTAAGCTAATAGAAACATACAAGCCATCAAGAATAATGGGAAACTTTTTTTAAACTTTTTTAGTCTAATGGAGTATACATTAGTAAGTTTTAACTTTCTTCCAATACATTCATATTCACAAAATCATTAAAAAGGTTTTAATCATTTAGCATCCAATGAAATTATTTTCAATCGTTGTTCTGTTTTTAATTTCTGCAAATTGTTTTTCGCAGAGCTATAAAGTCTCCGGCAAAATTGTAGATACAAAAAATAATAAAGGATTAGAGTATGTCAATATCAAAGTTGCCGATACAACTTACGGCACTATTTCCGATAAAGACGGAAATTACTTTGTCACATTGAATCCCGGGAAATACACTTTACAATATTCTTATATAGGATATAAAAGTGAGTCAGAAGAAATTGAAATATATAATGAAAATGTAAAAAAAGATATTTACATGGAGCCTTCCGGCGTTTTCACCGAGCAGATAGAAGTCCTTGGCGAAGACCCTGCAAATGAAATTATAAGACAGGTAATTAAATCCAAGAAAAAATTTCAACAAAACCTTAAGCAGTACGAATACGATGCCTATTCAAAAATGGTTATACGCTCTAACCAAAGCGTAGCAGATAAAAATAAATCGACAGAAACAAAAACAGATTCCACCGCCGATGATAAAAAAATGGGAATCTTCGGAATACTGGAATCTGAAACTAAGGGATACTTCCGCGCCCCCGATGAACAGAAAGAAATAGTAAAATCAAAAAGGGAGACTGCAAATATTACACGCGGATTTGCAATTCCTTTTATCGCAAATTTTTATGATGAAAAGCTGGACTTCGATGAGTTTAAAGTCCCGGGACCCGTCGCAGATAATGCCTTCGATAACTATGAATACAGACTTCTCGGCACAACTACTTTAGATACAGCCACTGTATTTAAAATTGAGATGACAAATAACTCGAATATCTTTCCTCAGTTAAAAGGTACTCTGTATGTGCTGGATAAAGAATTTGTACTGGTAAAAGTTGACTTAACTAATAATGACGCAGCAAGGTTAAGGGCAATTGACAACATAAGATTTTTTCAGAAATTCACAAACTATAAAGATAGGCAAAGCAATTCATTCTGGCTGCCTACTGATAATCAGGTTGAATTTGAGGGTTCGTTTCTGGGATTTTTAAAATTCTCAGGCAGCGCAAACTCAATAGTTTCGAATTATACCATTAACGAAAAAATCCCTGATGGGATATTTAATGAAACCATTGTGCAGGTGCTTCCTGATGCAAAAAAAGATTCATCATATTTTGCAAAGAAACAATTAATTCAATCTACTGAAGAAGAAAATAAGGCATTCAGAGATATTGAAAAAGACGAGAAGAAAAAGGACAGTGAAGTTTCATTTCAGTTAACACAGTTGAAATTCGGAAAGCGCATTACATCTCAGCCGCTGCAGTATTATTACTTTAACAGAGTTGAAGGCAGCGCATTGAATTTTAATCTGAACTACAGAAGTGATTTTAACAGGAACAGCATAGAAGCAAACTACGGCTACGGCTTCTCGGATAAAAAACAAAAATACGAGCTTCGCTACTCACAAAGATTTTTAAAGGACAGAACTTTAAATTTTTCTGCATCAGTATTTCAAAAATTAAAAACCGCTAACGTAGAGTACGGCGGGCTTGGAAGATTTTATAACACTCTTACCAGCTGGTTCGATAGGAACGATGCAGTCGATTATTATTATTCAACGGGTTACGATTTTAATTTAAGTTACCTTCCCCTTCCGCAGATAAGATTGGGAGTTAGTTTCCTTCAGAGCAAAGAAACTACAGCGCAGAAAAATACTGACTGGAGCATAAGAAAACCCGATGAATTTTACAGAGAAAATCCGACGATAAACGATGCATTCCAGAGAGTGATTGGAGTGAACTTAAGATTAGATCCGAACAGATATAAATTTATCGATTACGGCGACGGAAATGTTTCAAGATTTTCAGATACAAAGTTTCCTTATCTTGATCTGGGCTTTCAATACTCACCTAAAGATTTAGGAAGCACTTTTGAGTACAGAAAATTCAGAGCAGTTGTATCGGGAAGTAATTACGTGAACTCGCTCATAAATTTAAAATACCGTTTCGGCACAGAGTACGGTAACGGCGATATTCCATATCAGAGCTTATTATATTTTAATACTGACCCCGGTTTAGCAGGCGGCGGATTGGGATTCAGAGCAATGCGCTATCAGGAATTTTTAGGCGATAAGTCTTACTTCGTGAATATAGAAAATAACTTCGGTAAGTTTATTTTCGGCAATGTTCCCTTTCTGAAAAAATTTGATTTTATAGCTTTTGTAAATGCCGGAAAGATGGAAATCAGCGATAACAATCTGCAGTTATCTGCATGGAAGAATTTTCTGAATACTGACGGAACGTATCTTGAGATCGGCGGTGGTGTAGGAAGAATATTTGATATCTTCAGAGTGAACTTAGCAATGAGACTGAACAATATAAACGACAGCCGCTGGCATATAGATTTTTCATTGGAGAATTTTTAAGCGACTTCCGAGTTCAAATAAAAAGACCTGTCATTCGCCGCGGCGAACTGACAGGTCAAATCATGTTTCAAAGATTAATAAAATTAATTTACCTGCTGCCGCACACTAACTTCAAATTCACAGTCTCGCCGTTTCTTTTCACAACAACTTCAACTTCTTCATTAGGTTTATACTCAGCTAATGCGTAGGTATAATCATATACATTTTTTATATCGTGCTTGCCGAATTTTATTATAATATCTTTTGCCTGCAGGCCGCCTTTTTCAGCGGGGCTTCCGGCTTTTACTCCGGTAATTTCCATACCTTCAGCCTGTGATGAATAATCAGGAATCGTTCCTATATATACTTTTATTCCTCCCATCGTCTTGCCTTCATTGCTGTTCACTACTTTTATGAAATCGATCTTGCTTGGATAATTTGCCATAGTAACTGCGATCTGATAAGTCATTTTGGTAATCTGCTCTTCACCTGATGAATTTATTTTATCCCAGTCATCCGAAGGTTTGTGATAGTCAGGATGATTTCCCGTGAAGAAAAACAATACAGGTACATTCTGCGAATAAAATGATGCATGGTCAGATGGACCGAATCCGTCAGGAGTTTTATTTAAATTAAAATTGTAAGTCTTATTCAGAGAGTCAATCAGATTGCTCCATAATGATGATGTTCCGGTTCCGCCTATGTTCAGCTTATTATCGGATAATCTTCCTACCATATCAAGATTTATCATAGCAGTTACATTCATTTCGGTAAAGAGTTTTGACTTGGTAAAATACGCCGAGCCGAGCAGCCCCGCTTCCTCTCCGTTAAAAAACATAAACACCATTGTTCTTTTTGTAAGCTCCTTATTTGAAGCAAATTTCTGCGCGAGCTCAAGCACTGCGCTTGTGCCCGATGCATTATCATCTGCGCCGTTGTGGATCAATCTGTCATTTCCTTCATACAATGAACCGTACTGCGAACCGTAACCAAGGTGATCTTTATGCGCGCCGATTAACACTACTTCATTTTTTAATACCGGGTCAGAGCCTTCTATTTTCCCTATGATATTATTAGTTGTAATTTTTTCCTGAACTACATCAGTTAAAAATGAAGCATCTGCTCCTTTTAAAACAAATGAGTTTGGCTTGCCTGATTCATTAATTCCCTTCTCAACATCTTTAAAATTAATTCCATTGGTCTGCATAATTTTTTCAATGATATTTCTCTTTGCATTTATTACAGGTATACCTGCTCCGCTGAGGGAATTATCAAATCTTAACCTTGCAAGCTTATCATCGGGGTCGCCTTCATATCCGCTGATTAATATGATTCCTGAAGCCCCGCCTTCACGCGCAGGAAGAATTTTAAATCTAGTGCTTTCATATTTTGCAAAAGGATTATTATGCGGGTCGTTCGATGGAGGTGCGTAGCGCATCATTACAACTATTTTTCCTTTTACGTCAATCGGATTTCCGTCTTTATCTTTATAATCATCATAGCCAAGCTCTGCTGCTGTGATTCCGTACCCGACAAATACAAGCTCGCCGCTTGCGACTTTGCTTTCTGAAAATCCGTAAGGCACATACTCGCTGCCAATTTCATATCTCGTAGTCACTCCGTTCATCGTAGAATTGAAATAATTTTTTTCGCCGAGCTTCAGTTCAGTTACCATTTCAAACGGGTCAAGATATCCTTTTACTCCGGCAGGCTTCACTCCGTATTTTTCAAATTCCTTTATGATATATTTTTCTGCAAGAATATCTCCGTTCGTTCCCGGAAATCTGCCCTCGAGTTCATCAGAAGAAAGATATTTTATATGTTTCAATATATCGTCTTTGGATATTTCAGGATTATCACCGCCGCTGTAGATAAATCCTGTGAAGACTGCAAATGCTAAGAGTAAAAATAATTTTGATTTCATTTTATGTTTTAATTAACCTGCCTTATTGTGAGGGACAAGTATTATTTTAATAATATCATTGAACGTACTTCTGAAAAATCATTTGAAGTTAATTTATAAAAATAAACTCCGCTTGAAAGAGATGAGCCGTCGAATTTAATTTCATACGCTCCGCTGCTTTGTTTTTCATTTACTAACTGAGCAACTTCACTGCCCAGCACATCATAAACTTTCAGCTGAATGAAAGCAGAGCTTTTTAATTCGTATTTAATTGTTGTAGCCGGATTAAAAGGATTCGGATAATTCTGCTTTAATGAAAAATTATTTATCACTTCAGAACCTATTGTGCTTACACCTACAAGTCCTCCGTTATTCAGAATTTTCATGGTGTACAAATTATAATCGCTCAACCCTGTTCTTGTATCTTCGAAGCATAATATCGCGCCGTCATTTGTTTTAACAATTTGCGGTCTATATTGATTTCCGGCAGCATTGCTTACAAGAACGTCATTCGCTCCCCAGGATAAATTTCCGCTTGAATCAATCCTCTGAGCATAAATATCATAAATCGAGGCCCCTGCTCTTCTGTCATCCCAGGTAATTATAGAACCGTAACTGCCGTCTGATACTCCCCTGTTGTTATTTTGTGAGAGCACTGCATCGCAGACTAAAATTCCGTCAGCTGCCCATTTCATATTGCCGAGCGAGTCAAACCTCTGCGCATAAATATCTATATTAAACGGAGACGACGGACCGTTTCTGAAATCGTTCCAGTTAACTATCACTCCGCCTTTCATATCTGATACGGGGTCAGGTCTGTATTGTGATTCCGGCACAGTGCATAATGCTTTTCCGTTTGTGCCGAATACCGGAGAACCATTTCTATCAATTCTTTGACAAAAAATATCCACACGCGTTGTTATCGAATCTGAATTTCTATTATCATTCCATACTATAAATGCACCGCCGGAATTATCGGGAATGCATCTTTCATATTGCTGAGTGTAATTTGATGTGCAAAGCGGAACACCGTTCACCTGCCATTTCAACTGTCCGTTAAAATTAATTTTCTGACAATATAAATCGCTCCATGTAATTTTTGAATTTCTTGAGTCATTCCATACTACAAAAAATCCGTTATCAGTAGTTGTGCATGCATCTATTTCTCCTGCATTTCCATCCTGCTGCGATACCCATGTGCCTGCTCCCCACATTTTGTTACCATTACTGTCCAGCCTGTTTGCCTTTACTTCATAGTCACTTGCATTAAGCTCACTTGTAAGATAAGCAATGAAGCAGCCGCCGTTATTATCATAACATATTCTGGATTGTGATTGCCTGTTGCCGTCATTAACAACAACTTTCCCTGTATCAGTCCATAACTTTGTACCTGATTTTGTTATTCTCTGACCTTTCAGAATTGTTCTGCCGGATGTAATTCCATCATCCCATATAATTATTGCGCCGCCTTTACCATCAGTACAAACATCGAAATATCTTTCATCTTCATTTACTTTTACTCCGATTGGAATACCGGTTGAATCGCCCCACTGCTTCACACCAGATTTATTTACACGCTGCGCATATACATCACGGTTGCCGGAAGATTGTGTTCTGTTATCTTCCCAGACAATTATAATGCCGTCATCGCCGTCCGATATACACTTTGCATTTAACTGATTGAATGGAGCAATAACTAAAGGATTATTCACCGAAGTATTATTTGACCATTGAGAGAAGGCGTTTGAGAAAAATAAAAGAAAAAGGAATAGATATTTTGTCATAGAAGTGTAAATATTTGATTGGATATAAAATATTCAATCAGTTATAATTTAAAAAGGATGAATTATTTCTGAATAAGCAATTAACATATAAGTATTTAAAATAGACCCCGTTTTTTCTTTTCATTCTTTTCATTATTTTCGTTCTTGTTCGTTCTTTATCATTCTTTTCATTCTTAGTTGTGTCAACCTGTTGTCAATCCGTTGTGAATCTGCTGTCAGTCCGTTGTTTAAAGGTTGTTGGTTTGTTGTTGGTTTGTTGTTGGTTTGTTGTCGGTTTGTTGTCGGATACAAGTTTATCCTCACTTCGCGGATTCGGTAACTGTTATATTTATATTGTAATTACTGATGTTTTTATATTTGTATATCGTTCAAATTTCATTAGTTTTGTTGTTAAAAAATCTTTCTATGTTAAATCAGTATCGGATATTTCGTCAGAATTTTCTTCAACGTATGTATTATAATTTATAATTGTAATCAAAGAATACCTGTTGTTTGGTTTTATGGAAATGTAATTCAGTTTTTGAAGTCGCTTTAGTCTGTGATAAACGGTTGTGTCATTAATATTCAACTTTTCAGCCAGTACTTTTCTCCCGGTTATAAACTGCCCTCTTAAAACTTTTACAGGTTCATCTCCATGAATAAAGGATTTTTCTTTGAAATTTGCATTCAGCAAACAGTAAATAAACAAACGAAACAAACCATCATCTGTTATTATAGGGTCATCAAGAATTCTTCTGTGTAATTTTATCCAACCACTGTTTTCCATCTCTATTTTTCTGAATTATTTAAAAAGATTGTAATTTTATAAAAAACGGTATTGTTATGAGTTTTAGATTGTTTAAAGCAATCAAACCTGAAGATATTTTATCAAATGAGTGATTTTTCGTTAGCCATATTTAATTATGGCTATTTTAAATAAAACTTGAAATGCAAAAAAACGGTATGTAACCTGCATTTACTCTATATTAATAGTTTGAATATTCAAAACAATACAGCTAATTTTAGGAAAACTAACCGGAAATGAAAAAGATATTCACCATCAGTTCATTCACCATATTTCTATTCGCGTATTTATTCTACGGTTTTACAAGTCATAACAATTCGAAAATATCATTTTTTCTGAATAATGAGCTTGCCGCAAGAAACTCAGGCGATAAAATTCTGATATGGGTGTACTTCAACGATAAAGGTACAAATACTATCAGTGATGCAATAAACAGTCTTTCCAAAGAATCTTTAGCAAGAAGAGAAGCCAAAGGGCAGATCAACGAACTCGATATACCCGTCTATAATAATTATGTAAATGAAGTGGTTAATACCGGAATTACAGTTAAGCAAAGCATAAATATGCTTAATGCAATTTCAACCTATGCAACTCAGGAACAGATTGAAAGAATTTCAAGCCTGCCTTTTGTTAAAAAAGTTGATTTAGTCGCTAAGTTCAAAAAAAGAGTTAATGATATAGAGCTTCAGCCTGTTAATGAAAACAATATATTCCCTGCCGTAGAAGTTAGTAATAATAATGACGGTCCGGAATCTATGAGCTACGGCGCATCACTCTCTCAAATGACTTTAATAAATGCAGTTATGCCGCAGGATAGCGGATACAACGGAGCAGGTATTACCATAGCAGTTTTTGATGCAGGCTTTGATAACTTAAGTCATCCATGTTTTGATTCAATAAGAGCAAGAGGCTTCCGCACAAAAGATTTTGTTAACGGAGATACTAATGTTGCAAACGGCGGATTTGGCACAGGCGAGCACGGTACACAGACACTATCACTCATTGGCGGATATAAGCCGGGTAATTTAATTTCACCTGCATACCGTTCAAAATTTTTATTAGCTAAAACAGAAAATACTGACAGCGAAACACCTGCTGAAGAAGATAACTGGATAGCAGCGGTTCAATGGGCAGACGGCTTAGGCGCTGATATTATTTCAAGCTCACTAGGATATATTGCAATGGACCCGGGTTCAAGCAGAAGTTATGACTGGACATGGATGAACGGAGACAGTACAGTTATTACAAAAGGCGCAAATCACGCTGCCGATATTGGAATAGTAGTTGTAAACTCCGCAGGGAATGAAGGCTACAATGCAACACATAATACATTAGGCGCGCCATCCGACGGGAAAAAAGTTATCTGTGTAGGCTCAGTAAATTCCAATAAACAACGTTCATCATTTTCATCCGTGGGCTTAACAACAGTCGGTGATATTAAACCTGATATCTGCGCACTCGGCAATGGAAATACAGTTGCTCAGCCAAGCTACGGCTCAGGCTCACCAACGGGATATACAACAGGTTCAGGAACATCATTTTCCTGCCCGATGACTGCTGGTGTTGTTGCAATGATTTTGCAAGCTAACAGAACTTTAACTCCGGCACAGGTAAAAACGGTTTTAAGAACAAAAGCTGATTCTTCCTTTGCCCCGAACAGACAAAGAGGATACGGATTAATAAATGCATGGGAATCAGTTAAACTTGCAAGGACAATGACCTCTGTTATTGACCCAACTAACTTTGTTTCTAATTTTGCGTTAGGACAAAATTATCCAAATCCGTTTAACCCTGTTACGAAAATTCAGTATGATTTAAGAGTAGATGCTAATGTAAAAATAGTAGTGTTTAACTCAGCAGGAAAAGAAGTAACACAGTTATTAAATGAAAATAAATCTGCAGGCAGCTATTCAATTACATTTGACGGAAACAGCCTGAACAGCGGAGTTTATTTCTATGCTTTATACACTAACGGAATTTTACAAAGCGCAAAGAAAATGATGCTTGTAAAATAACTTTATAAAATTTTTAAAAAAAGAAAAGCCATCAAGTTTGAAACCTGATGGCTTTTTTATTGTAGTAATTTCTTTTAAGTTCTTATCCTGAATATCTTACTGATTCATCATTTAGGTCTTCCTGAACTTTTCCCATCAATGATACAACAACTTCGTTTTCATTATTTTGTTTTAAGATATTAAAACCATCTGTTTCTTTTCTTACTCCATGAACTTTATTTAAAATCGGAATAGTCACTGCATGCTTAGGAATTTTTGCGGCGAATTCATCTCTGAATTTTCTGATTGTCCATTTTACGGGCCATGCTGCTGCATCACCTAGAGCGCATATTGTATTTCCTTCGATATTTTCTGCCACTGAAATTAATAAGTCTAAATCTTCCTGTCTTCCCTCACCTCTGTCAATTCTATCCAGTACTCTCAGCATCCATCCGCAGCCTTCTCTGCAAGGAGTGCACTGTCCGCATGATTCGTGATAATAAAACTTTGTAATTCTTTTTAAGACCTTCAATAAATCAGTATCTTCATCCATTACCATTACACCGGCAGTACCTATTGCAGAGCCGATTGCCTTCAATGATTCATTATCCATTTTCATTGTAAGACATTCCTCTCTTGTGAGAGGAGGCATTGATGAACCGCCGGGAATAACCATCTTAATTTGTTTGCCGTTCTTCACTCCGCCGCAGACATCGTTAATGATTGTCATAAGTGGTGTACCGGTTTCAAGTTCATAAACACCCGGTTTATTTACATGACCGCTGACACCGAAAAGCAGTGTTCCGGGATGGGCAGGCGCTCCGATTTTTGAGAACCACTCACCGCCGTTTTTAATAATCTCAGGTATATTTGAAAGTGTTTCAATGTTATTGATAATTGTGGGACATCCCCATACACCGATTACTGCAGGGAACGGAGGTTTTACTCTCGGATAAGCTCGCTTGCCTTCGAGAGAGTTCATCATTGAAGATTCTTCTCCGCAGATATATGCTCCTGCTCCGCTGTGAATATGAATGTTAACAGAGAAATCAGTTCCGAAAATATTTTTCCCGACATATCCTTTTTTGTATGCATCTGCTAAAGCGACTTCCATCATATTAATCCATCTCCAGTATTCTCCTCTGATATAAACATAAGCATCTTTTACACCGAGTGCGTAAGCAGAAATTAAAACTCCTTCTAAAAACTGATGAGGATTCTTTTCAAATATTTCCCTGTCTTTAAAGCTTCCGGGCTCCGATTCATCACCGTTGCAGATAAGATATTTCGGTTTATCATTTTTTGCGAGGAAAGACCATTTCATCCCTGTAGGGAAACATGCTCCGCCTCTTCCTTTTAAATTCGATTTCTTAACTTCATCAATAATTTCCTGTTGAGACATGCCCAGAGCTTTTTTTAAAGTCTGGTAGCCGCCGTTTTTTTCATAAACGTCTATTTTGTGAAAATCAGGAATATCTTTTAATATTAATTTGACCATATTAAACTTTCGTATAAACTTTTTTAGGAAAGGTATTAATTTTTTGAAGCTTCGCTTCTGAATTTTGAAATCAGCTCATCTACCTGAGGCAGAGTGAGATTTTCATAATACTCTTTATTATTGACCTGAAGCATCGGTGCAGTACCGCATGAACCGAGACACTCAACTTCTTCAATAGAAAAAACTCCGTCGGAAGTAACTTCTTTGTTTTTGATACCAAGCTTATCGCTTACGTATTTGAAAAGCTCAGTCCCGCCGCAAAGCATGCACGAAACATTTGTGCAGATCTGCAGATGAAATTTCCCTACGGGCTTTTTGAAATACATTGTATAGAATGTAGCAACGCCAAGCACGTGCTCGTACGGAAGCTCGAGAAGCTGGCCGACATACTTCATGTTATCGGTAGAAATCCATCCTTCTTTTTCCTGCACCATCCAAAGCACAGGCATAATAGCCGACATCTTTGTAGGGTATTTGGAAATGTGTTTTTCTACAGTTTTTAACTCTTCGCTATTGAACAAATGATTTGAAATATTTTCGAACATAAAAATTAATTGTGAGAATTGTAAAATTTATTTATCAAAGTTTCTTTGCAAAGTTTTTTTGCAAAATTTCTTTGCTGAGTTACTTATCTGCCTCACCCATCACAGGGTCAACACCGCCGATTATAACAACTGTATCTGCTATCATGCAGTCCTTCATCATTACAGGTAATGCCTGTAAATTACAAAAACTAGGAGCGCGGATTTTTGTACGGAACGGATGTCCGCTGCCATCGCTTATAAAATAAAATCCAAGTTCGCCCTTTGATGCTTCAACTGCCGAATAAGATTCCCCTTTAGGAGGATTCGGTCCGAAGTTGATAATCATAAAGTCATGTATAAGCTCTTCCATCTTTGTATAAATTCTTTCTTTCTTCGGAAGAACTTTTTTTGTCGAATATGCATTGTAAGCTCCTTGAGGAATTTTATCAAGGCACTGTTTAACAATTTTTGTCGACTCGACCATTTCTTCAACTCTTACATAATATCTTGCAAGACAGTCACTATCAGGATAAGTCGGAATTCTGAAATCTAATTGATCATAAACTAAGTATGGATTATCTCTTCTAACATCACTTTCAACACCTGCAGCGCGAAGAGTAGGTCCTGTTATTCCGTAACTGATAATATCTTCTTTAGACATGTAACCAATACCTTCAGTTCTGTTGATGAAAATTTTATTTCTTTCAACAAGGTCACGGCATTCCTGCAGATATCCGCTGAATTCATCGATGAATTTTCTTATGCCTCTTAAAGCTTCATCAGAAATATCCTGCGCAACGCCGCCTATTCGTGTGTATGAAGTAGTGAATCTTGCTCCGCAGATCAAATCATACATATCAAGAATTTTTTCTCTTTCTCTGATTGCCCAGAGGAAAGGAGTTAATGCTCCGATATCCATAACCATTGCGCCGAAGGCCAGAAGATGTGATTGAATTCTTGCAAGCTCTGCAATGAGAGTTCTGATATATTTTCCTCTTTCAGGAATTTCAAGATGAATCAATTTTTCAACTGCCTGTGCATAAGCAACATTGTTTGCCATTGGCTGTAGATAATCCAGTCTGTCTGTATGAGGAATAAACTCATGATAGGTTGATGCTTCCGCGAGCTTTTCATACCCTCTGTGAAGATAGCCAAGCTCTGGTACGCATTTTTTTACGGTTTCCCCGTCGAGACTAAGCAGAAGACGCAATACTCCGTGAGTGGCAGGATGCTGCGGACCCATGTTAAGCACCATTTCATTATCTAATGCATCGTCAAAAGTTGCACTTAAGTCTTCTGATTCCAACGCCTGTAATATCTGCGTTTTTTTTATGTCCTTTTTCTCGTCTTGTAAATCTTTATAAATCGTGTGAGACATTCGTCAATTAATAATTTATAATGAGTAATTAATAATTACCCTTATGAATATAAAATTTATTTGTTAGGTAAAGGTATAGAGCCTTCGATACCCATCAAAGGAAAATCTTTTCTCAGCGGGAAATACTCATAATCTTCCGGCATATAAACTCTTCTTAAGTCAGGATGTCCTGTGAATTTAATTCCAACCATATCATAAGCTTCTCTTTCGTACCAGTTTGTTGAAGCCCAGACCGATGTAAGTGATTGTGATTCCGGATTTTTTCCGTCTATCTCAACTCTTATAAACAGTCTTTCTTTAAAAGGAATAGAATAAAGATTATATATAATCTCAAATCTGTTCTTTTTAGTGAAGCGGTCAACACCGACTGCATCCCTGCACTGGTCAAACTGCAAATCGTTTTTTAGAACATTGCAGACATCAAGAAGATTTTCATTAGGAATGGTAATCGAAGGAGTTCCGTTTACATCTGTGTATTGAAGATTGTAATTGCTGAGTTTTTCTTTTAAGGTATTAAGTCTTTGTTCAGTCATATAAGAAAAGAAAGCCCGCATATTTCAGCGGGCTTAAGTGTATTATTTATTTTACTAAAGTCATTTTCTTTGTTTCAACAAAATCGCTTGTGATAAGCTTGTAGAAGTACGTTCCGCTTGCAAGGCTGGAAGCATTAAAATCTACACTATATGAACCTGCATTTTTAAATTCATTAACTAATGATTTTACTTCCTGACCCATTGAGTTATATATAATCAATTGAACATTTGTTGCTTTTGGCAAACTGAATTTAATGTTCGTTGTCGGGTTGAATGGATTTGGGTAATTTTGAGAAAGCTCGAATTTACCTGCGAAGGAAGAAATTGGCTGAATTCCTACATTCGGTCCACCCACTTTTATATCATCAAGAATAACTGCATAACCCTGAGTAACACAATTAGTATAATATCTGAATCCTATCCATACATTCAAACCTGCGTAAGCAGACAAGCTGTAGGCATGTCTTTTAAACTCGAACTGACTTCCAATTGAGTTTGGATCAAATAAAATTGACCCCAATCTTTGTCCTGTGCCCATCAATTCGGTAGGAACGGAATCTATAAAACTCATCCAAACCTGAAGACTATCCCACCAACCACTTGGATTAGGTTTTCCGCCTGCTGAAAAAAACCTTAATGAATCACCGGCAGTGACATTTATTCTTTTTGTTACTAACCAGGCATCAGATGTTGCGGTTCCTCCATTTGTATCTACTCCGCTATTCCATGACACTACTATAGATTTTGAACCTGAATTTACATTATTCACACTGGAAGAGATTCCGACGATTGCACTGTCTTTATATTGCACATTCCAGTTAGAAGCCGGATCAATTGGAAACAATGCATTGTTCCATGATGTCCAACCTTCCGGTAAATTACCAACACCTACAGGTATATTTTCAAATCCTTCCTGAAGTTTTACCTGTGCATAGGAAGAGTGAGAAAAAATTAAAACAAACATCATTAATAAGAGGGTGTAGAGTGTTTTTTTCATTTCTGGTTTTTAATTATAAGAAAAAGAACTTGTATCTTTTGAACCGACTTTTTCCTGAATTTTTATTAAAGCATTCAATAAATTATCAGGTCTGGGCGGGCACCCTGCTACGTAAACATCAACAGGTAAAAACTGATCTATGCCCTGAACTACAGAATATGTTCTATACATTCCGCCAGAAGATGTACAAGCGCCCATTGCTATCACCCATTTCGGGTCAGGCATCTGGTCGTAAATCTTTCTCACTACTTTAGCCATCTTATATGTTACTGTTCCTGCAACAATCATAACATCTGACTGTCTTGGAGAAAATCTGAATACTTCAGAACCGAATCTTGAAATATCAAAACGCGGACCTGCCACTGCCATCATTTCAATAGCGCAGCAAGAGATACCCATAGGCATTGGCCATAGAGCATTCTTTCTTCCCCATTTTATTAATTCATCTATTTTTGATGTTACAAATCCGTCATTGGAAAGTCTTTCTTCTAATCCCATTTTAAAGCCCCTTTTTTAATAACGTAGAAATACCCTATGAAAAGTATCACTACGAAAACAATTACACTTATAAAAGAATAAACCATTTTAGCAGGTTCAAAGTTCACAAACGATACAGCCCATGGATACAGAAAAACAACTTCTATATCGAATAATATAAACAAAACAGAAACCATGTAGTATTTCACTGAGAATTTGTCTCTGGCAGTACCGACAGGTTCCATACCGCTTTCATAAGTAGAAAGCTTTTCCCTGTTCGGGCGTGTAGGTCCCACTAACCAGGACATATTAACGTTTACAACTGCAAATCCTATTGAAATAAATAGGATTATCATAATTGGTATATAGGATTCAATCATAGCTTACAATATATACTTTTTTTCTAATTTTTTTTAGGCAAAATGAAATTAAGCTGTAAATTTTTTAGGAGTTTTTATACATTTTTTCAATTACATCTTTATATTTTTCCTCAACTATTCGTCTTTTTATCTTCATCGTCGGTGTCAGCTCATTATCTTCGATGGTAAAAGGTTTTTCAAGCAGAGCAAACCTGCGGACTTTCTCATATGTCGCCAGACTCTTCTGCACTGAATTTATATCCCTCTCAATTTCTTTTAATATCTCTTTATTCTTATGGAGCTCATTTTCATCTTTATAATCTACCTTCAGCTTTCTTGCCAGCTCTTTTAAATGTTCTATTTGAGGAACAATCAGTGAAGTTACGAACATTCTTTCATTTCCTATTATTAATATCTGCTCAATATAATTTAACTGCTTCAGCATTTCTTCTATCTGAGCAGGTGCAATGTATTTTCCGCCGGATGTTTTAAAAAGCTCTTTTTTTCTGTCCGTAATTTTTATGTATCCCTCACCGTCCATTTCCCCTATATCGCCAGTATGCAGCCAGCCGTTTACAATTGTTTTCGATGTATCTTCAGGATGCTTGTAATATCCTAACATAATAGATTCACTCTGTATTAGTATTTCCCCGTCATCTGCAATTTTTGCTTTCACTCCGGATAAAGAAGGTCCGACTGTGCCCGGTTTGTTTTTATCAGGCGGATTAACAGATATCACAGGTGAATGCTCTGTCATTCCGTAACCTTCGATGACCGTTACTCCCATGTAGATAAAAAATTCCGAAATGTTTTTATTTAATGCGCCGCCCCCTGAACACATCAGTCTCAATGCTCCACCCGTCTTTGCAGCAATTTTAGTATAAACTAGTTTATATGCAATATTCCATTTAAATGAATGGGGTTTTACTTTTCTTTCCAAAGCCATATTAATTGCCCAGGAAGAAATTTTCTTTTTAAACCCTGAAATTGTATTCGGACTATCAATAATTTTCGAATACATTTTTTCAAGTAAACGGGGAACACAGATTAATATCGTCGGCTTCACTTCAGGCATTTGCGCGGATATAGTATCAATATTTTTTGCAAAATAAATTTCCGCTCCGCTGAATAAGGCTAAGTAATACCCTGCTGTCCTTTCATAAGCGTGGCAGAAAGGAAGAAAGGAAAGAAACCTGTCCTGCTCATTTATAAGCAAGACCTGCATGCATGCTTTTATATTCGTATGTATATTTTCATGCGATAGCATTACACCTTTGGGATTGCCTGTTGTACCTGAAGTGTAAATTATTGTAAGAAGATCTTCTTCGTTAATTTCAGAACTTAGTTTTTTAAGATCTTCACTTTTTGAAAAATTCTTCCTTATAGTTGAATAATTAATTACATCAATTGAAATATATTCATCCGGCAAATCATTAAATGATACAACAGTTTTAAGAGATGTGACCTCGCCTCTTATCTTCTTTATCTTATCAAGCATAAATTTATTCATAACAAAAATTATCTTCACTTCTGCATCATTAAGAATATATTTTATCTGATCCGGATTTAAAGAGACATAGGAAGGAACGGATATAAGTCCTGCAAACATACAGGCAAAATCAACTGCGGCCCATTCATATCTGTTATCGGAAAGGATTGCAACCTTATCCCCTTTTTTAAGATTGTGAAAATTAAAAAAATGAATGAGAGAAGATATATTTTCCGTAAAGGATTTATAATCTACTGAAGAATAATTTCCATCTTCTTCCTTAGTGAAAAATATTTTTTTGTCAGGTGAATATTTTTGAGAATTTTCTAAGTAAAAATCTGTTAAAGTCTGCATGCGGAAATTTCAGAAAGATTTTAACTTTAATAAAGGCATTACGCTGTTAACCACAGAGAACACAGAATTTTACACAGAGGACACAGAAATTTCTTAAATTTTATGACTTCCGGAATTTTCATTGCTATGTGTTCTATGCGGTATTTCTCTGTTGTATTTCTCTGTGCCCTCTGTGGTTAAAATCTAAAGCCAATTTTTTTGGAAATTTTTGTTTTGATTTATATTACTATATTTATTTATGGGAACGCCTATTTACGATACAACATTTGTAGTCTGCGACGTTGAAACAACGGGAGTATCATCCGATTATAACCGCATTACGGAAATCGGGCTTATAAAAATTTATAACGGTGAGGTGATAGATAAATTTACTTCGCTTATAAATCCAAAACAGCATATTCCAAGCCAGATAACATACCTGACCGGAATTACCAATGAAGATGTGATGGATAAGCCGACTTTTGAAGAGCTCTCCCCGAAAATTCATAATTTTATATTTGATAAGTCGCACACAACTGACGGCGCTGATTCGACACTCTTGTTCACAGGACATAATGTAGCTTTTGATTATAATTTTATCCGCAAATCTTTTGAGAGGACAGGAGGAAGTTACCAGTTCAATATGAAAACAGTTTGTACGTGCAAACTGGCAAGAAGACTGCTGAAAAAACTAAAAAGCAAATCATTATACAATGTTGCTGAATACTTTGAAATAAGAGCAGATAATTTTCACAGGGCATTTGACGATACGCTCGTTACATCTAAAATTCTTTTAAGATTTTTAGAAATATTAAATGAGGAGTATGAGCTTGAAACTACTGAGGAAGTTTTAAGATTTCAGAATACGAAGATATATACATCGGTAAATAAATCTCCTATCTTAAAAAGGATAAAAGCCAACATAAAAGATTTCCCGCGCCAGCCCGGGGTGTATTTTATGAAGAGCAAACACGATGAGATAATTTATATAGGCAAAGCAAAGAACTTAAGGGAAAGACTTTCAACATATTTAAATTTTTCATCTGACCTGCCGCCGAAAATAAGAAACTTAATTCAGTCCGTTCATGCAATCGAATTCGAAATAACAGATTCAGAGCTCTCTGCTTTGATTCTTGAATCGAAGATGATAAAAATGCATAAGCCGAGATTTAATACTGCAATTAAGCGTTATCGTTTTCATCCTTTCCTGAAAATAGATGTTCAGAATGAATATCCCAAAATTGATAAAGTTTATGAAATAGAAAACGACGGGGCGAATTATTACGGACCGTTTTCCAGCGGAAGAACAGTAAACAAAATACTGAAACAGATAAACGAAAATTATAAGTTAAGAAAATGCGAGTATAAATTTTTACGTCCTTCAAAGACTCATTCAACTTGTATGTACTTTGATATAGGAAAATGCAACGCGCCTTGTAATTTAGCTCAATCAAAAAAGGAATATAGTGATGTAGTAAAAAATGTGCACAATTTTATCACGAACGAGGGAGAAGAGACGATACAAAAATATTTTGAACGGCAGATGGTAAGATTTTCAGAAGAAGAAGAATTTGAAAGAGCAGCTTTTCTGCGCGACAGGCTGAAGGATATTCAGAGAGTTATGAGCTATCAAAAAGTAATTACATCTGCAATCAATAATAAAAAAATCATCATTAAGCAAAAGTACGGAGATAAGGAAGAAGTCTTTTTTATACACAACGGAAAATTGATGAAGACATATACTATTCATATGGATGATACAGCTGATGAGAATTTAGTTCTTGATGAGATATTTGAAACTACCGATTATTTATTTTTCTCACTGTCCAAATTCATTAAGCATAAATTTACTCCGCAGGATCTGGATGAAATAAAAGTTATCTCAAACTGGCTTGCAGTAAACAGAGATAAGAGTATTGTTCTCGAAATAAATGAAACAATGACACAGGAAGAAATAGTAAAGTGGATTTTCGAAAAGTAATATTTTAATTAAAATTTCTTAATGGACCGCCCGCTTTCACAATCATGTAACTTTCAATCCGTCTTGAAATTTTTTCGTAGTCTTCCTTAGCTGATTCAACTGTTTCGTATGTCTTTATCTGTTTTGTTTCCGAGTGTTTTAAATGGAATATAATGGTATTGTCTTTCAAAGTAACAAGATCAACATTTCTGATTCTTATTTCCCTTGAGTTATCGTCAAGTATCATAAATAAAATTGGAATAGTTTAAGTTATAGAAAAGAATGATAAAATTCTATATAAATGAAACAGTAAGTAACAGTCCTTAGAAAATTTAATATGACAACAATTTTAAACGCATTGCGTATAATCACAAAACATCTACAGTGAATATTTTCGAAAAAATATACAATCTTTATACAAGCGATTTAACCTCGGATGAATTTGAAAAACTTGTAACAAAAGATGTACCCGGACTTTATAAATTCTATGCCCGGGATATGAAAAAGCCTGACCAGAGCCAGGATAAATTCAAACGCTGGCTTTTATTTGTCAGAAATTTTATTGTTGCGCTTTTAAGAAAGCTGACTCCGCTTCGAAGACTTTTATTTTCCATAGCGATTTTCATTTATGCTGCAGGATTTATAACTGATAATCCTCAATGGTACAGCACTTCAATAGTTATTCTGGCTTTCCTTGTAATACTCGAAGTTGCAGATAAAATTATTGCTAAAGATGAAATTTCCATAGCGCGTGAAGTGCAGGATTCTATGATTCCGAAATCAGCACCAAATTATGAAGGATATGACATTGACTGCTACTGCGAAACAGCAACTGATGTAGGGGGCGATTTTATAGATTTTGTTAACCGGGAAGACAGACTTCTGATAACTGTCGGAGATATATCCGGGAAAGGAATGGGTGCTGCATTGCACATGGTTCACGTGCGCGCAATAATAAGATATGTAGCGGATATAATTTCAGAACCGGTTGATATTATGAAGACACTTAATAGAGACATTATAAAAAATTTTAAAAAAGGATTATTTCTAACTGCTGTACTGGCAGAAATAGATAAAGGAAAAATAAAGCTCTGCCGAGGAGGCCATCCCCCGATAATGTATTATAAAAAATCAAAAAACAGATGTGAAGAGTTAAAGCCTGCAGGCTCTGCGCTAGGGATGATGAATGAAGAGCTTTTTAATAAAACTATACAATCAATAGATATTGAGCCGCAAAGCGGAGATGTAATCTTTATCTATACTGATGGAATTTTTGAAGCTATGAACTCAAACAAAGATGAGTATGGGCTTGCCAAAGTAAAAGAAGTGCTTGGAGCAAATGCGTATAAAGAAGTTGGAGATATAAAAAGAATTTTAGTTGACTCAGTTAATAATTTCAGAGGTATGAACGAAGTGAATGATGATATTACATTTGCAATTATAAAGAAAAAATAATATTTACGGGTGCCTTTTACAGCACCCGTAAGAACAAATACCTTTTATTTAACTAACATCATTTTTTTAATTCCTGTAAAACTTCCCGCTTCAAGCTTATAGAAATAAACTCCTGAAGCTAAAGATTTAGCATTAAAATCAACTGAATAGTTTCCTGCATTTCTGAATTCGTTGTTAATCAATCTCGCAACTTCCTTCCCTGATACATCATAAATTTTTAACAATACATTTCCATTCACAGGTAAATTAAATTCAATTTTAGTTGAGGGATTGAACGGATTAGGATAATTCTGCTTCAATGCGAAAGTGTTCGGTAAGCCGATTGTTAATTCGCTCGATAAATTATGATATTCAAAATTACCATTGTAATCTATTTGTTTTAATCTGTACTTGTACTTTCCTGACTGCAGATTATTATCAGAGTAAGTATAATTGTTCTGCACATTTGAATTCCCATTTCCTTGTACATAACTTACATTAACCCAATCTGCACTTCCTGTTTTTCTCTGAACTTCAAATCCTGCATTATTTATTTCAGAACCGGTTGTCCATTTCAGTAAAACATTATTACCTGAAACTTCTGAATTAAATGATAGCATTTCTACAGGTAATGCAGGATTTATAACTGTTGAAAAACTACCTCTGCCATGTGTAGCTGCTACAAACACGTTATCCGATGAACGATAGTCAAACATAACTGTTACAACATTACCAATTGAAGTTACGGCTTCCTGTGTCCATACTGTAGAGGCACCGTTTATATTAAGTGTATAATAAACTCCAACGGATGTAGCAAGAAATACATGAAGCTGTCCGCTTTTATATAGAATTGTTGCCCATCTGCATGAAGGACCGTTAACACCTGCAAGATTTCCATCAATATTAGTCCATGTGGCACCTGCATCAGTTGTATACCAAAGTCTTTGCACACTATAATTACTGAATACAGCAATAACATTATTTGAATTGGTTGGGTCGACTGCAAGGCATGACACATACCCGGTTGGCATTGCCCCTGTATTCAAATTTGCGCTGACTGTTGCAGTTGTATTTGCATTATCTATTCTTCTGATATGACCTTCATCAGTACCATAATAAACTACATTTGCGCTATTAGCTTTTGAAATATTTACTGTTGAGACTTGCGCACTTGTAGAGCCTAAATCTGTTCCCGCAAGATAACTCCATCCGACAG
Organism: Ignavibacteria bacterium; assembly: GCA_044226845.1. Classification (GTDB taxonomy): domain Bacteria; phylum Bacteroidota; class Ignavibacteria; order Tepidaquicellales; family Tepidaquicellaceae; genus JAFDZO01. The sequence goes on from JBGAGG010000004.1 coordinate 145,861, forward strand.
TAACAGTTGAGTTTATCATATCGTTATTTCTCCAAACACCGGTTGTAGTTGCAGATGTACCGCCTGCATAATAGAGTAATGACGAATTATTTGGGTCGAGCACATGAGGATTTATAAACATCTGGTGCGCGGAACCTGTTGGTTTCAACTCTGTCGGATCACTTCCGTCTCTGCCGAATCTATAGATATCTCCGGTTTGTGTTGTAGTATAAACTTTGTTATCTGCCAGCGGAGCAATAGTACAATACCCGCCGTCACCGCTGTTAACAGCCTGCCAATCTGTAGCAAGAACGTTAGAAGTAGTTAAATAAGAACCGTTATCCTGAAAGCCCCCTACTAATGCGTTCGATGCATTTTCCGGATCTAATGAAACTGCATAGAACTGTGTAACATTAAAACTTCCTGAACGTGAGTACCATGTTACAGGATTATTCACTGAAACGTTTGCAGAGATATCATCTGTTCTTGAAATTCCCCCGTCATGTCCGCTATAATATATTGAACTGCTTCCGGTTTGAAAAAAACCGGCATGAATATCAGGGTGGCTATTGGTATATGTTCCGTTATCAGTTCCCGGTTGGTACCCGCCGATTCTTTTTGTATTAGTTGTTGTTGAGAACCCGTCAGTCGAACGGTATAAATTTGTACCGCCGATTAATACAAAGTTTGGGTCAGTCGGGCTCACTTGTAAGTATAGATCATAACCGCCCTGTGAATCAAAAGGCTCATTAAAAGTACCTAAGTTACCTTGTCCTGCTTGAGGAAGATTTGAACCTAATGCAGTCCAAATACCGCCTGCTCCCGTTCCATCACCGCTGATATATTGATATTTCCACAGTTGATGTTTATTTACAGAGTTTGGTTCCCCATTGGGTACATTATGTACAGCAAAGTAAACTATATTTTGATTTGATGGAGCAATCGCGACAACAATTCTTCCGTAATTGGCCGGAAAAGACCCGGCAGTAATATTAGTCCAGGTTGTTCCATCTGTTGATCTGTAAATTCCATTCATTGGGCCGCCATCTATATAACTGCCTGCAGCATATAAAACCCCGGTTGTTGCGCATTTTACATCCGTGAATTCTGATAATGTAACCGTGTTACCTAGTACTGCGCTCCATGTAGTACCGCCATTTGTAGATTTTTGGATTGAACCAACTGTTGCTGCATAAACTTCTTCTTGTGTAAGATTAGAAGGGTCAGTTTCTACATTCCATACATATTGCCAGTTTGAATTAAAGCTGCTGGGTGAATTTCCTGATGTTGAAGCAAGTAAGTTCCAGGTTAATCCGTTATCAATTGATTTAAAAACTCCATCACCTGTGAATGCTCCCGGCGCACCAAACTGTCCGGCAGAGTTTGCCACACGTTCACCTGTACCAATGTACCAGTTTCCTGTATTACCGGTTCTTCTGTCTTGAGTAATACATGTTGAGTTATGAAGCTGAGTTAAAGTAGTTCGTTGAACCCAATTAACTCCTGAATTTGTTGAACGCCATATACCTCCGGAAATACCTCCTGCGATTACTATACTAGTATCATTAATATCTCCAAGTATTGCTCTTGTTCTTCCTCCTACGTTATTGGGACCTCTTTCATTCCAAACGAGAGCGTTAGGATCATCACCGTTTCTTTTGGGAAGCCCTGCTGCAAACAACAATTCTTTAGCTCTAATATTTTCAGGAATTCTGTTTGTAATTGGATTGCGAAGCATCTTAAATTCTCTATCGAGACGAGCATTGGGATTATCCTCATCTCCGATTGAATAAGGCTTTGCCAGTGTTTTTCCTGTGTGTTCGTTTTTTTCTTTTGAAAAATACAAGAATACATTCAGGAAAATAAAGGACATAAAAAATAGAACAGCTAATAATTTGTTCATATGATTGAGATTTAGTTTTCTTTTACTGTGGTATCCAGTTAGTACAAATTAAAAATTTTCTATACTCCGTGCAGGAAGATTAATCATAAAATTTCCTAAAATAAGACAACAATTCAGCTGTATTTTTACATTTTACTATTTGAATTATCAGTTAATTAATTCGCAACAGTTTTCCTGAAAAATTACAATTATTTTTTAAAAAAATTTTTATAAAACGAATAATTTATAAGAAGTTAAATCTCTGTGAGATTCACGGTTTCTACTATTTGAAGTTTATTTTAAAAATGAATTTCTACTTTTAAAAAATAATAGAATACCATTCCATAAAATGGATTCCGGAGTGATGAGATTTAGTTTTTACTAAAACAAGAATAATTATTCGAGTTTAAAAGTTTCACTCAAATAATTCTTCCTTGAATAATTAGTTAATATGATTACAATAACTTGGAGGTTTTTTGTTCTAAATCTAACAAGAATTTTTTGCGATACAATCCCCCGCCATAGCCTGTAAGAGTACCATCTGAGCCAATTACCCTGTGGCAAGGAATTATAATTGAAATTTTATTCATACCATTTGCATTTGCAACGGCACGAACTGCCTTCGGCATTTTTATATTGTTTGCCTGTGTTTGATAAGAAACGGTTTTCCCATACGGAATATTCATTAGTTCTTTCCATACTTTATTCTGAAATTCAGTTCCGGATGGGTCAAGCGGAATATCAAAATCCTTTCTATTGCCTTCAAAATATTCCTTCATTTGTTTATCAAGTTCTTTAAAGTACGGTGACTTCCCGGGAATAACTTTTGCTTTTAATCTTCTCTCCAGTGATAGAATCTGATTCTGAAGCATTCTTCTGTCAACAAATTCCAATAAACAAATTCCTTTATCAGTTGCTGCTGCAAGCATGGGTCCTAATGGTGTTACAATTCTCTCTGCAGATACTATATTCTTATAGGAAGATTCAGAGGGAGAAAAGCCTGTAGTCTTCTTAAAGAAATCCGAGAAGCCGCTGAGTGATTCATATCCGGAATCAAATGCTGTCTCAGTTACTTTCTGCCCTTCACGGAGATTTCCGTATACTTTATTTAGTCTGTTCATTTTATGATATGCTGAAAATGTCATGTTTAAATTTTTCTTGAACCACCTTGCAAGTGTATGAGGATTTATTCCCATATCAATTAACTTCCTTTGGTTAAGTCTTACGAACGGGTCTTTCTCTATTTCGCTCAATACCTTTTTTACAAAATCCGGCTTATCGTAGATGTTCAACGGCTTGCAGACTTTACATGGGCGGTATCCGAATTTTAATGCCTCATCTGCAGATTTATAAAACTCAACATTTTCCTGCTTGGGTTTTTTAGCTGTGCATACAGTCCGGCAGAAAATTCCCGTAGTCTTTACTGCTATGAAAAAAAGTCCGTCGTAAGATGAATCTTTATTCAACAGCGCATTATACATTATTTTTGGTGAAGGAAGCGTTTGCATGATTAATACTTCGTTGATTATTTATACTATACAAAGATACTATAAATGATTCGGCAGGACAACCGATTTTTGAACAGGGAATTTTGTTGGAAAACATTTTCCATTTAACAATTGTTTAATCAAAGTGATTTATATAAATTACAAATTATATAAAACCAAATTAATTTGTCTATTCAAATTTATAACCAGATGCTTGGCAAAGCAAGAACTATATATTCTGAAGCTTGTCAATTGAAAGATATAGCTATTAGTCAAAATAATGCCGATTTATATGAACCTCCTTTGGAAAAGTTAAAGCAAGCATATGAAATTTTAGAAAAAGTAATTGATGAATTTAAAACTGTTGATATAGAAGGCAGAATCTTACTAACTTCTTACACCGACTATTATAAGTATGAATTTTATAATTGTCTTGCAGCAAATTTATTAAAGAAAGGTTGTTTTTTAGAATCAAAAGCTGTATCAGAAAGAGCTCAATACCATATTAATTGTGCTATTAGAATAGTCACTGAAAATTACTCTGAATTAAACAATGAAACTCAAAAAAAAATTGACCAACTGAAATTAGAATGGATGTTATTTCAAGTTATGAACGAAGTGCATATTTTTGAACCAAATGCAAAAAAAGCGATGCGTGAAAAAAACTATATTGTAGCACTCGATAATTTCACATTAATAGATAGTATATTAGACAAAGCTAAATCTTATTTAGAAGATCCAAATTTACGACAGGAAATAAAAAGGATTCAATTAGGTAACTATTTTGCTTTTAAAGGAAATATATGTATTGCTAGATGTGGCATATATACCGAAAGATTAAAGGAAATTGATTACAGACTTGAACTATTAGGTGAGTTCTTAAAAATAATTGATTATGGAGATAAAGCGTTAGAGGCAAATCCTCAGTGGATAGAATATAAAACCGGAAAAGATGTGCATGTTAATAATATTGTAAAATTATTATATGAAAATAAAAATTATTGGTTTACTTTTTATGATCATTATAAAGACAACAAAAATTTAACAAGTATTATGAAAAAAATTGACATACAAAAATATAATGAAATTGAATTTAGTCGAGAGCTTGCTAAAGAGAAAAATAAAACAAAGTTATTATTTATACGAGGATTTTTTTTTACAATGCTATTGGTTGTAATTGTAACACTTCTGATAGTAGTTTTTGATAGATTCAATTATTTGATTGGGAGTACAATAATTGGTGGAACTGTAATAATTTATTTATTATCTGCAGGTTTTACCCTTAAAAGTATAGGAGAATTGAGTCAAGAAAATCTCATTAAATTGATTCAATTAGCAGTAAGATTAAACCTAGGGTTATTGAAAAGAAAAAATATAAATTCATAAAACACAAAAGGCGTGTTCCCACGCCTCTTGTTTAAACATAATTACTATTTTCTAATTATTTCTTATCTTTTTCATCAACTACTTCAAAGTCTGCATTTTCGACTTTTTCACCCGAAGCATCCGCACCTGCGTTTGGATTAGCACCGGCTTGCGGTCCTGCACCTTGTTCAGCGCCAGCTCCCGGGTTTTGTGTTGCCTGTGAATACATCTGTGTAGATGCTTCATTCCATGCAGCATTAAATTCATCGATTGCAGTTTTAAGTGTTGCAGCGTTATCGGTCTTAGCAGCTTCTTTTAATCTGTCTATAGAAGATTGTATCTTCGATTTTGTAGCATCATCAAGCTTAGCTTCGAATTCTTTCAATTGTCTTTCGCCCTGGAATATCATTCCGTCAGCCTGATTCTTTAAGTCAATCATTTCTTTCTTCTTCAGGTCATCGGCTTCGTGTTCTTTAGCATCTTTCTTCATCTTTTCAATTTCAGCATCGCTCAATCCAGAGGAGTGAGTGATCTTTATTGACTGAGATTTTCCTGAAGCATTATCCTTTGCAGAAACATTTAAGATACCGTTCGCATCAATATCGAATGTAACTTCAACCTGCGGAACGCCTCTTGGTGCAGGCGGAATTCCTTCTAAATGGAATCTGCCTAATGTTCTGTTATCCTGAGCCATTGGTCTCTCGCCTTGCAGAACGTGAATTTCAACACCGGGCTGATTATCACTTGCAGTTGAGAAGATCTGTGACTTCTTTGTAGGGATAGTTGTATTTGCTTCAATCAGTTTTGTCATTACACCGCCAAGGGTTTCAAGACCTAATGATAAAGGAGTTACGTCAAGCAGGAGAACGTCTTTTACATCACCTGCAAGAACACCGCCCTGAATAGCAGCGCCAATAGCAACTACTTCATCAGGATTTACGCCTTTGTTCGGCTCTTTACCGAATAAAGCTTTTACTCTATCCTGTACCATCGGAATTCTTGTTGAACCTCCGACGAGAATAACTTCATCTATTTCTTCAACTTTGTAGCCTGAATCTTCAATTGCTTTTTTACAAGGACCGACTGTTCTTTCAACTAAGTTGGAAATTAATGATTCAAACTTAGCTCTTGTAATTGTTTCAAGTAAGAACTTAGGACCTTCAGCAGTTGCTGTTATGTAAGGAAGATTTACTTCAGTTTGTGAGCTTGAAGATAAAGCTTTCTTAGCAGTTTCAGCAGCATCTTTTAATCTCTGCATTGCCATCGGATCTTTTCTTAAATCGATACCTTCTTTTTTCTTGAACTCTTCGGCTAGATAATCTATCAATACGTGGTCAAAGTCATCGCCTCCTAAGTGTCCGTCACCGTTTGTGGCTTTTACTTCGAATACACCGTCTCCTAATTCAAGGATTGAGATATCGAATGTTCCGCCGCCTAAATCATACACAGCTACTTTTTCATTTGCTTTCTTTTTATCTAGACCGTAAGCAAGCGCTGCTGCTGTTGGTTCGTTGATAATTCTTTTTACATCGAGTCCTGCAATTTTACCTGCATCTTTTGTTGCTTGTCTTTGCGAATCATTGAAGTAAGCAGGAACTGTGATAACAGCTTCTGTTACAGGCTGACCCAGATAGTCTTCAGCAGTCTTCTTCATTTTCTGAAGTATCATTGCAGAGATTTCAGGTGGTGAATATACTTTTGTTTGATTTGTTGCAGGGTCTGTTATTTCCACTCTAGCAACATCATTTTCGCCCTTGATAACTTTATAAGGTACTTTTGTTATTTCGCTTGTAACTTCATCATATCTTCTTCCCATAAATCTTTTTATGGAGAAGATTGTGTTATGAGGATTTGTTACAGCTTGTCTTTTTGCCGGGTCGCCGACTAATCTGTCACCTGTTTTGGTGAAAGCAACTACAGAAGGTGTAGTTCTAGCGCCTTCAGCATTCTGGATAACTACGGGATCATTGCCTTCCATTACTGAAACGCATGAGTTTGTTGTCCCTAAGTCAATTCCTATTATTTTACCCATATATTATTTGTATTTCCTTTCTTTTTTTCTTTTTTAAAAAACCGAATTTTTAAATTAACTAATTGTAAAGTGAAATTAAATGTAAAACCTTTTCAATTTCTTTAACACAGCATATTACTTAATTGTTACCATCGTTTATTCGGACTGATATGTATTTTCCCTTTGATTCCATTTTACTTGTTATGCTATTTTCTATTACTCCTGAAAGCTCATTGTTAATTTCAATCTCACTTTCAGTATTGCTTAATACTTGTAGTTGGTTATTGCTAAAATCTTCTTCGATGAATGAAGTTACTTCTTGTTTCGTTAACTCATATTTTCTTTCGTCGTATCTGTGGCTGTTAATGCCGATGCCTATTAAGAGAATAAGCGTAAAAATTATTTCCATACGTGTCTCTGGAGTATTCTGGTTAATTGTAAACTACTTTAAATAATAAAAAGGGTGTTCAATTTTACTCAAACACCCTTCTCTTACCTCTTCATCTTTTATTTATCCAACCAAATCTTTTAATCGATAATCAAATTAATTTCTGTAACGCGGCAGGTAGTCTGTGGGTGATTCCCTGCCTTTCCGACCGGTAGCCGGAAGTTATTTACTTAATGGTGATTATATAAATTACTTAATTGTAATTTCTTTTACGAACGGTTTTGCTTCTTCTACCTTAGGTAATAAGATGTGCAATACACCGTCTTTGTAAGCTGCTTCGATATTATCTTTTTTAATATCGTTGGTTAAGCTGAAAGTTCTTTTGAACTCTCCGTAATATCTTTCGTTTGTTACTGATGTTTTGTCTTTGAAAGTTTCATCTTTCTTTTTAGAACCTGAAATTGTTAATGTGTTTTCTTCAAGATTGATTTTTACATCTTCTTTTGAAACACCCGGTAATTCAACTGAAATGTAGAAGTTATCTTTATCTTCTACTATTTCTGATTTTGGAGCAAAGCCAAAAGTTTTATCAAAATTAAATGCTACATCTGATAAATCTTTCCAATTGAAAAGCTTATCAAAGCCTTCAAAATTTATAAAATCTTTGTTTGGTCTGTTGAATTTTACTATGTTCATTTTTTATATCTCCTTGTTGTTTTTATATGGTTATTTTGTGTTTTGACTTATTATAATACAATAGCCGTGCCAAAGCAAAAACATTGATTTTGAGCTGTTTTCAAGGTTTTCACAATTAAATTCGTGCTAAATTCTGCAAATTAGTGCACAATATTACAAGAGCATTGAACAATATTTCAATTTTATGAAAAAAACTGTAAGAGCATTTTTAGCACATTATTCAATACATTTATACAAAACAATTTTGATTTTTTGATGAATTTTTGACGGATTCTTTGATTTCAAGCTATTTTTGAGTATCATAAATTTTCTTCTCCTTACAAAGCTCCTGCTTTGTAAGGAATATTACGCAAAGCTCTGCTTCGCAAGAAGAAAAAACTAAGTTTTTATATTTTTTGATGAATTTTTGACGGATTTTTGAAAATCAATTTATTTTTTAACTGTTTCCCTATTTGAAAATTGTACTGTAATTCGCCTTGGTGAATCACATTTTAAAATCATGTTCCATACTAAAAAGATGTTTGGTTTTTTTAATGCATTTTCTTTAATTTACATCACCATTATTGATACTAATTTTTTTAAAACAATAAAACGGAGTCATCAATGTTAAAACGTTACATTTTTTCCCCAATCTTATTTTTGTTTGTAATTTGTTTTAGTTCAGGGGCTTATTCTCAATTAGCAAACCCTGAAGCACTCTTCGTTATTCCGAGTACGTATGCAGGTACAGTCGGAACAGCAACGTTTACAGGACCAACAGGCAATACAGCCCGTACCTATCAGATGATAATAAATTCAAACCAGCTTACAGCTCTGGTAGGAACACATATAAACTCAATTACATTTAGAAATACAACTTCATCAACAACTGCCTGGCCTTCGTCGGATGTTACTTTCTCAAGTTATGATATTTATCTTGCGCAGGGTGTTCCTCCTGCCGAGAGACATTCAACATTTGATTCTAACATTGTCGGCACAAAAACACAGGTGCGTTCAGGGAGCTTATTAATACCGGCAAACTCATACGGTGTGAACGGCGCTGCTCCGCATCCGTTCGGCGATCCTCCGATTAATTTCAATAATTCATATCTTTATACAGGCGGGCATTTAGTTATCGAAATAAGACATACAGGGTTTACAGGAACATCAAGAGCTAATGATGCAATAGGAACTTCAACATCAGGCTATGCAACTAACTTCACCGCAGGATGGCAGGGAAGCTATACAGGAACTGCAGTTACACAGGGAAACTTCTGCGTTATTCAGATAAATAATTCTCCCGTTGCTACAGGAATTACACCTGTAACAGGTACGCCAACTGAATTTAAATTATCACAGAATTATCCGAATCCTTTCAACCCTGTTACAAAAATTGATTACGCATTGCCTTTTGAAAGCAGCGTGAAGCTAAGTGTATTTGATTTACTTGGAAGAGAAGTTGCTGTTCTGGTAAATAATAATTTACAGAAAGCAGGATTTCATTCTGTTGAATTCAACGGCTCGGATTTTACAAGCGGAATATACTTCTTTAAAATGACAGCTCAGGGACGCGATAATGATTTTGTAATGACGAAGAAAATGATTTTATCTAAATAAGATTTTTATTTTTATATGTCCGTTCCGATGAAAAATTCGGGACGGGCATTTAAATATTTTACCTCTCTTGAAAATCACCTCACTATAATTGAAGATACAATTTTTAACTGCTTTCAAAATTCTTCCGTTCGGGTATAATTTCCCTTCCGAAATAATTTAACAAAGAAATTTTTATGTAAAAACACAATGCTCCCTATTCCTACTAATAGGGAAATAAAGCAGAAAGTACTTGACAGGAATTGCTTAGGGCAATATTATGGCTTTTTCAGAAAAGCTGAAATTTATTTGCGTCATCATAAATTGGTTAGATTCAGAAAAATTATTTTGGTTTAAAACTATTTTTTGGAAGAAGATAAATTTAAAACAATTCTAACAACTTGAAAAATTGCCGAAAACATTAATGTTGAAACCGGTTTTAAAATTTTTTCCTGCATGATTTTTTTTATTTAAATTTTCTCTACAAAGATAGAATTGTACAGCTAACCGTTCAAAGAGAAAATACAATAAAATACCGAAAATATTAATTAGCTTTTTATAATAAAAAAGCTTAAAATTGCTTTATTGCATTAATTTTAAGCTAATTTAATACCGAAATTTTGATACCTGTAAACACTTTTGAAATACTGAAAACCTTCCAAAAAGATGATTTAAAGTGCTTTGACAGCTTTATAAACTCACCTTATCACAATACAAATAAGGTTTTAATCAGGCTCTTCAAAGAAATCAGAAGGTTTTATCCGGAATATTCCCATGAAAAACTGACTTATGAATCTCTCTATAATAAATTATACCCGGGAAAAACTTTCAGTGAAAGGACTATTAAAAACAGGCTGACGGAATTTTCTCAGTTATTGAGAAGTTTTCTTGCAAACGAAAGATTGAAAAAAGATGAGAACGGATATTACAAACTGCTTATCACAGAACTGCAAAAAAGAAAGTGTTTCTCACTCTCGAACAAAATTGTTATTTCAAATAAAAATAAGCTGGCAGGCACAAAAATTTCTCCTGAGTATTTTATGCATTTGCATGTACTTGAAGAAGCTTTTCATTACAACGCGCTGCAATTAAGTGAGGTGGAAATTTATGAGCGGATGGAGTTCTCATCCAGAAAAGCCGAGCCCATCATTTCTCATTTTTTTTCCACATTCTTTGTTCATCTCAGCGAACATATAACATACGATGAAACCACAAACTTTAATAATAAAAAAAATAATATCCTAAATGAATTCGTAAAAACAATTAGTCCTGATAGTTTTATAGATTATCTTGAAAAATCTAAGAATAAGTATTTTCCTTATCTTAAGGCATATTATTTGACTTATAGAATTAAAGTGGAAAAAGATGTACTTCCGGTTTACAAAGAACTAAAATATATATTTTTAAATCACGGGGCCGAATTTGAAGAAACTGATACATATATGCTTTGGGCTGTGCTGTGCGAAACACTTTATCTGAAGCTTATACCGGCAGATTTGTCTTTTAAAAGAGAAGTTTTTGAACTGAACCAATATTTCTTAAATCTTGGAATCTATCCCAATGAAAATGAAGAATATTTCGTACCGCAGGTATTTGAAAATATTTTCAGCGCTGCGGTAATAGAAAAAGAATTTAAATGGGCAGAAAAATTTATAGAAAAATACGGTCCAACGCTCCATCCGAATGTACAAAATAACCAGATAAATTATTGTCTGGGAGTACTGAATTTTAAATTAAAAAAATATGAAAAATCTCTGGAGCATATCAGCAAAGTAAATTACGCGGATATAATAATGAAAATAAATTTACGCTTTTATACACTGCTTAATTATATAGAAATGAAACACTATGAGTCAGCTCTTTCACTTATCGATTCTGCAAAGCACTTTACATCTTCAAACGATAAAATTCCGAAATACCTTCACGGACACATGAATACTTCGTTAAAAATTTTTAAAAAAATAATTCTGGCAGAGTCGCAGGTGAAGGAACTGGATTATTCTGTTTTAAAAGAAGCGCAGGCAGCCAAAAGATTTTTTCAGAAATCTTTTGCCATCGATAAAATTAAAACCATTCTTGCTAAACAGGAACGCACAAATAACCGTAATTTATAGTTCAATTTATTTCGCAGAAAACAGATTTTTAGCGTTTTGTTTTATCGGATATAAATAGATATATTTGTAATACAAGTTTACAGATACATTTGTAAAATAAGTTTTCAATAGGGGGGAAACTTGAATACAAGTTTTAAAAAACTCGTTAAGGAGCTGAATACAGGCATTGACGAGCGTAAGAAACTTGAAGAGTATAAAGATATCATTGCAAAAAAAGTTCTTCAGAATGCAAATGATGCTCTTCAGGATTGCAAAGCCGCACTAAAGCTGGCCGAAGATATAAACAATCCGGACTACATTGCTTATTACACACATCAGTTAGGCAACTGCTATCATGCAATTTCAGAATACGATAATGCAGAAGAAAATATTCTTCGAGCTATAGACTTATATTCTATAAAAAATGATACAAAGAATCTTGTTGCCTGCCATCTAAATCTGGCAAATGTATACATCCATAGAAAAGACTATCGCAAAGGTTTAAAACACTTATCTGAAAGTTATCGGTTGAATCAGATTGACAATTCTCCGCTAATCAAAGCCAGACTGTTGAATAATTTCGGTGTGGTATATATGGATACGGATAACTTCAAGAAGGCATTAAAATATTTTCTGGACTGTATAAAAATCTCCAAGGAAATCGACAGCTGGTTCGATCTTCAAAGCTGCTATGTAAATATCGGAATGATATATAAGAAGCAGAAAGATTATAAAAATTCTTTGAAGTATCTGAACTCTGCGCTTGAACTTAACGGACGCTTAAAGGATAAATACCGAGAAGGATACATTCTTTACAATTATGCTGATGTATATTTTGAGCAGGGTGAATATGATATGGCGTTAAGCTTTTCGGAAAACAGTCTGAAGCTGTTTGAAGAGATCGGTGATAAGTCTATGGTCTCGGCAAATTATGTTTTTAAAGGTAAAGTATTGAATAAGCTGGAAAACTTCGATGATGCATTAATAAACTGCAACCTCGGGCTTTTGATATCAAATCAGCTGAACGACGAGCGCTCAATAGCAGAGACGAAATTTATTCTTGCCGAGCTGCATTATCAAAGCAAGAATATTGATAAAGCAATTGTACTGGCATACGACAGTATTTTTTCCGCATCAAAGAAAAATATGAATGAGCTGCTTTACTGCAACTATGAATTTCTGAGCAAGATTTTTTTAGAGAAAGGCGACCATAAAACATCTCTGGAATATAAAACAAAACAATTCGATAAATACGAAGAGATACACAAAAAAGAGATCGACAGGATTTCAAGCAATTTGATAATGCAGTTTGAAATTGAGAAGCTTGATTATGAAACAAATAAACTGAAGGAAGAAAAAAATAAGCTGACGATGCTGAACGATAAGCTTGAATCTCTTAATAAAGAAAAAAATGAGTTCATAGGTATCTTAGCGCATGATTTAAGAAATCCGCTTGGAGCAATTTATTCTCTCGCTGAAATTTATCTCGGCGATGGTGAAGGCCTTGACCCTGACCAGAAAGAGATTATGCAGGAGATAAGGCTTAGCTCTGAAAAAATGCTCGGGCTTATTTCAAATCTGCTCAACCTCAATGCAATTGATTCCGGCAAGATGGAAGGCAATGTATCTGAGGTAAATCTTTCCAATATTGTTACAAGAGTTATTGCAGAAAATAAAAAGTCAGCCAATGCAAAGGGCATCAGCATCAGCGTAAGCAAGCCTCATTATGAAATAAAATTTAATTCGTATAAAGTTGCTATCGAGCAGATTCTTACAAACATATTAACCAATGCTATTAAATATACATTTCCCAATAAAAATGTTTTTATCGGAGTATATGAAAATAAAGAGAATGAGCCTGTTTGCGAGATAATGGATGAAGGGCCGGGATTTACGGATAAAGATAAAGAAATGATGTTCCAGAAATTTGCAAAACTCAGCGCAAAGCCAACTGCAGGAGAAAATTCAATAGGGCTTGGTCTATCTATTGTAAAAAAACTGGCAGACCTTACTGGAGCAAAAATTTATGTTGAAAGTACTCAGGGAAAAGGTTCGAAGTTTGTGATTATATTCAAAAATTTTATTAGTGATTAAATATAAAACTCCCTAGAGTTTAACTTTTCTAAGGAGTTTTTATTTTTAAAAGCTTACTGAAATTTTTCCTCTTAAAGATAACGGAGTGCCCGGTGTAAAATGTAATTCAGTTACCGGTTCTGTTTCATTAAACAATCTTGATTCAGTATCAAACTGTGCTTCATTCCAGTCTTTATTATTCAATAAATTTTCTACAGATACACCCAATGTTATTTTTGATAAAGTATAATTTAAAACTGCATCCATTAAAAAATAACCTTTAGCTCTTGTTGAATTATCTTCATTAGCAGGTCTCTCTCCAATATATCTGTAGCGCAAACTGCCGCCGATACCAATGTTAGATTTAAATGAAAGTCCGCCAATGGAAGTGAACTCAGGAGCAAGCGGAATTTCATTCATCCCTTCCGGTTCATCAATAAATTTTCCTTTCGCATAATTTAAATCTAAGTCTGCCCAAAGATTTTTTGTAAACTGATACCTGCCTGAAAAATCTATTCCAAGCCTTCTTGTTCTGCCGCTTGGTTCAACGACACCCTCATCACCTACATATACAAATTCGCTCTCAAGATTTAATCCCCAAATACTGGTATTTATATATGCATTACCTGCACTGAATGATGTTCCTAACTCGTATCCGATAACACGGGGAAGAGTTTTACCCACTAATTCAAGAGCTGAAACTCTTGCATCATTGGAGTGAAATCCGGAGCCTGCTTTTATATATAACTGAGTTTTTGATGTTACATTGTAATACAGATTTAATTTCGGACTCAATATATTATCAGATTTCGTAGATATCATATTATTATTAAGTGCATCAGTAAATTTAAAATCGAAGTAATCAAATCGAAGTCCGGGATTTATAATTAAATCCCCCAGTGAAATAGTCTCATCTATATACCCGTAAATATTTTTTTCGAGTACACTTCCATTAACGATGTAAGATATAAAACTTCTTTGTTTTGTATTAGCAAGATAAATATTTTTTATAGCATCAATTCTTGTTCCTATCGATAAATCCGTTTTCCAGCTTGATTTACTAAAATTATTTTTCAGTGATAGAGTTGAACAATACCCATAAATATTTCTATCTTCATTCTGATTTATTTCATCACCGTCCACAGGATTATTAAGAAAGAAAGTAAAATCTGAATAGAGATTGAATTTATAATTTGTGAAGTAGAACTGGCTTTTTAAATCAGCATTAGCGCTTAACGAATTTAATAAATTAAAATTCACGTTGGTGCGCGAAGTATTGCCGCCCTCATTGGGGTCAATTGAACCATAGCGCGAAATTGTTCCGTCATCAACTGCTCTTTGCGGCACCTGACCTGATGCATCCCAATGACTTGTAAAGTGCGAAGCGCTGAGAGAAATTATTGTGCTTGGATTTAACAGTCCGTAATATTTTCCAAACACATTTATGCGGGTGAATTTTTGCTTAGCATCGAAGTATCCGTCAGTTGCATTATACTCTCCGGAAATGTACGCGCTTTCTTTTAAACCGTTAAATAATTTATCATTCTTGCCGAGAAGATTAATCATTGCAAGTCCCCTATAGGTATTAAATAAACCTGACTCAAACTGAACTACATTTTTCTCTATAGAATTTTTGGTTGAGAAAGCAACAGAACCGGAAGTAGATAAATTACCGAACTTTGCATAGTAAGGACCTTTGAATACATCGAAGCCTTCTATTGTTTCAGGAATGACAAAATGCAGGTCTGCATACCCCTGCCCATGAGCGTGGGAAATCATATTAACGGGCATTCCGTCAACTGAAATATTTATATCTGTTCCATGGTCAAGGTCAAAACCTCGAAGGTAAAGCTGCTCAGCTTTTCCGCCTCCTGCATGCTGGGCAATAAATAATCCCGGTACAATGCGAAGTAAATCCTGCGCATTATTTACGGGTCTGAGTTTTAATTCTAGCCCTGAGAAATTTGTTTTACCGTACTCACGATTTTCGGAAACCTCTATTTCGGAAATCGTTAAATGGTCATCCTCTAAATATATATTCTGATAAAAAGATTTTTTATTCAGGATATCCAGTACAATATTTTTTGTTTTATATCCTATGTATGCTATAGTAAGCTCATATTTCCCATCAGGTATTTCACTGAACGAAAACGACCCTGTGATATCTGACGAAGTAGAAAGATTATTATAATTTAATTTTATAACGGAACCCGTTAAAGGATTATTAGTATTTCCTTCGTATATTTTTCCTTCTATTGATTGTGATTGGGCAAAAGAATTGCCATACAAGACCAATAAAAGAATCAGTATGATTTTTTTCATGATGATAAAAGATGAAATTCTCTTAAAAGTTTATAAAATATTAATATAAAAGATTAAGAGAATTTAGGAGGAATAAGAAAGGAGGTTACGAAGTGAATATTGATAAATTGTAGTATAGAAAAAACTATTTTTTTAAAATTTAAAATGATTAAGAATGTAAAACCGAGAACAGCAAACAAACTATATGAGCTTTCAGCAAAATTAATTTTCTCAATTGGCTTATAAATTTTATGTGCGTGGAACTGAATTTTACTTAAATCAAATCTATGACTATGCTCTTTGTTAAAATGTTCTGTTATTTTAGAAATATCGGAGTAATTTTCAAAAACGAAAGCATCGAATTGTGAAATCAGCATAAGAGAACAGATTCCGAGTAGTAGAATTAAGGCGATATTTCTTGTTAATTTCAACATTAACAGAAATACGAGAAGGAATGGAGATTGGATTTAGATAAAAAGAAAAGTCTTCCTAAGTAACCTTAAGAAGACTTTTTAAAATTATAGAACTAATGAAAATTTATTTTATAGATATAATATCGTTGTATAAAACGAATATCATAAAGAGAATGAGTATTGCGAAGCCTACGTTCTGAATAACTATCTGTACTTTATGTGGTACAGGCTTGCGCACAATACCTTCATACATAAGCATTATAAAGTGGCCGCCATCCAATGCAGGGAAAGGTAAAATATTTATCACTGCAAGCGAGATGGAAAGCAATGCAAGGAATCCGATGAAGCTCAAGAAACCGCCTTCCGCAGATTGTGCAGATGCCTGTGCTATTTTTACCGGTCCGCCGATTGCTTTTTTAAATGCAACTTCACCTTTGAATATTTTAACTATAGTTTTAAAGAATAACTCAACGCCTAAGTAATACATATCACCAATTGCTTTGGGAGCAGCGGTGATAACGTTGTATGATTCTTTCTTTATTGGTCCTGTGTATTTTCCGGCTATGATTACACCAATTGTGGAATCAGCCGAAGGAGTAATTTTGCAGTCTAATGTTTTTCCGTCTCGTGTCCATTTAACATCAACTTCCCTGTTAGCATTAAATCTTATCAAGTCCGTCAGCTGCTGTGAGTGAGTTATAGGTGTGCCTGCAAACTCAGTTATCACATCGCCTTTTTGTATTCCGCATTTTGATGCCGGCTTATCCGATACAACATCATTTATTTCTGCTGAAATGTTTCCAACTGCAATACCGAAACTTCTTTCGGTTAAATCGCCGACCTTATCTTTTGTAACATTGATAGTCTGCTTTACACCGTTTCTATCTATTACGAACGATAATGCTTCACCAAGATTTTCAAAGTACAAATTGCTTTGTACTTCTTCCCATGAAGATACAGGATGATTATTGATTGAAATTATTTTATCACCGGGCAGAAGTCCTGAAGTCTTTGCAGGAGAGCCGTTAGATATATATCCGATTGTAGTAGAATCTGTTATAGTCTTACCCTTAATAAGAGTAATTGAATAGAAGATAATGAATGCAAGCAGGAAGTTCATAATAACGCCTGCAGTAATAACAACCATTCTTTTCCACACCGGTTTAGAACGGTATTCCCATGGCTGCGGCTCGGAGTCAATAAAATCCTTATCCATGCTTTCATCTATCATACCCGCTACTTTTACATAGCCGCCGATAGGAAATGCGCAGAGACGGTAATCCGTGTGTTCACCAAGTTTAATTTCTTCCGAGAGTTTGCCGAAAGTAAACCCTGTAACTTTATTGTAACCGAACAGCCTGTAGCCCATACCGAGAGCAAAAATTTCTGCCCGCATGCCCATTAATCGCGCTGCTGCAAAGTGACCGAATTCGTGAATAAATACAAGAATTCCGATTACAATTAAAAAATAAAATATAGTGTTAAAAAGCTCCATAATTTTTGTAAAAACAAATAAAACAATTAAAAAAGTACATAATTTAAAGTTTAAAAGATATTCAAAAGAGCACGTTTAGATTACAGAAATTTCTCGTGTTTTTCGGTCAATTTCGAATATATCTTCTAAAGTAAAGTCCATAATTGCGTTATGCACATCAAGACACTTACGAATATGTTTGGGTATATCTGTAAACTTTATTTCTCCGTTCAGAAAACTATCTATGGCTGCTTCATTAGCAGCATTCATTACAACGGGATAAGTTTTTCCTTCCTTAAGAACATCGAATGCAATCTGAAGGCATTCAAATTTTTTGTAATCCGGTTCTTCGAATGTAAGTGAAGGATAATTCCTGAAATCCATCTTGGGAAAATCAGCTTTCACTCTTTTCGGATACGTCAAAGCGAACTGAATCGGAATTTTCATATCCGGTATTCCCATCTGTGCTTTAATTGAAGAATCCTCAAACTCAACCATTGAATGAATTATAGACTGCGGATGAAATACCACTTCTATTTTTTCAATCGGCAGATCAAAAAGCCATTTTGCCTCTATTACTTCCAACCCTTTATTCATCATCGTTGCAGAATCAATTGTAATCTTCGTTCCCATTTTCCAGTTAGGATGGTTCAATGCATCTTCTACAGTTGCTTTCTGCATTTCTTCGTATGTCTTTGTGCGGAACGGTCCGCCCGAAGCAGTAAGAATAATTTTTGAAATTGCATTATCTTTTTCACCAAGAAGACACTGAAGTATGGCAGAGTGTTCGCTGTCTATCGGAAGAAGATCTGTTTTGAATTCTTTTAAAAGCTGATTAACAATACTGCCTGCTACAACAAGAGTTTCCTTATTGGCAAGAGCAATTTTCTTTTTGGATTTGATTGCATTGATTACAGGTGAAAGCCCGGCAAAGCCGACTAATGCGCATACAAGTGTATCGTAGTCATCACGTTTTGAAATCTCTTCAAGCCCTTCCGTCCCTGATAAAACTTCTAATTTACTGAAAAATTTTTCCTGCGAATATTTTTCTTTAAACTCTTTTGCTTTATCCTTATTGGTAATTACTATTGCATCAGGATTGAATTCCCTTACCTGCCCGGCAAGAAGATCAATTTGTGAATTGGTGGAAAGATATTTTACCTTTACAGGAAAATTATTTTCGTTAAGATTTTTTACAACCTTGAGAGTATTACATCCGATAGAGCCGGTTGAGCCCAATATTGATAAACAGGAAAGATTGGTATTATTCAACTATCACGGGGTTAAAATAAAAAAGCCGGAGTTAAAATATTAACACCGGCTTCGTAAAAATAAAAATCAGTTCAGGTATTTATTGATTGTGGTTTTGAAAGTTTCTTCATCTCTAGCACCGACGATTGTTTCAACTATGTTACCTTTTTTATCAACAACAAATGTAGTAGGTACAGCTTCTATATCTGATTTTGTTGCATCTGAAAATGCTTTTACAAAATCTTCGCCTGCATCTAAAATTGTATAAGGGATAGGATTAGAGCTTAAAAAATCTCCAATCGATTGTGATTTAGGATTCTGGAAAACATTAACACCAATCATTTTAAAATTCTTATCTTTCATATCTTGTGAAATTTTTGAAAGGTCAGGAATTTCTTTTTTGCAAGGTCCACACCAGGTAGCCCAAAGATTTACTAGTACAACGTTTCCTTTCAGATCAGCCATGGACATTTTTTTGCCGTTCTCTTCCCATGTAAAATTAGGAGCAACGTTCTTTGATGAAGAGCCTGTGACTGATGATACTGTATAATATGATGCTGCTTTTGTTTGAGTTGTGCCCGTTGTTTGTGTTGGTGTTGGAGTATTATCTTTTTTTGTTTCTGTTACCTTTTCATCTTTTTTTCCGCATGAGTAAACTGCTATTGAAAGAACTAATGCAAAGGCGATTAAAATATTTTTTTTCATTTTAAAATAAATAATTAAATAAGATTATTTTTTGTAGCTTGTAAGAACCGAAGCAATCTGCTGCGGAGCAATTTTTGAAACCGATGAACACACAACTCCGTCTCTGAACCATACAACAATGTTATCACCTTCAACGGGCGCGCACGGTGTCCAGTTTTGCCCTTTTTGTATATCAACTTTATGATGGTCAGGAAGAACTAATTTATCATCCTTCATAACATCTTTCATGCAGCCTTCCATCGTATAAATCAGTTTATTTCCGCACTTGTGAACGAAGTGAACAAGCTTTTGACCGTTGATTTCATTATACACACCTCCGACAAGTTCCGCATCTTTGATATCAGGAATAAAAACATTGAAGTCAACTTTATCCTTAAAGAAGTTTGCAAGTTCAACAGGATTATTTGTAGCATACTGAAGCTTTACTTCACCTGCATCAACTTTATCGAAAATACTTCTGGAAATTTCAATAAAATTTTTATCCTTAGGTACGGCATTGTTCAGATAGTAGCTGTAAACAAAAAACACAACTAATATAACCGCTAATGTTCCGGCAGCATAATAGTACTTGCGTGATGGAGCACTAATATTAACTTTGCTTTGTATTGAAACCTGAGGAATATTGTATTGCGGGGTGGTAGTTACATTTTGGGTAGAAGTTCTTGATGATATAAACTCATCAATTCCTTTATTGATGTTCTGGTAAACGTATAAAGGCGTTTCGATATTTTTCAGTCGTGATGAAAAAAGTTCTACCGTGGATTTTTCCAATATGTAACGCGCTTTGTAATCAGGGTTAGAGTTTATTAAACTCTCTACCTGATTTAACTCTTCACCTGAAAGACGATTTCCCACATAGTCAGTCAGGAGCTCGAGTTGCTGCTCAGTAAATGTAGCCATTAAGTAAAATTTAGTTCAAATAATAATTTGAATTTGATTTTAAAATTTGTTTTAAAAATTGAATGTATATTTTATAAGGTATTGCCTGCTCTGGTATAATGGTATTACATTAAATTGTTATCAACATCGTATCCTTTGTTGCGCGCATAATCAGCAAGTTTCATCTGCAATAATTTTCTTCCTCTGTGAAGTCTGCTTCTTACAGTTCCTACCGGGCAATTTAAAAATTCAGCAATCTCTTCATAGCTTAAACCTTCAAGGTCACAGAGTATAACTACAGTTTTAAAATCATCCTGTAATGAGTTTAACGCTATTAACAATTCATCGTCTAATAAGTTCGAAAAAACTTTCTGCTGTAAATCATTGGAATCAATTTTCTCAGAACGTATGCTGTCAAAAAAGTTTTCGACTTCTTCATAGTCAACTTTACCCGGCTCCTTCTGAGCTTTGCGGTAGTTGTTGATGTATAAATTCTTCATGATTCTAAACAGCCATGCTTTACAATTAGTTCCGCGTTCAAACTTATGAAAAAATCTGAATGCGCGTAAGTATGTCTCCTGAACTAAATCATCTGCATCAAGCTGATTATTTGTCATGCGATAAGCATAGTTATGAAGAAGCTTCATGTGAGGCATTGCCTCTTTATTAAATTCTTCTCTTAGCTTTTGTAGTTCTTCTTTGGAAAGTTCATTTTGGTCAGCTTCAGAAAATTCATCTAATTCATTTTCGGAATTATCGGAATAATCATCTTTTTCCGGGTCGATTGTTGTAGAACGTGTAGATTTCAAATTATAATAAGAGTTTTTAATCTCGTACATAAATTACCTATTATTTGAATTTAATGGAAGGCTATTTTAAGTGAAGTAATGTAAATCTAATTTTAATTTTTATTGCAAAATGAATTAAAATTGAGAAATTTTCAGGATAATTTGAAGTTAATATTTGAAGAATTTATCATCCTATGAATTATTTTTACTCTTCTACATAATAACACAATTCTTATACCAAAAGAAAAATCAATTCCGCGACATAATTAGCACATTTCCGAACTTTAATTGACAAATTCGTCATAGTATGGTTCTTTGTCTGTGTATTAAAATAAAAAATCCGTTACAGATTTTTCTGCAACGGATTCTAAAAAACAAATTGAATTGAATTTTATGAATTATATTTCTTCAGTTTCGTCGTCATCTTCATCGTCTTTATCTTTTTTATTCTTCTTGTGTTTTTTATCATCAAATTTAAAATAAAATTTATGCTTTCCGTTTGTGGTATCAATTTTCATTTCTTCAAGACCTTCTATGCCCTCAAGCTTTTCAAGATCTTCAAGTCCTTCAATTTTAATATTAAGAGAATCAAAGTTAAAATTGAAATTAAAATTTTCCGGAGCAAAATTTTTCTTCATTTCTTCGCCATACTTCTTCCACTCTTCTCCGTACTTCTTCCATTCTTCTGCATTCTTCTTCCACTCAGCCTCATTATTTTTTAACTCAATACTCATCTTGCCAAGATTTTCTTTAAGCTCAATCTTCATCTTTTCCATATCTTTATTGAACTGCTCTTTATCAAAATTTTTATAGTCATAATAATACTCATTCGTATCGGTAAAATTTTCATTCATATCCTGAATTTCTATCTGAAGATTTTTCATTTCCCTTCTTATATCTTCTGCCATTTTTTTGCCATCAATCTTTATGCTTATTCTCATATCTGCAAGGTCTTTTGCAAGCTCCTGCATTTCCTTTTCAAGCTCTGCTTTATCAAACTGCATCTGAACTTTTACTTTTCCGTGATAATCTTTCAAAGATTTTTCGATTTTATCATCATCATAATCATCAAGGCTATCTATGTTAATTGTAGGCATCATTTGTGGAGCAAGCTTTCCAAGCTTATTCAAGACTAAATATTTTGTCTGATTATCCACTCTGGGAATAAGATTTACCAATGATGCATAATCTTCGGGTCCCGCATTAGCCATTGCATAATAAATAGAAGGCGCGCCTCCGTTATTAAAATCATACTGGAATAGTGCATCCTGAAATTCCGGCTTTGAATCTTTTCTGAAAGGAACACCTATACCGTACTCGGGCTTATACAAGCAGAATTTTCCATCGGTAACAACTGCAGATTTATTTCCCGATTCAACATTTGCAATTCCGTTATTAACGTAGATAACTCCGTTTCCTTTATCATCGACTTTAAATGAATATGAACCGCCTTTATCCTGTACTTTCATATTGCTTGCCTGAAGAACAAATTTATCTGCCTGGGATGTCGATGCGTTTACTGTTCCGTAAAGAACTTCTATCCTGCTGATGTTTCCGTCTGACTGAATAAACCTGACTTTTGTATTCGGCTCAATGCTTACATCACCAACGTTTGCAATTTTAAGTACAACAGAAGAGACTGAATCTGTTTGAATCCAGTCACCGATATTTACTTTATCCGATTTTACTCCATTCACAAATGCTCCGCCTTTCAGGCTGATCAATTTCCAGTTAGACATTTCTTCAACTGAAAAAACTTTTTTAGATGAATAGCTGATGAGAGCGACTGAAACAATAAGCAGAACTACCGCAGCAGATGCAAACCAGTACCAGTTCTTTGCCATAAAACTTGATTGTTTCGAAGAAGTAAATTCTTTTTTATCTTCCTGAAAATCTATAGTAAGGATATTATTCGAGAGAGGTGTTATTTTGATATCGTTGCTCATTCTACCTTTTCCTTGGTTTATTTCTTTTTCGATATTTTCAAAAATTTGTTTCGGCGGTGTGATTTCTTTTTTCAAAGAAGCCGCTCTTTCTTTTAAAAGAATAAATGAGGAGTATTCCGATGCGCAGTCTTTGCAATCAATAAGATGATTTTGAATTAAATCCTTTGTGTTATAATCCAATTCATTATTGTAGAAGTCATCGAAATATTCCTGAACCTGAGAGCAGTTCATTTTACTAATTCCTCCCTTAAAATTTTTCTTGCTTTATGTAAGTGGGCTTTTGATGTGCCCTCTTCTATATTAAGCATCTGCGAGATTTCTTTATGTTTGTAACCTTCTATTTCAAATAAAATAAAAATCAGTTTTGCCTGTGAGGGAAGCTTTTGGATGGCTTTCTCCATATCAAGGGAGAAGTCATCTTTTGTATAAGCAAGCATTAGTAAATTCCCCTCTGAGTTGTTAAAGCTATCGCCTATTTTTTTCTCATAATTTTTATCCGTGCGAAGCTTCATAAGAAAACAGTTAATGCATATTCTGTGAAGCCACGAATAAAAAGCTGATTCACCTTTAAAAGAACTGATACTTTCCCATACTTTAATAAAAACTTCCTGAGTCAGATCATCTGCAATATCATTATTCCCGCACATCCTTAATGCCAATGCATAAACACGTCCCGAATATTTTTCATATAAGGATTTGAATGCAAGCGGATCCCCTGTCTTGCATGCATTAATTAAATCAGTATCGGAAATATTTTCTGTGATATTTGCCAAATGCGGTGATAAAATTAAAATGCTGCACCACCGAATTTATTAGTAAGATGCAGCATAAAAGAAAAAGGTTTACTAGAAATGAAAAATATATTTATTTAAACGGAAATGATTTCTGTTTGTTACAATATTTTCAAAACAAATTTTTGTTATCGGAACAACATGCTTTCACCTTTTTAGCAGGATTCCACAAAAAAAAAACGCCCAAACAAGAATTTGGGCGTTAATGTAGGAAAATAACTATCGTTTACTGAAAATTACAACGGAATGTTTCCGTGTTTCTTCTTTGGATTAGAATCAACCTTATTTTCAGCGATTTTGAAGTATTTAATAAGTTTTTTACGGGTATCTTTAGGTTCAATTATATCGTCAACAAATCCTCTTTCAGCGGCAAGGTACGGATTAGCAAATTTTTCTGTGTATTCAGCAACTTTTTCGTCCAAAGCTTTAACTTTATCTGAAGCTGCATCGATTTCTTTTTTGAAAATAATTTCTGCAGCGCCTTTTGCACCCATAACTGCAATTTCAGCAGTTGGCCATGCTAAGTTAATATCTCCGCGAACATGTTTTGAATTCATAACGTCATAAGCTCCACCGTAAGCTTTACGTACGATAACTGTAAGCTTTGGTACGGTTGCTTCGCAGAATGCATAAAGAAGTTTTGCTCCGTGGCGGATAACACCTCTCCATTCCTGGTCAGTACCGGGTAAAAATCCCGGTACATCTTCAAATACAAGAAGCGGAATATTGAATGCATCGCAGAAACGGACAAACCTTGCGCCTTTAATAGACGAGTTTAAATCAAGCACACCAGCTAATACCAATGGCTGATTTGCAACAACACCAATTGAGCGGCCGCCAATTCTTGCGAAACCAACAATAATATTTTCGGCATATTCTTTATGAACTTCATAGAAGCTATCTTCATCAACAACTTTTTCAATAAGCTCTTTCATATCGTATGGCTTGTTCACGTTATCAGGTAAGAAAGTATCAAGTTCCGGAATTTCGTTGTCCATCGGACCGTCATATTGATACACCGGAGCATTATCCATATTGTTGGATGGGATATATGATATAAGTTTTCTTATGCTTTGGAAACACTCTACTTCATTTTCACAGGTAAAATGGCTTACGCCTGATTTTATAGCATGTGTTGCTGCGCCGCCAAGTTCATCAAAAGTAACATCTTCATTTGTAACTGTTTTAACTACGTTAGGACCCGTAACAAACATATAAGAAATTTTATCAACCATGTAAACAAAATCCGTAATTGCAGGAGAGTAAACTGCACCGCCTGCGCAAGGACCTACGATAGCAGAAATCTGCGGTACAACTCCGCTTGATAAAGTATTTCTTAAAAATATATCAGCATATCCTCCGAGTGAGATAACACCTTCCTGAATACGCGCACCGCCGCTATCGTTTATGCCGATTATCGGAGCACCCATTTTCATAGCAAAGTCCATTATCTTACAAATCTTCTTTGCATAATATTCCGAGAGCGAGCCGCCGAGAATTGTAAAGTCCTGAGAGAAAACACACACGAGTCTTCCATCAATTGTACCTGTACCTGTAATAACGCCATCTGTATAATATCTTTGTTCCTGAAGTTCAAAGTCATAGGATTGGTGTTTTATAAACATATCTGTCTCTTCGAAAGAATCTTTATCCAATAATAAATCAATGCGTTCGCGGGCTGTGAGTTTGCCTCTTTTATGCTGCTGGTCAATTCTTTTCTGCCCGCCGCCAAGCATTGCTTCAGCACGTTTCTTTTTTAAGTCGTCTATTTTTTGCTGGTTTGTCATGAGATTTGAATATTAACATTAATAAATGAATACAACTAAACCCTTTTGATATCTGCACCTATTGATTTTAATTTTAAATCTATGTCTTCATATCCCCTATCTATGTATACGGCTCCGTTTATAATAGATTCACCTTTTGCAATAATTGCTGCAACAAGATATGAAAATCCTGCGCGTAAATCGGGAATATTAATCTCTGCTCCGTGTAACGGAGTAGGGCCTTTTATTACTGCGCTGTGCAGATAATTTGATGTAACAAATCTGCATGGAGTACTTCCGAGACATTGATTGAAAAGTTCAATATCTGCTCCCATTTTTTTAAGCTCGTGCACGTAGCCAAATCTTTTTTCATATACAGTTTCGTGTACGATTGAAATTCCGCTGGCTTGAGTCATAAGGATAACAAACGGCTGCTGCCAGTCTGTCATAAAGCCCGGGTGAACGTTTGTTTCAAGAGCAATTGATTTAAACGGTCCGTCATAATAAAATCTTACGCCGTTATCTTTCACTTCAAATTTCCCGCCAATACGGCGAACGTTATTAAGAAAAGTTATAATATCTTCCTGTATAGCATTCTCAATAAAAATATCACCTTGTGAGGCAAGCCCGGCTGAAGCAAATGATGCTACCTGATTTCTATCGGGGATGACTGTATGCTCTGCGCCTTCAAGTCTATCAACACCTTCGATTGTAATTTTTCTATCCGTACTGAGTTCAATAATTGCCCCCATCTTCTGAAGAAATTTTATGAGGTCAATTATTTCAGGCTCAACTGCAGCATTGGTTAAAATCGTTCTTCCTTTTGCCAGTGTACTGGCTATGATTACGTTTTCAGTTGCCCCTACACTGGGATAATCTAAATGGATGTTTGCACCTTTTAAGCCGTCAGTTTTTAAAATATAATAATCATTTTTTATATCAACATTGGCTCCAAGTTTTTCAAGAGCATCGATATGAAAGTTAACAGGTCTTGCGCCAATCTTACATCCACCGGGAATTGGTATTTCCGCTTTGCCCGTTCTGTTAAGCAATGGTCCGGCCATCAATACTGCTATGCGCGTAAGATTCCCAAGCTCTTCAGAGATAATGCTTTTTGAAAATTCTTCAGTTTGTATTTTTAAAGTATCTTCTGTTATAGAAATTTTTGCGCCTAAGTTTTCGCAGATTTCTTTATTGATATTTAAATCACTGATCTTGTTTGGAGAATTTCGAAGTACCGAAGGCTTATCGGAGAGCATTGAAGCTACTAATAATTTCGGAGCTGCGTTTTTGGAACCGCTTACTTTTATATTACCGTGCAGAGGATTCCCACCCTGAACAATAAATTTTGAATTGGAATCTGACATATTTGAAAATTAATAATTTTAAAGGTGGGATTTAAGTTAAAAATGGAGGGACTATTTCAACATGAAAATTATAACTCTTTCAAATATCTCATTAGAGTCTCTCCCGCAACGCGCCAGTTTAAACGTGTTTCAAATTCATTAAAGGAAGAAAGGGCAAGTTCTTTGTAAGAAATTTGATCAGTAAAAATTTTTTGTATATAATCAGCAAATTCTTCGGGACTTGCTTCAGGAGGAAAAGTGATTCCGTTCAAACCATTTTTAACTGCAGTTGTTACTCCTCCAACATTAGTTGTAATCGCGGGAACCCCGAAGGAATTCGCTTCACCAAAAACCAGACCAAAGGCTTCTGCTTTTGTGGGTAACAGGAGAAAATGAGAATTTAAAAAAAGTTCATCTATTTTTCTTTTACCTTCATTTGTGGATTTACTTATAAAGCCATGATTGATTATCCAAGACGGTAAAGGTTCTATAGGAATATTGTTTATTCCGGCAATGTGGAGCTTAGCTGATATTCCTCTTTCATTGAGCTGCTTTACAACCTCTACAGCGAAATCACCACCTTTTCTTTTCCAATCAACTCCTAAAAACAACAATTCACATACTGCATGTGATTTATTTTTTAATATCTCAGCAATATCCGAAAGTTTTCTGTTACTTTCAATATTTGAGCCAAAAGGAACAACTTTTATTTTTTGTTTATCAATTTTGTATTTATCCATTGCGGTTTTTGCCGCCCAGTCAGAAGCAAATATTGCAAGTTGAGACGTATCGAATGCATGCTGTTCCATGAAGAGTCCATTTTTGATTGTTTCATTACTGTAATCAAAAAAATCTTCATAAAAATTGAGCATTCCGGCGAACGTAGCATCTGCATAAATTACTTTAGGTTTTTTTGTTTCAAGGAAAGCTATAGGAATAATTCCCGGTGAAAAAATAATGTCGGAGGTTTTTGAAATTCTTTGAGAAACTTGATTTGCAAAATCTCTGGATATAGCAGGAACTCTTTCTATTGCAAAGTTCTTTCCTGCTAATCTATAAAATTTGGATTTTAATTTTAGATGTAAACTGATATTCCAATCTAAACTTCCTATTCTTTCAATTTCTGCTCCCTGGTTACTAAGAGCTTTAGATATAAAATAACCTAAACCCGACCAATTATTAACATCGGTAGAATCATAAGTTGTAACATAAGAAATCTTCAAATCAGAATTAAATATTTATAAGGATGAAAATGATATGCAATTAATCTTTGAAAAATCCCATATCACCAAATTTCTTCACACGATTATCAAGAAGTTTATCTTTTTTAATTTTTGACACTAACTCAATCTCTTCAAGCAATGCTGTTTTTAAAATCTGTGCCGCCTGATTATGGTCACGATGCGCGCCGCCTTCGGGTTCTTCAATTATTCTGTCAATAATTTTTAAATCAAGCATATCCTGTGATGTAAGCTTAAGTGATTCTGCTGCCTGCTCTTTAAAATCCCAGCTGCGCCACAAAATCTGTGAACATGATTCGGGAGATATTACTGAATACCAGCAATACTGAAGCATAAGAACCCTGTCTCCGACCCCCATTCCCAATGCGCCGCCTGATGCTCCTTCTCCTATTATAACAACTATAATAGGAACCTGTAGCTTTGCCATTTCAAAAATATTTCTTGCAATTGCCTCTGCCTGACCTCTTTCTTCTGCTTCTATTCCGGGAAAAGCCCCCGGAGTATCAATTAAAGTTATGACAGGTTTATTAAATTTTTCAGCAAGCTTCATTAGTCGTAATGCCTTTCTGTAACCTTCAGGATTCGGCATTCCAAAATTTCTGTAAATATTTGATTTCGTATCTCGTCCTTTTTGCTGGCCGATTATCATTACTGTCTGTTCATTGATGGATGCAAATCCGCCAACAACGGCATTATCATCTCCGAAATGTCTGTCACCGTGCAGCTCAATAAAATTATCAGTCATCAAATATATGTAATCTAATGTATATGGTCTTTCCGGATGACGGGCAAGCTGAACTATTTGCCATGGTGTTAGAGAACTAAATATTTTTTTTCTTGCCTCTTTCAATCTGATCTCAAGTTTGCTTATTTCTATAGATAAATCCAGTGTGTCTGACATTTTACGTAGTTCATCAATCTTCTGTTCCATTTCAACAATAGGACGTTCAAACTCAAGCATAGTATTTGCAGCCATAAAATATTATTTAATTTATTTACTTTTTAAAAATAGAAAAAAATGTTTTTAAGAGTATTTCAACATCAAGTGCTAATGTCTGATTTTTAGCATAAAATAGATTATAGTTCATTAGCTCTTCATTTGAAATATTTTCATAATAATTCAGCTGTACTATTCCGGTTAACCCTTTTTTCCCAATGTAATCTTTGGTATCATAATTCATCCAAATCGGGTTTCCCACAAATGAATATTCACCTGTAAAAACTTTAGGAAGTAAAAGTAATTTTGAAATATACTTCGAAAGTTTAATCTTGAGAATATATTTCATGATTAACAATACAGGGAAAACGGTAAATAAAAGTACAATTGAAACTAAAATATCGAATAACCTCTTTAAAAATATATTCAATTTATTGTTAATATTATATTCAATTTCTATTAAAGCCAGGTTATCAAGTGCGTTCAAATTAATTTTTGAAAGTATCAATTCTTTATCAGAAGGTACAATTTTAAACCTGA
Organism: Ignavibacteria bacterium; assembly: GCA_044226845.1. Taxonomy (GTDB): domain Bacteria; phylum Bacteroidota; class Ignavibacteria; order Tepidaquicellales; family Tepidaquicellaceae; genus JAFDZO01. The sequence continues at coordinate 175,785 of JBGAGG010000004.1, forward strand.
CATTGCGGTTTCTGAATGACCACATCAGATTTAAAATTTCCAGATTAGTAAATTTAGTTCCGGAAAAAATCACTTCATGAATATTTTTCAGCTGTATTATTTCCTGCAATTCATCAATTGTATCTTTGACAAATATATCTGAATAATACATAATATTATATTTTGATATCAAATTATCTTCCACATCGGATTTCAAACGTGAATCTGAAACGACGAGAAGATTTACTTTAGTTAAAAGAATATTCTTCGACTTGAAAAATCCAATCAATTTACCAATGAATCTCCAGCCAATGAGACCTGCTACACCTAATACTGTTGAAGTTAAAATTACCTCTCTGGAAAATGCATATTCTTTAAAAAAGTAAGTAATAGATGAGTTAACAAAAAAACCTATTATTATGGCGTAAAAAGTTTTCTTGAAAGAGAATATATTCTTTTTAGAATAAATTCCCTGAATAGTAAGTAAAAGAAGCCAAATTAAAACATAAACTGAAATTATAAAAAAATATTGACGATTGGGAAAAATATTGAACCGCAGTTTAACGGAAATGATTGCAGCTGCAAATAAAAAAAAAGTATCAATCACCGGTAAAAACAGAAAAGATAAAATCCGGGTAAAATATGATATTCCTGAGCGGTAAAAAATACCAAGCTGTAAAATACCCGATAAAATTCTGGAATATCCCGTGAAATTTTTTCTCACAAATATTCTCATAGCTCCGTAAAAATTATTTACGTAAGAGAGGTGAGTTTTTTTTGTACTTTCACCTTTAAAATGTATAGTAGTAACTTCGGGATAGTAAAAAATTTTGTAGCCTGCTTTTTTTATTCTGTAACATAGATCAAGGTCTTCTCCGTACATAAAATAATCTTCATCAAAATTTCCAACTTTGTCTAGTACAATTTTGGGAATGAACATAAAAGCACCGCAGATCGCATCTACTTCATAAGTTTTATCATCATCTAAAAATGTTAGGTTATACTTAGCGAATGCTTTACTTTGTGGGAACAATTTTGAAAGTCCCAGCATTCTTGGAATAGCAACAGATGGCACAGGAAAACTTCTTCTGCAAGCTGAATCCAGTTTTCCGTTTGTAAGAATTAATTTTGAAGTTACCGCTCCGGTGTTAGAATTTTTTTCGACAAAATTAATCATTTTATCGAACGTAGATTCTTCCAGTACGGTATCGGGATTAAGTATGAGTATATACTTTCCTGTAGCTTGCTTTATAGCGATATTATTTGCTTTAGAGAAACCAATATTTTTATCGTTCTCAATTACAATTGCATCAGGATATTTTTTTTTTATAAGGTCAGCACTTTTATCGATAGAATTGTTATCTACAACAAATATCTCTACTTTGTATTTTTCACCGGCTGCTTTATAAATAGAGGATACACAATTATCAAGCAGATCTTTTACATTATAATTGACTATGATAATTGAAATATCCATTGAAGAAATTTTGAGGAAAGTTAAAGTTTACCGAACAAGGATCGAATTTTTAATTTCCATACCATAAAATAAGCTTCATAAACAACTTTGCGAGACATCTTTGATGAACCTGCTCTTCTATCTATAAAGATTATAGGGATTTCTGTAATTTTAAAATTTTTTAGAGTGAACCGGAATTTCATTTCTATCTGAAATGAATAACCGTTAGAGCGTATGTTGTTTAAATCTATTGTAGCTAAAGATGGAACACGATAGCACATAAATCCGGCAGTGGTATCTCTTACTTTTAGTCCGGTTACAATACGGGTATATATGTTTGCAGTATAACTTAATATTAATCTTGAAATAGGCCAGTTAATTACAGAGACACCATTTATATATCGGGAGCCGACAACCAGGTCAAATCCTTCTTCTATTTTTTCAATAAAGCGGGGAAGATACTTAGGGTCATGAGAGAAATCTGCATCCATTTCAAAAACATAATCAAAATTATTATTGATTGCATATTTGAAACCGAAAACATAAGCTGTTCCCAGTCCACCCTTTTTTTCTCTCTTAAGAATATAGACGTTGTTGCTTGGGAAATCTTCCACAAGTTTTGCAGTACCGTCAGGAGAGCTGTCATCTACTACAAGCACATTATATTCATAATTTTCATCCGTAAATTTTAGAACTTCAGGAATGATATTCAGAATATTTTCCGCTTCATTATAGGTCGGTATTATAACTAATATCTTTTTCACAAATAAATTTAATGGCCTTTCATTAGTAATACAACAATTGTTGTATTAATCATTATTTTAAAATCCAGTTTTAGAGACATGTTTTCGATATAATAAAAATCATATTGCAGCTTTTCTTTTACGTCTTCAAGTGATGAATCGTATTTATGTTTTATCTGAGCCCAACCGGTAATTCCCGGTTTTACAGATAACCTTTTATAATAATAAGGAATTTCACTTTTAAGCTTTTTAACAAAAAAAGGTCTTTCAGGTCTTGGGCCAACTATGCTCATTTCATTCTTTAACACATTTACTAATTGAGGAATTTCATCTATGTACATTTTTCTAAGTATCTTTCCTACTTTTGTAATTCTGGGATCCTGTTCTCCTGCCCATTCCGGTCCATACTCTTCAGCATTTTGGACCATGGAGCGGAACTTATACATTATAAAAGTTTTTTCATTTCTACCGACTCTTTCCTGTTTATAAAAGACAGGTCCTTTTGAAGTAAGTTTAATAAGAAGCATTGAAATTATCAGCAGTGGAGAGTAAAGAATCAAAAGGAAAAGTGATAATAATATATCAAAAATTCTTTTAAATAGTTTACTTCCTGCAGGCATTATTTCCGGCATTACTTCTATAAGAGGTACACCGTAAATCTGATTTGTCCTGGCCATTCCGCTTACAATTTCATACATATCGGGCATAATCATAAGATGTACATCGTTTCCTGTGCAGAACTTAATAACATCTACAAGTTTTTCTTTTTCACCAGGTTCAAGTGCAATCAAAACTTCAGAAATTTGCATTTGCTTTATGGTGTCAGATATATTTTCAATAGGACTAAGATATTTAACATCAGAATTTTTACTTAAGGATATAAAACCGGTTATTTTATAACCAAGCTGAGGATACTTAGAGATCATTTCAAAGAGATTTGCTGCTTTTTCCCCTTCACCTACTATTAGAGTATTACGCAGACCAATTCCCTTTTGTAAAAGATTTCTCTGGAAACCGCGAATAATAATTCTCCCCCCTCCTACCATCAAAATAGTAAGAACCCAATATATAAGGATTAAAAATCTTGAAATTATAGGAGCATTATTAATTGTATCATCAATAAATATGAGAAAGAACAAAATAAAACATCCTATAGAAACAGATTTTACAACGGATGCAAATTCATCGAATCGGGAACGAACAAACCAGTACTGATACAGACCGGTAAACGAAAATATTAGAAGCCAGTAAATATAAATTACAATAAGGGGAACTAAAAAAGAAACCGGATTTGCATAAGGAATCCAGCCTGTCTCAACACGTACTAAATAATACGCAATCCACGAAAGATTTACAAATATAAAATCCGAAAAAAAGAGAAATATTTTTTCTTGTGTTTTTGACAATAATCACAGAACTATATTTTGGGGTATGTAATATATTTATGCTTCCAGTAAAAATAAAACAAACCTTTGATATGCTCCCAGGTAATTTTAGTAAAAAATTTCTTAGTAATTCTTTGATAAAAATGATAAAGACTTACTCCCGGAAAATAATATGTGTCGTAACCAACTTTTTTAGCTCTGAGACAAAAATCAATATCTTCCGGACCGTAAAAGATTTTTTCATCATAAAATCCGATTTTCTCGATTAATTCTCTTCTAATGAATTGGAATGCACCAATAACATAATCTACTTTTTGAATTTTCTCATGATCTTTATCCAGCATATAATGTTCCTTCAAAGCCTCTGAGTTTTTTATTTTTCCAACTCTTTCGAATCTGTTAAAAAGTTTTACCATCACACTTGGAAATCTTCTACAACTGTGCTGAATTTCATCATCGGGGAAAAGTAGTCTTGCTCCGGCAATTCCTATTTTTTTGTTTTGCTCCATAAAATCATAAAGAAGCTGAAGACCATTATTAGTAATAAATTTTGTATCCACATCAAGAATCAAAATATACTTACCCTTAGCAATTTTTAAACCCTGGTTACGCGCAGGTCCGACCCCTTTATTGAAAGTATTTTTTATAAGTATCGTTTGGGGGAAATTTTCCGTTATGAATTCAAGCGATCCATCTGTAGAATTATTATCAATGATTATTAATTCAAAGCTTTGGTTGATGTTTTTTTCATACAATGAATTCAGACAATTTATTAAAAAATTCTTTGCATTCCACGTAATTATTATTACTGTTATCATTTCAGATTTCATACTACCATGGTTTTCTTAGAACTAATTGTGACCCTAAAATTTTCAATTCATCTAAAGTATATTTGTCAGAAAAATATTTTGAGAGTTTTAAATTTTTTAAAACAGAGAATAATTTTTCGTCAGGATAAGCAAGTTCTTCTTTTACAATTTCAAAGCCCGCATCTTTAATAAATTTCAGATAATCTTTGTGGCGAAGACGGTTTTGAAACATAATGGATGGATTCATTTTGCTCCATTCTTCCTCTGTGAATTGCAGATAATTATAAAAACTAATATTTGAATCGAAATAAGCAAAGTGATCTTTATAATCAATAACGTTTGACATAATTGCACCTTTTTTCATAACCCGAAAAGTTTCCTTCATTATATCTCCAAGTATTTCAGTTGGAATGTGTTCCATAACTGCATTAGTTAATACGTAGTCGACTGAATTCTCTTTAAAGAAAGTACTTCGGGCATCGGCAGGGGCCTGGTAGTATATGCTAAATAGTTCTTTGAACACTTCATACGTATTTTTGTTTGTAAACTTTACACCTTTTTGCAAATCTGAAAGTTTTATTTCAGCATCTTCAATAATTTGTATTTTTTTGACTGCGTCATTAAGTAAAAGTGGAAATGTTAGCTTTCTTACATCTATACATATTAACTTTTTAAATCCAAGAAGACTCATTGAAATCGGGATAACCATATCATAACCTGCGCCGATTTCATAGTACACGGATTCAGTTATACTAGTTTTTCCATACTCCTGAAAATTTTTAAAATGAGTTTTGACTGTCGAAATCTTCTCTTTAAATTCATCAAGAGGAATTGGAAGTGATTTTGTAATAAATCTCTGTAAAAGAAAATTTATTTTTTCAGCTTTTGGCAATTTAGAAATAAACTTTTGGAGCGAAATCTTTAATCTATAATTCATGTGAATTAATTTTTTCTTCGTAGCATTGATAATACTTTTTAGAGTTTTTTTGTATATCAAATTTCATCTTAACTTTCACTTTCGAATTGTCAGATATATAACCTAAATTGTTTTGATTTCTAAAAATATATTCTAATTTCTGAATTAAATTCTTATCATTATATAAGAAACCATCAATGCCATCATCAATAATTTCAGAAAGACCGCCAACATTAGATGCAAGTACAACTTTCCCTTTTATCATTCCTTCGCACGCTACAATTCCAAAACCTTCCCAAATTGAAGGAATTACAATTAAATCAGAAATTTCATAGTACTTTTCTGTATCATCCTTAAACCCTAATAAATACACATTGTTTTCCAGTTTTTCATTTTTAATTAAATTCTCGATTTTGTTTCTTTGTGATCCTTCTCCAACAATAAGAATTTTTAGATTCAATTCTTTTATTATTTCTGAACATTTTCCCAAAAATTCTAAATGTCCTTTTTGTTCTTCTAATCTTCCAATTATTGAAATAACAAAATCCTCTTTTTCCAGTTTTAGAGTACTTCTAAAATATTTGATTTCTTCGTTATTTAAAATGAAATCTTCTTTCTCAATTTCAATGCCGTTATAGATGACAGAAATTTTTTCTGAGAGTTTATTATTTTTACGGTTTAACAGAAATTGTTTAACTCTTTCAGAAATTGCTATAATGTTTGAATTAGTATAATCTATTACCCAATTATCAATTCTATCGAAGATATTCTTTTTATTAGTTTTATTTAACTTATGTGTAGTAGAATCGTTATGGCAAGTTGTAAACACCACCGGAATTTTCAGCCATTTTGCAGCAATTCTTCCATAAAAATCTGCTTTAAGAAGATGAGTGTGTACAATATCTGGTTTTATTTCTTTTAAAATATTTCTTAATTTTAGAAAAATTATTGGATTTACTAATCTTTTGCATTTTAAATCGCGTACTTTAATACCTGCTTTTTTAAATTTATCTATATAAAAACCGGAATCTATTGTTATCACTTCTATTTCAAGTTCTTCTTTCTTTAAATTATTAATTATATCAAAAAGAAGTAATTGTGCGCCTCCAATTGATAAATTTGAAATTATGTGTATTACTTTTCTTTTCAATTTACGGCTTTTTCTGTGGAGATAAATACAATTTTAATGAGTCCAAAACTGCTTCTTTTCTTTCTTTTTTTTCTGTTCCGTTAAAAAAAACCGAATTAAATATTAATCTGAAAAACAGACCAAGAATATGAAGTATAATAATTACAGTTCTTTTAAAAGCATTAACATGCCTATGCAAATATAAAAGTCTGCCATAATATCTGGAATAAACAAACCTATAGTAATTTCTTTTTTGACTTCTGCTTTCCAGATGTATGCATTTAGTTTCCGGATAAATAAAAATGGACAAGTTTTTTTCAAAATATTTTGCACATAAATCCATATCTTCATAGTTTAAAGGATAATCTTTGTCAAATCCACCTACATCTCTATAAAACGAACTTTTTGTCAGAATAAATGCACCACTTGTCCAAGCAACCTTAAATGGAATCCCTTTTTTTATTTTTAAACCAATGAAGTACATTTTTATTGCTTTGAAAATTGGGATAAGAAAATAAAAAGCTTCAACAAATTCAACCAGTATTCCTCTTTTTCCCCCGAAAGATGATTGCAGACTTTTATCTTCATTGAGCAATAAGCATGAACTAATTCCTACATTTGAATTATTTTCAAAAAAATTAATCAGTGGTGTAATACAATCTTCGATTAATAGAATGTCAGGATTCAAAAATAAAACAAATTCAGTATTACAAAACTTAAATCCAAAATTGTTACCACCGGAAAATCCAAGATTTTCCTTTAATAAATGGAATTGAACCGAAGGAAATTCATCTATTAGTTTTTCAATATCCCTATTCTGTGAATTATTATCTACAACGATAATGTTCAGTTTTTCAAAACCAATAAATTTATCTAAGCTATTGAGGCAATCCCGTATCTCTCCGGCAACATTGTAGTTAACAATTATAATTGAAATAGAATAATTTTTCATCGAAGAACACAAGTAAAAAATTTATTTTTCTAAATACTGAACAATTAATACTTAAATGATTTCAAATAATCCTCTAAAACCGAAACAACTCTTTCCCAGTCAAAAAATTCTCTTACCGAATTAAATGCATTCTCAGAAATATTTTTCATTTTTTTTCGGTCTTCATTTAAATCGCAAATTATTTCAACCATTTTGAAAATTTCTTCAGGCTCTAACAGATAACCGCTATATCCTGTCATTATGTATTCCGGGATAGCTCCGACACTAGTTGAAATGGGTATGGTTTTGCATGCCATAGCTTCTGCAGGTGGTAAACCATATCCTTCTTGTAAGCTCGAGTACAAAAAAATGTGAGACTTATTGTATATCTCCCTTATTTTATCAGAAGACGGATTTTGAACAAACTCAAAAAAATCGGGGAATTTTTTATCTTTTTTTACACCAAAGCAAATTACTTTTAAATTCGGGACTCGCTCTTTTACTTTAAAAAGTATTTCTAATAAAATTTCCGTATTTTTTAATTTATAAGGCGAATCAATATATGAAACAACTAAGTCAGAATTGTAATCTTTTTCCTTTGTAACATAAAACTCCGAAAAATTAATTCCGTTGCCAATTACTTTTGGTTCAAAAGCAAATTTTTCTTTGAGTAAATTTTTCAAGTATTCACTCACGGTAATTCCTTTTATACCTAGTCTGTAAGAATTTTCAGCTAAAGTTACATTTGAATTCCAAATTTCGTATCCCTGAATGAAATAAAATTTAATGCCTTTTGCAGGACTTAAATTATTGACACTGTACGCAGTCGGCCACGTAGTTGCTAACACGGCATCGGCATCTTCTATATATTTGTCTGTTATAAATGGTACCCGTTGAATTTCAAATCTATATGTAAAAAAATTTTTTAATTCTGATGAATCAATATGATAGTTACCCAGTTCACGCTTGGAAAACAAAGAATTTTTAAAATTCCCTAGATAAGTGCGAAATCTTCTGTAGGATATTTCACCTAAATAAGAATCGAATGGAAAAAGAGGATAATAAAATTTTACCTCGTGTCCCCTATCGTGTAACCTGTTGCATAATTCACAAATCACCCTCATTCCGCCGGTTTTAAAAATTCCGGGAACAATAAAATTTATCTTCATGGATACAGATATATTAATTTCTTATTTGAATGCAAATAAGTTTTCATAAGGGTAATTAAGCTGCTTGGGAGAGGGAATTAGTTTTTTTTCTTTAGAATCAAATGTATACCACTTATATCCGAGGTTTACGGCAACATCATAAAGAACATGACAACAATGGCCTGCAGCCAGTGAATTTTGTTCTGTAAATTCAACCATAAGTATTGGGGAGTAGTTTTTCAGAAAATCAGCAGCACCCTTTAGCACCTGAACTTCCCAACCCTCAACATCAACTTTCATTATCTTAATTTTTTTTGCATCTACATTAAACTCTTTTAAATAATCATCTATCGTAACAACTTCGACACTTTCCTTTCCACTATAGTAGCTGGAATCTATTTCCGCAAATGAATTCCATGCATCATGCCCGTTTTCAGACACATTCAATTGCAGAGTTCCTTTTTTATCTGATACACCCAGTCTATTTGCAGTGATATTATTAAGATTGTTTATCGCAATGTTCTTTTGTAATCTCGTGTAAGTTTTCAATGCAGGCTCAAATGCAAACACTCTTCCGGATTCTCCGACGATTTTAGATGCATACAAACTAAACAGTCCGATATTAGAGCCAATATCTAAGAAATAATCTCCCTTTTTTAAATATTCTTGTACAAACATTATTTCGTCTTTCTCAAATCCGTAATAAATTACCTTTGATAAAATACTGTCTTCATACATTATAATTTTCAAATTATCATCTATATAATGTTCGAAATCACCATTAATGAATTTCTTTTTCCAAATTTTATCTTGTTTTAACTCAAAATTTTTATTTCTATAGTCAATATATTTTTTGCCCATTTTTTTCAGAAAGGAAAAAAAGGATAAATCTAATTTATTAAATTCCATATTAAATATTAATTATTAATAAAATTTGGCATTCCGAACCAGAAATTATACAATAAATTCAGTTGTAAACTACTAAAAACACAGCAGTCAAAATAATGAAAATTTTGATTTGATATTAGCTTTTAATAAAGTTTTTAATAACAAAAAAGTAATGGGGTCATAAAATTTCCTCCCATAATTTCTTGATATTTCAAGTAACTCACATACCTGCGTCTTCACATTGTTAGAAGATAAAGTTGTTTCATGAAATCTGTAATTTGCAAAAGTTTTGTCGATATATTTTATTTTTTTTAGTGTCATTATTTTTAAAAACATTTCATAATCAAAAACGATTCTATATGATTCATTAAAGTATCCAACTTTTTCAATAATATTTTTAGAGTAAAATGCAGCCGGTGTTCTTATTACATATGGATTATTATGCACAAGATAATTTAAATCACTTTTGAATGTACAATCTTTTTTAATAAGATTTTTATATTTATCTACAAAATTTAAATTCCCGCAAATAAATTCATCTTTGAGTTCATTAAAAGCATTTGATACATCCTGAAAAATGTTCTTTTCATAATAATCATCTGAATTCAGCCATCCAATTACATCTCCCGTAGATAACTTCACTCCTTTATTTAAAGCATTTACTGCACCACTATCTTTTTCAGATATCCACTTAAGATGTTTGTATTCATTTAAAATGGATATGGTTTCATCCGTTGATCCGCCATCAATAATAATATGTTCCCAATTGTTATAATTTTGAGAAAGAACTGATTCAATGCAATCCCTAATATATCCACCCTGATTATACGTTGGAGTAACTATCGATATCTTAAGCATTGGCACTTTCTTTGTTCATAATCATATAATAGACCTCAGACAAATGTCTGTGAAATAGTAAAACAAATGTAACCAGAAAAAATCCCAAAATATAAAATTTATATTCAAAAAACATTACCAACGAAGTAAGTTCAATCGCAATCAATAAATTCATAGTAAAAATTCTTGTAAACTTTGTATCTTTAAAATAATTAATAATAGGAAGATCATATTTCTTCCGCATAATATCTAATATGATAAATAGGTTAAGCGTAGTAGAAATCACAAAACCTAATAAACCTAAATATGAACTAAAAATGGAAAGTGAGAGATAAAGTAACACAGTAGTGGATATCAAATTTGCTATTTGAATAACCAGGAGATATTTCCCATTGGAATCAATCATTAAAACCAAGTACTTGCTTCCTCCAAAATTAATTAATGAATAAGGAATTGAAAATATTAGATATATAATTGCTGATTCAGTATTAAACCAGTAATTAATGAATATAAAAATAAACGGATTTAAGATTCCGTAAACAACAATTGAATAATAATTAGACAGCCTTGCATATTTGAAAATCTTTGTCAGTATAAATTCCTTCAGCTTTCCAACATGATTTGCCTCTGAAAGGTTGTTCAATAAATTTTTCTGCGCAGAAAAAATCAGCCCATTTGTCAGATCAATTATTTTTTTTGCAGTTTCAAAAAATGTTACAAAATTAAGTGACAGAAAATTTGCAATCAGGAATTTAATAATCGGATCTATAAAACTACTAATAAAAAAAGAAAGCTGCAGATTAAAGTTATATTTTAAGTTCTTTTTTATTAATGTGAAATCAATATAATGAAATCTGAATTTTAGTTTTAATTTAAATAATAAAGTAACAAATAATAGTAGAAAGAAACTGGCATTACCAATAAGGGTTAAAAGTATAAGATAAAACAGCTCCAGTTTGAAATAGTAAATTAAAAAAATACAAATAGAAAAACATATGTTATAAAATATATTCAACTTTGCAAATAGAATAAATTCCTGCAATCCATCGAAAACTTTATTCAGAAAACTAGTAAGGTATTTAAAGAAAAATGTAAAATTCATCATCAGAAAGAACAATTTATAGTTCAGATCTAAATTATACACTTCTGCGGGTACAATTCCTTTAAAAAATAAATAAAAATATCCACTAAATCCGAGATATAAAATTATTGCCAAGCACAAATAAACCGAAAAAAATGAAATAAGAACAGAGTCTAAATCTTTATAATTATTTATCTTGGATTCTGAAATTATTTTTACAGTTGAAACACCGAATCCAAAATCAAGACTGCTTCCAAGGTTAAAAATCGAGCTCAATAGAATATATACTCCAAAAATCGTAACATTATATGTCTTCACATTCAATGTAAAATTTATGAGGCTTAGGCAAGATATCAGAACAAATGATAGACTATTCCATATCGATATATTTTTTTCTTTGCTCAATATATATTGAATGAAATATTAAAGGAGTTATTAAAATAAATCATTTCTTGAGTTAAAATTAAATATTTCCTGTTTACAGGTTTGGCAATTCATTATATTTCTTCTTCAAAAAAGCATAATTAAATATTGTTAATCCGAAAATAAAATGCATTATAAATGCATTTGTGCCAAAGGTAAAAGCACCTGAGTAAATACTGTGAAAAATGATAAAGAAAACAAGAATATTTAAAATTATACTTATTTTTCTTTCAAATTTGTCGGTTGAAATATTTATTGCTTTATAAGAATAAACAAAAATTGTTGTTATATAAGAAACAAAACACAAAAAACCAATTACACCTGTATCAACCAGAAAATTCAGAAAAGTAGTATGAGCGTCCAGATTTAAAATAAATGTCTGAAAAAAATATTCAGGAAATACATTGTAATTTCCTGAAACCTCACTAAACATTTGATATCCGACGCCGGTAATAGCGTTATCTATAAACGTATAATAAGCAGTAATCCATATCAAAATCCTGGTTTCCAGAGAATTTGATATCAGATCACCTTCGGATGTACCCTTAAATAACTCCGGGCTCAAATCCGAAAATCTGGCAATGAAAACTTTATCGAGCCCCAGCACTACTAAAATAGCTCCAAGTATCATTGAACCCACAAAAAACCAAATTGCCTTCTTTTTTAGAAACTCAAGAACAAAAGATTCTTTTTTAATGCAAATAATAAGCCCGTAAAAAAATGAAACCAAAAAGCCAAACCATGCGAATCTTGACTGAGTTGTAATAAGAACACAAACACAAACAAATGTGGAACCTATAGCAACTTTAGTAGATTTACCCAAAATATAATAGTAAAATACAGTCACTAATAAAGAAATAACCAGGAAGTCCATAATAGGAAAACCGACAAGACCTACAGATCTTAAATTACCTGTTAAAACAATTTGAATTAGTATTGTTACTGAAGAAACTGAAACGCCAACAATAAAGTACTTTAAATATTTAAAAACATCATAAGGTGTAAAGGGAGACTTGAATACTATGAATGAAGTAGTAAGAAATCCGAAAAATACAATTGTAAGAAGAATAGCCTGTACAGAAAAAAATTTACTCAAAAATAAAGACATCAAAACTGCTACGGATAAAAAAGCTGCCGAGATTTTAAGTGGTTTTGGAAGTTTATAATTGTTAAAAAAACTGGTTTTAAAATTTGTGATATAGTAAAAAATAAGAAGATATGCTGTAAGAGAAACGACTTGAAGCCTTAACGGCCAAAAAATATAAATATCTGAAAATAAGCAACAAATAAAAATCAGAACATAATTCTTAATTTCACTTAATGCAATAAACAAAAAAATTATAAAAAGTACTACAATGGATATATATTGAGGTTTATCGATATACAGGAAAACTTGTGATATCGAAATCAGTAAGGAGGAAAAGGCAAAGAAGAATACGTTGGCATAATTTAGATTTCTCAAGAGCTATATTAGTTTTTATCTAGGTTCGCAATTTATTCGTAAATCCAACGAACAAAACTTTATATAAAAGAACTAATAACGATGTAATAATTAGCGTAGAGAATAAACTTAGTGCAACTATTGTTAGTCTTTTAGGTTTTGTTTTTTTCTCGGGCACATATGCTTGATCAACAATTATTACAGAAGGCATTTCTTTTTTTTCATCAATTTTAGCTTGTTCAAACAAAGGAACAATATAACTCAAAATTTTTGTTTTAATCTCTACATCTCTTTGTAGCCTGAGATAGTTCAAAACAACTTCGGGCGCACCTTTAAGTCTGAGACTTTCGGATGGATCCGTAGAGTTTTCAATTTGTGATAATTGATTTTTTAATAAGTTTATCTTATCAATTTGTGCTTTAACTTCGGCCTGGTCCGGTGTGAGTATTTGTTTTAGCAAATCAAGTTTAATTTCTTCAGATTTTATTTCTGCGGTTAATTGAATAGAAGACTGAAGAGTTGCCTTAACTGTCATATCAGGTGAAATTCCAAATTTATCCTGATAAATTTTTAAACTGTCCTCCGATTTTTGAAGTTCTTCCTTAGATACATTGTAACGGGTTTCAATAAATTCCCTATTAGTTTTTGCATTCTGAACATTTAACTCAATATTAATATTATTCAGTATATTAACGATATATTCAGCTATATCTTTAGCTCTGTTCGGATCTTTGTCGTAAATACCAATTTCTATTATTCCTGTAACTTTATCTTTTTTTATTTCAAGAACATTGTCTCTGAAATTCTTAATAGCATCCTGAAAATATTTAAAACCCCATTCATCATTGAGTTTATATTTTATAAGAATTTGTTCAACACATCTTCTGCTTGTAAGAATGCTTTCGTACAAACCCAGTTCCTTTGAAGCAGAGCCTCCTCCCAATTCACCTAGTCCCCCAATATCCGGTATATTCGCTCCCAGTAAGGCTCCAATACCACTACTTTTCCCGCTAGTCTTAACAATAACTGAAGAATAGTAAATAGGATCTAACACAAAAAAAACTATAATTGCTGAAATTAATCCACTCAACAAAGTTAAAGAAAATATTAATTTCTTTTTTGCAATTAATATTTTTAAATAATCGATTAGTCCTAAACTTTTTGAATTCTCCAATTTATTTCGTATTATTTTGAATTAAAATATAAGATGTTATAACTGTACCCACTATCCCGACAACAATACCTATCAATGTCATTGTATCTTTGAATGATTCTCTTTGCTTTTTAGGTACATAAATGAAATCTCCTGACTGAATACTCGTTTGACTGGGTTTATACCATCCTCTTGAATTAAATTTTATAATTCTTGTATCTCCTTCATCCGCCGATAATGCATACCCGCCGGCTTGCTCTATGTAATATTCATAATCTCTTCCCTCGACATATTTTACATACCCCTCACTGTTTACAGAACCATACACATAGACAATTTTTTTATCATCATTTATATATATTATATCATCATCTTCTAGTATTACATCCTGAGATAAATCATTTTTTGCAAGCAGTTTTTCAAAATCCACGATTACTCTTCCTCTTCTGGATTTTAAGTCAAGCTCAAAGTTACTATAATCCCTGTCAGTCACCAATAAATCATTAGCTCTTTGATTAATGTAGACTTCGGATGAATCTTTTTCCGAATATTCCTTATCATATTTTCTAAATAAAATACTAAGAGGTAGAAATGCATTCTCAGTTACCCCTCCCGCCATTTTTACCACGTCACTAAGAGTTGTTGATTTAAATGAAATCGGATAATAACCTGGTCTTGGTACTTCACCTAGTACTAGAACCGTAACCTTCTTTCTGAAATCAGTATTATATTTTACAAAGATCCTATCAAAATTTTCTATTTTATAATTTTTATCTTTTGAGTATGAAAGATTGATTACGTCAAATCCTTTATTATTAATGAAAGGTCTGTATAAAATAATACTATCGTGTTCAGCATAAGTATCAAATCCTCGGGCAAGCCCGATTGCAGTTTCCAGATCGTCACCGGGGGAATACTCATAACCTCCGGCAAGTTGGACTGCTCCGTTTATTGTAATAAAGTTCTTATCCAGTTGATTCATAGGTATCTTTAACAAATCACCTTCAAGAAATTGTGGATTATATTTACTTTCACCGGTAATAAAATACTTGTACAAATCGACTTTCTGAACTGAACCGTCTTTTCTTGTCAGTACAACATTTCGCATCGATGCCTGCGTTTGGAAAAACTCTCCGGCATTAAATTTTTGATTATAAACACTTGTAATATTGGTGGTATCATAAAATACCTGAGCCATTAAGTCACTAACTCTCATTACAGGGCTAACTTCATATATGCCTTGTGATAAACCGTTTACTTTTATCAAAAACGTTCTTGGCTGCGATAAAGTAAAACTAACATCACTGGAATAATATCTTTTTTTAACTGCCTTTATAACTTTTTCTTTAGCTTCAGCTAATGTTAAATTAGCTACAGATATTTCTCCAACTGTAGGGATTACAACAGAACCTTCTAATGAAACATACAACGGTATTTGCTGATTTATAAATCCATATAATCCCAAATTAAATAAATCATTCGGACCGACAATATACTCATTGCTTTTTATAACACCTTCAACGGGAGTTGTTTTAGAATGCACATTACCATCAGAAATAGAACCAAATAACTGAGGAGCATCAGCATTTATTTTGCCGGGAGATGAAGTTATTGAGTTTGGCTGTGTAGTGGTAGTTTTACCTAAAGTTTTGTCGAGCGGATTATCTTTTTGAGAATAGCTGTAAGAATAGCACAGCATTAGTGCAAGTACAAATGCAATCTTTAATTTCAAAATCTAATAATATTTAATTCAAAAAATATAACCGATATTTCGGTGCTTAAAAAGTATAAATTCTAAATAATTCTCCGGTTCGTATTTTAAAATTAAAGATTAAATTCTTTTATTGCTTTTGTTAGAATTTCTGAGGTTTCATCTTTACCGGTTGTTTCACAGTAAAATCTTAATAACGGCTCAGTTCCTGAAGCCCGAACAATAAGCCATCCATCTTCAAACATAAATTTTGTTCCGTCCAAACCATCAATTGAAATAATTTTTCTGCCTGCTATTTCATCACCGGCTTTCAATTCCTTGCATTTAACAAGAGTTGCCTGTTTCTTCTCTTCAGTTGTACCAACATCGTTTCTTCTATAATAATAAGAACCGAATTCGTCTTCAAGTTCTTTTTTTAGTTGCGATATACTTTTACCATAAGCTGCCAGCATTTCAAGGTAAAGCATTCCATTGTAGACGCCGTCTCTTTCAGGTAAATGCCCTTTTATTCCGATACCTCCGCTTTCTTCTGCACCAATCATTACATCTTCATTAATCATCAATTGAGAGATGTGCTTAAAGCCGATCTGAACTGTTCTTAATTCAATTCCATTCTTATCGCAGAATTTTTTTATTAAATCACTTGTTGAAAAGCCTCTTACAACCATTCCTCTTAAACCTTTTTTCTCATACAGATACTTTAACAAAAGAGCGAATGTTTTTTGCGCGTCTAAAAATTTCCCTGTCTCATCTATTATTGCTATTCTATCAGCATCGCCGTCTGTAACAATTCCTATATCAAACTTCCCTTCTTTAACTCTTTCGCATACTTCACCAAGATTTTTTTCTACTGGTTCAGGTGCGCTTTTGCCGAATCCGGGATTTATCTCACTGTGAATTTCAGTAACATTTATTAATCGACTGATAGTTTTTTGTCCGGCACCATACATACAATCATAAATAACATTCAGTTTTGCTGCATCGATAGCTTTTATATCAATCTTTTCCTTTAAATAATTTATATAATAAGCATCACCGTCAAAGTATTCAACAATACCTTCTGATAAAAGAGTATCCAGATTTTTTTTAATTTCAACTTCACCAATATTTTTTAGTTCCGCTTCTATTTTTACTATTTCATCAGGACTCATAGAGCCGCCGAATTCATCTTTTAATTTATAGCCGTTATACTTAGAAGGATTATGTGAAGCCGTAATCATAATGCCGAATGCAAGATTCAAATCTCTTGAAAGAAGTGAAACTGTTGGAGTAGTTACAAATTTATTTACAAGTTTTGTCTTTATCCCTTCATTACCGAATACTTCAGCAACTGCCGCTGCAAATGCATCAGATTGAAATCTTGTATCGTATCCTATAATTATTCCATTATTGATCTTTGGATGATTTTTAAAAACTCTTGCTGTAGCCAAAGCTGCCCTTCTTACATTTGCAAAAGTATACGTATCACCGATAACAGCTCTCCAGCCGTCGGTACCAAATTTTACTGGTTCAGACATTATTGTAAATTGTTTTAGATTTTCTGCTTGTTAGTTCCTAGTTGGTTCTATGAGTATTAACCCATTCTTTCACATACTCAATAGTCTGGAAAGTCGGAGTTCCGGGTGTAAACAACTGCCCGACACCCATTTTTTTAAGCTCCTCAATATCAGCATCCGGAATAATTCCGCCGCCGAATAATAAAACATCATTCATTCCCTTTTCGTCCATAAGTTTCTTAACTTTAGGGAAGATAGTCATATGCGCACCGCTTAAAATGCTGATACCGATTGCATCTGCATCTTCCTGTAAAGCTGCTTCTACAATTGTTTCAGGTGTTTGCCTTAGCCCGGTGTAAATAACTTCAATCCCTGCATCTCTGAAAGCTGCAGCAATTACTTTGGCGCCCCTATCGTGCCCGTCAAGCCCCACTTTACCTATTACAACTCTGATTTTTTTAGACGTATTTTCCATAATTAAGGAAATTATGATAATTATTGATTTACTTCAAGGTATTTCCACCGATAAGAATGCCCTTATGACAGAAAAAATGATATAATATCTACTAATTTATTGGCTAAGCAGGATAATGTAAACGGAAGTCTAGAACTAAAATATTTGATTTTCTAAATCAAACACTATCTGTCAAGTTATATTTCATACAACGGATATTTTTCACCCTATTAGTACTTATAGGGTGAGATTTGTTGATTTATTCAAATATTTTATGGAAATTATAGTGGAGTTATGAGTTATGAAGCGAGCATTAACACAAGGCTTCCCCCTCCTTTACAAGGAGGGAGAATGAGGGGGCGGAATCATAAGTAACCTGAAAAATAAAATCCGACTTTTTTCCGACCAATTCACTCAATTAATAATTGGTAATTAATTAATAAATAATAGCTCGTAATTTGAAATTTGGAATTGGTAATTGAACAAGAATCCGACAAAAATCCGACTTTTTTGAAAACAAAAAATCTCAGCATTGAAAAAACAATAACGGAGTTTTGAAAACCCGACCAAAATCCGACTTTTTTCAAATTAGATTTAGCAATTAACAATGGAAAGAAAACCCAACTTTTTTCCGACTAAAATATAGAATGAAAAAGTAACATTGAAAAAACAATAACGGGGTTTTGAAAATCCGACCAAAATCCGACTTTTTTCAATTTATATTTAGCAATTAACAATGGAAAGAAAACCCGACTTTTTTCCGACCAAACAAAATATAAATACTTATATTATATTTTGAATTTAAACCTTTTCGTGAAAAGTCTGTCTTATATTCAGACGTCTGAAATTTTACTTCTGAATAATTATTAATCTAAACCTTTTCAACATGAATAAACTAAAAAGAGCACCCCTGCTTTTTATTTTGCCTGCATTGCTGATACTACTGAATATTACAGGTTGTAATAAAAATGAAGTAACTTCTGCAAACTCAGGTACAGAAGATGAATATTTAACAAATGAGGCTGTTCAGTCAACTGACGGTTCAAATAACGATGATAATGAAATTCTTGGTAATCAGATTACGGATTTTTCTGATGACGGAGCAGTATTTAATAATACAAATGTTGCGCTTACCGGATACGATTCATTAAGATTTTACGGCAGAAGAGTTACCGGTGTAACAGTTGCCACTACCTTTACAATTAATACAGACACATTGAAATCTTTGAATGTTAAAAGAACAATTACCGGCAATTTTATAATTAAAGGATATATTGGCGGTGTACTTGACTCGATTTCAAAACCATATACTGAAGTTCAAAACAGAACTGCGACTTTTAAAAGGATTAACAGAACTGAAGTACACAGAAGAAACTGGAGATTATATCAGGTATCTGCTGTTGACGGGCAGACAACTGCTCCGCAGCAAGGAAAATCAAATATAACTATGAATAAGGTTGAAGTTTATAAGAATGACGCCTTAGTTCTGACTCTTAACGGACCTGACTTTACAACAAATGTATTTACTACAAGATATTTTTCAGGCGGAGGTGTGTTTAACTTGGGAAGGAACAATACTATCAAAGTAAAAGTATATCTTACAAGTAATCAGTCCGATACTGATTTTGTTGCCTTTCATTGGGCAAGAAATTCATTCGGATTTCACAGAGTACCGTTTGCTATGACTTCCCAGGTTGTTAACGGCGGAAACTTCGACAGAGTTTATGAAAAAACATTTGATATTTACGGCTCACACAGATTTGGAGTATTTAATTCGTTTATCAGTGCTAATACAAGAAAATCCTTATGGGATAACAATCCGGGAGAATTCTCATCTACTTATATGGGAGTTCCGTATAGAATTTCATTCTAAGGATTCATTGAAAAATATAACTGACGCTGTCTAAAACGGCAGCGTCTAATTTTTGGAGCATTTTAACATCAAAAAGAATTTAGTATTTTAGTGTAAACCTAAAAAGTGTATTGACTGGCGATTTGATAAATATAGATTCAGACGACATAGAAATAATTGATAGTTTTAAAAAGGGAAATGAGCATGCTTTTAATATTCTGGTAAATAAATATCAAAAAAAAGTTTACTGGATTGTAAGAAAAATGGTACTAGACCATGATGATGCAAACGATATTACACAGGACATATTTATTAAGGTTCACAGCTCTTTAAAAGACTTCCGGGGTGATTCAAAGTTTTTCACCTACATTTATAAAATAAGCGTTAATTTTTGCCTGAACCATATAAGCAAGAAGAAGAGAACAAGTAACAGGGAAATAGATATAGAAGACGATACATTGGATATTAAAAGCACTGACATGGGAACAGATGAACATTATGATGAAAAAAGAAAGCAAAAGCTTCTTAAAGAAGCAATTGAAAATCTTGAAGGTCAGCAGAGAGCAGTATTTAACATGAGATTTTATGATAACCTCAGCTACGAAGAAATTGCAGCAATGATGAATAAATCTGTCGGCGGTATGAAGGCAAATTATTTTCATGCTGTCAAAAAAATCGAAGCTTATATAAAAAGTAAAAAAGATATAAAAGAAATTTTTAGCTCTTAAAAGCAGTAAATAATAAACAACGATATGGAAAATAATCATTTTGACGAGCTGCTGTATAGTCTTCCGGATTACATTACGGGAGAGCTTGAGGATGAAAAAATAAAGGGAGAGATTGAAGCAAAATTACTGGTCGACTCTTCCTTCAGGGAAGAATACGATTCATTGAAATCAACAATGAATTTCCTGCAAGAAGCTGAACTTGAGCCGCCTTCTGAAGTGTATTTTGCAAATTTGCAGGCTAATATTCTTTCTAAAGTCCGCAAGGAAAGTCCTTCAGAAAAACAAAGTATTTTAGGAAGACTTGTAGGATATTGGAAAGTAGTGGTGCCCGCTCTTACAGTATGCGTTGTACTTGTTATTTATTCGCAGAATATGAATTCTCCGCAGCTGCCTTTAATTGAAAATAAAGTTCCGACCGTATTAACAGAAAAGCAGACTAATAAAAATCAGGATACTGCCGTAAAAGATGAAATAATAGAAAAAGAAAATTCTTTTACAGGTAACACTGTAACTTCGGGAGAATCCGAATTCAACCCGAAATACAAAAAGCAGATTTCAATATCTTCAAATGAAAAAATGTCTTCTGAAGATAATTCAACATACACAGATGAACCGGATGGAAGCATTCTATTTGGAAGAGATGAGGAAACACAGGCACAGGATGAATATGACAATTTATCCACTGATGACCAGCTGGATATATTACAAAGCCTGAAAGATAAAAAATTATAATTTAACCTTTATGAAAAATTTTATTCTCATTGTTATAATATTTATAGTTTCATTTTCAGCTGCTAATGCTCAGCCGAAAAAAATGACTGACGAGCTTAAAAAAATAAGGAAGGAAAAATATCTGGAGAATGTATCTGTAGATGATGCAACTGCAGACAGGTATTTTGAACTTTTCGATGAAAACTTTCTTGCTGTTAAAAAATTAAGTAAGCAAAAGAAAGAAAATATGGAATATATAGAAAAGAATGTTGATGCTGCTGACGTTTCAGCCAAAATAGAAGAAATTCTTGATATAGATTCAAAGATTGTGGAAAAGAAAAAAGATCTTTACACTCAATTGAAAACTTTTTTATCTCCTAAACAGATTGCTCAGTCAATTATATTTCAACTGAAATTCAATAAAGAATTAAAGAATCAAATAGACAAAAGAAAAGATAAACGCCGTAAAGAGGAAAGATAACGTCACCTGCAATACAGCTCCATTGCTTCTTTTGCTTCTTTAAGACCAAAATTCATGGCTTCCTGAAAATCCAGACAGGCTTTATCGGATTTTCCTAAACCCAGATATGCTATCCCCCTGCCATAAAAAGCTTCGGAGTAATTAAACTTTTGTCTGATACAAGTAGAATAATCTTTTACTGCTTCATTAAATTTTTTAACTGCAAGATAAACTGTACCTCTTCCGTGATATGCTTTATAATAAGTTGAATCAGATTCTATTGCCATATTAAAACTGGACATAGCAGAATCCATCTGTCCTTTCTGCATAAAATAATTACCTCTGTTATAAAGCTCATTAGCTGACTGTGAGAAGCCTGCATTGTAGAATAGGACAATAAAAATTGTTAATAATAATAATTTCATTTTAAAAATTTATTTTGCTAATATCATTTTTTGAGTAAGAGTACCTTCAGGTGTTTCTAACGAATAGAAATAGATTCCTGTTCCAAAACCATCCATATTAATTTTTTCATTATAATTTCCTGCTTTTAGAAAGCCTTCTTTTAAAATTTTTATTAACTTACCCGATACATCATACAACGATAATTTTATATCTGAATTTTTATCTAAAATAAAATTTATAGTAGTAGATGGATTAAAAGGATTCGGATAATTTTGATTTAATCTGAAAGAAAGACTTACTTCACTTACATTATTTTCTATACCGACTATCTCGGTAATATTTCTTTTCCAGCCGCCGGCAAAGTCTGTTCCTGCGTAAACTTTAGTTGCGCTTACCCCCATAGCAGTTATTAACTGGTTTGATAACCCTTGATTGAAAGCAACCCAAACATTTCCTCCATTAAATGTGGCAAACACACCTGATTGTGTTGCAGCAATCACTTTATTGCCTGTTGCCGCTAAGCCATTTATTGTTGTATTAAGTAATCCATTATTTATCTGCGTCCAGCTTCCGCCGTTATCCGTTGATTTAAAAACACCCGCGCCATAAGTACCGCAATAAATATCATTTCCTAAATAAGTAAAGCAGGGCACGTATTGATTTATTAATCCGTTGTTTACTGCCGCCCAGCTTGCTCCCTGATTCGTCGAACGGAATACTCCGCCGCCATAAGTACCTGCGTATACATCAGAGCCTTTTGTTAAAAGTCCTATGACAGTTTGATTTGTTAATCCTGAATTTGACTGCACCCATGTAGTTGCAGGTCCATCGCATATAAAAACTCCGCCGCCATAAGTACCGGTTAAGAGTTTAGTTCCAATAGTGGTAAAAGCCGATATACTGAAATTTGTTATTCCGCTGTTTGTCGGAGTCCAGTCAGAGCTGATATTCATATTATTATAGAACACTCCTGAGTTTGTACCTATCACTACGCTGGTTCCATACAAAGTCATAGCATAAACACCGTTATCAATAAGTCCTGCGCCTGAGTTTATCCACGTAAGTCCGTCGTCAGTTGTATAATTAAATTTATTATTAGCAGTACCGACAAAAACTTTTCCGGTAACCGGAAGTATACATTTCATCTGCGCTCCGGCAGGTCCGTTCATCGTTACCCATTGAGTAAAGCCCTTTGATGAAACCAATAACATAAGAATAAAAACAGAGTAAAATATTTTTTTCACTTAGGAGGATTATTTATACAATACACAAAATTAACTTTTTTATTTAATTAAATGAATTGAATTCAGAATACTTGTATCAAACTTTTATGTTTCGGCATTTATTCATATTTTAGTAAAATTTTCAGAATGATTGAAATCACCCACTATATAAAAACCTTTATTGCTGTATTTGTATTGGTAAATCCTCTCGAAGGAATACCTTTATTTCTTAATGAATCGCAAAACGTACCGAAGGAAAAAAGATTAGCCATTGCAAGAAAAGCATCGATAGGTGTTACAGTAATTTTATTGTTTTCACTTTTTCTCGGAAGATTAATACTGGAATTATTCGGAATTGATTTGGCAGCGTTTCAGCTTTCAGGTGGAATAATAATTTTTATAATTGCTTTGAAAATGGTTTTAACTAGTGATGACAGTTCAAAAGATCCCGGAAATGCGGCGCAACCTGCTAAAGATCCTTCCAGTATTGCAATTGTTCCACTGGCAATTCCCCTTTTAGCAGGACCCGGACCAATCTCAACGATAATTCTTTACGGAAATATGGGAACAGGCATAGTGCATTATAGTGTACTTGCAGGGATAATTTTCGCTGTAGGATTTGCAACCTGGCTATCTTTAAAAGCTGCTGCGCCTATGACTACTTTCCTACATCAGTCCGGCGTGAATGTTCTCACAAAAATTTCAGGTCTGCTCGTAGCAGCCATAGCTGCAGAAATGGCGTTAACAGGTTTAATGAAACTTCTTCCTAAACTTCCTCATTAATACAATAAACAAAGCTGTACAATAAAATTTTCTAACCTCAATGCAAAGAATAATTATATTTAGTTTCTTACTTTTATTTACTTCCTGTTCGAAAGAACAAAAAGAAGAAAAGATTACCCAAACACCTGAAGTAAAAAAAGATACAACTGAAACAATAACGAAAAAACCTGATAACGAATTAATTTCTTTAATTGCCGTCGGAGATATAATGATGGGTTCAAACTATCCATCGAATGCTTCCCTCCCGCCAAATGACGGACGCGATATATTAAGCGGAGTAAGCGAAGTTTTGCAGGATGCAGACATTACTATAGGAAATTTGGAAGGAACATTATTGAATTCAGGCGGTAAGGCAAAGGATTGCGGCGAGCATTGCCATGCGTTCAGAATGCCGGAACATTATGCAGAGTATTTAAAAGATGCAGGATTTGATTATATGAACCTGGCAAATAATCACAGCGGTGACTTTGGAGTTATAGGAAGAGAATCAACTATGAATACATTAGAAAGTTATGATATAAAATACGGAGGATTGCTGAATGCAGAGACAAGCATAATGGAAATCGGAAAAACAAAAATAGGTTTTGCAGGCTTTGCGCCAAACTGGGGAACGTGTGATATAAACAACTTAAGTAGAGCAAAAGAAATCGTTAGCAATTTAAAAAAGAGCTGTGATATAGTAGTTGTCTGCTTTCACGGCGGAGCTGAAGGTACGGGCGCGCAGAGAGTAAGAAATGAAACGGAGTATTATCTTGGTGAGAAGAGAGGAAATGTAGTTGAGTTTTCACATGCAGTTATCGATGCCGGAGCTGATTTAGTTATCGGCAGCGGACCGCATGTATCGAGAGCAATGGAATTGTATGAGGGTAAGCTTATTGCATATAGTTTGGGAAACTTTTGCACGTACGGGAAGTTTGGAATAAGCGGAGTTCTGGGCTACGCACCGATATTAAAAGTATATGTAGATACTAAAGGTAATTTTGTGAAAGGAGAAATTATTTCTGCTGTGCAGAAAGGAAGAGGAGTTCCGGTTTTAGATGATGAAAATAAGGCAGCACAAATAATTTCAAAGCTGACACAGATGGATTTCACAAATTCAAAAATAAATATAGACGGCGATGGAATAATTACTTCAGATTAACGAAACTGATTTTATAAAATTACGTTTAGTCAGATATTAATTAATCTATAATTAATTTAATGGAAAGCACTAGAGAAAAAATAGTAAATGCCCTCGTTAAGTTATACGAACCCATAGAAGATGTTTACGCTGTGTGGGAGAACGGCTCGATTGCGTTCAATCGTGTTGATGATTACAGCGATATAGACTTAGCCGTTGAATGTGAAAAAGAGATTATCCCCTCGCTGATAGAAAAGACCGAAAAAGTTCTGGAAGAAATTGTGGGAATAGATTTTCGCTATGAGATAAAGCAGAATTTCTTTGCAGGGATGGACCAGATTTTTTACCGGTTTAAGAATACATCACCCTTTCTTTTACTAGATATAGGATTTATAAGACATGGAGAGAATAAAGAAAGTTTTATTCAACCTGAAATACACGGAGATGTAAAGGTTCATTTCGATAAGATCGGAATGACGGAAATGAAAGAGCTTGAAAAAGGTGAATGGGATAAAAAGATGGCAACACGGATAGAAGCACTAAGAGAGAGATATGAAGTATTCAAGGTAATGCCGTTGAAAGAGCTGCCCAGGCAGCAGTATGTAGATGCATTTGCTTTTTATTTCAGCTTTTATCTAAATACACTTGTGGAGTTATTGAGAATTAAATATAAGCCCTTCCGTTACAATTTTGGTTTGCGCTATTTAAAATATGATTTGCCGGCCGATGTTTTTGCGGAGTTTGAACCTTTAGTATTTATTAAAGACGGGGAAGACCTTAAAGAAAAAATTCAGAAAGCCGGAAGCATGATAGAAAAATTGTTTGAAGAGCTACAATAAATTATTCCTGCATAATTTTTCTTGAGAGAACTAATTCAGCAGCTACAAATATAAGAGCAAGTATTAAAAAATACTTCCAGAGTTCAATTCCGTATTTTGCTTCTTTGACAGAGTCTTTTACCTGACTGATATCATTAATTAACTTTACATTTTTAAAGGAATTTTTGAAGTGTTTTTCAATTTCGTTTACATCTTCTTTTGCTAAATTGCTTTCATTTGAATTGAAGTTTAAAGCGAATGAATATTTTGAATTAGACGAATCGATAAATGAATATATTCCCGGCACAGATGAAAAATTACTGTATGGCAAAGCAATATATGATGAAGATATAGAAGGTGAATAAGTGATTTTATTCTTCAACGAATTTATCGCAGAGTTTACTCTGAATAACTGATTAATGCTGACAACATTATTTTTTCCGATTGTGTAAGAAGTATTATTAATATTTCCCTGTGAGTAGAAAATGCTTCTTACTATTAAAGGAACAAAAATACTTTTCATTGGGAAATCTGACATTCTGTCATTGGCTGAGACTGCACTAAGCAGCGCTCTTCCCTGCCCTACATTGTTTTCAACCAGAAACGGTTTATTATTTGAAAGCTCTATTAGAGTTACGTCTTTTTCACCGGGAGTAATTGAATAAAAACTTTTAAGCTCAGGTGAATCCAGTATAAATTTATCCGAGGTAAAGTTTAATTTTTCATTTTTAAAAATCCCTGATAACAATGGGTGCTCAAAATTTACTCTGCCGATTTTAATTGATTTATTAACTTCACCATCTGAATTTATATTTGTCAGGTGCGCAGAATTTAATTTTGTGAATAGTGCATTATAAGAATTTATATCAGCACTTTGTGACGGGAAAAAATAAGCTGTGCCGCCATTTGAAATATAATTTGAAAGCGCTTCAGTTTCCGAACTGCTGAATCTATCCTGACCCGAAAGAAAAACTATATTGTAAATTGATAAATTGGAAGGAAGTGTATTCAATTCACTCATATCAAATACATTGGATTGTCTTTTAGTCGAATCAGCTAAAAGAGAAGATGCAGACTCTACAGCTAACTTAATAAACTTAGTATCATTTCCTATCAAACCGATTTTAAATTTTTCAGGAATGTAAAATGAAAAATAAATCTTGTTATCATATTTTATTTCATCGTCCTGAGCATAATCAATTACAAGTTCAATCATTCCGGAATTATTTCCCGCCTTCTCAGCTTTAAATGTAAGTTCAATCTTTTTATTTTCTGACGACTGCAAATCAACAACTTTTTCTCCCTTAAGAACATAGTTAGAATCATTCCCTTTACTATAAATATTTAGTGTTTTATTTGATAAACCATACTGCGAAAAATTATGGACGTTTACACTAAACTTAACGTCTCTTCCCTGCTCAATAATTGCCGACTCGACTATAAAATCTTCCAGCGAAATATTATTAATTTCCCTCTTACCGATATTAACTGCAAATAGAGAATAATCTGATTGTACACTTGAATTATTTACATCTGCAAAATTATTCTTTTGAAAATCAGAAATCATATAAACATTTCTGTTAAGGGATGAAGATTTATTAAGTAAATTTTTTGCAAACTCCAGACTTTGCGGGATATTAAAATCTTTATAAGATATCGTAATATTTTTTATTGAATCCTTATAGTTTGACTGTGTATTTGTCCAGTAAACAGGCGAAGGCTTTCCAAACTCAGATGAGGCAATAATTGTAATTTCATCCGATGGATTTAATGTCGAAACAATATCGTTCACTGCAATTTTTGCCTGTTCAAGATATTCACCATATGCATCTTTGCCCGACATGCTGAAAGAATTATCGATTATAATAACTGAAGCGCTTGATGTTGAACTGTCTCCTGCAACACCTTTATAAACAGGATTTGCGAAAGCAAGAACAAGAAATGCTATTACTAAGATTCTGAAGAGCAATAAAAGCAGCTGTTTGAGCTTAATCCTTTTCATTTTGGATTTTTGCAGCTCCTTCAAAAACATCAATGTGCTGAACTCAACCTTCTTTAATTTTCTAAGATTAAAAAAATGTATAATTATAGGAATGGATATGGCAAAAAGGGCAAATAGTATCGATGGATTAAGGAATGTCATTCAGCAATTAAGGCTATAGTATTTGTATTTAAAAAGTTGTTAATTATAGCAATATTTTGTGCAATATTTACGAAAAAATTTAATGCAGGCAGTCATATTTTTAAACGGAAGATTACCAAATACAAAAATCATCAAAAAATTCCTTCATAAAAATACTTTAATTATTGCTGCCGATGGCGGTGCAAATCAGATCAGAGATTTAAAATTAAGTGTTCATGTTATAATCGGTGACTTAGATTCCATTTCAGATGAAAACAAAAAATATTTTTTACGTAAAAAAACTGAAGTAATGAAAATTGAAGAACAGGATTCAACTGATTTTGAAAAAACTTTGAAGTACTGCCTTAAGAAAAAAATAAAAGATGTAACGGTGTTCGGGGCAACGGGAATGAGACCTGACCATACTTTAAGTAATTTCAGCATCATAAAAAGATTTTATAAAAAATTAAATATTTGCATAATCACGGATGACTTCGCAGTGTTTTATCTACCGAAGCGTTTCTCATTTAACTACAAAAGAGGTGAAACAGTTTCATTAGTACCAATGCCAATTGCTACAGAAATAAAAACCAAAGGATTAGAATTTCCGCTTAATAAAGAAACTCTTGAGTTTGGCAGACGTGAGGGCGCGCTTAATAGATCTAATTCGGATAAAGTGAGTATAAGTTTCAAAGAGGGCGACCTGCTTATTTTCAGAAAACATTTTCTAGTATAAATTTATTGAGAGTTTCATTTTCCATATACGATTACGCTGTTATCATTTTATATTTTGCAATTTCAATTATAATAGGGTTAAGAGTAAAAGATGCGGATAAAACTAACGAAGGTTACCTTGTAGCAAGCAGAAGAATTACTCTTCCTGCTTTTGTTGCAACATTGGTTTCAACTTTCTATGGCGGAATATTAGGTGTAGGAGAGTTCACATATAACTACGGATTTTCGAGCTGGATAATGAATGCATTCCCTTATTATTTTTTCATTACTATCTTTGCTTTCTTCTTAGCGAAGAAAATAAGGAAGAGTTCTTTATATACAATACCTGATAAGCTGGATTTAATATACGGAAAAAGAGTAAGTCTATTGGGAGCATTTTTGGTTTTTCTATTAGTAACACCTGCTCCTTATTTGTTAATGCTCGGAATTATTTTACAGTTGATTACGGGCTGGTCTTTACAGATTTCAATTTTAGTATGCCTGCTTCTTTCAATTGTGTATTTATTCAAAGGAGGATTAAAAGCTGATATTAATGTGAACATTTTTGAATTTGTAATGATGTACGTAGGCTTTGCAGTTATCCTGCCATTTTGTTTTTCGAAAATTGGAGGGTTTGGATTTTTAGCAGATAATCTACCTGCAGAACATCTTACAATAACAGGCGGCAATTCATTATCATATATCTTAGTTTGGTTTTTAATTGGTTCATGGTCTTTAGTTGATCCAACATTTCATCAACGGTGCTATGCAGCAGAGAATCAATCCACGGCGAAAAAAGGAGTTTTAATTTCTTTACTGTTCTGGTTTATCTTTGATTTTTTTACTATTACAGTTGGTCTTTATGCAAGAGTATTTTTGCCTGATTTAAAAGAACCTCCTATGGCATATCCGTTATTGGCAGATTCTATTTTACCAATAATTGTAAAAGGGGTTTTCTTTACAGGAATGATTGCAACTGTTATGTCAACATTACATTCATATATTTTCGTTTCGGCAACTACATTCGGAAATGATATTGTTTCAAGAATAAAAAATCAAAAGGATGTGCTTAATAAATATTCAAAGCTGGGAATAATAGTAACGGCAGCTATATCATTAATAATATCATTTTATTTTCCATCGGTTGTTCAGATATGGTACTTAATCGGAACTTTATGCATTCCTCCATTATTAATAAGTATAATAACTTCTTATTTTGAAAAACTGCAGGTGAAATCATTTTATATTTTTAGTTCAATGCTTGCATCATTTGTAATTTCACTGGCCTCATTTTTAATCGGGCAGTTTAATCAGATCGATGGAAGCCCGGTATTTCCATTAGGTTGGGAACCGATGTACCCGGGCATGATAGCAGGACTTGGGATTTATTTTATAGGATTGTTAGAAAAGAATTTAAACAGAGTAAAAGTTTAATTTGAGAAATAAACTTATAAAAATATTAATTGTTGTTACAGCATTCTTTGTGAATGGAGTTTCGTATTCGCAGGTTATTGATACTATTAAACTGGAATATAAAATAAAAGAATCACTCGATACAAATTTATTCAATGTATTTCCTAGAAAAGTAAATAAAACAAAGATTGGCTTGGTATTAAGCGGCGGCGGCGCAAGAGGAATTTCGCAACTCGGTGTAATGAGTGTGCTTGATGAAAACAATATTGAAATAGATCAGATTACAGGTACAAGCATTGGTGGAGTTACCGGGGGACTTTATGCAACAGGGTATACACCATCTAAGATAAGAGATATTTTTAAAAATGTTGACTGGGTAACAACGCTAAGTCTCACAGATAAGTACCAGCGTCAATATTTGTTCTTAGACCAGAAATTAATTCAGGATAAAAGCCTGCTTTCAATTTCAATTGATGGATTTACACCTACATTTCCTTCTTCTTTATCAACAGGACAGAAACTTACCGAGCTGATAAACATTTTAATGCTTAATGCCAAATATCACCCGAGGAAAAATTTCAAAGATTTAAAAATACCACTTAGTGTTGTTGCAACTGATTTTGATAAAGGTGAAAAAGTAGTTCTTACCGAAGGGAATTTAAGCGAGAGTATTAAAGCTTCTTTCACATTTCCTTTACTATACTCTTCTATAAATATTGACGGGAAAAATTTAGTTGATGGAGGTTTAACAGCCAATATACCTGTAAGTGTTGCAAGGGAATCGGGTTCAGAATATATAATAACAGTTAATTCAACAAGCCCGTTAAGAAAACGGGAAGAGATTACAAATCCTTTATACACTGCTGATCACATTCTTTCAATTACAATGAATCAGTTGAATAATGTACAACTGCAAAACTCCAACATTGTAATAACTCCTGATATTGAAAGAACGTCAACTTTCGATTTCGATAAAATAGATTACCTTTACGAAAAAGGAAGAATTGCAGCACAGGAACAGATTCAAAATATTATTGAAGGAATTGATTCAGCTGAAATTTCGTCTTCAAAGTATTTTAATAACTTTCTTATTAATGCTACACCTAAGCTTATCATACTTGGAGAAAATCAAGCCCGATTTAACTTTACAAAAATTACTGAGAACTTCACTGATAATAAATTTATAAGATATACTGAGATAGAACAAAAATTAAAACAACTTTATAAGACCGGCTACTTTAATAAGGTAGAAGCTCAAATAGTTGGAGAAACAAACGGCGCTATAATTAATTTTATTGCAGAATCTAATGATGTTCTGGAAAATATAGTGTCCAACAGTTCTTATCCTGAAATAACTGATTTGATAAACAGCTTCAGAACTTTAAATAGAAATAATGTATTAAATCTTAACCAGTGTTTTAAATTTTATGAAACTCTGCTTCAGACATTAAGAGATAATAATTTAAGCCTCGTTGAAATCGAGAAATTTTATTTTAATCATACAAATAAAACTCTTGAAATATATTTTTCGGACGGCAAAATTAATAATCTTGATATAGAAGGAAATGATAAATCTAATGAGAATTTAATTCTACGCGAACTTTCATTCGATAAAGAAGAAATCATAAGAAAAGATAATCTTGAAAATTCTTTAAAAAATATCATTGGCACAAATCTCTTCAGACAGGTAAGTTTTGATTTTGATTTTGAAAAGAAAAGATATCAGCCTGACTTATTGATCAGAGTCGTTGAAAGAAGCTCCAGAAACATTCGTATTTCAGGAAGAGTAGACAACGAAAGAAATCTTCAGGGATATTTTGATATAAGAGATGAAAATTTATTCGGTACAGGTTTGGAAGCAGGGGCATTTTTTGCAGGCGGGTTAAGGAATCAATATTTTGAATTTGAATTTAAATCAAATCAATTGTTTAAATCTCCATTGACTTATGATTTATCTTATTATACAGGATTCAAAAATATTTACGAGTATAAAACATCTGTTGATAATAATAACAATGAATATGACAGAACTCAAACCGGTGAGTATAAAAATAAAAAAACCGGTTACAGTATACTTGTCGGCCTGCAAGTGGAAAAATTAGGAACAATATACGGCAAGCTGGGATTTGAATATCTTGCTGCGCAAAATCTTACTCCGGTGAATTCATTACGTGAGGAATATAATACACTTAAGTTTAAATTCGGCGGGAATTTTGATACGCGCGATATTCTCCCTTATCCTATGAACGGTTCATTAATAAATTTTTTCTACGAAACGTCACAAAACAGATTAGGAGCTGATATCAGTTACTCAAAATTGTTTTTGAATTATGAACAATATGTATCTTTAGGTAAGCTGCATACAATAAGACCTAGGTTTATATTCGGTTCTGCAGATAAGACCACTCCCCTACCTGAATATTTTACAATCGGTGGAGAAGATTCATTTTATGGTATGGTTGAAGATGAAGCAACGGGAAGACAAATTCTGGAATTTTCACTTGAGTACAGATTTAAATCCCCATTTAAATTTTTCTTTGATACCTACTTCAAAGCGCGTTACGATATTGGCAGAATTTGGGATAATACTACTGACGTAAAATTTAAAGATTTACGCCACGGAATTGGGAGTTCAATTTGTTTTGATACCCCAATCGGGGAATCAAGCTTTTCTGTAGGTAAAACATTTTTAATTCAAAAAGGATTGACACAGGATTCTTTTATTTTCGGACCATATACATATTATTTTTCAATAGGATATAAATTTTAATTTCTCCCCTTTTCATCTAAATATTGAAGTTCTTTTTATAACTTAAATAGTTAATTTTCGTATTAACTACCAACTTCACAATTTAATTAATGCTCTCCGGTAAAATTTCTGAAAATACCGTAAGAACTGCACTGATTTTAATAACCACTTATTTTGTATTAATATTTGGTGCAATCATACTTAATGTATATACTAATCCTTTAGGAATTGATGACTCTTTGAAATCGCAAATTCCTTCAGGAGAATATGCCGGTATGTTTGCATTTGCGCAGGTAAATGCCGGTGGAGTAACAGACCAGGCAGGAATTAAAGTCGGTGATATTCTGGTAGCGATTAACGGAGAAAGAATAACAAACACTCTTCAGGATCAATTTATATTAAACAAGCTGAAACCTAATGAGATTGTCGAATATACAATAATCAGAGACAGTCAGCCAATAAGTATAAACGTTAAACCTAGAAAGTACTTTCACCTCCTTTTTTACATTTTTGCTCTTCAGGGATTTATATTTCTTCTCATAGGATTTTTAGTTGGCTATTCAGCACCAAAAGAAAAAGCATCTTTACTTTTCTACTCTTTAGGGATGAGCTGCTCTTTAGGATTTTTAATCTACGGCGGCGTTCAGCTTTATTTTTCAGGCTCATCTTTCATTCTATATAATTGCTTCTTCTTTTCATTACTGTTTCTTCCCATTTTAATACATTTTTTTGCAAGTTATCCCATAGATTACAAGTCAAAGCTCAGGAGGCCTTTAATACTCTTAAATTATTTGTTTATTTTTTTATTACAAATAGCTCTTAATCTAAATGATGTTTATAACTTTGTAGAACTGCCAATAGTATTTTACAGATTCATACAGTTTATTAATCTTGCTTATATAATAATTGCATTACTATTCCTGATAAAAGCTTATGTAAAAATCAGATTAGAAGACCTTGCTCTGAAAAAATCTTTAAGGATTATTTTAATCGGCTTTATCATCGGAGTTTTGGGCCTCATATATTATTTCATACTGCTTTCATTTATCTATACCACAAGCAATGCTTATAATACTCTTTTCAGAATTCCGACAATTGCAGTGCTTGCAATTCCACTTTCATTGGGATATTCGATTTTTAAATATAGAATACTTGAAACTGAATTTATCATAAAGAAGAGCCTTGTCTTCGGTATAGTTACAGCCTTCATTGTAGGATTTTATCTTTTAATAGTCTTCTTAATAGATAACTTTGTCTCAGTTTATTTTAATACGAATAAGCAAATTCTCACTATTACAGTCGTCATTATCATTACTTTTACATTCGACTTTGTAAACAAAAAAGCCAAAGATTACATAGATAAAAAACTGTACCGAGAGCGTTACAATTACAGACGCTCACTTCTGGAGTTTACCACAGAAATACAATATCTTCCAAATATAAAACAAATCATTGAAATTTTTGCGCGCATCGTAAAGAAATCGATGGGAGTTAAAAGAATGGATATTGTTATTAAAGATCTGGCATATTTTAATCTCCTTCAGGAAACAAATTACCTGCAAGACAGACAATTCAGTGATGAAGATGACGACAAAAGTATCCCTTATCTAAAATTATTTACAAAAGATAAAAAATCTAAACTACTATATAGTCTTCTGATTCAGGAGTTAAAATTAACTGAAACTGAAAAAAAAGTTATTACCGATGCAGGTATTGTTTTATCGGTACCTCTTATTTACGATGATAATTTAATAGGCGCACTTAACTTCGGACCTAAAGATTCAGGTAAAGCTTACTCTGATGAAGATATTGATTTACTTGAGACATTATCTTCTCACTGCGCAGTGGCTTTTGAAAACTCACGATTATTAAGGGAAGAATTGGAAAAAAAGAAACTTGACGAAGAGTTATCGATAGCAAAAAATATTCAGGCGGGTCTGCTTCCTAAACTTACTAAAACAATTCAAGGTCTGGATATAAGCGGCATTTCCATTCCTGCAAAAGAAATTGGCGGAGATTTCTACGATTGCATCGAAATGAGTAATGAAAGATATTTGCTTGTTATAGGAGATGTTTCTGGAAAAGGAATTCCTGCTGCACTCTACATGGCTAAAATACAGGCAATGATTCAGTATGCCTCAGGCATTTATCCTACACCTAAAGAAATTTTGCAGGCAGTAAATAACTTAATTTATGACAGCATTGATAGAAAATCTTTTGTAACAATTGAACTGGCTATATTTGATTTAAAAAATAAGAAAGTAAAAATATGCCGTGCTGGACATAATCCGTCTATATCGGTAAAAAAGGATACAATTAACTTTATTACCAATACCGGGATCGGAATAGGATTAGATAAAGAAAAAATCTTCAATGAAAATCTTACCGAAAGTGAACTTGATATAACACCCGGTGAAACGTTCGTATTCTACACTGACGGACTTACAGAGGCATTCGATGAAAAGAAAGAATTGTATTCACAAAAAAGATTATTTGAAATTCTGGAGAAAAATAAAGACTGTGATGCAAATGACTTAACCAAGAAGTGCATTGATGACATAGTTTTGTTCAGAGGAAATGCCGAACAAAACGATGATATTACCCTGCTTATAGTTAAAACAACGTAAGAAATTACAGCTGTAACATTTTTTAATATATTGTGTATACAAAGAATATAAATTGCTTATGAAATTCATAAACAAATATTCCGAACAGACCCTCAGATATTTTGTCATAATCATAGGATTAATTACATTCTTAATTTCATCCTATTCTTTCCTTGATAATTCTGTCTTCAACAGGATGACAAATGACGATTGTTTATGGATTGATGATTACAATGGTGTTAAAGCAAAGGAATCTTTATTCATTGTTCAGATTGTTCCCGGAGGCGTTACCGATAAAGCAGGTGTTAAAGACGGTGATATACTTGTAGAAATAAACGGCAAAAAATTTAAGGATATAAAAGAAGCTCAATGGCTTATTAATCAGGCTGAATCGGGCGAAGTACTTACATATACACTTGTAAGAGACAATGAAGTTTTAAAACTTTCATTTCAGGCATATAAATTTTTTAATCTTGTTTTAATAGTATCCTTTTTCCTCAGTTTAGGTTTTCTAATAATTGGATTTGTAGTTGGCTACTCGAAGCCGAAAGAAATTACATCCCAAATATTTTTCTTTCTTTCGATGGCATTCGCAATTTCATATTCTCCCGGTCTTGATTATTTTTCAGGTTATCCATGGACCATTGTCTATAGCTATATTGTTCTAAAAGCTATTGGTGGTGCGTTCGTAAATCCGTTATTCATACATTTCTTTATCACTTACCCCATTAAATACGAATTCAAAAGGCGTAAACTTTTCTTATGGATAATTTACGGAGTTAGCATTATTCTTACTCTTATTACTTTCTTTATTAATGTTAATATCCCGGGTTTTGCATTTTTAAGCGGTATTTACATGTCCATAGGATTCCATTATCTCATAAAATCTTATCGTAAATCTGAAAGTGAGATTATAAAAAAATCATTCCGTGTTATCATAGGAGGTTTTATTTTAGGATTTATTGGCCTTACTTATTTATTAGTTTATACTGTTTTTGTTAAAAAAGCAACTTTCCTTGTTTCACCATTATGGTTTGCTCCGTTCCTGCTTGTGCTGGCAATACCGGTTTCATTCGGATATTCAATTTTCAAATATAAAATTCTTGATACAGAATTTATTATTAAAAAAGGACTGGTATTTGGTATTCTTACCTCTATAATTGTTCTGTTTTATCTTGGGATAGTTTACACTGCGGATACTATACTTAGCGGCTATATTGGTACAGACAGAAAAGTAATTACTTTCACGGCTATAATCGTAATAACGTTCACCTTTGATTTCTTTAATAAGAGAGCAAAAGACTTTGTAGATAAACAATTTTATAAAGACAGATATAATTACAGAAAGGCGCTGCTTGATTTTTCTCAGGAGCTTCCAAAGATGAAAAGTATACGACAGGTGCTGGATAAGCTCGGAATATCCGCTAAGCAGATTATGGGAATTGCAAAACTGAACGTATGGATTTATGATGACCGGTATTTGAATATTCTAAAGAAAGAGATTCAGTTAAAAGAAGAGAACAAAACGATTACATTCAAAGATATTTGGTTAGATGAACTGATGACAAAAATATTTAAAGATAATACAGAACCTGTTTTGTTATCTGATATAGAAATTGATGAATTAAATCTCAGTGAACAGGATGTGGAGGCAATACGTAAGGCAAATATTTATTTAGCCGTACCAATTTATCTTAAGGATAAGTTAATCGGCGCTTTAAACTTCAGTAAAAAACCATCCGGAAAAGAATACTCAGAAGAAGATCTTGATCTTTTAAAAACAATTGCATCACAGACTGCAATTTCATTTGAAAGCGCAAGACTTCAGTTAGAGGAAGTTGATAAACAAAAAATTGATGAAGAGCTTGGTATAGCCAGAAAAATTCAGGAGAGCTTATTACCCGATAGAGCAATAGAAATTGAAGGTCTCGATTTAACAGGCTCTTCAAGTCCGGCAAAAACTATAGGCGGTGATTTTTATGACTTAATAAAAATCAGTGAAAAGAAACTATTAGTAATTGTAGCGGATGTATCAGGTAAGGGTATTCCTGCAGCATTAAATTTATCTAAAGTGCAGGCGATGATTCAGTTCTCAACAAAAATATTTGATTCACCTAAGGATATATTGAAATCGGTAAACAAACAGATTTACAATAAGATTGACAGGAAGTCATTTGTAACTATTGCCGCAGGATTATTTGATCTGGAAAATATGACTTTGAAGCTCTGCAGAGCGGGACATAATCCGATACTTTATGCAAACAACACTGAAGTAAAAGAAATAAACTCAAAAGGAATTGGTTTAGGTTTAGATAATGCTAAGCTCTTCGATGCCAATTTACAGGAAGTTGAATTGAAGTTAAATAAAGATGATATATTCTTATTTTATTCAGACGGACTGACAGAGGCAATGAATTCTTTTAAAGAGGAGTTCGGGTTAAACAATGTAAAGCGAATATTAGAAGATAATGTTAACGGTAATTCTACTGATATACAAAGAAATCTCATTGATGAAGTGAAGGCTTTCAAAGGAAACGCTGAACAGAATGATGACATTACACTTGTAACAATAAAAATTAAATAGGCTTCCCTAAGCCATAAATCTCTCAATAATATGATTGCGCGTTACTCAAGAAAACAGGTCAGTGATATCTGGTCTGACGAAGCCCGTTTTAAGATATGGCTTGATATAGAAATACTTGCATGCGAAGCTCAGGCAAACCTTGGCATCATTCCTAAATTAGCAGTAAAAAACATCAGAGCAAAAGCAAAGTTTAATACTCAAAAGATACTTCGAATTGAGGAGAAAGTTAAACATGACGTTATTGCATTTCTTACGAATGTCGGTGAATACGTCGGAATGGATTCACGCTTTATTCATATGGGAATGACGAGCTCAGATGTTGTTGATACATGTTTATCAGTACAGATGAAACAGGCAGGAGAGATAATTCTCAAAGACTTAATTGACGTGAAGGAGAGTTTAAAGAAGAAGGCCAAAAAGTATAAGTATCTTACACAAATCGGAAGAACACACGGAGTTCATGCAGAGCCAATTACGCTCGGGCTAAAGTTTGCTTTATGGTATGATGAAATGAACCGTAACATAGAGAGAATGAAAAGAGCAATCGATACGATTTCAGTCGGTCAGATTTCCGGAGCTGTTGGAACTTACGAACACCTTTCACCAAAAGTAGAAGTTTACGTTTGTAAGAAGCTCGGGCTGAAGACAACTAAGATATCAACTCAGATATTACAAAGAGACAGACACGCTGAATACATGAATACACTGGCTTTGATTGGTTCCTCAATTGAGAAATTCACGACTGAGATAAGGCATCTTCAAAAGACTGAAACGCTTGAGCTTGAAGAGTC
This sequence comes from Ignavibacteria bacterium, assembly GCA_044226845.1. Classification (GTDB taxonomy): domain Bacteria; phylum Bacteroidota; class Ignavibacteria; order Tepidaquicellales; family Tepidaquicellaceae; genus JAFDZO01. The sequence continues at coordinate 214,844 of JBGAGG010000004.1, forward strand.
ATTTTCAAAAGGGCAAAAAGGCTCCTCCGCAATGCCGCATAAAAAGAATCCTATAACATGCGAACGTCTTTCGGGAATGGCAAGAGTGCTAAGAGGCAATGCCTTAGCTTCAATGGAGAACATAGCTCTATGGCATGAAAGAGATATAAGCCATTCTTCTGTTGAAAGAATTGTGGTCCCTGACTCAACTATCCTCACTGACTACATACTTTATCAATTCAAACAAATAATTGATAACATAGTAGTTTATGAGGATAATATTAAGAAGAATTTGAATCTGACTAATGGATTAATTTTTTCTCAGACTGTTTTATTAAAGCTGATCGAGAAAAAAATGAAAAGAGAAACTGCATATAAAATTGTACAGGATGTAGCAATGAAATGCTGGAGAGAGAAAATCAGTTTCTACGAACTTCTTAAGAACGATAATGAAGTTAAAAAGTACTTAGCAGAAAAAGAACTTAATGATATTTTCGATTATTCAAAATCGAAGAAAAACATAGATTATATTTTTAAGAGAGTCGGCTTGTAAAATTTTGCCATGAAAACTCTAAAATACAAAACCTCACTAAAATGATTTAGTTTGGTCGGAAAAAAGTCGGTTTTTAAAAATCCTTTACGCTACAAATCCTCTTCTTAATTCAATTACTTTTCCGATAATACTGAAAGGTCTGTTCATTATAGCTTTGTATCTCGGATTAGCTGCTTCTAAGTAAGCTTTAATTTTTGTTTTTTTCAGAGTCTTACAGGTAGCTTCATCATCCAATAAAGCAATAACAACATCGCCGTTATCAGCATCTTCCTGCTTACGGACAATCACAATATCACCATCGTATATACCGGCATCTTTCATACTTTCACCTTTTATTCTTAAAGCGAAGTGAATAGTATGTCCCGCTTTATTTTTTTCCATGGTAACATATCCCTGAATATTTTCCTGCGCGAAGATCGGGTCACCGGCAGCAACGTTTCCATAAATCGGAATCATATCTGCCATATCCTGCATTTTATTATCACCCGGGCGGGTAACTTTGAATCCGCGGGCTACATCGGGATATCTTTTAATAAAGCCTTTTTTCTCAATGGCGAAAACGTGGTCCTGCACAGTACCAAGAGTGATCTTAAATTCCTCTGCAATTTCCTTCAATGTCGGAGGAAAAGGATTATCAATAGAGAATTTCTCTATGAAATTAAGGATCAAATCCTGCTTTTCTGTTAGTTTTTTAGCTCGTGCCATATATTATATACTTTATTTAATTAACCTTAAACAAATATGGCTTAAATCTTTTTAAATTGCAAGTGATAATTATCATAATAAATTGAAGCTTATAAAACGTTCATTTTTTGACAGTAAGAATTTATTTTAACAACAGATTTTTTGATGAATTTTTGACGGGTTTCTGCAAAATAAATTTTGAATTATGAATTTTTGCAATTGTTAAATAGTCGGGAAATGGTCGGTTTTTATTTTGCCATAAAAAATCTCACAAAATTTTTAAAGTAACATTATTGTCACATTGTGTGCTAAGCTCCATCCGGTTTCAGGGACAGTAAGCTTTGCTTTACTCAGGGCGCCGCGTCCCGACGGAGTCGGGACTGCGGAGCAATAAAATAATTCGCCGCAGCGAATTATTTTATCTGCACCGACCGAACCTGCGGTTCGGGCGGCGCCCCATAATAGCTTTGCAATATACAAAAGTTATTTTTCAATAAAAAAACAATTTCTCCCTATTAGTAGGGAGAAATTTATTTATAAAGGATTATAATTTATACTTAAAGCCAATGTGAAATACTCTGAAAATATTATCCTTGAATTGCAAAGTTGATTTACTTATTTTGGAAACTATGAAGACCGAATTAGTTTCCAACGATAAACTGACTAATACAGAAAAAGATAAAATACTTTTTTATGCTCAGAATATTTTTTTCAAAGAAGGTTTCAAAAAAATCACTTTGAATGAAATTGCATCCGGGCTTATGATGAGTAAGAATACAATCTATAAACATTTTCATTCTAAAGATGCCCTGCATAACGAAGTAATTCATAATTTTCTCAATAAAACACATGAGAATATTGCAAAGATTGTTAACTATGATGAAAATTCGGTGAAGAAATTTATTTCACTTCTTAATTTTTTAGGTAAAACGCTAAGCTCAATTTCTCCTAAGTGGATGGATGATTTAAAAATCCACTCCCCTGAACTTTGGGAAAAAATGGATAACTTCAGAAAAGAAAAAATGTATCTCTTCCTTTCTAAAATAATCATACAGGGGCAGAAAGAAGAACTCGTAGAAGATTTCCCGCCATCGATTATTATAGAAATTTTTATCACATCAGTTCGCTCCATTATAAATCCTTATTTTTTAACCTCACATAATTTTTCCTATACAGAAGCCGTTAACAGTACTTTCGATATTTTATTAAACGGAATCCTGACAACTAAGGGAAAAAAAGTTTATAAGAATTTTTCAAACCACAACTATGAAATACACTAGTATTGCCCTGCTCCTGTTTATTATATTTTCCGGCTGCTCGAAAAAAGAAGATGAAGGAATAATATCATCTACCGGAACAATTGAAAGCGTAAACGTTACCATAAGTTCAAAGGTCGCAGGACAGATCGACGCACTTAATTTTAAAGAAGGTGATAAAATAAAAGAAGGCGATTTATTGCTCACAATAGATCATGACTTACTGGATATCCAGTTACGTCAGGCACAGGCAGGTGTTGATTTAGCGCAGGCGCAATTGAATCTTGTAAAAAACGGCGCTACGAAGAATGATATAAAAATCCAAAGTGACTTAGTCGAACAGGCTAGAATAAATCTTGATGCAGCCAAAACAGACAGAGACAGAACAGAAAATCTTTACAAGGAAAATTCAATAACGAAACAGCAATATGATAATGCACTTTCAAGATATGATTTAGCCGCTGCGCAGTACCAGACTGCAAAAGATAATCTCACTAAAATAAAAAATATAACACGCCCCGAAGATATAGAGTCTGCAAGAGCTAATTTAAACAAAGCAATTTCCGCTTATGATTTACTTAAACAGAATATAAGTGACTGCAGTGTGTATGCTCCCGTGAATGGAATAATCTCCAAGAAATTTGTTGAGAAAGGTGAAATTGTAAATCCGCAGTCTTCACTCTTAAAAATCTCTGATTTAGAAACTGTCAATCTTATGATATACGTTTCTGAAACAGAGCTTGGAAAAGTAAAACTTAACGAAACTGCAGATGTAACCGTAGATGCATACAAAGATAAAGTTTACAAAGGCAAAGTAATTTTCATTTCCCCTGAAGCTGAATTTACTCCGAAGAATATTCAGACCAAAGATGAGAGAACTAAATTAGTATTCGGAGTGAAACTGGAAATTCCTAATCCTCAATTTGACTTAAAGCCGGGAATGCCTGCCGATGCAAAATTATTTGTAAAATAATTTTGGAAGAAATAATTAAAATATCGAATCTAAAAAAAGTTTATGGAGATGTTATCGGAATCGATGATATTAGCTTCAGCATTTATAAAAATGAAATGTTCGGCTTCGTAGGTCCGGATGGAGCCGGAAAGACGACTACAATTCGTCTGCTCTGCGGACTTATAAATCCAACTGAAGGTAATGCTGAGATAATGGGATATGACTTACGCAAAGATAAGATGAAGATTAAAGATAACATCGGTTACCTTTCGCAGAAATTCAGTTTATATACAGACCTTAGCGTAGATGAGAACATAGAATTTTTTGCAGATATACATGGAGTAAAGAACTACAAGGAACGAAGAGATGAGCTGCTTAAATTTACACGATTGACTGAATTCAGAAAATTTTATGCAGGCAAACTTTCCGGCGGAATGAAGCAGAAGCTTGCTCTTGCTTGCACATTGATCCATAAACCGAAAATTATTTTTCTTGATGAACCTACTACAGGAGTTGACCCTGTTTCACGCCGTGATTTCTGGAAAATCCTTTCCGATCTCATAAAAGAAGAAATTACAATTATTATTTCCACTCCTTACTTAGATGAAGCAGAGCGTTTTAACCGCATTGCCTTATTTGATAATGCAAAGATATTAAAACTTGATACTCCTGCTCACATAAGAGAAGGATTAAATAAGATAGTGATAGAAATAGTTTGCTCTGATATAAGAAAATCAGATAAAGTCCTTAGAGAGAATACAAATTTTGAAATACAAACATTCGGCGACAGACTGAACGTAGTTGCAGATAATTTTGAAAAAGACTTTCCCGCTATTGAGTCGATATTAAATAAAAATGGAATCGAAGTTTACGATAAACGAATAATCCCTGCATCACTGGAAAATGTTTTCATCCATTTGTTAAAGAAACAGCATCAGAAGAAAAATGAGCTTAGTTAACGCAAACAATACCGGTCATTCAATTGAGGTAAAGAATCTAACAAAGAAGTTCGGTGATTTTACTTCGGTGGATAACGTTTCGTTTGATGTCCGTAAAGGTGAAATATTCGGATTTCTCGGAGCTAATGGCGCAGGTAAATCTACCACAATAAAAATGCTCTGCGGAATTCTTGAACCTACTTCGGGAGATGCAACTGTAGGCGGATTTTCAATCATGACTCAATCCGAATCCGTAAAAAGAAATATCGGATATATGTCTCAGAAGTTTTCTCTCTATAATGATTTAACCATAGAAGAAAATATAAATTTCTTCGGCGGAGTGTACGGCCTTGAAGGTGAAGATTTACTTAAAAGAAAAAAATGGGTCTTAAAGATTGCAAACCTTGATGGCAAAGAAAAATTATTAACGGGCTCACTGCCCACCGGAATTAAACAACGATTGGCTTTGGGAACTGCTGTAATTCATTCCCCTACCATTGTATTTCTTGATGAACCGACAGGCGGAGTTGACCCGATCGAACGTAGAAACTTCTGGAATCTTATTAACGATTTATCCTCAGAAGGCACGACAGTATTTGTAACAACTCATTATTTAGATGAAGCGGAATTCTGCAACAGGATTTTATTAATAGACGCAGGAAAAATAATTGCAGGGGGAAGTCCGAAAGAATTAAAAGAAAAATATATTACTACAATTATACTTGAAATCGAATGTGATAAAACTATAGATGCTTTAACTTTACTTGAAGATTCAAACTATTTTGACAGTACGACAATTTTCGGAAATTATATACACGTAAAGCTTAAAGAAAACACAGGTGAAGAGGAAGCGAAAGAGTTCATACATAAGCTTCTTTCAGAAAACACTATAAATGAAAAACGAACCGATAAAATTTCACCTACACTTGAAGATGTTTTTATAACTCTGCTTGAAAAGAAAAATTAATGTTTACAAGAATACTTGCCATAGTGAAAAAAGAATTCAGACAGATTGTCCGCGATAAGCGTTCGCTTATTCTCATTTTTTTCTATCCTGTATTCATGCTGATTTTATTCGGCTATGCTTTGAATTTTGATGTAACACATATAAAGATGGGAATTTATGATCTGGAAAAATCGGAATTCTCAAGAGAGTTTATTAAAACCTTTAACTCATCTGAGTATTTTGATATTGTAAAGTACATCAATAATTCTGATGAAGTGAACCATTCATTGGATGATAAAAGTGTTCAGTGCGTAGTTACAATTCCTGCCGACTTCTCCGAAAAGTTTTACACAAAAGAAAAAACCGATGTACAATTTCTTGTCGATGGTGTGAACGGAAACACTGCAACTATTATAATGAACTACGTAAACGCTGCTACACTTGGCTTCTCACAAAAAATAACTGCCGATATTCTTGCGCGCGCAGGAGGCAATATAAAAATGCCTGTGAATATTCAGGGTGTGTTCTGGTACAATCCCGATTTAAAAACTACAGAGTTCCTTATTCCCGGACTTATAGCAACAATTCTTATCGTAATTTGTGTAACGCTTACTGCAGTTTCGATTGTAAGAGAAAAAGAACAAGGTACCATTGAACAGATAAATGTTTCGCCGGTATCTCCATTGGAATTAATACTGGGGAAGATCATTCCCTATATTTTATTAGCGATACTTATTTCTATATTAGTTCTTTTTCTTGGAGCGATTTTATTTGGAGTGCAGATAAAAGGAAGCATTTTATATATGTTCATTGGGACTTTATTATACCTTATCGCATGCTTAAGCATGGGAATTTTTGTTTCTACCATTGCGGATTCAATGCAGGTTGAAAGCATGCCCTGGCCGATTCAAATTATTACTAATCTTTCTCCCGCAAAATTTTTTCTTGTAATACTTCGGTCGGTTGTTATTAAAGGAACAGGTATAGAAACTTTCTGGCAGCAATATGTTTACCTCGCAATTTTTGCTTTAGCATTTTTAACTATTGCAATGATACGAACTGCAAGACAAAGGAGAACTGTATAATGCAGCTGCTGATTCAGTTTATAAAGAAGGAGTTAATTCAGTTCAGACGCGACCCGAAAATGTTTGCAGTCGTTCTTATCCTGCCTGTACTGCAATTGATCTTACTCGGCTACGCTGCTAATTTTGATTTGAATACAGTGCACACTGCAGTACTTGATAGGGACAGGACGGAATCGAGCCGTGACTTCATTCAGCTCTTCGAAAAATCGGGCTACTTCAACGTTGATTATAATGTATCGAGCTATGATGAGCTCACGGACTTACTTGATAAAGGAAAAGTTTTAACTGCAATTGTAATCCCTACTGAATATGAGGAAAAAATTAATTCAAACCAGACGGCAAGCGTTCAACTTATATTCGACGGCTCGGATGGAAATAAAGCTGCTATAGCAGCAGGATATTCAGCGGGCATTGTTAGCGGATACGCACAGAATTTATTATTGGAGAGAGCGGAGAGAACGGGAAGAAAAACTACAATCATAGGAACAATAAATCCCGAAGTGAGAATATGGTATAATCCTAATCTGACTACACGTAATTATATGCTTCCCGGAATTGTCGGACTTATAATTTTAATAGTAACAACAAGTCTTACTTCCCTTGCAATTGTGAAGGAGCGTGAAGTCGGTACACTTGAACAGTTAATTGTTACTCCGGTAAAGCCGTACCAAATGATACTCGGAAAATTCATTCCATTTATTATCATTGGTTTTGTTTCGTGCACCATAGTACTTTCAGTGATGAGATTCTGGTTCGGCATTGAAGTAAAAGGCAGCATAGCTTTTTTATTTTTATGTACATTTGTTTATATGCTCTCGACTTTAGGATTGGGACTATTTGTTTCAACAATTTCAAAAACGCAGCAGCAGGCAATGATGACTTCTTCATTCGGCGTTCTGCTGCCGATGCTTTTCTTCTCGGGATTCATTTTTCCCATAGAAAATATGCCGAAGATTGTGCAATATATTACCTATGCAATTCCTTTGAAATACTATATCACAATGATTCGCGGAATTGTGCTGAAGGGAAACGGCATTACTGATTTATGGCAGGACTTGCTTATATTGTTTGGAATTGGTGTGTTAATTTTAGGATTAAGTTCTTTACGCTTTAATAAGAAACTGGAGTAAATGGAAATTAAAAAATTTTCAAATAGCGATTCAATAGAAGAATTAACATCACTGCTTCATGCCTCATATAAAAGACTTGCAGATATGGGATTAAAATTTGTAGCTACGTATCAAACTGCCGAGTATACAAAAAATTTTATTAAAAACGGCGAGTGCTTCGTTATTAAGACTGAAGAAGGTAAAATTATTGCAACGGTTATGTATTATAACTCGGCATTTATGAAGGAGGAAGATACTCCTGAATGGTATCTTAAGGACGACGTTGCTTACTTTGGAAAATTTGCCGTGCACCCTGATTTTCAATGTCACGGTATCGGTGGAAAGATGATGGACTTTGTTGAACAGTATGCAAAGTCAAAAGGCAAAACCGAACTTGCATTAGATACTTCTGAAAAGGCTTTACACTTGATAAAATATTATGAAAAGAGAGGCTATAGATTTATACAGCATCATCAGTGGGATGTTACGAATTACAGAAGTGTGATAATGAGCAAGTCTTTAAAATAGATACAATTCCTATTTGCCACCAAATCTAAAAAACACGGAAATTCACAAAAATAATTCTTTTATTCTTTTAGTGATTTTTGGAGATTTAGTGTTTTTTTGTGGCAAGATACTTCTCCCGCCTGAACTTAAAACCGATTTTTTCGTTATTAATTATGTGAGAAATATGCCAAAATAAATTGTTTTTCTAAACATTCTTTTGCATATTCACAGTGAGAATAGTTAATTTTTAACATTTAAAAACGGATAAAAATGAAAGTAAATTTCACTTCCAGACACTTCAAACTCCACGAAACACTCCAAAACCAAATTAAAGAAAAAGTCGAATCGTTAGATAAAAATAGTCACCCGATTATTCATGCTGACGTTATCTTATATTTTGAAAGGTCAGTCAACAGTATTAAGACATGTGAAATAAATGTGAAGGTGAAAAATAAGGTGCTGATTGCAAAAGAATCATCAGATGATTTTCTTAAATCAGCGGATAAAGCAGTTGAAAGAGTTGAATCTCAATTATTCAAATACTTCGATAGAAAAAAAAACGGTAAAAAAGAATCTATTAAATACACAGAATTAGTAGAAGAAGAACAGGATTAAAATATTATAACAAATATGGTAAGGCGGATTAACTCCGCCTTATGCTTTTACCACTGAATTTTTTAATTAAGCTATTTTAGTTGAATTATCCCGGGTGCATTTATGCATAAATTCAAAGACATAAAGGAAATAAAAAAAGAATCCATTACAGTTGAATTCTTTTATGAACAATGCAAAGAAAGATTTAAGCTCGAAAAACTCTCTCCCGGTGAAATCTCACCTGAAAAAATAATAACAGATAAAGATATTCACAGACCCGGTCTTGCCCTTGCCGGCTATGTTGATTTATTCACTAACGATAGAGTTCAGATATTCGGAAATACTGAAATGAAATACTTAAATCAGTTATCACCCGAAAAAAGAATTGAAACGCTTACAAGATTTTTTTCATTTAATATACCCTGCGTAATTATCACCAATGATAACCATGCAATACCTGAGATACAATTTTTAGCATCAGAGACCAAGACTCCCCTTTTCTGCACTCCATATCCTACAACAAGATTCGCATATTTTATAGCAGATTTCCTTGATGACCAGTTCGCCGTTCAGGCAGCTATACACGGTTCATTCATCGATGTCTACGGCGTGGGATTGTTATTCTATGGAAAGTCAGGAATTGGAAAATCAGAAATAGCTTTGGACTTAGTAGAGCGAGGTCACAGGTTAGTTGCAGATGATATTGTAATGGTATTAAAAAAAGGTGAATCAGTATTAATGGGAGCGGGAACATCGCTTTCAAAAAATTTTATGGAAATTCGCGGGCTTGGAATAATAGATGTAAGAAGTATTTTCGGCATCCGCGCAATAAGATATCAGAAAAGAGTTGAAGTAATTGTAGAACTTGAAGACTGGGAAAAAAATAAAGCTTATGAGCGAACAGGGCTAGATTCAAAAAATATATCTTTATTGGGCATCGATGTTGAGCATGTAAATCTGCCGATATTCCCGGGAAAAAACATAACAGTTATTGCCGAAGTAATTGCATTAAATTATTTATGCAAGCATTACGGTTATAATGCTGCAGTGAAATTTCAGGAAAGCCTTGAAGCGCAGATACAGCGTAATTCATTTAAAAAGAATAAAAACGGTCTGGATAGAAGTATAGAATACTTCGAACATGATTTTGAGTAATAAGCAATCTCTCGATAAATAAAAATATTCTATAATAGTTTTAGTTAATTAAAATAAAAATGAGAAGAATAAATATTCTAATTGTTCTGGCTCTCCTTGGAGCAATTACCCTCTCTTCCTGCGGAAGACAGAAGACACAAACCAATGACAATACATCCTCTAAAACTCCGGTTACAAAACTTGAACCGGAAGATACAAAAGATGCAGTCCCCGGTGACTGGGTCATCAAACAGGAAATGGCTGATGCTGAAAAACTTATGCCTACTGTAACAAATGATGCTTCAGCAACTGACATTTACGAACTAATCTTTGATGCTCTGTTAAGACTTAACAGGGAAACTTACGAACTTGAAGGAAATATTGCAAAAGGACTTCCTGTAATTTCAGATGACCATTTAACATATACATTTGATTTAAAAGAAAACGTAAAGTTTTCAGACGGACGACCTTTAACGGGTGACGATATTATCTTCACAATGAAGACAATTAAAATTCCTTTTGTAGATGCTCAGGCATTAAGAAATTATTTTGACGATGTAAAAAATGTAGAACTCGTAGACGGTAATAAATATAAAGTGAAATTCACAATGTCACGCCCTTACTTCAGAGCCATTTATTCTCTGGGTGATATGAGAATTACACCGAAGCACATTCTTGACCCAAGAAATGAAACCGATAAATTTACATTCGAAGACCTTGCAAACGCACAGAAATCACTCGACCCGAAAAAATATCCGGAAATGCAAAAATATGCTGACTTCTTTAACTCACAGGAAGTTGCCAGAGATCCTAAATACGTAATAGGAAGCGGACCTTATAAATTAGAAAAATGGGCTACAGGCCAGGCAATTACAATTGCAAGAAATGAAAGTTATTGGGACCAGGGTAAAGTGCCAAACTATGCGAATAAAATTGTGTTTAAAATCATTCAGGACCAGAACGCAGCAGTTGTAGCGGCTAAAAATAAAGAAGTTGATTATATGTTCGTTATTCAGCCTGCTGACTTTTTTGAAAACGTAAAAAATCCTGAACAGTTCAATATTAAAAAAGCATTAGTGCTTGAACCGACCTATGTTTATATTGCATGGAATAATGAAAGACCTTTATTCAAAGATAAAAAAGTAAGATGGGCATTAAGCTATGCTGTTGACAGACAAAACATTATTGATAAGCTTTTATTCAGCGCCGCTGTGCCGATTCAATCTCACATTTTTTACAAGAGCAAATTCTTAAATGATAAATTACCGCCGATAGATTACAATATGGAAAAAGCAAAACAGCTGCTTGAAGAAGCAGGCTGGAAAGATTCTGACGGAGACGGAATAAGAGATAAAGTTGTTGACGGCAAGAAGATGGATTTCAAGTTTACATTTGTGAACAACAATAATCCAAAGAGAAAGAAAGTTATGCTTATAGTAATTGAATCATTGAAGCAGCTTGGAATTCAGGCAGACCTTCAGGAATATGAATGGTCAGTATTCTTAGATAAGACTAAAAAACACGATTACGATGCATGTTATGCTGCATGGCAGCTGAATGTAACTCCGGATGATCCTTATCAGATCTGGCACTCATCACAGACAATTGCAGAAGGCAGCAACTGGATAAGCTACAAAAATCCTGAAGCCGATAAACTTCTTGAAGAAAACAGAATTACATTTGATGATGTGAAAAGAAAAGAAATTCTTGATAAATGGCAGCAAATGATTTACGATGACCAGCCGGTTACTTTCTTGTGGTCTGAAACATCAAGATATTTCTACAGTGATAGATTCAGAAATACAAGATGGTATTCATATCCGAGCTCAGGCTTATTGAATGAATGGTGGACTCCAAAGAATATGCAAAGATATCAATAAATAATTTTACTCCGCTTAAAGATTTCAGATTTTAAATTTGTTATTAGAATCTGAAATCTTTTTGCTTTATATTTGTGGATTGTTGTACCCTACATCGGAATTTAATTTTAATAATAAAATAATCCTCTAATGACGCAATACGTAATAAAAAGAATACTTCTTTTTATTCCTACCCTTATAATTATTACAATTATAACATTTTGTGTATGCCGGCTGGCACCGGGTGATCCTACAGAAATGAAAATAGGAAATACAGGCGAAGCGGCAAAAACAGATTCAAAGAACCTCATAAACGAAACCACAAAGAAATACTATAAGCAGAAGTTCGGGCTTGATAAGCCGCTCTATCAGCAGTATTTCATCTGGATTGGAAATATGCTTCAGGGCGATTTCGGGAATTCATTTAAGGATAACAGGCCTGTCATAGATAAAATAGTTGAAAGAATACCTATTACGCTGGGCATGAATTTAGTCTCGTTTCTACTTATATATATGATAGCAGTCCCCGTTGGTATATACAGTGCAACTAAGCAGTATTCAGTCGGAGACCGGGTAACAACAATATTGATGTTTATTTTATACTCCTTACCTAATTTCTGGATTGCAACGCTTGCAATTGTATTCCTTTGTAATGTTGAGTATATCAAAATATTTCCTACCTCAGGAATAAAATCACTTACATACGATTCGATGGGATTTTTCGAGCAGATGAAAGACCGCTTCATGCATTTCTTTCTTCCGATAACAATTTTATCACTTGGAAGCTTTGCATTCATTTCACGTCAGATGAGAAGCTCGATGCTTGAAGTAATCAGACAGGATTACATCAGAACAGCAAGAGCCAAAGGCTTATCGGAAAGAAAAGTAATTCTTAAACATGCTTTAAGAAATTCTTTGATACCTATTTTAACTTTGCTGGGAGGAATTCTGCCAGCAATGGTTGGCGGAAGCTTTATTATTGAAACAATATTTTCAATTCCGGGTGTCGGACAGTTAGCTACACAGGCAATCTTTGACAGAGATTACCCAATTATTATGGCTGAATTGTTTTTAGTATCGTTCCTTACTGTTATCGGAATATTATTGGTTGATATAATGTATTCTATTGTTGACCCAAGAATTGCATTCAATCAGAAGTCTGCTTAAAATTCACATAAAAATTTTTATTATAATTTTATTATAAAAATGAGTTCAAAGGAAGAAAATACAGAACAACAAGGATTAACTGACGACCAGATCAAATCTCAGAAAGAAGTAACTGAATCTTACTGGTCATTTGTTAAACATCAGTTCAAAAAAAATAAGCCGGCTGTAGTTTCGTTATACATTGTAATTCTTTTTGTATTCGTTGCTGTCTTTGCAGATTTTTTAGCATACCAGAAACCTATTTACACATCTTATAACGGTGAAACTTACTTCCCAATTTTTAAAGATTATGCAGTATCAATGGGAATATCAAAATGGAACCCGCCGGAACTGATAAACATTGACTGGAAAAAACTCGAAGACCAGGGAAAGCTTGGCTGGACTTTATGGCCATTAGTAACTGCTTATGGTCCTAATGAAATTGACCTTTCAAATACCTTGGCAAAACCAAGCGGCTCACATTATCTTGGCACTGACCCTATTGGCAGAGATTTGCTTTCAGGTCTTATACATGGCTCACGGATTTCATTATCCGTAGGTTTTGTCGCTGCAGGTATTGCAGTTCTCATAGGGGTGCTGCTGGGAAGTCTGGCAGGATTTTACGGAGGCACAACAGATATATTAATTATGAGATTTGTTGAGATTATGACTAACATGCCAACATTCTTTTTAATTATTGTAATTGTTGCGATATACGGCTCCAGCATCTGGTATGTGATGGCTGCCATAGGTTTAACAGGCTGGACAACGGATGCAAAACTAATACGTGGTGAAATTTTAAAAGTTCGTAATATGGAATATGTAGTAGCTGCAAATTCTGTGGGCTTGCCTAATATGCGCATTTTATTCAGGCATATCCTTCCGAATGCTATTGCTCCGGTATTGGTTTCAGGTGCATTTGCAGTTGCATCTGCTATTTTAATTGAAGCTTCATTAAGCTTTTTAGGATTCGGTGTGAAAGCAACAACTGTTACCTGGGGTTCATTAATTAATCTTGCCAGAGAAGCTTCAAATGCTTGGTGGCTTGCTATATTCCCGGGATTGATGATATTTATTTCAGTTGTGGCATATAACTTGATAGGAGAAGGGTTAAGAGACGCATTAGACCCAAGATTAAGAGATTAATCTATCTGAACTAATTTGAAACTTTTATGCGAAAATTCAGTTAATTGAATTGAAAGCAGTACTACACAAAGTTTTCTAAAAAATAACAAAATATTTGTTTGAAGTAACGAAAATTTTCGTTAAATTTGCTAAAATTTATTTATTAACATTTAAGGAGGAACACTAAATGGTTTGGACACTTGAACTCGCTTCCTATCTTGACGACGCACCATGGCCCGCTAATAAATCAGAGTTAATTGATTACGCAACCAGATCCGGCGCTCCGCAAGAGGTAGTTGAAAATCTGGAAGATCTCGAAGACCATGACGAGCCGTACGAAAGCATAGAGGAAATTTGGCTTGATTATCCTACAGACGAAGACTTTTTCTACGACGAAGAAGCTAAGGATTTTTAAAAATAATTTCGTGCTATAATTTAAAGCCCAATAATATGTATTATTGGGCTTTTTTTGTTATACAGAGTTATTAATTTCAAAAAATATTTCAACCTTTCTCTCCAGAATGAGTTTTTTTAGACATTTTTTTACGTTTTGCTTGCTTTTATTGTGCCTTGGGGCATATTCGCAAGATTCAGAACAAGATATTAATGACCCGAAAAATTATCGTTTATCTCTCCAGGAAGTCAGATTCCAATTTGCCGATAAGCAAAGCTTTGATACAGAAATATTAGAAGGAATAATAAATACGACAAAAAGTACTGATTTTCTACGATCTGAATTTTACACCGATTCCAAAAGAATTCAAAAATACTATTTTGATAACGGCTACCTTGATGCCCAGATTGATACGTCTTCTCAGTATGGAGATGACAGCACAAAAGTAATTGCTACATTTATTATTAATGAAAAAGCGCGTTACAGAATTAATAAAGTAATTTATAACGGCATAGAAAACGTTTCAGCAGATGTCTATTCACTTTTAACTACAGGGACAATTATAAGTCCTGACAAACATTATAATAAATCTGAAGTACAGTTGGAGATTTCCAGAATACTTGGATTATTATTGAACAATGGCTATGCTCTTGCCCAGGCAGATATTCCGGATATTGTTAAATTCGTTACAAAAGAAGCTAAACTGACAGATAAAGTCGATATAATACTGAATTTCACACCCAGAGACAGATATAGATTCGGCAAAACTGCAATTACTCTCAGCAATAATATTTATGATATCGAGATAGAAGATTTACGACGTGAGCTGGAATACAGTGAAGGCGAAATTTACAGCAAAGAAAAACTCGTTGCCAGTGAAAACAGAATTTCAAAGATTGCAATTTTTGAAAATGGCAGAATTCAGATCGATAATATTGATTCAGCACGTAACATTATTGACTTAAAAATTAATGCAGTTGTTACAAACAAATATGAATTAAAACCGGAAGTACTGGGGTATGAAATAGGCGGACGGCTTTATCTCGGTGCCGGTTTAACTTTTTCAAATAAGTATTTCTTCGGCGGCGGCAGGGTTTTCACAGCCGGTGTAAAAGGCTTAGTACATGATCTGGATTTTTATCGGTATGAAGGACTTGCAACATTATACCAACCTCACTTATTTGATAACGACAAAATAACTGGAAATAACAATTTCGGAGTTACAAGCCGTAGAGAAGAATTATTAGAAGATTCTACAGGTTCATATCAGATAGGAATTACCAGTGTAAAAAATCTCGCAAGTATAAAGTATGAGCTGCGCAGCTTTACATATTTTAATAATCTGGTTATTGACTGGAGACTGGCAAATGACAGAATAAAATTTTTCTTTGACTTGGTTCAAAAAAATCAGCAAGGAGATACAATTTTAATTATCCGGCAGCCAACACTTAATAATTTCACATCGGCATTAGGACTTTCTTTAATTCATAATCATTTAAACAGTATACAATATCCCACTGACGGTACTTATTCTTCATATTCGTTTGAAGAGACAGGATTGCTAGGCAGTGTGGTTAAAAAATTATTTAATACTGCTACATCAAGTTACTTTAAATTAACAACACAAAATAAAATCTTTTTCGATTTATCAAATGAGAAAGATGGTAAATCAGTTCTCGGTTCAAAATTTATAGTTGGTAATATTTTTCAATATGGCGACAATACGTATTTTGTAGATAATTTACCGGTATCAGATGAGTTAGTCCCGAATGATGCAAACTACGTTATCGGAGGCAGCTCAAGCCTTAGAGGATGGAGAGCAGGCTCATTATCTGAAGATGTTG
Organism: Ignavibacteria bacterium; assembly: GCA_044226845.1. Classification (GTDB taxonomy): domain Bacteria; phylum Bacteroidota; class Ignavibacteria; order Tepidaquicellales; family Tepidaquicellaceae; genus JAFDZO01. Next base: position 230,949 of record JBGAGG010000004.1, read on the forward strand.
ACCCGGTAATCGGTGGTGGATTTATAATAGACGGCAGCTTTGAACACAGAACAAAACCATTTGCCAATTCCAAAAATACTCTAATTAGAGACCTGGGATTTGCAACTTTTTTAGATTACGGAAATATATGGAGCAGTTATAAAGCTTTCAGACCTGACCACATTGCAATAGCAATCGGTGGTGGAATAAGATACTATACAATTGTTGGAGCTTTCAGATTTGATGTCGGATGGAAATTATTCGATCCCGGAGCTGATGCAGATAAATGGCTTTTCCAAAACGATATATCAACAATTTTCAGAAGCGGTTATAAAATGGCAATTCAGTTTGGCATAGGAAATACTTTTTAATATATGTGGAATAATTTAATAGGACAAGAGAGAGTTAAAAATATTCTGAAGAATATTCTTTCAAGCGGAAGAGTTTCTCATAGTTATATTTTTTACGGGAAAAGCGGAGTAGGCAAAGATGCTGCAGCCATTGAAATTGCTAAATATCTTAACTGTGAAAACCCCGATATTGAAAGAGGAGCATGCGATAGATGCAAAAGCTGTAAAGATGTACAGAGTTTGAAATCCATGCTGTTGAAATTTATTACAGCTCTTCCTACCGGCAAAGATGACGATGAAAATTCCGTTCTTCAGTCATTAGAAAAAGCAGACTATGAAAATTACCTAAGTGAAATTGAAATAAAGTCGGAAAATCCTTATCATAAAATATCTCTAGAGAAAGCAAATTTTATAAGAATAAGTTCAATCAGAGAAATAAAAGATTTAATTTACCTTACGGGCTCAGATAACCGTACAAAAGTTTTTTTGTTATCAGACGCAGATAACATGAATCCTCAAAGCGCAAATGCACTGCTGAAAATTCTTGAGGAGCCTCCGAAAAATTCTTTGCTCGTACTTACAACTTCAAAATTAAATTCACTTCTTCCTACTATAATAGGCAGATGTCAGAAAATTCATTTTGACAGCATCAGCAAAGAGAATATTATCAAATATATAAAAACTATTCAGCCTGAATTTTCAGACTCGCAGTTGAATTTTTACGCTGAGCTTGCAGACGGAAGTGTATCAAAAGCACAAAGCATATTACACGGCAGCTATGATGAGCTTAGAAAAAAAGTGCTGGTGCTTTTAAGAAACCTGGTAACTATGAATACAATAAAGGCAGGATTCGATATAGATTTTATAACGGGCAAAAAAGATAAAGAAAGGGTGCGTCAGTTTCTGGTCCTTATGCAGATATGGATAAGAGATGTGCTGTATAAACGAAGCGAAACAGATGAACTGGTAATAAATAAAGATGAAATGGAAAGCATTTCAAAATTTGCACAGAGATATAACAGCGATTATTTTGAAATAATAAATCTGCTGGAAAATGCAATCAATGATATTGACTACAATGTAAATTTAGAATTAATGCTGTTTAATTTATTTGTGAAAATAAGAGAACTTATACTTGCGGGGGAAGTAAAACCTGTGAAGGCATAAATACTAAAATACAATCTGCACATTATCTGTATTCCACATTCCTTTTGCTTTCAATTCTTTGTCAAAAACAAAAAAAGGTTCAGACGGCTCATAAGGAAAGTACTTTCCGTGATCATAACTTCCCGAGCTGTTTAAATCAATAAATGCGAATAGAATATACTCCCCTTCCGATATGTTTTCAAATTTATATGGACCCGGCGTGACTAAACTTAACGTATAGCGGTTCAGAGGATTATTTTTTCTTATTAACTGAATTTGAATATTTCCTTGTAAGGTTTTTGTTGTATCTGTAAAAGTCACAGAGCCGGATATATTACCAATTTGATTTTCTGAAGTAGTTTTGAAAATCCTTCTGAAATTTAAAGATGAAGTTTTAAGAATAAACTCATAAGTTCTCCCTTGCTTTAAGTTTTCAGGTGCAAAGACCTGTAGAAGGGAATCATTCAGCCAGTTAAAAGCAATTTTTATATTTGTATTCACGGATGAATCAATAAGCTTTAAATTATCAGCTATATCAAGTTTATTAATTTTTGTATTCTTAAAATAAAAATAGAACCGTGAATCAGGTGGAACAGCGTTTGCATTATTTTCAATCGATGAAAAAACAATATTGAGCGAATCTGATTTTAACGACTGAAAAAATTCTTTACTTTTTATATCTAATTCTAAATTCTGAAACAGAAAATTATTGCCTGCGTTCTTTATTGAGTCTTTCACAATAATATCTGAAGGCAGCACTGCAATTTTTTCAAAATCTTTATTATACAACGAGCTTCTATCATCATCATTAAAAGCGAACAGCCTGTAAGTTGCATTAGGAAGATTTGATAAGCTATAATTGCCTGTTTCATCGGGCTGTGTTACATAATCCGGCTTTAAAGTATCAGGCTTAAGTGAATTTTGGTTCTGTGAATTTATTATATAACATGCTACCAACATTCTATCCAGACTCGATGCAAAAATTTTTCCTGAAATACTTCCTTTATCAAATTTATCACCTGTTGAAAAGGCAAAGTTTATAGGAGAGGTAAGCTGATTACTTCCGTTTATATCTTTAAAATCCTTTGTAATTACTATAGAATATGTTTTATTCCTGTCAAAACCTTCCGGGAAAATAACTTCAACATCCTTAGCTCCCCAGTCAAATTCAGCTCTTCCCTTAGGCATTGGTGAAATTTTAAATGCCTCTTCGAAACTTCTTCTGTTTACATACTCATCAAAATAAAACCTAATCGAATTACCTGTGAACATAATAGTATTATTCGCCGGTGATATCTTAACTATTTTAGGAGGAGTTTTATCGTCATCTCCTCCCGAAGGCGGCTGCTGATTAGCACATGAATTAAAAATCATCATCCAGGAAACCAGGAAGAAAACTACACTTAATATTTTTATAAATCGTTTCAATCAGTTTCCCGAAAATAATTTTGAAAATTTAATCAGTACTTTTGTTCCTTTTCCTTTTTCACTTTCATAGTGAATTTTTGCTTTCATGCTATCCAGAGATTTTTTTGTAATTGAGAGTCCTAGGCCCATTCCTGACGACTTTGTAGAAAAATTGGGTTCAAATAATTTTTTTAAAGTCTCCTCATCCATGCCTTCTCCGTTATCTTCTATTTTTACTGTTACGAATTCAGAATCTTCAAGCGTGGTAACTTTTATTGTTCCATTTTCATTAAGTGACTGCAATGAATTTTTGATAATATTCTGGAAAATTCTGTTCATCTCCTGTTTATCAGCAACAACATTACTAAGATCTTCTTTTAATGAAATATCAAAAATAATTCCGGGAAATTTTTCATACAATGAAATTACATCATTTATAATACTATTGATATCTACTGTTTCGTATTTTCTGTTAGGAAGTTTGGCAAAATTTGAAAACTCAGTTGCAATTTTATTTAGCTTATCAATTTCATTCAGCATTATACCTGTTGTTTTCGTAAGCGTTGTTTCAAACTCATCTGTATTTTTTTTCCTTAGATATAAATCATACAGATGCTGAACAGATAGCTTCATTGGTGTGAGAGGATTTTTAATTTCATGAGCCACTCTTCTTGCAATATCTCTCCATGCCGCTTCGCGTTCAGCTTTCTTCAGTTTATCCTTTGATGCTTCCAGTTCCCGTGTCATTCTATTGAACGAATCTACAAGACTTCCGAATTCATCTTTCCTGTCCAGCTTAATTTCGATATTGCTCTCCCCTCTTGATAATTTATCAGTTGCGAGCTTTAAGATAGATATAGGTCGTGTTATTCTTTCAACAAAAAAAGTAATAAACAAAAGTAGTATAATGATAACTATAATATAGATGCCAAAAATAAATGTGAGTGATTCCGTAAGCTCTTCGTTAATTTCGTTCTGTCGATAAACCGTTTGCGAGGAAATTATAGCGCGCACGTTATTATTTTTATCTAATATTGGAGTATAACCTGCGTAGAATGAAAATCCCGGCAAATCCAGATTTTTAAAATATATATCCCGCTTCTCATAGTTCAGATTAAAATATGCTCCGCCGTCTATTCTGTTATCAAGCAGATCAGACTTAAACAATTCTTCGTTTGTTGTAGAAAACAATTTTAGCCCAGAGTATAGATTAAAATTTTTATCTGAACGTGTAAGATTTTTATTTAAAGTATTTTTTTCTTTTTGCCTCAGGCTGTCAGGAGCTTTACTGCTTAAATATGCTGCGTTATTATTTTTAAAACTTTCTGCAATAAGATTTAAATCGGACTTTATCTGGTTCTCAAAGGAAATATCGTATTTATTCTTTATGTATCCGCGTGTATATATTGCTAAAAGTATGATCGGAATTACCGATACAATTATAAATGATGTAAGCAGCTTCTCTCTGAAATTAAACACTATTAAGTTTTGTGAAGCAACGTAGTAAAGAAAATAAATAAAACTCAGTAAGCCGTAAATCATAACTATAAACAACACAAACTTCAGATAAAAAAACAAAATAAGATATGCATCATTTCTTTTAATGCTTATTGAATAAATTTTTTCATAAAAATCTGCAGTCGGTATTAAAGTATAAAATGTTCTGTACTTTTCATTGTTAAAAGTCTCATATCTCCATGCAGATTTAATATCCTTATTTTTTACAAAGTCTTTAAAACTCTCAAGTGATTTAGAGTTTCCCTTCGATATTTCGGGGTCAGTAGAACTTACAAATTCATCGTCAATGTACTCCGTTATAACAGGTGTTGAAATTAGTTTATCAAATAAATTATCCTTCGTATAATTTTTGAAGATCTGAAATGAAGACTGAACCAGCATATTTTTCGGTTCATACTGCACGGTTACAACTGCATATCCTGTTTTCTTTGCGAATTCAGTATTTCGCAGACCAATTTTTTCTAAAGTAACGATACCGGAATAATATTTATCTTCATTATTTTTATAAACGGAAAACTTATTTTTTATTTTTGATGAATCATCTTCAGATGCGCGCACAAATTCTTCCAGCGTCGTCCCGTCAAAATCAGGTTCTTCTGTAAGAACGCTATCGGAGACTAAAGTATCAATTTCCACCGGCACATCAATCATTTTAGAAAGCTTCACAGATTTTTTTACAAATGATACAATAGAGTCTACATTTAGACTGTTGTAATTTATATTGAAATCACTTACTAAATTATAATTCGTATCAAGCAGAATAACTGATGAATTAAAATTTTCCGAACTGAGTTTACTATCAGCCCAAAGTGTAAAAGAAAGATTCGATGCGTTACTTTTATTGCTAAGCAAATCTTCAACATCTTTATTCTCAACAATTTTATTCAACTCATTAGTTACAAGGAACAGTATTCTATCGTTATCATCTTCTGCAAGTTTATTGCCGATAAGCTCTACAAATTTTGTTTCCTGAATAGTGAGCTTATCAAGAAGAATATATGGAATTGAAATTAAGCTTATGAGTACGAGAAGTGAAATATTCGCATAGGAAAATATTTTGAAATCTCTTTTTAATAATAGATTTCTGCTGAGGAAGTAAGAAAATAAAAATATCGATGAAATAATTATCAGTCTTTGGTAATAATTTACCGGAAAATCAGAAAATGCAGATTCGATTATCTGGCTGATAACTGCAAAAATTATAAACAGAATAATAAGAAAATATTTACGCGCGAATTTGTTTTTAATTAAATCCAGCTTAATAACTGTATAAAATTCATTTACTATAAATATGGTCAGGAATATAAAAACGGTAATGCCGCAAAGAAAAATTGATATCAGAATCATAATTAATCCTGCATCAGGAATCAAACTTGTCTTATCTAAAAATTTTAAGTTAGAATCGAATACAACACTTTGTACAACTATACCGAGCACGTATATCACTCCAAAGAAAAGTATAATCTGAAGAAATAATTTCAGATAAATAAGAGCAAAATTGTTTAAGGCTTTCCCGTTATTCTTATAATGTATAAAAAGGTTTTTAAAAGTGTGCATTCCCCAGAACAATACTAGCACAGAACTAAGCAATAAATCACCTGCTGATCTTACTATGCCTTTACCGAAAGTGGATGCGTAATACGATGGGGAAAATAAATCATTATCCAATAAAACAGCAGGGAAACCTATCCCTACCCATAACAAACGAAGTCCGATTAAAACTATTAACAGAATGGAAGACTTTAACCAAAGAGAATCTATTTTTTTTAGAAGCTCAAGGATTATAACTAAGAAAATTACTGACAATAAAAACAATGTTAATGAATTTATTTTGTCTATAAGAAGAGTTAAATCCGAAAAATAATTCTCAGCATTGTATTCGGGTAAAATAATTTTTCCAATTGTGTTTCCGTCATAACCTTTGATATCGGAAGAGACATTTGATTTAAGCCTTAAAGAATCGCCTGCGAAATTACCAGTAACTTCATCTGCGGGAAGAATTGACGGAGCTACATTATATTTGCTTTCAACTTCGCTGGATAGCCCCTGATAAGATATGAACTTATTTTTGATTTGAAATTTTGTATCAAGCAGCCTGGCAGTTACAGATACACCTATAATTGAGTTAGTATCCGTCACATCTTTTACCGGCATGTAAATTATCAGATATGAATAAAAACTTATTTCTTTGATTACAGAAAAACTTTTTCCGGTCAGAGCTTTTTGCAGGCTGAGAGTTTTAGGAGATAGTTCCCTTCCTTCAAATGCAATCAGCTCCAGTGTTTTATTATAAATTTCTATCTGATATGCCGAACCGGGAAATTTTTTGAGAAACTCGTCAAAAACTTTTTTATTTTCTCCCGTCTGAAGATTTTTGCGAATCTCTTTATTTGAGGAAATTATCTGCGCTTCTTTTAAAGTTTCGGATGATAGAGCATCAAACAGATTTGTTACATAGTTTATTCTCTCGCTGTTTTTTTCAGTTAGTATTTTAGGATTTGTACCATTTGAACTGAGAATTATCTTAAAGGTAAGGTTAGATATTACATTCCAGAATAAAAGTAAAAAAGCGATTAAAATTAAAAATTTTAACCGCCTTCCAATTCTATTATTAAGAGCAGTATTTATCTGTGAGATTTTTTTAAGCATCACATAAATGTTATCAGTTTATCATTATCTGGTCAATGAACCATGCGTCATTATAAAATTTTAATGAAACCGACACTTCAAGTTCGTTTTTATTTCCGTTTATATTATACTTGTACTTTCCCATTGCAAATGCGTATGTATTGTATCGTGTAGAACGAATCAATGTAAATGAAGATACACGAAAATAATCCATAAATTCAGATAGAATCAGCTCTGCCTGAGATGAACTGTAATAACCTTTTTCATAGCTGATAAGGTTTAAGTATACCTGCTCATCAAAGTACTTACTGATACCTGAAACTTGCTGATAACTAAATCCGCTTCCTATATCTTTAAAAGTTTTTTTGCATAACGCATACTTCTGACGCGTAAAGTCATCTTTATATTTTTTTTCTTTCCACCAGCCGTCTTGAGCAGAAGCACTCTCTAAAAGAAAAAAAGAAAAGAAGATAAGGATTAAGATAAAAAGAGGATATCGGGACATATTAACTAATTGATTAATAATAAGGTTTTTCTGATATGTTTTAAATGATTAAATTTTAACTTAAATAATCGGAAAATGTTCACCAAAAATAAAAAAAAGTCACCGAAAAACTTTCGATGACCTTTTTGTTAGTAAATATAAAGTAAACCTGTGCGGGGGTTTACTTACATTTTTCAACTGCAGGTATATTCCTGTATGTTGTAATATCTCTTAAATCTTCAAAGACTGTTTTCAAAAAATTATTTGTTACACTCTTTAAAAAATTTTTATACATTTCCACATTATCCTGTTCAAATTTAAGTCCTATTGAACATGCTTCATCTGCTGATGAAGGAATTGTAATAGTACTAAAATCTAAGTTAGTCGGAAGAGCAATCTCATACTTATTGTAAACAGATTCAAGTGTGCTTATGTGGTTTTGTTCTGAATTCATTATCCTTGCAAAACCTGCATCAGGAAATTTTTCCATTACTTTCTTAAAAAAATACTGGCATTTCGATTCATCTCTATAGGCAGTATTTAAAAATTCTATTTCTTCAGGTGTGAGTGTACTTCCGGTGTAGAAATTCGATTTTGCTCCGAGTGAGTTGAATGGAGCAAATATAGCGATAAGAAAAACAACGATTATAAAATATTTCATTAAGGTTTTCATAAAACCTCCATCCGGATTTAGAAATCAATAGTATTATTATAGGGCAATTTTACCCAATAAACATTAGCTCTGATATCGAGAGAGGAGACTGGTATGTCAGAGCTTTCAGAATTCACATCGTTCACTAGGAAGAGTGAATCTGATTTGTGGTGTATGACGCTTTTGTTCATATCTGGTTGGTTAAATTCTCTATTACAAACATATAAACATTTGCAATTTTATTGTATGATTTACATCATAATAAAAATTTTATTTATATAAATTCGGAATGAAATTTGTTTAAGAATTTGAAGTATATGATAATTACGAAGATGCGAAATATTTGAGAATAATCAATAAAAGACCCTGCTAACTACTTATCGCTAGCAGGATATAAATAATTTTCACATTAGATGTTTTAATTTAATGCTCATGCTCCCCAAGCTCTTCTTTTTTAAGCTCAGAGCGTAAATAAAACGCACCTGAAGTTACAACTTCATTATCGTCCTTTATGTTTTCAATGGGAAATATCTCAATGAATATATCATCTTCAACGCCTGTTCTTACCATGACTTTTTTAAATAACACACCGGTTTCATCCTTATGTTCCTTTTTCTTTTCGCCATTTGTATTCTCATCTTCAGTATGCTTATGTCCTTCATGTTCCTGCTCACTTTCATCGTGATGCTTCTGATTTGTTTTTATGAAAATATATTGTTCCTCCCCGTCTTCTATCAGTGCAGATTTAGGCACAGCTCTCGCATTATTTTCTTCCACTAATATTTTTGCAGTTACAAACATATTTGGCAGAAGTTTATTCTCTTTATTTTTAATCAGCACTCTTACTTTTACTGTTCTGCTGGCATCATCAAAAATTGAATTTATATTTGCAATATTTCCCTCAAAAACTTCATCTCCATAAGTTGATGTTTCAATTTTTACTTTCTGTCCTTTAGAGATCTTTGCTAAATCCTTTTCAAATATGTTCAAATCCACATACACTGTAGATGTATTTACAATATGAAACATTTCAGTGGACGGGTCAACAAACTGTCCGATTGTGATCATTCGTGAAACTACATTTCCCGATATAGGAGAAGTGATTGAATAATATCTTTGAACATTTACAGTTGTATCTTCACCTCCATTATCAAAACGGTTTTTATTTATTTTATAACTTGTAAGCCGCTGCTCAAGCGAGCGCATATTTGTCAGGGCACGCTTATAATTTGCTTCAAGCTCGGCAATGGTTTTCTTGGAAGAAATATCACTTATTTTTTTCTGCCTTTCCAGCTCCTGTTTAGCATATTCAACTTCATTCTTAGACGTAATATAGTCTGTTTGAATACTTACAAGATCTATATTTTCCACTGTAGCAAGTACCTGCCCTGCCTTTACATTAGAACCTTCTTTTACACTTACTGCTTTTATCCTTCCTGAAATAATGCCCCCGACTTTTGATTCCTGTTCCTGATTTATCTTCACTTCGCCTGTTACCTTTATATAACCGGAAATATTAACATCGCTGATCAACGAAGTCTGAATACCCATTAACTTTATTTGCTCAGCGCTCAATGAAACTTCACTTTTTTCTTCATCGTGATGCTCTTCATGCTTCCCTTCTTTTGTTTCAACAACAGGTTCCTGTTTCTTGCTGCAGGATACTAAAATGCTAAGTGAAAAAATTAATATTATTATTCTTATAAATCTCATTTTATAGATCTCCCTGTAAGCTTTTCTAAATTAATAATTGAAATTTTGTAATTGTACCAATTACCTGTATATGCCTGCTGAACTTCAGAGAAAGTTTTCAGTGCCTGCAAAAAATCAGTGTAAGATGCAGTGCCTTCCCCATAGCTTCTTTTGGTTGCATCTAATATTTGCCGTGCTTCATTTAATACATCGTTGTTTATAAATTCTACCTGGCGTTTGCTGTTCAAATATTCATCAAAAGCTGATTTAACTTCTGCCTTAATTTTTCGCGAGACAAAACCCTCTTCTGTCTGAGATATTTTTTTATCAACATTAGCTTCCGATATTGTGCCTGAGTTTTCAGCCCAGAACCATAACGGAATTCCCAGACCTACTTCAAAACCATAATACCCGCTTTCGCCGCCAAGCTTCTGATTGTAATACTTAAGTGAAAGATTCGGCAGAAGTAAAGATTTCGCAAGTGAAATATTATTTTCTGCTTTCTCTTTTTTCAATCTGCTTAAAATAATTTCAGGATTATTTTGCATTGCGCTGTTAAGCAATTCATCAAACCTTATCTCATTAAATGATACAATCGAATCGCTTTCAATTTTTACATCATTTATATCGGCATTCACTAATAAGCTTAACTCCGAATTGGATTTCCTTAATTCATTCTCAATATTCTTTAATTCATTTTCAGTCCGCGTCTTATTCACTTTAGCGTTTAAAACATCCAGTGATGTTACAAAGCCGGCATCGAGTTTTCTTTCAGCAGTTAAAAGAAATTCATCGGCAATTCTGACATTCTCCTTCGCTAAACGAAGTAAAGTATTGTTCAGCACAGCTGAGTAATAAGCTTTTTTTATCTCTGCAAAAACTGAATTAATTTTAATTTGAAGTTCAGCCTTTGCAATCTCTATCTGAATTGACTGAACATCGGAGCGCAGAAAATACGTTGATGGGAATTCAAAGTCCTGAGATATCCCTATCTTCCTGCTTTCAAAATTTTCAAGCCCGCCTTTTACTCCTTCATATTCCAGAAACAATTGCGGCTTTGGAATGTTAAGTGATTTTTTTAATCCTGCCTCTTCTCTTTCAATATTGAGTCTGTAAGTTTCAATCTCGCTGTTATTCTTTATTCCCAGCTCTATATATTTATCTATATCATTAGTTTGCGCAAAGGATATTGCAGGCAATAAAACAAAGAAGCAAAATACAGTGGCTTTGATATGTGAATTCATTTTAAAATTACTTTTTTTATTAAAGATAGAGTATAAAAGCGGAAGCACTATTAGAGTAAGCAGTGTAGATGAAATAAGACCTCCGATAACAACTGTTGCAAGCGGCTTCTGAACCTCCGCCCCTGCGCCTGTGGAAATTGCCATAGGAATAAATCCAAGCGATGCAACAAGAGCTGTCATTAGAATCGGTCTTAATCTTGCCGAAGTGCCTAAGATAATCCTTTCAGTAACATCTTTTACGCCTTCCTTCTCCAGCTTATTAAAATGAGCTATCATTACAATTCCGTTCAAAACCGCTACTCCGAACAATGCTATGAAACCAACTCCCGCAGAAATACTGAATGGAATATCTCTTATCACTAATGCAATTATTCCGCCCACAATAGCAAACGGAATTCCGCTGAATACAAGCAGACCCTGCTTAATAGAATTAAATGTTATAAATAATAACACAAAAATAAAAAACAATGAGACCGGGACTGCTACATAAAGTCTCTTCTTCGCACTCTCTAAATTTTTAAACTGCCCTCCATATTCTAAAGAATATCCGGGCGGCATTTTTAAACCTTCTTTTATTTTTGTCTGCAGTTCACTTACAAAACTTTCTATATCTCTGCCTCTTACATTACATTGCGCAATTATTCTTCGCTTGCCGTTATCTCTTGTAATTTCTGCAGGACCTTCATCTATACTTATATCTGCCAGTTCACTCATTGGTATTTTCATTCCACCGGCAGAGTTCACTAGTATATTTTTAATTCCTTCAACATCATTTCTGTACTCTTGTTTGTATTTTATCACAAGGTCAAATTTCTTATCGCCTTCAAATACTACTCCGGCTGTTTTACCTGCAAGGCCTGTTTCAATTATTTCATTTACATCGCTTACATTAATTCCGTATCTTGCAATCTTATCTCTTTTTATTTTTATCTGCAGCTGAGGCAGGCCTTCAAGCTGCTGAACAGATACATCTTCAGCGCCTTTTATTTCAGAAATAATTTTTGCAGCGTCATTTCCTGCTTTAGATAACTCTGACAAATCTTCTCCGAATATTTTTACGGCTATATCACCTTTTGCTCCCGACATCAGTTCGTTAAATCTTAATTCAATCGGCTGGGTAAACGATAGACCTATACCCGGAACTGCTGATAATTCTTTATGCATCATTTCAACAAGCTCTTCTTTTGATACTCCTTTTCTCCACTCTTCTTTCGGTTTCAGCATTACAAGTACGTCGCTGAACTCTACTCCCATAGGGTCAGTGGCAATTTCAGCAGCGCCTGTTTTAGTTACAACCGTTTTTACTTCAGGGAATTTTTTAACTAATATCTGCTCGCATATCGTTCCGATTTTTTTAGATTCAGTAAGAGATATTCCCGGCAGTCTTGCAATCTGATATGCAATATCACCTTCATCTAATTTAGGAATGAACTCTCCGCCCAACCTGAAAAATAAAATCAGGCTGAAAACAAGTGCAATTACTGCTGAAACAATTACCAGTGCTTTTCTTTTTAAAGCGAACTTTAACGAGGGAAGATACAAACCCTTTATAAAATTAATAATCTTATCAGCTATAGTTTCTTTTTCCTTCATATCTCTTTTCAGTATGAGATCACTCATCATGGGAACATAAGTAAGAGATAGTAGCAGCGCACCTATCAATGCAAAGCCCACAGTAAATGCCATTGGCTTAAACATCTTTCCTTCTATACCGCCTAAGGCAAATATCGGAAGGTAAACAACAATGATTATCAGAATACCAAATATCGCCGACTTTATTATTCCCGTAGTTGAGTTAAAAATCGTCTCCTGCATCTCATCTTTATGCAACGGACGTTTATGCCTGAGAATGGCGTGTGAGATTGCTACTATAACGCTTTCTACAATTATCACAGCTCCGTCGACAATCAATCCGAAATCAATTGCTCCAAGCGACATTAAATTTCCCGATACACCGAATAAGTTCATCATTATTAAAGCAAAGAGCATTGATAAAGGAATTACAGATGCAACAATAAATCCCGCCCTCAAATTTCCGAGCAGAAGCACCAGAACGAATATTACAATTATAGCGCCTTCAATTAAATTTTTCTCAACTGTTGCTATTGCCCTATCTACCAGATCTTCCCTGTTATAAAATTCATCAACAGTAACACCTTCAGGCAAAGTAGTTTTTATCTCTTCAATTTTTTTATGGACGGTATTTGCGACTTCTCTTGAATTTGCACCTTTCAGCATCATTACTATTCCCGCTACAACTTCACCTTTGCCGTCCTGAGTGACTGCGCCATGGCGGATTCCACCTGCTTCCTCAACATCTGCCAGCTGATTCAAATAAACAGGAACACCATGCTCACTTTTAATTACAATATTATTGATATCCTCTTTACTCTCGATGATTCCAATACCTCTTATCGCATATTGATTTGAATTATGCTCAATAAATGACCCGCCTGCGTTTGCATTGTTTTTATTCACAGCTTCAAACACTTCTCTTATTGAAAGATTATAAGATCGAAGCGCATCCGGATTAATTAATATGTGATATTGTTTTTCATATCCGCCGAAGCTGTTTACTTCTGCAACGCCTTCAGTTCCAAGAAGCTGCCTTTTTACGATCCAGTCCTGAATTGTCCTTAGCTCCATATCGGAAAAAGTAGTATCACCTTTTTTTTCAGGCCTTACAACATATTGATAGATTTCTCCGAGACCTGTACTTATTGGCGCCATCTCCGGACTTCCCAATCCTTCCGGAATATTTTCCTCTGCCTCTTTTAATTTTTGAAAAATTAAATTCCTTGCAAAATAAATATCGACATTATCTTCAAACACAGCAGTAACAACTGATACTCCAAGCTTTGATATGGAACGAAGCTCAATAATTTTTGGTGTATTGGATAAAGAGATTTCTATAGGATAAGTGATGAAGCGTTCAATTTCAGTCGCGGAAAGGGTGGGACTTGATGTAATTATCTGAACCTGATTATTTGTAATATCAGGAACTGCATCAATGGGCAAATTTATTGTAGAGGTTATTCCGAAAATAATCAGCAATAAGGTAAAAAAGCCTATAACTATTTTTTGCTTTATAGAAAAAGCAATAAGTTTGTCAATCATAATTTATTTTAAATAATAAACGACGAAGATCTTGAAATCAAAATCTCAGTTAAATAACGTTATTAAAAATAAACTAAGCTTGGGGAGGACGGAACGGGGAATTTATAGTGCGGAATTCGTAATCAACCGTTTGTGAGAAGTAAAATACTTCTGAATGGTTATTGAAAATTATTACAGGTGTGTTTGTTTGAATAGTGTTGTTTACAATTAAGCAATGGCTGCAGTCATCATTTGAAGGCTTCGATTCATTGCAATCATCTGAATGGCATTCAGTGTTGACAATTCCCTTCCCGTCGCATTTAACTACAATGTTAAACACAAAAGCAAACAGGCTGGAAAAGATAATAATATATAATAATTTTTTTGACAATGTTTGTTAACATATAAATTCTCTGAAGTGAATTCAAGGGAATTTAATTCAGGTAAATTTGTACCCCCAAGAGGATTCGAACCTCTAATAAATGTAATTTTTTCAGCTTTTAAAGGTAAATGATTTTGGACATTTTATAAAAACATTTTTCTCTCAAAAACTCTATTTCTAATCTGTTTTTCAAATTACCTGAATTTTCTGCTCTAACAATCCCCACATTTTTTAAAAAAAATTGTACATAACAATTTTGTTGAATTTTACTCATAAAATAAAGAATCTTCGGTTATTTTGTTAAGAAACGCTATAACAATTTTCCTTTAAATTATTTGTTACGCCGAAGTAATACGTTTAATTTTGAATAACTGATTAATTCAGAAAAAATAAATCCCCTGTTATGAAAAAGAACACTTTTATAATACTGTTAGTTTTAGGATGGAATATTTTTTATTCAGATTGTTTCTCTCAGGTAAACTCAGCTAAAAGTTCGGGATTATTTTTTGATACTCAAAACCTAAGTTCTGTAACTGAGCTAAATCTGAGTTTGAAAGATATAAACACTCTGCCGGTTGAAATTTTTGAAATGAAAAATCTGCAGATTCTGGATATCAGCAATAATTATCTCAGCGCTTTACCGGCAGAAATAAAAAACTTAAAGGAATTAAAAGTACTGATGCTTTACGGAAATAATATTTATGAACTGCCTTTGGAAATTTCCCGTTTGAAATTTTTAAAAGAAATTTATCTGGATTATAATATCTGGTGCTACAGACTGGATGAAGTTCGAACACTTACTAATGCAAGAATAATTTTAGTACAATAATTTTGGGAGACGCTTTTAACTTCCTTCCCGGAATGAAAACGGACTCGTCAAACAGAAAGGTCCGGGAAGGAAAGAAAGCTCATTTATACATTGAAAAAAATTTTACTAAATAATTATACTAATCTCTTTTACCTTAAATAATTTACTAACAAGAACAATTACACATCTATTCTCCTCCAAATTCCGGTATTTCTTATTGCCAATTATAGATATACCGGAATTCCTTTCCTTATACACATTTTCTGCCTACACTATTTCCTTAAATTTTTCAATCAGCCATATTTTATTTCTTATCACATCGCATTGTTCCAGCTCTTTTTTCGCAAATGAAATATCCGTTTCCTTCCCTGTTTTTTTCTTAATAAGTATCAAATAAAATTTTAAAAAGTTGGAATTTAGTTCTTTTCTTCCCGTATATGCTTCATCATTTCTTATTATCATTTGTTTAAAGGCCTCCGCATGCGCAAAACCTGATTCAAAGTCTCCCAATTCATAAAAATTAATTAATTTTAGAATTTTAGAATCCGCTTTAAAAGTATTATCATCCTTACTAACTCTTAAAAGCATTTCATTCGATTCAATAAATTTTTTATCTAACGAAAGAAGTTTTGCTTTGTAATAAATATAAATTTCATTTTTAGCTCTTGCATCATCATTAACTGAATCAATTTTATTTTCCAGAAAATTTTTAGCCCATTCTATTTCACCGGCAGCGATAGCATCATGTGCAATGTGGGAAAAAACAATAGCCTGCATTTTACCCTGTGCATCCAAAATAATTTCTTTCTCAACCATTTCCTTTTCAAGTTGAAATTTTATTTTACCTAAATTACTGTCATTAGCTTTTATATGCATATTGATAATATTTATTAGCATGACATATAATCTTATTTGTGTTTGTTCTGTCATGTCGTTTATCTGTTCGTTAAAAATCTTATACGCAATAGCAAAATTTTCGTAAAATTTTCCGTCTTTATTCTGAACTGCCCGCGCAAGATAGTACGTTAATTTTATATCTTCATAATAAGGACTTTTATTTTTTTCCATTCTGTTTATTATTGAGTCAATATCTGTAAATTCAAAAAATGTATCTACTATGTTATATTCTTCCTTTCCTTTATACCAGTCTGTTACATTCACCTGATACGATTGCGCCAGTAAAAACTCATTTAAAAAAAATACAGCCAAAGATTCATAGATAGAGTTACGATCGCTTTTACTGAATTCAATGTTTAATCTCTGTGTGTAACGCCACATTTCTGACTCAAGAAGGCATTTATTCAGATTTTTTCTGTATAACGCATCTTCTTTTATCTCATTTCTTTCATGAAATTTTTTATAATTTTTTAAAAATTCTTTATCAATATATCTATTATTAGTTTCCTCTATAATTTTATAGCCATACTCAAAAGTATTCTCATAATTTACATACGCTAAATATTTTTCTGCAAGGTTTCCTAAATCCGAAAATAAATTCCTTATTGTTCCTTCATTAAATAATTTTCCCGGATATAGTTTTTTATAAAGATTTTCAAACTGCAGTTTCGTGTGTGTAAACTCGGGATAATATTTTTTTATATTATCAAAAAGCTTTATGAGGTCCTTTGACCGATTGAAGAAAGGAGAAATTACAAATTTCCCGAAACTGTCAAATTCCTCCTTATTAAGAGAAGCTAGTATTTTTAAAGCCTTTATTTGAATCATTATATGGGGTTTTCAGCTACAGTTTTAATATGATTACCTATAGATATATTAGTTAGCAAATTATTGTTACTGCTCTAATTTTAATCTTTGCATAGTTCAGTTTAATTCTTCAAATTTATTCATCAGCCAGTCTTTATTTCTAAGCACAGTACACTCAGCCAGTTCTTTTTTAGCAAAAGAAAGATTTACATCTTTTCCCGTTTTATTCTTTAAAAGGCATAAATAAAATTTTAAAAAGTTCAGGCTTTTTTCTTTTCTTCCGGCTGAAATAGTATCATTTCTTGATAAAAACTGCCTGAATGCTTCTGCCTGTGAAAATGCCGCTTCAAAATAATTTAACTCATAGTAGTTTATCATTCTCAGTACTTTTGAGTCTGCTTTAAAAAGTATATCTTCCTTACTGATTGCCAAAAGCTGTTCATTAGATTCAGCAAACTTTTTTTCGCAGGAAAGAATTTTTGCTTTATAATAATTATAAATATCATCCCTTGAATCTTTTTCCAGCTTACTTATTTTATTTTCAAGAAAATCCTTCGCCCACATAATTTCCCCGGCCACTATAGCAGTTAAGAGTATATTTACAAAAGTCCCAGCATTTATAATACCTGCTGAATCATAAATTAATTCTTTTGCGACCATTTCTTTACCCAGCTCAAATATTATTTTTCTTAGTTTTTTATCATCAGGCTTTATATTTAAATTAATAACATTTCTTATCCACTTGTACATTCTTCTCTGAGATGAATGCGACATTGAGTTTATTCGTTTATTGAATAAGTTATATGCTTTATCAAAATCTTCATAAAAATTTCCGGTTTTATTCAGTCCTGCTTCACTAAGGTAAAAAAACAATTCCAAATCTTCAGCATGAGGACTGTTGCTTTGTTTTAATTTGTTTATCATTGTTTTTACATCTGTCGTTGAGAAAAAAATCTCAACTACATTATAATCCTGTTCAACATTATAGGAATCACTAATGCTCATCCAGCTGGATCTTTCCAGCAGAAACTCCCTGATAAAAAATGCAAGAAGGGCTTCCGAACTTAAACTGCGTGAAGTAATATCCAGAATATTATTTTTCCGTTGATTGTAATTACTCATTTCAGTGTAAAGAAAATATTTATTAAGATTCAGCTTATAGAATGAATCTTCATCGTTCTCATTTCTCTCCGAATATTTTTTATAATTTTTCTCAAATTCTCTATCCAAAGCTCTTGCATTCATTTCGGCAATAACTTTATGTCCGAAATCAAAGGAATTTTCATAATTAATATAACCAAGAAATTTTTCTGATAAATTTCCAAGATCAGAAAATAAATTCCTTATTGTTCCTTCGTTAAATGGTTTACCGGGGTAGAGTTTTTTATAAATTTTTTCACTCTCTAAACCTGAATGATTAAAATGAGGATAGTATTTTCTTATACCAGAAAAAAACCTGATTATTTCTTTTGAACGGTTAAAGTAAGGAGAACTTATAAAACGTGAGAATTGCTCGAATTCTTTTTTTGTAAATGTGGAAAGTATATTAAGAGCTTTAATTCTTATCATTTTTAGGGGATTTTCTGCTACAACTTCACGAGAATTACTTGTTGATATATTAATAACTTAGAATAGCTAGTCCTCGCAAAAACACAAAAAAATCGATGAAAATTTGAAAAAAATGTTTTTGCTTTCCAAGCCTTATCGACCTAATTTTATGCAAAAATAATTTAGAAAAAAATCTAATTCGGATTATGAAAAATTTTAAAGTTTACACATTATCACTGGCAATTTTAATTCTTATCAATTCTGCTTCAGGGCAGATAATTGCTAAAAATGATAGTGAAGCTAATACAGAGCAAAACAAAACCAAAGATGCAACCGATCAAGTAGAAATTAATTATAGTGGTAAAGGAATTGATAAACTCCCTGCCGAAGTATTTAAAATGGTAAACTTAAAGCAACTCGACCTAAGCAACAATAATCTTTCAGAGCTTCCGAAAGAAATAAAAAATCTAAAATACCTTTCAGTTTTAAATTTATCAGGAAATGAAATTTATGAACTGCCAATAGAAATTTCGAGATTAAAATTTCTTAAAGAGATTTATCTTGATAGAGATATCTGGCAATACAGATTGAATGAAGTAAAAAAACTTACCTCTGCAAAAATTTATCTGGTGGGATAATAAATAATCTTTTAGAAAATTAAATAAATCAAAAGTGGGAAAATTAATTGTAGTTATAATCTTAACATTACTTTCTGTGAGTCGTTCATATTCACAAGTCACTCAGGAGTGGTCACAAAGATACAACGGACCGGCAAATGCTTTTGATGGAGTCAGGAAAATGGTTGTGGATAACTTGGGTAATGTATATATAACCGGAGATAGTAAAGGCGCAGGAACGGATTATGATTTCTGTACTATAAAGTATAACTCATCAGGAGTGCAGCAGTGGGTGCAAAGATATAATGGGACAGGTAACGGCGTTGATTATCCAAATTCAATTGCTGTAGATAAATCAGGCAATGTTTATGTAACAGGAACCAGTCTTGGAAATGACTCAGGAAATGATTTCTTAACTATAAAATATAATTCAACAGGTGTGCAGCAATGGGTACAAAGATATAATTACAGCAGCGGTGATGATACAGCTTTTGATATAGCTTTAGACACTACAGGAAATGTTTATGTCACAGGGAAAAGCGGCACAACAGCTGTTTCATCTGATGATTACAACACAATAAAGTATAATTCGGCAGGTGTTCAACAATGGGTTAAAAGATATAACGGACCCGGAAATCTAAACGATGTTGCCTTTGGTTTAGTTGTTGATGCATCAGGAAACGTTTATGTAACAGGCTCTAGCGCAGGTAGTTCATTATCATTTGATTACCTAACTTTAAAATACAATTCAGCAGGAGTTCAACAATGGGAAAAAAGATTTAACGGTTCTTTCAGTAATTTTGATGCTGCGTATGCAATAAAACTCGATTATTCGGGAAATATATATGTAACAGGGGCGGCTACCGGGCTGGGTACATTTAAGGATTTTTTAACAATAAAATATAATGCTTTAGGAACTCAGGTTTGGGCAAGAACTTATGATGCAATATCTCACAAAGATGATTATGGTACATCACTAGCTGTAGATTCTGTGGGGAATGTTTTCGTAACCGGTATCAGTGCTGCAGAAAATGGAACCTTCGACTTCCTGACAATATGTTATAATTCAGCAGGTGAACCGGAAGTATGGACGAAAAGATATAACGGCACAGCAAACAATGATGATTTTGCAAATGATATAAAAATTGATAAAAATAATAATGTATATATAACAGGACAAAGTACTGTAAACGGCTCCTCAACAAATTGTGTAACTATAAAGTACAGTTCTAACGGTACGCAATTATGGATTCAGGAATACAATGGTCTAGCGAATGGTAATGATAAAGGCACTTCATTAGCTGTAGATAAATCAGGCAATATTTATGTAGGCGCTGCAAGTGAAGGCACAGATACATACTTTGATTTTGCAACAATAAAGTATTCTCAATCTATAGGTATTCAAACACTTTCAAACGAAATACCCAATAGATTTTTCTTATCTCAAAACTACCCAAACCCTTTTAATCCAACTACAAATATAAAATTTGATGTACTGAAAAGCGGAATTGTAAGCATTAAAGTTTTCGATATAGTAGGAAAAGAAATGCAAGAACTTCTAAAAGAATTTAAACCCGCAGGAAGTTATCAAATTACATTCGATGGAAGCAACTTAGGTAGTGGAGTGTATTTTTATGAAATGCAGACAAATGATTTTGTTCAAACTAAAAGAATGCTTTTAGTGAAGTAATCAATTTAAAATCATTTTTAAAAAACTAAATTAACTAAAGTGGGAAAATTTATAATACTAATAATTTTTACTTTTACTCTTTGTACTAATATTTACTCTCAAACCAAACAACCCGGAATTACTAAAACAGATATCATAAGTATACCTGTTGAAGACAAAAAGATTTCTGAAATTGTAAAAAATTTAAATGATGCCAGAAAAAGCGAGAATATTGAGGCAAAGCTGTATTGGGAAAACAAACTAAATGAAGCAACAGGAACAAAGCCGATAGAAGCCTCCAACAATTCATTTATCGGAAGAAAGGAAACCGGCTCTGAAAGCAGTACTGATGCTCTGAGAGTTTTGCAACTCACCGGGCTGAGTATTAAAGCTAATGTCATTTCACGTGAAAGAGTGAATGGCGATATCTATGCAGCAGTAGCCATTGGTGGTGTAGAAAATGATACTCTAAGGATATTCCGCTCAACAAATAACGGAACAACTTTCACTCCTATCTACTCATGGTTCTATAATGCTCAAATAAAAATTAAAGAGAATGGATTGGATATTGAAGCAGTTTCCCGCGGTGATTCATCCTATGCATTTGTTTCTTTCGATATGGTAATGGTTTCTGGTTCATCTACTTACTTTGCCTCTAACCTCATGAGGGTAAGGCAGGATGGCGGAATGGCAACAATATTCCTTGGAAGTTTTATATTCTCTGAAAAAATAACTAACGGAAGAGTTACAAGTGATAACTCGCGGTTTCTTAGTACAACTTATATATATTTTTCTAATACAATTAACTACGAAGATAACGGAGCGCGTCGTGTTGCTTCAAAATTATACAGAATTACAAATCCGTTTTCATTTTTTCCTACTTTGACTCCTTGTTATACAGGAAATTCATACGGCTCTTACGGTTATGAAATTGGAGGTAATGCTCCTGTGAACTCAACATTTGAAAGTGATGTAGCTTTTGTGAGTACACCGGGTGATACTGTTCAGATTTATACAGTCACAATAGTTAATGGAGTACCGGGTTCGTTTGCTGACGGCGCGGGATTATTTTTTACCAGAAGCAATACTTATGGAGCGACTCAACCTACTTTATTCTCAACGTTAGAAAACGGCTATACCAAGAACAGTCCGCGGATAGCAGCAACAGGATATTCAAATAGTACACTTTGTGTTTTAGTTAATAGGAAGTTCACTCAAAGTGATTGGGACCCATACAACTTCTTTTGTTCTTATATAAATGCTACTGTGCCGAGCTTCTCAGGAAGTTATGTTAATTCAAGTACTGATTATCCTTACTCTGTTTCAGCTACAGCAAGATACAGATCGAATGGAGCATATCTATTCTCATTTTCAAGTTCTCAGTTCGTCAATATAATTGATTGCTTTATCAGACCATTTACATCAGGAACTTATGGAGCAGAAACAAAAATAAATTCGGTTAATGCTGATTATTATAAAGGCTTTCCTGATGTTTCATTCAGAAATGTAAATAATGATTCCTGCATTTCAATTTGGGGAGGAAAGAACGGTATAGGAAGTTTCATCACTTCCGGCTGCAGCGGACCATTTATAGGTATAAATAATGAGAACGAAAATGTGAATAACTTCAGCTTGAATCAAAATTATCCGAATCCATTTAATCCTACTACAAATATTTCTTTCAGTACACAAACATCTGCCTTTGTAAAAATTTCGGTGTATGATGTTTTAGGAAATGAAGTTGCTGAGCTTTTAAATGAAAAGAAGAATTCAGGATATTATAATTACATTTTCGACGGGAAAAATCTTCCATCAGGAGTTTACTACTATAAAATTGAACTAACAACTTCTGAATTAAAATCATTATCACAGACACGAAAAATGATTTTATTAAAATAAAGTTTTCAAGAACTACACAATTCTTTCCGAAGCCGTTTGTTCCCGCTTTCGGACTTCGGAAAGAAAATTGTGTTTTGAGAAAACAAAAATTATTTTACTACAATCATTTTTTTCATTGAAGTAAAATTATCTGCTTTTATCCTATAGAAGTAAGTTCCTGATGAAAATCCTGTGGCATCAAATTTAAATTGATAATATCCCGCCGTCAGCTGCTGATTAACAATTGAAGATACTTCCCTTCCCATTATATCAAAAACTTTTAGCTCTACAAATAAATTTAGCGGAAGCTCGAACGAAATATTCGTTACAGGATTAAATGGATTCGGAAAATTCTGCGATAAACTGAATTGCTTCGGTGTGCCAACTACAACTTCATTTGCAAGTTCGTAATATTTATAATTACCGTTTAAATCCACTTGCTTTAATCTGTAAGAATAGTTACCCGTCTGTAAATTTGCATCCTGGAATGAATAACTGTGCGTATTGTTTGAACTTCCCAATCCGTTCACAAAAGAAATTTCTTTATATTCCCCTGCAGATTTTCTTTCAACTGAAAATCCTTTGTTGTTAAGTTCAAACCCCGTGCTCCAGATAAGTTTCACTGAATTTCTGGTAACATCTGAGCTGAAATTTAATAATTCAACAGGAAGAGAAGAATCCCAGTTAATTGCAACACCCTGCGGATAAGGTATGCCTGTAAACAACTGCGTAATTGAACCACCCGCTGTAGTGGCGCGGGATATATCCTGGGTAGCATTATCCGTCCAGTAAATTAAGGAGCCGGCGGCATTAATTACTATGCCGCGCGGGTTGCCTGTCAATCCCGTTACTACATCTGTCTTTGTAACTGGTAACGTGTTTACATTACCTTTTTGAATTTTATCAACACCTGAATCAATCCAGTAAATGTTATTATCAAGATAGTTAAAAGCTATACCCCAAACCTGATTCAGTGAAGTTACAACATCCTCCAGATTAGAGCCGTCAATATTACATCTCATAATTTTTTTCATACCAACACCGTTATCTGCAAAATACAATTTTCCTCCGTAAAGATCATATGCAACATAACCGGGTGATACAAGACCTGTCGAAACAATATCTGTTATTCCCGTCCCTGTAAGCGTAGACCTTTGGATTTTTTTCGTAGAGTTATCTGCCCAGAACATTCTGTTGTTATTGCCGTCTATTGCAATTCCTCTTGGTCCTGCAATGCCGTCGGCAGAAGAAAGTATAGGTGTAACAACCAAAGAACCAAGATCGATTTTTTTAATTGTTGATGCTGCAAAATCCGTCCAGTATAATTCATTAGCATCCATGTCGGTTGCAAGAGCATAACCTGATGCTATACCGGTAAGAATATCGGTTGTAATCCCTGAACCGTCTATATTATGCTCTTGTAGTTTTCCGGAAGAGCCGTCTGTCCAGTATATTTTTTGCGCAAATGTTTCCGAGAAAATAAAAAGTAAAAGTACTATAAAATATTTTTTCATGACACAAAATTTTCTTTTAAAAAAGATCATTAAAATTTTATTGCAAATTAGTTTTGTAAAGGGAAAATCCCAAACATAGCAATAGAGAAGTTAATCGCCAGGCAAGGCTGTATATTAGAATGCGGCTGGTTTCCCCCTGACATCCCCATTGAGGATGTATTAAGAATTCCGTTCGATGATGATGCATATGAATCTATACCATCAGCATTTTGTGAAACATAATTATTAGAAGGACTTAAAAAAGAACCTGATGTAGTGCTTGCATTTATTGAATGATTATGCGCCGGTATCTGATTTGTTGTTAATGTAACTGCTTCAGTTCCTCCTGACTGCCCCATGAAATAAGAACTTAAACCTGGACCCTGCCCCTGATGAACCGGCACTCTGCTTCTTAAATCCGGAAGAGCAAAATTTGTTTCTCCATTTCCGCCGAATGTAGTGCCAATAAGCTGGAATAAAGCCTCGTTATCGAGAATTGGTATTATCTGACCGTTACATAATAGCCAACCTGAAGGAGCATAATTAAAACTTGCCATCATTATATTTCCTATAAATGGCTGAGAACCGCCGCTTGGAATATAATCTTTAATTATTTCGCCGTTACGCTTCACATAAATAAAGCCTGTTTTAGATTTAACATCTGCAAATAGGTTTCCCGGATTAGCAGCTAATCCTAATGCAAAGATTGAACCGATTGATTTCATCATAAAATTTCTTCTGCCGGAATCCTTTTGAAAATTTTTTTCAGTTTTATTATTCTTTTTGAAGAAGTTCATAGTTTTAAAATTTAATTTTTATTTTAACTTTGTGAAGGAAATATTCCCTGCAGAGCAATACAATAATTTAAAGTAAGATAAGGCTGTATATTTGTATGAGCCTGATTTCCTCCTGTATTTGTTACAGTTGAGGGATTTAAAGTAGTATTACTTGAACCTGCATATGATTTCACACCCTCGCCATATGCTGCAAAATAATTATTAGCGGGGTCAGATTGTGGACCCACACTTGAACTTCCGCTTAAACTATGATTATGTGCAGGAAGCTGAGATGTTAAAAGTGTTACAGTTTCAGTTCCGGTTACCTCTCCAATTGTATAATTGGAAAGTCCGGCTCCTTGTCCGTAACAAAGCGGTGCACGCCCCCGCAAATCAGGCAGAGCAAAATTTTGAACACCATTACCACCGTAAAAAGTGCCAAGAAGCGCAAACAACCCATTATTTTGTGCAATAGATAAAATCTGCCCATTGCACTGCGCCCAATTCCTTGGAGCAAAGCTAAATGGAAAAATTCCTATCTCACCTAAATATGGAGAATCTCCTGCAGAAGGCTTATAGTTATTAATAACTTCTCCATTTTGCTTTATATATAAAAACCCGGTTTTTGACTTTATAGCAAATAATTCTTCAGCTTTGCTGAGGACTGCAACTCCAAAAAGTGCTGCCATTGATTTCATGATAAAATTTCTTCTATCCTTTGTTTTACTTTTTAAAGGATCCAGTATATATTTATTATTCAAAAGACTCATATTATTTTTTTAAAATTATAAATGATTTACTTTTTTAAGGACGGGAAGGAAATAATCCCTGTGTTGCAATGCAAAAGTTTATAGAAAGTACAGGCTGAATATTATTATGTGCATTACCGGAGCCTGTATCACCAACAGCAGAGCTGTTTAATAATAAATTGGGGGTATCTGCGTATGCTCCTATACCCTCTGCATTTTGCGCCGGATAAGAATTTGAAGGATTCGGCGTAGTTCCTATACCCGAGTTAATACCAATAGAATGCGTATGAGAAGGAATTTCTGAGCTCTGCAAAATTATGCTTTCATCCCCGGTCGTCTCTCCGATAATATAATTTGAAAGACCTGACCCCTGTCCCATATGAACAGGAATTCTTCCACGAAAATCCGGAAGCGCAAATGTTGTAGTGCCGTTTCCACCATAATAATTGCTAAGAAGAGAGAACAATGCCGTATTTCCGTTAATGTTAAGTATCTGCCCATTGCATTTAGCCCAGCCTATTGGTGCAAAGCTGAAACCAAAAATATTTATCTGACCTATATAAGGCTCGGAGTCCCCCATAGGCTGATAATCATTAATCACTTCACCATTTTGCTTTACATATATATATCCGGTTTTTGATTCCATAGAAAATAAATCTTCGGCATTTGAAAGAACTGCAGCACCGAATAAAACGGCAAGAGAATTCCGTATAAAGCTTCGCCTTGCTTCATTCTCTTTTTTGTAGAGAGGATTTAGAAGAATTTTTTTCTTAAAAAGATTCATCGGGTAATTTTTAAATTTGGTAAAATATTAACGATAAGAAAATTTGGATATTCTTAGGGAGTTATTTAGCTAACATGCTAAATTTTCTTTCGTGTTACTGTTGTTAATTTGGGATAAACGGAGTAACGAAAGCTATAGGGGGAAAAATATGTATGTGCTGATGAGAATTTATAAAAAGTTTTTGAAATAAAAAACACGATATTTAATATTAATAATTTTTATTTTTAAATTTTTAATTTTTAATTTTGCAGAAAGGTTAAAAAATATTTTAAAAGTAAGATGTAATTATAAAAGCTTTAATATACTTACAAAGTAAAATCGCAGAAATTATATTTTTAAATGAGTGATAATGTTAATTTTTTTTTGTTAAATTTGTAAAACCGTAGAAAGTAAAAATTTCAATCATGAAAAAAATAGTTATCTCCCTGATAGTTATGTTCATTTCCCTTGGAAATATAAAGGCGCAAGGTCTTTATACTTTCGCAGATAAAACAACTACTATAGGAATAAGCGGCGGAGGTTATACTTTAAATAACAGCAGCAACTACGGACCCACCGGTGAAATTGTTTTATGTATCAATGGTGCTTTCGATATAGGCGGAAGATTTGCTTACCGTCAGTTTTTCCCTGACCAGAATCCGGGACAAACAGGTTTCATGTCGGATAATAAATACTCTGCATTTATAAACTGGTATATGGTAAAGTGCAACCTATCAAAAATTAAAATTATTTTTGCTATCGGAGCAGAGGGCTCCTATAATAAAGATAATTTAGTTACAAACGTAGAGGGCTTGAATGTTTATACTGCAAATGTAAACGGAACTTTCGGAATGAGATTTGACTTCGCAAAGAAGAAAATGTTCCTGCTGCCTAATATTGTTCTTGGTACAGAATTTTTCAGAAGATATACTACCGATGGTGTAAATGAAAGACAAGCTGCTTTCAATCAGACTATTTACGGAATTTCAAGAATAGGATTTGACTGGGGAATAACAATCGGACAGTCTTCATCTATTGTTGCTTCATTCAAAAGAAAAGACGAAGGAAGATTCGGTCTGGGATTTTCAGGTGATTTAAGAGTTGTGATGGGATTTTAAAACACGCAAATAAATTTTATATGTAACACAAAAGGGAGCTTATGGTTCCCTTTTTGTTTTATAAAAATTGTTACTAAACTGCCTGCATTTTTCTTATAAGTCTTATCTGTCCTCTGTGATTTATCTCATCTTCAAAAACGTGATACCAGTCGAAGTAATTATTTCCTTCTCCTCCAAATACCGGCGAAAATACTTTTGGCTTTAACAGCCAATCATCATCATATTTAGAGAATTCTTCAAGTGTTATATTTCGCTCTCTAGCTAATTCATCGAGATAATATTCTAATGGATTTCCTTTTATTTTTTCTCTTCCTAAATCCCCTAAATCCAGAGCAGGTTTAATCGGTTCTATTTCTTCTTCAGTCATTTCCCTGCCCTCAAAAGTATAAACCTGATACCACTTATCAACTGCGGCAATGTGCGCAAGCAGTGCGCCTATTGAATTTGATGTTTCACTGAACTGATAATCAAGCTGCTCGGTAGATAATCCTTTAACACTTTGAAGAGTTGTAACTCGCGCATAATTCATCATAATAATAAGATGACTCATAATTGGAGTAAAGCCGTCTAATGGTTGTATGATGTAAGGATTTTCAATTATAACTTCTTTCATAGGGAAAATTTCAAGAAATATAAATTAAATTAGATTTGTTTAACAGGTGAAAACAAAAAACCCGAAATCGTTTTCACAATTTCGGGTTTTCAATTTCGTATGAATAATTATTTTTACTGTCCTAAGTAAGCTTTAAGACCTTTGCTTCTTGAAGCCTGTCTTAATCTTCTTATCGCTTTTTCTTTTATCTGTCTTACTCTTTCTCTGGTGAGTTTGTATTTATCACCGATTTCTTCAAGTGTAAGCGGATTTTCTTTTTCAAGTCCGTAGTATAATTTCACAACTTCTTTTTCTCTCTGTGAAAGCGTATCTAAAGCTCTTTCAATTTCAATTCTTAAAGAGTCCTTCAGCAATTCAGTATCAGGCTGCTTTTCTTTCTTATCAGGCATTATATCGATAAGCTTTGTATCTTCGCCGTGAATAGATGGAGCATCCATTGAAACGTGACCGCCTGAGTTCTTCAGAGTTTCCTGTACTTCGTAAACTGACATATCGAGCTGCTCTGCAATTTCAAGAACGTTTGGCGCTCTTTCATTTGCCTGTTCAAGCTCGCTGATTGTTTTTGCAATCTTGCTCTTCTGCTGAACGATGTTAAGCGGCAATCTTACAACTCGTGACTGTTCTGCCAGTGCCTGTAAAATTGACTGTCTTATCCACCATACTGCATAGGAGATAAATTTAAATCCTCTTGTTTCATCGAATTTCTTAGCTGCCTTAATAAGTCCGAGGTTACCTTCATTGATTAAATCATTCAATGATAAGCCCTGATTCTGGTATTGTTTCGCTACTGATACTACGAACCTTAGATTCGCCTTTACAAGAAGATCGAGCGCTTTCTTATCACCTTTTTTTATTCTTTTTGCGCAGTCAATTTCCTGATCTACGGTTAAAGGTGTTGTTTTGCTGATTTCTTTTAAATAAATATCAGTGGATTGGTTTTCCCTGCTTGTATATTGTTTGCCTAATTTCATTTAAATTAAATTGGCTTTTAAAATTACTCTTACTGAAAATTACTATTGCTAAAAATTAATTGTGGTGTATTATACTGCTGTATTATATGTGGTCGTACAATTTTTATTCCATATTTCTCTGCATATTCACTCTTCATATTTGTAAACGAAACAATCGGAAGTTTAGTTTCGATTAGAATCGCCGTTACACATGCTTCTCTGTAGTTTACATTATCTTTCAGAAGCTTCCCGATAGTGTGAGAGTACTTATAAGGTATTCCCAGAACTCCCGAACCGAAGAAAGACTGCTTTGCATTTTCTTCCTGTTCTTTTGTTTCGCACTTTGCAAAAACTTCCGAAGCATTAATGACTGAAGTATAGCAGTCAAATAAGCTTAAACATTTTAAAAGAACTGAATCTTCATTACCTTGAAGATGTTTCAGATAAACATCGGTATCAAGAAAAACTTCGAATTCACTTTTCATTCTACTTCCTGATCTTTTTTAAAAGCGCCGAAAGAATTTAGCAATAAAAAAGTAGAATTTTCATCCAGATTTAATTTCTTTGATAAAAATTCTACTTGTGAACTCTTGTTATCAGCAATTTCTAATTTGCTTTGAGAATTATTTTGTTTCTTCACAGAAAGAACGATCAGCTCAACATCTTCATCATCACCTTTGTTATCATCATTTGAATCTTTTTGTATCTCATCATAACATCCGGCTAATTCTTCTTTATTAAAAAGAAGTTCACCTTTGCTGTTCAGCTTTGCTCTGACTCTATTAAGCTTCTGTGCCAAAGAAGTCTATTTTATCTTCTTTATGCAGAGTAACGAATGCTTTTTTCTTATCAGAACGGAATCCTTCAAATCTTCCTTTTTTAGTGAACTGAGATTTAGCTTTACCCTTCGCAACAGAAGTAGTAACGCCTGTAACTCTCACTTTGAATCTTTTTTCAACAGCATTTGCGATTTCGATTTTATTCGAATCTTTGGAAACTTCAAATACATATTTGTTAAGATTCTCAGAAAGTGAAGTATTTTTTTCTGTGATTAACGGTTTTATTAAAATTGATTTCATATCTTAAACTTAAAATGTGTTCCTAAATTTTATGACAAACTTTTGCACAAAGAATCTACTGCTGATTTTTGCATAACAATCATTTTGTTGTCAAGCAATTCATACGTTGCAGCTAAGTCAGAAATAACAATATTGCACTTAGGCATATTTCTTCCTGATTTATAAACGTTATCATTTTTTCCGCCGAGAAGTATCAATGTCTTTGTAGTATCGAGCTTCAGAGCTTTGAGAATATTGTTCAGTTGTGATGTTTTCGGTGCGTCAAAAGAAAAATCCTCAACAATCATTATCTGATTTTCTTTTGCCTTCATGCTAAGCGCGCTTTTTCTTGCAAGTCTTGCTGCCTTCTTTGGAAGGGAAAGCTTGTAGGTATGCGGTTTAGGGCCGTGGATGTTACCGCCGCCCGGCATCAAAGGAGAACGGTTTGTTCCTCTTCTTGCGCCGCCTGTACCTTTTTGTCTGAACGGTTTTTTACCGCCGCCGCGTACTTCTGCTCTTTGCTTTGTCTTTGCAGTTCCTTGTCTCTGGTTAGAGAGATAAGTTCTTACTGCCATATAAATCAAATGCTGATTTGGCTCGACTTCAAAAATGTCTGAAGGTAATGTTACTTTCTCGCTTGATTGAGAACCGTCGAGTTTATATACGTTAAGTTCCATAATTTTTATAAATGATTGCTATTGCGTGATAAAATTATTTGTAGATTTCAACAAATCCGGATTTTGTACCGGGAACAGCTCCTTTAACTAAGATAAGATTAGAGTCTGCAAAAATTTTAATAACTTTTAAATTTCTTACAGTAATCCTGTCTCCGCCTGTTCTTCCTGCCATTCTTTGTCCTTTAAAAACTCTTGAAGGATAAGATGATGCGCCGATGGAACCCGGGGCTCTTTGTCTATCTGACTGACCGTGTGTTCTTTGACCGCCTGAGAAGCCGTGTCTTTTCATAACACCCTGAAAACCTTTACCTTTTGAAGTGCCTGTTACTTTTACAGTATCGCCTTCGTTGAATATATTAACTTTGACCTGTTCACCTGCTTTTACATCTGCAAGCGAGAAGTCTCTGATTTCTTTTGTAAATCTTAATGCAGGAATGTTTAATTTCTTGAACTTTCCTTGCATAGGTTTATTAACAGTCTTTTCTCTTCTTTCACCAAAACCCAACTGTACTGATTCGTAGCCGTCTGTTTCTTTTGTTTTTATCTGTGTAACGTAACAAGGACCAGCTTCGATGACTGTAACCGGAACAGCATTACCATTTTCCTGGTAATAAGTAGTCATTCCGATTTTTTTTCCTAAAATTCCTATCATTGGTATTATATTTAATACTTGGTAGTATCCTTAATTTGAAAATAATTGGCAGAGCGCTTTTTTAACTAATAAAAGCAAAAATAAAAAAGCTTATACTTTGATCTCGATATCTACACCGCCGGGAGGATCAAGTTTTGTAAGAGCGTCGATTGTTTTATTTGAAGAATTCAAAATATCAATCAGTCTCTTATGCGAGCGTGTTTCAAATTGCTCTCTTGATTTTTTATCCACGTGTGGTGAACGGTTGACAGTATAAGTGTTTTTCTTGGTTGGAAGTGGAATTGGTCCGCTTACAACTGCGCCTGTTGATTTAATCGTTTTGATTATTCTTTCTGTCCATTTATCTAATAAATTATGATCGTAAGATCTTAACTTTATTCTGATTTTTTGAGCTGCCAATTTAATTGATTTAAATTTTACAAAATAAAACCGCAGACTTAAAGTCTGCGGCTGATTTTATCTGATTACTGTGTAATTTTATTCGAGAATTTTTGTAACAACACCAGCACCTACTGTACGTCCGCCTTCTCTGATAGCGAACTTCAATCCGTCTTCCATAGCGATTGGTGAAATTAACTCAATTGTTAATTTATCCATGTTATCGCCGGGCATAACCATCTGTACATTTTCAGGTAAGTGAACTACACCTGTTACGTCAGTTGTTCTGAAATAGAACTGAGGTCTGTAGTTTGTTGAGAAAGGAGTGTGTCTTCCACCTTCTTCTTTCGACAATACGTAAACCTGAGCTTCGAATTTTTTATGAGGAGTAATAGATCCTGTTTTAGCAAGAACCATTCCTCTTTCGATTTCATTCTTATCTACACCTCTTAATAAAAGTCCGCAATTGAAACCTGCTGTAGCAACGTCCAATTCTTTATTGAACATTTCTGCGCCTGTTACAACTGTTTTTTTCTTTGCACCAAGACCGATAAGTTCAACTTCTTCACCAACTTTTACTTTACCTCTTTCAATTCTACCTGTTGCTACTGTACCTCTACCTGTGATAGAGAATACGTCTTCAACCGGCATCAAGAATTCTTTATCAACGTCTCTTTGCGGCTCGGGAATGTAGCTGTCAACAGCGTCCATTAAATCGAAGATAGGTTTGTATCTTTCGTCATCTAATGGTGCATCTGATACACCGGCTTCCATAGCTTTTAAAGCGGAACCTCTGATGATTGGAACATCGTCACCAGGATATCCGTTTGCTGTCATGATGTCTCTTAATTCTGATTCAACAACTTCTAATAATAATTCAGCGTCTTCTTCTGTTTTTTCTTGTTCTCTGATTATATCAACTTTATTTAAGAATACAACAAGTGCAGGTACACCTACTTGTCTTGCAAGTAAGATATGCTCTCTTGTTTGCGGCATAGCACCGTCAGTTGCAGCAACTACTAATATAGCGCCGTCCATCTGAGCAGCACCTGTGATCATGTTCTTAATATAGTCAGCGTGACCCGGACAGTCTACGTGTGCATAGTGTCTTTTTTCTGTTTGATATTCTACGTGAGCTGTTGCAATCGTAATCCCTCTTGCTTTTTCTTCCGGAGCTTTATCAATTTCGTCAAATTTCTTAATTTTGCCGCCGAATTTCTTCGAAAGCGTCATTGTTATTGCAGCGGTCAATGTGGTCTTACCGTGGTCAACGTGACCGATTGTACCTATATTGACGTGCGGCTTGGATATATCAAATTTCTCTTTAGCCATTTTATAATTTCTCCTTTAATGAGATTTTTTGTTTTAATAAATAATTTTATGTGTCCAATAGGAATACTTTCATATTCCGGAAGATTCTTTTTTTATTCTGGTAAAAGTGTTTACACACTCTCCCGGTCTTAAAAAACGTGGGTCAGGGAGGAATTGAACCTCCCACCTCGTGCTTATAAGGCACGCGCTCTAACCATCTGAGCTACTGACCCAGACCGGGAATTTCATATCCGGAAAACTTTTTTCTGATATGAAATTTTATAGAACGTTTTATCGTGTCTAATTGACGAGTTCTATTCTGATTTTACTCAGAACTGACCCTGAAACTTATTTTAAAGAACTATCTTGATTTCAGATTTCCGATTTCAGAATTCTGATTTTTTATCAAATTTGAATTCTGTACTCAGCATTCTGAATTCTATCAGGCTACTGCTTCTTTGCCTTTAACTTTTTCAATTATCTGTTCAGATACTGATTTTGGAGCTTCATCATAATGTGCAAACTGCATTGAGTAAATCGCGCGGCCTTGTGTCATACTTCTTAATGTTGTCGCATAACCGAACATTTCAGAAAGCGGCACTGTAGCTTTGATAACCTGTGCATCATTTCTTTGTGACATACCTTCAATCTTACCTCTTCTTGAGCTTAAGTCACCCATTACGTCACCCATGTAATCATCCGGAGTTACAACTTCAACATCCATGATTGGTTCAAGTAAAACAGGTTTTGCTTTTCTTGCGCCTTCTTTGAATGCCATGGAACCGGCAATCTTGAACGCCATTTCCGATGAGTCAACATCGTGGAATGAACCGTCAAATAATCTGATCTTGATATCCTCAACAGGGTAACCTGCAAGAACACCGTTCTTCATTGCTTCAATAATACCTTCAGATACCGGCTTGATAAATTCTTTCGGAATTGTACCGCCAACGATTGCGTTTTCGAATACATATCCTTTACCTTTTTCATTTGGCTCGATGTCAATCCATACGTGACCGAACTGACCTTTACCGCCTGATTGTCTGACGAATTTACCTTCCTGTGTAACTTTCTTCTTAATTGTTTCTTTGTAAGCAACCTGTGGTTTACCTACATTAGCTTCAACTTTGAATTCTCTTTTTAATCTGTCAACAATAATTTCCAAGTGTAACTCACCCATACCTGCGATAATTGTCTGACCTGTTTCTTCGTTAGAAGATACTCTGAATGTCGGATCTTCATCAGAAAGCTTTCCTAATGATTCACCAAGTTTATCCTGGTCAGCCTTTGTTTTCGGCTCGATAGCAATAGAGATAACAGGCTCAGGAAATGTGATTTTTTCAAGTATGATTGGATCTGATTCATCTGATAATGTATCACCTGTTTTTGTATATTTCAAACCTACTGCTGCTGCAATATCACCTGCATATACTTCTTTTATATCTTCTCTGCTGTTTGCATGCATCTGAAGAATTCTTGAAAGTCTTTCTTTTTTGCCTGCGTTTGAATTATATAAGTAGCTTCCTGCTTCTGCTTTACCTGAGTAAACTCTGAAGAAGGTTAACTTACCTACATAAGGGTCAGTCATAATTTTGAAAGCCAATGCTGAGAATTTTTCATCATCGCTTACTTTTCTTGTAACATGGTCATCTGTATATAAATGATGTCCTTCGATATCACCGACATCTAACGGTGAAGGAAGAAGTTCAACAACTTTATCTAATAAATTTTGTACACCTTTGTTTTTGAATGAAGAACCGCAGATAACAGGAACGATCTTAATATCGATTGTAGCTGTTCTCAAAGCTGCTAAAATTTCAGCTTCTGTTATAGGCTCCTGATTTAAATATTTTTCAATAAGCTTATCATCTACATCTGCAACTGCTTCTAATAATGCCGCTCTTGCTTCTTCTGCGCCTGCTCTTAAAGCATCAGGAATTTCAGTATCTTTAAAAGTAAGACCCATTGTTTCCATATCGAAAACTCTGGCTTTCATTGTAATCAAATCAATAATACCGTTGAACATATCACCTTCTCCCATAGGAAGAGTGATAGGCACAGCGTTAGCTTTTAATCTGTCTTTCATCATAGCGATAGCGTTGGCAAAGTTAGCACCTGTTCTATCCATCTTATTAACGAATGCAATTCTTGGGACTTTATACTTATCCATTTGTCTCCAAACGGTTTCTGACTGCGGTTCTACACCGCCTACAGAACAGAATAAAGCAACAGCGCCGTCAAGAACTCTTAACGAACGCTCTACCTCGGCTGTGAAATCCACGTGGCCGGGTGTATCTATTATATTAATTCTGTGATTATTCCATGAACATGTAGTGGCAGCTGAGGTAATTGTAATACCTCTTTCTTTTTCCTGTTCCATCCAGTCCATCGTTGCAGCACCTTCGTGCACTTCACCAATTCTGTGAGAACGACCTGTATAATAAAGTATTCTTTCAGTTGTTGTTGTTTTACCGGCGTCAATGTGAGCACTGATTCCGATATTTCTTGTCTTTTCTAATGAGACTTGTCTTGGCATTTTTGCAGTTACTGTTTTTAAATTTTAACGAATATTACAACACTTATATCTTCATTACATCTTCTTATAAGTAAAAGTGAAATCCTGATATTGTTTTATAACAAGGGAGAATATCTTACTTACCACTTGAAGTGGGCGAAAGCTTTATTAGCTTCAGCCATTTTATGAACATCTTCTTTCTTCTTTACTGAACTACCTTCACCTACTGATGCTGCCATTAATTCATTGGCAAGTTTAAGAGGCATTGATTTTTCGTTTCTTCCTCTTGTGTAGGTTAAAAGCCATTTAATAGCAAGAGCAACTCTTCTGTCAGGTCTTACTTCTGTGGGGACCTGGTAGTTAGCGCCGCCGACTCTTCTTGAACGTACTTCAATAGAAGGCTGAGTGTTATTGATAGCTTTTCTGAAAACATCTACAGGCTCGCCTTTTGTTTTTTCCGCAATAATATCAAATGCTTTGTACATAATTTTCTGAGCAACTTGTTTCTTGCCGTCTTCCATCAATGCGTTGATGAATCTTCCGATTAAAATATCGTTGTATTTTAAATCCGGGATTCTGAGTCTTTTCTCAGCTCTTTTTCTTCTCATTATTTATTGAGTATATTAAAAATTTAAGTTTAAATTATTTAGCGCCTATAAATTATTTAGCACCTTCTTTGGCTTTTTTAGCGCCGTATTTAGAGCGTGCTTTTTTTCTATTGGCTACACCTGCTGTATCTAACGCGCCTCTGATAATATGATATCTTACGCCCGGAAGATCTTTTACTCTGCCGCCTCTGATGAGAACGATTGAGTGTTCCTGCAGGTTATGACCTTCACCCGGAATATAAGCCGTTACTTCAATTCCGTTTGTAAGTCTTACTCTCGCTACTTTTCTAAGTGCGGAGTTTGGTTTCTTTGGTGTAGAGGTATATACTCTTGTACATACACCGCGTTTTTGAGGACAAGAATCCATCGCCGGAGCTTTTGATTTCACCGTGATTTTGTTTCTTCCTTTACGTATTAATTGATTAATTGTAGGCACTTTATGCTAAAAACCTTTCTTACAAAATTTTCAAAAATTGGGAAAACTCTAAGATACATAGAATAGAGACTATAGTCAATAAACTAAAGAATGCACTTGTTTGAGCAATTATATATGGAGCGGTCCAGGCCGGACATCCTGATAATTTCACTTTCCAGACAATAAAGCGGACTAGGCCGGTTCATTACCCACGTACTACGGAAAGCTTATTTCACTGTAATCAACAAATATAACAATTCTGTAATTCAAATGAAAGACAGTTGTTTTGCTCGTTGGTCTGTCAGTTGTTCGTTGCTCGTTCTCTTAGCTATTTTACCTGCCTATGGGCAAGTAAGTAATGATTATTTAATATATAAACTAATTTAACATATTGACATTATGCTCTATAGTTTATAAATTAGAAATAAAATGTATCTTTCTAATCCTTATTTACTTACCCTCAATTTATTTGTTCTTTTGATTCACGCTTTTTAAAAATTAAATTAAACCCCAATGGCAAAAAAACCACTCGGACAATGGAACTCTTTAGTTCAATTAGTCCAATCTAGAACCACAGATGAACACTCGTATGCTTTTAAAGATGTTGATACCGTTCAGAATGCAATTCATGCGTCTTTACTTTATCATTCAGATTATACTGGTGATTTGAAATGGAGAGTATTATTTTTTAGGGCAGATACCAGAACTACACCTTTTGTACTATCAAGAATTTGGAATCCAAATTTTGAAGATCCGCATATAGTCGGTAATGTTGCAAGAATCACGCAACAAGATATTCCATTTTGGGGTAATCCCTCATTATTTCCTGAACCATATCTGTTTTGCTCAGGACATACTTTTTTAGGAAATGGCAAGTTATTAGTAGTTGGGGGACATCTTTTGCCAAATTCTAACAGTGAGCCTTTTGCTAGAGGTACAAAATTTTCATTCATATACGATACAAGCCGTGGCTGGAAAGTTGCAACAGCAGGAGACCCTAATCCTCTAGATCCCGGTCAGCTTATGGAGGATGGTAGGTGGTATCCAACTGTAACTTTATTACCTGACGGCAAAGTTTTAGCAATGTCTGGATACAAATCAGAATTTGGTATAATTCCTGAAACAAACAGCAGTCTAAGATTAGAGATTAATGACGTACCTGAAATATACGATCCGGAAACAAGACTTTGGACGTCCTTAGGAAGCGGCTCTAGAATGCCTGATGATTTTACTGAAGTATTAATAGATGAAAATGAACCTCAATATCCGGGCATTACTTATCCGCATTGCCATGTTATTCCTTTTGGAGAATTAGCAGGTCAAGTACTCTATACCTCTCCTCAAAAGCAGGCTTGGGTATTTAATCCTTATCCTGAAGGATTTAGTGAATTTTGGAATACCTTTGGGGATGTAAGAGAGGGCGAAATAAATGAGGGTGGTTGTACAATATTGATGCATCTGCGATATAACAGCGAAGATGCGGTTATCGTAACACTGGGAGGAGGTCACCATGAGGCTACAGATGAAGCTTATTCAATTAATTTGAACGATTCTTCACCTGAATGGAATACTCTTGACGTAATGAGTTCACCAAGGTCTCATGCTAACGCTGTCTTACTTCCGGACGGTACCTTGTTGGTTATTGGAGGAAACAAATCAGGAACGCATTTCGAGCCGGTATATCATGCTGAAATTTATAACCCAAATCCTGGAGCAGGTGAGGATACCTGGACAGTTCTGCCTGAAATGCTATCCCCAAGAAATTATCATTCCACAGCAATTTTACTTCCTGATGGAAGAGTTTGGGTTGGTGGAGGTGATTTTAAGTTTGATGAAAGCCAACAATTTGAACATAACATGAATAACATGGAAATTTTTAGCCCGGGATATTTATTCGATGGAGATAGACCAATAATTAGTTCTTGTCCTTCAAGTATATCATACACTGGTTTCTATACCTTAATAACAGACAAACCAATTGATAATGTAGTTCTGATAAAGACAGGTTCAACTACCCATGCATTTGATATGAGTCAGAGGGCAATGTTTTTAGAGATAGAACTTATATCAGAAGGTGAAGATATATATGAATATAAATTCTATCCTCCTGGTGATACAAATATCATGCAGCAAGGTATTTATATGTTATTCGCTAACAGACCAAAAGATGCGAGCAATTCTGGATTATCCTATATACCGTCAGTTGCTTCTTTTGTTTTGCTTAATTAAGTTTAAATAGAAACTTTTTAATAACGCCTCACATTATAATGTTACAATGTAAGGTTAATATTTCTATAAATATGAAAAAATTTATTGTGATTTTTTTATTGATGTTTTGTTCTAATCTATTTTCCCAATGGATAAATCAAAAATACCCCGCAGGTTCGCAGTACATTTATTTTAGCTCTTACTTTTTTAATGGCAGCACAGGTTTCATCGTAGGTTCCGGTCTCTCCATATTAAAAACCACTAATGGGGGGAGTAATTGGGATTTAAGATTTTTAAATGGATATGACTTCAGAGGGATTGATTT
This sequence comes from Ignavibacteria bacterium, assembly GCA_044226845.1. Taxonomy (GTDB): domain Bacteria; phylum Bacteroidota; class Ignavibacteria; order Tepidaquicellales; family Tepidaquicellaceae; genus JAFDZO01. The sequence continues at coordinate 270,360 of JBGAGG010000004.1, forward strand.
CATAAGTAACTCCACAGGGATTGCTGCGGGATTTTATACAACTGGTCTATATAGTAGAACAACAGATGGGGGAGCAAACTGGACTAAATATTATAATCCCGGAGGAAATTTTCTTTACAAAATAAAGTATGCATCAGGAGATACTTTATACGGTTGCGGTTACACTGGATATATAATGAAATCTACAAACGGCGGCTTAGAATTCTTTCAACAAATTTCAAATACTACGGAAATACTATCTGCAATGCATGTTGTTAACAACAATATTGTTTACGCAGGCGGAGCAAACGGTAAACTTGTTAAAACCACAAATGGAGGAACAAATTGGTTTTCACTACAATCAAATATGGATTATGATATTATTGATATGCAGTTTTTAAATGCCAATATGGGATATTTTGCGGCATATGGCAGCAGTGGAGGTATATTTAGAACGGTTAATGGCGGCTTAAATTGGACGCGTCTTCCTATTACACCCGGAATACAAATGACGGCAGTATATTATGTAAACTCGAGCGTTGGTTATGCAGTTGGTGTTTTTCAGGCCGGTAAATTCTCATATCACAAAGCAATTAAAACTACTGACGGCGGACTTGACTGGCAGGAACTGCCTACCGGAAATTTTTTATGGATGCGTTCCGTTTATTTCGTGAATGAATATACAGGTTGGATAACAGGTGACGGAAATCAGATTTTAAAAACAACATCCGGGGGTTTAACTTTCATAAATGAAAATGGTGAAACAATTTCTGATTTTAATTTAGAGCAAAACTACCCAAACCCTTTTAATCCATCTACAATTATCAATTATCAGTTAACAATTAACAGCTTCGTAATTTTAAATGTTTATGATGTGAACGGAAAATTACTAAAAGAACTTGTAAATGAAAAACAAAGTGCGGGAAACTATTCAGTCGATTTTGACGGAAGCGGACTGCCCTCCGGCACATACATTTACCGCCTGCAAGCAGGCGATTTTTCAGAGACAAAAAAAATGGTGCTGCTGAAGTAGTTGATAGTTGTCAGTTTTGCGGTTATTTGTCAAGTAAAAATTCCTCCCTATACCTACTAATAGGGAAGAATAAATTGCCCGCAAGTTTTATTATTATTATTTTGTAGAAGTACAATCCGGACCTGACAGGTTTTTAATCCTGTCAGGTCTTTTGCATTTTAGAAAAAATATCCCGCTAAAGACGGGACTGCGCTACGCTCAGAATGTTACAATAATGCTACTTTGAAATGAACTCCCCCTCCTTACTAAGGAGGGGGCTTGGGGTGGTTATCAAAGCAGAAAAAAATGTGACAATAATATGACTATAATCGATAGCCCTCATTTTATGCAGGATGACAATCAGAGATTATTTTGCAGAAATCCGTCAAAAATCCGTCAAGATTAAGTAATTTTTATGAAGTGAAAATGAAAAGTGTGATTTTAAGTCAAAAATAAAGAATGCTGAACGAAGTGAAGTCCCGCTTTAGCGGGGTTACTTTTTTGCGACTCTCTACAATTAATGAGATGCTGAGAGGCAAAATAGCGAAAACACAAGAGAATTAAAGAATCCGTCAAAAATTCGTCAAAAAGAAGAATTTGAAAATGTTACTTTTTTGTAACACAAAATCTGAGATTAAAAATCTGAAATCTGAAATTAGAAGAGAATCCGTCAAAAATTCGTCAATATGAAGAATTTTTTTCAGGAGAAATTGAAAAGTATGATTTTAAGCCAAAAATAAAGAATGCGACTTTTTTGCGACTTTTGCACAGGCTCCCCTCAGGAAGGAGAGGGGTTAGGGGTGAGGTTTAAATTGATACCGCCCCCTCAGTCCACCTCCTTAAAAAGGAGGAGGAAGCTTGGGAAATAAAATGTGACAATAATGTTACTTTAACATCAAAGATGATATCATCTTATAATCATTCTCCGGAATTTCAAAAAATCCGGTACGAAATATAAATCCCCATGATTTCTTGTTCTTAATAAATTCTAGTTTTTCTATAAGCGGACGAATCTCGACTTCCTTTGATTTCTTGAATTCAATATTTCGCCGAAACGGCTCAAAATCGGCTGACATTTGTACTTTTTCTATGTTTTCATCGCAAATTTCACCGATTGCGACGAATTTCTGATAAGGCGCTTTATCGTTCATTCCCTGTTTTGATGCGTAAAATAAAACCCGGTCGCCTTTGCTGATGCGTTTCAGCGGAGCTTCTTTGCCGTGATTAGCCTGCATAAATGAACCATCGACGCCTTTCATTATGTGGTCTTTGCAGGCAACAACAACCCAATATTTTGAGTTCTTTGACATATTTATTAATACTCCAGATTGAACCTCAGATAAGCGAAAGATAAATCTGAAAATGTATCCTTGGTAAGATTGCTTACACCTGAATAATTATATCCCAGATGAAAATTGAAGCCTATGATTGGCTCATATTTAAAATCCATTGCAAACACACTGGTATTAACACGTTCGCCGTCTAAGAAATACATATCATCAGGGTCAATGCCGTATCTGTATCTCTGGAAAACATCGCCTCCTACGTTCTTTAAAAGATTACCGTTTGCATCATAGATGTTATTTCCTTCACGGATTTTTTTAAACAACAGATTCAGCTGCATTCTATCGGAAAAATTATAGATGGCATTTAATCTAAGCTCATCTGCATTGGGTCCTATAGAATGTCCGAGTATTTCTGTGTAAGAGGTGTATGTATTTTTTGCAATTTGATGAGTGTATACAAACGGACGGATTTTTGTGTATTCAAAAATAAATGACAGGTTTTCTATTCCGGCAGGCTCATATAAATATGTTCCGAGCTGGTAACCTATCTTATTCGAAAATCTGTTAAGATTGGCAAGATTACCTATGAAATCTTCATCCATAAGAAAGTTTGCCTGGAACTGAACGTTCTTTAAAAAGTGCGACTGGAAATCAAAAAATATAAGTCCGTTATCTCTATCCTGTAAAGATTGTTCCACGAATTTATAGAAAATTAAAGGATTGAGATAAGCGATTTCAAGAGGGCGTGAGTAAACGACAATATCTCCCATACCGACATCAAATAATCCGGGGAAGGAAAGCTTAAGCATATTTGCAGCCCAGAACTTTGAATAATTTGAATCAATATCTCTGTGATACTCCCCCACTGTAGAAGCAGTTATAGAAGTAAAATTAATTATGCCGTATTTAAAATTGAACTTGATAAAATCCATATCAGGACCGTTACCCGAAAGCGCTAACCGTTCACCGTAGCCAAAGCCGAACTTAAGCTGCTCGCGTCCGATTTGTGCAGAGATATCCATGCCTTCCATAGGGGAAGTTTTGTATCGCAAATATCCTGTGTTGTATTCGTAGCTTTGGATGTTTTCACTATTCTCTAAAAATTTATATGTGTTTTTCAATCGCGGGTCTATGCGTGTTGCAAGTGTGGGAGATTTTGACAATGCACCTTTCTGAAATGATAAGTTATAACCGAGGTGGCTGAAAACCGTGCCCTGAAATCTGAATCCGCCGTCAAATATAAATGTGGATGAATCACTGTACGGCTTGAACTCTTTGCCGCCTATTAAGTTGCCAAAGAAATCAATGTAAAGACTGTTTTCATCTTTCTCATATAAATAAACGTACTTTTTTTTATCGGAGAAAATTTCTCCGAAACGTTTTGAAAATTTTCTATCGCCGTCAAAAAATCTTGTTGTATTATCATAGCTTCTTTCTTCAGGAAGGAATTCTATTTTATATTTTTGCAATAATTTTTTATCAACTGATGAAAGTTCATAAGATTTCTCATCTATCTGATATAAAAAATTTGATACATCTCCCCGGGATAAATTCGGATTATCATCGTTAATTGGTCCGATAACCTGTTTGACGGACATTGCTTTTAGATAGTCATAAACAGGATTTGACAGAGGAATGTTATCTTCCTGCGAGTAGCCCATATTGCAGGCAAAAAATAATATAGCTATAGTGAAAACAGTAAGAAGTTTGTTCAAATTGGATTTTTAGTTTTGCTTTATTATAGTAAGTTTGAATCACATTTTTAATGCACATTATTTGGCAGAATTGTTTGAACCATTATACATAAAATTATATAAATCAGGTGAACTTTCCAGAAGAGCAGAAGTGCTGAAGCAAATGCTTGCGGATTGTAACATCTGTCCAAAAGATTGTAAAGTGAACAGGCTTGAAAACAAAATCGCTGCCTGCTACTCAGGATTTAATCCCGTAGTCTCAGCGCATTGTGTACACTACGGTGAAGAGCCTGTGCTTGTAGGAATGAAAGAACACGGCAATGAAAACGGAGTCGGAAATATTTTCTTCGGCAACTGTAATCTAAGATGCGTCTATTGCCAGAATTACGAAATATCTCAGAACCATAAGCTCGAAATAAAGAACGAAATCAGCATTGAACGTCTCGCCGAAATGATGCTTGAGCTTCAGAGTAAAAATGTAAACGCAATCGGCTTTGTATCCCCTACTCATTTTGTTCCGCAGATTGTGCTGGCGCTAGAGCTTGCAATTCCTATGGGGTTAAATCTCCCATTGGTATATAACACAAACTGTTATGATTCAGTTGAAGTAATAAAATTGCTTGATGGAATTATTGATGTGTATCTGCCCGATTTGAAATACGCAGATAACGAATACGGGTATAAATACTCAAAGATAAAAAATTATGTTGAGCACTCACACGCGGCTATAATCGAAATGCACAGGCAGATAGGAAGCGAAGTTGTAATAGAAAATAATTTAATGAAGCGCGGACTTATAATAAGACATCTTATTCTTCCCAATGATTTAGCAGGAAGCTACGATACTTTGAAGTTTATATCGGAGCTTGATAACAATATTCATCTATCAATAATGTCGCAGTATTATCCGACTCATAAAGCATTAACGATAGATTTGCTTTCAAGGAATATTCGCGAGCGTGAGTACGATAAAGTTTTAGACTGGATGGACGAGCTGAATTTACAGAACGGCTACTTACAGGAATTTGAAAGCGAAAATTATTACAGACCGAATTTTGCTGATAGAGTAGAGCCGTTTAAGAGGTAGAGATTACAATAGATGCGTTCGTCAGCTTACCAACTTCATCTTTAAATTTCTCTATCTTAGAAACGATAACAGAACACTCAAGCTTTACTTTATCATCGGATGTATTGGATAAAATTATTATTTGCTCTTTCTCAAGGAAGTTCATCACTGCTCCTATGTATTTGTAATCAAACTCGATTTTAAAATCTTCTGTAATTTGTTTTGTAACGATTTCAGCATTTTGAACTGCAAGCTCCGATGCTTCAAAAATTGCGCGGCGAAGTCCGCCGACGCCTAGCTTCACTCCACCGAAGTAACGGGTTACGACTATGAGGATATTAGTCAGTTCGAATTTATCTATGACTTCCATAATTGGTTTACCTGCAGAGCCCGACGGCTCTCCGTCATCGGAGTAACGGAAGTTATTTGCATCCAATCCTAATCTGTAAGCAAAAGGATGATGCGCAGCATTGTAATATTTTTTCTTAGATGATATTAATGTCTGATTTATTTCTTCAGGATTTGTTACAGGATAGATCTGTGATATGAATTTTGATTTGGAAACTTTTAGCTCAGCTTCAGAAGGAATGAGAATAGTTTTATAGGAATCAATTTGCAATTAACAATTAGTAATTAACAATTAACAGAAATATTTTAAAGTTAGAATAAACGAATAATTAACAACGGACAACCGATAACTAACAACTGACAACTATTTCCATGCATCTTCACCTACAAGAGGGACAAATTTAAACTCGCTGTATTTCTTAATAGAGTATTCAGGCTTGCCGTCTTTGCCCTCTGATTTTTTTATTACAACCATCTGCTGCAATTTTTTATCACCTACAGGTATTACCATTATTCCATCGTTCTTTAACTGAAGTGTCAATTGTTTTGGAATTTTCGGGCTGCCTGCAGTTACAATAATTCTATCGTATGGAGCAAATTGCTGCCAGCCTGTTGAACCGTCATCTAACTTCATTGTAATGTGATATGGTAAAGACTCGAATCTCTTTGCAGTGTTTTCAAACAGGTCATGTACTCTTTCAATTGAATAAACTTTAGCGCCCATTTCACAAAGCATTGCTGCCTGATAACCGGAACCTGTTCCTATTTCAAGGACTTTATCACCCGGTCTTACATCGAGAAGCTCCGTCATGTAAGCAACTGTATAAGGCTGGGAAATTGTCTGTCCGCCGCTTATGGGCAGCGCAGTATTATCATAGGCATACCGTTTCATTTCAGATGATACAAAAAGTTCACGTTTGACTTTACCGATAGCTTCCAGTACTTTTTTATCTTTAATGCCATGCTTCTTAAGCTGCTCTACTAAGTCTTTTCTTCTCTGTGTGTGTAAGTCTGTCAATTCTCTGCTTCTTCCTTCTTCTTTGGTGTTATGGATTTTTCCGCATCGTCAAAAATTGTCTTAACAGATTTTGCCACACTGGTCTTTGCAATAGTTTTATTCAGTTCCTCTATCAATTCATTTCTGTCCTTTATCTTCTTTATTTTGCCGTCTTCTGCAATGGAAATAACCTGTCTCTCCTCTGAAAGTATAAGACAAATTGCATCGGATTCCTCAGTTATTCCCACTCCTGCTCTGTGCCTTGTTCCGTAATTTCTCACACCAAGCTTTGATACATCTGCCAAAGGCAATGTGCATCTTGCCGCCTCAATTTTATTGTTGTTAATTATAACTGCTCCGTCGTGAAGCGGAGATTTAGGATTGAACAATGATATAAGCAGTTCTTTATTGATTTTTGCGTCAAGCTTCTCGCCTGTTTCAACAACGTTCTGCAAGCCCGTTGTACGCGTGATTACAATCAGCGCCCCCCATCCTTTTTCTTTCATTTCCATCATTGCGTCAACTATTTCAGCTATGTATTCGCTTGTATTTGCCCGCGTGAAAATCCTTGTAAACCGGGTTTTACCTATGATAAGCAGCAGCCTTCTTATTTCCGGCTGGAATAAAATAATGAATGCAATTACCCATATTTCAGTGACACGACCAAGTAACCAGCCCAGAGCTTGAAAATCCAATGCCTGAGCAAGAATTGAAATACCGACTATGAAAACCAGCGCTATAAAAATCTGCGCAGCAATAGTACCTTTCATCACATTGAACAAACGGTAAAAAATATAGGAGACAATTATAATGTCTATTATATCTATGAGCTTTACCGTAACGAATCCAATGCTGAATAATTCCATATGAGCAAGTTACTCAATTAAATATTTTTTTTCAGTGTAAAGAATTGTTTTGCAGTAATTCTTCTTTCAAATAACAAATGCTCTACAATTACGTATTAAAACTAAATCAAGCACTTCTTTTTAAATTGATTAATTTTTCTGAGAGTGTATTTTGTAATAGATGGAAAACAATACAGACAACTCTGAACAAGAACTGAACAGGCTTGCATTAGAAGAAGAATACAGAAGAAGATTTTCCGGGTATGAAGCACCGAAAAAAAAGAATAACTACTTATTCCATATAGGTCTTTTTCTTCTTACATTTATAACAACTACTCTAGGCGGAGTTTACTGGGGAGGCAACGACCCATATAATATTTCAAATTTCGCGCTTGGACTTACTTATTCCTGTTTAATATTATTTATAATTTCTGCTCATGAATTCGGGCATTACTTCGCTGCTAAAATTCACAAAGTTGATGTTACACTTCCCTACTATATCCCGTTTCCTTTTTTATTTTTAAACCCGTTCGGAACAATGGGTGCCGTTATAAGAATGCGCTCAGCTGCTTCAACACGCAAAGCACTGTTTGATATAGGCGTAGCAGGACCTATTGCCGGCTGGATAGCATCTGTTATAATCTTAATAATAGGATTTACAACTCTGCCTTCAATAGAATTTTTATTCAAAATCCATCCGGACTACGCAATGAACGGCGTACTTGTTCAGGGAGAAACTTTCGGATACAGTATTTTATTTAAAAGTTTTGAATGGTTATTTGCTTCGCCTTCCGGTTTTATGCCGCCGATGAATGAAGTATATCACTACCCTTTTTTATGCGCCGGTTGGTTCGGACTATTAATAACTGCTCTCAATATGATGCCGGCAGGTCAGCTTGACGGCGGACATATTTCATACACAATGTTCGGTAGTAAAAGTTCTTCTATAATCGGACACGTTGTTGTTGGGATATTATTTATTATGGGAGTGATCGGCCTTTTACCTTTGATAGATATTAACGTGGATTTCGGCTCCGTCAACTGGCTTGTATGGGCTTTGCTTATCACATTTGTAATAAAAATTCCTCATCCTCCGACAGTGAATCACGATCCGGAACCGTTAAGTAAAACAAGAATGGCAATCGGCTGGTTTACTTTTTTAATACTGATTTTATCTTTTGCACCCGTACCTATTTATATAAAATAATTATTCCCGCATTCCAATTACTCCGAACATTCTGCCTGTTGCTCCTTTCTCTCTCCTATGAGAATGGAATATTTCTTTATCTCTGAATGTACAATAAGTAGTAACTTCAATGTTTTCTTTTTTTAATCCTGCGTTTAACAATTGTTCAAAAATATCCTTTTTCAAATCAAGGAAGTATTTTCCGTTCTGGATTCTATAACTTGAGGTTTTAAATCTTTCAGCAACTTCTTTACTTACTTCATAGTTGTCAACTGATATTCCAGGACCTATGTATGCTATCATTTCAACGGGGCTTACTCCATATTCATTTATCATTCGTTCAACAACTTTCTCAGAAATTTTATACTCAGTTCCTTTCCAGCCTGAGTGAATTCCGGCTACGACTTTCTTATCGGGAGAGTATAAAAAAACCGGAATGCAATCTGCAATGCTGATTGCCAGATAAAGGTTTTTTTCATTGGTAATTAATGCATCACTATCCTGAATAAAACATGATTCATTTACAATGTTAACATTATCCGAATGTATCTGCTTTTGCATCACAACTTTATCCAACGGAATGTTAAGATGTTCAAAAAATCTTTTCCTGTTCTCCCGGACATTTTTCTCTTCATCGCCAACGCTTAACCCAAGATTTAAAAAGTAAGGTGACGGGGAAACTCCGCCGTCTTTAGTGCTGATTGCTAATAATAATTCCGGGTATTTTTTAATTAATTCAGGTTCTACTACTTTCATCATTCTACTTGATTTAATCATCATTAAACTTTTTAAAATTCCTGTTCTGTTTCTTTTCGGATATTACTTTTTTCACCTGCAGCCTCTGCTCTTTTTTTGCTTTAGAAGGTTTAGTAGCCTTGCGCGGCTTTTCCTTTTTTAAAGCAGTTTCCAGCAGTTCATACAATTTTTTAATCGCTGTTTCCTTATTTATTAATTGAGAGCGTGACTCCTGCGATTGTAAAATGAGCTTACCTTCTTTTGAAATCCGGTTAGATAATTTCTGCTGTACTACTGATTTTTCTTCATCACTAAGCAGTTCAGAATTGTTCACATCAAAGACGAGTTCAATTTTAGTTGAGACCTTATTCACATTCTGCCCGCCTTTTCCGGAAGAGCGTATTGCTTTTATCTCAATTTCTTTAGTAAAATCCCTGTTTTGTAAATCCATCTGCAAAATAATATTCGGTTTTTTAATATAAAAATAATAAAAACCAAAAGAATTAGAAGATTTAACGTATATAAATTACTGTAAGTAAGAGCGGAACTTTAATGTAATAAATTAGTTTATAGTATTAATTAATTTTTTCCCCACTCGTTTATATCTTTCAAAAGTAAATCAATCTAACTATTTTAAAAACTATGAAAAAAATAATTTTATCTTGCCTAATTTTATTAGGCAGCATCAATTTATTTGCGCAGAGCAAGAAAGTTGTGTACTCTTCAAATCAGTCAAGCAACGGTTATCTTCAGATTTTTACAATGAACGATGACGGAACCGATAAGAAACAAGTTTTAACAATGGATGCAAATTGTGTGAATCCGAAATGGTCGCATGACGGCTCTAAAATTGTTTTCGCTACCTCAGATGAACAGGTTTATTTAATAGATAATGTTGAAACCGGTGACTACAGGTTTATGTGGAAAGGCAATGTTCCTTCATTTTCATCGGATGATTCTGAAATTCTTTTTGTCTCCGATTTTGAAGGGGTTAACTCAATTTATGCAATCGGACTTTTTGAAACCGAACCATTCTTAATTTCTGACGGAGATTATTCCAATCAAGCAGTTTTATCCAATGACGGTAACTATTTGATTTACTCTGCTCTTTTGGAGGGTGGTAAATGTATTATGCTTCGTGATTTAAATGATACAACGGAAAATCATACCAGAAAAATCAGTGTTAATAAAGATGCAAACTTAGAACCGGATGTTTCACCTGATAGCCGTAAATTTGTTTACGCAGGTTTCGATATGAATCTCAACGGTACAATCTATCTGTATGAAAATAATAAGGAACGTGCTTTAACGAAAGATATTCCAAGCTCTACTCAACCGAAATTTTCACCTGACGGAAGCAAGATTGCATTTGCAGTTATAAAGGGTGAAAGAGTAAAGCTTTATACAATGAATGCTGACGGTACAGAAAAAAAAGATTTGGGAATTAAAGGCGGTGACTTAGGACTTTTCAAATGGATAGATAATAGCAGAATCGTTTATGATGCAGAAAATGAAAGCGAGCAGTACAGCATTGGTGTTGTAAACATAAAAACAGGTGATAGCAAATTAATTGCTACGACAGGGTTTAATCTTCACCCGGATATATTGAATCAATAAAAGTTAATGAAAGTAACAGAACATCTCGCAAAGGCAAAAAATCCATTAATAAGTTATGAAATAATTCCGCCTCGCAGAGGCGGAGATATTCAGCAGCTGTTTAAAGTTGTTGATGAACTCATAAAACATAATCCTCCATTCATAGATGTAACATCTCACGCTGCTGAAATGCATTACGAGGAAACACCATCCGGCATACGTAAAAAAGTTAAACGCAAAAGACCCGGTACGATAGGCATAAGCGTAGCGATAAAAAATAAATATAATATCGATACAGTACCTCATATACTTTGCAAAGGATTTACAAAAGAAGAAACTGAAGATGCACTTATTGAATTAAACTACCTTGGTATTGAAAACGTCCTTGCTTTAAGAGGTGATGATACCGGTTATACAAAACCTATTCCGGAAGGCCGTTCCTGTAATGAAAATTCAGTTGATCTGATTGAACAGATTAACAGAATGAATGAAGGCAAATATTTAGAAGAAGATTTGCTTGATGCAAGTAAAACAAAATTCTGTATTGGTATAGGAGGATATCCTGAAAAACATTTTGAGTCTCCGAACATTAAGCTTGATGTTTCCGTAACTAAGAAAAAAATCGAAGCGGGTGCTCATTACATAGTGACCCAGATGTGTTTCAATAATCAGCACTATTTTGATTATGTGAATAAATGCCGGGCAGAAGGAATTACTGTTCCTATTATTCCCGGATTAAAAATTATTTCCAATAAAGGACATCTTACTAACCTGCCCAAAAATTTTTATATCGATATCCCTGAAGAACTCTCTCAGGAAATATTCGAAGCAAAAAATGAACACGTACTTGATATAGGTGTTGAGTGGGCAGTAAAACAGGTTGAAGATCTGTTAAACAACGGCGCTCCTGCTATCCATTTCTATATTATGCAGTATGTAAAACCAATCCAGCTTCTTTTCAAAAAACTGAAATTGTAATAATTTCTAATGTATGGATTTCACTAACCTCTTCGAATATGAAAAATATGCCTGTGAAAAACTTCACAAAACTGCATTTGATTATTACTCGAGCGGCGCTCATGATGAAATCACTTTAAGAGATAACAGAGAAGCATACAATCATATACAAATCCATTACAAAGTTTTAGTAGATGTAAGTAAAAGAGATTCCGGTACGGAAGTACTGGGTCAGAAAATTTCCTTCCCTCTTATTATAGCTCCCACAGCATTTCATAAAATGGCGCACAATGAAGGTGAATGCGCTGTTGCAAAAGCCGCGGTGAAAGCAGAGACCATTATGTGTCTCTCCACTTTATCAAATACAACCGTTGAAGATGTAAGCAGGGATTGCAATGCTAACTTCTGGTTTCAGCTATATGTTTTCAGAGATAAAGCAGTTACTGAAAAACTTGTACGAAGAGTAGAAAAAGCCGGAGCAAAAGCAATTGTTGTTACAGTTGATGCGCCATTACTCGGAACAAGAGAGAAAGATGTCAAGAATAAATTTCAACTGCCTCAAGGTCTCTCAGTAATTAATCTAGTGCCGGATAGCAAAGAAGAGTTACCACAAAAAGGAACTGATAACAAGCCTGATTCAGGACTTTCTTTATACTTCAATGAAATGCTTGACCAGTCATTGAACTGGAAAGACATCGAATGGCTCGCCTCAATCACAAAGCTTCCTATAATACTAAAAGGAATAGTAAGACCCGATGATGCATTAAGAGCAATCGAATATGGAGCAAAGGGTATCGTCGTATCAAATCACGGCGGAAGGCAACTTGATACTTCACCTGCCACAATTGAAGTTTTACCGCATATAGCAGAAGCCGTTGATAGCAGAATAGAAGTATTGGTCGATGGCGGTATTAGAAGAGGAACGGATATTTTAAAAGCTATAGCACTCGGAGCAAAAGCTGTATTAGTCGGACGTCCTGTTCTTTGGGGACTTGCGTGTAACGGTTCAGAGGGGGTTTATTCAGTTCTTTCTATGCTTAAAAAAGAATTCGACCTTGCCATGGCTTTATCCGGATGTCCTACAGTAAAAGATATTCAAAGAGATTTAGTATCGTTCACTTCTAAAAAATAATTTATGTCTGAGTCATTCAGAATACTGCTTACGTTTTTTCTCGCTGTAATATTTTTCTTTATTCATTCCTATAGCAGTACCTATTTTACAAGGTTAACCAAACGAAAATACTTCTGGCTCTCTTTTTCAGGCGGTATTTCAGTCTCTTATGTATTCATTCATATTTTTCCCGAGCTCAGCGATGCGCAGAATGATATTATGCAGATGAATAATCCGATTGTAGATTTTCTTGACTACCACATTTATCTTATTTCTTTAATAGGATTTATATTATTTTACGGATTGGATTCTGCTGCAAAGATTTCCCGCGAAAACAATATAAAGCAAAACAACAAAGACTATGCTGAGAAAAACGTATTCTTAGTTCACATAATTTCTTTTGCCATCTATAATTTTCAGATTGGATATTTTTTACTGCACAGGGAAACCCCTGGATTAAAATCATTGTTATTCTTTTTTGCAGCCATGGCTACTCATATAATGGTGAACGATTTCGGTTTAAGGAATCACTTCAAGCATTATTACATGAACTCAGGCCGGTGGATTTTATCAGCAGCCGTAGTACTAGGTTGGCTGTGCGGAGTATTTTTGGATGTTCCGAAACTGATATTAGATATAATGTTCGCATTCATTGCAGGAGGAATGATCTTAAATATTATCAAAGAAGAGCTTCCTGATGAAAGGCAAAGCAGGTTCTTCGGTTTCGCATCCGGCTGCATTGTGTATTCAGTTTTGCTATTAGTTATAGATTAGTTAAAATCCCCCTCAACAAATATTTTAAAGACATATAAATTTGTTTAAACTTAAATTAAAAATGAGAACTCTCTTACTTCTTCTAATTCCCCTCTTTGTAATAAACACATCAGTATTTTGCCAGCAGGATGATAAGCCTAAACAACTTAAAGGCTTTTCTGTAGAATTTATGGACCAGTCCATTAAACCCGGTGACGATTTCTATAAATATGTAAACGGAACATGGCTAAAAAATAATCCTGTTCCTCCCGAATACAGCAGATGGGGAGCATTTTCCGAAATCACAAAAAATAATGATTACATTATAAAATCTATTCTCGAAGAATCAGCATCAGGCACAGCGCCGAATGGAAGCAACCAGCAAAAAATTGGTGATTTATACTTTACTGCAATGGATACCGTAAGAATCGAGAATGAAAAATTTAATCCTTTAATCCCATACTTCAATAAAATTGATGCAGTTAAAAGTAAAGATGATCTGATAAAAACTATTGCTTACCTGCAAATGAACGGAGTAGGAAATTCATTCGGAGTTTTTGCCGGGCAGGATGATAAGAACAGCGCTAATGTTATTCCAAATTTTTTCCAGGGCGGTATAACTTTATTTGACAGGGATTATTATTTAAAAGAAGATGACCGTTCAAAAGATATAAGAGCTAAATATGTAGACCACACTGCTAAAATGTTTATGCTCACAGGAATAGATGCCGGTACGTCAAAGAACTATGCTGAAAGAATTTTAGCATTTGAAACTGAATGGGCAAAAAATTTTATGCCGAGAGTTTCTATGAGAAATCCTGATTCTACTTATCATAAGCTGACAATCGAAAAATTTATTTCCATGACTCCCAACATTAACTGGAAATTGTATTTCATTGAGACCGCTGCAGACTATTCGATCTTCGATAACGGAATAAATGTAGGTACGCCAAGATTTTTTGCATTCCTCAATGATAAATTTGCACAGGAAAATATTATCGATGACTGGAAGCTCTATTTAAAATGGAGACTCATTACTTCAACTGCAGACTATCTCAGTTCTGATTTTGTCAATGAAGACTTTGACTTCTTCTCAAGATATATTTCCGGTGTACAGGTGCAGCAGCCAAGATGGAGAGATGCCTTAGGCATGGTTAATGGAACTATGGCTGAAGCATTGGGTAAACTTTATGTTGATAAAGCTTTCAGCCCGGAAGCTAAGCAAAAAGTTAACGATATGGTAAAGAACATTTTGGAAACACTTAAAGAAAGCATTGCCGGACTTGACTGGATGAGCGAAACCACAAAACAGCAGGCTTACAGAAAGCTCGGCACCTTCAGAGTTAAAATGGGTTACCCAGATAAATGGAAAGACTTCTCAGCTCTTGAAATCAACAGAAGCAATTCGCTATTGGAGAATATGCTTAACGGCAGACGATTCAATTACAAACGTAACATGAATAAAATCGGCAAGCCTGTTGATCGCGAAGAGTGGGGCATGTTCCCTCACTTAGTAAACGCTTCATATAATCCTGCGAAGAATGATATCACTTTCCCTGCAGGAATTCTTCAGCCTCCTTTCTTTGACCCCAATGCAGATGACGCTTTGAACTACGGCGGCATAGGCGGAGTTATCGGCCATGAAATCACACACGGCTTTGATGATGCCGGAAGAAAGTACGATGCTGACGGCAACCTTAAAGACTGGTGGACTGAAGAAGATGCAAAGAACTATAATAAAAGAGCTGATATGGTTGTTGAGCAATTCAATGGCTATGTTGCAATCGATACATTGACCGTTAACGGAGAACTAACTCTTGGCGAAAACATTGCCGACCTTGGCGGCATGGCAATAGCGTATAAAGCTTTCCTCAAAACTCTTAAAGGCAACGAGCCGAAAATTGACGGCTTCACTCCGCATCAAAGATTCTTCCTAGGCTGGGCTACGGTCTGGAGAGACAATATGACTGACCAGGAGCAAAGACTAAGATTAAAGACGGACTCGCATTCACCCGGTAAATTCCGCGGTTACGCAAATCTTACCAATTTTCAGCCTTTTTATGATGCTTTTGATATTAAGGATACAGATCCGATTGCACGACCAAAGGATAAAAGAGTAGTGATCTGGTAAATCACAAATAAAGTTAAGTTCTAACCTAAAATGCTCCGTTTTTTAATAAAACGGGGCTTTTTTTTGCTCAATTTTTAAGTTAAAACAAAAAAGCAGGTCATTTCTGGCCTGCTTCCTGTATCTCTCATTGTCCCCCTAAAACAAAAAGAGAATCTTATGTAAATTTAACCCTATTTATCAGGTTTGATATGAGAATCAAACCTATACAAAATTGAAAAAAATGGGATTAAATGTCAAGTGAAAATGTTGTAAATTTTTTAGACAACATTTTACAGGATTTATAAAATGAGCTTAAATAAATGTATTTACATTATTTATATGGTTATTAACTTATTGTAAAGTACAGAAAATTTTTACTTTTGAAAAATTTATCAGAGTAACATTTTTGTTACATTTTGTCTGCGGATTGTAAAAACAATACAGGAAAATTTAATTTTAAATTATTGACGGGTTTTTGACGGATTTCTGCAAAATAATTTATATGAGTTATGAGTTATGAGTTAACGGTAACATTATTATCACATTTTTTCTGTTCATTGCTAATTGTTAACTGAATTGTAACATTATTGTCACATTTTTCCGTTCATTGCTAATTGTTAATTGAATTGTAACATTAATGTCACATTTTGAAACTCAGATAAATATGATTTTATATGACGTCATAGATAAAAGTAACATTATTGTAACATTTTCCTGTTTTAAACGCAAAAGACCTGACAGGATTAAAACCTGTCAGGTCTAAATTCTAACTTCTCTATAATAAAAAGAATTTTTTAAATGCGCAATATATTCTTCCCTATTAGTAGGGAGAAAAAAAAATTAATTACTTCATCTCCTCTTTCAGATACTTCGCAGTGTAACCGACGTTCAGATATTTCTTTATAATATCTTCGGGAGTTCCTTCTGCAATAATCTCACCGCCGCCGTGACCGCCTTCAGGTCCAAGGTCAATTATCCAGTCAGCTGATTTTATTACATCAAGATTGTGCTCAATAACAATTACAGTGTTTCCCTTATCTGTTAATTTGTTCAAAACATCGAGCAGCATTCGTATATCTTCAAAGTGAAGTCCCGTAGTCGGCTCATCTAAAATATAAACCGTTCTTCCTGTCTGCACTTTTGATAATTCCGTTGCAAGCTTCACTCTCTGCGCTTCACCGCCTGAAAGCGTTGTTGCCTGTTGGCCTAATCTTATATATCCAAGACCTACATCGAACAATGTTTTTAATTTTCTTTTTAAGGTCGGCACCTGTTCAAAAAATGCTACAGCATCTTCAACTGTCATTTCAAGTACATCGGCAATTGACTTCCCTTTATATTTTACTTCAAGCGTTTCCTTGCTGTATCTTCTTCCGTTGCAAACGTCGCATGTTACATAAACGTCCGGCAGAAAATTCATTTCAATTTTTTTCAGTCCGTCGCCTTCGCATGCTTCGCATCTTCCGCCGCCGTTCTCTGCTTTTACATTGAACGAAAATCTTCCGACTTTATATCCTCGTATTTTTGAATCAGACAGTGACGCAAATATATCTCTTACGAATGTAAAGAGTCCCGTATATGTTGCGGGATTGCTTCTCGGAGTTCTTCCTATAGGAGTCTGATCAATCTCAATTATCTTATCTACAATTTTTATAGGCCACTTTTCACCGGGAATTGTCATACCGTCAATTGATTTATATGGCAGAGACGGCTCAGGTGTTTTGTAAAATTTCTTTGAAAGCAGTCTGTACAGCGTTTCGTTTATCAGTGATGATTTTCCCGAACCGCTTACTCCCGTTACACAGATAAATTTTCCTAACGGAATTTTAAGTGTAACGTTCTTTAAATTATTTCCTGTTGCGCCTTTAAGCGTTATAAAATTTCCTGTTCCTTTTCTTCTTTCTTTTGGGACTTCAATTTTCATCTTGCCAGATAAATACTGCCCCGTAATAGAATTTCCGTTCAGACTAAACGGACTTCCGAATGCAGTTATCTCCCCCCCGTGCTCACCTGCTCTGGGACCTAAGTCAACAACAAAATCCGAAGCCTCAATCATTTCCTTATCGTGCTCAACTACTATAACTGAGTTGCCTATATCTCTTAATTTTTTTAGCGAATCAATCAGCTTAATATTATCTCTCTGATGTAATCCGATAGACGGTTCATCAAGAATATATAATACTCCCGTAAGCTGTGAACCAATTTGAGTAGCAAGTCTTATTCTCTGCGCCTCGCCGCCCGATAAAGTTTTTGCGCTTCTATCCAATGTTAAATATTCAAGTCCTACGTTCAGTAAAAAATCCAGACGTGATTTTATTTCTTTCAATATCTGCGTTGCCACAATCATCTTTCTTTCATCAAGCTTTATTACATCAAAGTATGCTCTTGAATCTGCAATAGATAATGTAGTAATATCATGAATATTTTTATTATCGATTTTTACCCATAGAGAATCTTCTTTCAGTCTTCCGCCGCCGCATGTTTTGCATTTGGAAGTCGTCATAAAGCTTTCAGCCCAATTGCGGATATGTTCAGATGTAGAATCGTTTGCAAAGTGCTGAATATAATTTATAAGTCCGTTGAATTTATGAGAGTATGAATTTGTCTTTCCGTTAGAATCGGTATGAAGATATTTTATTTTGTCTTTCGTGCCTGCAAGAAGGCTGGCTTTCAAATCTTTAGAAAGCTTGCTTACAGGAGTATCGAAGTCAGCGCCGTTAAGTTCAAACAAACCTTTTACAATAGAAAAAATCCATGTAGGTTTTGGTTTGCCAAGCGGAGCGATACCGCCGGCATTAACCGTTAATTCATCATCAGGAAAAATTTTCTCTACATCAAGCTCTTTCTTCTCGCCAAGTCCATAACAATCTGCGCACCAACCGTAAGGCGAGTTAAATGAAAATGAATTTGGTGCCGGTTCTGAAAAGCTTCGTCCTGTTTCCGGGTCAGAGAGTTTCTCATTAAAAAATCTGTCGTTCTTTCCATCGTTTACTATTACAACTCCTTCACCATGGCGCAATCCCGTTTCAAGCGATTCGAAGATTCTTGTTTTCGATTTTTCGTTTACAACAACTCTGTCTATTACAATTTCGATATCGTGAATTTTAAATCTCTCTATCTGCATCTTTGGAACGATATCTTTTATCTCACCATCAATGCGGACTTTTGTAAATCCTTCCTTTGAAATCTCCTCGAACAATTCGCGGTAATGACCTTTTCTCCCTTTAACTACGGGAGCAAGGATGGAAATTTTCGTTCCTTCTTTTAATTCAAAAACTCTTTCAATTATTTGTTCAAGAGACTGGCGTACAACAGCTTTGCCTGTATCAGGCGAGTATTGTGTTCCGCATCTTGCAAAAAGAAGTCGAAGAAAATCGTAAATCTCAGTAACAGTGCCAACGGTTGAGCGCGGGTTTTGAGAAATTGTTTTTTGTTCGATAGAAATTGCAGGAGAAAGCCCCTCTATTTTATCAACATCAGGACGTTCAATTCCGCCGATGAACTGACGGGCATAAGCAGAAAGTGTTTCCATAAATCTGCGCTGGCCTTCAGCGTAAATGGTATCGAAGGCAAGTGATGATTTTCCGGAACCTGAGAGTCCTGTGAAAACAACAAGGCTATCGCGGGGAATTTCTAAATCTATATTTTTTAAATTGTGGACGCGTGCACCCTTTATTATTATTTTATCTAAATGGGACTCTGACATTAATTATAAGTATAAGAACTAATCAAATTGGTGAACATCAAAAATACACTTAATTTATTAAGGTTACAATTGCAAAATAAATACTGGGTGCATAACCAGATTTAACCACAGTCAACACAGATTATTGCACAGAGACCACAGAAAATTTTTTAAAAACATACTCTGTGTCCACTATGACCAATATCTATGTAATCTGTGGTTAGCTTACGTAAAACCATATAACCAAACGGAGAATATATTAATTCAATATTGAATTTGAGTTATGTTAATAACAACTATTTACCTTGTTTTTAAAGCACTTCATAAGTAATTTTAGGTACAATGGTTAAAAGAATTACATATTTCATAACCTGTTAAAATTTTAGAAAAGTGTCCGCCCGAAAAGCGACACTTTTTTTTTGCTCCCTTTTATTTATAATTAATCTGAATTAAGTTATCATCTTTTCGTTTTAATGAAAAAAGAAATTGATTTAAGGAACTATGTTAAAAAGTTTTTCAGAGCAGATGAAATAAAAGAAGCAAAGATTTCCGGATACAAATACGAATTAACAAATAAAATTACCGTAAAAATTCCCCAGAAATTCCTTGAGAAACTTGTATTTGAAATGGCAAATGCAGGTGCGGGAGTTATTGGCAATTACGAACTTTGTTCTTTCAGAATAAACGGAACAGGTACTTTCAGACCGTCAGGTAAAGCAAAACCTTTTTCAGGTAATAAAAATAAGATTAATTTTGTTGAGGAAGTAAAGCTTGAAATGCGATGCTCCGATGATAAATTAGATACCGTAATCGATGCAATTTATAAATTTCACCCGTACGAAGAACCTGATTATGATATTACGCAGATAAAATTCAGAAGTAAAAAACCGGAATCGATGCTTATCACTCTGAAAAAATCAATTACCGCTGAAGACTTATTCAAAAGAATTAATAAGAATATAAAAAGTTTCGATAACAAAAAGAAAGTTTTAACTTTGCTTGTCACCACAGGCAGTGAACCACAGAACTTAAAAGCAGATGCAGTAATATCTGCCGGTGAGTTTATAAAACTAAAATTAAAATAATAAAACATATCATGTCAGATTTAGTAAACAAAAACGAGATGAACGAAGACGGCGGCTTGAACGACAAAGCATCCGCTGATACAACTCCATCGGTAATACTTGAATACTTCGAAGAAGATTCGGATACAAAGAAACCTAAAGTGACAGAAAAGCTGATGACATTCTACAAGCTTTCAAAAATCGATAAAGAGCTTTTTGAAATAGAAGAAGAGAAAGGCGATCTTCCCGATGTTATTAAAAATCTGAAGGAAAAAATTGCTTCAATAGAAAAGGAAGTTTCAGACAGACAAAAACGTGTCATCGATTTAAACACCACCAAGGATAAACTCACCGCAAGCAATAAAAAGACAGAAGAACGCATCACAAAGTACGAAGAGCAGAAATTCTCTGCAAAGAACAACAAAGATTACGATGACATAATGAAGACCATCGATGCCGGACTTGAGGAAATGGAAGGCTTCGAAAAAAAGATGAAAGATATCACCAATGAAATTAAAAATGAAGTAGATGCAACAAACGAACTGACTGCACGAGTTGAAGGACTCAAAACAGACTTAACGGAAAAAGAAGAAGTTTTAAAGGAGCTTGATGAGAATTATAAATCCGAAGAAGATGAAATGAAAAAAGATTACAATGTTCTCCTGAAAAATCTTAATGCAGAAGATAAAGCACTATACACCAGATTAAAAAAGATGTTCAAAGGCGAAGTGATCGCTATCGTAAGAAAAGGAAACTGCACAGGGTGTTATAATTCTATTCCACCGCAAAAAGTTATTGAAATTGCGACTGCGGAAAAAGTTTACACATGCGAATCATGCGGAAGAATTTTAATCTCGGAAGAAGTTCTTAAAAGCAACATTGATGCTTAATCATTATTAATAATTAAGTATTGGTGAAAAAAATAAAAGTTTTTACAGACGCTACTGCTAAAGGCAATCCGGGACCTTCGGGTCTCGGAATTGTTATCAAAGACGAATCCGACGAAATCCTCCTCACACATAAACAATACATCGGCAAAGCAACAAATAATCAGGGCGAATACACTGCTCTTCTGGAATCACTTAAGCTCCTAAAAAACATAAATACAGAATACGACTTCGTAGAATTTTATTCAGATAGCTTACTTATGGTAAGCCAGCTCACCGGTAAATATAAAATTAAGGATAAGTATCTGATGAGAAATGCGATGAACTTCTGGGATGGGATAAACAAACTGAATAAAAAATATTCTATCACATACATTCCGCGCGAGCAGAATGCAATTGCCGATAAGCTTGCGAACGAAGCAACACGCGAAGGCATGCTTGCCGAATCACAAAAATAATTCTCCCCTATTTAATAAGCCGGATTTTGTAAACGCACACTGGCGAATGACAATCATTTATCTTAATTAGAACGTTACCGTAATAATTTTTTGCAGCCTACCCCGGAAGCAATTTAAACGAGCGCTGTTTATGCTTCCTATACTTGGCCTTGCTCCGGATGAGTTTGTCAATCCGGCAATTGCCCGCCGGATGGCAGCTCTTACCCTGCCGTTTCACCCTTACCCTGAGATAAACTCAGGGCGGTTTTCTTTTCTGTAACACTCCCTGTAAAAAATACTTGCGTAAGTTTTACCCCGGACTTTCTCCGGGCATCCGCGCTCTCATGGAGTCCGGACTTTCCTCACTTCTCTGTAAGAATACAAAGTATGCGCGATTGTCTAAAATAGAGGAGAAAAATTTTCGAAAATTTTAAAGAACGATATAGAATTAAAATTACTTTTCTTTTACTTATTACTTTATACTTGTTACCTGCTACTTGCTACTATTTGCTCATTTCAAGCATACGCTTTAACGGCGTTAACGCTTTCCTCATTAACTCTTCACTCATAGTTATCTCCGGCTTTTTATCTTTCATGCATAAGTATA
Organism: Ignavibacteria bacterium; assembly: GCA_044226845.1. GTDB lineage: Bacteria > Bacteroidota > Ignavibacteria > Tepidaquicellales > Tepidaquicellaceae > JAFDZO01. Next base: position 292,715 of record JBGAGG010000004.1, read on the forward strand.
ATTTTTCAAGTGTATTCAGTTTCATATAGGGACATTCATTGCAGTTGCAGCTGTTTTCAGGCGGCGCAGGAATATATTTTTTGCCCGGCGCTTTTAATTCCATCTGGTGTATTATGCCCGGTTCCGTTGCCACAATAAATTCATTAGCGCTGTTCGTTATTACATAATTAAGTAATGCGCTTGTTGAGCCGATGAAGTCTGCATGTTTTAAAATAGTTTCTTCGCATTCAGGGTGGGCAATTATCTTTGCATTCGGATTTTCAAACTTCAGCTTAATTATTTTTCTGTCGCTGAAAGTCTCGTGAACTATACACGCTCCCTGCCATAGCTTCATTTCTCTTCCTGTCTGCTTCATAATATAGCGACCGAGATTTCTATCGGGAGCAAAGATAATTCCCTGGTCCTTCGGAATCTGCTCAACAATTTTCACTGCGTTCGATGATGTGCATATTATATCTGATATTGCCTTCACTTCTGCCGAGCAGTTTATATATGAAATTAATATATGGTCAGGATATTTATCTTTAAATCTCTGCAATAATGGCGCAGGGCATCCTTCAGCAAGCGAGCAGCCTGCGTTTAAATCAGGAAGTAAAACAAGCTTGTTAGGATTCAAAATTTTTGCAGTCTCTGCCATGAAATGCACACCTGCAAATACAATTACATCTGCATCGGTTTTCTCCGCTGCCTGTGCAAGCTGGAGACTATCGCCGATGTAATCAGCTAAGTCCTGTATATCATCATCCTGATAATAGTGCGCAAGAATAACAGCATTCATTTTTTTCTTCAATGCTTTTATCTCAGCGACTAAATCGAGATTCAAATCAATAGGTGAAATACCTTCGACATTCAGTTCTGTTTCCAGTTTATTTTCTTTTGTTTCTATCATGGTTACAATTTAGAAAGAATAATTTTTATTTATAATACATTTAAACTGCTTTTTTAGAAATTAAATCGTTTATCGGTTCAAATAACTGCGGTCTGTTTTCTCTAAGCCATTTTTCCAGTTTGCGGACTTCATCTGTGAACATTTTTAAATTCAAAAGTTTTGCTGCAAATTCAATTTTAGCATATTCCTCAATCACATTAAACGTTGTACTTTTTAAAGAAACTAGAACTTCATCAAAATCTTTTGCATACTTAAGATATACTTCCTTTTTATCTTTATATTTACTTTCATTCAACAGAGTCACAAGAAATTTTATATTAAGATAATTATGTTTAGGCAGACTGACCTTAGTGGATTTTAAAAGCCTGTTTACTTTGTTTAAAAAATATAAAATCGTTTCATAATCCGAATCCTTACCTTTCCAGTACTCAACAACTATTCTGAATAAATAGTTAAAGAGCATACGGCTTGAATTATATATTTTATAATTTCTTCGCGTATAATCTATTATCTGTTCAGAAACTTCACTCAAAACTTTTGCATCCGGTTCGACAGTGTAATGTTCGTTTCCGTTTTCTCCCTCTATTTTCCATCTGTATAAATTCCATCTCTGCCACTCGGCATTCTGCCAGAATTTTCTTTCAAATGCTTCGTATTTTTTTCCTCTTAATGCTAATGAACGGACATATTCTTTTTCATAAAATCTTATTTCATCTTCTTTATCTAAAAATGAAGTTATTAGTATTAATTTAAAATTAACCGTTTGAACACATTCAAAGCTGCTTTCAGAATTTAGTCTCTTATGTAAATTAATACACGATGCATAGTATTTTTTAGCAGCACTTTTATCTCTGTTAAAATCTAATTCGATACTCAAAACTTCAAACAAAGAAAACATATCTTCATTTTTAACAATTTTGGAATATCGCTGTCCTTTTCTTATTGTTTTTACTGCATTATCGTATTCACCTAGGAGGCGGTATATGCGGGCAAGGTGAATCAGATTTCTTATTACAAGCAAATAATCTTTTGCTTTTTCAGAGTGAAGAAGTGATTTCAGTTTGTATTGTAAAGACATCTGAAGATATTTATTGTTCCCCTGTTTGAAAAGAAAAAGCTGTGATTTTGCTACATAATATCTTGCTATAATTTTATCGGTATGGTTCTTATTTTTCAATCCATAAACTTTCTTTTTTATTCTTTCAAGTTCAGAATATATTATTTTAAATTTTTTGACATTTTTGTTATAAAAATAAAATTGTGATATTATATAATGGAGCTCAGATAACGTTTCTATTAAATCAGATTTTTTATTTCTATCGTTTTCCGATTTTAAATCAATTGATATTATCTTTATTAATCTGAAGCACATAGGAATAACTTCCCTGTAGCAACCTTTTTCCTCCAGCCCTTTAATTATCTCCAATGACTTTTTAACAGGCATTTTATTAACGTCAGCATTTGATTTAAAGCTAAAATATTCTTCCCTCATGCTTTTTAGCAATCTGCTTTTCATACAGGCAAGCATTGCTTTGGAGACTTTCAATTCTTTACAAATTTTCCCTTCATCCCATTTCTTAAAATTATCTTTTTCTATAATTCTCTGAATAATAGATAAGAGTTTATAGTTTTTTTGCTCTGAACCGTTTTTGCGCAAATACAATCTATTGAGGAATCGCTGCCTTATCTCAGAAGGTATACAGCTAAATTCCAGCAAATAATCACTCTGTTTCTTCGATAAAATTCTATTCATATATAATTAATATAACAGTATTTATTGCAATTTTAAGCAATGAAATACTAAATATTTTGTTTTAAAATACAATGAACAGGTATAATTTGCAAGTGTAAATTAAATTACAATAATGAAAAAATTATTATTCATTTTAGTACTGCTGACCTATTCCAACATTTTCGCAGTTGATTACTATTACTACCAGAACCAGCGCATCGACCTGCAGCAGCGGGCTGACCGCATTGCAGTTGTATTGAAAAATACAACAAGCTCAAAAAACGAGATTGAAAGCTCCCTTAAATCCCGTTTAAGTTCAGATGCAAAAATTCTGGAGACAGGATTCAATACTTATGAAATTAAATTCAGCTCTTACAAACTCCCAACGGAGCTGATGTCAGTTTCAAACAATTTTTCAAATCTCGATTTCGTAAAGTTTACAACTCCCGTTTACTATGGCGAATCAAGAAGTGTAATACAGGTTCCGACAGATGAATTTATAGTAAGATTGAGAAATGAAAAAGACTTTGAAAAGCTGCAAATGCTTAATACAGAAAACAAAATTTTTATTTCAGGAAATGTATTCGATAACAAAGGATTTTTATTAAAATCATATGATGATGTAACTCTTAACGCATTAGATTTAAGCAAAATTTATTACAATACAGGTTTATTTGAATTCTGCGAACCGAATTTTATTTATCCGGAAGGCGGGCTTTTAAACTACTGGCCAAATGATCCTTTTATAAACAGCCAGTGGCATTTATCTAACGGCGGACAAACTGTAAGAACAGGCGGCAGTCAAACTTTTGATGAACTTTCTACTACGGGTGTTTCTGATGCTGATATGAATGTAAATCTAGCATGGGATATAACACGCGGCTCAGCAAATATTACTGTCGGTGTTTTTGATACAGGTATTGATTCTGCACATCCTGATTTAAGAACTAATGTTATTGCAGGGTATGATGCTATATGGAATAGAATGGGTGTTCCAAGAGATTCGAACGGACACGGCACTTGTACTGCCGGGTTAATCGCTGCCAGAGGTGATAACGGAGTAGGAATAAGCGGTGTTGCTCCTTTGTGTAAAATACAATCATTCAGAGTTCTGAATGCGAATGGCACAGGAGTTTTAATTGCTCTTTCACGTTCTTTCGATTCAGCAAGAGTATGGGGTGTTGAAGTACTAAACAACAGCTGGGGCGGAGGCACACCAAATAACACAATAACGCTTTCAATAAATGCTGCAGCAGATTCAGGAAGAAACGGCAGAGGATGTGCAATATTCTTTTCTTCAGGAAATGACGGCAGAAGTTATGTTTCATATCCTTCATCACTTCCGAAAGTAATTTCCGTAGGCGCAACAACAAACAGAGATAAAAGAAAAGCTCCCGGAACAGGTGAACAATACTGGTGGGGCGGAAACTACGGAAGTAATGCAAACGGTGATATAGACGTATGCGCACCGACAATATGTCTAACTACAGATATACAAGGCTTTGGCGGCTACGTTCAGAAAGCCGGAGTAAACGGAGACTATGATTCAACGTTTAACGGAACATCCTGCTCATGCCCGAATGTATCCGGTATCGCAGCTCTTTTACTTTCGGCGAATTCAAATCTTACCAGACTACAGGTTTATGAATATATTTGCAGAGGTTCGGAAAAAGTTGACAGAGTTTCATATGATAACTTTAAAACATACGGATGGTGGAATGCATATTACGGATATGGAAGAGTTAATGCTTATTACGCATTAAAGCTGGCTCAAGGTGTTGACGTAGTTCCTCCGGGAATTGTCTATGACCCGGTTCGTTCAACAACGAGTACACAATACACAAGAATTTTTGCAACATTCTATGACCAGGATGGGATAACACCTGTTCCTACAGAAGGTCCTAATCAGCCTTACCTTTTCTATAGAGTTAAAAGAGCTGACGGCGGCTGGGGTGCATTGTATTCATTACCTGCTGATTCAGTAAGTTTATTTGGTGGCAGAATATTTCACATGCCGGGATTTGGCTGGAATACACAAGTAAAATATTTCTTCATAGCCCGAGATGAAAACGGTAATGCATCTTATTATCCTAAGCATTGCAGAGTAAGCGCAACTGAAGGATTACTTGACGCATATTATTTTGCCGTAGGGCAGCAGCAGACAGTAACAGGCAGAATTTCTAATTTCAATACTGCACCGGCAGGAGGAATTTTATCAGGTGGAATAAACCTAACAAACTCTCAGCTGCCTATTTTAGATACAAGAGTAAGAGTTTATGGTAGTTACAACATCGCTCCATTTGATATAGATGATGTACATTTACAGCTTGTTTCACCAAATATGGAATCTTATGAAAACAGATTTTCAATATTCGGAAGATATCCCGGAAACGGAAGTATCACCGGACCGACATTTTATGATGGCTCAAACAGTTATATGGCATCAGGAAATGCTCCTTACACAAATGCAAATTACAGACCTGATTATCCGTTTGAATCATTAAACGGAACTGATGCAAACGGCTTATGGAAATTCATAGCTTATGACCAGGCAACAGAAGGAAATCCGACAATCGGTTCAATGACTTATGACAGCTTGAGATTAACAATGACTGTTCTTTCCACCAGAACATCTCCTTGTTTTGTTCACCTTGAACCAAAAGATACTGTAATTGATTTTGGTAATGTAGCAGGAGGTCAAATTAAGGAAGTTACATACTATGTAAAAAATAACGGAACTGATACGTTAAACATTTTAGGTAATCCTGTTATTTCAGGAAGTGACGCTGCAAGATTTTCCATTCTCTTTGCTCCGACAAGAGTAATGCCGAATGACAGCAATGCATTCATTGTAAGATGTTCACATCCTCTAAACAGAAGTACCGGCGGCAATGAACCGGAGTTTGATAATCCGCAGAGAGCAACGTTGAGATTCAGAACGGACTCTCCCGACCATGATACAGTTTTCGTATCGCTTCAGACTCAAAACGCTTTGCCTGTTGAACTTGCAAACTTTACTGCAAATGTGAATAAAAAAGATGTTCAATTGAAATGGGCTACTGTAAGCGAACTGAATAATTCCGGTTTCGATATTGAAAGAAAAGAAAACAATGACTGGAAGAAAGTTACTTTTATTCAGGGTAACGGAACAACAAATGTCCAGAAGGAATATTCATATACTGATAGAAATCTCCAGTCAGGAAAATATAATTACAGACTGAAGCAGATTGATTACAATGGAAACTTTGAATACTACGAGCTTAATAATGAAGTAACTGTTGGTATTCCTCAAAAGTATTTCTTATCGCAGAATTATCCAAATCCGTTCAATCCTTCAACAAAGATTGACTATGAATTACCGTTCGACTCACAGGTAAAAATCAGAATTTACGATATGACAGGACGTGAAGTAGCAGCACTTGTTAACGGAATGACAGCCGCAGGATATTACACTGCTCAGTTCAATGCATCGAGCATGGCAAGCGGAATTTACTTCTGCTCAATTGAAGCAGCAGACAATAATTTAAATAACAAATTCAGTAAAGTAATTAAAATGTCCTTAGTAAAATGAGGAATAAAATGATTAACCAAACAAATATGAAAAGAACTAAAAATCATTTCTCCCTTACATTGATACAGTACGGAGCATTTACCGGACTTGTAATTGGATTTCTTGTAAACCTCTTCGGACCTGAAAGCGAATTAATTCCCTCTGCAATAATCACAATGATATTCTTCTATGTGATTGCAGGTGCAGCGTTCGGAAGCTTCATCGGTCTGCTGATGGACAAGCTTTACAGACCGGAAAGCAAACCGGAGTATTCAAATTTATAGACCCCCAATGCCTTATCCTGCAATTTCTTTAGAGAGAAGATAAAGAAAGGATAAGGCAAACTTTTCTTAATTTCATTTGCCTTCATATTAAAGTAATTTATAATATGAAGGCATTGATACTTTCGGCCGGCTTCGGCACCAGATTAAAACCGCTAACCGATACAACTCCCAAAGCTCTTATTCCCTATAAAGGAAAACCGCTTATCGTTCATCAGATTGAAAAATTAAAATCAATCGGTATAAATGAAATTGTTATAAATGTACATCATCTGAAAGAAAAGATAATTGATTTTTTTGATTCAAATGATTTTGGAATAAAAGTAAATATCTCGGATGAAGAAGAAATTCTGGGTACAGGCGGCGGAATTATTAACGCAGCTAAGTTTTTAAAAGATGAGGCATATTTCCTTGTTGTGAATGCCGATATAGTTTCAGATGTTGATATAAGTAAATTTATCAGAAGCCATTCGGAAAATAATTTAGCAACGCTTGCGGTACAGAAAAGAAAAACATCACGCTATCTTGAATTCGACACTGATATGAATATGATTGGAAGAGCAAAGGAGAATTCACAGGAAGATAATTTATATGCATTCAATGCAATGCATATTATTTCAAATGAAATATTTAATTCAGAATATAAAGCAGAGTTCAAAGATATTATAGAAATCTATCTTGAAGAGATACATAAAGGAAAAACAATAAAAGGGTATGATGTCGGTCCGACAGAGTTTAAGGATATTGGAAAACATGAAAACCTAAACTAACTACGCTACCTGCTCAACTCTTTTTACCCATGGCAGTTCTTTCATAAGCACTCTTTCTACACCTGCGCGCAATGTCATCTGGCTCATAGGGCAGCCGAGGCATGAGCCCAGTAAACGAAGCTCAACTATACTTTCATCTTTGATATTTACAACTTCAACATCACCTCCGTCAATCTGTAAATAAGGACGAATTCTTTTTAATACTTCTTCTATTTTTGAAAGGGATATTTCCATATAAAAATTAAAACTTAAAATTATTCTACTAACTTCATCATTTCCTTATTTGTTCTTGCCATATCATATTTCCATGCACCTTCTTTTATCGAATATACTTCAAGAGTTTTTCCGGATTTGAATTTCAAAGTTACCATTGCATTATCACCATCCTTCTTTTCATCAATAACTTCAAAATCTTCATTAAGATTTCCGAGTGACTTAGGATTTTTAAAATCCTTATCAAAAGCCTCTTTACCTGAAAGATTTCTTGTCTTTGCAGTTGTCTCGAATTGTTTCTGAGATTCTGTTGAAAGAAACGTCCAGGCTTTTTCCGTGCTTCCTTCTTTCACTGCCTTTACAAAATCTTTAATAGAGTTGGCAGGAGAATCCGAGCCGCCGGAATTTCCGCAGCCGCTGATAATTATTACAAATCCTATTAGAACTAATAAGTGTTTCATATTCTTATATATTAATTTCAAGTTCAGGCATTTCGCTTTCTTTAGCGTTGAACATATTTACTTCCAATACTAACTTTGAAGCGATGTCATTATATATTTTTGCCGTTTCAGAGTCAGGAGATTTTAATACAATCGGCATCCCTGCATCACCGCCTTCTCTAATAGCTGTGTTAATTGGTATCTCACCCAGCAAAGGGATTTTAAACTCTTCGCTCATTTTTTTACCGCCGCCTTCTCCGAATATAAATTCTTTTTTACCGTCAGCGTGTTTAAAGTAACTCATGTTCTCTATTATTCCAAGCGTTGGTACATTAACTTTTTCAAACATTACATATCCTTTGCGTGCATCGGCAAGAGAAATATCCTGCGGAGTTGTAACCATCACTGCACCTGTAAGCGGAATTGTCTGGCTTAACGTTAACTGAATATCACCGGTACCCGGAGGCATATCGAACAATAAATAATCCAGCTCGCCCCAAACAACTTCCGTCATGAATTGACGCAACGCACTTGAAGCCATCGGTCCGCGCCATACAACAGCAGTACCTTCTTCCATTAAAAATCCGATTGACATTAGCTTCACACCGTGAGCATCAACGGGAAGCATTTTATTCTTATCACCTTCTTTAACTAAGAAAGGCTTATCTTTAGTTCCAAACATAAGAGGAATAGAAGGACCGTAAATATCGGCATCTATCAATCCTACCTTTGCGCCTTTTTGCGCAAGAGCAACTGCAAGGTTAACGGCAACTGTAGATTTCCCCACTCCGCCTTTGCCTGATGCAACGGCAATTGTATTTTTTATATTTGGAAGTATGGAAGCTTTTTTATCGTTTCTATGATTTGTAATCCCCAGTGTAAAATTTATTTTAACTTCTTCTATTTCATTGAATGCAGATTTAATTGAATTCGCTATCTGAGTTTTTACCTGCTCAAGATTTTTATTCAGCGGATCGGATATTCCTAAATTTAAAATTAAGTTTTTGCCGTTTATTGAGATGCCTTTATAAAATCCTAATGTGATATAATCTTTTTTAAGGAAAGGTTCGTTTACAGCAGCTAAGATACTTTTTACGTTTTGTTCTGTTATCATTATTTTTTGTTGACTAATAAATTAAGAATAAAGAAAGAGTGTTTAAATGGAATTCGTAAGCACATAGCTTTATTGGTTTTAACTTGATAACTTTTTTGACACCGCTCCCTCAGTCCCCCTCCTGCTAAAGGAGGGGGAAGCTGACTCTATTCATAATTCATCATTTTGAATTCATAATTTTTCATTCTTTTCCATTTCTTAAGAACTTCATTTTCACTAAATTTGGTTTTACATCACACTTGCTTAATAAAACATCTAAAATAGCTTTATTAGTTCTTGTCATTGCAGCCATTTTCTGGCTCGGCGCTGTGAACATCCGTTTTTTCATTGGCAATCAGCTTTTGAATTACGACGAGTTCAATTTCAGAACGAGCATTCCACCCGATGAAGAGAATCAGATATTTCAGGCAATCGCAAACTGTTCTCTCACCATTATGATTTTTTATCCTATGGCACTTCTTGCGGCGATCGTGTTTATCAAAAACTGCAAGATAAAGCTGAAGGAAAATCCATGGCTTTTAATGAGCGCTATTTTATTTTTTGCATTCGTTCCGGTTGAGATTTATACTTCATACATCGATTTAAAATTTGTTTTACTATTCAATACAAGACCGGCAAACCACGATGTTTTATTAAAGCTTTTCGGAGAGCGTATCGGATTTTTAAAAGGCGTTCCATGGATTGCAGTTCTTTCCTATTATACAATTATCGGCATTGCAATTTTCCAGCCGCTGAAAAAATCACGGGAGCAGCTCGAGTACGAAAAAAACAAAGCCAAGGAACACTCCTACAAATATATTTTCCATGAGGAAGATGATTTAATTATTGATGAAAAATAATCCAGCTACAAATGTCACTCATAAAAAAACAATCCGTAAAAAAAACAGACGAAAAGAAAGACGTTATAATAAATGAACTCATTGAGCTTCTTAACAATATGGGATACAGGGTACGTATTGAAAAAGGAACTTTCAAAGGGGGATTTTGCTTATTAAGAGAAGAGAAGATTTTCCTCTTAAAAAAAGATCTTGAACAGGATAAAAAAATAAGCGTACTTGCAAGTAACATTGCTGAAATAGGTGTAGAAGATATTTTTATAAAACCCAATATAAGAGAACTGATTGAAAACGCTTCAGCTGAAGAAGACTAATAAAGAAGAATAGGAATAATTAACTATGAAAGTTACACTGCTCGGCACCGGCACTTCACAAGGAATTCCAGTCATAGGCTGCCCGTGCGCAACCTGCCACTCTACAAATCCTAAAGATAAACGATTACGAGTTTCTGCATACATAGAAGTACCCGGCTATGGAATAAACGGCAGCGATACCCTTAAAATTTTAATAGATACTTCATCCGATTTCCGTCAGCAGATGCTTACAAATAAATTTGATGACGTTGATGTTGTTTTATTTACTCATCATCACATAGACCATATAGGAGGAATGGATGATTTACGCCAGATCAATCAGCAGAAGAAAAAGAAAATTGATATCTACGGCAATAAGCTTACACTCGATGAAATAAAAACTACATTCAGGTACGTATTGGATGAAAGATTGCAGAAACACAATTCAGTCCCGCTTATCAATTTTAATTACATTGATATAAATCCTTTCAAAATAAACGGACTGGAGATTATCCCCATAGAATTTTACCACGGTAATCTTCCTATTTACGGATACAGAATAGGAAACTTTGCCTATATAACCGATGCAAGTATGATTCCTGAATCGGAATTTGCCAAGCTGCAAAATCTTGATGTGCTTGTGCTAAATGCATTAAGGCACAGACCGCATCCGACGCATTTTAATCTTGAACAGGCAGTTGAAATTGCTAAAAGACTGAAACCAAAGCAGACATATTTTACTCATATTACCCATGATATGGCTCACGATGAAACAAACAAAACATTACCGCCGGATATACAATTAGGCTACGACGGGCTATCATTTAATATTTAATACATGACATTTTACCTATGAAAAATACACTACATAAAGCCATAACAGAAGCAGGGAAAATTTTAAAAGAAAACTTTGAAGGCACGTTTAAAATCGAAAGCAAGGACATGATTGCCAACCTAGTAACAGAGATCGATAAAATGTCCGAAGCAAAGATTATTGAAATTATAAAGAACGACTTCCCGCTTCATAATATTTTATCGGAGGAAATTGGCGCGCTTACACAGGAATCAAATTACAAATGGATTATAGACCCCATCGACGGAACCATAAACTTTGCCCATGCAATTCCGATTACATGTATTTCAATCGGTTTAGAAAAAGACGGCGAAGTAATCATGGGAGCAGTTTATAATCCTATGATGAATGAAATGTTCTTCGCTGAAAAAGGTCAAGGCGCATTCCTGAATGATAAACAAATTCATGTTTCGAAAGAAGATAACTTTGCAAAGTCATTGCTGGTAACGGGTTTCCCCTATGATTCAAGCCGCAATCCTCATAAGCCGGCTGAAGTATTCAACAGAATAGTTTACGCTGATATTCCTGTTCGCAGACTCGGCTCAGCGGCGCTTGATTTATGCTGGACTGCCATGGGACGCTTTGAAGGATTCTGGGAATATAATCTCAACGCATGGGATGTGGCAGCCGGATGTATAATCCTCACTGAAGCAGGCGGAAAACTTTCCGACTTCGACGGCAAACCACTTTCAATATACAATAAGGAAATTCTTGCTACTAATGGGTTAATACATGAAGAGCTGAGAAGAATTATAAAAAACGAAAAATAATTATTATTTTTTTTCTTCTAATATAACTGAATCATTATTAAGTTCATTGTTATCTATTTTCAATTTACCTTCATTGATCATATCTTGTAATTCACTATAAACAGCAAAACCTGTTACGTCGTACTTTATCAAACTTTCTCTTAAGATTTTTTGTAAATTACGAACTCTTATTGATTTTCTTTCCTTATGTAAAATACCATATATTTCTTCTCTAAGCCTTCCAGATGTTGGCAAAATCTTGGGTGCTTGAATATCTGATAAAGAATTAGATGCTCTGAATATAGGTTTATCCATAATTTATATTTTAAAGATGATAAAAATGATTAACCATAAATGGAAAAAAAGAACCAATTAAAAAAAATAAAGAACCTATTAAAAACTCTTTCCCTAAATTTAAGTATTTAGATTTGACTCTATTAATTCGTTCATTTGCACTGCAATACAAAACATATCTATTAATAATAAAGTTTTCAAATTCTATCTCACTATTGTTATCAGCAGCTAATTGATAATAATTTTGTAAATTCATATGGTATTCTTCTAATTCATCAGTAAATTCAATATAACGATAATTATAGTCACTTCTATAGGAAAAGGCAAAAACATTTATTAAATAAAAACCACTAATTAATAAAAAACTAAATGATAAGTATATTAGAATAAGGAAAGCCCAAGTATTAAAATTAAATTCAGTAAATTTAAAATTTAGAAGAAAACTATAAATAGCTGCACCTATTGCAACAATAATAGCTAAAGGAACATTTAATGAATTATTGAATTCAGTAATCTTAGATATTTCAATATCATATCTACTTTTATAGAAATCATATCTATTCATCACAAAAATTAATAAAAATAAATTGATGAATCAAGAATTTTTCAAATTCAATTTATACTCTCGTTTAATTCTAATATTTCTATAACTGCAGATGCAGCTTCGTAGCCTTTATTATCTTTTCCCTCAAGACTTCTTTCGTAAGCCTGCTGGGGAGTAAGAGTTGTAAGCACACCAAATCCTATAGGAATTTCAAAATCTACTGATAAATTCATAAGAGTATGTGAGAGCGGCTCGCAGATGTATTCAAAGTGAGCAGTCTCACCTTTTATCACACAGCCGAGTGTTACAATGCCGTCGTACTTTGTAAGGTTGCAAAGTTTTTTTACAATCAAAGGAATTTCATAGGCGCCGGGCACAAAAAACACATCTATATTTTTATCATCAAAACCTTTTTCTTCAAGGGCAAGCTTTGCGCCTTTAAGCAGAGCCATTATTATCGGCTCGTTATATTTACTTATTACAATTCCTATTTTCTTTTGTGAGAAGTCCATATTCAATTATATTGCGATTTGTTTTTTAGGAAGCATTGCTCTCATCTTATCAATCTCTTTTTCGGAGATATAATATTTTCCCATGTTACCAGCATCATTTTTTCTTCCGCCGTGAAAATCAGAACCGCCCGATGTTAATAAATTAAACTTCGAGGCAATCTCTTTATATTTTTTAGTATCTGCTGCAGTGTGTGACGGGTGTACGACTTCGATACCGTCAAGTCCCGCCGCTTTAAAGATCTTTATCTCTTCTTCGTTAAAATATTTTGCGGGGTGAGCAAGGAATGATAATCCGCCTGCTTCTTTTATTACTTTAAAAACTCTGTCGTAGTTTGGTCTTACTTTTTTCACATCGGCAACTTTATCATCGCCAATGTATTTTGAAAAAGCATCGAAGAAGCTTTTTACAAATCCCTGCTTCACCAAAGCATTTGCAATGTGAGGCCTTCCGATTGAAACCGTTGTCTTTAAATCTTCCTTTGCATCTTCATAGGTTATCATGCTGCCGAGCTCATTGAGCTTTGCAATGATTTTCTTTATGCGTAAGATACGCTCTTCCTGAATTTCAGTCAGAAGCTCTTTCATAACGGGAGCATTCGGATCAATAAAATATCCGAGGATGTGCATTTCGCGGTTCATGTACTCACCGCTTATTTCAACTCCCGGAATGACTTCAATGTCCTCTTTCAGTCCCGTGCGTATAGCCTCTTTCAGTCCCCCGATGTTATCGTGGTCAGTGATGCTTATTATCTTCGTTCCGGTTTTCTGGATTTTCTTAACTATTTCAAAAGGCGAGAAGAAGCCGTCGGAGTAATAAGTATGTAAGTGTAGGTCTACCTTCATTTATCAAATGTATAACATAGCTGAAACTTGTTTGTTTAAAAAGTCACTTTTAGTTCAATTACGAATTACGTGTTACTAATTACAAATGTTATAAATCCGTCTTTGATGAATTCCGGTATTGTAAAAACAACAACGGGAATTTAGAAAATTCGTCAGTGACGGATTTTTGACGGATTTCTGCAAAATAAGAGATTTGTCTTCCGCCGCAAAAACACTATAGCACAAAATTCCACAATAGTCTCATTGTAACATTATTGTAACATTTTACCCAAACGTTGTCATCCCGCACTTGATGCGGGATACAATCATAAATCACTTATGCGACCGCCCCCTTAATCCCCTTCCTTCTTAAGGAGGGGGAAAATGTGCACATACAATTTACCTTAATTGAAAATAAAACGGAAGAGTGGTCTGCCTATTACTACTAATAGGTAGATTTATTTTTTTATGCCTTGCCAGGATTCCTTTTTCGTTACATTAAAACACCTAATTCTGAATTCATAATTCTCCATTCTGAATTCGTAAACTTCTTCATTTAATTATTGATTATTTTTAAGTAAATTCAATCTTTTATATCCGAAATATTGAACATAATTCTTATAACGGGCGGGCCGTCTGCCGAGCGCGATGTTGCCCTCTCTTCAAGCAGAAGTATCTTAAAATCCCTGCGCGAGCTCGGTCATAACGTAAAAGTTATTGACCCCGTCTACGGCGATGAATCTGTAAGCGAAGAAAAAATTTTTGAAGATAAAGTCAGCGGCGAATATCCTTCAGCAGAAAAACTTCTTGAAATAAAACGCACTGCCGATAGAAATATTCTACGATGCTTTAACTCTGATTTGTTTAACGATACAGATTTTGTTTTCTTAGGGCTTCACGGCAAGTTCGGTGAGGACGGAAAGATACAATCGCTTCTTGATTTGCGTCATATGAAATACTCCGGCTCCGATTATTTTGCATCAGCGCTGGCATTTAATAAAGAAGTGGCAAAGGTAATTTTTACTAATAATAATATTCCTACTCCGAGATGGATGTTCTCGCTCTCAGAGGAGGAAGCGCTTAGCGAAGAGTTTTTAAAGAAGATTCATAAACAATTAGCGTTTCCTATCGTAGTTAAACCTGATGATGACGGAAGCAGCGTTGGCATTACAATCTTAAAAGATGAAAATGATTATGCCGAATATGCTAAGGCAGTGCAGTTAGCTTTTAATTATTCAAACAAAGTTCTTTTTGAAAAATATGTTGAGGGCAAAGAGTTAACGGTATCTATACTCGGTAATGAAGCATATCCTGTGATTGAAATAAGACCGAAGGACGGAATCTATGACTACGAGCATAAGTACACTAAAGGAATGACTGAGTATTTCTGCCCTGCAGAACTGACGGAAGCGGAGACAAAAAAAATTCAGGAGCTTGCTTTAAGAGCGCATAATGCTCTCGGATGCAAAGTATATTCGCGAGTAGATTTTCTTCAATCGAATTACGATAAAGAGTTTTACTGCTTAGAGGTAAACACATTGCCGGGCATGACGGAGACTTCGTTAGTCCCTAAATCTGCAAAGGCAATGGGCATGGATTTTACGCAATTAATTGATAAGCTTATACAGCTATCGATGGATAAGTATAAATGACAAAGTTCCCCCCTCCTTACTAAGGAGGGGGATTAAGGGGGAGGTTAAGGAGTGAGAGTAAATTTAATTTATTCTTCCCATTAACCCCTCCCTAGCCATCCCCTTAGTAAGGGGAGGGAAAAAAGTTTCAAGGGGTGCACAAATAAATCTTCTTAAATAATCTTCTTATGGAAACTAAACCGCAAAGGGACGGAAAGAGCGATGGTTTACTAAAAATCGTCCTGAGGTTTATAAAGTACAACAAGAAAGTTGTTTTGTTCGTAATAGTACTTACGGGATTAATTGTATTCGCATCAGTCGGGAATAAAGGACTGATCTCCAGAATAAAAATGGAGAGCGAAAGAAAAGAACTTGAAGAACAATTAAAAGCAGAACAAATGAAGACGAAAGAACTGCAAAAAGATATCGAAGAACTGAAAAGCTCGGATAAGAAGATAGAGCAGACTGCACGCGAAAAGTACGGCATGACTAAAGAGAATGAAACAATCTACAAAATTTTAATAGACAGCACTAAATGAAAAATGTTGTAAGCACTTTAAAAGAAATTCTTGCAGTTCATTCTCCTACAGGCTATACAATTGAAGTTATAAATTATATCGAATCTCTTTTCAAAGGTTCAAAGCTGCACATAACAAAGACCAATAAAGGCGCATTGCTTGTATCATTCAGCGAAAATCCCGAGCTCGTTGTAACGGGACATATCGATACGCTCGGCGCAATGGTGAAAGAAGTTAAAGGCGACGGCACTCTGGAAATTACAGAGCTTGGAAGTTATCCGTTGAATTCATTTGAAGGCGAGTATGTTACGATAAGGAACAGCAAGGGCAAATTATTCAGAGGTACTTTCCTTTTAAACAATCCTGCCGCTCACGTGAACAGAAATGTTCAGTCGGAGAAAAGAGAGCTGGATAAGATGTCAGTAAGAATAGATGCATTAGTGTATAGTGATGAAGACGTAAGGAAACTCGGCATTGAAGTCGGTGATTTTATTTTTTATGATACAAGATTTGAAACAACCGATACGGGATTTGTGAAGTCAAGATTTCTTGATGATAAAGCGTGCGCAGCTGTGATGATTGAACTGATCAAAGAGTATTCAAAGTCAGGCAAAGCAAAAAATATAGGATTTTATTTTTCGAATTATGAAGAGGTCGGTCACGGCTCAAGCACAGGATTTCCTTCTTCGGTAAAAGAGCTTCTTGTACTTGATATGGCAGTAGTCGGAAACGGATGCACGGGAAGAGAAGATGCAGTTTCGATCTGTGTGAAGGATTCATCGGGTCCGTATGATTTTACAGTGAATGAAAAACTTCGCAAGCTTGCGGAGAAAAACAAAATTAATTACGTAATAGATATATATCCTTACTACGGCTCGGACGGCAGCGCAGCAGTGCGCTCCGGCTATGATGTAAGAGTAGGGTTAATCGGTCCGGGAGTCTCGGCTTCGCACGGAGTTGAACGCACTCACGAAAAAGGACTTGAGGCAACATACAAACTAACAAAAGCATATATAGAAAATTTTTAAAAGTTTTTCCACATTAAATTCAGATGACTCACCTTTATTTAT
>JBGAGG010000005.1:0-297769 GCA_044226845.1 Ignavibacteria bacterium
CAGGTGCAGAAGGAAATGCGGGAAGTAATAAAAGACATGCAGGAAAATAAAGTCACTGATAAAACTATAGAGAAAGCAGAACTAGAGGAATTTTATCAAGGATGCTTGACGCGCAGCTCTCGCAACGTGAAAAAGATTTTGAGCCTAAAGAGGGAATCGAAGCCGGGAAGTAATATGGTGAGACAGTCGCCTCGGAAATTGTTCTATCGGGATATAATTCTTACAATGCTTTAAAAGAGGATATTTTGATTACAGAAAGAAGATACACAGATGATTATGAGATTTTGATTATAAAGTACCTTCAGAAGTGAACTCTCAGACAAAATAATTTTAACCAAAGAGAAAATAAAAAGAATTTTATAGTGTGTATTGTAAACTAATTTATTTTTAAGAAATGAGTTTAATTTACTATGTGTTCTCTGTGTAAAATTTCTGTGTCCTCTGTGGTTAATATCTTTACTCCTGTTTACTGCTTCAAGAGAACTCAGTCTGCCTGTCAATAAAAATATTATGTGAACAGTTGTCATAGTAAAAAAGATTTTTTATGCCAATTATATTTCCGAGATTTGATACCTGCTCTGCAGAATACAAACCGTCATCTTTACCATATAAACCAAACACTTTTACTTTTTTAAATACTAAATCCCTTATTGCATTAGTTAAATCAATTGTTGTGTAGTTTTCATTTTTCCAGAATCCCAGTGGAGCCGGTATTGTCATTGCTCCGGCATATTTGAATAGTGAATCGGATTTTAAATTATTAAGAATAATTTTGGACTCTTCCGTTCGGCTTTTTGGAGAATAAAAATTATTTTTCATAGCCTGCATAAAGCAAGAGCTGCTGTATTGAATGGAAGTTGCATCCATTTTTTCAATGGAATGAATAAACTTAACATTTGATGAATCGTTTTTAGCTGAGTAGATATCTTCACATGTTTTAAGAATGTGTTTGAAACTTTCCTGCAATGAAACAGGCTACTATTCCGCCGAAGCTGTGAGAAATAAAAGAGGCAGACGTTAATCCGTATTTTTCATAAATGGAATTTATGTCGTTAAACGTTTCTTCAAAAGTAAATTTTGCATTAGCTTCAGCCGAGCGTCCTTCGCCTCTCCTATCATAAACTATAACAAAAAAACCTTTCTCCGAAAGTTTTTGAGCGGTAGTTGCTTCGAAGTTTGCACTGTTGTATCCCGGGCCGCCGTGAAGAAAAATAATTGGTTTAGCGTTGTTCTCACCAAAAGTTTGAATGTATAATGACTGGCAATTACCTATTAATGTGGAAAGTGTAAAGAAAATTGTAATGAGGGTTTTCATATAGTTGCTGATATTGTGTGATAAATTTGATAAATCAAAAGAATATTTCAAGGACATACGATTGTAATTTTGGATTAAAACTGAAAATAAAATTAAGTAAATTACACCATCCCTGTCGGGTAGACCTGACAGGGTTTTTGTTTATATTAAAAAATAAAATGAGTTTAGAACAGGAATTAAAAGACGAAATTAAAAAACGCAGAACGTTTGCAATTATATCTCACCCTGATGCGGGTAAAACTACGCTTACGGAAAAATTATTATTATTCGGCGGCGCAATTCAGACTGCGGGAGCGGTTAAATCAAACAAGATAAAGAAGACGGCAACATCTGACTTTATGGAAATTGAAAAGCAGAGAGGAATCTCCGTTGCAACATCGGTAATGACGTTTGAATATAAAGGGTTGATAATAAATTTGCTTGATACTCCGGGTCACAAAGATTTTGCCGAAGATACTTACAGAACATTGACAGCTGTTGACAGTGTAATAATTGTAATCGATAGTGTGAAAGGTGTGGAAGAGCAGACAGAGAAGCTGATGGAAGTCTGCCGTATGAGAAACACTCCTGTGATTGTTTTTATAAATAAGCTTGACCGAGAAGGAAGAGAGCCGTTTGAATTGCTTGATGAAGTTGAAAATAAACTAAGCATACATGTGAGACCGCTAAGTTTTCCTATAGGGAAAGGCTCTTTGTTCAAAGGTGTATATGATTTGTATCAGAATCATTTGAATTTGTTTAAACCAAATAAGACCGAAAAAGAAACTGATATAATTGAAATGAAGGGACTTGATGACCCAAAGCTTGATACATATTTAGGAAGCGATGCAGAGAGACTGAGACATGATGTAGAAATGATTGAAGGTGTCTATCATGAATTTGATAAGCAGCAGTATCTGGAAGGACATTTGGCTCCCGTATTTTTTGGCAGCGCAGTAAATAATTTCGGTGTGCAGGAATTGCTTGACGGATTTATTGCAATTTCACCCGAGCCAAAAGGAAGGGAATCGGATGTACGCGAAGTGAAATCAGATGAACAGAAGTTCAGCGGATTTGTATTTAAGATACATGCAAACATCGACCCGAGACACAGGGACAGACTGGCTTTTTTAAGAATTACATCGGGGAAATTTGAGAGGAATAAATTCTTTCATCATGTAAGGCTCGATAAAGATCTGAGATTTTCTACTCCGTATTCTTTCATGGCATCGGCCAAGAGTATTGTAGATGAAGCTTATCCGGGAGATGTAGTGGGATTGTACGATACAGGAAATTTTAAAATCGGAGATACGCTGACTGAAGGCGAGAATTTTATGTTCAAAGGAATACCGAGTTTCTCTCCTGAAATTTTTAAAGAGTTAAGAAACACTGACCCGATGAAATCGAAGCAATTGGATAAGGGAATTCAGCAGCTGACGGAGGAAGGAGTAGCACAGCTTTTCACGCAGGATGACGGCAGAAGAAAAATTGTTGGGACAGTCGGTGAGCTGCAGTTTGATGTTATTCAATACAGACTGCTCAATGAATACGGAGCATCGTGCCGCTTTGAACATCTGAATTATTATAAAGCGTTATGGATGACTGCAGAAGATGAAAGCAAGCTGGCTGAATTTATAAAATATAAAAATAATATTGCGAAGGATAAGGACGGGCACTTAGTTTACTTTGCCGATTCTGAATGGGTACTGAAGCTTACGATTGAAAGAAATCCTGATATAAAATTTTATTTCAATTCTGAATTTAAATTAGAGACTGCTTAATTGTAACAAATGAAAAAATTACTTTTATTGCACGGAGCCATAGGCGCAGCGAGCCAATTTGATAAGTTACGAGAGGAATTGAAAACAGAATTAAAGGATAAGTTTGAAATTCATACGATGAACTTTTCAGGTCACGGCGGAGAAGCAATGCCGGATAAATTTTCAATCGAATTGTTTGCGGATGACGTTGTAAAATACCTTGAGAAAAATAATTTAAAAAATATTGATGTATTCGGATACAGTATGGGCGGATACGTTGCGCTGTATATTGCGAGTCAGCATAGCAACAAAGTAAACAGAATTTTCACAACTGCTACTAAGTTTGACTGGAATGAAGAAAGCTCGGTGAAGGAATCGAAGATGCTTAATCCTGCAAAAATTGAGGAGAAGATACCTGCATTTGCAAAATCATTAGAGAAAAGACATTCTCCTTCCGATTGGAAAGTTATACTGAACAAAACAGCAGAGATGATGATTGACCTTGGAAAGAAACCAGTGCTTACTGATGAAGTGTTAGAAAAAATCGAGAACGAAGTTTTGATAAGTGTCGGTGATAAAGATACAATGGTAACTTTAGAAGAGACTGCAAACGCTGCGGGGAAATTAAAAAACGGAAAACTTTTTATATTCTCTGAGACCGAACATCCGATTGAAAAAATGGATGTGAAAAAATTATCAACCGAAATAAAAAACTTCTTTAATTAAACAAATTAAACAAAAATCTACTATGAAAACACCTGCTTTAATATTTTTGTTTTTTTTAATTTGTTCTTTTCAAATAAATGCCCAGACTAAAGAAAATTCAATTGAAGAGAACGAGAGCTACATGAAGATGGCAATTGAGCTTGCACAGACCGCTGTAAACGAAGGCAATTATCCGTTCGGCGCAGTAGTCGTTAAAAACGGAGTCGTTGTGGGAAAGGGTTATAACTGTTCACACTCTAATAATGATGCAACTGCACATGGAGAAATTATGGCTATCCGTGATGCATGTAAAACTCTTGGTACTAACTGGCTAGAGGGATGCGAATTATATACAAATGGTGAACCATGCCCGATGTGCTTTGCGGCATGTTTTTTTGCTAATATAAAACATATTTATTTCGGAGCAACTAAGGAAGATATGTCTCAATGGGGAATAGTGGATATGAGACCTTATGACCTTGTCTGCCAGCC
Source organism: Ignavibacteria bacterium (assembly GCA_044226845.1). GTDB lineage: Bacteria > Bacteroidota > Ignavibacteria > Tepidaquicellales > Tepidaquicellaceae > JAFDZO01. Next base: position 4,252 of record JBGAGG010000005.1, read on the forward strand.
TCTTGAACAAAGAGAAATAAAATCAGAAGTGATTCTCAGAGAAGAGTCAGGCAATTTGTTTGAAGACTGGGGCAAGACGAACAAAAAGAAATGGTGAATTTAAATTCCCATATTGGAAAGCATTGAAGAAATCTCGTTCACATTCTTTGTCAAAGTAGGGTGATCTTTTTCAAACTCAAGAATCGATTTTCTTAATGTATTAAATGCTTTTTTGAAAGGATGTGAAATTTCATTGGATGAAATAAATTCTAATCTTAATGCATCTATATCTGCTAAGATCTCTGCTTTTTTTACTTCGTCCATTGAAGATGAGCTGACGCTATCTTCCAGTTTTGATAATTGGTCTAACATGTTTTGTTTTATTCGTTTTTCTATTCTTCTTCGGTGTATATCCAGCAGTCGCCGGTATCAAGTTTAATTCCGTTTTGTTTCATGTAAAGATACAACTGCATTTTGTAACCTGTAAGCCATTTCACAGTCGTTTCCATAATTGCCTGACCGAGCAGCATAGGCTCCTTCCATGGGAGTTCAACTTGTTTTGACAACAAATCTTCATCCGTAAATTTCTCAAAGCAATCTTTTATAATTGTAAGCTGCACATCCATTCTTTCCTTAAAATTTTCAAATGTAACAGAATTGGCATCTTCCTGAAACTTCTGATAATTTTCTTTTGCTTTGGAGGGGTCATCTAAGAGGAAAAATGTGACTGTGGAAGAACCGCACCACGTAAGGTAACGCATAACCTGTTCAGTTGTGCGCATACCTTCCATTGGTGCATAGTCAAGAATATCTTTGGTAACTTTAGAACTGAGGGTTTTTATTACACTAATCTCTTTTTCAATTACATTGAAGAGATTTTCCTTGTGTGTCATTTTATATTTTGTATTTACTTCAGTCTGTATGCTATTGCTTCCTTCGGCTCGGGAATATAATGTCCTACGCCCCCGCCTCTTTGGTCATCGAACGTTGTCGGAATATCATCGTTAACTGTTCTTTCTTTCCATGTTATATGTTCCTTGCCGTTGTCTCTGCGAACCATTGTAATGCAATTCTCTACAGGACATGCAAGTCCGATTGCCTGATGGGCGCCGTCTTCGCATGCGATGTAACAAAGCTGGCATCCGATACATTTTGCTTCATCTATATCGGCAACAATTTTATATTTAAGATTTAAATTTTCCCATGTCTTTACATTCGGTAATGCTCTGCCTATCATTTCATCAACTGTATTGAAGCCTTTATCAATCATATATTGTTCAAATCCCGAAACGATTTCTCTGATAATTCCAAAACCGTAATGCATAACTGCTGTACAGACCTGTACAGTTCCTGCGCCGAGTAACACAAACTCAACTGCATCGCGCCAGTTTTCAACTCCGCCGATACCAGATATGGGAAGATTAAAATTTGGAATCTTTGCAACGTTCTTCACCATGTTAAGAGCAATCGGTTTCACTGCAGGTCCGCAGTAACCGCCGTTTGTACTGTTACCGTCAACATTTGGATAGGCATTGAAGTTATCGATATCTAAGCCCACAATACTTTGAATTGTATTGATAAGCGACACTGCATTTCCGCCCCCTGCTTTTGCTGCAAGAGCGGGATCTTCTATATGAGAAATATTCGGAGTGAGTTTTACAATCACAGGAATTTTTGCAACTTCCATTACCCAGCTGACTATGAGTTCAAGAATTTTTGGATCTTGTCCTACTGCCGAGCCCATGCCTCGCTCACACATACCGTGAGGACAACCGAAGTTTAATTCAATTCCGTCTGCACCCGCGTTTTCAACATCTTTAACAATCTGATGCCATTGCTCGCGTGACTCAACCATCAAAGAAGCTATTACTGCATGGTCAGGAAAATATTTTTTTACTTCTTCTATCTCGCGTAAGTTGTCTGATAAAGGTCTGTCTGAAATAAGCTCAATGTTGTTAAAGCCCATCATTCTTGTATCGCGGTAGTTTACCGAGCCGTACCTGCTGGATACATTAACAACAGGAACGCCTAATGTTTTCCATACTGCTCCGCCCCATCCTTTATCGAAGGCTTTCATTATCTGGTAGCCCGAGTTTGTCGGCGGCGCCGATGCTAACCAAAAAGGGTTGGGAGATTTTATTCCCGCAAAGTTTACACTTAAATCCGGCATAATCGTTTTTCGTTATATGTTATTCGTTGTTCGTGAAAACAACGTTGAAAGTTTTTTAATTAATGTAATTAAGAATTTACACCCATGAAAGACAGCATTGCTTTACCTGCATGCTTGCCGTCATAAGCTGCATTAACAACTTCAGCTCCGCCGTTAAGGCAGTCACCGCCGACAAAATATTTTGGATTTGTTGTCTGATAGTTGTTTGCTTTAACTTTTGTTCCGTTAACTTCCAGGTTGGAGATATTATCGAAAAGATAATCATGTCCTTTTTGTCCTGTGGCCATGATGACCATGTCGCACTCAAGAACAAATTCACTTCCGGGAATATTTACAACTTTACCGTTCTCGGTTTTTGTTTTAATAAATTTAACCGCAGTAACTTTTCCGTTTCCGATAATTTCCAATGGAGCAGCGTTGAACATACCTTTTACTCCGACATCTTTTGCAAGAGCGTATTCAAAATGGTAAGCGCCCATCTCTTCTTTTGAACGTCTGTAAGCAAGAGTAACATCAGGGCATCCCATGCGCGCTGATTCGGATGCAGCGTCCATAGCAGTATTACCGCCGCCGAGAACAATTACTTTTTTTCCGAAAGCAACATTGTAATGATCTTTTCTCAGATGTTCAATTATTTCAACTGCGCCATGAACATTTGCCTTATCTTCGCCGGGAATGCCGAGAGAAGATGTTGCGCCGTTACCTACGCCTATAAAAATCGCATCATAATTTTTTTCGAGTTTATCTACATCGTCCTTTGACATAATAGGAGAGTTATAAATAATATTGAAACCGAATTGTTTCTGAAGATATGCAAGCTCTGCTAAAACTTCGTCGTTGGTAATTTTATATGGAGCGATACCATTTACAGTTAATCCCGTTGGATTAGATTTTGCTTCATAGATATCAACGTGCACTCCGGCTTTTCTCAGTTCGCATGCGCAGGCAATACCTGCAGGTCCTGAGCCGATAATCGCAGCTTTCTTTCCGTTAGCTTTGCCGGGAGTATAATATTTTATATCGTTTGCAATAGCCTGAGATGTTGCAAAGTTCTGCAATCGTCCGATTTCAATCGGCTTTACATCCTGATGATTATATACGCAGGCGCCTTCGCACAAAACTTCAGTGGGGCAGACTTTTCCGCATGCATTTCCGAAATAATTTGAATCGTAAATCGTTCTTGCAGCCCCGGTAATATTGTTTGTATTTATTTGTCTTATGAACAAAGGAATATCAATGTGTGTGGGACATGCTTCAACGCAAGGAGCAGCGTAGCAGAAAAGACATCGTGAGCTTTCATAGTAAGCTTCCGTCTTGTTCATTAGAGGTTTTATCTGCGCAAAATTCTGTTCGAACTCTTGTTCGTTGGTGGGACGGTTAAATTCACTCATATGTTAGTCTTGAGTAATGTGTTTTGAGTATTGAGATAATACGTATACACGAAAATTTTTTAATTTATTTTTAAACTTTTTATTAAATTGTAAATCATTTTTTCTATAAAATCCGTTCTTTCTAATATTTTATCAAGAATTTCAATATTAATATAACCTAAATTTTTAGCAAGCAAGAGTTGTGTTTCTAATTCATAACAGGAACCGTTAGCTATTCCCAGAAATTGTCTGAACTCACCATTAGAATTTCTTCCGGCTCCTTCCGCTATGTTAGAAGGTATTGATATTGCACATCTGTTAATCTGACTTACTAATCCATATTTTTCACTATCAGGAAAAGTCTTTGTTACAAGATATACATCAGTTACTAATTCTATCGCATCATTCCATACTTTTAATTTCTTGTATTCATGCATGAAAAAATTGTTTTAGAATTTCTCAATACTCACTACACACTACTCAATACTATCAATTATAATTCAGTCATCTTTCCATAAGTTTCAGGTCTTCTGTCTCTGAAGAACTGCCATGTGGAACGGACTTCTTCAATCATGTCTAAGTCAAATTCTGCAACTAATAATTCATCGTTATCTTCCGAGGCGCATGCAAAAATTTGTCCGCGCGGATCAACGAAGTAAGATGAGCCGTAGAATTTACCGAGGTTCCATGGTTTTTCTACTCCGACTCTGTTGATACATCCCATGAAGTAACCGTTAGCTGCTGCGTGTGCAGGCTGCTCGAGTTTCCATAGGTATTGTGAAAGCCCTGCAACAGTTGCTGAAGGATTGTAAACAATCTCTGCTCCGTTAAGACCTAAAATTCTTGCGCCTTCAGGGAAGTGTCTGTCGTAACAAATGTACACACCGACTTTGCAATACTTGGTCTGGAAAACAGGATAACCTAAGTTACCAGGTTTGAAGAAAAACTTTTCCCAAAAACCTGATGTATGAGGAATATGATTTTTTCGATATTTTCCGAGGTAAGTTCCGTCAGCATCGATAACTGCAGCGGAGTTATATAAAAATCCTGCCTGCTCTTTTTCGTAGATAGGAACTATAATTACCATTGAATATTTTTTTGCATACTGCTGCATAAGCTCGACCGTTGGTCCCGGCATATGTTCTGCAGATTCGTACCATGCTTTATCCTGCCCGGGACAAAAGTATGGAGTGTTAAAAATTTCCTGTAAGCATAAGATTTGAACGCCTTGTTTACCGGCTTCTTCAATATATGGAACGTGTTTCGCTACCATTGCATCAACAATCTGATGAATGCTTCCTTCGCCTTCGGTCATAGGCAATGACATCTGAATGAGACCGGATTTAATTATTCTTGGCATAATGTTATATGAGGTTAAATTTTTTTATTGTTGAATGATATTATTTGTAAGCAGCAGAATGTAAACCGTCTGCTCTGTAATTCTGTAGTAAATTGAAAAATCCTGCTTATGAATTATTCTTGTTTTGTTGTCATCAGTCCTCTGACCGATGTAAATATTTTTTGAAACGATACTTATTCTTTTCTTTATGTTCTCAAAAATTTCTTCAGCGTATTCTTTTTTATCTTTATCTATCCAGTATTTAAGAATTTCCGTTAAATTTTCTTCTGCCTGCAAAGTCCATATTACTTTAGTCATTTTATTCTAACAATTTCTTTGCATTGCTGAAAACATCTTTGTTTGAACGGACTTCATTTCTTTCTATCTGCGCTAAACTTAACTGTATTTTTTCTTTTTGTTCAGGAGTTAAAATAAAAATTTTTTCATCGTTATTCTCCAGCAGATTTCCTAAAAGATATAATGTATCTTCGTCATTTACCCTGTCAATTTTTTCCTTAAGAGAAGCCTTCAGCTCTTCAAGATTCATCTTATTAAATTAGATTGCTTACTTTCTTTCTCTTAATAAACTTACCGTATCCTTTTTTGATCTTCACATCTCCGTTATCTATTGCAAGAGTACCGCGAAGAATCGTCTGCTTTACTTTTCCTTTCAGCTTCCAGCCTTCGTATCCGCTGTAGTCGACGTTCATATGATGTGTTTTTACGGAGAGTGTGTGCTCTTCATTCGGATCGAAAATTACTATATCTGCATCGGCACCGATTCCGATTGTGCCTTTCTGCGGGAACATTCCGAATATCTTTGCTGCATTAGTTGAGCTAACTTCAACAAATTTATTTAAAGAAATTTTTCCTTTATTCACGCCTTCGCTGAAAAGCAGTTCCATTCTGTTTTCAATTGCAGGATGTCCGTTCGGGATTTTCGAGAAATCATCTTTACCCATTTGTTTCTGCGCCCACATAAAAGGACAGTGGTCAGTTGCAACAACCTGAATGCTTCCCTGATTTATTCCACCCCATAAAGCTGCCTGGTCTTTTTTCTCTCTCAAAGGAGGACTCATAACCCACTTCGCTCCTTCAAAATTTTTCTCATATAAAGAAGCATCTAATATTAAATACTGAATACATGTCTCAGCATAAACTCTGTAATTTTTTGTCATCTCTCTTCTTATTGCATTCAGCGCGCCTTCACAAGTCATGTGAACTATATATCCGGGAACGCCTGTATATCTTGCCATGTCGGCAAATCTTCCCGATGCCTCTGCCTCAGTAACTTCCGGCTGTGAAAGATAATGATACAACGGCTCCAACTTTCCTTCTGCTCTGTGTTTTGCAATTAAGAAGTCAATCATGTCGCCGTTAGTGGCGTGAACTGTTACCATACCGCCCTGGTCACGGACTTCATTCATTAAACCGATCATCTGCCTGTCGTCAATCATCAATGCGCCTTTATAAGCCATGAATGTTTTGAACGATGTAATGCCTAAATCATTTATAAAGTGAGCAATTTCTTTTTTAGTATCTTCGTTGAAGTCTGTCACTGCCATGTGAAAAGAATAATCACCGTAAGCAGTACCGTTTGCTCTGCCGCTCCATTCATCATAGGCTGATTGCAATGATTTCCCCTGCGTCTGCAGAATGAAATCAATTACAGTTGTCGTTCCACCGTGCAAAGCTGCGCGGGTTCCTGTTTCATAGCTGTCAGAGGAGAACGTGCCCATAAAAGGCATATCTAAGTGAACATGAGGATCAATTCCGCCGGGAATAACGAGCTTGCCCGAAGCATCAATTATTTCATCGGCTTTAACGTCGAGGTTTTTTCCGATCTGAGAAATTTTTTCTCCTTCGATAAAAACATCTGCAATGTAATCTTCGGAAGCTGTTACAACTCTTCCGTTCTTAATTAGTAATGACATAATTTTAATTTCAATTTTTAAAAAATTAACAGCCGCAAAAAATCTTAACAACAACTCACGAAAATTTTTTTTGTGAATTAAGGTGTTTGTGTATTAGCGGCAGGAATACGGTTTTTCATAAACACATAATACAAAAGTCCTGATATCGCAAATCCAATGAACCACGCATAGTGATATAAATTTGATAACCACAGAGGGAACATATCTTTTCCGACAAGATTTACATTGAGTAAAAATCCCGGAACGTTAGGCAATATCCCAAGCAGTAAAGCATACAGCGCCGCTTTGTTATATCCGCCAGAATAAGAATACTCTCCGTTCACTTCATATAATCCGTTGAGATGTAATCTTTGTTTGCGCACGAAGAAATAATCTACAATCATTATTCCGCCGACAGGTCCGAGCAGACTTGAATAAGCAACGAGCCACATAAAAATATATCCGTTCGGGTCTGCAATTAATTTCCATGGGAGGATTAATATTCCTATAACGCCCGTAATATATCCGCCTTTTCTGAAATCAATCTTAGATGGTGCAAGCTGCGCAAAATCATTTGCGGGACTTACAATGTTCGCTGCAATGTTTGTTGCCAAGGTAGATATAGCAACGCATATCATTGCAACACTAACTACTAATTTATTTTCAAATTTTCCTGCTAATACAACGGGGTCCCATATAGTCGTTCCGTAAATAATCGTTGTTGCCGATGTAACCACTACTCCGATAAAAGCAAATAAAGTCATTGAAGGCGGCAAACCGATTGCCTGCCCGACAATCTGCGCCTTCTGGCTTTTTGCATAACGCGTGAAGTCAGGAATATTCAATGAAAGTGTTGCCCAGAAACCTACCATGCCTGTTAAAGCAGGGAAGAAGAAATTCCAAAACTCACCGCTTGTTGCAAACTTAGACGGAGTTGCAAGTATGGGTCCGAGTCCGTTGCCTGCATTGATTGCCCAGAACAAAAGAGCAACTGCCGCCGCAGGTAAAAAGAACGCTTTAAATACTAAAAGTTTTTTTATGCTGTCAACGCCAAGGTATACAACGTACATATTAAGAAGCCAGAACAATAAGAACGTTATTGCAGGACCTGTTTCAAGTCCCATCCATGCCGGGAAAATATGAGGCAGGTTTGCAATGCCCGGATACCATACATGAATCATCTGATAAATAGAAAATCCGCCTATCCAGGTTTGAATGCCGAACCATCCACATGCAACAATTGCACGCAGTATTGCAGGTATGTTTGCGCCCTTAACACCAAAGCTTGCGCGGACAAAAACAGGGAACGGTATTCCGTACTTTGCGCCTGCTCTGCCGTTTAATATCATGGGTATAAGCACAACTGTATTGGCAATAAAAATCGTTAAGATTGACTGCCACCAGTTCATTCCGCCTTCTATTAAAGAGCTTGCAAGCATATACGTCGGAATGCATAAGCTCATGCTTATCCATAGCGCCGCGTAATTCCATGTGCCCCATGTTCTGTGGGATTGAGAGACAGGGGCTAAGTCTTCACTGTAAAGCGGTGAAGATGTAATATCGTTCTTTAAAACTAAATCCTGTGAATCACTATTCAATGGATTCTTAGTTAGTTTAAGGATTAAATTTATTTTTCTGAGTTACCTGCTGAATTACTTTTATATAATACTATATTGTATTAACTACAATGTTCGTCAGCTATTGTTAACGCTTTTGAAATTATATCAAGACCTTCATCAATCTGCTCTCTGGTAATACAAAGCGGAGGAGCGATGAAAATCATGTTCCATCTACCCATTGTGTACATACCAAGCTCAGAGATTTTTGCCATAACTTTATTCATCACTTCCATTTCATTTGGCGGAGCGTTCCATCTTGCCATTGGCTCTTTTGTATCTCTGTTCTTTACTAATTCAAGACAGCCAAGCAAGCCTGTATTTCTGAAGTCACCGATACAAACATGTTTCTCTTTTAATTTTGCAACCTGCTCATCCATGTATTTTCCCATGTTAGCAGCATTCTCAATTAAGTTTTCTTCTTTGTATACATCTATAACTGCATTTGCAGCGGCGCATGTAACTGCGTGAGCAGAATATGTAAGTCCGAGCGGCAATGGTTTGTCATCAAATGCATGTGCAATCTCATCTCTTACCATTACTCCTCCCATAGGGAGATATGCCGATGTAAGACCTTTTGCCATTGTCATGATGTCAGGTACAACTCCGTGATGGTCAACACCGAACCATTTTCCGGTGCGTCCGAATCCGCTCATTACTTCATCGCAGATCAATAATATATTATATTTTTTTGCAATCGCTTCGACTTTTTTCCAGAAGCCGGCAGGATATTTTATACATCCTGATGAACCTGATTCACCTTCCATTAAAATTGCGGCAACTGTCTGCGGACCTTCGTATTGAATTACTCTTTCCATGTGAGCAGCTGCCATTTCCGAACATTCTTCCGGTGTCTTGCTGTTCCACGGACATCTGTAGAAGTAAGGATTTTCAACGTGAACAAAATTTCCCGGCTGCTGTGAATCTATTGCATGCTTTCTTGGGTCGCCGCCTGCCGTTGCAGAGGCATAAGTTGCTCCGTGATATGACTGATAGAATGAAACTATTTTATGTCTGCCTGTATAAACTCTTGCAAGCTTAATTGCATTTTCAATTGCTTCTGCGCCGCCAAGTGTAAAGAAAGCTTTGTTCATATCTCCGGGAGCTATCTCAGCTAATTTTTTTCCGAGGTCACCTCTTGCTGCTGTTACCATTCCCGGATAAACGTAACTGATCTCGCTCATTTGTTTTGCAACTGCTTCTGCGACTTTCGGATGCCCGTGCCCTATATTAATGCAGATAAGCTGTGAGGAGAAATCAAAATATCTTTTACCGTCGTAATCATATATAAAAATACCTTTGCCGCTCTTTATCGGCATAGGTTTTAGTCCTTTTTGCTTTGACCATGAAGTCAGAGTGTAAAGAAGACTATTATCTATTACTTCATCTCTGTTTTGTGTGATTTGATACATTGTTTAAAATTTAAAATTAGCTCATCCAGTTAGTTTTCGCTTCAGCATTCCATTTAATGCTTGTCTTCTTTAATTGTGTCCAGAATTCTATTGAGCTCTTTCCCGTTATATCGCTTGTTCCGAATTTTGATTCGTTCCATCCGCCGAAGGAGAACGGTTCACGCGGAACAGGAACTCCGATGTTCACGCCAATCATTCCTGCAGAGGCATGTTCCATTACATATCTTGCAAAACTTCCGTTTTGTGTGAATACAGATGCTGCATTTCCGTAGTTTGAGCTGTTTTCAATTTTAATTGCTTCCCGGAGTTACATAGTCGATAACCGTTGGCCCGACATAGAATCCGCCTTCGTGGTCAGGTACCGTTGCATTTCTTCCGTCAACAAGTACTTTTGCTCCGAGCTTTTCTGCTTCAGTGATATATCTTTCGATTCTTTCTTTAGCTTCTTTTGAAATAACTGAACCGAGATTTTTTCCCGGAACAATTTTCTTTGATTCTTCTACTAATTTTTCCACTATGTGGTCAATCGGTCCAACGCCAACCATTGCAGATGCAGCCATACATCTCTGACCTGCGCAGCCTGACATTGAAGCAGCTACGTTTGATGCAGTCATTGCAACGTTTGCATCTGGTAATACTATTAAGTGATTCTTTGCTCCGCCTAGCGCAACACATCTTTTTAATGTGCCTGTTGAACGTATATAAACAATCTTTGCGACTTTTGTTGAGCCGACGAATGATACTGCTGCAATTCCCGGATGATCGCAGATTGCTTCTACTATATCTCTGTCGCCGTTAACTACATTGAACACTCCGTCAGGAAGTCCCGCTTCTTTAAGCATATCTGCAATATAGCTTGATGTAATCGGTACCTGCTCAGATGGTTTCATAATCATACAGTTTCCGAGAGCAAGCGCATTCGGAATTGTCCAGTGAGGAACCATGTGCGGGAAGTTGAAAGGAGCGATGGAAGCAACTACACCTAAAGGAGCGTGGTCAATTCGGCACTCAACACCTTTGCTTACTTCAAGAATTTCGCCGCCGATTAACTGAGGTAATGAACATGCGAATTCTGTAAGTTCTATGCTTTTCTCAACTTCAGCTCTTGCTTCATCTATTGTTTTGCCGTTTTCTAAGTGTGTAATGTAAGAAAGTTCGTCCATGTGTTTTTCCATCAGAGTTCTGTAGCGATAGAAAATCTGTACTCTTTCTTTTATAGGTGTTGCTGACCAGGCAGGAAACGCTTTTTTAGCTGATTCTACTGCTGCGTCTAAATCATTTTTCTTTGAAAGGAGAACTTTTGAGATAACTTTCCCGTCGATTGGTGAAAGTACGTCCATTCTTGCCTGCCCGTTAGAAGTGAACTTTCCGTCAATAAAATTCTTTACTTCGGAATATTTAATCTTTTCCATAATGTTTTAAAAATTGGTGTTTTTAGTTGAATATTGAGTATAACGAAAAAAACTCGATAATTAAATACTTTTTTAAAGCATTGCCACTCTGCAAAATAAGTGCAAAAAATAAGTTAATTCTTATTTAATAATATTAAATTTATATTTACTGATAACCATTTTTACGCATGAACGAAAATATACTAAACCCTAAATTCGGGTACACATTTGCAGATTTGTTTGTCAGCGAAAAACTCAGAAATCTCTCTGAGGATTTTTATAAGTATTTTGAAAGCGCGAATTCTGAAAAATTTGAAGAATTTAAGAAATACCGCGATTCCCTGGGCGAGGGCTATACTTATATTCAGGCATCTGAAGTAATAATGAATTCCAGCGTTTACCTTTCCGATTTTCTCGGAGAATTATTTAATGTACAGGAACACCTTTCAAAATATCTTGATGAGGCACAATACAATGAAGATATATTTTTATTTAAGAAAGAATTTGTTCAGAGAAAAGTATTCAGAAGATTTAAACCTGCCGACCTTGAAAACATTAACTGGCCGGAACTTGATGCCTTTGTGACAAAAATAAAATTATGCTTTGCAGATAAATTAGATTTTGATGTTGATGAAGAAAAATTTACAGCAAGATTTGTAAACGAACTTGCCGAGCTTGAAAAAAATTACAGATGGTTTTATGAAGGCGATAAATTCGCTCCCGAGAATTTCCAGATTCCCGATAACTATAAAGCCTGCGCAGCAAAGTTACTCCCTGAAATAAAAACAGCAAGCGGAATTGTTGAAGATGAAAAGGAATACGACAATATTAAATTCCTTATGGAAAAAATTATGCAGTGGGTTTTTGCAAAGAGACATTATGATAAAGACGCTGCTAAATGGGTATCATACTTCGAGCCTGAGAAATTAGACTTTGACCATCTTGTTCACACTGAAACCCCCGAACCAAACTTCCCTGAAAAACTTGAAGGCGAAGAAAAACATTTTATACAAAGGAACGGATTTGAGCTTCACGACCATAGAATGAGCGAAAGACAGATTCTGAATCAGGTTGATTACTGCATGTATTGCCATGACAGGGAAAAAGATTCATGCTCAAAAGGACTTACGGACAGATTTGGTGCGCTGAAAGCAAATCCTTTGGGAATAGAACTTACAGGATGCCCTTTAAACGAAAAGATTTCAGAGGCGCATTTACTCAGAAAAAGCGGAAGACCGCTCTCGGCATTAGCAATTGTAGCGATTGATAATCCAATGTGTCCCGGAACAGGGCACAGAATTTGTAATGACTGTATGAAAGGGTGTATTTACCAGAAACAGGACCCTGTAAATATACCTCAGGTTGAGACAAATACGCTAAGAGATGTAGTAAATCTTCCATACGGCTTCGAAATTTACACACTTCTTACTCGCTGGAATCCTATTAATATAAAACGGCCTTATGCTGAAGAATACAACGGCAAGAATGTATTGGTTGTTGGTATGGGACCTGCTGGCTACACTCTTTCGCATCATTTATTAAATGCAGGGTTTGGTGTAACAGGTACGGATGCATTAAAAATTGAGCCGCTGTTCGGTGAGTACACAGGTATAAATCCTTTAACGAATGAAAGAACTGAACCAAAGGCGGTAAAAGATTTTTCAAAAGAAATTGAGCAGGAGCTTGATAAAAGAATTATGCAGGGCTTCGGCGGAGTAACGGAGTACGGTATCACTGTCCGCTGGGATAAGAATTTCTTATCGATGATATATGTAAATCTTGCTAGAAGAAATAATTTCAGATTGTATGATGGAGTGAGATTCGGCAGCTCAATAAAAATTGACGATGCATGGGAAATGGGATTTGACCACATTGCTATTGCAGCGGGAGCAGGAATGCCGACGATTGTAGATATGAAAAATAATCTTGCGAAGGGTGTGAGGAAGTCAACGGATTATTTAATGTCGCTTCAGTTGTCAGGTGCAAGCAAGGATGATAACTTAACAAGCACAATGATTCAGCTTCCGGCAGTAGTTATCGGCGGGGGATTAACAGCTATTGATACAACCACAGAAACGGCAGCGTATTATCCTGTACAAGTAAAAAGAGTATTAGCCAGATATGAAAAGATTACGGCTGAGAAAGGTGAAGATTATTTCTGGAGTGGTAAAGAAGTAAGAGCAGAAGAAGAGCTTGCTAAGATAGAAAACAGAAAAACAAATTATATAGATTTAGTCAGAAAGTTCGGTGGAGTTTCACTGGTGTATCGAAAGAGAATGCAGGACTCACCTGCATACAGATTGAACCACGAAGAAATAAAAGAAGCGCTTGAGCAGGGAGTCTATTTTGTAGAGAATTTATCTCCCACTGAAATTGTTAAGGATAAATACGGAAGAGCTGAGAAAGTAATATTTGAAAAGCAGACTGTTGAAAAAACCGAGGACGGCAAAATTAAATACAGAAGCAGCGGCGAGTTTATCGAAATGCCTGCTAAGACCGTTCAGGTAGCAGCAGGAACATCGCCGAACTCAATGTATGAATTCGAAAATCCCGAGACTTTTGAAATGGATGCGAAGTGGCAGTATTTCAAAACGTTCAAACCTGTAAAAGGTGATGACGGTAAGTATTCATTAGAAGCTGTAAGTACAAAGGAAGACGGATTTTTTACATCATACAATAAGAACGGAAAGTTTATTTCCTTCTACGGAGATATTCATCCGAAGTATGTCGGAAGCGTTGTGAAAGCAATGGCATCTGCAAAGAAAGGTTCGTGGGATGTAGTAAACATATTAAAGAATGAAGAAGGTAAGTTTAAAACTTCAAAAGAATTTTTTGATATTACCGATGAAAAATTTGTTGCAAGAGTTCATTCGATAAAGAGACTTAATGACAGAACAATTGAGCTTGTAATAAAAAGTAAATCAGGCGCAGAAAAATTTTATGCGGGACAGTTCTTTAAATTACAGAACTACGAAGTTCTTACTGAAAAAAAGAACGGTATCTCCACGGCATTTGAAGGTGTAGCTCTTGCAGGTGTAAGCGCTGATAAAGAAAACGGTTTGCTTAAATTTGTTGTTATAGAGCGCGGAGTTTCAACCTCGCTTATACAGAATTTAAAAAAAGGTGAAAAAGTTTTCTTAATGGGACCGACGGGAAATACTCCGAAAATTTCCTCCGGACAAAATGTACTTATTGCAGGCGGCGGCTCAGGTAATGCAGTGCTGCTCTCAGTAGCGCAGGAGTTGAAGAAGCAAAACAATAATGTACTTTACTTTGCCGGCTACAGAAAAAATGATGAGGTCTTTGACAGAGAAATTATTGAAAGCTCCAGCGATAAAGTAATATGGTGCTCCGAAGAAGGAGAAATAAATCCGGCAAGAGAACAAGATACTTTTTTCAAAGGTACTATCATAGAAGGAATAAAAAATTATATCAGCAAAGATAAAGATCTGAAACAGATAAATAAAATAATAACTGCAGGAAGCCCTGAAATGATGCAGGGAATCCGTGATGCCAGAAAAACATTTTTAAAAGAATATCTTAACGGACATGAGGCAGTTGCTAATATTAATTCGCCAATGCAGTGCATGATGAAGGCAGTTTGCGCACGATGTCTGCTAAGAAATGTAGACCCTGAAACGGGCAAAGAAAAATTTGTTTATTCCTGTGAATGTCAGGAGCAGAAGCTTGATGAAATTGATTTTTCCAATCTGGAGGAGAGATTAGAGATGAATGCACCTATGGAAAAACTGAATAGATTATATTATGAATGTTTTGTGAAATAAGAATTACATATTTTATTAATTAATATTTTATATCTCCCCCTGGATATAACGACGGAGTAATCCGCCTTTTCCTGTATCTCAAAAATTATATGTCCAAAAACTCCAACAAAACAGAAAATATTGATGCTCAATCGATACTGCCGGCTCTTCTTGAGAGCTTATCTATTGGTATTGGTGTTTACAAATATGTTTATGGTAAAAAAGGGGAGATAGTTGATTTTGAAAAAATCATTGTAAATTCCGCTACTGAAAAAATGTCAGGACGCTCCAGAGAAGAGCTTCTTGGTAAAAGAATCGGTGAAGAATATCCCGGAATAAAAGAAGACGGCATTTTTGAAAAACTTGTGAAAGTTGCCGAGACAGGAACACCTCTTGATATAGAGCATTTCTACAATCATGAGGGCTTTTCTACCTGGTTCAGATTAAGAGCCGGTAAAATTGATAACGGATTAGTTATTACTTTTGAAGATATTAATGAGCATAAAGTATTTGCCGAAGCGCTTAAGAAGAGCGAAGATAAATACCGCAACCTTGCAGAAAATCAGCCTATCGCAGTCACCCGATTCAATATACAAAACAATAAATATGAGTTTGTAAACAAAGAATTCGTTCGCCAGACAGGCTATAACAGGGAAGAATTTGATAACCTAAATCCTGACCAGCTGCGTGATATAATTTATCCTGACGATGCTGAAAAGGTAATGGAAGAATATAGAAAATGGAAAGAAGAAGATTATAAAACAAATCTCCGTGTCGATTATCGCATTAAAAATAAATCCGGAGAGATTGTATGGCTGGATACATTTCTTTATGCGGAGTACAATGATAACGGCGGTGTTCAGTGCATAAATCAGTTATGTATTGATGTTACCGATATAAGAAAAAAAGAAGAAGAGTACAGAAAAACACAGGAGAGATATAATCTTGCGATTACTGCTATAAAAGACGGTATATGGGACTGGGATTTAATAATAGATGATATTTTCCTTTCAAAAGCATTTCTGGAAATAATAGGTTATCAAAAAAGTGAAATACAGGACTTCAGAAAATTCTGGTTCGAAGAAGTTCATCCTGATGAACGTGAAAAACTTTATACTGATTTACAGGACCATATAGAAGGCAAGACAGATGTGTTTGTAAGTCTTCACAGGATAAAACATAAGAATGGCAGCTGGATTTGGGTGGAATCAAAAGGAAAATGCTTCAGAGACGATAAAGGAAAAGCATACAGATTCTTAGGAACGTTGACAGATATTTCAGAGAGAAAGAAAACAGAAGAAGAAATAATTAATGCCCGCAAAGAAGCAGAGAATGCTTTGAAAACAAAGGCAGAGTTTCTTGCAACGATGAGCCATGAAATCCGCACTCCCATGAATGCAGTTATTGGTATGTCAGGATTGCTGATGGAAACAGAATTAACAGAAGAGCAGAGAGAGTTTGCCGATACAATAAGATTAAGCGGCGACCACCTGCTTACAATCATCAACGACATTCTTGATTTCTCAAAGATAGAATCTGAAAGACTAACGCTTGAAGAGCAGCCGTTTGAGCTCAGCTCATGTGTAGAAGATGTTTATGATTTAATGGGACCGCGAGCTCTGGCAAAGAGACTTGATTTGCTTTATCAAATCGATTCACAAATCCCACATATAATAGTTGGCGATGTAACTCGTCTAAGACAAATTCTCGGAAACTTAGTTTCTAATGCAATTAAGTTTACAGATTTCGGTGAAGTATTTACATCGGTAGATTTAGTAAAACGGGAAGGTGATGATTTACTGCTTTCATTCTCGGTGAAGGATACAGGCATCGGAATTCACGAAGAAAAGAAAAAGAAAATTTTTGAAGCGTTTTCACAGGCAGATTCATCAACAACACGGCGTTACGGCGGAACAGGCTTAGGTCTCGCCATAAGCAGTAAGCTTGTTGAAATGATGAACGGAGAGATATGGGTTGAGAGTGAATTCGGTAAAGGCGCAACATTCCATTTTACAATTAATGTACAGGCCTCGAAGCAGCAGATAACAAAACTTTACCAAAGCGGTCATATACCTGAAATAAGAAATAAAAAAATATTAATTGTTGATGATAATAAAACGAACAGAAATATTCTTGTACAGCAGGCGAAATCATGGGGCATGGCAGCGGAAGCTTATGAGACAGGCTCAGAAGTATTAGAAATATTAAAAACGGATAAGATATTTGACTTAGCTATACTTGATATGCTAATGCCAGATATGGACGGACTTGAGCTTGGCCAGAAGATAAAACAAATTCCGGGACGCGAAGCTTTGCCTATGATAATGCTTACATCTGTTGGTAATCTGAAGGAGTATAAAGAGCCGGCAAACAATATTTTTGCTGATTATATTTCCAAGCCGATAAAGAAGAATGACCTTTTTAATGTGCTGGTAAAGGTTTTAACAAATTCAGCAATATCATTCGGAAGGGAACATACAGAAAGCAAGCTTGATAAAAAACTTTCAGAAAAGCTTCCGCTGAAAATTTTAGTAGCTGAAGATAACTTAATTAATCAGAAACTCGCAGTGAGATTGCTGCAGCAGATGGGCTACTCAGCAGACGTTGCAAGTAACGGACTTGAAGTGCTTGAAGCGCTTAACCGGCAGCATTATGAAATCGTATTTATGGATATACAGATGCCGGAGATGGACGGTCTTGAAGCAACTAAACACATTTTAAAAAACAGAAAACTTGAACTGCGTCCGAAAATTATTGCTATGACTGCAAACGTTATGCAGGGTGACAGGGAAATTTGCCTTGAAGCAGGAATGAATGATTACATAGGTAAGCCGATTCTGATAGAGGAAGTACAGAAAGCCCTGATAAAGTGGGGTAAGGAAATCCGAGCAGAAAGAGAAATGCGAAAGATGCGTTTCAGTAAAACTTTCCTTGATATGGATGTTGTGAACGGATTGAAGGAAATCGGTGATGCAGGATTTGTTGACGATATGGTAAAGTTATATATTGACCAGTCAGTTGAATTAATAGAAAGCATAAGAGAAAATTCTGCAAAGAGTAATTTTGAGAGAGTATTTCTTGATACTCATAGCCTGAAAGGTTCAAGCTTAAATCTCGGAGCAAGAGATATTGCCGAGCTATGCAGACAAATTGAAACGAAGATAAAAGAAGTTGATACACCCGGTCTGATGTATTTAATAAAAGAGCTTGAAAAAACCTTTGAAGGCACCAAAGAAGAACTTCTCACTATAAACAATTAATATAAAATCCTCCTGTCTAAATTAAAAAGTAAATACGTCTGTCAGAACTGCGGCTATGCAAGTCCCCGCTGGAGCGGTAAATGCCCCGAGTGCGGATTGTGGAATACACTTATCGAAGAAATAATTGATACTCACACCGAAAAACTGGCACGCAAAGTAGAACTCAAAAGCCAAAGCGCTAACATAAAATTAATAACGGAAATTGAAACGTTCGGCGAGAATAGAATTAAGACAGGTATTGAAGAGCTTGACAGAGTTTTAGGCGGAGGAATTGTCGGCGGCTCGGTAATTCTAATAGGAGGAGATCCGGGAATAGGTAAGTCAACTCTTATGCTTCAGATAGCCGATAAAATAAAAGACAAAAGAATTTTATATGTGAGCGGCGAGGAATCTGCGCTGCAGATAAAGATGCGAAGCGACAGATTGAATTTTCATCTGGAAAATTTTTACATTCTTTCCGAAACAAATCTTGAAATAATTCAGGCAGTAATTGATAGTGAAGAGCCTGAGCTGATTGTAATTGATTCTATACAGACGGTTCATCGCAACGATATCGAAAGCGCGCCCGGAACTGTATCGCAGCTGCGCGAATCCACAGCCCTTCTTATTAATATTGCAAAAACAAAAAACATTCCTATATTTGTAGTCGGACACATTACTAAAGACGGTATGATTGCCGGACCGAAAATTCTTGAGCACATGGTTGATGTAGTGCTTCAGTTTGAAGGTGAACGGACACATGCTTACAGAATTTTACGCGGAATAAAAAATCGTTTCGGTTCGACGAATGAAATCGGTATTTTTGAAATGACGGAAATGGGGTTGAATGAAGTTAAAAATCCCAGTGAAGTTTTTTTATCACAAAGAAATTATGGCGCATCAGGCTGCAGCATTTCATCTGCTATAGAAGGAACGAGACCGATATTAATTGAAGTACAGGCGCTGGTATCTGCAACGAGTTACGGAATACCGCAGAGGACTTCGATGGGATTTGATTACAAAAGACTGAACATTATGCTTGCAGTGCTTGAGAAGAAACTAGGTTTTCATCTGAACAAAGCTGATGTGTTTCTGAATATTGCAGGCGGAGTAAAGATAGATGAGACCGCAATCGATTTAGCTGTTGCAATGAGTATTTGTTCGAGCTACAAGGATATTCCGATTGATTCAGAAACGGTTATACTGGGAGAAATTGGTCTCTCAGGTGAAGTAAGAACTATTTCTTATCTGGATAAAAGAGTAAACGAAGCGGCAAAGCTGGGTTTTAAAAGAATTATTGTTCCGAAGAGTAATCTGAAAGGATATAATTCAAAAAAGGATTTTGAGATTATCGGTGTGGAAAAAATTAAGGATGCGCTCGATAAATTGTTTTAAGATTTTAAAAATTAAAAGTTACTTGATAAAAGTTTTATGAATAACATAAAAGAAAATTTTATTGAAGCGCAGAAAGTACTGGAAAAATTTATTTCAGATGATGCTAATTTTGAAAAGATAAAATCAGCCGGTGATATAATGGTTGATGCATTGAACGATGGCGGAAAAATTATTTCCTGCGGGAATGGCGGCTCAATGTGTGATGCAATGCACTTTGCTGAAGAGCTTACGGGAAGATTCAGAGATGACAGACGAGCCATAGGCGCTGTTTCAGTTTCAGATGCATCGCATCTTACATGTGTAGGCAATGATTACGGATTTGATAAAATTTTTTCACGGTACGTTGAAGGTCTTGGAAGAGAAGGCGATGTATTGCTTGCTATAAGCACAAGCGGTAACTCAAAAAATATTCTGAATGCAATCGATGCAGCAAAAGAAAGAGGAATGAAAATAGTAGGGCTCACAGGAAAAGACGGCGGCAAGATGGCAACTGTATGTGATGTTGAAATTCGTTCACCGCAATCGAAGTATTCGGATAGAGTCCAGGAAATTCATATTAAAATTATTCATACTTTAATAGACTACATAGAAAGAAATTTAAAAAATTAACCCCTCTATATAATGCTTAACAAGTTTAAAACTTTTTACAGACACATAATTGACCAGGAAAGAAATATACCGGATGCAACAGGACAGTTATCCGATCTGCTAGCAGATATTGCATTAGCATGTAAAATAATTTCTCTGGAAGTTAACAGGGCGGGCTTAATAGATATACTTGGATTTACAGGCGATGAAAATGTTCAGGGTGAAGCAGTAAAAAAACTTGATGTATATGCGAACGATATGCTGACAAATACTATGAAGGCAGGCGGGCACATATGCGCAGTATGCTCAGAGGAAGAAGAGGAGTTTATACCCCTTGAAGATAAATATATTCTGAATAATGCAATCAGCAATAAATACATCTGTCACTTCGATCCGCTTGACGGCTCATCGAACATAGAAGCAAATATTTCTATAGGCACAATTTTTTCTATCTACAAAAGGATTTCCGAAAGCGGTCCGGGTACTGAGGCAGATTGCCTGCAGCCGGGAGTTGAACAAGTTGCAGCGGGTTACGTTGTTTATGGTTCCAGCACGTTTCTTGTTTACACAGCGGGGAAAGGTGTGCACGGGTTTACGCTTGACCCGACAGTAGGTGAATTTTTACTGAGCTATGAAAATATGCAGATACCGAAAAAATCGAAAACATATTCAATCAACGAAGGAAATTATTGCAAGTGGTCGGAGGGAATGAAAAAATATATAGACTATCTGAAAGAAGACGATAAAGAAACAAACAGACCTTATTCATCAAGATATGTCGGTTCATTAGTTGCTGACTTCCATCGCAATTTATTGTACGGCGGAATTTTTATCTATCCTGCTGATAAGAAAAATACAAACGGAAAATTAAGATTGATGTATGAAGCAAATCCGTTAGCATTTATTGTGGAGCAGGCAGGCGGCAGAGCATCAACCGGAAAACAAAGAATTTTAGAAGTTGCTCCAAAGGCATTACATCAGAGAGTACCGTTATTTATAGGAAGCGAAGATGATGTTAAGCAGGCAGAAAGTTTTCTGGAAGAAGATTAGTCAGGCTTATTAATAATTGCGCCTTTGCGGAAGTCGTTTATATTTGTGTTATTAATGTTCATTATTATCAGCACTGTATTATCATACAACTCAACTTTTGTAGATTCAAGAATTCTATCTGAAGGCGATTTCTGATTTCCTTTTACAGTGGAAGTGAGCTTGGATAAAGATAACATGCCCGTAATGTATGTCTTAAAAAAGTTTGCAGTCTCGCCGTTTATAAATTCTGTCTGTACATAAAAATTTAAATCCTTATCCATCTTTGCCGAAAAAGAAACTGACGAAATTTTATTGTATATATTTTCTATTGTAACTTTATTTGTATCGGTTCCTTTCTTCTCATCTGTTTCATACTCCAGTTTAGACTCCAGAAAATTTACAAATATTCCCCTGATGAACATCTGCTCCTTTGAGATCATCCAGATATTTTCTTTATTATAAATTTTTTCTATTGCTGAGATCATTTCCGGATTTTGAAGCAGTCCCGTCTTTGAAGAATCTTTAATCGCAGTCATCTCATTGATTATGGTCATGTAATTACTCGCGCAGATAGTGAAATTATCCTTGAAGAAAAAATGCAGGCGGTTATTGTTATTTATATAAACCGGAGTGCCGTCCTTTGCATTTGTTTTTTCAAATGTTGAATCTTTAGTGAGATAGTCATTTAATTTCTGCCTGTCAAAAATACCTTTTAGTACAATGGAATTTTCCCCCTGCCATGAATTCGAATAATACAGCTCATCAAGCCCTTCGGAAATTGAAGCGCCGGTTGCCACTTTGAAAGTGTTAAGCAGACTTCCGAAAGTTCTTTCTGCATTGAGCAGGGAATCAGAAACGTTAGCTTTCCAGAAAGATGTTTTGTTCATGCTTTTAAAATTTATATAAAGCACAAACTGCGGATCTTTCTGAAGAAGGTTAAAATTATTTTTTACGGATATAGGTAGAGGCTCAATTTTAGGAGCATCATTTGAGCATGAATAGAATAAAAAGGAAGAACATATTAATACTAATATTTGAGAGAATCTATAAAGCATTAATATTTTTTAATAATCTTTCTTTTTAAAAACAAAAATAGAAGCGGATAAAAATGTTATTAAGAATAATGCCGAAGTAATAACAGGCTGCCATGATACTACTTTCTCGCCCTTTATTATATTTCCCGTGATTGTCTGTAAGTCATTCGGCTTTGGCAAAATGTAATACAGGAAGTTAATAATAAATTGCCCTACGTCTCCTGTTATAAAAGTAAATAAAACCTGCTCGCGTGATGCCAAGAACGGACAGATTAAAAATATCAGAAAGATGTTAATTAGTATGGCAAGTATTGAACTTTGAGTTGTAATTCCTATGAAAATCACGAGTGAATATATTACGGCAAATGAAAACGTAAGCATAAGTATCGAAGAAAGAAATGATGCATTCCAGTATCCGAATTTAAAAGATACAATTAACCATATTGTACCTATAAGATAAACAAGACTTATAAAAATTAAAAGCAGTCCGCCTACGAATTTACCTAGTAAAATCTGTGAGCGTGAGACGGGTTTTGATAACAGCAAGTCTATATTTCCTTTTTCAAGCATCGAAGGAATAATGGAAGATACTCCGATGAGACATAGTGTAATTAAAAGAAGATATGAAACTCCGAGCGTGAAGCTTTCAAATCCCAGAACAAGCTCTCTTACCTCATCTCCGGACATTGTTACAATGCCTTCGACTGAATCAAAATTTACAAAGGCAATGAAGCCTAAAATTATTAAAGTAGAGATAGCAAAAAATCCTATAAAGATTTTCTTTGCGATGGCTTCACGTATAACTCCGAATACAAGTGTTTTAAAAATCATTTTAATTTTGCTGACCGATTAAGTTAATGAACATGTTCTCTAATGAATTCTTTTCCTTCGTTAAGCTTAAAATGTTCACATTGTTTTTTCTTAATACATCAATTATTGAATTTAGCACTTCAGGTGATTCTGTGTTAACAAGAAATTCGTTTTTACCATGGAGAGTTGCAAAATGCTGACTCAATAAAATATTTATTACAGCATCGGATAGATCTGAAGTGGAGAACGTATGCTGATTTCCCGTTGAAGTGATTTCGTCTATCGTTCCTTCTTTTATAAGCTCGCCTTTGTTTAGGATTGCAACTCTATTACATACAAGTTCTATTTCACTAAGTAAATGCGAGTTAAGAAAAATTGTTTTTCCTTTTTCTTTCAGTCCAATCAGAATATCACGAATCTCTTTTCTTCCTATGGGGTCAACGCCGTCAGTAGGTTCATCAAGAAAAATCAAATCGGGTTCGTTTATCATTGCCTGGGCAATTCCCAGACGCTGCATCATTCCTTTCGAATATTTTTTTATCTTTGTCTTCTTCCATTTTTCCATATCAACGATTTTCAGATATTCATCGCTGCGGGATTGTACATCTGCTTTTGACATTCCGCTTAACATACCGAAATAATGCAGAACCTGTTCACCTGTAAGATAATTCGGGAACTTGTGATTTTCCGGAAGGTAGCCGACTCTTGTTTTATACTTTTCATTTTTTATGCTATCGCCGAAAATGGAAACTTCTCCTTCTGTAGGATAAACAATTCCGAGCAATACTTTTACAAGCGTTGTCTTTCCTGCGCCATTGGGTCCGAGCAATCCGAATATATCGCCTTCCTGCACGTTGAAAGAAAAATTTTTCAGCGCAGTGATTTTTTCTTTGTTGAATCTGCTTCCCTGATATTCTTTTTTTAAATTCTTTGTTGAGATTACTTCCATTGGATTTTTAATTTAACTCAATTCAATCTTGTATCACTTCTTAAAATACTTATAACATTTGTAATATGCTCTTCAAGAGGAATGCCTATTTCTTCTGCGCCGAGCTTTATATCATCGCGGCTAACATTTCTTGCAAAGGCTTTATCTTTCATCTTCTTGATGATACTCTTAGTTTCTACGCTATTCATTCCGTCCGGTTTCATTAATGAGTATGCAGTTACAAATCCTGTTATTTCATCGCATGCAAAGAGATACTTTGCAAGCTTAGTTTCTCTAGGCACATTAGTCCTGTCGGGATATGCATGCCCTAAAACTGCATCTATGAATTCTTTATCGTAACCGTTCTCTTCAAGGATTGGAACTGCTGTGTTCGGATGTGTGTCGGGATACATTTCCCAGTCAAGATCGTGAAGCAGACCTGCATCGCCCCATTTATTTTCATCTTCCCCCAGCTGCTTTGCATAAAATCTCATGCATGCATCAACAGCATAGCAATGCTTGCGAAGATTTTCGTTTTTAATGTACTGATGGAGTAACTCTGTTGAAGTCATTATTTATTTGGTAAAATAAAAGACTATGTGAAATGTTTTAAGTATTCATTAAAATCTTTCTTGCTCATGCCATTCGGTTTTTCTTTTTCAGCTTTATCGTACAGGTATAATTGATTTATATTTTTTCCTTTAGTCGGAGATGTGGAATTTATCTCTTCCCAGAATTTTTCAGAGCTGCTTACTTCGCATCCGCAGACTTTAGCAAGCGATGTTATCTCATTATCCGAGCTCACAACTTTAATCGAATTCTTATTGTAATTCTCTTCAATAAATTTTCTTATAACTTCATCGGCTGTTTTCCTTCCCGAGTAAATTACGTTCTGCGCTTTATCGTCGCTGTGCCCGTCGAAAACAAAAATAATTTTTGCTTTTATCTTTACTCTTCCTTTTACTGCTTCCACTAAAGTTCTTCTGGTATTATCGGGACTTGCGCTGAAGCTTTTTTTGAACGAAGGAATTTTATGCAAAAGATTATTGCCGTCTATTATAATTGTATTCATATTCTTCTAAATGTAATCTAATATTTTCTCGCCTAATCTTATTATTGATTTTATTTCACCTGAATTAATGGATGTATGGGTTTTTATTATCAGCTTATCTTTCAGAATCATCACTTTGAATGAATCTTCTTTGCACCACTGGAAATCGTGCACTATCACATCTTCGACTAACTCAGTTAAAACTCTTTTTACGGCATGTTTATTTTTTGCGAAGACATAAAAATTTTTTATAAAAGCCCCGGTACTTCCGCAGGGAACAATGTTCATTTCCTTTACCTGTGCATCT
This sequence comes from Ignavibacteria bacterium, assembly GCA_044226845.1. GTDB lineage: Bacteria > Bacteroidota > Ignavibacteria > Tepidaquicellales > Tepidaquicellaceae > JAFDZO01. The sequence goes on from JBGAGG010000005.1 coordinate 29,587, forward strand.
ACATCGGGATTTAAAATCTTTCCGTCGAAGAAAACAGTCTGTATATGATCAAAAAGCTCAGGCTTTGTAATTATTTTAGTTTTTTTGTGAATAAAAATCGTGTTAGGATTTTTATTTAAATCAGCAGAGAACTTTATATAATCATAGTGCTTATTTTCGGTGTATCTGTCATTCTCCCTGTTAAAAACTTCCTGAAGCTTCCACTCATATTTCTTAACATATCCTTTCAGTTCATAGTTCGTGTATTTTTCCGGCAGAGATTTATATTCATATTTTTTTTCTGTGCCGGAGTCAGTCCCTAAAAGCTGATTTGTTAATACCCGTCGTTTATAAACGTCTTTATAATAATAAAAGGCCAGCCCTATAAGTACACTAACGAATATACCCAATATAAAAGCGTAACTTGTGGCCATATATTAAAAATAAATTTACGGACGAATTCTGTTCGGCCTTCTTGCAAAAGGAATAGCCTCGCGGATGTGTTCAAGATTGCAAATCCAGCTTACCATTCTTTCAAGTCCCATACCGAAACCCGAGTGAGGCACGCTGCCGAATCTTCTTAAGTCTAAATACCATTGGAACACTTCAATAGGAAGCTTATGCTCATGTATTCTTTCAACAAGCAGATCAAGATTATCCTCTCTTTGCGAACCGCCAATGATTTCTCCGAAACCTTCAGGTGCAAGTACGTCAACGCCGAGTGCAATCTTCGGGTCATTCGGGTCGCGCTTCATATAAAATGCCTTAGCTTCAGCAGGCCAGCGGTGCACCATTACAGGTTTATCGTAGTCTTCAACAATTGCTTCTTCGTGCGGAGCGCCGAAATCTTCGCCCCATGGAAAAGGTCTTATTTCTTCTTCGCCGTTAGCAGTTTTTCTTATAAGCGGAATATCTTTTTTTCTTAAAATTTCAATTGCTTCATCATATGTAACTCGCGGGAAAGGCTTCTTTACATTTGCAAGCTTTGTTACATCTCTTTCAAGAGTCTCAAGTTCTGATTTACAGTTTACAATTACTCTCTGCACAACATATTCAAGGAAGTCTTCAATCAAATTCATATCGTCATCAATATCATAGTAAGCCATTTCAGGTTCCATCATCCAGAACTCAGTTATGTGTCTTCTTGTCATGGAGTTCTCTGCTCTGAACGTTGGGCCGAATGTATAAACCTTTCCTAATGCCATAGCGCCGGACTCAGCATAAAGCTGTCCTGACTGGGATAAATAAGCTTTGCCTAAATCGAAGTAATCGGTTGCGAACAATGTGCTTGTTCCTTCAACAGCATTCGGCGTAAATATAGGTGTATCGAATAAAGTAAAGCCTTCTTTATAAAAATATTCTCTGATGGATTGAACAATTTCATTTCTTACTCTCATTATGGCAACCTGTCTTTGTGAGCGCAGCCACAGATGTCTTCTATCCATTAAGAATTCGACGCCATGCTCTTTAGGAGTAATAGGATATTCTTCTGCAATCTGAACTATTTGTAAGTCAGTAACCTGAAGCTCGTAAACGTTTTCTTTTTTCGGATGCTTAGTGACTTTTCCTTTTACAATAACGGAAGATTCCTGCGTGAGCTTTGCAAAGTCATCCCAGATTTTTTCAGAGACTTCTTTTTTGGATACAACTCCCTGAATAATTCCTGTTCCGTCTCTGAACTCGGGAAACATAAGCTTTCCTGATGAGCGGATATTGTAAAGCCAGCCTTTAATCGTGACTTCTTTATCAACGTGTTCCGATATTTTGTTTATGTAAACTCTTTCCATTGCTTCCATTATTGATAGTGAGATTGAATTAAATTAATGGCTAAAATTAACGAATATAGCGGTTTAATTAAATGGATTAGAAAATCTATAAAAAATCGATTATTTTAATGTGAATTTTATAAAACTGAATACATCTAAATCCTAAAATCATTCAGGTTGAATGAATAAAGCATCTTTAAATTATCTTTTAGAGTTTTCTGTAAGCGACCCGGCAAAGCGGAAAGAATTTCTGGAGAAGCTGCTTACCAGAAAGAATGCGGCAAATCAGAAGAATGTAAAGCTTCTTAAAATTATTTACAGATATGTAGATGCAGATGACATAAATAACTGGGATTCAGCCGCTGTTTGTAAAGAACTTGATATTAAAACAGGAGAGCTTGATACTCTTAAATCCCGTTTGATATCTGACTACCGTGAATTCCTTTTTGAGTGGGAAAAAATTTTAAACAAGCTTAAGGAAGATTTTAAAGGGACTGAATTAGAATTTGATTTTCTGAAGGCCAGAAAAATGAATAATATCGGGATGAAGAAAGAGATGAAGACGTTTCATCTTAATTTTCTGAATCAGTTAGCGAAAAATAAAAAAGATGTAATGAAGAACTATAATATTAACTCTTCACAGTTATTTCTTTTTGAATATGAAAGCACTGAAACCATGGCGCATTATTATTATGTACAAAAAAATTACCCTCAGTTCCTTGCCTTTTATAATAAGCTGGAAAAATTATATAAACTTAAGGATAAGTTTTCTCTTTCTGAAAAGGAGGAGGCTGCAATAAATGTAAGACTGTTTTTAACCCGCACTTATAAGCATGTCTTTAAGCTCATTAACGACAAAAATTATTTATCAGCGTTAAATAATCTGAATGCTGCTGACTCTTTAATTAAAGAATACAACCTGGAAGTTTACAGATATGGAATTCCTCTGCTGATGGCTTTAATTTATTTCAGACTGAATGATAATGTAAAACTAAAAAAACTTTGTGATGAAATCGCTTTGCTCGCAGAAAATGAAGGCAGATTTCCTGAAGCGGCTGTGGCAAAATCTTATCTGACATTGCTTGAATTTAACAGTGATAAAACCAAACTGGATTATTACGTAGAGAAAATAAAAGGATATTATGAAGTCTGTAAGGATTCAGCTCCATATAGTGCTTATACGTTTTTACTTATAAAACACTATGCTCATATTTTATCGAATAAAGGTGAGGAAGGAAACAGCGACCACCTGATGAAACACGCTTTAGCAAATTCAGTTTTATCTCATAATAAGTCTTTCACTTTTCTGACTTATTACCAGATAGAAAATGAAAAGTATTTTGCTAAAATACTGAAGTTTGAAAATCATGGAGAATCTCTACCGCACTTAATACATCCCGGAAATGAAGTTCTTGATACTTTTCAAAAAGTTCTTGGAAATATTGTAGTTAATATGAGAGAAACTATTTCCGTAAATACACTGTGTAATATTTACATTACTTTTTTATATATATTGTTTATGAAGGAAGGTGAACCGGATATACAATACGCAGAATTTATAAAAGGAAAACTTCACAGAATGATTAAGACACGGAACATTGCAATAGATGAAAATCTTTACAAAGCTGTTACATTAGCTTTTCAGATGCAGGAAGATTCTGCAATAATGAAGAAGCCGGATTTTTTGAACAAATATTCGTTTACATTAGATAATTTCTGTGGTAAGATAATAGAAAGCAGCCGCAACAGTATATATACGGCTGCTGGTCCGTATTCTATTTTATATACGCTTGCTAAAAGAATAAATCAAAATGAAATATGGCAGATAATAAAAAAATATGACTGGAGAGTATTTTAATATTTTAGAATTCACTTGACAAATATTTTTTTCTTAATTAACTTTGTAATACAAAGTACTTTTTAAACAACCCAAACATGAAACTAACCGAAGATAAAACAGAGGAACAAATAAACAGTTTAAATGACATTAGAGCTATGATGGAAAATTCATCACGGTTCACATCTCTTAGCGGACTTTCCGGAATAAGCGCCGGCATTATAGCAATATTGGGAAGTGCGCTTGTCAGTTATTCTCTGCCGATTGGTTTCTTCGAGCAGGCAAAGGAAATAATGAATTGGACAAAGAACTTGAATAATACTACTTCCGCGCCTGATAGCAGTACACTTCAATTTTTAATACTGATTGCTTTGGCCATTTTCACATTAGCTGCAATATCTGCGTTATTTTTTGCAGGTAGAAAAGCTAAGAGTAACAATACTCAGCTGTTCAGCAGTGCAGGCAAAAAATTTATTATTAATCACTCTATATTTCTTTTTACAGGAGCTCTTTTCTCCTTAGTTCTTATTTATTACGGAATATATTTCCTCGTTGTGCCATCGCTTTTGATTTTTTTCGGGCTGGGACTTATCAGTGTCAGCAAGTTTTCATTTAATCTGATACGAAGCCTGGGAATAGTTGAAATTACTCTCGGTCTTATTCTCTCATTTATTCCTGTTTATGCTCTTCTGTTTTTTACAATTGGTTTTGGTGTTATGAATATTATTTATGGATTCATAATGTATTTTAATTACGATAAGACTAATTCTTAATAAAAAGTCCGATGGAAAATATAATAAACGGCCTTGATAAATTGCTTGAAAGCAGGGTACGGCTTGGCGTAATGTCTTTGCTTACCGTAAATGAATCACTTGATTTCAATGCGCTGAAAGAAATGATGACGCTAACTGACGGAAATCTTGCCAGCCATATAAACGCTCTTGAAAAAGAAAAATATGTTAAAGTGAAGAAAGGTTTCATAGGTAAAAAAACGAAAACAACTTATTCTCTCACAGATAAAGGAAGAAAAGCATTTATAGATCATCTTGCCGCTCTTGAAAATCTTATTAAAAAATCTTTGTAAAAAATTATCGGGAAACTTTATACTATTACATAAGTACAAAATTAAAAGCATAAGATGAAAATTCCATCAATCCACAAGCTGTACGAAGAAGCAAAGGAAACATTTCTCAGGTTTCCGTTTGTAATATTATCATCCATTCTCGGAGCATTCCTGATGATATTTATTATCGAGATTGAAGCAGAGGCGCATAAAGATTACAAGTTTATTTATAATATGGTGATGTGCTGCGGAATGGGAATTTCATTTCTGCTCTCGTTAACACTGCGCAATGAAGTTTTTAAACTTGAAAAGAAAAAAAATCTGCTGATACAGGTAACCGGTGTTATATTTCTTATTGCATACTATTTCTGGCTTCCGAAAGAACTAAGCCTTGTTGATATAACGCGTTTCTTTCTCTATATGCTCGGTTTTCATTTTCTGGTGGCATTTTCTGCCTTCATGAACAGAGATGTTGAACGCCAGCAGAACATAGATGCTTTCTGGAGATTTAATAAATTGTTCTTCCTTCGTATTCTTACTGCAGTTTTATTTTCCGGTGTATTGTTTGCCGGGCTGGCAGTTGCAATCCTTTCTTTTAATGAATTATTTAATGCAGGGATAAAAGAAAGAATATATCCGCAGCTTTTCTTTTTTATATTGGGAGTTTTTAACACGTGGTTCTTCCTCGCAGGAATTCCTCAGAACTTAAATGAATTCTATGAGGAAGAGATTTATCCTAAGGCATTAAAATTATTTACACAGTTCGTTCTGCTTCCGCTTGTAACAGTTTACCTTGTGATTTTATATTTATACATGGGTAAGATAATTATTCAGTGGAATCTTCCTGTCGGATGGGTTTCGTATCTTATTCTTTGTTTCTCCATTGCAGGAATTTTTTCTCTTCTGCTGATTTACCCTATTAGAAACTATGAAGAGAACAAATGGATAAAAGTTTTTTCAAAATCATTTTATATAGCTCTGCTTCCTTTAATCGGACTGCTTTTTGTTGCAATACTTACAAGACTATTTGAATATGGCATCACTGAAAACAGATATTTCGTATTCGTGCTTGCGTGCTGGCTGACTTTTATTTCTCTTTACTTTTTATTCAGTAAAGTAAAAAATATTAAATTAATACCGGTTACTCTTTGCCTTCTCTGTTTTCTTACTTCATTCGGTCCGTGGAGCGCATTTTCAGTTTCACAAAGAAGCCAGATGAACAGGTTAGAGAAATTATTAACAGCTAATAATATTTTAGTTGACGGAAAGATCAAACCAATGGATAAAGCGGCTCATAAAAATATAAGTGATAATGATGAGGGAAATATAAGTTCTATAGTGCACTTTTTAGCAGAAAGAAATTCTGTTTCAGCGTTGCAAGACTGGTTTGATACAAGCCTGGATTCCATTACGGGTAAAAATGCCTACTCACAGCCTTCTGATGTTATGAAACTGATGGGATTGCAGTACAAAGCTTATTTCAGAGAAAATTATAATTCGGAAAAGAAAAATTATTTCAGCTACTATTTTGACAAAAGTGCAATTACAAAAATATCTGATTATGATTATTATTCACCTATAAATATTTACAGGCAAAATGATGAAAACCAGTTTATGCCTGATTCAACTTATACCTTATACGCTGATTCAAATAAAATAGGTCTGACATTGCTGAGAGATTCCGCTATGATGAGGGTTGACTACAACGGAACTGAAATATCGACGTTTAGTTTTTATCCGGCAATTGACAGCTTAAAAGCTGAAGAAAACTATAAAAAATTACCTGCTGAAAAAGGAAGCTTTATAATAGAAAATAAAAAGCTAAAGTTAAACTTTAATCTGGAAAATATGGGAGGATATTTTAAAATGAAAACTCCGGTTCTGAATTCACTAGCGGGAAATGTTCTAATTAAAATTAAGGAGTAAAAAAAACTGTGAAGCCTCACGAAAGTGCGGCTTCACGTTCTTTAATATTGTATTCGTTGCGTTCTGAATTTTTATGCTCTTCACAGCATGAGCGTTTTGTTTTCACATCGCACTCTTCACAGCATAAAAATTGCGCATGGCATTCAAGCTGGGCGCAGTTTACATATCTTTCGCACGGCTCGCCGCAATGATAACATTTTGAAACTATCTGATGCGGTTCGGCTTTATTTATATCAACGGAGATTCTTTCATCAAACACGTAACATTTGCCAAGCCATCCTTTGCCTCTGACTTCTTTATCTTTTCCGTAATTTATAATTCCTCCGTGTAAATGGTTTACATCTTCAAATCCTTCTTTAAGAAATAATCCCGTAAGCTTTTCACATCTTATCCCTCCCGTACAGTATGCAAGGATTTTTTTGCCTTCGAACATCTCGCGGTTCTTTCTTATCCATTCGGGAAATTCCTTAAACACTCGTACTTCAGGTCTTATAGCATTGGGAAAATGTCCAAGGTCATATTCATAATCATTTCTTCCGTCAACGATAACTACATCATCTCTTTGCAGCGCTTCGTAAAAATCTTTCGGCTTAAGTTTCTTGCCGCTTGTTACATTCGGGTCAATATCTTCATCAAGGTTCATAGTAACGATTTCACTTCTATGCCTTACAAACATTTTTTTAAAAGCATGTTCATCGGCTTCATCAATTTTGAATTCCATTTTTTCAAAACGCGGGTCCATACGCATTGCTGCGATGTAAGCATTAGTCTGGTCGATGGTACCGGAAATTGTTCCGTTAATTCCTTCGTGCGCAATTATAATTCGCCCAAGCACTCCTAAGGATTTGCAGAATTTTAAATGAAGCTCTGCATAGTCTTCTGAATTTTCGATCTTCGTATAGAGGTAGTAAAGCAGGATTCTATATGGTCGGACGTTTCTTTTCATGAACCTAAAATAATAATAATGGTAAAAAAATTTAATGCAAAAAGCGATTGCGGGAAAAGAAGAAATTAAATGGCCGTTATATGGGGTATTGTGTCAAGAGGAATTTAAAATTTCTCCCTATTAGTAGGAATGGGGAAGAATATCTCGGAACGGAAAATAAAAATGGATATATTGTTGACAGCAATTGCCGGGGGCGCTCGCGTCCCGCTAAAGCGGGACTTACTCATAATAAAAAATTGAGTAACCTCAATTTTTCATTATGAGTAAACGAACCTACGGTTCGTGCGAGCGCCCCCATGAATCCAATGTATGTTATTTTGCAGAAAAACCCGTCAAAAATTCGTCATTGATGAAAGAATAATTTGACATTCCAAACGAGGATGTTGGGAATGACGGGAAACGCGACTGTAATTGATGGGGATAAATTTTTCTCCAAAATCCGTCAAAAACCCGTCAAGAATGGGAAAATTTTTTTTAGAAATTGAAATAGGAGAGAAAAAGATATAGAAATTAAGCCGGAATTAAAGAATCCGTCAAAAATTCGTCATTGAAGAAGAAACTTAGAAAAGAAGATGAATTATGTTAAAGTGAGGCAGGATTAAAGAATGTGACAATAATGTGACTTTTTCGAACAACGAAAATACGATTAACAAAGAACGATTTTAATCAATCTGAAAAGCTTCGAACTCAATAATTTCTCCATCCTTTACTTCGCAAGCGATTGCAATCGGGTTGCAGCAGACTTCACAGTCTTCTACATACGCCTGTGGATCTTCAGTGGGGTCAATCAGCATTGTGATTTTTTCAAAGCAATAAGGGCAGGTAAATTCGTGTTCGATTTGCATAAGAGTATATTAAATTTCCCCTCCTTACAAGGAGGGGATTGGAATAAAAAATTATAGAACTGTATCGTCTACTTTGTCCAACCAGTGTTCGACATAGCTTACGTTTTGCTCAAAACATTCTTCAACGAATGGTGAGCCGAGCTTAGGGACTTTCAGCAATTCAGTATATGACATGCTGCCGCCTTCTTTGCAAAGATTTATGTAATCAACCATTGCAGTATCACGGTTCTCGTTGAACTTTCTCCAGAACTCGAATGCGCTTATTTGTGCGAGACAGTAATCTATATAGTAGAAAGGACTTTCATATATATGTCTTTGTGCCTGCCATCTGCCGCCGTTCTCAAGGTAAGGATTATCAATGTAGTCAAGCAATGGCAGATATTTTTTCTCTGTGTGTCTCCAGAATTCCTTTCTTTGCTGCGGAGTAGCATCGGGATTCTCATAAACGTAATGCTGGAATTCATCAACAGCAGTTCCATAAGGAATAAAAATCATGCAGCCGTTGATAGCTGAAAATTTATACTTCTCAGTATCTTCCTTAAAGAATGAATGCATCCATGGCCATGTAAGAAGCTCCATACTCATTGAGTGAATTTCGCATGCTTCCATTGTAGGATTTTGATATTCAACTATATCAAAGTCCCTGCTGCAGTATGCCTGGAATGCATGTCCAGCCTCATGGGTAAGTACTACAATATCATGTGATGTTCCGTTGAAGTTAGAGAAGATAAAAGGTGCTTTGTAATCTTCGATGAAAGTACAGTATCCGCCGGCTTCTTTTCCTTTTTTATTAACAAGGTCCATCAGTTCATTATCAACCATGAAATTGAAAAACTCGCCTGTTTCTTCTGAGAGTTCTTCATACATTTTTTTAGCGTTCTCCAAAATCCATTCGGGAGTTCCTTTAGGTGTAGCATTGCCGGAATTAAAATCCAGTGCCCCGTCGAAGTACTCGAGCGTTTCAAGTCCTAAACGGTTTGCCTGACGCTGCTTTAGCTTTGCTGCAATAGGTACTGCGTATTTTTTAACGTAGCTTCTGAATTTTTTTACGTCTTCAGCATTGTAATCTGTGCGGCTCATTCTGTAATAGCCGAGTTCTACAAAATTTTTGAAGCCAAGCTTTGTTGCAATCTTATGCCTTACTTTTACTAGGTCATCGAAAATTCTGTCAAGCTCTTCAGCGTTATCGGAATAGTATTTCCATTTTGCTTCGTTAGCTTCTTTGCGTTTAGCTCTATCTGTAGAAAGCATAAAAGGCTCCATGCCGGCAATATTTCTTTCTTCGCCGTCATAGAAAATTTTAGCAGTGGCTATCAGCTTATTATACTCTGTGCAGAGTTCGTTTTCCCTTACAAGGTCATCATTTATAATGGGATCGTAAGATTTAATGTAGCAGTCTGCAACAGCAAATAAAAGCTTGCCGAATTTTTTTTCAAGCTCAGGCTTAAATTTTGACTGAACCAGAGATTTATAATATTCTGAAATATATCCTGAGAAGATAGGTGAGTTATCATCGAAGAATTTTTTTTCTTCTTCGTAAAACTTGTTATTCGTATCGATAGAATAATTAACTGAGGCAATATTAAACATCGTCGAAAAATTCTTTCTTACAACGTTAATGTTTTCAATAATCCGGCACTGAGTTTCTGCTGACTCGGCATTATTAAAATCCATTAAATCTTTTTGTATCTCACGTCCGATAGTGTCGAGGTCAGGGCGGGAATACTTGAAATCTGAAAATTTCATGAAGAAATAAAGTGGGGTTGAAAAAATTTGAAAAACAAATATAAATTAAGGGGGGGCAATTAACAATTAAGAATTTTTAGCATAAAAGCTGACCTAAATCATATTAAATCTGAAAAAAATATACCATTTTTACAATATCGGTATTTGATTTTAATTAAAATTACTTATTAAAATGAGTGCTCGCATAAAGGTTCTTTCTTCAATTTTAACTATTGTTCAATGATTTCCTCTAAATTCTCAACTATTGATGGCAATGAAGCTGCCGCTTACATAGCTTACAAATTAAACGAAGTTATCGCAATATATCCTATAACACCTTCATCGGGAATGGGTGAACTTTCAGACGTCTGGTCTTCCTTACGCAAGCCGAATATCTGGGGCAGCGTACCTGTAGTTCAGGAAATGCAGAGTGAAGGCGGCGCAGCAGGCGCAGTACACGGTGCATTACAAACAGGCTCGCTTACAACAACTTTCACAGCATCACAGGGATTATTATTGATGATTCCGAACATGTATAAAATTGCAGGTGAACTTACTTCAACTGTTTTCCACGTAAGCGCAAGAGCATTATCCGCTCAGGCTTTATCTATATTTGGAGACCACAGTGACGTAATGGCAGTAAGGCAGACAGGTTTTGCAATGCTATGCTCAAACTCCGTGCAGGAAATTATGGATACAGCTTTGATTTCACATGCAGCTACATTGGAATCAAGAATTCCGTTCATCCATTTCTTCGACGGATTCAGAACATCACATGAAGTTGCCAAGATAGAATTAATACCGGAAGAAATCATTAAGCAAATGATTGAAGAAAAGTTTATATATGAACACCGCAAACGCGCGCTTTCACCGGATAATCCTTTTATAAGAGGAACAGCTCAAAATCCCGATGTATATTTTCAGGGAAGAGAAACCGTAAATAAATTTTACGATAATTGCCCGGATATTGTTCAGAAATACATGGATAAATTCTTTGAACTGACAGGCAGAAGATATAATTTGTTTGATTATTACGGCGACCCGAATGCAGAGAGAGTTATAATTATGATGGGTTCAGGTGCTGAAACAGTTGAAGAGACAATTGATTATTTAAAACAATCAGGCGAAGAAAAAATAGGAGTGTTAAAGGTCCGCCTGTTCAGACCTTTCTCAATAAATCACTTTATAGATAAACTTCCAAAATCAGTAAAGAAAATAGCAGTATTAGATAGAACAAAAGAGCCCGGCTCTAACGGTGAACCTATGTATAAAGATATTGTAACGGCTATTAGTGAAGCAATGACTTCAGATAATCCTCCGTTTGAAAAATTTCCCCATGTAATAGGCGGAAGATACGGACTTTCATCGAAAGAGTTTACACCTGCTATGGTAATGGGAATTTATGACGAGCTTAAAAAAGATAATCCGAAAAATCATTTTACGGTTGGAATAAATGACGATGTAACATTTACAAGTCTCAAATATGATAAAAATTTCCTAAAGGAAAATGATAACGTATTCCGTGCAATGTTTTACGGACTCGGCGCAGACGGCACAGTCGGCGCTAATAAAAATACAATTAAAATCATCGGCGAAGAAACCGATAATTACTGCCAGGGATATTTTGTTTACGATTCAAAAAAATCAGGTTCGACTACAATCTCGCACTTAAGATTCGGTCCTAATCCTATTAAATCATCTTACTTAATCGGTTCATCCAATTTTATAGGTTGTCATCAGTTCAACTTCCTTGAAAAGTTTGATATGTTAAGAAACATTGTTGATGGCGGAACGTTTTTGCTAAATTCTCCCTATGGAAAAGCCGATATATGGGATAAACTTCCGAGAATAGTTCAAGAAGATATCATCGACAAGAAAATTAATTTTTATGCAATAGATGCTTATAAAGTTGCTAAGGAAACGGGAATGGGCTCGCGCATGAATACGATTCTGCAGACATGTTTCTTTGCAATATCGGGAGTGCTGCCAAGCGATGAAGCAATCGGAAAAATAAAATACTCAATACAAAAAACATACGGAGCCAAGGGCGATGAAATTGTAAATAAAAATTTTAACGCAGTAGATAAGACTCTTGAAAATTTATTTAAAGTTGAAGTCCCTGCAAAGGCATTAGGTAATATAGAACTTCCACCTATAGTTCCTAATGATGCACCTAACTATGTAAAGAATGTTCTTTCAAAAATGATTTCCGGTAACGGCGATGAAGTATCAGTAAGCGAAATGCCGATTGACGGAACATTTGCTTCGGGCACTTCACAGTGGGAAAAAAGAAATATTGCTTTGCAGATTCCTGAGTGGGATGAAAGCATCTGCATTCAATGCGGCAAGTGCGCAATGATTTGTCCTCATGCAACTATAAGAATAAAAACGTATGATAAAAAATATTTAGAAACTGCTCCCGCAGGATTTAAATACATGAAAGCAAAAGGAAAAGAATTCAGTGAAGATACTTTATATACAATTCAGGTAGCAGCAGAAGATTGTACAGGATGTACTTTGTGTTATGAAATTTGTCCTGTAAAAAATAAGAGCGAAGTAAGACTTAAAGCTCTTAACATGATTCCTCAATTGCCTGTACGCGAAAAAGAAAGAGCTAACTGGAATTTCTTTAAAGAGCTTCCCGAATACGACTCTTTGAATTTTCCGGCGCTTGTTCAGGCTGCGGTGAAACTCCTTATATAAAACTAGCTACACAGCTCTTCGGTGACAGGATGATTATTGCAAATGCTACGGGATGCTCATCAATTTACGGTGGTAATTTGCCTACAACTCCTTATACAATTAACATCGACGGCAAAGGTCCTGCATGGAATAATTCACTCTTTGAAGATAATGCAGAGTTCGGTCTTGGAATGAGGTTATCTATAGATAAGCACTTTGATTACGCTGCTGAACTTTTGATATCAATGAGCTACGACTTAGGAGAAGTTTTCGTAAGCGAAATTCTCCACTCACCTCAAAAAGAAGAAATAGATATTGCAAGACAGAGGGAACGAATAACTCTTCTGAAAGAGAAACTAAAAAACATTAAGTCGCATAATTCCGAAATGCTTTTAAGCGTTGCTGATTATCTCGTAAGAAAATCAGTATGACGTTCTTGCCTCAGGCAAAAACGTAAATCTTCTTGTGCTTGATACAGAAGTTTATTCTAACACCGGCGGACAGATGTCGAAGTCCACAGGTATTGGCGCAGTTGCAAAGTTTGCTGCAAACGGAAAGAGCTCACCAAAGAAAGATTTAGGGCTTCTTGCAATGAGCTACGGCAACGTTTATGTTGCCCGGGTTGCAATGGGAGCAAATGATTTACAAACTCTAAAAGCATTCCTTGAAGCGGAAGCTTATGACGGTCCTTCTCTTATAATTGCTTACTCACATTGTATTGCACATGGAATAAATATGGAGAAAGCATTAGATAGTCAGAAAGGCGCAGTCGATAGCGGTTACTGGCAGCTGTTCAGATACAATCCTGACTTATTGAAGGAAGGAGAAAATCCATTTAAGCTGGATTCCAAACCTCCGAAAATTAAATTTGAAGATTATGCCTACAGGGAAACACGATATAAGATGCTTACAAAATCACATCCTGAACATGCAAAGCATTTATTAAAACTTGCGCAGCAGGAAGTTAATAAAAAATGGAAACAATACGAGAAGATCGAAAAAGAACATGCACCGGATGTAAAAAATGAAAACAAAATTTAAACTTTAAATATTATGGTTAAAATATTTGCTCTTGTGCTTTCAGGACTTCTTCTTACTTTCTTTTGTATGAATAAAAGTGATATAGATTTGAAAAACGGTGAATCGATATTTAAAACCGGTAAAAACTTATCCGGGGAAGTTCTGCAGGATATGGAAAAATCCGAAATGAGGGGTATGCAGCACTCATGCGCGCACTGTCATGGCGAATCCGCAGAAGGTAAACCGTATAGAAGAATGGGACCGACAGGCTCAATAAAATTCAAAGATTTATCCGATGCAAATCTGCACAAAGTCCCTTATACTGATGAACTGTTCTTCAGATTTTTGGACAATGAAACAAAGAGTGACGGTAAGACAGCAGAAACAGGAGTAGTATGGAAAATGTCAGAGAAAGATAAAATTGATCTTCTTGCTTACTTAAAAACTTTAAATTAACATTTTGAAACTCGAAGCGCTGCTTCGCTTAATATTAAATTATGGACCTTTCAACAAAATACATGGGTTTAAAATTAAAAAACCCAATAGTTCCATCAGCTTCTCCCTTATCAAAAAATCTTGACTCGGTAAAGCAGCTTGAAGATGCCGGCGCTTCTGCAATTGTATGTTACTCTTTATTTGAAGAACAGATTACACATGATAGCCATGAGCTTGATTATTTTTTAACACGCGGAATTAATTCTTATCCTGAAGCTTTAACTTACTTCCCCGATGTTGAGGATTATAATTTAGGACCTGATGAATATTTACGGCATATATCACGAATGAAAGAGAGCGTTCATATTCCCGTTATAGGAAGTCTAAACGGAGTGAGCACAGGCGGATGGATAAAATACGCTAAACTTATTGAGCAGGCAGGCGCTGACGGATTAGAACTTAATGTTTACTATATACCGACAGATCCTGAGCTGCCGGGATATGAAGTAGAAAATATGTATGTGAATGTTTTGAAGTCAGTGAAGGAAACTGTTAACATTCCCGTCGCAATAAAACTTAGTCCGCACTTTTCATCTTTTGCAAATATGGCAAAGCGTCTTGATGATGCAGGAGCAGATGCTCTGGTAATGTTCAACAGATTTTATCAGCCGGATTTTGATCTGGATAATCTTGAAATAGTGCCGCACTTAATGCTCTCGAGCAACTGGGAAATGAGATTGCCTTTAAGATGGATTGCAATTTTATACAGGAAAATTCATGCTAGCATGGCAGCAACAAGCGGAATTCACAGCGCAGAAGATGTAATAAAAATCATGATGGCCGGCGGAGATGTTGCAATGGTGTGCTCTGACTTGCTAAGGCACGGACCTGTAAGAATAACAGAGATTCTCAGTGATATTATGACTTGGATGCAGGAAAAAGAATACGAATCGATTTCACAGATGAAAGGAAGTATGAGCCAGAAATCTGTTACTGAGCCGGCTGCGTTTGAGCGCGCAAACTATATGAAAGTTTTGAACAGCTATAAGGAATAAATTGTTTGAAATAAACAGATAAAGATTTTATTTGATGGAGGCTAAATCTTTCATATACCATTCCTTATCTGTTTTCTTTTTTATTTGGTCTGCAGCTTCAACGGCCAGTTTCAGAAATTTTTCTTTCAATTTATTTTTTCCGAGCACCATATAAGCTCTTGCCATACACTCATAGCCGTATCCCAGATCAAAATCAGTAAAGCCATGTTTCATGGTTAAGTCGTAACATCTTTTTGCATAATACAGCGCCTCTTTTCCAAAACCAAAATGAGCATGTACACGCGAGCAAATCCATTCGCCTCTTTGCTGATTTAGTTCTGTACCGGCAAATTTCCAATGCCAGGTAGAAACATGCGCCAGTCTTATTGCTTCGCAGATATCATCATCTGAAGGATTTTCTTTTCCCATTATGTCCCATACTGCATTGAACGAATTGCATCCGAGTTCTCTATGTATTTCTTTATTTAATAAAGTTTTTTTAGAGAAAAATTGTTTATTAAGTTTATTGGGTTTATAAATCTTTTGAAAACATATTTAGGTCTTCTCTTCTTTCAAATCCGCTTTTAAGCCAGAACTCGGCGTTTACTTCATTATCTGATTTTAGCATTATGATACAACGTTTTATTCCTGATGCTTTTATTCTTTCCAAAGAAAGTTCTGTTAATTTTTTTCCGATTGATTTCCCTCTGTAATTTTTATCTACAGCAAGATGATAAATATATCCGCGCCGGCCGTCATGTCCTCCGAGAATTGTCCCTGTTAATTTTTCATCGTCATAACAAACAAAACTCATCCCCGGATTTCTTTGCAAATAAAAATTTAACGATTCTATAGTATCGCTTTCTAAGAATCCCATGCCTTCTGTTTGTTTCCATAGTTCAATTGAGTTTTCGTAATCATTTATATTCATCTCTTTAAATTCAAACATACTCTAATCTTTTTTTTCAAAAGTTATTTCCTGAAATCCTTCTCTCCATATCTTTTCGCCAAACTCTTTTAAAATTTGCATATCCTCTTCATAAACCTTGGCAAAAAAGTTGCAGCAGTCGACTAATTTTCCTTCGCCGTAAAAAATGCCGAGGCAGTTTTTTACTTTATTTCTATCCGGTTTCATGGGGGCAATAACAAATTCTCCCGGCTGAGCGAATACCGATGCATTCTCCTGTATAATATCCAGAGCGGGAGCTTTGTCGGACCATAATTCCTGCCCTGATACCTTCGCATGCATTATTGTCATCGAAAAGGGGAGTGCATCATTAAATGCTTTTGATGTGACTGGAGCTTCAGAGTAATATCTGAATCTTATTTCTCTCCCTTCATTTGTTTTTATTTTAAAACCTGTCATATTAATTTTTTATTTTACTACTGCTATTGCCATTCCGTCGTATTCTTTTACTCCGACGGTTTGAATTATTGTTGCATTAACTTCTTTACACTCTGATAAAAACTTATTGAACCTTTGTACACCTAAAACTTTTTCATCACTGCTGTTTTCATGAAGTATATCTCCGTTGCGGATTACATTATCTGCAATTATAATTGTACCCGGGTGTGAGAGCTTTAAGGCCTGCTGAAAGTACTCTGTATACGGCGGCTTATCTGCATCTATAAAAATCATATCGAACGGCTCTGCATTACCTGCAATCATTTTCTCCAGAATTTCCAAGGCTTTGCCTGTAATGATTTCAACTTTCGAATCAAGCCCGGCGCGGCTTATATTTTTCTTTGCGGATTCTGCATGATGCGGTTCAAATTCAATTGTAAAAAGTTTTCCGTCTGCCGGCAATGCTCTTGCCATCCAGATTGTGCTGTAGCCCGCAAGTGTTCCAACTTCCAAAATTCTTTTTGCATTACAGCTAAAAGCCATGATTTGAAGAAACTTCCCCTGATTGGGTGAGACGCTTATCTGCGGAATATTTTCTGTTATTAATGATTCTTCTGCTTTTAATAAAGCGTCATCCTGAGGGATAAGAAGTCCTTCGATGTAATTATCAACTTCTTCAAAAATTTTATTGTCCATTATAAAGTGTTTGTGTTGCTGAGATGAAAATTTAATTTATGAAATTATGTCAGAAAATTAAACCGAGAAAAAAGTAGTTTGGCAGGAAAGTAATGCATCAGAGATTAATGAAAATGAATCTGTAAATTATAGATAGGAGTGTAAAACAAAAACGGGGCTGCTGCCCCGTTTCAAAACTTTGTTGCAATAATTTATATTACAAGCTTACACTTGCTCCGATTGTGAAATTGAGCCAGTTAAGACTTCCACTCCCTGACTTTGGGAAAGGGTTATGATATTTTAGTTTACCTACAAGTTCTACTTTATCAGTTAGGCTGGTAACTGCGCCTGCGCCTGCATTTATTCCAAAATAATTTTCACTTGCAGCAACAAAAACTCCGCCAAAATCTATTTTAGTTGCATATGAGCCAAGCCCTGCTTCACCGAAATATCTTACTTTCGCATAAGGATTAAAATAATATTTTCCGTTAGCAGTAATTTCAGTCAGAGAATATATTGCGTTTGACGAATAACCTGCAATACCTACAATTGAAAGATTTGGAGCTACACCATATTCAGCTTCGCCGCTGAGATGTATAAATATTTTTTCATCATCAGCTCCGGCAGAAGTAATATTTGTTATTCCGATGTTAACTGCTGTTGAAAATTTTCCAAAATGCTGCGCACTGGAAGTTTGTGAAAAGCAAAATACAAATAAAATGAGTAAAGAGTACAGAGTAGATTTTCTCATTGAGAGTTTTTGTTTGGTTTTTAAAATGGTAGAAAAAATTTTAGAAATTAAAATAAACGTTAATTAATAATTATTTCTCCATTAAAGAAAAGAATAACCGGGATAATCGGTTATCGTCCTTGATTAGGAAGCCTTGATGTGAAAAGAGGCCGGGATATAAATAGAATTAATTTGTTTGATGAATATTAATAGAAATACCTTTAAAAAAGATGCATAAAAAAATATCAATTCATATTACTATTAAATTGAGTTACTATTTTTAACAAGTGTTATAAATTCCTCAATAAATTTTACAAAGTCATTTTTTGTGTTTATATCAGTAATCTCACCACTCTCATTTATTTTTCCTTTTATGCCGTGTATAAGTAGTGTTGTATCTTCGGTAAAATTTGCCATGACAGTTTTCATTATCAGTTTAAGCTCTTCATGACCTTTTGCTCCGTGGGCAGATGCTGTTATTAATCCGGTCGGCTTGTCCGAAAAAACTGTTGTAGCAACACACCACTCGATTGCATTTTTTAATCCGCTTGGTATACTGAAAACATATTCAGGTGTGCAAATAAGTAATCCGTCTGCATTTGCTAAGCTGTTCCTGAAATCAGATATTACTTCAGGCGGATTTTCAGAGGATAGTTCCGGATCAAAGTGCGGAAGTGTCTTTAAGTCACTAAAAATCGTAACATCAAAAACATCTTTTGTTAAGCTTACAAAAGCATCAACCAACTTTTGATTAGCAGAATTCCGGCTTGCGCTTCCTATGATTGCAAACAAATTAAACTTTTTATCCATCATACAAAAAATAAATAAATCAATTTTCAATTTATACAAATAAAAAAGGCGGTTCATGACCGCCTTTTAATTTCACTTCCTATTTTAATTTGATTTTATTGCGCTAAATATCCGCCATCAACAGGATAATAAGAGCCTGTTACGAATGATGCCTTTGAAGAACTCAGCCATAGAACTAATTCAGCAACTTCGTTTACATCTCCTAATCTGTTCATGGAGTGTAATCCCGCTAAAGCCGAAATTGTTTTTTCATCGAGTGTATCTGTAATCAATGGTGTTTGAATGTAGCCCGGCCCGACGGCATTTACACGTACATTCAGCTCACCATATTCCAGTGCGGCAGTTTTTGTAAGCCCGACTACTCCATGCTTTGCTGCTACATATCCGCTAAGTCCTTTTGTTCCTACCTGTCCGAGTATAGAAGATATATTTACAATG
This sequence comes from Ignavibacteria bacterium, assembly GCA_044226845.1. GTDB lineage: Bacteria > Bacteroidota > Ignavibacteria > Tepidaquicellales > Tepidaquicellaceae > JAFDZO01. Next base: position 48,843 of record JBGAGG010000005.1, read on the forward strand.
CTTCCGCCTCCGCTTGCTAGCATTGCGGGAATTTGAAAATGCATTCCGTAAAATACCCCTGATAAATTTATTCCGATTATATTATTCCATCCTTCAATAGGATACTCTGCTACAGGAAACATATCTCCACCTATACCTGCATTATTGCATGCTATGTGCAGCGCTCCATAATGTTTCATTGCCTCCTTAACAAGATTCTCCTGGTCCTTCGGATTTGATGTATCCGCTTTGAAAAAAACAGCTGTTCCTTTTTTTGAAATAATTTCTTCCGTTACATCTTTACCTGACTTTTCATTTATATCAGATACTACTACTTTTGCACCCTGTGATGCAAACAATAATGCAATTGCTTTACCAATACCCGAGCCCGCGCCGGTTACGATTGCTACTTTGTTATCTAACATTTTCATAATTTTTATTCGGTAAGATTTATTGCGTTTTCTGAGAAGTGGTATCGAGATTGGTTGCGGCCATAACCCCTGTAAAACAAGTCATGCTGCCGAAACCAAAACGATTAGCATGCTGTTTTGCTGCTTATGTAGAATTGAAAATAAAATCCGGCGGAGAGGAGAACTCCGCCGGGTAAAGAATGTTTCTTAAGGATATTTACTTTACTAATAACATTTGTTTTGTAGATGTAAAACTTCCTGCTTCTAATTTATAGAAGTAAACACCGGATGCAAATGCAGTTGCATTCCATTCTATATTATAATTTCCCGCATTCTGTGTTTGATTAACTAAAACATTTACAACATGCCCGAGAGCATCGTAAATACTCAGCTTCACAACTGCATTTTGCGGAATTGTATAATTAATTTTTGTTGAAGGATTAAAAGGATTAGGGTAGTTCTGCGATAGCGTAAAATCAACCGGTGTAGTTATTCCACCGTTATGCACTCCTACTAATCCGTTAATATCAAAACCTGTATTATAAATATCAAAGTTAGTACCGCTTCTGAAATCCTGCCATACTACAATTGCCCCCTGATTGCCGTTGCTGACAAGCTTTGGGTTCAACTGGTCGTTACCGACTGCACAGATTTCAAATCCTGTTGCTGCCCAGTTTAATGCTGCATTAGATGCAATTCTCTGTGCGTATATATCAGCATTGCCTGCATTACGATGATCTTCCCATACTATATATGCTCCGTTATTTCCGTCGCTTACAAGCTGTGATTTTATCTGGTCGCCGCCGGCTGTACAGATTATAACACCTGTAGCTGTCCATTGAACTGCGCCTGTAGAATTTACTCTCTGTGCATAAATATCTGATGTAATTCCTGTGCGCTTATCGCTCCATGATATTATTCCTCCGCCAAGACCGTCGCTTACTATCTTCGGGTCTATCTGGTCATATGCAACATTGTTGTTCATAACAACTCCGTCAACTGCCCATACAATTCCGCCTGCCGGTCCTACTCTCTGCGCATAAATATTATAATCTGTTGTACTTCTGAAATCGTACCATACAACTATTACACCTGCTGCTCCGTCGCTGCAAAGGTCGGGTTTGCGCTGGTCTGTTGCCATTGTGCATGTTGCTACGCCGTTAGTTGTCCATTGCGGCGCTCCGCCTGCGCTTATTCTTTGTGTATAAATATCATAGTTTCCTGCTCTGTTATCTGACCATGTTACAAATGCTCCGCCGGCTCCGTCATTAACAACTGAAGGACCGTTTTGCTCGGCTGCCTGGTTGCAAACGCTTACTCCGTTAGCTACCCATAACATTGCGCCTAAATTATTAACACGCTGCGCGTAAACATCTGCAAAGCCGTTATTGCTTCTGTAATCCTGCCATGTTAAAATTGCACCGCCAACACCGTCTGTAATCATTGAAATTGTATTCTGGTCGAACACAACTGCGCAAACGGGAACACCATTTAATGCCCATTGGACCGTACCTGAAGAATTTACTCTTTGCGCATAAATATCTGCCGTGGCGCTTCCGCGATACGACTGCCATGAAATAATTGCACCGCCGATTCCGTCGCTTACTACTATGGGATTGTAATTGCTATCCTGTGTGCAGATTGCAATTCCGTTTACTGTCCATAGTGCATTACCTGATGCATTCATTCTTTGTGCATAGATTTCAAATTTACCATTCTTTTTATCTTGCCATGCAATAATGGAACCCCCGCTGCCGTCAGTTGCCATTGAAGGATTTATCTGATTGCCTGTTGCTGTACTTACGGGTCCTGTTGCCTGTGAAAAAGCTGTTACCGGTAATACTAAAAGTAATGCCATTATAAAACTGTATAAGCCTGTCTCTCGGCTTACAAATTTTATCAAATTTGTTAAATGTGTTTTCATTGTATTTTTTTAAACTTTAAATTACTTGGGAAAAATAAATTTCAAATTAATTTTAGTAACAAAACGAGTATTCTACATTTCATTGAATACCGGTTTACGGTTCAACTGTGTATAACATGATTTAAAAATATCTTATGATTTTATTTCACAACCATAAGTTTTTTAGTCATTGTGAATTTTTCGTTGCCGTCTGTTGTAATTGTGTAGAAATACAGACCGCTTGAAATTCCTGAAGCATCAAATTGTACAGTGTAAAATCCTGCTGTTCGTGTTTCATTTACAAGTGTTTTTACTTCACGTCCGACCATATCAAATACAGTTATATTAACCATTGCATCAATGGGTATTTCAAAATTTATCTGAGTAACAGGATTAAACGGGTTAGGATAATTCTGAGAGAGATTAAATTTGGAAGGAGTTCCGATTTCAACAAGACTTGTTAGATTGTGATACTCATAGTTGCCGTTATAATCAATTTGTTTTAATCTGTAATTGTATTTACCGGTCTGTAAGTTCTTATCCTGGAAGTTATACTCCGATAAAGTGTTAACTGTTCCATTTCCCGATGCGAAACCAATTTTTATCCAGTTGTCATTTGTGCTTTTTCTTTCAATATCAAAACCTGTGTTATTTAATTCTGAAACAGTTACCCATTTCATCTTCACATCTCTGCCGTTTACTAACGATGAGAAAGATGCAAGCTCAACCGGAAGCGCAGTATTGAATCCGTATGTAACTATATCAAAATCATTTCCTCCACGGAAATCCTGCCAGACAACAAATGCTCCCTGATTGCCATTGCTGACTATCGAAGGATTTAGCTGGTCATAATTTGCATCACTTACTGCAACTCCGTTAGCAGACCAGTTCAAGGCAGCATTAGAACCTATTCTTTGAACATAGATATCTGCATTACCTGCGTTTCTATGATCTTCCCATGTAATATACGCCCCGTTATTGCCATCGCTTACAAGCTGTGATTTTATCTGGTCATTTACTGCTGTACAGATAGTAACACCTGTTGCAGTCCATTGTACTGCTCCTGTGGAACTACAACGCTGTGCATATATATCAGCAAGAACACCTGTTCTGTAATCTGTCCATGAAATAATTGCTCCGCCAAGTTCATCACTGATGATTTGCGGTTCAGTCTGAGCATAAGCGACATTGTTGTTCATAACTATACCGTCAACAGTCCATACTATTCCGCCTGCAGGTCCCTGTCTTTGAGCATAAATATTAAAATCTGTTGTGCTTCTGAAATCTGACCATGCAATTATTACTCCTGCTGCACCGTCGCTGCAAATAGCGGGTGTTAGCTGGTCTGATGCTGAAGTACAAGTTGCTACACCGTTAGTAGTCCATTGCGGTGCGCCGCCTGCGCTTATTCTTTGTGTATAAATATCATAATCTCCTGCTCTGTTATCTGACCATGTGACATATGCTCCGCCTGTTCCATCGCTAACAAGCTTTGGTGCGCCCTGCTCTGCTGCCTGATTACAAACGCTTACTCCGTTTGCTACCCATAACATTGCACCTGAAGGACTTACTCTTTGCGCATAAATATCGGCAAGACCGATATTACTTCTGTAATCTCTCCATGTTAATATTGCTCCGCCATTATCATCGTTAACCATTGTAATTGTATTCTGGTCGAATACAACTACGCATAAAGCAACTCCGTTTGCTGTCCATTGAACAACTCCGTTTGAGTCAATACGCTGTGCATAAATATCTGCAGTCGCGCTGCCTCTGTAAGACTGCCATGTTATTATCGCTCCGCCTATACCGTCATAGGTAATAGCCGGATTATAATTGCTGTCCTGTACGCAGATAGGAACACCGTTAGGTGTCCAAACTGCATTACCTGCGGCATTTACTCTTTGAGCATATATCTCATATTTACCGTTTCTGAAGTCCTGCCATGTTACAATGGCTCCGCCGCTGCTATCCGTAGTAGATGCAGGGTTTATCTGGTTGTTTACTGCATTACTTACAACGCCTTCCTGAGAATAAACCGATACAGGAAGTATAAAAAGTACTGCCAAAATTATAGTATAAAGCAGCCCTATTCTGCTTGTAAATTGTGTTGAGTTTGAAGTATTATTATTTTTCATTATCTCTGATTGGAGTTCATAATATTTGAATGTGTTAACAATTAACACATCATTAGCGCCTTTTCAGTGTATAGTATTCATTGCATTAAATTTAAAAAAGGCCTCCCGAATGAACGGGAGACCTTTTTGTTGACGATATATCCTATTACATCGATTGGAATTACAATTTAAAGGAAAGACCCAATAATGCACTTAAGAATGTATTTGAGCCGTCTTTATTAAACACGTAATGAAGTTTTGTTTTCATCATTAAATCCATTGAATCACTCAAAGGAAGTACAACTCCTGGACCTGTATTAACACCAAAGTTTGTTGTTGATGTACCTGGAACTGTAACAATCGGAGCTGTTGTTGTTGTATAATCTTTAGTTGCGAATATATAAGCTCCTACTCCTGCTTCAAGAAAAAACTTTGCTTTTACGTTAGCACTTGAAAGTACATATCTCGGACCAGCAGTAATTGCAATAAAGCTTGCGCTAGGAGAAGGTGTTTCAGGTTTTATCGGCATATCAAAATATGTTCCGTTTAAAAAGAATGATACTTCTCTATTTATTTTTAGATTGATATCTAATCCAACATTAAAACTCGATTTGTAGTAATTTCCCAAGTCTGCCATTGGGAACTGAATTCCGACAAACGGAGCAATTGAAACTGCGGGATATTCCGCAATCATAGATTTTTTGACTGTTTGAGCTTGTGATACATTAGACGTAATAATCGCTAACATTATTAAGGCAAACATCATTTTGTAGATTTTTGTAAACATTTTGTTATTCCTTTCGTTTTGTAACCAATATTGGTTACATATCTAAACTAAGCTATTTGCATGAGAACACCAATCGGGCAAGTGGCTGAAAAAGGAACTACATCCAATGGACTACAAATAATTAATCACGAATTCGAAAGATGTTTTGAGGGATTAATGATGCTCTTTGATTTTATGAGCGTGCGCTGCTATCTGCACTCTGGAGCGGAGAGCCATTTTTTCCAGTATATTATGGACATGGCTTTTGATTGTGAATGGTGAAAGATGAAGGGCTTTACCTATCTCTTTATTAGAGAGTCCGTCAGCAATCAGTTCAACTACCTGACGTTCCCGTTTAGTCATTTTAATAAGGTGTTTCAGGGTCGGACTTTTAAATGTACTTATTGCCCTCTCTATAATCTGGTTAAATAATGTATCAGTCATATTAGGCGGCAGAACTTTTTTACCGGATGCTACATCATGGATTGTTTTTAAAAACTCATTCACTTTGGCGTCTTTAAGTATAAATCCTGATGCGCCGGCTTTTACATAATCGATTATATCATCTTCGACAGGCATTAAATCCATTACTATTATTTTTACATCCGATGATTTGTGTCTGATGAGTTTTACTGCGTGAAGGCTATTGCGGCTTCTTAATCCCAGATCAATTAATACAACGCTTGGGTTAAGCTCTTCTATTTTTGAAAGTGATTTCTCTGTATCTCCGAACGAACCTACAACTTTCATATCGGCGCGTTCATTTATCATTGAAGTTATTCCCTGCCTCAGCAGACGGTTATCTTCGATGATCATTACATTAATTTTTGTTATCTGTTTCATTTACATCAATTTCTTATAATTAATACATAGCAATACAGCTGATAATACACCTGTATCAAACGCAATTTAACTCTTAAGATTCCTTCTTTTATAAGGTCGTCAAACGCACAGCAAAGAGTAAGGGGATAAGAAGTCTTGTCCTGTGATGCCGTTTTCTTCTTATAACTTACAAATTTGAATGTAGCGCAACCTTTTGAAAAATATCGTGTACGTGATTTTTTAATTTGAAAGCAGATAAATGCATCACCCTGCTTATTTCTTTGTTCGACATACCCTCTGCAATGTGGCCGATTACTCTGCGTTCAAGCTTTGTCATCTTTACGGATTTTAATTCTTCTGTTTGCTGTATCACTGTTTCTGTGCTTTTAATTTTTTTATATATTGTAAATTCTTCTCTGAGGCAGGGAATCACCTCTTTTCCCGATGCTACAGATGCGATGGCATTTAAGAAATCTTCAATCTTACAATCCTTAAGTATAAAGCCCATAGCGCCCGCTTCAATAAATTCACTAATTTTTTTTTCTATATACATAATATCGGTTACTATAGTTTTATATCAGCTGAACATTGTCACTGGGGAACTGTTGTTTTCATTTCTTGTAAATTTCGCTGTGAAAATTATTTATATTAAAATCAATTTTTAAACTTAAAAATAATTATATCTACTAAATTAATCAGACTGGATTTATCGGGCAATTACCCTGTTGGCTGAAAAATGGATTAGTCCAATAGGACTAATAAAATTCAAGAGTTGCTTTCTGAAGTCTTCGGGTTGGTTTCTTTAAATTCCTTGCTTGTATGCGCATAAGTTGCTATCTGCACTCTGGAGTGCAATGCCATTTTTTCAAGTATATTATGTACGTGGCTTTTTACAGTGAAGGGTGATAAGTGAAGCAGTTTTCCTATTTCTTTATTTGCAAGGCCGTCTGCGATAAGCTCTATCACTTGTCTTTCGCGTTTTGTCATTTTAACTGCCTGCTCAAGGTCAGATGTAGCTGTACCGTTTACAGCTCTGTCTATTATCTGATTGAAGAGCGAACCTGTCATATGTGTGGGCAGAACTTTTTCACCGGCCGCAACAGAAGTAATAGTTTTGATGAACTCATTAACCTTTGCATCTTTCAGTATAAATCCCGATGCTCCTGCTTTTACAAAATCAAGAATATCGTTTTCAATCGGCATTAAGTCCATTACGATTATTTTGATCTTGTCTGATCTTTGCTTGATAGATTTTACTACACGAAGGCTGTTCTGACTGCGAAGGCCGAGGTCGATCAATACTATGTCGGGTTTAAGCTCAAAAATTTTTACAATTGCATTTTCTCTTTCGCTGAATGCTCCGCTAACTTTTAGATCGGGCTGCTCGTTTATTAAGCTCGTAATTCCTTCCCGGAGAAGACGATTATCTTCAATTATTACAACGCTTATTTTATTAATTTTTTTAACTGTCTTCATATTACATTCTTCATTTAATAATACTCATCAGGGAGGCAAATATGATATCTTCTGATCCGGGGAAAAGTAAGTACTTCAATGTAAGTAAAATTACTGAGAGTTGTAAGTGTATTGTAATTTATAATAATAGATACTTACCTTAAAAGTGAAGGGGGCTCTTTTTGCAGCAAGCAATAAGAGCCTTAAACTGAGGATTTAATACGCAGCTTTTACTTCGCGGACAGGCATTAAAAAATATTGGGAATTTAGAAAAATAATTTTGTATCAGTTGCTTTATCTTTACTCATTTCCAGAGAGATCTCTTTCGCTGTTAACGTATCCAGTTCAAGGCATTCAGAGCATATATCCTTTAACGGAACAGGGCTTGTAGAAATCATATACTCTACATGCTCAGAATTCGGGTAACTAGTACAGTCCTTTCTGCTATGCCATACTTCCTGCAATGTATTCCGTGCGTAAGTTCCATATATCTTATTCATGGCGAGAACGATAAATTTTTTATGAAAGGAAAAAAAACATCTTTCATAAGGGGATTTGTGGTTAATTAAACTTATACTATTTACAATAAGAGTACAATTAATCATTGGATTGAATTAAGAATTAATCCGAATGGATTAGTTTATTCGGGGAGGGAAGTATCTTTTAATTAACTAATAATAATAAAAAAGGCGGCTCGTCGCCGCCTTAATGATTGCGTTAATCACGCTTTTGTGTTACGTTACAATAGAGCTCTCTATTCGAGTACAAAAATATTTTTTTCTTTGCAGATATCTTTCAATACCTTCGGCCATACCGTTACGCTTACTTCTCCTAAGTGAGCTTTCTTTAAGAGATGCATAACTGTCCTTGATTGTCCTATTCCTCCGCCGATGCTTAATGGAATTTCATTGTTCATTATCATTTTATGATACGGGAAGTTTAAGAAATCAAGCTGGTCAGTCATTTCAAGCTGAAGCTTTAATGTTTCAGGATTTACTCTGATACCCATCGAAGATAATTCATGTCTTCTTTGTGTTACAGGGTTCCATACAAGTATATCGCCGTTAAGTCCGTGCATTGGTCTTCCGTCTTTCGATACAGTTTCAGTTACCCAGTCATCGTAGTCCGCTGCTCTTAGTTCATGGGGATACCCGTCTTTTAGCGTCCAGCCTATTCCATAGATAAATACTGCCGGATATTTCTGGAGTATGGCTGTCTCTCTTTGTTTTCTCGGGAGATGAGGATACATTTCAAGCAAATCCTCTGCATGTATAAATACCAGGTCTTCGGGAAGGTTCGGATATTTATCGGTTTTCAGCTCAGGGAATTTTTCTTGTATGTACATCTCCGCTACTTTTATTACGCGCCAGATCTTTTTTACTGTGTCCGTAAGATAGTCGAGAGTTCTGTCTTCCGGTTTAATTACCTTTTCCCAGTCCCATTGGTCTACATAAGCGCTGTGGTCATGGTCTAAGAAATAATCTTTTCTTACTGCCCGCATATCCGTAATGATACCTTCGCCGGGCTGCATATCAAATTCTTTTAATGAATATCTTTTCCATTTTGTTGCTGCCTGCACAACCTGCGCATTCACAGGGTTCTTGTTGTAATCGTTATTGATGTGAAACTCTATCGGAGTTCTTGAGCCGTCTCTATCCAGATTATCATTGAAGCCGCTTTCGTCATCTACTATTAAAGGCACTTCAACCTTCATAAGATTTAGTTCTTTTGAAAGTCCGTCTTCGATAAATCTTTTTAATTCAGTTATTGCAAGTTGTGTTTCTCTGGGTGTGAGGAGTGATTTGTAATTGTTTGGCAGAACGTTCTTTAGTTCATCGTAGTTTCCGATTCCGGGTCCTGCTAAATCCTTTTTCTTTAGATCAATTGGTTTGGTTTCCATAACATACTCTCCTTTAAATAAATAAAGAACATATGATTTTTACCCAAACCTAATATAAAATTAAATTACTGAAGAATGTTTTGTAAGTCAAAAAGCGGGTGTAATACGTGCGGTTTTCATAGGTAAAAAGCCCTGCGAATATAAGCAGGGCTTTAAAATATAAGTGAAGAGAAAGTTTATTTTACTAACATCATTTTTTTTGTTTCTGTAAATGAAGGAGTTGTCAGTTTATAAAAGTAAACACCGCTGGAAAATTCAGTTCCGTCAAAGCTTGCAGTATAAATACCGTTATTAACTTCTCTATCGATAAGTGTTGAGACCTCTCTTCCGTTAATATCATATACACTAAGTTTTACAAACTCTTTTCTTGGAATATTAAATTTAATCGTAGTGACAGGGTTAAAAGGATTCGGATAATTTTGATTTAACTCATATTGTTTCAGAATTTCTGCAGAGTTGGATACTGAAATAACTTTCGCGTTTAATTTCCTCTTGAAAATTCCTCTGCCGTAAGTAGAAATTAAGACATAATCTTCTCCCTGTGCCGAATCAATCAATTTTATCTCAGATACAACTATACCTTTAGGAAGTCCTTCATTCCATGCATACCAGTTTTGCCCGCTGTTAGTTGTAATGAAGCAGCCCCAGCCTTGTGTTCCGACTATCATTCTGTTCGTATCGGAGTAATCAAGCTGCACATCTGTCAGAGGATAACTTGATAACCCTGTACCGGAAACATTTCTCCATGTTGGTGCTAAAAAATTCTGTATAGGCATTCTGTAAACTTTATTTGAAGAGTTAGTTGCTCCTCTTACAATTGCTGTTACAAGAAATGCAGGTTTAACTTTTTGAATCACTTTGTTTCCTATGTTAGGAGAGATGTCAAACCATGCCTGATTTACACCCATATAAACTTTCCCTGTATTGCTTGTAGTAGAATCAGTTGTTGAAAAAAATACCTGGTCTGTTAACGGCATTACGTCAAAGCCGTTATCAATGAAGCCTGTTGTAGTAGTTGGCGCATTTAAATTTGTCCAGTTTGCTCCATTGTTCGCCGACCTGTAAACTTTTTTGCAGATGTTGATATAAATTTTCAGGTCATTTGCATTTCTTGAGGAGCGAATCTGGTTATACCACTGTCCGCATCCGTTTGTAATGTTTCCTGTAATCACTTGCCAATTTATTCCTGCATTAGTAGTGAACAGCGGTTGAAACGGTAAATTGTTTGCTGTGTCTGTGATTACTCCAAGAGTTGCATAGTAGTAATTTGGATTTGTAGGATGTATGGCTACACCCGAGCCGTCTCCTCCTATAGTCATATTCCAGGTTACGCCTCCGTTATTTGTCAATACTATTCCATTATGTTCAAGCCCGGCTGCTAAAAATCCATTAGAGCCTTCACTATAGTCGAAATAAGTAACTTCGGCAATAGGGAATGAATTTACATTTGTGTTAAAGGTAACGCCTGCATCATATGAAACAGCAAGTCCTCCGTCATTTACCATATACAAGTCCGTTCCGTTTTCTTTCCATTCGAATGACTGAATATCAGCATGTACATAAGGATTTCCTCTTCCGGGACTTACAACAGAATCCCATGTAGTTCCTCCGTTAGTAGAGCGAATCAAAAAAACTCCGCCTGCTAAAACAATATTTGGATTTGCAGGAGATACCGTAATGGCATTTGCATGGAATCCCTGACCGTTTAAAATATCAAAGTTTGGAGGAGTATTTAATCTCGTCCAGAAATCTCCTCCGTTTGTTGTTTTATAAACTCCCTGTAAATTCGAAGCGTTGTTTGAAATCAAAGCGTACAATGTATTTGGCTGGGAGTTACATAATGCGAGAGTCGTGTTTCCTAAATTTCCCACAGGAAGTCCGGAGTTTATTCCGGCCGGAATCCACGTGTCACCGGAATTTGTAGTTTTGTAAATGTTTCTTGAGTTAGAATTTGTCCACGTTGCAGCATATAATATCGTCGGATCTAATGGATTAATAACAAGGTCAGATACCGTAGAAGCAAAGTTAATGCTTGATTTTGTCCAAGTAGTTCCTCCGTTGGTAGTTCTGATATAACAATTGAATAATCCTGAACCTGCTATATGAACTATTTCAGGATAAAGAGGATTGTAAAGAATTTTTGATACTGCAGTTAGATTATTTAAATTATCTGCAGGCAAAATATTAGTCCAGTTCACTCCTTTATTGGTAGTTTTAAAAACTCCGGTTCCAGGCTTGCCGTTGTTCGGCCAGATTTCACCTGTCCCTGCATAAATTTCATTTGGATTCAGAAAGTTTGAAGCAAATGCACCGATAATCTGTGAAGTCATTCCGTCAGATAAACACACAGGCTCTCCTATGAGAAACTGTTCCCATAGCCCTCCGTTGGCGCTGCCTATTCTGAAATACGCCTGATTGGTTAATTCCACATCAAGCATCTTTCCGGAAAATTTCGAATTTTGCACCTGAGTTGTTCTGTTAAAGAATCCTTTCGGACCCATGGAAATCCATGGGTCACTTGCATTATCAAGTTGTGAATTCTTCGGAGTGTTTTCATACTCCTGCCAAAGGGCTGCTGTTTCTTCCACTGAAAGCTTTACAAAGGCAGGATTATCTTTTTTCTCGCCTTCTTCTTTTTGTCCTGACCCTTTTCGTAATTCGTCTACAGATTTGTTTTCATTTAGCTCTGTGCTTTTATTTTTTTCGATATTAAAAATGAAAACTACTATTATCAGAACTGCAAGTATTGAGATGAAGCTTTTCATTATTTAAAATAAATTTTTAAGAAAGATTAATTTTTTTTTCTTTTACTTTACCAATATCATCTTTTTCGTATCAGTGAAACCGTTTGCTTCCAACCTGTAATAATAAACTCCGCTCGGAAGATTTACTCCGTTGAACTCGACCGAATGATTTCCCGCCGTCTGCAATTCATTTACTAAATTTCCTATTTCCTTGCCAAGCACATCGAAAATTTTTACAGAGACATTGCTTTGTACAGGCAATGAATAATTTATTATAGTAGAAGGATTAAACGGATTCGGATAATTTTGCGATAAGCTGTAACTCTCTGCTAATGTGCCGGAGGAGCCGACATTTGTAAACGTGCCTCCGCAGCCGCCCGTAACATAAGAGCCGTTGCCTGCAAATCCTCCCCATATAACCAGACATGAATCATTGTTTACATTTCTGAATCCTGCATCGGGATAGCCGTATATATTGGTACCCGTCAGATTATTCGGATTTGCCTGAGTAAGTGCGCCGAAGCTTCCTGTGTTAAAAGTACGTGTATAAATTTTACTTTCATTCGGACCTAAACGATTGCTGAATGCGAATAGATATGAGCCGTTTGAACGGTATCTTGCGGCAATTGATATACCCAGAGTAGTATCTGAAGTTGAACTAACGTAGTTATTTGAAAATACCGGAGCACCTGTAGTAATATCAACAGAGTAAAAATAGTAAGGGTCCCAGTCACCGCCTCCAAAAAGTCTACGGGTTAAAACAACTGCCGAGTTATTTGAAAATCCGGTTGCAGCCATTCGCGGACTTTCTTTCAGATAAGGGGAATCTGCAGTTGAAAATAATGCCGGTGCAGTTGTTCCAAAATCTGTGCTTTTTGAAAAATATAAATTTGCTCCATTGCCAAACACTCCAATTACTCCTCTTACAATAGTAACAGTATATAACTGGTCAACATCTGCCGATGTATTTACAAATGCAACATCTGACTCAAACTTTGCCGAATCCGGCGCAGATCCTGCAACATAATAAGCATATTGCCCTGCTGTAGCGTCTTCATAGCCCGCAATGAGAGGCATCTCGACTGAGAACGGCTGCTCAATTCTGTACAATTTTGACTTTAGTCTTCGTGTGCCTGAAACAAGTGAATCAAGTGTAAGTGTATAGTAGACGTAAGCATTTGTAGTGTAACGCGCATTATCGCTGGTAATTCTTCCGTTGATATAACTATTCGTTCCTATCCCGCCGAAAAGACCTCTTACATTAAACATATTGCCGTCCTGCCTTACGCGAACAATTGCCGATGACTTTACTGTGCCTCCGGAGGTAGTAAAATCCATACAAACAAATGCATAAGACGAATCACCTTTTGAAACTGCTTCCACATCAAGTCCGTTATAAGCAATTTTCATTCCTTCTGCAAAGTTGAGTATTTGTGTAAATGATAATCCGTTATTCGTTGACCTGTAAACTTTCAGTGTATCTGTATTAACAACTCCTCCCCATACGGCAATAGCTGCAAATATATATCCGCTGACTCTCTCTCTTGAAATTGAGTTTGCAACAATTACGGCATCCGTTACTCTTGTTACATTTAATACTTCAAGATTATTTGTATTATCCGATTCAATTTTTCCCGGCTTAGAATTAAAAGGAGATGAATTTATTATCTGAGGATTTGTAAGCTGATGCAGTTGAGCTTCCCAATATCTTTGTGAAGTTATATCATTACTTACTCTGGCAGTTTTTATATTTTGTACGATTTCAGAAACCAGCGGATTTGGAACCGGGCTGCTTATTATTTCTGAATAAGAATTACCTGCCTGCTTATCGGTTTGGGAGAAAACCGGCAATGAAACAAGTACGAATAAAATAAGTGCGGTTATTTTTTTCATATTATTATAAATTAGTTGTTAAAAATTTTGATTTTTCTTTTACTTCACTATGCTCTTTCAGAAAAAAGCTGCAGGCGGCTGCAATTGCTTTATCTGAATCTGCATTCAAAAGCTTTTGTATTTTTGCTATTTGTTTTTGTGTCTGCGGAAACAGCCTGTATCCGCGGGCTCTTTTTTTTTGTTTTTTCATTTTGGGAGATTTAGAATTATCTGCTTCATGCTGAAGAAGTTTCGGGAGAGTGCACAAAGTGTGCACCTTTCGTGCACATTTGCAAATTACAAATTCCGCACAGCAAATTGCAAAGAGAAATTCTGCAAGTTGCCACAAAATTACGAACTTAATTTCCGGTGTATTCAAATTAATAAATTGTTTTTTTCATAATTTAAAAATACCTTTTCGCACGAAGAAAACCCCGAACTTTGAACGAAAAAATTATTGGCATACTCAAAACTTTTACAAAATCTGATATAAAAGAGTTTAAAAAATTTGTTGTATCTCCTTACTTCAGCCCGGGAAGAGACCTTTCAAAATACTTCGAAGTAATCATTAAATACCATCCTGATTTTGAAATCAATAAAGAGAAATTTTTGAAAAGTTATTTCGGCAAACTTGATGATAATGAAGGGAAGCAATCGAAATTATTGCGTACGCTTAACTCCGATTTCAGTAAGCTCCTTGATGATTATTTAGCGGCAGATTCAATGAAAAATATGAAATTTTATTACAACTATCTTTTAATAGAAGGATACTCGCACAGGGGACTTTACTCGTTGGGTGAAAAGAAAACAGAAGAGGCATTACTGCTTGAAGAAGAGCTTGATTCGGGATTTATCAGAGAGCTCCAGCTCATTCTGCTGAAGAATGTTTATAGCCATTTTAAAAATCTCACTAATAAAAATCATCAGATGTATGACGTGGTTGAAAGCCAGAGCGAGGATTTTATCTCTATGTTCATAAATATTTCCTCACACCTGCTCAACAGCCTCAAAGTTAACTCTGAATCCTATAATATTAAAAGAAAGACTGAGCAGCTCTCATTACTGATGAATAATATTGAGCTGGATAAGTTTCTTGAAAATCTTAGGACTGACTATCCCAACTACAAAAAAATAAAACTTGATATTATTTTACTCTGCACAATCCTAAAAAATAAAAAGTTCGAGCATCTGTATATGAAGCTTAATGAAGTTTATATGGATACATTCGATACTCTCGACGACAGGCATAAAATGAATTACTTTACATCGGTATTGAATTATTACACTTCGAACCAAAGTGAAAAAGTTATTCAGCTCAAGTTTGAGTTTATTAAATTCGGCCTTTCTCAGGGGCTCTTTCCCTCAGGAGAAATTAAATACGTGAACGCAGGCACTTTTAAAATGTTTATGCTTGCCGGACTTCATGCTGGAGATATAAACTGGACTGAAACGTATGTTAAAGAATATATAGAAAAAATTAATCCCGACTTTAAAGAAAATATGCTTTCATATTCAAATGCATATCTTGCTCATTACCGAGAGGAATACCTGAAGTCACTCGATTTTATTGCGCGGTTTAAATTTGAAAATGAAATATTTACTTATGATATGAAATTGATGCAGCTGAAAAATTACTATGAGCTTATGAAGCAATCGGAATCTTATCTGGAAAATATCCAGTACAGCGTAGATGCGTTTTCGCATTATCTAAAGGATAACAAAAAGGTTTCTGAGTTCTACAGAATCGCGGGAAAAAATTTTCTTACAGGCTTCAAACTTCTTGTGAAAGGAACACTAACCGGTACCAGCGATGAGGATAAAACAAACAATACTTACGCTCTAAAAAAATACATGGAAAACACTAACAACCTTTGGCTGATAAGTAAAATAAAAGAACTTCTGTAAAGCAGTCAGTTTAATTTTATCCTGTAATCTCTTCAGCCTTTTTTAAAAGCCAGCCTTTGCCGATAACATTTTGCTTCCCGGCTTTCATATCTTTAAAGCGAAATCCTATATCTTTTGATTTGCCTGTCAATTTGTATTTCAGAAGAAAAAAATATTTTTCAAGAAAACCGCTGTTAGCGTCTTTATTCATCACAGGTATCTTCTTACCGTTTTTGATAAACCGTTTCAGCTTATCGTATTCAGCTTCGCATTCTTCTGCCATGTCCAGTTCATAAAGGCATATTAACTTGTAGCGCGATGTGTCTAAACGGTGAACGATGTTTACGCTTGCTGATTTTTCAATAATCTCAAGAGCCTTTCTGAAATTCTCTTTTGCAATATTAAGCCTTATCATGCCCAGTGAATATTCATCGTTACGGACATTTTCCGGAAGATATTTTGTGTAGTTGTTAAGGAAATTTTCTACCCATGTAAATTTTCGCGTTTCAAGTCCGGCAATAATATACTCTCTGAACATATTAGCGGGATAAGTTGCTACTTTAAAATCATCGAGAAGATTGCTTTTCAGTTTCCTGTCACAAAGATAAAAAAGATTTGAAAAATATTTATACTCTCCGCCGTTAATTTTTATAAGATAGTGGCTCATTAGCATGCGGTAGAATTCAACGCGCATATAATCCGGAAATTTATTCTGATGAGCAAAAAAAAGTTTCTCTGCCTTTTGCGCATATTCAGAATTGTTATCCATAGATGCGCTTTTGAAAAGATAGTATCGTATGACAGGTATAATGAAATACGGCTTCTTCATTTTTTCTATTTTTGCCATTAAAGTATCGGCATCAGAGAGATTTAAAAATTCCAGAAGTGGATTAAACTCAAAATCTATGTTATATGATTTTTGCAGAACAAATTCATATCCGTTCCTGTATAAAAAATTCATTGCATCGGCAAGAAACAAAAGCGAATGTTCAAAAAAATCATTGAAGAATTCGCGGTTCATTCCCATCGACTGCTTGAATGATGCTTTGTTAAGAGCAGTTGCTTGTGCCATTGCTAGCATTTCAGGCTCATAGCCGAACTTTTCAATTTTTTTATCAGCTCTTCTGAAAACTTCTTCCAGATTTTTTGCAAGCCCTCTCTCACCCAGTTCATGAGTCAGGAAGTTTTCTTCTGCCAATGGAGATTTTTTAAGAGCAAGATCTATCAGAAATTTCTCTGAGATTTTCAGAAGCTCTGTCTGCCTGTTATTAATAGTCTGTAATTTGAAACCTGATTTTCCGTATGCTTTGGTGAAAATCTGTTCTATATCTATTTTCTGAAAAGGCAGCGAAATATTTTTTCTTAACTGTGTTACCAGTGGAAGGTATTTCCTCGAAGATATTACATCGTTTGCTTTGATGAATTTTTCGTAGCTTACCCATTCATCTTCATTATAAGATTTTAACAGGGTAATAAGTTTTATGTTTTTCATTTTGGGGTTAAAATGAACGGGATATGCAGTTAAATTATCTAATTATGAAGTGAATTGCACGGCAAGATTTTGGAAGAATAGTTTTGGGTAAAAACTGTAAAAAACATCTTTGCAATTATTTAACATATAGGCTAATTTGTCGTTCACCTAAATTGATAAAAATGTTTCATAGCGAAAAAGCTTTACTGTTAGCTTAAATTTAGGGGGGATGAAAAATTCAGAAATTCCAGATTTAGTAGAATCTTCTCAGCTTTAATTTTACCGGAGGAAAAATAGGAGAGGTAGCACGGCGAAAAATTTTATATTTGTTACCCCCTAAAAACAGAAAGATGCGCAGCAATGCGTATTAAATTCGGACGGAGTTCTTTTGAACTCCGTTTTTTTATTATAGGAAAAAGAAAACGTTTTTTATGCGCACCAGGATTTTATCAGCTTTTTTCTTCGTGTCTGAATCTTTCACAAGCCTTGGAATGAAATTAAGGATTAAATAATTGAAATCTCCTCTTACTACTTTTTTAACAGGCATACTTACTTTTCAGTTTTAATTGTAATAAAGTTCGTAAAGATATAATTATTCGGTTCACCTTGCAAAAAGAAATAGAGAGCAAATCCCCTTAAATTCCGCCAAAATACCAATCTAAAATTAATATAAACAGTTGCTTGAGAGCAAAATTATTCATGCCGGATTGTTCCTACTCTTCTGTCAAGTAAAATAAAAAAATATTTACCTATTAGTAGGAATAGGTTCAATAATGTTTTATTGCAGGAAAAATCTGCTTAAATTCATTCTGCGCTAATTACGGCTGGTCCATTGTTGCGGTTAATTATTATAAAATAGATTGAAGAAGGGCTTAAATAAGGAATCCGTCAAAAAGTATTTAAATGTCGGATTTTATAAAAACAGCTCAATTGAAAAAACAAAACTTATTTTTAAAAACCCGTCAAAAATCCGTCAAGATGAAGAAAATTTTACCAAGAGATGGTGAGTGTACGTTCAAACACCCCTCCCCGACTTCGTCGGGACTCCCCTCAAGGGGAGAATTTATGTTATCCGCCGTTGTTGGTCTCCTGACCAACAACCACAAGGATATGAAAATGTAAGATACAAAATTCGTCAGTAATTACTTCAATGTCGAATTTTATGGAAATAGGTGAATTGAAAAAACAGCATTTATTTTTGAAAACCCGTCAAAAATCCGTCAAGATTAGAAAAAAAAATGCCGATACAGAAAATCTGCACCGGCAAAAATGTGACAATAATGTGACAGTTTAAAATTACCAGATGACGACTCTTTCATCTTCATCTCTCCACATTGGTTCGCC
This sequence comes from Ignavibacteria bacterium, assembly GCA_044226845.1. Classification (GTDB taxonomy): domain Bacteria; phylum Bacteroidota; class Ignavibacteria; order Tepidaquicellales; family Tepidaquicellaceae; genus JAFDZO01. Next base: position 67,510 of record JBGAGG010000005.1, read on the forward strand.
TTCTTTAATATTGAAGGTCTGGAAGAATTCGTTGATATTGCTTAAAGGACCATTGACTCTGAATCGTTCAGGAGCATGTTCATCTGTCATTATCTGCCGCTTCTGAGATTCAAGGCGCTTATCTACCATCCATGCATAAGCGTAGCCAAGGAAGAAACGCTGCATAGGGGTAAGTCCGGCAATTTTTATATTCTCTTTGTACTGTTTAGTTTTTTTGAAAGCTTCGATTCCCATAACTACACCGCCCAGGTCGGCTATGTTTTCGCCCTGAGTGTTTTCGCCGTTAACGTTGAGGTCGGCGATTTTGTACTGATTAAACTGCTCGACAATCTTCTTTGTCTTTTCGGTGAACTTAGCTCTGTCTTCTTTAGTCCACCATTCGTTGAGATTGCCGAACTCATCGTACTTGCTGCCCTGGTCATCGAAGCCGTGAGTGATTTCATGCCCGAACGTAGAGCCGCCGATGATACCGTAAAGCACAGCGTCATCAGGAAGTCTGCCTTCAAATCCCGGCACGATGATATTGCAGGCAGGTACGCAGATCTCATTGTTAGTTGGGCTGTAATAAGCGTTATATGTTTGCGGAGTCATGCCCCATTCAGTTCTGTCAACGGGCTTGCCGTACTTATTTATTCTGTAATTGTATCTCCACTCGATTACATTTTTAACGTTCTTTGCATAGGAGCTGCGGTCAATCTGGATAGAGCTTAAATCTTTCCATTTATCGGTATAGCCGACTTTCATATAGACCTTGCTGAGTTTTTTCAGGGCTTTCTTTTTCGTTGCTTCGCTCATCCAGTCAAGATTCTTTATTCTTTCGCCGTAAACAGCTTTGATGTTGTTGCCGATTTCAAGAAGCTTTTCTTTTGTTCCGGCAGGGAGATATTCAGCGACGTAAACCTGACCTATGAGTTCACCTAGAGAGCTGTTTGTCTGATCAACTATCTTTTTCCATCTTGGTTTTTGTTCCTGTACTCCTTCAAGCACTTTGTAATAGAATTCAAAATTCTGGTCAACGAATGGTTTGCTGAGATAATCTGCATAGGTGTTAATCAGATTCCATCTGAGATATGTCTTCCATTCTTCGATGGAAAAATTCTTCAGGGATTTTTCAAAGCCTGCGAAGAATTCCGGCTGCCCTACAATTACTGTATCGGGATTTGAAATACCAAGATTACCTATGACTTCTACCCATGAAACTGACGGCGTAAGCTGATTGAATTTATCGACGGACATTTTATTGTAGTTATGTTCAGGGTCGCGAAGGTCTTCCATCTTACGGCTGTCATTGGCAAACTGAGTTTCCATTTTCATTACGATGGCTGCGTTACCGGCTGCAGTTTTATCATCGTTGCCCATCAGTTTGAACATTGCTGTCAGGTGATTTATATACTGGTTTCTTATTGTAACGTTGCCTTCATCGGTGGAAAGGTAATATTCGCGTTCGCCTAATCCAAGTCCGCCCTGGCTGAAATTGATAGCATACTTTTCGCTGTTCTTTTCATCCTGTGCTAAGTAAAAAGAGAAACCGGGGTCGACTGAGATTTTTCTTAGATAAGCCATTACATTGAGCAAGTTTTTTATATCGGTGATAGCATTAATTTTATCGAAGTCTTCTTTAAGCGGTTCCATTCCGAGCTTTTCAATATTATCGGTATCCATACCGCTGAAATAGAAGTCGCCGATCTTTTGTTTATTGCTTCCCATAGGGGCATTAACATCCTCGGCGGATAGCTCGCATATTCTTTTTATCTGGGCATTAACTGTATCGCTGATTAAGTCCCATAGTCCGTTAGTAGTTTCCGATGCAGGAATGGGGTTATTTTTGAACCAAGTGCCGTTCGCGTATTTGAAAAAATCTGTTCCCGGCTTAACGGAAAAATCTCTGTTTACATTCAGCGGGTCTGCCTGCTGTGCTGTAACAATTGAATAGGAAACAAACAGGATTATAGCCAGTAAGGGGTAAAATATTTTGTATGAGTTCATAAAAATTTAGGTTGTCAAAAAATACGTATTATATTGGTAAAAGTTTAAGGGAAAGCCTTTGCTGATAAACAAAAGGCGGTTCATCACCGCCTTCTATTTTACCTTATGCTTTATACTTGCTACTTGATACTCAATAATTATCTATTAATAATTATCTATTTGGGCTCTTTGTAATTTACCTGAGTAATCAATGTAAACGGCTTTCCATTCTGTATAGAAATCATACACCGTCCATCCGCCTTCACGGTGTCCGTTGCCTGTAGCTTTTACACCGCCGAAAGGCATGTGAGCTTCTGCTCCGATTGTTGCGCCGTTGATGTATGTAATCCCTGCCTGTATATCTCTCACGGCAGTGAATGCATCGTTTACATTATTTGTAAATATGCTGGATGAAAGTCCGTACTGAGTATTGTTTAAGATATCGATTGCGTTTTCAAGTGAATCGCATTTCAACACTGCGAGCACAGGACCGAAGACTTCTTCCTTTGCAATTCTCATTTCAGGGGTAACGCCTGTGAAAATTGTCGGCTTATAGAACCAGCCTTTTGCAAGGTCGCCGTCTTTTGCGTAATCACCGCCGAGAGCAAGTGTTGCTTTATCTTCGTCTCTGGCAATCTTTACATAGTTGTTAACGGTTTCTCTTTGTGATTCGCTTACACAAGGACCAACATCTACGCCTTTATCATTACCATAACCTAGTCTCAGCTTTGAAGCTTTCTCAATTAACTTTTTAACAAAGTCATCGTGAATATCTTTGTGAAGAATTAAGCGTGATGTTGCCGTGCAGCGTTGGCCAGTTGTACCGAAAGCTCCCCATAGAACAGCTTCGATAGCTAAGTCCATATTGGCATCTGCCATTACTATTTGAGCGTTCTTTCCGCCGAGCTCTAATGAAACTCTCTTAAGTTCTTTACCGGCAACTTCGTTAATTCTTTTACCGACGGCTGTTGAACCTGTGAAAGAAATCAGATCAACATCAGGATGATTTGTAATTGCTTCACCGACGATTCTTCCTTTTCCGTGAACGATATTTATTACGCCGGGAATATAATCTTTGCCAAGCTCTTGTTTCATAGCGGCATCAATAATTTCAACAAGGATGGCTGCTGTTTTAGGTGTAAGTTCTGCCGGTTTAAATACGCATGTGTTTCCGCAAACAAGAGCAGGAAACATTTTCCATGTCGGGATTGCCATTGGGAAATTCCACGGAGTTATAAATCCGCCGACACCAATCGGTACTCTGAAGCTTAAATTCATTTTATTAGGAAGCTCGCTCGGCGCATTCATTCCAAAAAGTCTTCTTCCTTCAGATGCTGCATAGTAAGCGGTATCGATTCCTTCCTGTACGTCGCCTTTTGTTTCGGCAAAAACTTTTCCCATTTCGCGTGTCATTTCGTGTGCGATTTCATCTTTACGTTCGAGCATCATATCGCCTACGATTTTTAATACATCGCCGCGTTTTGGAGCAGGAACAAGTCGCCATTTTTTGAAAGCCTCTTTAGCGGCTGCAACTGCTTCGTTCACATCTTTTTCAGATGATGAATTTCTGTTTTCAAATGTGTTGCCGGATTCTGAATCTTTCCAGACTCCGTTTATTAAGTTTTGAAATTTTTGTGACATGATATTATTTAGTTATTCTGATTATTTTATATAAAATTGGTATTTTGTAAAATAGCTAAATTGATTTCGGGAATAAATGCACTATTCTTACATCAAAGACTTTGGATTGGCCAACTTTTACGGCTTAGAAATTGTTAGTAATATTACTTAAAGGAATATAAAACATTTGAAAATAATCTACATTTACATATTTCTGTTAATTTTATCCGGATGTGCGCCGAAGGATAATGTCAAATTTGACAAAGGCGTCACTGATGACGGTAAACTTGTCAGCAATATTGAGTATGATACTTACAATTTTGCTGAGCTTGAAGAGGTTTATGAAAACCTCGATTATGATGAACCTATTGCTGAGTTTACTGATATCCTGGGAAAAGATTTCCGCGCAATCCGTTTTAAATATTTTGTGGTATTTTCCAATCTTGAAGATAAAGTTACGTACCAATTAATTGACAGCGATATCCGCAACACTGTAGATGTAATGCTTAATAATTATATTGAGACAAGACCTGATGAAGTTACTCCGATTTTTTTATTTAAGGATATGCAAAGCTATAAAGATTTTTCGATGAAGGAATTCGGAATTGATGAAACTGATTTATCTCCTTATGGATTTTATAAAATTTCCAAAAATGTAATTCTTATAAGATACGTTAACTGGAAGGGAAGCACTTCGCACGAGACAACTCACGCTATGCTGCAAAACGATTTCCCGAATATTCCTTCATGGTTTAACGAAGGCTTTGCTGCTATGCACGAAAAAGCAATTTTTAATAACGGAAGATTTATTGGTAATTTTAACTGGCGCATACTTGCATTGAGAAGAGCTTTTAATGAAGATAATTATACTTCACTCCGGCATTTGATGAGTACAAATGATGATGAATTTTACGGCAAGAGAACTTCATTCTATTACGCTCAGGCATGTTATATGTTTATGCTTCTTCAGGAAAGAGGACTTTTCGAAACATATTATAAAACATTCCGCGATAACTATTCAAAAGACCACACAGGCATAAAACAATTAGAAGCACTAACAGGGCAATCCATTGAAAAACTGGATGCCGATGTTATTGAATATATACAAAGTTTTAAGCAGGAATTTAATTAATTTTATTTTAATTTATAGCACTTATAAATTAAAATTTTCATTTTAATGCTCACCAAAGAACAAATCGCAGAAGAAGTAGCAAACTCGCTTGAAGAAAAAGGCTTAACAATAGTAGATAAAGATTTCGAAAGACCTTGGGGCGGATTTTACAGAATAGCCGATTCAGACCTTCCAAAATTTTTGGATATATATTATCAGGGAGTCGAACTTCCTGAATATGCACGTACAATGAATGCCAGTCCGAAAATTTTAGTGGTCGAACCGTGGAAGAGACTTTCATGGCAGGTGCACGAAAGACGCTCTGAAGTATGGCGAGTTGTTCGCGGACCCGTAGCAGTCTATCAAAGCCAGACTGATGAACAGCCAGATGAACCGCAATCCTACATAGAGAATGAAGTTATAACTTTGCCGCAGGGCACGCGTCACAGACTTGTCGGCGAAGATGACTGGGGTGTGATTGCAGAAATATGGGTGCATATTGACCCTTCAAATCCTACCGATGAAAATGATATCAGAAGAATTCAGGATGACTTCGGCAGATAAAAAATATATTACCTTTATACTTTTATTTTTTATTTCTACGCTTTTCTCATTTGGAGTTTTAGCTGTTTACAATAATGTAACAGTTGAAACATCTTACGCATTAAATGACAAGCAGATAAAAATCGTTGAAGGCGCAAAGAAATGCCTCGCTGATAAATTCAGTTACGATTTAAGCATGGCCTACCATGTGCTGACTTATAAAGACGGAATAAATACAGGAAAAAAAGTTTTCCCGGGCGGTGATTTATCACCGGAGATTGGTGTCTGCACTGATGTTACAGTAAGAGCTTTACGTTACGGACTTGACCTCGATCTGCAAAAAGAAATAAATACCGATGCTACCAATAGCTGGAAAGATTATCCGATGAAAAGATGGAGCGCAAAAAAACCTGACAGCAATATTGACCACAGGCGTGTTCCTAATCAGGAAGTATGGTTTAAAAAATACTGGACAGATGTTACCTCTGAAGAGTTTATGCCTGGCGATGTAATTATATGGGATATGAATGAAGACGGATGGAGTGACCATATCGGGATTTTATCCGACAACAAATTAAACACGCGCTATAAAGTAATTCATAATTTCCCTGATCCCGGTTACGTTGCAGAGGAAGATGTAATAAACGAATGGAAGATTTCCGGAGTTTACAGAATAAAATAAATTTGAATTGTTATGGAAGTTTTTGATGCTATTTTAAACCGCAGAACAGCAAACAGCGCATTTGCAGATAAACAGGTTTCGGATGAAGATCTTAACACACTTGTAAAAATGGCCTCGTATGCCCCCAGCCATTTTAATTCGCAGCCGTGGAGATTTATTATCGTTGATGATAAAAATACCATTGGAGAAATTGCAAAAATTGCGGGCGACTCCATGGTGCAGCTAATGGATGACGGGAGGTTCTGGAAGCAATACAGGAAGTATTTCCGCTTCGATGATGAAGAGGTTGATAAGACAAGTGACGGAATTCATATTGACCACATGCCGGCTTTTCTAAAGCCCTTCGCGAAACAAATTTTCAGTGAAACAGGCGGAAAAATAATTTCAAAGTTCAGAGTATCACGCATACTTGGGAACGACGAAGAGAAACTTGTTGCAGGCTCACCTATATTATTTGTAATTGCCCTTACAAAAGAAGAATATAAGAAAGAAGAACTTTCCGGATTCTATTCGGTAATTTCCATGGGAGCGGTTATACAAAATCTCTGGCTTTCAACTACTGCTCTTGGAATGGGAATGCAGTTTATTTCTACTCCCGGAGAAATCCCCGAAAACTGGCAGAAGATAATTGACATGCTTGAAATTCCCGATACGTATGAAATGATGGCAATATTCAGAATGGGCTATGTTGATAAAAATATGAAGCGTCCGACAATTGACTGGAAATCCTCACAGCGAAAATCTCCCGAAGAGCTCAGCTATAAGAATAAGTGGAAATAAATTTCTGCAAATTAAAAAATACCCTTTATTATAATGGGTAAAATAATTAAGTTGTTTTTGTTCTCTCATATTTTATAACCTCAAACCAAAAATAAAATTATGGCATTAAACGAACCAATAATCGGTGAAATGAAACACGAAGGTGTCGCAACAAGAAAAATGCTTGAGCGCGTACCTGCAGATAAATTCTCCTGGAAACCTCACGAAAAATCAATGTCACTGGGGCAGCTGGCAGCTCACGTTGCTGAAATTGCTGACTGGACAGGACCTACAATCAATCAGGATGAACTGGATTTTTCTAAAATGGAATACAAACCATTTGCGCCTAAAACAACTGAAGAACTTGTAAAGTTTTATGATGAAAAACAGGCAGCAGCTTTGAAAACACTTGAAACAAATGCTACCGACGAAAATCTTATGGGAATGTGGACATTAAGAAACGGAGAAACAGTTTATATGACAATGCCGAGAATAGGTGTAATGCGCGGTTTTGTTTTAAGCCACTTAATACATCACAGAGCGCAGCTTGGAGTTTACTTAAGACTTCTTGATGTTCCGCTTCCTTCGTCTTATGGTCCTTCTGCCGATGAAGGCCAAATGTAATTTTAAATTTGTTAACTTATTTAATAAAGGTGATTGCCCTTTCCAATTTTGATTGGGAAGGGTAATTTTATTTATTGGAAAAAATTCTTACATACACTGCTTTAATATTTTATCTTACTAATTATCTTGTAGGCTGGCTTTTATATAGGAAAGTCATTTCTATGAAAAAAATTACACATCAGATTCTTTTCGCTGCTATCATAATAAATCTTATTCTCATTCTGATTTTTTTGAATCTGTCTCTTTTTGGTAAGATGCTGTTACTATTTTCTCTTTTCTTCATGTGCTTGCTCCCGTTAGGAAAGAAGGGCGGTATTTATCACAGGATTGTTTCTTCTTTAGGATTAATTTTTTATCTGATTTATTTTTTTGTGTAAATTTAAGAATCAAAAAACCTTTACAAATTTTTTGAAAGAATATTCGTTAGAGCTGTTAATTATTTTTATAAAATAAACACTTCTAGGTAAGTGTGATATGTTTATAGAGTTCTCAATGTTGTTAGACTTTACTGAATGCACTTGTTTACCCGATAAATCATAAATAAATATTTCTACACCTGAATTTGCAAAGTCCGTATTATCGGTTGAACGGATACTAAAGAAATTACCTGCAGGATTAGGAGCAATAATAAAATTATCAGGAACTATAGCAGGTTCGGTTTCCTGCTTAATATTTGTTAGATATGAGTATAGCTTTACTATTCTTCCGCTCTCACCGCAAAAGTAAGCTGAGCTAGAATTACTAAAAAAGAAACCGTCGTACATGTACCCGCTCAAACGAATTGCAGAAGGATGAGTAAAATTAAAACCTGCATTTGTTGATTTTATAAGATAGCAAGGCGCGCCGTCCGTAGGACCGTTCATTGCAACAAGAGTGTTTCTATCAATAAAAAAAAGTTCATATAATGAACCCGGATAGATGATGGTTTGAAACTGATTGTAAATATACTGCCAGTCATTACCTCCGTTTGTAGAACGCATAATTCCTGTCTGATAATATCCCAATGATATATAAACTGTATCGCGGTTCAGCATTTTGCAATCGAATAATGCTCTTTGTCCGCTATAGCCGGCGTAAAAGTTGTTTTGTCTTTGCCAGTTTATCCCTCCGTTAGTTGTTTTATAAACTGAACCTGAGTCCAGATATTGTCTTGTGAGAAAGTAACCGTGTGATTCATCGTAGAAAAAAATTTTCACAATTGTTTCGGGAATTCCCAAAGATATATCAACCCAGTTTTCCCCGCCATTTGTTGTTTTAAAAAGGGCTGTATTTTCTCCTGTGATAAAGCCCGTTGAGCTGTTTAAAAAATAAATAAACTTAAGCTGCGAATTGCCAAGAGAAGAGATTGTCCAGTTTAGTCCGGAATTTGTTGTCTTTAATAATTCATGTTCATCACTGACTACAAATGCAGTTGATGAGTTTGCAAACGCAGCGCAATTATAAGTAACGGTTGAACTGCTGACATCGATATTTGACCAGTTTACTCCTCCGTTAGATGTGTGAAGTATTGTTGAGTTGTTTCCCACACAAATACCAGTACTCTGGTTTACAAAAGTAATTGATTTAAGAGTATTAGTTGTACCTGTAACCTGAAATTCAAAATAATCAGCGCAGTAAGCTTCTGAAACGAAAAAACAAAGTGATGTGAAAATAAAATAAAATATTTTCATTTTAATAATTTGTTATTTAGCAGGTAAAATCTTTCCGCTTACTTCACCAAATCCGACTCTGTAACCTTCGCCTTCACAATAAGCGCTCATTATAACAGTATCGCCGTCATTGATAAATTTTCTTTCTTCTCCGTTCGGAAGTTTGATCGGCTCAGCGCCTCTCCATGTAATTTCTAGCATGCTTCCTCTAGATTCTTTTGTGTCTCCGCTGATAGTTCCTGAGGCAAGTAAGTCACCTGTTTGTATGTTGCAGCCATTAACAGTATGATGGGCTAGCTGCTGCGGCATATTCCAATATAAATATTTGAAATTTGAATGGCAAATTTCGAAAGGCTCGGGCAATTTCTCATTTTGTAAATATACGTGAAGCTGAATATCAAACGTTTTATCTCCCTTGCTTTGTAAATATGGCAGCGGTTCAAATTCAGGTTTAGGGCTTGCGCATCTGAAGGGTTCCAGCGCATCAAGTGTAACAACCCATGGAGAAATAGAGGTAGCAAAGTTTTTTGCGAGGAAGGGTCCGAGCGGCACGTACTCCCAAGCTTGAATATCACGTGCGCTCCAGTCGTTTACAATTACCATTCCGAAAATATGCTCTTCCGCTTCTTCCACTGAAATTGAATCGCCAAGCTCATTTCCTTTACCAATGAAAAATCCCATCTCAAGTTCGAAGTCCATCAGCTTGCTTGCTCCGAATACAGGATTTTCTGCATCGGCAGGTTTTGTCTGTCCCTTAGGTCTTACTATATCGGTTCCGCTTACTACAATAGAGCTTGCTCTGCCATGATATGCTACAGGGAGATGAAGCCAGTTAGGCATGAGAGCGTTTTCTTTTCCTCGGAACATAATACCAACGTTTGTTGCATGTTCTTTGGATGAATAAAAATCCGTGTAGTCGCCGATCTCAACAGGCAGGCACATAATTGCATCTTCCATAGGAATAAATGCTTCCTGACACAGTTCTTTATTATCTTTTAGAGTCGGATTATCATCACTTAATAAACTTTGTAATTGAGTTCTGATTTCTTTCCATACTTTCTTATCCTGAGACATAAAAAGATTAAGCGAGCTTCTGTTGAAAAGATTTTTTTCAAAAGAAGAATTTTTTAAAAGTCCTCTGTCTTCGAGAACTGAAAGGTCTAAGATAAAACCGCCAATAGCTACACCGATTCGGGGGTTACCATCGGGCTTCGGTTTAAAAACCCCGTAAGGAAGATTTTGAATCGGGAAATGAGATTCGGCTGAGTATTTAATAAAAGATTTCATAATATATTTTAGAATTTATTTTTTTAACCAGAATAACTTTGCGCTCTTTGCGTTGTTTAAGTCATCACATTAATTTTAGGTTTATTAAATCTTCTCTTGGTTCATCGAAGGAGCATGAGCCGTAGGAGATTACAAAATTTTTTCGTGCGTTTTCTATTACCTTTACCGGCGATTTAAACTCTTTCCACCTTAAATTATTATCATCAAATTTAAAGTTTTCTGCATCTTCATCAGAAAGGATATCTATTAAATCCTGCTCGAGTAAATCATTCCCATACAATAATACTCCGGCCCCGAACACATTTAGAAATCCGTGCATTTTTGTTTTTACTGTTTCATTGTAATGTCTGAATGGGTGATGAAGTCCCGCGGTGAATTTTAACGGAAGCTGATTTTCATAGGATGCATTTATTACGTAAGCAATTTGTTCAGGGGAAGGAAAAGCTGAAGCTTCTACTCCGCCTGTGCGAAGTTTAAAACCGCTTCGGGGAAAATTTTCATCCTGTCCGAAAAATTCATTATGTTTTTTTAAAGCTGATGCGAAATTGTTTACTGATGATTTCCAGTCATTTTTCAGAGGAATTTCAAAAAATACTTTCACATAGAAAGGAACATTCTCCTTTATTATTGCAGCCGTACTGTTCATAACTTCATACATAGCATCAGGATTATTTCCTAATACTAAATCTTCAGGAAGTCTAACTTCAAATGCATCTGTAAGAAATTTGTTTTTAGTCTGCTGTAAGAACTGAATAATCAGATTTACATCTTCTGCTGTACCCTTTATAAATTCTTCAGAGTCTGTTCCACTTCTGCCAAGAACAGATATAGAAAATGGCTTGTAGTTATTTACATCTGAATTTATTAGCACAGCAAGAGATGAAAGCTGCTTTGCCGGGCAGATGAACTTCGATAAAATCCATTCATCGCTTTCATTAATATATCCTGTGAATTGTTCATACGCTTCTCTAAGAGGAAGTGAGGCAGGCGGAAAAAGCCCTGCGTAATCAATTAAATGAGTTATTAATTGCTTTAAGGAATTTGAAATCATATTCTATCTGTTGAAAGACAAAATTAGCTTAATAACGGTAAAAGAAAAATGTAAACTGATTTCTCGATTACTTTCCTAAATAAAAAATGCCCGGTCGCATTACACGAACCAGGCATTCATTTTACAGATACAACATTTATTTTTATTTTACTAATACCATTTTTAACGTTTTACTGAAATCTTTTCCTGAAGTTGATTTTGCAGCTATTCTGTAGAAGTAGGTACCGCTTGCAAATCCTGCCCCGTTAAACTGAACAGTGTAATATCCTGCTGTCTGCTGCTGATTCACCAATACATTCATTTCTCTACCTGTCATATCGTAAACTCTTATTTCAACTTTAGAATCAAACGGAAGCTCGTAATCAATTTTTGAAGTGGGGTTAAAAGGATTAGGATAATTCTGGCTTATCTTATAATCCTTGGGCAAGCCGACTTCCACTTCAGCCCGTAAATCATAATACTTGAACGTACCGTTCACGTCAATTTGTTTTAATCTGTATTTGTATTTTCCTGTCTGTAATCTTAAGTCATCATAAGAATAGCTCTTTGGTGTAACGGAATTTCCCGCTGCCTCTACTGATGAAATTTTCGACCAGTTCTCCGATGTAGAAATTTTTCTTTCTATCTCAAATTTTTGTGAATTGTGCTCCATTGTTGTTGTCCACTTCAGCTTCACATCGTTTCGGTTCACTGTGGAAGTGAACTCGGATAACTCAACAGGCAGTGGATTATCCAGACCTGTAAATGAGAATAAAGAGAAGGATGTTAAGTTAACTGACTTGGCACCCACAAACTGCCCTAAATAATCATAAGTGCTTCCAGGTACAAACTGCCATGTAGTTCCGTTATCATTGCTTTTTGCCATTCCAAGATTTGTGCTTGAAGGCTGAGTAATGTTATTCATTTCTCTTTCGCTGAAAGCAAGTTTTAAGTCGTAATCAAGTCCGGTATCCGTTCCTGCTGCTAAAATCATAAAGTAACTGTTTCCAAATGAGTGTGCTGCATTAGGAGGATTAACCCCGCCGTAATAATATAATGATAACGATGTGGGTTGTACAGCGGTATTAAAAATAACTGAGCCGAAAATTCTTCCTGCGTGATAAAAATAGTATTCTGTTCCTATTCCAAAGGGTCCTGAAAGATAAATTTCCACTGGTGCAGAATTTGCTGCAACTTCAAAAGCTCCTATATCAGATGCTCCTGTAGTAATTGCAGTTGAACGGGAAGTTCCGATGAAATCTGTAGATACTGCTGGGTAGATTTGCGGATATCCCATGCCGTTTATATAATATACTGTTGACTGATTTGTCTGCGGTTTTAAATTACAATTTGAAGGGTCCTCAAAGAAATTGAATGCATTCATAGTTGCTGCAGTTCTGGCAAGTGAGTTTGCATCTCTTCCGAAACTTTGAAGTCTCCATGTTTCAATTGCCATTGGTGTGCCCATATTTTCAAAATATAGATCTTCAAAGAATCCTGCAGATGTTCCCGTACAGAAATTAAAATCACAGGTCAGACCGGTATTTAAATTCTTGTTTCCAATTGCATAGTGATTGGCACTTCCTGAAAAAACTGTTCTGTTGTTATAAAAAATATTGTTATATGCTGTCCAGGATGACTGCAGGAAGAAAGGATTTTCTCTCCAGGCACAATAAGTGCTTGTTGAACCAAGCGAACTGCCACCAATGTAAACTGTATTGTAATACATGTTTATGTTCTGCTGAGCCGAAATATCATAAATTCCATAAAGAGCGCTGCTTGTTGCGCCTGCCGGCTCTACCCTTATCTGATTATTAATAATATTAATATTGTTGAATGTTGAATTTGAAAGATATATTCCGACAAGCATATTGTTATTGCCTGATGGCGCAATATTAATTTTATTTCTGGCTATAGTCGTATTTTTAGCATCAGTAATATACATTCCCCATACTTCCTGATTTGTATATGTATCATAAATTTCATTATCGGCTATAAGATTGTTTGTGCCGTAAGCCTGAAATCTCAGCGGTGTTATGAATGCTCCATAATTTGCAGTCTGATGAAATTTATTGTGTGTAATTGAAATATTTTCAACACCTTTAGCTGTACCAATATTTATATTAAAACCGTAGGCATCAGCAAAATCGCAGCTGTCTATTATTGTGCCCGAATGAGAAGAGTCTCCCGAATAAGTATTTTCAAAAAATATTCCCGTATTATATCTTCCGGGATAAACTCCGGATGATGGTTTAAAATCACAATTGCTTATTGTATTGCTATCGCAACCAACAGGTCCGCTGTAATTTTGAAAATGTACTACACCTGATGCTGAATTGTTGCTTTCAAAAATACAATTTCTAATAGTAGCATTCTGTACATTTGTTCCAAAAGCAATGCATGCGTTTGTTTGATTTGCTTCATCTGCATTGTTTATAAAGCGAATATATTTTCCTGTGCCTGTATTCGGGTTTCTTCCATCAATGGTAAGATTTCTTGAATAATATAGGAATACATTTGTATATGTAGTAGTTGTATCAAAGTTCTGCATAGTTCTAACATAGTTTCCGTCAGGTCTTACCGTAACCTTATAATTATTAGGATTCATATTGTTCTGATTTGTAATAAATAATTCATCGTTGTAAGTATCGCCACCCATAATTAAAGTAACATCTCCGGTTATTATTCCATTATTGTAGTAATTACAAAAGTCGGAGAATTTGTTAAATAAAGGTGCTCCTCCTCCTGCAATATAATAAGTGCCTTGTATAGGGTTTCTTAAAGAATACATTAAGTAGCCGGAATTTGGCGCAGCGGTAATATTTATAAGAGGTGTGCCCGGTGTTGCACCATATCCATAAGAGTTAAAAAAACCTGCTGCGTCCTCTGCAACAGTTAATAATTGAATTATTGTTGTATCACCTGAAAGTGTAGAACCAGGATTCATTTTAGAGTAATCAATTGAAAATGAATATGTTCGTTCTGCTCCTGCATCGGCTGTAGTTCCTTCTGCATATCTCCATCCCATTGGGTCTGAGGGTGTATTAGTAGGAACAGGTAGATTGGCATTAGGGTCAGCAGATCTTTTAAAATATATTCTTGGCGCATTTGTATTTGATAAAGCCTTGTTATCTGAAATAAAAGCAAAGTTATTTAAAGCCCGTGGATTATCTGAGACTAATGCCTGTGATGGAGTAAAATAAAATCCTATATAAGGTTCTTGTAAGTCGATTGTAGGATCACCGTAATCAGCTTCAATTGCTCCCATATCTGGACGGTTTGAACTTGGGATAGATCTGACATTTCCGTTGAAGTCCACATTAAAATATGATGTTAATCTTGCTCCCCCGTTTGATTGTTTGTTATTCATCGGTAAGGAAAGATCAGGAGGAGAAATAGTCGGGTTATTAAACTGCGGGTCAGATGAAAAACAAAACGGACCCATTTGGTTATTTGTTGCTGTTCTTAGATCTGCTATTGTACTTATATCTGTTAACAATGTACCTGCAAGCATACCACCATTGCCGCCGGCATATAAGTTACTATATTGTATTACCGTAGAAGGTAATCCATTTTGGTTGACTCTGAAAGCGTAATGTCTTCCTGTTACAACACCGGGAGAACCTGTGCTGGAGCGGTTATTATGATATATATTATTATACATTGTAACAGAATTAAAAAATGCAAGGTTGTAGCAATAAGTATTAGTTACATTTGATGATTGGGTGCCTCCAATATACACACTGTTAAATGTTGCATACCTTTGGCTGCTTGAGGAATCAAAAATCCCTCTGATTACAGGGTTAGTTGTTATTCCGTTACCCAACGAAATAACATTACTGTTAAGAAGAAATCCGTTGAAACGAATTCCCTCAATAACTGAGCTGTTTGAGGTTTGAGTTTTTACATCGTAAATCAAATTCCTTCTTGCTTCAGAACCGCAAAACATCCCTACTGCATAAACATTATTTACCGTAGCGTTTGTATTAATGATGTTGTAAATTTTGTTATTATTAGCGCTTCCGGCTGTGTAAATTCCTACTGCGCCGCCAAGTATTCCGGGAGCACAGCTATTTGTAGTTAAATTGTTAACAAAATTAGAATCGATATTTGTAAATGTCTTAAGATTAAAAATACCGAAAGTTCCGCTTCTCGTTCCTGTACCGCAGATGGAATTCAGATTTGTAACAGTATTTCCTTTGATAGTATTTTGTGCCCCGAAATTATTTGTATAACTTATTCCATAAACTTTTGAATTTCCTGTAGAACTTGAAACTGACTGAATATCTTTTACAATATTATTTTGAATATCATATACTCCTCCATATCCATTTGAAGCTATTCCGTAGCATACGGCTGAATCTGAATTAGTTCTTGCGCGGCAGTTTCTTATAATGTTTCCTGTTATCGTTAAGTTCGGATAAAAACCTAATTCATTATTTATAGCCGTGAATCTTCCAAAGCCGTTTGCAGTTAGACTTCCGACTGTAATATTATTGGGAGAGGCGATTGTGGAAGTGTCTCCTATATGGTTGTTCTGAAAAAAATAATTTCCATTGGCATTTATATTTAAGCCGTAAAATCTAGCCCGTGAGCTTGCCCCTACGCTGACAACTTCAATAGAACCAATGGTATTATTTTTGAAATAACCTGCACTTGAAAAACCGCTGCAGGCAAATCCTGTTGCGAAGGATTCAGTAGTATTGTTAGTTACTTTTATACTGGATGTGCCTGAAGTTTTCCCGACTCTGTTAGAATCAATTGTTGAGTTGTTTGAACTGAATTGAATAAAAAATCCTGTCCACGCTCCCCAATATGTTCCCGTAAAAGAGTTTGTTGTGAAATCAAAACCATCTATAATATTATTTCTTATTGTTGAATTGTTTATAGAGCTTGTAGAAATTCCGTAATAAACAAAACCATTAGTGCCTGATAGTGTGGCGGGGGCTGACTGCAATGTATCTGCAAAACCAATAATATTGCTGCTCATATTTAATGAGTTTAAAAGTGTAGGCGCATAAATTCCATAGGCAGTAGTATTTGTATTCAATGAAAACGGCAAGGGATAATATATTTTATTACTCTTTATTTCGCAGCTTGACATTTGCCCCGAACAGTAAATAGCAGCGCAAGTGTTTCCGTTTAAGATGCTATTTTCAAAATTATTGTTTCGTATTGTTACACTATCCGTAGTATTGGCAGTATATATACCGTATTGCAGAAATGCAGAACCGGAATAGTTTCTGAAAGTATTATTTGAAATAAAAATATTTTTGTTGCCGTAACTTGTTACCGGGTTGGTGATAGCAATTCCGTTGCATAAATTTCCTTCGATTACACAATTTTTAACTGAATCGTATTGTGCATCATTATAAAAATGAAGTACTGCATAACCTGGCGAAGGGTTAGGATTGCTAAAAACAAGAGGACCGAATCCCCCCGGAAGCGTACCGTCAATTGTCAGATTATCAACTCCATTAAACCAAAACAGAGGGAGATTGAAGTTGGAGTTAGTTATATTTATTGCCCCGGCTGCTCCTGGTATAATTCTTATTGAAGAATATAAAGCACTGCCTGAACCTGAAGCGCTAAGAACAGTGAAGTTATTTGATGTATTTGCAGTAACACTAATTACAATATCTCCCTGATGTGTTCCGTTGTTTATTGCAATAAATGCGTTAGAGAGATTAGTGTAGGATGCAGCCGAGGTGCCTGCTGTTGCGCTTACGTCAACTTGAGAGAAGCTTTTACAAGGGAAAATAAAAGCTGCCAAAATAAAAAATAAAAGTGTTTTCATATCTGTAAAATTTTATAGTGTCAAAATTATACAAATAAGTCCATCGTAAAAAATTAAAATTTATATATTTTCTTACAGGTTTTAAAGTATTGATTTTTATAAAAATAACTCTACTCGGAAATTTTCTGATTAAAAATTGTTCAAAATTTTGGAATGAATTTCTAACTTACCAAAAGATTTAATATTCATTAAATTTACAACATGGAGACGGAAAGATTCCTGCAAAAATTTCTGATAAAGAACTCGTATACTGATTCTGACGAGATTGTTGAAATAAAAAATCCTTTCACAAGTAAAGTTGTAAAGAAAGTTTTCAAGAGCAGCAAAGAACACGTTAATCAGTCCTTAAATTACCTTTCATCGGTTTATCCAAAGTATAAATCAACTCCGACTTATATTAAATGCGATCTGCTTTCAAAAATTTCTCAAAAAGTTTCAGATAGAAAAGAAGAGCTTGCTCAGTTAATAACACTTGAAACCGGCAAGCCCATAAAGTTTTCACGTATAGAAGTTGAACGCGCTGTATTAACATTTCAGTTGGGAAGTGAAGAAGCAAAAAGAATTGAAGGAGAAACTTTATCTTTAGATTTATTAAAAGGTTCGGAAGGAAAGAAAGCAATTGTACGAAGATTTCCTATCGGAATTATTTTAGCAATTACTCCATGGAATTTCCCTATTAACTTAGTCGCTCATAAATTATCTCCCGCACTTGCATCAGGCAATGTGGTTTTGCTGAAACCTGCAAGCGCATCTTTATGCTGCGGTATTGAGCTCGGCAAAATTGTAAAGGAAGCGAGTGAAGAGATGGGTTTGGATTATTGTCCTGTAAATGTTGTAACATCATCAGGCAGTGACATAGAAGAATTTTTAGGAGACGACAGAGTAAAATTAATTTCATTCACAGGAAGTCCTATAGTAGGATGGGGATTGAAGAAGCACACATACATGCAGAAGCTTTCGCTGGAGCTCGGCGGAAATGCAGGAGTAATAGTAGATGAAACAGCAGATATAAAACTTGCTGCGCAAAAAATTGCAGTAGGTGGATTTGCTCAGGCAGGCCAAAGCTGTATCTCTGTGCAGAGAGTTTTCGTACATAAAAGCAGGTACGTAGAGTTTAAAAAAATAATGCTTGAAGAAACAGCAAAGATGAAATACGGAAATCCTTTTGAAGAAGATACAATGATCGGCCCAATGATAAATGAAGGCGAAGCAAAAAGAGTTGAGAAATGGATTGAAGAAGCAAAGGAAACCAGCGCGAAAGTGTTAACAGGCGGAACGAGAGATAATGCAGTTGTACAGCCGACTATAATAGAAGGCGCGAATAAAAATTTAAACGTAAACAGCAAAGAGGTCTTTGCGCCTCTTATTACAATAAAAGAGTTTGTAGATTTTAAAACAGCAGTAGAAGAAGTAAATGATTCCGATCTTGGCTTGCAGGCAGGCGTATTTACAAATAACTTTGCCAATGCGATGTATGCCTATGAGAACATTGAAACAGGCGGTGTAATAATTAACGATGTTTCAACTTACAGAATGGATTCAATGCCGTATGGCGGAGTGAAACAATCAGGCAATGCGCGAGAAGGTGTGAAGTATGCTATCGAAGAGATGACAGAAAGAAAGGTGATGGTGTATTAGATAATTATTAATTTGAAATGGCTCCGGAAGGGGGTTCAAATCCTTTCGGATCAATTTGAAATTAAAACCTAATTATCATGTTCAAGAAAATACTGATTGCCAACAGAGGTGAAATCGCTGTAAGAGTCATCAACACTGCCAGGGAAATGGGAATTAAAACAGTTGCTGTTTATTCTGATTTCGATAAGTATTCTTTATTCGCACGTAAAGCCGACGAAGCGTTTCATATAGGTGCATCACCTGCAGCACAGAGCTATCTGCTTGCAGATAAATTAATTGAGATTGCAAAAAAATCGGGAGCAGAAGCAATTCACCCCGGATACGGATTCCTTTCTGAAAGAGGATACTTCGCAAAGCTATGCGCAGATAACGGAATAAAATTCATCGGACCATCCGAACACGCTATCGATTTCCTCGGAAGCAAAACCAACGCAAAAGATATTGCCGTAAAAGCAAACGTACCTACCGTACCGGGAACTCATTATGCTTTAAAGTCAGTGGAAGAAGCAAAAGAAGTTGCCGATAAGATCGGTTACCCAGTATTGATTAAAGCATCTGCGGGTGGCGGCGGAAAAGGTATGAGAGTAGTAAACGATCCCAAGGATTTGGAATCGTTTATGAGAATGGCGCAGAATGAAGCGCGTTCTTCATTCGGTGATGACAGCGTATTTATAGAAAAGTATGTTCTTGATCCGAGACACGTTGAGTTCCAGATTCTTGCTGATGAACATGGTAATGCAGTTCACCTTGGTGAGAGAGAATGTTCAATGCAAAGAAGACATCAGAAAGTTATTGAAGAAACTCCGTCTGTAATAATGGATGAAGCCTTAAGAACTGAAATGGGTGAATGCGCTAAGAGGCTTGTGATAGAATCAGGCTATACAAATGCAGGTACAGTTGAATTTATCGTTGACTCAAATAATAAATTTTACTTCCTGGAAGTAAATACAAGATTGCAGGTAGAGCATCCTATAACAGAAATGCGTACAGGACTTGACCTAGTAAAAGAGCAGTTGAAAATTGCCTACGGCGAAAAACTTTCATTTAAGCAGGAAGATATTAAGCTTCACGGCGCAGCTATTGAGTGCAGAATAAATGCTGAGGATGCCGATAATAATTTTATGCCTTCCATAGGAAAAATAAATTACATGTCAAAAGAAGGCGGTAACGGAATCCGTGAAGACAGCGGTATTGAACAGGGCGATGAAATTTCTGTTTATTATGACTCAATGATTTCAAAATTAATTTCATACGGACCGGACAGACCAACTGCAATTGCAAAAATGAAACGTGCTTTGAAGGGATATAAAATCGGCGGAGTAAAAACTAATATCAGTTTCTTGCTTAGCTTGCTGGAATCAGATGCATTCATGTCAGGTCAATATCATACTCAATATATTGAAAAGACTTTTATGAAAGAAATGAAGGATACAGCAGCCACAAAGGATATGATACTTGCAGCATCGCTGGCATCAACTATTTTGAAATCTTCAAACGGAAATTCAAATCACAAAGCTGTTCTGAAAAATACTTCGGAGAGCAAGTGGGCAATCCGTAAATTTGATAACTTTAGATAAAATTTTATGAGCAACTACCAAACTAGTATAACAGGTCAAACAGAATTAAACGGAATATTTCTTAACGGGAATAACGAATTTTTATTCAACGATAAAAATTATACGTATGAATATAAAATTCTTGATAAAAGCATTCTGCTTCTCCGCATCAATGATAAAAATTATATTGTTGAGTACGAACTGAATGAAGATGAAAGAGAGAACAATGAGTTTACGTTCAATATAGACTCGCATAAGATAACGATGGTCTGTAAGAATGAACTGGATATTCTTGTCGATAAAATTGCCGGCGGCAAGAAAGATAAGAAGCAAAAGAACGATATTATCTCACCAATGCCGGGAGTAATCTTAAAGCTTAACGTAAAAGAAGGTGATGAAGTAAAAAAAGGTGATGTGATACTCGTGCTTGAAGCAATGAAAATGGAAAACGAGATAAAAGCCATCAGAGATTGTAAGATAAAAAAGATTAATGTGGAAGAAAAGAAGTCTGTTAATAAAAATGAATTACTGGTAGTTTTAGAATAGATAATAATTTTTATTAATGGCAGAACCTTTAAAGAATATGTACAGCAAAGAATATCTTAATAACTTTGCTGATGTATTTGTAAAAATTTATCCGAAGTTTGATAAAGCAAAATTTTTAAATCTTGTCTTTGATAATGAATGGGATAAAAAAGAATTGAAACAGAGAATGAGGCATATTTCGGTATGCCTCCACGCTGTTCTTCCCTCCGATTATAAAAAATCTATTGAAATTTTAAAGAAAGCAGTTGTTCACTTCAACGGTTTTCTATCTATGATTTTTCCTGACTATGTGGAAGTTTACGGTCTTGATGATTACGATACTTCTATATCGGCATTGGAGTTATTCACTCAGTATGGCAGCAGTGAGTTTGCCATCCGTCCATTCATAATAAAGTATTCTAAAAAACTTATGCCTCAGATGGTAAAGTGGGCAAAGCATGAAAATCATCATGTGCGCCGATTAGCAAGTGAAGGCAGCCGTCCCAGACTTCCTTGGGCTATTGGTCTACCGGAATTCAAAAAAAATCCGGCCGAAGTTTTAAAAATACTAGTGATCTTAAAAAGTGATGAATCGGAGTACGTAAGGAAAAGTGTTGCAAATAATCTTAACGATATATCAAAAGATAATCCCGATATAGCATTCGCAACTGCTAAAGATTGGTTTGGAAAAAATCCGAAAACGGACTGGATAATTAAGCATGGCATGAGAGGTCTTTTAAAAAAAGGAAATGTAGAGGCTTTGAAACTGTTTGGATTTGCCGGTGCCGAGGGTATTAAAGTATCGGATTTGAAATTTGATAAGGATAAAATTAAAGTCGGCGAAAAAATCACATTCAGCTTTAAGATGAAAACCGACAAAGAACAAAAAATAAGATTGGAGTATATAATAGATTTTATAACTTCCTCAGGTAAGAACAGCAAAAAGATCTTCAAGATAACTGAAAATATTTATGAAAAGGGAAAGACGTTTGAATTTAAAAAAACACACTCGTTCAAAGATCTTACTGTTAGAAAACACTTCAAAGGAAGCCACACACTATCTATAATCATCAACGGCGAAAAACTTGCAGATAAAAAATTTGAGATTATTTGATACATACATTTACTATATTTAGCCTTCACTTAAAGAAATAACCAATAAATGTTTTTAGCTTTTGCCTCATTAATTGCAGCTGTAGTTCCAATGTTCACCTATTTACTTTTGATATGGTGGCTGGATAGAAATGACCGCGAGCCGTTCTGGCTTGTCTTCCTGAATTTTTTCTGGGGAGCAACGGGCGCTATATTTCTCGGCATTATCGGCAGTCTTATTTTTCAGGTTCCGCTTAACGTTGTTATACAGGGATTCGCAAGCGATAATCCCTCGCAGCTAATGGATCTATCGGGTGCAATTATTACTGCACCGATTGTAGAAGAATTTACCAAAGGCATTTTTCTTTTTATGATGTCTTATAACAAACGCTTCGACGGAGTTGTGGACGGAGTAGTTTACGGCGGCGCAATAGGCCTGGGCTTCGGCATGACTGAAAACTTTTTATATTTTGTAAGCTACGGTGATACCCCAACGTCATGGCTGATGATTGTTATTATAAGAACACTTTTCTCCGCAGTACTACATTGTCTTTCGCAGGCAACTTTCGGAGCATTTATCGGATACGCAAAATTTAAACCGATGCCTGTAAAATTTCTTGTTATTCCTTTAGGATTTCTTGCAGCGGTCTTTCTGCACTTTGTATGGAATCTGACAGTTAGCTTTGAAGAAACTTCTCTTTTGGGATTCGGATTTTTGATAATGTACTTCATTGCCTTCTTTGTTGTGTTTCAGTTTGCAGTTTACTTTGAAGGGAAAACAATTAAAAAAGAATTGCATGAAGAATCGCAGAACGGAATTATTCCCATTGAACATATGAACTATCTTCCTTTTGTTACCCGAAGGACAAAATACGGCTGGTGTCCGCAGGGAGTGAACCAGAGAGATTACGTTAAAACAGCCATTACGCTTGCATTAAGAAAAGACCAGTATAAAAATTCACACGGCATGCGGAAAAGCGATTACGAAAAAGAGGTAGCGCAATTAAGATATAATATTCAAATGATGTTCTATAATGCTTCGGTAAATTATTACTCTAAGCAGCAGTAACTCTGTAGCACAAATTGAAAAAAGCTTATCTATATATACTTGTCTATTTTTTTATAGGAAGTATTGTTTTTGTTTTTCTCATTCCCCCTTTTGAAGCGAATGACGAACCATATCACTTGGAGTATATAAACTACATTGTAAAAAACTCCTCTCTCCCAAATCAGTTAAAGGATAAAGAAAAAGTACATATCGAAGGACATCAGTTTCCTTTGTATTACGCAGTAAATGCTTCCTTAGTTAAAATTATATGGGGCAATTCACCTGTAGAATTTTCTTTAATCTATAATAAAAAACATTTTACTGCAGGCGGCACTGAAAGCCTTGTACCGGTATTCAGCCACGTACATAATGATCCGTTCAGTAATTCCAAAAGTAAATTTCAATTTTATTTTTTGAGATTACTTTCCACATTATTTTCAACGCTGAATTTATTTTTTGTTTATAGAATTGCCGGACTCTTTTTTAAAGAAAATAGACTTGCTTTGCTATGTATGTTTTTTGCGGCATCGATTCCGCAGGTCATATATGCATCATCAACTATAACAAATGATAGTCTTTCAAACTTGCTTGCCTCAGCATCCATATATACTTTTCTTTTATTTCTAAAGGATAGTACAGTAAAAAGAATAGTAATATTCAGTTTAGTTTTTGCGTTCTCGCTTTTATGCAAAAAAACGCTTTTCTTTCTGATACCGTCTGTTATAATTACTTCTGCTTATTCACTGCATATCGGCAGACTTGATAAAGCTACATTTATAAGGTTTTGTACATACGTTTTTATTTTTACTTTAGTAGTTGCAGGCTGGTTTTATTACAGAAATCACTTTATGTACAACGATATTTTGCTTACTGAAGTTGAAAAAATTACTGTCCCTATGCATTATGACCCGAAGCCTATTTTATCTATGTATTTTATATATCCATTCATACCCGGATTGTTCGGTTCATTTTTCGGAGTGTTTGGCTGGATGAATGTTGCAATACCATTTTTTATTTATGTTTTTTATTTCATTCTCACAGCATTCAGTGTTTTCGGAATTTCAAAAAATGCTCCGCGCCAGAAATTTACTCCGATGAAATTGTTTATAATCTGTTCATTAACTATTTGCCTGGCGGGAGTTGTGTATTACAACCTTTCATATTCCCAGCATCAGGGAAGATTCCTCTTCCCGGTAATATCGCTTGTAGCTATCCTTATAGTTTCAGGCCTCAATAATTTTTTCGCTAACTTCAATAAAGAACTTCTTAACAAGAATGTTCTCCGGATTTTCTACACTGTCTTAATTCTCATAAACCTCATATCTGTTTACGTTTTATACAGATTTTATTACATCGAAAATAATTATCTTTAGATGTGATATCAATTATTATTATAAACGGTCACGACTCCGTTAAGTACTTGCAGGAGACGGTGTACTCTATTGAGGAAAAAATAACTGAACTCGAGTACGAAATCATTATAGTGAATTTAAAAATAAAAACAGAGAACGATACTAATAAAAAGCTGAAGGTATTTTTTCTTGATACGGATAATCCCGCCAAAGCCAAAAATTTCGGAGTGTCTAAATCAAAATTTGATAATCTGCTATTCCTTAAGGCCGGAGTTATTATAAAGGTAAATCCTTTCATTCACTTTTTCGAGAAATTCAAAAACCGAAACTACGGAGCAGTTGCCTTAAAGCTTTACGATTATAAAAGTCATTTTAAAATTAATATATGGCGGGAAATTGGACTTTCAGAGGAAATAGAAGAGGATGCAATAAATAAAAAAATATTTCAGGGAAATACACATAAAACTCTTGAGCTTGAAAACCGGTATCACGATATATCTTCAGTTGCCAGAGTTTCAAGCGATGCAATGTTCATAGATAAAAATGTCTTGAATGATGCTGGCGGATTTAATGAATATCTTATAAATTATTACGATGATGCTGCCCTATGTAAAAAGCTGCTTGAAAAAAAATATGCAAATTATTTTTATCCGTTTTGCAAGCTTCAGTATCTGCCCCTGGATGAAGTAAATATTCCACAGCATTTAAAATCACGATTGAGATATTATAAACTCCACAATTCATTCTTTATAAGATTATTTTTACGAACAGCTCTTGCAGCAAAATATTTGTTGCTTTCATTAACATTTAACAGACAAAATCTGTTGTCATTGAAATCCGTTTTATTTCCATATTGATTACCTGAATTGATAAAAGAGAATTATAAAAATATTATATACACTACCACTGCCCAGATAATTCCACGGGCTATGTTGTTTATTTTCACTTTTTATCTCGCAAGAACGCTTGGAAGCGCCGAGTATGGAAGATATGATTTCTCGCTTTCCATAGGATACTTAGTCGGAGTATTTTTTGAGCTTGGCGGAAATATGATTCTTACGAAACATATTGCGCGCGGATTTTATTCAAGCTTTAAATATGCACTCAATATTAGATTCATAAGTATTATTTCAGCTTTAACAGTTACGGTTATTGTTCTTTTATCATTTAATCTATACAGTGATAACTTTGTAAATATAATTTATGCTTTAATCGGGATTGCATTCAGCTCTCTTATGAATCTTTATTTCTCTTTTTTCAGAGGGATAAGACGCATGAATTACGAAGCAGTTGTTCTGATTGTTCAGAAAGTAATCTTCATAGGTGTTTGTTTTCTTTTTCTGAATTACGGAAACATTGCTTCCAGCGCGCTTGCAGCTTTCGGATTAAGTATGATTGCATCGTATCTTCTGATTCAAACAATTTATCAAAGACAAAAGCATAAATACGTTGATGAAGAAGAAAATAAAATTGTTATAAAAGATTATCTGAAAGATATTGTTACGCTTGCTCTTGTTGAAGTCTTTTCGATAATTTATTTCCGTGTAACACAGATTATTCTCGAAAATTACCATGGAGTTTCTGCTGTAGGTGTTTACGGAGCATCATACAAACTTATAGAAGTGTTTACTAATATTCCCGGAATATTAATGATAGTTCTTTTCCCGGGCTTTGCAAAACTCTCAAAAGAAAACATAGTTTCATTCAAAAATAATTTTAATAAAGTTCTTCCTATATTATTCGGTCTCGGAATTTTATCATCTGTATTCTGCTGGTTTGGCGGAGAATATATTTTCAGACTGCTCGGGAAAGATTATTCGGAGTCATATATTCTTCTGCGCTACATGACTTTGGCTCTTGTGGCAATTTTTCCGAATTTCCTTTTGACACAGGGTTTAATTGCATTGGATAAAAACACAAAGTACGCAGTTGTGCTATCGGCTGCATT
This sequence comes from Ignavibacteria bacterium, assembly GCA_044226845.1. Lineage (GTDB taxonomy): Bacteria > Bacteroidota > Ignavibacteria > Tepidaquicellales > Tepidaquicellaceae > JAFDZO01. The sequence continues at coordinate 93,736 of JBGAGG010000005.1, forward strand.
AGTGTTAAATATAATGATGGGAATTTTAATAGTTCCAAAGTACGGCGCGGAAGGCAGCGCGCTTTCAGTGGGGATTTGTGAATGGGTTATTTTTATTGCCTGCTTCTTTTTAATAAATAAAGAAATAAAATTGCGCATTGGAAAGAAGGCATAAAATACCGCTGAAGCTCAAACTTATCAGGTTTAAAAACTCAGATTTTTTTTCTTTCGCAGATAAGATAATCAGGTTTTTAAAGCCTCCGAAAAAATATTCCGGCCTTCCCAAAAAAATACTGGTTTTCAGAAATGATAGAATTGGCGATGCAGTTGTTACATTGCCGGTTTTGCGAGATTTAAAATTTAATTACCCCGGTTTACAAATTCATATTGTCTGCTCTGAAAAAAATAAATTTGTTTTTGAAAACTTTCCTTATGTAGATAAACTGATTGTTTTCAGCCCGCCAAACTGGGAACAGGAAAATTTAAGAAGTATTTTTAGAATTCCTGTCATAGGAAAAGCGTTTCAGTTTTTCTTTCATGTATTGATGGCAAGCGTCTTGGATGATGAATTCAGAAAATTTCTTTCTGATTTGGAAATTGAAAAATATGATGCTGTCATAGATTTAATAGGCAGAAGGAGAATTGCATTTATAGGAAGGATGGTTTCTAAATTCTCGGCGGGTGGAAGATTGTTTCTGTTTTCATGGATGCATTCTTATTATATGAAAACTAACTGGGTCTCTCCTCATGATAAAAATTTTATGAGCAGAAAAATTCAGTTTTTATTTGAGGATTCTTTGAATTTGAAATTTGAAGCTAAGATTGTAGAACTGCCATATACAGGAGCAGAGCAAAAGGAAGAAAAAGAAATAGATGTATTCATTCATTTCGGAACTGGAGAATTACGTAAGTTCGAACCGGAAAAAGAAATTGAAATCATTCAGTCATTAAATAATTACAAGCTTATTATAACTGACGGTTATGAAAGTAATGCATACAAAAAGCAAAAAGAACACTTCAAAGCATTTCCAAACATACAATTTAAAATATACGAAAAGCTTACCGATATTATACCGGATGTAAAAAAATCAAAACTCATGCTTTCCTATGACGGAGGGCAGACACATCTTCTGGCACAGTATCTGCCTTCGGTTGTTATATTCGGTCCGGGTTCAGTTGATTTATGGAAGCCATATGAATTTCAGGATTATAAAATAGTAAAGGAATGGGATAATAATCTGCGCGTTATTCAGAGCGATGGAAAATACAAACATGAAGTTGTACATAAAAAAATATGGTGCAGTCCTTGTTTTGATATAGGATGCAAAGAAAGACCCTGCCTTGGAGCCATTACTCCGGGAATCATTGCAGAAACCGTTAAAAGTAAATTAGGCCTGAATGGTTAAAAATTACGAAACTAAATATCTGATTTTCAAGATTTCCTTCTTTTTGTTTTGCCTTGGCACGCTTGCAGATACAATGCTTGTAACGGATGTAAACATGGGATTATTTTTGGTTAATCTTGAAACTCCTAAAATAGCTCTTATAATTTATATTGTGTCGTTTTTAATTGTGAGTGATTTTAAATTTTCAAAAATATTTTCTGATTTTGACAGGAAGTTTACTTTGCTTGTTTTTCTGATTTTGATTTCAGGTTTAATTTCTGTTTATCTTAGCGATGAAAGGAAAGCATCATTTAAAATACTTCTTAATTATTTGTCGTACTTTGTCTGCTTTCTTATTTCTCTGTATTATTCCAACTATTTTAAAGAAGCAAGAAACTTTATTGTTAAAACTTTTTTAGCTGTAAACTTTATTTTAATACTCAGCTGTCTTGCAGATTACTATTTGCCTTCGTTTAATCAGTTTTTAATCAATAACTTTGGACATGCAGAATTAAAGCACTCATTTTTTGAAGCAAACAGTGTAAAATATCTCCGTCCCTCAGGTTTTCTAAGTGAAACCAACCTTACGGGATTATCAATAGCGCTTTCTTTATTGATCCTGATAATTAATTACTCAGATATTCGGAATAAAATATTACTATATGGATATGTTTTATTTTCCGGATATACCTTTGGTATGCTGGGTTCCAGAAGCACTTCCATAATGATACTGATATGCTCTGTGTTATTTTTAATGTTTAAGAAAGTTGATTACAAGACTGTGCTTAAAATTCTTCTTGTGTTTTTTCTGGTACAGGTATTTACTCCACAAACCAGGATCAGGCTTGTGCAGATGTTTGACAAAGAACGTATGAAAGAGGAAGCTGCTATAGGCCGTTTTATGATTTGGAAAGGGGCGGTAAAAGCATTTGAAGAGCACCCTATTACAGGACTTGGACCCGGAATGTTTTTCTTTAAAAGCCTGTATTATATCGATAAAACAGTTACAGATAGAGTGAGTTTTGACAGGATGGAAAAAAATATGGCCAATCCTCATAATATTTTTCTTGCGTTTGCATCTGAGCAGGGAATAATAGGCATATTATTATTTATAGCTTTATTAATTTTTGTATTTTTTAATTTGATAAAGAAAAAAAAATATTTTTCACTGTCAATATTTTTAGGAATTATGTTTGCTTCCGGTCTATCGAGTTACGCTCCATACTTTAAATATTATCTTATTCTTTGTATTATAGTATATATATTGAGTCAGTCTGAATTTTACTTAGAGGAAACCGGAAAAATTGAATAAACAGGAAATAAAAAGTATTTTAATTATAAAGCTTTGCTGCTTAGGTGATATGGTTTTTTTTACACCTGTAATAGAAAACCTTAGAGCAAATTATCCTGATGCAAAGATAACTTTGCTTGCGGCAAAATGGCTTATGCCCCTTGTGCCGTATTTAAAGTTTATAGATGAAGTAATTTATTACGAAGGTCCTTATGAATCATCAGGAATAAAAAAAGTTCTTAATACTATTAAGATCATTTTAAGGCTCAGGGCTGCAAAATATGATTTAGCAGTTCTTGGCCACAGAAATAATTTCTACGGGCTTTTCGCAATGCTTAGCGGAATAAAAATAAGATTAGGATTTACCGGCACAAAATATCTGACACATACAGTTGATTTCGACAAATATACTCATACAACAGATAAAAACTTAAGTATTCTCGAACCCCTTTCGATTCCATTAAAAAATAACGGAACATCACTGCAAAGAATTCGAACAAAGGAAGAAGTAAAAAAAGAACAGAACATTCCTTCTAAAAAAAAAATAACCGGAATATTTCCTTTCGGCGGAGTAAACCCCGGAACGGATATGGATATCAAACGCTGGGACTTAGAAAAATTTCTTTCTGTTATTAATAATGCTGCTATTGGGAATAAGGAAAACACAATCATTGTATTTGAAGGACGTGATGAAAATGAGAAGCTTCCATCCGTAATTAAATTTCCTGTTAACGTTTTAATAAAAACTATAGATATTGATTTAATTTCGGTGTGTGATGTTTTTGTATGCGGAGATACAGGTCCTTTACACATTGCGGCTGCATTTGGAATTCCTACTGTGGCATTGTTCGGTCCTTCGGATGCAGATTTTGTAAAGCCTCTTTCTTCTGATAATACTCAGCACATTCTAATTTGGAAGAAGCCTTGGTGCAGCCCGTGTTATAATCCTGTAACTGCAGCAGAAAGAGATAATCCCAAGTACTGGCAGAATGGAGTTTTTCGCTGCCATACAGGAACGTTGGAGTGCATGAAAAGTATAACGACCGATGAAGTAATTGCTTCAATAAAAAAAATAAATCTTAACAAATGAAACGATACGGAATTTTCGGAGGTTCGTTCAATCCTCCTCATATAGCGCATTCAATATTAGCAGAAGACGTCCGCGAGCAGATGCATCTGGATAAAATAATTTTTATACCCACCGGCAATCACGCTTTAAAAAATAATCTTGATTCAATTGACCCGTTGCACAGGTATAATATGGCAAAGCTTGCATTTGAAAAAGATGAGAATTTTGAAGTAAGCGATATTGAAATTTCAAATCTTAAAGAAAAATCTTACACAGTAGATACTCTTATTAAGCTGAAAGAAAAATATAAAGATGATTTTGTGAAGCTGTATCTGATACTTGGCATTGATACTTTAGTGGAGTTCCCAAAATGGAAAGACCCGAACAAGCTTTTTCTTCTTTCAGAAGTAATAATCATTAACCGCCCCAATATATATGTGCAGGATGTTCATCCGGATTTCTCCAGCAGGGTAAAATATCTTTCTGTCCCTATGCTTGAAATATCTTCTTCAATGATTCGCGAGTATATCAGTCAAAACAAATCGATAAAGTATCTCGTAGATAAGGATGTTTGTGAGTACATCCGGGCTCACAATCTCTATAAAATTTAACGTAACTTTTACGAAAAAAATCAGTAATTTTATGTACAACCTTACTCTCAAAATAATCTCTCAAAACTAATGGAAGAAGAAAATTTGCAAAATCAAAATGATATAGAGGCTCCTGATACAGAGCCGATTTCCAAAACAGATGCCATGGTAGGTATCTTTACTGAGCCGGGGAATACATACGAAGCCGTAGCTCAGACAAAAGGAGTTTATTACTGGACGTATCCGATTTTAATTTGTATACTGCTCGGTCTTATTTCAGCATTTATCGGTCAGACTGACGCGCAGTTATTCGGCGACATGATGTCTAAACAAAAGAAAAAAATGCATGAGAAAATGGATGAGCAGGTCAAAGCCGGAAAGCTTACGCAGGAGCAGGCACAGGAACAAATTGCTGCATCGGAAAAATTCATGGATCCTAACGGCATATTCTTCAAACTTATGGCTTATGTCGGAGCTTCTGTTGGGGTAGTCATAATTTTTATTTTTGTTTCCCTCCTTTATTTTGTAGGGCTGAAAATATTTAAGTCACAGGCAGGATTTGCAGACGCAATGAATGTTGTCGGGCTTGGAATGTTGATAAGTTCCATTGGCGGCTTGCTTGCAATGGTACTATCTGTAGTTATGGGTCACTTTACATCGATAGGTGCAGGACTATTTTTAAAAGAAGAAAACGTCGGCGAAAAAGCATACAAGTTTGCTACTTCGCTGGATATTTTTGCAATATGGGAGCATGTAATTTTTGCAATTGGTCTCTCCAAAGTCGGAAGAATTTCAATGGCTCAATCATATTCATTGGTATTTGGTATCTGGTTTATATGGATGGCAGTTTCAATTTTTGTTTTTTAAAATAAATTTTAAAAAGTTTTATGGATACGCTAAACAAAGAGCAGAGGGCAAAAAAATATTCAAAGACTAAACAAATCTTATCGCTTACACAAAGTATAGGCTTTTTTGCTGCGATAATAATAGTTATTGTTACAGGATTTTCAAAAACACTGGAGAGCATTGCTTACAGCTATTTCTCCAATGAGTATCTTGCTTTGCTGCTCTTTGTTTCTATGTTATTTGAAGGTATTTTACTTATTTTCTTCCCGCTGGATTTTTACTCCGGCTATGTTCTTGAACATAAATACGGACTTTCCAATCAGACCATTGGCGGCTATTTTATGGAATCGCTCAAGGGCTTGCTTCTCGGCGCAGTAATTGGCGGTCCTTTGCTTTGCGCATTCTATTATATACTTAAAAACTTTGGCGATAACTGGTGGCTTGTGCTTGGTATTTTTCTTTTTGTTTTCTCTGTTATCATGGGAAGATTAGCTCCGACATTAATAATGCCGCTGTTTTATAAATTCACGCCGCTTGAAAATGATGTTGTGAAAGACAGAATTCTAAATCTTGCAAAGAAAGCAGGTGTTACTATCAACGGGATTTTCTCTTTTAATATGAGCAAGAATACAAAAAAAGCTAACGCTGCATTCACAGGAATGGGAAAATCAAAACGTATCATCCTTGGCGATACTCTGCTTGAAAGCTTTAATGAAAACGAGATCGAAACTGTTTTCGCCCATGAAATGGGACATTATACACGCAGACATATCTGGAAGCTTACAATTGTTTCTACACTGCTTACTTTCTTCGGATTATTTGTTACAGCTAAGCTTTACTCTCTTACTTTGGGGATGTTCGGCTTTACTTCCGTATATCAATTATCAGCTTTACCATTATTGTTTTTACTTCTAAGTTTATACAGTTTAGTTACATCTCCAATTACAAATATATTATCTCGTAAGTTCGAGTGGGAAGCAGATACATATGCGCTTGAAATTACTAAAGACAGGGAAGCATTTATCTCCGCTATGGAAAAACTTGCAGACCAGAACCTTGCCGATAAGCAGCCGAATAAAATTATCGAGTTTCTATTTCATTCACATCCGTCTCTTGAAAAGAGAATTGAGTTCGCAAAGGGATATAGTTTTTCTTCGTAACGCTTCTTACTTCAATTTGCATTTTTATTTTTTATGAATTTCTGAATTTTTATACAATTAAATCTTCGAGGTGATTTATGTATAAAATTCTTACTGCAGTTTTTTTTCTATTTTCCTGCGTTTCTCTCAACGCTCAATCCTATCTCAATTTTCCAATTGATACACTTGTAAAAGATAATTTCTTCAATTACCGTAATATGGCAAGATACGATGCTAACGGGAAGCTTCACATGGTAAACAGCCGTCAGCTTGGTACTGCCAGCGATACTAGAGAAATCTTCTACAGGAATAATGTATCGGGCAGCTTTGTCTCAACCCGCATAACAAATAATGCCGTTGATGATAACTATGCAGTTGTCGGATTCGATGCGCAGAATTTTGTTCACATCGGCTGGGAGCGCAGAGATGCCTCAAATAATTTTCAGCTTATATATGCTAATAACCGCAACGGTACATTTGTAGATACAACATGGATAACAACCGGAGGAGTAAATAAAGCAACTCCTTTTATGGCAGTCGGTAAGGACAGCACTGCGCACTTTGTATATTATACTTTTGCAACGGGGAATAACAACGCCTACTATAGAAGTTACAACTTTATTACAAAAGTTTTAGGACCTGAAGTATTGTTAGGTTCAGGAAGCACAGGCAGTGAGAACGATATTGAAGTTGCCGTAGATAATAACAATAAAATTCATATAGTATATACAACCAATGTGAGTATAAACGGCGGTGCACTAAAGTACTTCACCAATGAGAGCGGTACACTTGCGGAAATAAATACCGGTATCTCTGCAAATGGAGAATACCCCGATATAATTATTTCTAATTCAAATGTTGTCAATATTGTTTACAGGTTTGCAACCGATAAAAGACTATACTTGCTGAGAAGAAATGCGGGTACAGGTAATCCGTTTGATACGCCGCTTGCTATTACTCCGGCGGGACTCGGTAATCCTGCTTATTGGAGAGGATTAAGCACTGATGCTAACGGAAGACTGTATGTAACTTTCCAGAACAGCACTGCTCCTGCGCCGAAAGGATTTTTCCTTGTACATGGAACAGGCAGCAATTTTGTTGCGCCGATACTTGTGTTTGAAGACAGCACAGGAACATATCTTGGCAGAGGCTCATCTTCCGTTGCTGCAAAAGGAAACGGCGAGATTGCAGTAACGTTTGACCCGACTGTTGTGCGTAACGGTGAAGTTGCATCCGATCTTTTTTTGAAAAGCGGAACTCTTACACTTACTTCAATAGAAAACACTTATACCGCAGCACAAGATTTCACTTTATCACAAAATTATCCTAATCCGTTCAATCCAAACACAGTAATAAATTTTACTTTACCCTCTTCAGGTTTTGTAAAATTAAGAGTGTTTAATTCACTTGGCAAAGAAGTTGAAACATTAGTTAATGAAAATCTGAGTAGAGGAAGTTATTTAATAAACTTTAATGCTTCGCTGCTTTCAGGCGGTGTTTATTTTTATAAGCTTGAAACGTCCGGCTTTTCTGAAACAAAAAAAATGATTCTAATAAAATAAATTTTTAAAATTCCCTTCTTTATGGAATGAATATATGCATTCTCATAGTGAAGGAAATTGTTTTTTATGGAACTTTCTGCTTTATTATTTTGTCCTAAATTACATCTCCCTGTAAATCTATTCTTATTTCTATAACGTTATTATTAACGTAACCTCGTTTATATTTAATCTTTCTTAATACTAAATATGAAAATATTAACGTTTTTATTTCTTTTTTTTGCATTTATTGGGACATCTTCTTCTCAGAATTTCCCTTTCCCCCAAAACGCTGTCAATTCCTACGGCATAATGCCTTCTAACAGGAATCACATTGATGTTGATACTGCCTATACTAACTGGAAAAATAACCACGTAACTTCGCAAGGTGCAGGCGGATATCGCAGAGTCGTTTGGGATACTTTGCGTGCAACGGTCTCTGAAGGTATTGCTTACGGAATGCTTATCTCTGTTAACATGAATGATAAACTTTTGTTTGATGACTTATGGAATTACTATTATGCACATCGCGACCCTGACGGATTTATGCATTGGATTCGCGACTCACTCGGAGGTCCGCTTGTAATAAATGGATTTACTATTGATGGCGGCGGCGCAACTGATGCCGACCAGGATGCAGCTTACGCGTTAATACTTGCAAATGCTCAGTGGGGAAGCTCAGGTACAATCAATTATCTGGCAGAAGCCGTATCTCTTGTGAACAAAATTTATCAGTATGAAATTGATCAGACTTATTATTTAGTAAAATCAGGCAATGAGCCCGGCGGAATTTACAGAGTGAACTGCTCGTACTTTGCTCCCGCTTATTACAGGGCGTTTGAATATATCACCGGAAATCCCGGATGGACATTAGTGCGTAATGCATGCTATAATTTTTTATTTTACAGAGCAGATCCCATAACGGGACTTGTACCTGATTGGTGTCTTCCCGATGGCTCACCCATGCCTCCTTGCCCGCCGCCATATAGCTGCGGCTTTACTTACCGTTATGAGGCAACGCGAACACCTATGAGAATAGCTATGGATTATATATGGAACGGCGAACCGCTTGCCTATGCTTATTGTAAAAGAATCTCAATGTTTGCTCAAAGCCAGGGCGCGCCAAATATAACAAATGATTACAATATAAATGGCACGCCAATGGGAGACTTGCACGAAAATTCCTTTATAGGACCTTTTGCGGCCGGTACTCTGGCAACGGATATAACATTGCAAAATTTTGCTGACAGTATTTATGCTGAAAATGTTTCGGTGTTCAGTCCGCATTGGAATTATTATAACTCAAGTTTAAAGGTGCTTACACTATTAATGACAACCGGTAATTTTATAAAAGAGCAGTATGTGCTTCCGGTAAATCTTCTAAGCTTCGTATCATCTGTAAATAAAAATGAAGTAAAACTAAGCTGGGCAACAAATACTGAAGAGAACAATTCAGGATTTGAAATCGAAAGAAAAAACAATAATGATTGGGAAAAGATTGGCTTTGTTCAGGGTAAAGGGAATTCAGGTATGATGTCAGAATATTCATTTACAGATAAAAGTTTAAGTTCAGGTACTTATAAATACAGGCTGAAACAAATTGACTTCAACGGAAATTTCAGATATTATGAACTGAATACTGATGCAGTTATCGGTGTACCATTATCAACTAAACTGAATCAGAACTATCCGAATCCGTTCAACCCCTCTACAACAATTTCATTTGAGCTTGGAGAAGCCGGAAATATTCAACTAGCGCTTTACGATTTATCCGGCAGGCTAGTTATGAATATGTATAATGGCTACATGGAGGCAGGTTATAATACTTATAAACTAAATGGACAGAATCTCGCCAGCGGGATGTACTTTTACCTCCTCAAAACTGAAAATTCTGTTCAAACAAGAAAACTTACATTAGTAAAGTAACTTTATTAAATATAAACCCAAAATTTACATAAGGTTATCCCTGCTCCAAACAGAGCAGGGATTTTTTATGCCCTGTTTATTGTTATCCATTTTATATAAAATACTAAAGTAAACTTACCAATTAACTTTATTATTTATTTGTTTTATGGATAATCAGCAAAATTTAGACGATTCGAAAATTGCATCCGAGTTAAGAACAGTGATTTCAAGGCTTATGAAAGTTCTCAGGAGGGAGACTTCAAATAAAGAAGGACTTTCCCTTACTGAACGTTCGACTCTGTTTCTTATTAACCAGCACTCGATTATTCTTCCTTCCGAGCTTGCTGCAATTGAGAAAGTTACTTCACAGTCCATGTCGCAGATTGTTAACAAGCTTCTAAAAATGGAATACATTAATAAGACATCTTCTCGTCAGGATAAAAGAAAAACTTTCATAACACTAACATCTGCAGGAAGAGAAATTGTTGAGAGAATTAAAAAAGAACGCGAAGAATGGCTTGCGCACACAATTAATGCGAAGATAACATCTGAAGATAAAGAGGTGCTGGCAAAATCCATAGACGTATTTAAAAAATTAGTAGATTAAAATTAACAGAAAAAACATACTAATGAGATTTAGACAAGAGTAACAGGGGCTTATGAATTATTTAAAAAACTTAAACACATTCCGCGCTTTCCAAAGCCGCAACTACAGATTATATTTTGCAGGTCAGTCAATTTCCCTCATCGGTACATGGATGCAGAGAACAGCAGTTTACTGGGTAATATTTTCACAGACACATTCAACTTTTATGCTGGGCCTGACAGCCTTCGCGACGCAATTTCCATCGTTTGCATTATCGCTCTGGGGCGGAGTAGTCTCAGATAGATACAACCGCTACAAAGTTCTGCTCACAACACAAATTGCATCACTAATACAAGCCGTGCTTCTTACAGTATTAATTATTGTCGACCCCTCAGCAGTATGGGCAATTCTTGGTATAAGTATAGTGCTCGGGATTATAAATGCATTCGATGTGCCGGCTAGGCAGTCGCTTGTATATGAAATGATTGAAAAAAAACAGGACCTGCCCAATGCGCTTGCATTGAATTCTTCAATGGTAAATCTTGCAAGGCTTCTCGGTCCGGCAGTTGCAGGTATCGTTCTCGAAAAATTCGGCGAGAGTTTTTGCTTCGGTATCAATGCATTCAGCTTTGTTGCAGTGATAGGTTCATTATTAATGATGAGGCTGCCGGAATTTATGCCAAAAGAACATCCTAAAAAAATCTCACGCGATTTAAAAGAAGGCTTTACTTATTTAAAACATACTCCGTCTATTGCAGTCGTTATCTTAATGCTTGCATGCATGAGTCTGCTTGTTCTTCCGTTCACAACACTTTTACCTGTGTATGCTAAAGTTATTTTCGCAGGTAATGCTTCCACATTCGGATTTTTAAACAGCTTTATAGGTCTCGGCGCAATATCGGGAGCGATCTACCTTGCCTCGCAAAAATCCGGCAGTGATTTAAAGAAAATTTTAATTGCTAACACTATTATATTCGGAGCAGGACTTATCATTTTCTCTCACATGACAAACCTCCCACTAGCATTACTCTTTGCAGCGATTACAGGATTCGGAATGATGTCGCAGACAACTATAAGTAATACTCTTATCCAAACAAGAGTTCTACCTGAAATGCGCGGGCGAGTGCTTAGTTATTTTGTTATGGCATTTTTCGGAATGCAGCCTCTTGGCGCGCTGCTTATCGGTGCGTTATCCGGTTATATCGGAACTCCCAACACAATACTTGCAGAAGGTATAGCAGCAATATTAATTCTTGTAATATTTCTTCCTTTCCTGCGTAAAGACAAAATACGAATAAAAGAAAAGGAAGCTTTGGTAAATACACAGAAGGAAATAGATTCTACTTCTGAAGAACTGGTGATGGAAGAACAGATAATTGATGGTCAGAAGCGTACAATTGCTGCAGTTTAGTTTACTTAATAACACTCTTGCTCGTAAAATATTTTTTTCCAATATTAAAAGATGGTAAAAGCCGCTAAGATAGAAAATGTAATCCGCAAAGGCTCCTCAGTACCTATAATTGCGGCTGATGAAAATGATAAATTTTATTTTGTAAAAGTAAAAGCTGCAGGCGACGGACTTACCTCTTTAATAGCAGACTGGATTGTAACATCAATCGGAAATAAAATAGGGCTTCCTGTCTTAAAGCCGGAGGTTATTCTTATAGATGAATCTATTGCTATAAATTACAAGCATCCTGAAATTTCTGAATTAGTAAAACGCAGCTACGGATATAATCTTGCCTATAAATATTTTGCAGATGCGCAGTTGTATAATCCATCCAAACCACATCCCGATTTTAAAAAAGAAGAGAAGGATTTAATTTTTCTGTTTGATTCATTCTTCGTGAATATCGACAGAACAAATGATAACCCGAATGTATTTAACTCAAAGAATAATATCTACGCCGTAGATTTCGGCGCATGCTTTTTAATAAAAGAAATTTTTGATAATATCCCGTATTGTTTGAACCCTGAAATACAAAAGCTTCTCAAACGAAATATTTTTTACAGGGAAGATGTAAATGCTGAAATGCTGCTGGAGAAATTCCGCACGTTATCCAAAGCTGATATAGCTGAAATTATAAACGGTTTTCCCGGTGAATGGATTGCAGGAAGTAAAATGAAAAAAGAGGAACTTTCATCACGGTTGTATTCGTTAATGAATGAAGATAATCATCTTGCAAAAGCATTGGAAGTTTTGAAGAAAATTGAAGTTCCCACTGATAAGCAGCTAAAGAAAAATCGCGAAGCTAACAAAAGAAAATTTGAAGAGGGAATATTTAAGAATGTTGTGCCGCTGATGCCGGAAAGCAAGAGATTCTGATTATGGTAAAGAGTAGAAAATAGTGAGTATAAAGTAACCAAAATTCTCTCCTTGAGGGGTGTCCGACGTCAGGTTGGGAGGGGTGTTTTTAGAAACAGTTAATATATATAATTTGAAAAAACTAATGCAAAAAATTTATTCCATAATTTTCATAGCTCTGATTGCTTTAACACTTTACTCCTGCGGAGAGAAAACTTTCCCAATGCCGGAGAATAAAATTCTGAAAGAAGAATACAATCTTGGATACAACTCACAGGATTTTTCCATCTACATGAAATCTCTTGATACTACAACAGCAGTAGCTTTAGTAGATGCATACGTGGATAAGTACAAAGATAAAAATCTGGCAATGCTTAAATTCAAAATATATGATGCAGAGCTTCCGCTTGATTTAATAAATAAAATCGATGCGCCTATAACATCCGATTCACTCGGGAATGCAATAATAACTTTTCCGCCGAAAGGCACTAAATCAATTCAGTGCTGGTACTGGTTCAAAACAGGAAATAAAGATATGAGTGATGTGAAAATCCAGAAATAAAAAATCTCCTCTTGATTATAAATCAATTATAAAAACAAGAGGAGACTCTGAAAGAAGTAATGTTTCTTCAAACTTATTTTACTAAAACCATTTTTTTCACTGCTGTAAAATTTTCCGATGTAAGTCTGTAAAAATAAATTCCGCTTGAAAGACTTATACCGTTAAACTTCACCGTATAATATCCCGCTTCCTGCACATTATTTACAAGCTGCATTATTTCTTTTCCCGTCATATCATAAATTTTTAAACTTACAAATCCATTCTTCGGGAGCTCATAATTTATTTTTGTTTCGGGATTAAAAGGGTTCGGATAATTCTGCGCTAAGCTGAATTTCACCGGCACACCTATCACAACTTCATTGCTTAAACTGTAATACTTATAGTTCCCGTTGTAATCAATTTGTTTTAATCTGTAGCTGTAACTTCCTGTATTCAAACCATTATCTCTGAAGGAATACTGCGCAGCACTATTCACCGTTCCCTGACCGTCAACAAATCCTATTTTCTTCCATCCGCTTCCGAATGAATTTCTTTCTATATCAAATCCTTTATTGTTCAACTCTTCAGCAGTACTCCATTTAAGATTTACACTTTGTCCTTCAGCTGAAGCAGTGAATGAAATTAATTCGACAGGCAGAGGAAAATCAGCCCTGTTAATAAAAACAGAAATATTATCTGTGCCGTTATTTGCTGCTGCAAAGTCAGGCTTTCCGTCAAGATTTAAATCATCGATAAAAACATCCATCGGCTGTGTTGTTCCACCGGCTGAAAAATCACTCTTTGGTAAAAAACCCGGTATTGTTGTGCCCGGAGTAGTTGCATTTAAAAGTACGGAAACATTATTTGAATTTCTGTTCGTTGTTATCAGGTCAGGCTTGCCGTCTCCGTTTACATCTCCTGATGCAACTTTATTGGGCAATGTTCCCGTTGAAAATCTTCTGTGCGGATAAAATGTAGGCGTTGATGCGCCGGGTGTTGTAGAGTTAAGCATCACTGCAACCGAGTCAACGCTAATAGTAGTAACTGCAATATCCGGCTTTCCGTCTCCGTTAAAATCGGCAGAGGTTATTGCCCAGCATATTCCCATTCCTCCAAAATTTGTAGGTCCGGAAAATGTAGGAACCGAAGCGCCGGGAACTGTAGTATTAAAAAATACAGATACGTTATTTGATATTCCGTTTGATGTAGCAAAATCTAATTTTCCGTCTCCGTTAAAATCTGCAAGGCAAATTTCCTGCGGCTCATTGCCTGTGCTGAAATCTGTTCTTGCAGAGAAGCTCGGAACAGATGCTCCAGGAGTTGTAGTGTTTAAAAATACTGCAGCTGAATTATCAAGTCCGTTTGTTGCAATTAAGTCAGGCTTTCCGTCTCCGTTTATATCGCCTACTTCAACTACCCTCGGTCCGTTTGCCATAGCAAAATCTGTGTGAGCTGAAAAAGATACTGATGAAGCTCCGGGAGAAGTTGTGTTTAAAAATACGGCAATGTATCCGCCGCCCGGCTCTGCATTTATTACTGCTAAATCATATTTTCCGTCTAAGTTAAAGTCTCCTGATGCAAGCGCCGGCGGACTACCTGCGCCTGTAGAAAAATTTTGCGCAGCAGAATAAACCGGTGTTGTTGAACCCGGAGTAGTTGTATTCACAAATACCGATACAACTTTATTGTTATAATCTCCTGATGCAAGGTCAGGCTTACCGTCTCCGTTAAAATCCTGACTGATAACAGATATTGGCGCGCTGCCTGACTGCATAGAAAAATCAGTATTTGTAAATGATGCCGGCTCTATCCCAACACCCGTTCTGTTTATAAAAACTGAAATTGAGTCAGAGCCAGCATTGGCGGCAAGCATATCAGGCTTACCGTCTCCGTTAATATCTGCAATAGCCAGATTCTGCGGAACCAATAATGTACTAAAATCTTTGCGGCTAAGAAAAACAGGAACAGGACTTCCGGGAGATGTTGTATTGATAAAAACAGAAAGCGTATTATTCTGAATATTAGAAGTTATCACGTCAGGCTTGCCGTCGCAGTTCATATCGGCAATTATAACTGCAGCAGGGCTGCCATCTTCTACAGGAAAATCGAAGCGGGAAGAAAAGCTCGGAGTTGATGAGCCAAGTGTTGTTGTATTTAGAAAGACTGACATCGTATCAAAGTTTGCCACTGCAAAATCCGGCTTACCGTCTAAATTCAAATCTCCAGTGGATACTCCATCCGATTGATCAAGCGTCTGAAAATCCGTTCGTGTTGTAAATGAAGGAACTGATGCTCCGGGTGCAGTTGTGTTAATAAAAACACAAGCAGTATCATTACCGTCAACTGATACAATATCGGGCTTTCCGTCTCCGTTAAAATCTGCCGAAGCTGCAAAGAAAACTGCCAGCCCCCCGTCGAAATCATAGTTTGTTGAAAACGCAGCAGTTGTATCTCCTGTGATTGTATTATTGATGAAAATGCAAACAGCTGAATCCTGGTCACCTGCGGCTATATCGGCTTTACCGTCCATGTTAAAATCTTTTACTAAAACTGAAACAGGTTTGCCACCTGTTGTAAAATCTACTATGGTAGTGAAGTCAGGAGTCATGCTTCCCGTTATGGTCCGATTTATCATTACAGATACATTGCTAGTTGTAGAGTTTGCAATAATTATATCGGGCTTGCCGTCGCCGTTTATATCTGCGAGAGTAAGATACATTGCATTGCCGGCTATACTAAAATCTGTTCTTGGCGCAAAGCTTGGAGTATTGGAACCTATTGTTGTTGTATTAAAAAAAATCGATATCGATGCATCACTAAAATTCGCCGAGACCATATCCTGCTTACCGTCTCCGTTTATATCTCCGGTGGTTATAGCCCAGGGAGCGAAGCCTGCTTCAAAATCTGTTCGCACTGGAAAATGCGCCTGCGCAAAAATGCCTGCGGGAATTACCGCCATTATAAAAACTAACATTACAAAAATTGATTTAAAAACCTTTTTCATTCGGGATATTATTTTAGGTGAATACATGTAGTACAAGATAAAAAAGCAAAGATTTCTTTGCATACATAAATACCACCAAAATACCTGCTATTTGAAAAAAAAACGTGCCAGGTTTATGGTTAAAGCATTGATAATGTATTAGTTAGGGAGTGCGAATAGTACTTTAAAAAAATAGTAGATGTGAGTAAATAGGGAATTATTTTGAAAGGCTAAGATTTTAAAACAACTCTTTCATTTTTTCCAATATCCAGGTTTTGTAAAGATAGTTATTATCTTTTTCAGCCTCTTTTAAATCTGCATAGTCCAGTTTTTTATTTCCGAATTTTGCATTAGACATTTTACTTATATAGTTTACTGTGTTTTTTATTTTTGTATCTGCATACTGAGGAAACATTTCAATATTTTTTGCTATGTAATGTTTAATGGAATCTATTAGTGAGCTAACCTGATCGCTTAAGCCAAGCTCAAAATAATTTTTAAGATATAAGAGTCTGATATTAAGTTTTAAATGCCAGTCAGTATATTTAACATAGTTCAGGTGTTCAATTGATTCGTCAAAATTTCCTCTCTCAAAACAAAAAAGCGCTTTGCAGTAATGATATCTGTTATCCACTACATCTGCAGGAAGCTTATCTTTAAAATCTTCAATAAACTTTTCACCCCAGTCTAAATCATTTATCATTATTGCATTCATTGCAATGTTCTGATAGCCGATAGCAGAGAACGGTTTTTTATCATCGTAAATTTTATTTTCAATAAAAAATTTATTTATTTCATGCCCCTCGTGCATAAATCTGATACCTTTCTTTAGATAATTTGTAAAAACGCCGTTAGAAAGAATTGACCAGAAATTATAAAGCTCTGCCATAGTAAATTTTTTATGATGCTCGTATATCAGTTCTTTTATCCGGAAGAAATAATTTTCTTCTTCCGGTTTCATCATTGTTAGATTACCAAAGTAATAAGCAGCTATTAAAGGATAATGTTCGTAGTTCATTTCTTTAAGGGCATTTATATATCCTTCAAAATCAAACTTATCAAGAAACAACTGGGCAAAGCTGAACTTTCTTTCCTCTTTTGTTTCTATATCAAGACAGATCAAATCATTATTTATTTTTAAAATTCCCAGCAGGAAATGATTTAGTGAAAGCTCACTTCTCTGATAAGCGGAGCGCTGCGCCTTGTGTTTCTCATCCATTGCATTCCAGAGTATACTTTGCTCGATGAGCATTTCAAGCTTATTCTGGAAAAATTTCTGCCCGAAGACAGTATTCATTTCTAAATCCTGAATGCTTTCAGATATAATTTTTTCTGCGGAATCAAATAGTTTTCTTTTGGTAAGCTCCTGAACAAAATATTTTCGCTTTGCAAATTCATCTTTTTCAAAATTCTTCTGAATCAAAAATGATTTTATTAATGAAGAAAGCTCAGTCATTCTGTTCCTTAATGTCTGTACATTGTATTCTTTACCCGGGTATAATTTTTTATACAAATTTTCTTTCTTCAGTACATTATCTGTAAAGTCAGGATAGTATTTAGAAATGATTGTAAACAAACGCACCAGCGCTTCTCTTTTATTAAAATAATCCGAGCGTATAAACTCACCAAAGTGCTTTAGTTCTTTTTCATCGAATGTTTTTAACAGCTCAATTGTGTAGTGTAAGTGCATAAATTGGGGTTGTTGGCTAACACGTAAGTAGTAATAAAATAATCTAATTAGCTTTCTAAAATCTGTAAAACCCGCTTTAGTTTCGGGTTAAATCCGCCAAAAAATCTTTGGCGGGGCAAAAGATATTTTTTAATTTGTAACCGTTAGCCAAGGATGTAAGTTTATTTAAAAATCAATCACAAGTATCGGACTACAGAAATAAAAAAATCTTCTGACCTAAAAATTTCCCACAGAAAGATAAACTCAGGTTTATCCTTGGGCTAACAAAAGGATGGCTCCGCAG
The DNA here is from genome assembly GCA_044226845.1 of Ignavibacteria bacterium. GTDB lineage: Bacteria > Bacteroidota > Ignavibacteria > Tepidaquicellales > Tepidaquicellaceae > JAFDZO01. The sequence goes on from JBGAGG010000005.1 coordinate 111,866, forward strand.
TCAGCTGCGGAGTTACTCCTTAACTGAATCAACAAAGAAATTTAAATCTAAATAATCATAAGAATTTTTCAAAGGTAATAAATTCTTTTAATTTTTATTAATAACAAAAACACAAAATAATGAAAACACTAATTCTATTCGTCTCAGTCTTAATCTGCTCATTGCTGTTAAGTATTTCAGGTTACACTCAAACGCAGCAATGGGCAGTAACGCAGGATTTTTCATCCTCAGAAATTCTTGAAAACACTTTAGTAGATAATTCAGGAAACACTTACTTATGCGGAGAAACTATTATAAGCGGCGGAACATACAGGTCAATGTATATATCAAAATATAACTCTGCCGGGACTTATCAGTGGGGAAGATCTTTAAAAGGGGTTTACTTCGGAGCCCCGAATAACAGAGGTACAAATGCTTATACATCGGTATTAGATAACTCGGGAAATGCTTATGTAGCAGGTACTTCTGATTCATCTTTCAGCGCTAACAAAGGTTACATTGCAAAATTTAATCCTAATGGTGACTCAGTTTGGTGTACTTATGCAGGGGTGAACGATACAATCGGGTTTGTAGAATGGTACTCGATGAAAATTGATAACTCTGGAAATCTTTATGTAGCCGGCATTAACTTCAAATCCAATTTTTCTGTTCGAACATACATAGTTGCAAAGTATAATTCATCAGGTGTTTTACAATGGGTAGTAAATCAGTATCCTCCATTAATGCGTTCTACACGCAAAATAGGATTTACACTCCAGCTTGATAATGCAAATAATGTTTATATTGCTTCTTCATTACAAAAATCATTGGCTACTGGTTCAACAGATTTTTATGTCTTTAAATTAAACAATGCAGGAGCATTCCAGTGGTCTTCAACCTATAATGGTCCCGCAGATGCAGAAGATTATGTTTCATCTATGGTTCTTGACGCATCAGGTAACGTTTATGTTGAAGGAACCGGGATGAATATTATTCCTATAATGAAAGAAATTACCTGTATAAAATATAGCGGCAGCACAGGCGCGCAGCAATGGCTCTACAAATTAAATGGAGTGAATGGAGGAGGAGATGAATCTGCTTTTAATATAGCTGTAGGAATTAATAATGATGTTTACCTCTCATGCTCCCTTTTTCAAAATACAGTTTATGACGACGGCGCATTGATTAAACTTAATGCTTCTTCCGGAACCGAAGTTTGGAAAAAAATATTTAAATCAGATGGTACCGGAGCAAATTCATGTAACGATGTAAAAGTACTTTCATCAGGAATAATTTATGCAGTAGGAGCTGCTAACAACGGTTCTTCAACTAATTCTGTATATACCAGAAAACTAAATCCTGCAGGAGATTCCTTAAGTGCATCGAGTTATTCGGTAGGAACCAGTGCTTCGGCCATTCCGAAATTTGTAACACCTGCCACAGGTAACTCTCTCTATATATCAGGGGATGTTACAGTTGGTTCCAATATAGATGCTTTTCTTGTAAAGTATGGAGTAACAACAAGTATAACTCCTGTACAAAACATTATGCCTGATGATTTTTCATTATTACAAAATTATCCAAATCCATTTAATCCTTCGACAAAAATTAGTTACAATTTAAAAACAGAAGGATTAGTTTCTCTGAAAGTTTTTGATTTAAATGGAAAAGAAGTTGCAAATCTTGTAAACGAAAATCAGAAAGCAGGTAGATACGAGCTTAATTTTGATGCAGGTAAGTACTCACTCTCAAGCGGAATTTATTTCTATAAAATAAGTGCTTCAGGATTTACAGATACAAAAAGAATGATTCTTGTAAAATAAAGTTTGAGAAAAAACGGTATACCGTACTGTAGATAGTTTTCCAAGTGTCCCGTGAAAGCAATAAGCAGTTGGTGGATGAATAAAAGTACCTTCGGTTAATACGTAGGTACTTTTATTGTTTAAATTGAATATTACCCTTTAGCTATATTTTTTATCATTCCGTTAAAAATAAAACCATGGAATGGAAGCACTAAATACCAGTAAACCCGTCCCCATATTCCCAGCGGTCTGAATGTAGCTGTTTGTATAAAATTTTTATCATCATCTATTCTGAACTCAAGCCATGCTTCTCCGGGTAATTTCATCTCCGCATATAGTAATAATCTTTTTTCCTTTTTGCTTGCAAGAAGCACTCTCCAGAAATCCAGCGCGCTTCCTGTTGAAATATCTTTATCGTTTGTTCTTCCTCTTCTCAATCCCACACCTCCAAATAGCTTATCTATGTAGCCTCTTATTTTCCACATCCAGTTGCCGTAATACCAGCCTGTCTTTCCGCCTATAGCCCATATCCTATTCATTACTTTTTCAACATTAGTAATTTTTATTTTTCGTACATCAGTAAAGCAGCCGTTTACAGGGACTTCAACGTAATTCAGCAAGCCCTGACTTAGTCTCTTATCCGAGAGCGCATCTTTCCAGCTTGATGTTACAAGATTTTGTTCTATCTTTTCAAAGGCAAGCTTTATTGATTCATCGTAGCTTAGTAACTTTATATCGAGTAATTCTGCCAGATTATTCGGCCGGGCAATCACTTCCACCTTCATACTTTTAACAAGATTTTGCGCAAGTGAAAATGATACAGCAGTAACGAAGTAAAGCCAGTAGGATGAAAGCTTGGGAGTCATCACAGGTACCACAAAAATTTTTCTTTTCAGTCCTCTTATCTTTGCAAAGCGCAGCAGCATCTCTTTATAAGACATTATATCCGTTCCGCCGATATCATAACTTTTATTGTAAGTAAATTCTTTGTCTAATACTCCCGTTAAGAATTGTATTACGTTTTTTATTCCTATAGGCTGGCATTTAGTTTCAAGCCAGCGCGGAGTTATCATTACGGGTAATTTTTCCACAAGGTCACGTATTATTTCAAATGATGCGCTGCCCGAGCCGACTATAATTCCTGCACGTAATGTTGTCAGCGCAAAAGATGAATCGCTTAGAATTTCTTCTACTTTTTTTCGTGAAGTAAGGTGTTTGGAGAGTTTTGTTTCGTTTATTATTCCGCTGAGAAAAATTACCTGCTTAGCATTTGTCTGCTCAATGCGCACTTTGAAATTTACGGCAGAAGTATTTTCCATTTCTTCAAAGTCGCCGTCATTGCTTGCCATTGAATGAATAAGATAATATGCTGCATCTATATCGTTGGGGATATTATCTAGTGTTTCCTTTTTCAGAAAATCGCATTCTATAATGCTTATATTACTGCCGGAATATTTTTCTGAATTAAATCTTTGCTTATCTCGTACGCAGCAGATGATTTGATGGTCGGTATTATTCAGGAGCTCGGGCAGCAGCCTCTGCGCTATATAACCCGTAACTCCTGTAAGTAAAATTTTCATTATGTAAGACTAAGTAAATAAAATAATACCTGAAGTATTTAACGAATGAAAGCTTAATAAAATTACGCCAGAAAAGTAATTATCGTTTTTGATTGAGTTTATGTCAATGGTAAAAAAAATATTTTTACCTATTAGTAGTAATATGATAAATATGATTTAATCGAAAGTGGACTTTTATTAAATTAATCGTGGGGAAAATCTCATGCGGAAAAATTTGAGAGAGAATTCGAAAAAACAAAATGTGACAATAATGTTACTTTGACCTGACAGGTTTTTAATGATGTCAGGTCTGCAAGCCAAAATGTGACAAAAATGCGACTATTCAATTAACAATTAGTAATTAACATTTAACGGAAAGAATGTGACAATATTGTAACAATAATTTTTTTGTGGAATTTTGTGCCTTTGGTGTTTTTGTGGTAAAATTGTACTTCTTATTTCGCAGAAAAACCCGTCAAAAACTCATCAAAATTTATAAATGACGAAAAAATAAAAATGCCGGTATTGTAAAAATAATACCGGCTATAAGAATGCAGAGCGCAGCGAAGTCTCGCTATAGCGGGATGACAATTATGAGACCTAGTATGGAGTAAATACTCAATACCCATTACTCACGACTCAGTACTTATAAAGAGTTAGCAGCTTTTCTTCAAAGGCATCTTTCTGGAAGAAGTTTTCTTCAAGCTCTCTGGCAAATGGTACCGGAGTATCAAGGCTGCCGCAGCGCATTACAGGTGCATCTAAATATTGAAAAGCGTTCTCTGTTATGTATGCAGCTATCTCAGCGCCTATTCCTCCCGTAACTGTATCTTCATGTAGGATGATGCACTTGCCTGTCTTCTTTACGGACTCAAGCACGGTCTCCTTATCCCATGGTAAAAGAGTTCTGAGGTCAATGACTTCGGCTGAAATCTTCGGATGCTTGCGAAGGACTGTATCTGCCCAATGAACTCCCATACCATAGGTGATAACTGTTAAGTCTTCGCCTTTTTGAACTAAACGTGCTTTAGTAACATCAACTGTATAATAGTCATCGGGGACTTCCATCTCAATGCTTCTGTAAAGAGCTTTATGTTCGAAGAACATTACAGGGTTCGGATCTTCCAGCGCGGCGAGAATCATTCCCTTTGCATCATAGGGATTTGAAGGGTAAAATACCTTCAGCCCCGGAGTGTGGAAGAACCACGCTTCATTCGATTGCGAATGGAACGGTCCTGCGCCGACACCTGCGCCGCATGGCATGCGGATAACAACATCGGCATTCTGTCCCCAGCGGTAATGGATCTTTGCAAGGTTGTTTATTATCTGATTAAATCCGCAGGTAACAAAATCTGCGAACTGCATTTCAACAACTGCTTTGTATTTTTTTATTGAGAGGCCAAGACCTGCTCCGATAATTGCTGATTCACATAGGGGAGTGTTGCGTATCCGGTCATGTCCGAACTGCTCAACAAAGCCTTGCGTGACTTTGAATACGCCGCCGTACTCGGCAACGTCCTGACCCATGATGATTAAATCTTTATGGACTTCCATTCCCTGTTTCAATCCGTCTGAAAGCGCATCAACAAAACGTTTGGGCGATGTCTTTTCAGAGACAGGGAAAGTCTGCTTGAATACATAGGGAGCGAAGACGTCTCTAAGTTCGTTCTCTGTTACCGGTATTACACTCGGCGCTGCAAAGGTTGTTTCAAGGGCAGTTTCAATTTTTTGTTTGAAGTCAGCTCTTATTTCTTCAATCATTACATCTGAAAGGACTCCGTCCTCTATCAGATAATTTTCATAATTTAAAACAGGGTCTTTCTTAGCCCATTCTTCAAAGAGTTCTTTTGGTACATATTTTACACCTGATGCTTCTTCATGTCCGCGCATTCTGAATGTCATGCATTCAAGAAGCACAGGTCTTGGATTTTCAGCAATGCTCTTTTTTAAGTTTACAATTGTATCATATACTTCTAAAATATTATTGCCGTCTATTGTATGCCCTTCCATACCGTAGCCGATTGCTTTATCGGCAATCTGTTTGCATTTATATTGTTCATTGGTCGGAGTTGAAAGTCCGTAGCCATTGTTTTCCACTATGAAAATCACAGGGAGATTCCATACTGCGGCAACGTTAAGCGATTCATGGAAATCACCTTCGCTTGTTCCGCCGTCGCCTGAAAAAGCGATAGTGACTTTTTGCTCTTTATTAAGTTTGCAGGCAAGCGCAATTCCATCGGCAATGCCAAGCTGCGGTCCGAGATGCGAGATCATTCCTACAATGTGATATTCATTTGTTCCGAAGTGGAATGAACGTTCGCGCGCATTTGAAAATCCGTCAGGCTTTCCCTGCAATTGCATGAAGAGCTTATCAAGCGGCAATCCGCGTGATGTGAATACTCCGAGGTTTCTGTGCATAGGAAGAATGTATTCATCTTTTTCAAGCGCCTCCGTTACTCCGACAGAAATAGCTTCCTGACCGATGCCGGAAAACCATTTGCTGATTTTTCCGAGACGGAGATTGATGAGCATCTTTTCTTCAATGAGTCTTGGCAGAAGGATTGCTTTATATAATTGTAAGAGTGTTTCGTTTTCGTAGTTTTTTCTATCGAACTTCATTTCTGAAGTCTTATAATCGATTGCTATTTGTTCCAAGGTGAGTTTTGTTTGTTATACAAAAATAAGAATTTTGAAGGGCTTAAAATATGCGGAAATTTGGGAAGAAATCGTTAAGTTTTTTTTCTTAATATTTATTTCATTTCAATTTTAATTTCAAAATTTGTAATTTATTTGTACTGTTATTCCTGATACTAAAAGCATTTTTCATCATTTAAATCTTCTAAGATAAACATCATGAAAAAATTTTTATTATTTCTTTTCACGTTTGTACTAATCTCATATTGCAGCTCTCAAGTAAATTCAGTTCAGGTAAATCCAGGCGGAACATTTTACAATAGCATTACAGCAGCATATACTGCAATATCCGGGGCTGCGCCAATAACCCAGGCGTACATAATTGAACTTCAGGCTATTTATGATGGAAGCAGCGAAACATTTCCGATTAATCTGACTTTAATTAGCGGAGTTAGCGCAAGTAATACTATCACAATTCGCCCTGCTGCGGGAGTTTCAAGTCTGTTGATTTCATCTTCCCAGGTCGGCTTCGGAGTTTTTGATTTAAGCGGTGCAAACTACATCATATTTGACGGCAGAGCAGGGGGAACAGGCACATCAAAAAATTTAACGATCAGAAATACATCAAACTCAACTACAGTAGGTACTTCAGCAATTAGATTGCAGAACGATGCTTGTTACAATGTAATTAAATATTGTATTCTTCAGGGTTCTGGTAAAGATGGAAACAGCGGAACAGGTGTAGTGCAGTTTGGCACAACTACAGGTACATTGGGAAACTCAAATAATTATGTCACAAGAAATTTAATACAGGATGACCCCACAAACGTAACTGACCTTCCGAATTATTGTGTTGCCTCGAACGGCAATACAAGTACGGGGAGCGGATTGAATGCGAACAATATGGTAACTAACAACGAGCTAACTAATTTTTTCAACAGAGGATTTTCTATGTTCGGCTTAAACGGAAATAACTGGAACATAGACAGCAATTTTGTTTACAGGAATAGTTATACTAAAGTACCCGGAGCAACTAACTGTCTTTCCATACTTACATCAATTACCGGGTGGACAATGAATTTTAATACTATTGCAGGACCGACTCCGGCTGATACATTTTATATGGGTACGACTAACTTACAATGGACAGGAATTGTTTCAACAAACGGAGGACAGGGATTTATATCGAACAATACAATTTCAAAAATCAGAATGATTTCCACTACTGCAGGAACAGGTATAAATGTTGGCGGTACAGGCGCGAATATTACAGTTTCAGGTAATACAATTTCTGATGTCATACAAAGAAATACAGGTGAGTTCAGAATAATATACGGGGAATATTTCATTCGGGAACAGCAAGCACTGCATTGATTATGTACAATACCTTAAGCAGTTTTACAACTTCAGGCATCAGTACAACTTTCAATGCGACAAACGCAAATCCAATGAACGGTATTTTTGTTGGTACGGCTGACTCGTGCGCAATTTATAATAACAGTGTAAGCGGTCTGAATATGATAAGTACCACTGCGATAAATACTACAGCTTTTGGCATCGGTGCAACCAACTGCGCTAAATCTTACATTGGAAATAATTACATAGCAGATATTAATAATCTCAATACAGGAGCGACTTCAAGAGCAGGCGGTATTTTAATCTACAGTGCAACTAACAGACAGTGGGTTACAAATAATTTAATAAGCTTAGGATATAATACTGTTAATGCGTTAAATCTCCATGGAATTTTACACTTTAATACGGCTGCGCAAACGGGTCCTTTATATATTTCAGATAACAGTGTGTACATTTCAGGAACATCAAGCGGTAATGCAAATAGCTTTGCTTTTCAACGTGCAAGGGAAACTCCAATTGAATTAAAAGGAAACATTCTTTCAAATCTAAGAAGCGGCGGAACAGGCGGACATTTTGCTGTATCAATGGTGAATTCTACTGCTAACTGGACACCAAGCAGCAGTAATAATAATGATATTTATTCTGTAAATTCTTTAACGGTTGGCCAGGTTTTATCATCATCTTGTGATTTTGCCACCTGGAAAACATTTACAGTAGGAGACGCAAACTCCATTTCAAGCAATCCTTTATTTCATAGTGTTACAAATCTTTATTTGCTGCCAAACTCTCCATGCTACAACGCAGGAACTCCGTTGACTTATGTTCTGACTGATTACTACGGGACAACAAGATCATTGACAACTCCTACAATAGGAGCAGTTGAAATGACATCAACACAATCTCCCTCAAGTCAGAATACAATTTCATCACTAACAACAGGCGCAGATAATGTAGTACTTTCTCTTGGTGCTGCGGGTGGATTATCTGTTAATCCCACAACTATTTCGCCTGCTGCTGCCGGTATTACAGGGCAATATTATTCGTCAGGAAGTACAGGAAGTAATCCGGGTGTGACTAACAGGTCAGCATATTTCTGGACCGTATCAACGGATGCAGCATCTTTCAGCGGAACAGTGAGATTTTATTTTAATAATATTCCTGCAAACGGAGTATTGGTACCCGGTACATTAAAATTATTAAGAAGAAGCGGACCTAATACTAACTGGGCAGTATGGCCGACTACAACTAACACAGCAACGTACATTGAGGCAACGGGAATAACGGGATTCTCTGAGTTTGCGCTTGGTGGCGATATAGATAATCCGCTGCCGGTTGAGCTTACAAATTTTACAGCAGTTATAAATAACAGAGATGTAAACCTCAACTGGAAGACAGCAACAGAAACAAATAATTCCGGATTTGAAATTGAAAGAAAAATAAGTGAAGGAAGCTGGTCGAAAATCGGCTTTGTTCAGGGACGTGGAAATTCAAATCACGAAAATTCTTATTCTTATTCAGATAGAAATCTAAGTAAGGGGACATATAATTACAGACTGAAACAGATAGATTTTAACGGAGCATACAAGTATTACAACCTTGTTGGAAATGTAAGTGTTGGAGTTCCTGAAAAATTTGAGCTTTCACAGAATTATCCGAATCCGTTCAATCCTACTACAAAGATAAATTTCTCACTTCCGAAAGATGCAAAAGTAACATTGACTGTATTTGATATTTCGGGTAGAGAAATTTCAAGATTACTGAATAATGAATTCAGAGCGGCTGATTTTTACTCAGTTGATTTCAACGGAGCAAATCTGGCATCGGGAGTATATTTTTACAGGATAGAAGCGGGAACATTTATTCAGACGAAGAAAATGATGTTGGTAAAATAATTTTAATAAAGGGGCGAAAGCCCCTTATTTATTTTATTCATAATCAGGTTTGAAAATTCGATTCAAGCTTTTAAAATCAAATAAACTACGGCTATGAGAAAAACAATATTTATATTGTTGGCGTTATCGGTAGTTTTATTATCAGTAACTGTAACTCCGCAATCCGGTTTTGCTTGGGATACCACAGCAGCTAAGTATTATCCTCTGAAAGTCGGCAACTCATATACATTTGACAGGATTCAATATCTGGTTTCGTGTATAGGCAATACAGTGGGGAAATTTAAAACAACTATTACAGCAGAAAACGTTTTGCTGAACGGGAAAAGATACTATCAGTTTACTTCAACAGGTTCTGTTTATCCATTGTTCAATTCTTATTGGAAATACCAGAGAATAGATTCAACCACAATGAATGTTTACGGGTATAGTGTTGCAGATTCGAAAGAGTATTTGCTGGATAGTTTACTTGCGAACGTCGGAAATTCTTTTAAGTGCGCAAGATTTCAGACTAATTCTCCTCTGGGTATGTTTACAGTTTCTAACTCTGTTAATTTTTTTGGGAACACCAGAATTCAAAAAACATACTTTGCTGCACCGACACCAACATCTTATACTATAACTGAAGGGGCAGGATTTACAGGTTATTATAATTGTCTGGATTTCGGTGATGGACTAAATCTCAGGGGATGTGTAATTAATGGAGTCGTTTACGGCGATACGGTTACAACGAATGTAAGACAAATTTCGAATGAAGTTCCTGAAAGATTTTTATTGAAGCAGAATTATCCCAATCCTTTTAATCCTACTACTAAAATTAATTATGAAATAATTGCGACTGGTTTGGTTTCTTTAAAAATTTACGATATTATGGGTAAGGAAATATCCGAGCTTTTTAATGAAAATCAAACTGCAGGAAGTTATGAAGTAACAATGGATGGAATGAATCTGCCATCAGGAGTTTATTATTACAGGTTAGAGACAGGTGGATTTTCAGAGGTTAAAAAAATGAGTTTAATAAAGTAATATTTATTAATGATAGAAGTAAAAAGAACTAACAGCGATAATCCTGACTTTAGAAAATTAATTGCGGAGCTGGATAAGGATTTGTGGAAGATGAATTATTCAAATCAGGGACATTATGATAAACACAATATTATAGAGAGTCTTCCGACAGTTGTGATTGCATATGATTCAGAAAAAGCAGTCGGCTGCGGATGCTTTAAAAAATTTGATGTGATATCGGCAGAAGTAAAAAGAATGTATGTTGCTCCTTCGCACAGAGGAAGGGGGATTTCCAAAATGATTTTGAATGAGCTTGAAATATGGGCTAAGGAAAACGGTTATGCTAAAACAATATTGGAAACAGGAACAGCACAGACTGAAGCAATTGGTTTGTATAAAAATTCAAGTTATACTTTAACAGAAAACTACGGACCATACATAGGAATGACTGACAGTATCTGCATGGAAAAGAGTTTGTAAAATTTATTTCATAAACTCACTTACAGTACTTGCTCCGGCTTCTTTCATTAGTTTTGTATTGGTAATTAACAACTCCTTTGCAATCTTATTTATTTTTTCTTCCGGTATAGTTTTCCATTTTTCAATATCGCTTTCGGTTTTGCCTTCAAACAATTTATGTGATATATCTCTCACTACACAAAAATTTCCGAATGCGTGCGGATTGCCTCTGTCGTTATTGGAATTATGGATGAAGAAATTTATAAGCTTGTAAATTGATTCTTTTGCATAGGTAAGTTCAACAAGTTTCGCGCGGTATTCTAAATCGGGTCCTGTGAGTTTAGGAAAAGTTTTATAGTCAGAAAAATGCTGACCTTCATGCTGAAGATAGCTTACCTTAAAATTTTCTGAAGTTGTATCATATGCTGAACCGACACAGAATAATTCTTTACCGGTTGCCCATCCGCCGGGATAGTATCTGCCAAGCGTTGCATAATCTTCCCAGCCCATTGTAACTACGTCGTTCATGAAAACAACTTTAACAGTAACCTTTCCTTCGGGAAGAGTTACATTGTAATCGTTATTATCTTCTCTTGCCCAGAGAAGGAGGTCGTATATGCCTGCCGTTTTGCCGGTGGCAGATTTTATTCCGTGGTCAATAAAAAATTTTTGAAGGTATTCTGTAAATTCATCTTGGACTTTCTGTTTATCTTCTTTAAGATTGGCAAAATAATTTTTATAAAGATAATCGGAAACGTTATTTTGTAATTTTTTTTCAGCAGCGTCAGGTTCGGATTGTTTCAGCAAAACTTCATTCCAGTAGCCTCGATAGATTTCTATTATGTCCAGAACAGATTGTTCTTTTGTATTGTAGGTAAACTCGTCAGAAAAATTCTTGAAGCGGTTTATGAATTTCTGCTTTGTTTTAATCTGCTCATCGGATAGAGTTGTATCATCAAATTCTTCAGCCATTGTTAGCGCTTTCGGCACATCTCCCTGAAGGGCAAAGTTATAAAACCGGAAGAATGCTGGATTGTTTTTCTTTGTTTCCTGTGAAAAGCTGTTCATGCAAATCGATATTAAAATTAATGTTAAAACTATTTTCATTTGATAAGAATTGAAAGTTACTTTTTCTGTATTATAAAGGATACGGATGAAGCGGGTAATTTGTTATGAGAAATTTCATTCACAATTCTATTACTTCTTAGTAACAGATACCGTAATTTAGTTTGTGCAAAAGAGAGTTAAAAAGAATAACGATGAACCAAAAGGTTTAAAAAAAATTCTCGGCATACTTGGTCCGGGACTTATAACGGGGGCAAGTGACGATGATCCTTCGGGGATTGCTACGTATTCACAGGCAGGAGCGGGATTTGGGCTGGCAACTCTCTGGACGGCTTTAATAACTTTTCCTCTAATGGCAGCGATACAGGAAATGTGTGCGCGCATAGGAATCGTTACCAATGAAGGGCTGACCGGCACACTAAAGAAACACTATCCTAAACCGATTTTATATTTAATGATGGTGTTCAGCTTTCCTGCAATTGTATTAAACATAGGTGCAGATATTCAGGGAATGGGAGCAGTTGCAAATCTTTTATTTCCAAAAGTGCCGACCTTTGCATTCAGTATTATTATTACAGCGGTGATAATGTTTTGTATTATAAAATTCCCGTACAGAAAGTTAGCGGCAATTTTAAAATGGCTTTGCATAACTTTGTTTTTATATATCATCGTTCCGTTCTTAGTCCATACTGACTGGCTTGCAGTATTAAAGAGCACGGTGATTCCGACAATTCATCTGAACAAAGAATTTTTCAGTATACTCACTGCAATACTTGGAACTACAATTTCGCCATATCTTTTTTTCTGGCAGGCATCTATGGAAGTTGAAGACAGAGCTAAGAAAGGAAAGTACTTGGTAGTGAACAAGAAAGTAATTAACGATATGAAGTTCGATGTGGACTTCGGAATGCTTTCATCCAACGTTGTAATGTTTTTTATTATTCTTACGACAGGTACTGTTTTATTCAGTGCGGGAATAACTCAGATAGATACTGTTGAGCAGGCAGCAAAAGCGCTTGAACCGATTGCAGGGAAACTAGCTTATATTATTTTTGCAGTTGGAGTAATAGGCACGGGATTTCTTGCAATTCCTGTTTTGGCCGGCACGCTTTCTTATATTCTGGCAGAGACATTCGGATGGGAGCAGGGGCTTGATAAAAAATTCCATGAAGCCAAAGGATTTTACATTACAATTATTGGTTCGTTGCTTTTGGGTTTATCGATGGATTTTTTAGGAATAAGTCCGATAAAGGCATTGATACTAACAGCAATTTTGTACGGAGTTACGGCTCCGGTAATGATTGGAGTAATCCTTCATATCTGCAACAACAAAAAAGTTATGAAGAATTACACTAACACAAAACTCTCTAACACCCTTGGAATTATAACATTTATAATAATGACAATTTCAGCTTTTGCCCTCCTTTATTTTCAATTCTTTTGAGCACTCAGATTTCAGCTACCCGATTAATAAACTATTAAATTAAGAGTTTAAGTCAGATGACTTGACAATATCAAATACTTTCACAATATTTGTACGTAAATTAAATGTATCTACATTAAATGTCGGTGCAACTTTATTGGTAGCTAGACAGTTAAACATTCAAAAGGAAACAAATAGAATGAAAATAGAAGATGAAATACAACAAAAGGAGTTCAGTTCACCAATGCAAAAGACAGTCATTAATATAATATTCACTGCCAACTGGCTGAACCTGAAGTTCTCTCAGGCTTTGAAGCATTATGATTTATCTCTTCCTCAATACAATGTACTTAGAATATTGAGAGGGCAGAAGGGATGTCCTGCAACAGTAAACAGCATCACTGAAAGAATGCTTGATAAAAGCTCTAACGCTTCAAGACTTGTTGATAAGTTAAAAGCAAAAGGCTTAGTAGATAGACGCGAATGCCCGAACGACAGGCGTGCAGTTGATATATTAATTACCGATAAAGGCTTAATACTTCTTAAAGAACTGGATAAAGAAATTTTACATTTTGATGAGAAGCTGCAAAAACTTGAACCGGATGAAATGAAAGCAGTGAATGAAATACTGGATAAGCTAAGACAAAATGATACAGATATGGAGAAATCAGAAGATGTTATTAAAGTAAGCAATAAAGAAGTAACAGGAGCGGTTTGATTCACCATTAAACATCCGAAAATTTTTAAATAACTCAATATAAATTTTAAAAACTAAACATAAACAAAATGAAAAATCTCGCACTTTCACTCTTAGTATTACCATTGATTGCCTTCATTATCGCAGGATGCGGTAAAACAGAAACAAATACCAAGACAGGTGAAAAAAATACAACAACAGAAACATCTAAACAAAATGCAGCAGGCTCTAAAGAATTAAAAGTTGATGCTGCAACAAGTGAAGTATTATGGCATGCAGAAAAAGTTGTCGGTAAACATGACGGAACTGTAAAAGTAAAACAAGGTGTCATCAATGTAAAAGACGGAAAAATTGTCGGCGGTACAGTTGATATAGATTTAGCTACTATTGCAAATACTGACCTTACAGATGCAGAGTCAAACGGAAAATTAGTTAATCACTTAAAGTCTGAAGATTTTTTTGATGTAGCAAAATTTCCAACTTCAAAATTAGAAATTACTGAAGTTACACCCGTACAAAACTCAGCTGCCGGTCAGCCGAACTATACAGTAAAAGGTAACTTAACAATCAGAGGCGTAACAAAAGGAATCACTTTCCCTGCAACTCTAAATGTTACAGACAGCAAAGTAACCGGTTCAGCAACATTTGATATAGACAGAACAGAATTCGGATTAAAATACGGTTCAGGAAAATTCTTTGAAGGCTTAGGCGATAAGATGATTAAGGATAACTTCACAATGAAGTTTAATGTAAACGCAGGTATCTAAATTATAAAAAATAAAGAAAGCATAAGATAAAATGAAAAACGTAATTGATATTTCGAAGATTAAGAACCGGTACAGTTATGAAGAGTATATGAACTTATCGGAAGAATTAGTCGAACAAAAAAGAACTACAGGGCTCTCACAAAGCGAGAGCCTTATCGAATACACCAAGCTGAATTACTTCAGAATGACGAGAGTTGATAAAACGATGGTTATTAAAAACGATGTTAAAGAACTTATAAGTTCAATTGATAAGAAGAAATACTGGATACTTATAACAGAAGCATGGTGCGGTGATGCTGCGCAGATTGTTCCGATTATCGGAAGACTTGCTGAGCTCAACAAGAACATTGAACTGATGATAATATTGAGAGATGAAAATACTGAACTGATGGATAAGTATTTAACAAACGGAGCAAGATCAATCCCTATGTTAATTTCCTTAAATGAAAACTTTGAAGAAGAATGGCATTGGGGACCAAGACCTCGTCCGGCACAAGCTATGGTTATTGAAAACAAAGAAACTCAGGCTTTAAGTTTCGATGAAATAAAAAAGCAAGTTCAGCTATGGTATGCAGAGGATAAGACGAATACGACTCAATTGGAAATATTAAAAAAAATAAATCAGGCGGCTTTTAATTCTCTTAGTGAATCTATACAGGAGATAAAAAGTAAAACTGTAGAAGCTTAAAAGAAAATAAAAGAAAGGATAAATAATTATATGACAAAAATTATTGTAAGAGCAAATGAAAGAGGAGCTGCCGATCACGGATGGCTTAATGCAAAGCATACATTCAGTTTTGCAGGATATTATAATCCGGAGCGCGTACATTTCGGAATGCTTCGTGTATTCAACGATGATATCGTAGCGCCGGGAATGGGATTCGGAATGCACCCTCACGATAATATGGAAATTGTTACAATCCCTATTGAAGGCGAGCTTGAACATAAAGACAGCGAAGGTCATCATGGTGTGATTACACAGGGTGAAGTTCAGGTTATGTCAGCAGGTTCAGGACTTTATCATTCCGAGTTCAACCACTCAAAAGAGAAAGAAGTAAACTTAATGCAAATATGGGTATTACCGCGTGAAAGAGATATACAGCCGAGATACGATCAGAAGGCATTTGATGCAGCAGGAAGGAAAAACAAATTTCAGATAGTTGCATCACCTGAAAAAGATAACGGCTCTTTATGGCTGAACCAGTATGTATATTTTAACTTAGGAGATTTTGATAAGGACACTATAGCAAAATATGAAAGAAAGTTAAAGAATAACGGCTTGTGGATTTTCGTTATTGAAGGTGAAGCAGAAGTTAACGGTGAAAAACTTGAAAGAAGAGACTCGATGGGAATAACAGAAACCGATACAGCTGAATTCAAGTTCAGTAAAGATTCAAAGATATTAATTATTGATGTACCCATGAATTAAGATTTATAATTTTCGTAAGAGGAAGATTACGCCGGGCTTTTTGTGAAAAGTTTTTGAAGATGATTGGTTAAATAGCAAAAACAGTCCGGCAGTGATCTGAATTTGCAATAAGTTCGGGGGTAATATGGAAGTCCGGCCAATACGGATTTCCCTTCTCATCCTTCTCAATATTGCCTAAGCTCGCACCCGGTTTTAATAAACCTGCAAGCATTTGGGAAGGATTTTTATAACTATGAATTAAGAATATAACTATGGAAAAAATTTTAGAAAATAAATCAGATATAAATACGGAAAAATATGTTGTGCCTGCTTACACCACAATAGGGCACGTGCACTTAAAAGTCTCCGATCTTGAACGTTCATTAAAGTTCTATCGTGATCTGCTCGGATTCGAATTAACAACTATGTATGGTAGCCAGGCAGCCTTTATTTCTGCAGGCGGTTACCATCATCACATAGGATTAAATACATGGCATAGCAAAGGCATGGGTCCTGCTCCTGTAGATACTGCAGGCTTATATCACACAGCAATATTGTATCCCACAAGAAAAGATCTTGCAGTGATTCTGGACAGGCTGATAAAGGCGGATTATCCTTTAAGAGGCGCAAGCGACCATGGAGTTTCGGAAGCAATATATTTAAATGACCCTGATGAAAACGGAGTGGAGTTATACTGGGATAAGCCAAAGGAAGAATGGAAGTATAATTCTGACGGCTCAATAGTTATGGTTACAGAACCATTGGATTTGAATGATTTATTAAACGAACTAAACAAAAATTAATCTGCAATAAAATTTATCTCGCACATAAATGTTAAACATAGCAATAGTAATCGGTTCAGTTCGAACCGGAAGACAATCACATAAAGTCGCTTATTTTCTTGAAAAGAAATTAAATGAAAGAAAAAATGTAAGCGTAAAAGTAATAGACCTTATTAAATATGAAATACCAATACTTGAAGAGAGATTAGGAAGAAGTGATAATCCTCCTGCAGCAGTAAAAGAAGCAGGTGCAATTTTAGATTCTGCAGATGCAATTATTCTGGTATCGCCGGAATATCATGGAGGAATGTCAGGTGTATTGAAAAATTTTCTTGACTACTATACTCAGGAAATCACACGTAAACCAATAGGAGTTGTAACAGCTTCAGGCGGTAAGTTCGGCGGAATAAATGCTTCGCACGAAATGCAAAAGCTTATTCTTGCAATCGGCTCTTACCCAATGCCGAAGAAATTTCTTGTTTCATCTGTACATGAAGCATTTGATATTGAGTTCAATGTATTAAAAGATGATGTAGCAAAAGGAGCTGAAGTATTTCTTAATGAATATATATGGTTTGCAAATACAATTACTAAAGGAAAAAATTTAGACTGCAAAGCAGCTTAATTATATAATAAAGAACAAAACATTTTAACAAAATTAATCAAATTTTTATGTCTAAAAAAATATTAATAACCGGAGCAACAGGCAGCGTTGCAGGTTTAACAATCCAAAGCATACTTGCAAAAAATAAAGATGTAAGTTTAAGAGCGTATGTGAGAAACCCGGAAAAGGCATCTAAGCTAAAGAATTTAGGAATTGAATTAGTGCAGGGAGATTTTGAAAATCAGGATGCACTTAATAAAGCAGCCGAAGGAATGGACGCAGTATTCTCTCTTACAATTGCAAACCCTGATGCAGATAAGCAAGGAATTGCAATAACTACCGCAGCTAAACATGCAGGTGTGAAACATATTGTAAGAAATTCTGCAATCGGCGCAGCAGCAGACGCTCCGACAGAAAACGGTAAACTACATTTTGCAACTGATGAAGATATAAAAGCATCAGGATTAACTTATACAATTTTCCGCCCGCACTTCTTTATGCAGAATTTATTTTTTGCATTGCAGACAATAAAAGAGCAGGGAAATATGTACTGGGGAATGGGTGACGGCAAATTAGGACTAGTTGATGTTCGAGATATTGCTGATTGTTACGCAGAAGTATTGGTGAACGGCGGACATGAAAATAAAATTTATACACCAACGGGTCCAGAGTCAATTACATTCTACGATATGGCAAAAATTATTTCAGACGGTTTAGGAAAACCGGTGAACTATGTACCTGTTACTCCCGATGCAGTATTTGATGCATTAAAAGGAATGGGAGCTGACGATTTTACAGCGAGACTTATGAAACAATATTCAATTGCATACGCTGATAACTGGGGGAATTTTGTAAATGATGATATAGAAACAGTTACAGGTCATAAAGCAAGAAGCTTTAAACAGTTTTTTGATGAAGTTATGATTCACGCATTGAAATAAGACTTAAGTGTAACTTTTTATTACAATTTCTCGTTTGTAATAATAACAGGTATGTAATAAATTTAAACCTCCTCATTTTTTCTCGCACGAAAAATGCAGAAAGAGTCGGGAGGTTTTTTAATTTATTATGAATTTGTAGATTCAAGATAAATATTAGTAAATCGATTTACTGATAGCTTTAAGATATTTTCCACATTAATATAATATGACACCCAAAAAAGAAAAGCTGTTATTGTACACTCTGGCAACTATCCAATTTACAGCAATAATGGATTTTATGATAGTGATGCCTTTAGGTCCGCAGCTGATGCGTTTGTTTGATATAAACCCTTCGCAGTTCGGAATAATCGTATCTTCATACACTTTTGCAGCAGGATTCACCGGACTCGTTGGCGCATTTTTTATCGACAGGTTCGATAGAAAGACTGCCCTATTATTTAACTACATAGGATTTTCAATAGGTACAATTCTATGCGCGTTAGCACCGACTTATGAATGGCTTGTTGCTGCTCGTATTGTAACCGGCTTATTCGGCGGCGTAATGGGCGCGCTTGTTATGTCAATTGTAGGAGACGTCGTTCCTGAATTCAGAAGAGCAACCGCCATGGGAATTGTGATGGCTTCGTTCTCAGTTGCATCTATATTCGGTGTACCGTTTGGATTATTCCTAGCTAACTGGGCAGGATGGCACATGCCGTTTTATTTCCTCGGATTCATGGGATTAATAGTCAGCGGTATAATCTATAAAATCGTTCCGAGTGTAAACACACATTTAACAAAAGAAAGACCTTCACCGATTCAGGTTTTGAAAAATGTTTTCGGAAGCACCCCTCAGGTAAGAGCTTTGATGTTTATGTTTGTACTTGTTCTGGGACAGTTTTCTGTGATTCCTTATATAAGTCCGTATCTCGTGGCAAATGTCGGATTCCCTGAATCTAACTTAACATATATGTATTTGCTCGGTGGATGCGCAACAATTTTTACATCACCTTTCATAGGAAGAATGGCGGACAAATACGGCAAGCCGAAAATATTTACTATCATGGCGCTGCTTTCAATTATACCATTGATAACAACAACGCATATGCCGCATGCTCCTGTATGGGTAGTTTTAACTTTCAGCACATTGTTTTTCGTTTTCATCAGCGGTAGAATGGTCCCTTCAATGGCATTAATTACATCTACAGTTCCGCCGCAGCACAGAGGCAGCTTTATGAGTATTAATTCATCAGCTATGCAGCTCGGTTCAGGTGTAGCATCGTTTTTATCCGGAATGGTAATTGCCAAAGCTCCGACAGGTGAAATTTTAAATTATTCATTTGTAGGTTACGGTTCAGTTGCATTTACATTGCTTGCAATATTTCTTGCATTAAAAATAAAACCTGTTTCTCAGGAGATAAAAGTAAATACCGAAGAGAAAAAGATTGAAGCAGAAGAAGTACATATAATGGCTGAGATGTAAAATTAGATTTTGATGTACAATATAATCCGTTTCGGTTTAATTACCGGAACGGATATCTTATTTGTATTTAAAATTTAGAAGTCTCAATCCATTTAAGCATACAAGCACTGTACTTCCTTCATGTCCTACAACTCCCAGTGGGAGAGGAAGTTGAATTCCCAGAACAGAAACAATAAGCACTATAATAACAGCAAGTGAAAAGATAAGATTCTGATACACAACTTTTTTTGCTTTACGGCTCAATGCAATTGCATATGGAATTTTTGTTAAGTCATCTGACATAAGAACAACGTCAGCTGTTTCAAGCGCAACGTCAGTTCCGCCGCCTCCCATAGCAATACCGATATCAGCAGTCGAAAGTGCAGGGGCATCATTAACTCCGTCGCCGACCATAGCAATCACCCCGAATTTTTTATTCTCTTTTACAATCCTAACTTTATCTTCGGGAAGGAGCTCTGCATAAAAATCATCGAGTCCAAGATTTGTTGCAATAGCTTTTGCAACTCGTTTGTTATCTCCTGTCAGCATAATAATTCTTTGCACACCAACTTTTCTGAGTTCTTTAATCACATCTGCTGCATCAGGACGTATAACATCAGCAATTGCAATTATACCGATGATAAATGCTTTCCTTCCATTGATAACGGCAACCAAAACTGATGTCTTTCCTTCATTCTGATGCTGCTCAACAACTTTGTATGCCGTATCTAAATGATGCGTATCGTAATCGTCGAAGAAGTTCAAGCTTCCTACGCATACAGAATTATCTTTTAAATCGGCAATAACCCCTTTGCCCGTTACTGACTGAAAATTCTTAACTTCAGGTATTTCAATTTTTCTTGCAATGGCGGATTTTACAATTGCTTGTGCAAGCGGATGCTCTGATTTAGATTCAACTGCTGCTGCTATGGAAAGCAGTTCGTTCTCTTCACCGCTCCATATAACATATTCAGATACAGGAAGTGGAATAACCTTTACATCGGTAACTTCCGGTTTGCCGAAAGTAAGCGTACCTGTTTTATCGAAGGCAACAACTTTTATATCGGCAGTCTGCTCTAAGTATGCTCCGCCTTTATATAGAATACCCTTCTTTGCTCCGTTACCTATAGCAGAAAGAATAGACGCAGGAGTGCTGATAATCAATGCGCAAGGTGAAGCAACTACCATTAAAGTCATTGCTTTATAAAACACTGTATCGAAGTTCCCGTGAAAAACAAAGTATGGAATTAAAATCATTAGGAGAGTGAAAAGTATGACTCCCATTGCGTAATACTGCTCGGCTTTATCGAGGAAGCGCTGAGTTTTTGCTTTTTGATTCTGCGCCTCTTCAACCATCTTGATAATTTTTGCTATGGTGGAATCTTCAGCAAGCCGTGTGACTTTTATTTCAAGTCCGCCTGATTGATTTATCGTTCCTGCAAAAACTTTGTCACCGAATTTTTTTGATACTGGAAATGATTCTCCCGTCAAAGATGATTCATCCAAAGAAGAATGTCCCTCTATAATAACTCCGTCAAGAGGTACTCTCTCACCCGGGCGCATTATTACAATGTCGTTAATTATAATATTTTCAATCGGAAGAATCTTAGTCTCATTCTTTATTCTTACTAATGCTTCTTTAGGGCGGAGCTTCATTAACGAATCAATTGCCTTACGTGTTCTTCCTATTGCATATGCCTGAAGCATATTGGATAGAGAGAATAAGAAAAGAAGCATAGCGCCTTCAAACGGAGCGCCTATGTAGGCAGCGCCGAGCGCAGCAAGTATCATTAAAATATCTACATTGATAGTAAGCTCTTTGATAGAGCGAATTCCTGCGCGGACACCGTACGTTCCACCCGCTAGATAAGCAAGTAAGTAGATAGGATTATAAATAGTTTTATCAACGCCAAACTTATCTAAAATAAATGCAGCCATCATCGCTATAAAAGTAACGATGGTAAAGATAAGCTCGACTTTAGGTGAGTCTAAAAATCTTGTAAAGAAAGACCGGTCATCTTTTGTTTCATCATTTTTAGATGCAGCAATATGAAGCCCTTCCCGTTTAAAGTTTGCAATTAATTCTTCAGGAGAAATTATCTGATTATCAAAGGTAACAATAAATGATTTTGTCAGGAAGCTTGCATTAGCTTCTTTTACTCCATCTATTGCAAGAGCCTTTTTTTCTAATGCAATGCCGCACGCTTCACAAGCTCTGCCGTTAAGGTGAAGATTACACGTCTGATAATGTGTGACTAATTTATCGGAAAGATTTTGGGCAATTTTTTTTACTTCATCGTTATGAAGTTTTTCCGGATCATAATCTATTGTAAGTTTATCACTTACATAATCGAATTTTGAACGAAGAATACCCGGTTCTTTAGACGTAACATCGTCAATTATTTCTGCACAGGTGTGCACTTTATTTTCTTCCATATCTTTTGCCATAAGTTAATTTCAGCATAAAATCAGTAAAAATTAAGCCCATTATTTCGGATTTATACAGACTGTATCTTAGTAATAGCATTATGAAAATTTATCCACTATCAAAATTTATTCAATAAAACTATTTTTAAATCAGAAATGACTCAAATTATAACTGATATTAACTTAGCAGCCGATGAAATTCTGAAAGGAAATATTGTAGGCATACCGACTGAAACCGTTTACGGACTCGGCGCAAATGCGCTTGATGCAGACGCAGTAATAAAAATATTTGAAGCGAAGGATAGACCGAGATTCAATCCGCTGATTGTCCACTTTTTATATAAAGATAATCTTGATGAATACGTTGAAAAAATTCCTGATAGTTTTTTAAAACTTTATGAAAAATTTTCTCCGGGACCGATAACTTACGTTCTAAAAAAGAAGAAGATAATTTCTGATATTGTAACTGCGGGAAATGAAACTGTTGCTGTGAGATTTCCGTCACATAAAGTATTCAGAGAGCTGCTGGAAATTATAAAGGTTCCGGTTGCGGCTCCGTCTGCAAATCGCTTCGGGAGAATTTCTCCGACCTGCGCTGAAGATGTTGTAAAAGAAATGGAAGACAAATTGAAGTATGTATTAGATGGTGGAAACTCAGATGTAGGAATTGAATCAACCGTTGTTGATTTATCGGGTGAGCTGCCTGTTGTACTGCGGCACGGATATATAAGCGAAGAAGAAATTGAAACTGTGATTGGAAAGACGGGCAAAGTTGAAACTGGAAAAAGAGTTTCGGAAAAGATAAATTCACCCGGAATGCTATTAAATCACTATGCGCCTCATACACCATTGGTAATAGTCGAGCACTTAAGTGATCTGGACAGATTTGAAGGTAAAAATTACGGAATACTTGACCTGAATAAATATTCAGATCTGAAAGAAGCGGCGAAGCATTTGTTTTCAGATTTAAGAAGACTGGACGAAAAAGGATTTGAAATGATTCTCGCCGCAAAAGTGAAAGATGAAGGAATCGGTATTGCAATTAATGACAGACTCGAAAAAGCACGTTTTAAAAATTAAAAGATGCCTGAAAGAATAATAATAGAGTTTCCCGAAGACGAAAAAAGTGATAAGCTGGAAATAGATATCAATCATGATATTAGGGATGACGTATATGTCGCTCCGGTTGAGCCAAAGATAAATCATGAAGAGAATAACAGAAAAAATATTTTAGATTCAAAGTTAAACTCATTTTACAAGGGCAGTGCTAATCTTAACGGATTTTTCAAAAGCGATTTAAAATTTCCCGAGGGAATAGATAAAAGTTTCAGAAGAAAGCATCACCTCGAAATTAAAGATAATTTTTTAAATTCTGTTTTAGAAAACAACAAATATTTTATTTTATCCTCAACATCAGGAAACGTTTATTTTATAGACAGGTTTGATTTCTCCGTAAAAAATAAAATCTTCATAGAGGAAAATGTATTTGAGAAGACGGGATTAGTTGTTGATAATAGGATTTTTGTTAACTCAGTTAAGAACATTTTTGAGTTTAAAGAAGAAGGAGGCGCTGATAACGAAGTATTTTATGACGCCATTTACTCCAGCGAGCGTGATTTTTTTATATGGAGCAATCTCAACCGATGCAAGAACTTAATTTTATTTCTTGAGTACAATCCCGAATCAAAAAAAGCATTACTGAAAATAATTGATACGGCAAATCATTTTTCGATTACTGAGTTTGAATTTATTTCAAATGATTTTCTCTCTGACAGCATTTGTATCGGTGAAGGCATGGCTTATGTTCTGAATGATGATAAGATATTAATATGTGATTTGATGACGATGGATTTCAGGGAGATAAAAGTTGATACTCCGGGATTTTCAACCTCACATTTTCTTTTTCAGAATTACAAATTGTACTTTGCAAAGGATTTACAGGAATTGTTTTATGTAAGCTCTTCCTCTAAAGAAAGCGCATATAAGTACAGCGGAATAAAGCTGAATTATATAAACTCGCTTGAGGGATACGGTGAGAATTTATTCGTAGGAACAATTGACGGATGGAAATGCTATAAGAATAACGGACTGCTTGTTTATTCGTTTGACGATGAGTATGAAAATAAAGTCGAGTGCTGCAATGAAAATCTTGTTGTGATTGTTAAAAAGAATAAATTTGTGATACATAATCTTAACAGATTTCAGGAGGCGGAGAGCAGGACGGTTTCTTCGACAGGAAGAGATGAATGCGATGATATAGTTTCGGTGATAATAAGCTTTAACAATTTAATTGTGCTTACAAAGGACGGAGTCATCGAGCTTTATGCCGATGATAATCTTAATATTCATATTTAATTCATTCTATAGAATATAAAATGAAAAAGTTTTTTATAATAATATTTATTCTGTGCGCATTGACTGCATCTGCAAAGGACGGCGGCAATTTTGTGTTCATGTTCGATAACTCGGGCAGTATGTCAGGATATTATCGCGAATCAAACAGCGCATTCAAGCTCTTTGCAAAGGCATTGATGAAAAATTCTCTTAAGCCGGGTGATAATGCAAGTGTAATGCTTTTTACGAAGTCAGATGCATCAAGAAAAATTGAATCACCGAAAGTGTTATTCAGTGGTCCTTCTCCAAATTTCAATGCAGACGGAGTAATAAAAGATTTTAATCTAATGCGCGGTAAGGATGGTGATTTTGGAACAACGGATTTAATAGAGGCGCTTGATAAGGGAATCGCAAGTCTTGACGGTAATACGGGAATAATCTGGCTCATAACTGATAATATAAATGATAACAGCGGCAGTGGAGACTCGTCTTATCAGAACACACTTGCATTTTACCAGAAACTGCGAGGTGATGCTAATATTAAAAAAATTATGCTTTATCCTATCCCGGAAAAAGTTACAGAGGCAGGATATTCTTCTAACGGCTATGTCGCCTATGCAATCGTTTACTCCAAAGAAAAATTTACGCAGTTGCAATACGAAGTTTTTGATAAGATGATAAGAGATGTCGGCATTAAGCAGAAAGCAATTACATTAAAGCCGCAGGATATAGGAACAATTGTATTACAGCCGCGGGTAGCAACGGGAAGAGTTACCGAAGGGAAATTGTTTTTTGACGGCAAGACATTAAGAGGATTCGGATTTGAAGAGGGCGAGAAAGTAAGAGAAACGTTCAATGATCTTTCATTGAAATCAAATTTATATCCTTATGTCATAAAGAGCGCGAACCTGAATGTTCATCTGGATGATTTTAAATCTTCGGATTACTCGGTGAAATCATTGGGCACGCAGCAGATAACTCCTTCAACGGTAAGCAACGTTTCTCCCGAGGGAGAAGTAACGGGTTTCAATTTGATTTTTAATCTGCCGGAAATCACTCCGACATTTTCATTCAATACAATTTTCAAAGAAGATTTTTCCATAGGAGGGAATCTCGTTCTTGAAGTTACTCAGACTGACATAGCTCTTGATCAGAATTATATTAACAGCTTTAAAGATTTATTCGCTTTGCAATCCATTCCTGAAATTTTCCAGCCGTCGTTGAAGGATAAAAAAATTGTAACGACTATTCCGCTCGAGATAAAAATGAAATACGGCCCGTGGAGATTATTTGTTCTTATTGGATTAATAACACTCGTCGTTCTCACTCTTGTCTTCTTTGTAATAATGTTAATGAAGAAGAAATGCTTTACGCTGGTAATCGATAACAGAGACGAGCAGGATATTTGCCTCAGCGCATTTTCATCTTATAATGTTTCTTATAATTATTCTTTAAATCTTGGAGTGCTGAAAAAGAGTTTATTCGGAAGAATAAAATTTGTGTATTCAAAATTTACAACTGAGCCCGGAAGAACAGTTATGATGTCAGATAACTTATCAATTCCCGTTGAATACGAAGATGAAAATTTTAAGAAGACATCGGTTCAGATAATGATAAAAGAGAATTCAAGGAAGTCAGAAGGTGCAACTTATTCTGATGACGGACAGGGCGGAATTTACTAAGTTTTTGTTATCAAAATTTATCTGCAAAATAACAAATCAAAATCGATTAAATACTGTAATTATAGTGTTTAACTCGAATTTATACCATTCTTTATGAATTGATTTCCCTTGATTATTAGGTTATTTTTAATATTTTCCAAAACAAACCATTCTATTTACAAATGCCCGCAATTTTAGATATTCACTCAAGACAGATTTTAGATTCACGTGGTAATCCCACTTTAGAAGTTGATGTAGTGCTCGAAGACGGAACCTTAGGGAGGGCCGCAGTCCCGTCCGGCGCATCTACAGGGGAAAGAGAAGCAGTTGAATTACGCGACGGTGATAAGAAAAAATATTTAGGTAAAGGTGTTTTGAAAGCAGTAAAAAATGTTAACACAACTATTGCAAATAATTTATTAGGATATGATTCATTAGATCAGACAGGACTTGATGAGATATTAATTGAACTGGACGGAACTGAAAATAAATCAAAGCTCGGCGCAAACGCTCTGCTCGGAGTTTCAATGGCAGCTGCTCACGCAAGCGCAAATCATTTAAACATTCCGCTTTATAAATACATCGGCGGCGTGAATGCGAAAACACTTCCCGTCCCTATGTGTAATATCATCAACGGTGGTAAGCATGCTGATAACACAGTTGACTTTCAGGAGTTTATGATTATTCCTACCGGCGCAAAAACTTTTTCAGATGCGTTAATGAGCTGTGTGGAAGTTTTTCACAGCTTAAAAAATGTTTTGCACAAACAAAACGCCAGCACATCAGTCGGTGATGAAGGCGGCTTTGCTCCGAATTTAAAATCGAACGAAGAAGCCATCGAAGTTATTCTTGATGCGATTTCAAAAGCAGGCTACAAAGCAGGCAAAGATTTTTATTTAGGATTAGACGTTGCTTCTTCTGAAATGTGGAGAGGAAAAGGAAAGTATGAATTTTATAAATCACACCTTCCTACAAAAACATCTTCGCAGATGGTTGACCTTTACGCAAAACTTGTGAAGGATTATCCTATCATTTCTATCGAAGACGGTATGGCTGAAAATGACTGGGACGGATGGAAAGAGTTAACGGATGCATTAAAAGGAAAAGTACAGTTAGTCGGTGACGACCTTTTTGTAACTAACACTTCAATTTTCTCAAAAGGAATTGAGAAGGGAATTGCAAACTCAATCCTTATCAAAGTAAACCAGATCGGAACACTTACTGAAACTCTTGACGCAATTGAAATGGCAAAAATAAATAATTACACTGCCGTTATCTCTCACCGAAGCGGTGAAACTGAAGATACTACAATTGCCGACCTTGCAGTTGCTACTAATGCAGGGCAGATAAAAACAGGTTCGCTTTCAAGAACTGACAGAGTTGCTAAGTACAACCAGCTTATCAGAATAGAAGAAGAGCTTGGCTACAGCGCGCAGTATCCGGGAATCAAAGCGTTTTACAATTTATAATTCTTAAAAAGAAATTAACGAAAACGTCTTTCATTAAGCTATGAGAGACGTTTATATTTTAAAATATATTATACAAAATGAAACTTTCACAATTTAAGTACCCAATTCCAAAGAACCTGATAGCAAAAGCCCCTAAAGCTCCACGCGATATGGCTAAGATGATGGTATTGAACAGAGAAGATGAATCAATCCTTACTTCAAAATTCAAAAGCATTGTTGATTACGTTAACGAAGGTGACGTAATTGTTATGAACGACTCTAAGGTTTTCCCTGCGAGAATGTTCGGAACAAAGGAAAAAACAAGAGCGAAGATTGAAGTGTTTTTATTAAGACAACTGAATGCTGAAGAAAATATCTGGGACGTTGTTGTTGACCCTGCAAGAAAAGTTAGAATAGGGAACAGAATATTTTTTAATAAAAATCTTTATTGTGAAGTTATCGATAATACAACTTCCAGAGGAAGAATTGTAAGATTTAATGTTACTGAAGATTTTTCTAAAGTGATTGATAAGCTGGGTAAGACTCCCCTGCCTCCGTACATTAAAAGAGAGCCGACTGAAAAAGATAAAGCAGATTATCAGACAGTGTTTGCAAAGAACGTGGGTTCAGTTGCAGCGCCGGCATCAGGCCTTCATTTTACACCTGAGCTTTTAAAGAAATTAAAAGATAAGGGTGTTAAGCTTGCATATATTACTTTGCATGTGGGATTAGGAACATTCAGATTAGTAGAGGTAGAAGATTTATCGAAGCACAGAATGGATTCAGAATATTTTGAAATCACGAAGGAGAATGCAGATATAATTAATAATGCAGTTACAAAAAAAGGAAAACTTGTTGCAGTGGGAACATCTGTTGCAAGAGTACTTGAGGCAAACATCGTAACTACAAAAACAATCCGACATGGGAAAGGCTGGACAGATAAATTCATACATCCGCCGCACACACTTAGAGTTGTTGATAAGCTTATTACAAACTTCCAGCTTCCGCAAAGTACATTGCTTATGCTTGTATGTTCATTTGCAGGAAGAGATTTTATTATGAAGGCATATAAATAAATTATTTTAAGGGCGGAGTTTTATTGTAAGACTTCGCCTTTTTATTTTCATTTTTGAAATGAAACATATCCTAATCATTCCGGCTTCGGGCTCGGGCATCCGCTTCGGCTCAAAAACCCCAAAACAATTTTTAAAATTTGACGGCAAAGAAATTATTGCTCATACTATTGAGCGGTTTCATTCGTTAAAAATTATAGATGAAATTTATATAGCTGCGCAGGCTGATAACTTTGATAAGATTAAAAAAATTATTTCAAAAAATAATTTTAAGAAAGTAAAAAGCATTGTTGAAGGCGGGGAAACCAGGCAGGCATCGGTGTTCAACGCTCTGAATGTTATTGAATGTGAAAAGAACGATGTAATAATGGTTCATGATGCTGTGCGTCCCTTTTTATCGAAGAAACTGATTGTTAATTTGATAGAGGAATGTCATAAGTCAGGCGGAGTGATTCCGGGGATAAAAATAAGTGATACGGTAAAGCGGACAGATGAAAAGCAGTTCATACAAAAAACTCTTTCGAGGGAAAATTTGTGGACGGTACAGACTCCACAGGTATTCAGATGCGATATAATAAAAAATTCTTTTGCTAAGGCAGTAGCGAAAAATTTTATAGGAACTGATGAAGCAGCAGTGGTTGAATTTGCAGGGTATCCTGTGAAAATCATTCAGGGTGAAAAGCAAAATATTAAAATTACACATAAAGAAGATTTGAAGTTTCATTGAAATTTAACCGCAAAGACCGCAGAGGCTGATTTCAAAGTTCGCAAAGAAAAAAGTAAAATGGGCTTTGCGATTTTTGATTACTCTTAGCGCTCTTTGCGGTTAAATGAATATTTTTTGATTTAAATTTATCCTCTACAATCTCAATTATTTTTAACAATTTTTATCGTTACTTTTGCTTTAATGAAAAACAGTAAAGGTCAGTTATACATATACTCCCACGTCAGCAAAGTTTTAAAAGGTAATCCTTTAGGTGACCCTTATGAAAGGGAGTTTCCGATTTATTTTCCCCCATCCTATGAAACTTCAGATAAAAAGTATCCCGTTGTATTTTTAATTGCAGGATTTACTGGTACTGGTTTCAGCAATGTTAATTTCAGTTTCCTCAATGAAAATATTCAGCAGAGATTAGACCGCCTTATCAAAGAAGGCAAGATGAAGGAAATGATTGTTGTAATGCCTGACTGCATTACGAAGTACGGCGGAAGCCAGTATATAAACTCGACTGCAACGGGAAGATATGAGGATTACATAACGAAAGAACTTGTACCTTTCATCGATAATAATTTCAGAACGATTCCTCATGCGCATTCAAGAGCTATCTGCGGAAAATCTTCAGGCGGATACGGTGCAATGATACTTGCAATGAGAAATCCCAATGTCTTTGGGCTTATGTGCACCACTGCAGGCGATGCGTACTTTGAGTATTGTTATAAAAATGA
The DNA here is from genome assembly GCA_044226845.1 of Ignavibacteria bacterium. Classification (GTDB taxonomy): domain Bacteria; phylum Bacteroidota; class Ignavibacteria; order Tepidaquicellales; family Tepidaquicellaceae; genus JAFDZO01. The sequence continues at coordinate 142,066 of JBGAGG010000005.1, forward strand.
ATTCGGATTTTTTATAAATGATATCGAACGTTACGGTAAGGGCGATAGGGGTGTTGCGAATTTTATAAAGAATGAAATTAATTTTAAACAGCCTAAGCCAAAATCATTTCATAATATTATTAATACGATAGGCATGGCAAGCTGTTACTCTCCTAATCTCGCTAACATGAAAACGAAAGGCTACAATTTTGATTTGCCAATTGACTTAACCACGGGAGAAGTGAGGCAGGATATTTTTAAGAAATGGCTTAAACATGACCCTGTGAATTTAGTCAGTAAGTATAAAACTAATTTGAAAAAATTAAAGTTAATATTTATTGATGCCGGAAAGAGTGATGAGTTTGCATTGAACGTTGGCGCAAGAATTTTCTCACAGAGATTAACAAAGAATGGAATTAAACATTACCACGAAGAATTTAACGGAGGACATTTTAATGTTCAGTTCAGATATGACAGGACTTTTGAAATGATTTCCAAACACATAAAAAATTCATAAGAAAAGTTAAAATAAAGTTTATAATTTGAAGCCACTTGTAATATCAACATGGAAGCACGGATTAGCAGCGAATGATGCCGCTTATCAGGTATTAAAGAACGGAGGAAATTCTCTTGATGCAGTTGAAGAAGGAGTAAAAGTTTCTGAAAACGACCCGACTGTTTTAAGCGTTGGCTACGGCGGATTGCCCGATGCAGCGGGAAGAGTTACTCTTGATGCTGCAATCATGGACTGGAAGGCACGTATAGGAGCAGTGATTTGTGTGGAGAATATTAAGAACCCGATTTCACTCGCAAGAAAAGTTTTAGAAGATACTGAGCATACAATTTTAGCAGGAGACGGCGCTTTTGAGTTTGCCTTAAAAAACGGTTATGAAGCTGAAAATCTTCTGACTGAAAATTCATTAAGAAGATTTAACGAATGGAAAGCATCAGGCGGTGAGAATGCAGAAGAAATACATACCGATGATTTTTCTATTCTGAAAAGAAAAGCTGATTCAATAAACGAGGACGGCAATCACGATACAATCGGAATGGTTGCAATCGACAAAGACGGACATATATCGGCATCGTGCACAACTTCCGGTATGGCATGGAAATTACATGGAAGAGTGGGAGACAGCCCTATTCCCGGCAGCGGACTTTACGTTGACGGTGAAGTCGGCGGCGCTGCATCAACAGGAAGAGGTGAAGAGTGCATACGAGCATGCGGTTCGTTTTTAATTGTGGAATATTGCCTGTGAAAGAGTTGTGAAGCTGAATTTGCTTTCAAGCAAAAACCGCGACCATATTTTTCAGGTGGGATTTGTAGCGCTGAATGTAAAAGGCGAGTATGGAGCTTACAGCGTAAGAAAAGGATTTGAGTATGCAGTTTATAATCAGAAAGGTAATCAGCTTATACAGGCACAAAATTACCTTGATGAAGATTTTACAATTGAAGATTTATAATTTTACAGTATGGACAGCTTTATAATAATTAAGAACGGAATAGTACTGACTCTCGACAGGCAGGGAAGAGCGGGCATACATACAATTGTTATAAAAAATAATAAGATTGTTGAGATTGATTTCGACAACAGGTTTGAAATAGGAAAATTTATTGACAGGTATCCGCAGACTAAGCTTATAGATGCGCAGAATAAAATTATTGTGCCGGGATTTATAAACTCCAACTGCTACTCAACATTTTCACTCAATAAATTATTTTTCAAGAAATGCACGTTTGAAAGTTTAAAAGAAAATCCTGCATTGCAAACGATTGATAAATATTTGTATCTCGTTGAAAACGTTACGAAGAGAAAAAATATTTTTAAGGTTAATTATTTGAAATCTATATGCGCGGGTGAAGTAAACTTAATTGAATCTTCAGGAGATATAAATCACGAGCAGATGGATGATGTTTTGAGCGGCTCAAACATGACGGTGAATTTAGTTGATTATGAAAACAACAAATCGGCAAACGCTCCTATAGATGCAAAAAGTTTTTCCGGAGTAAGAGGCGATGAGCAGATAAATATGTATCTGGTAAATAATCTGAAGAACCTGACTAATTCTGCCGACGTAAAATTATTTTTAGAGGTTTATCAGAGCGAGAAGGATTTAACAGAGATAAAGGATTTATTCAGAAAGTCTCTGATATATGTTCTTAAAGATTATAATTTGTTAACACAGTCAACGATACTATCAAATCCAATTTACCTGAGCAAGAATGAATTCGATGTTTTAAATTCTACTTCTACAAACGTTGTGCTTTCTCCGTCTGATATTGTTAATTTTTATCCGAGGAATTTTGATTTCAGAAATTTTATTTACTCTGATTTAAACGTTAGCATCGGCACGGGTTTCACAGGTAAAAATGTTTTTTCTGAGATAAAGTTAATATCCTCACTTTGTTCAAAAAATATAAGAAACTATGAACCTCTTCTGAAAATGATTTCACTCAACGGAGCTTATGCGCAGGGAATTTCTAATTTGACTGGCTCAATTGAAAAGAATAAGCTTGCGAATTTTGTATTCTTTGATTTAAATAAATTTAATTCGTTTGCTGCATTCCCAGAAATTGACTCGGAAAAAATTTCAGAGTATATAATAGAGAATTTAAATTCTGAAAATATTTCAGACGTAATTATAAACGGCAACTTTGAAGTAAAAGATTATAACGTAGAATTAAAATTAGATTTCAATCCGCTGAAGACTGCATCAGAAATCAGCAATGAAATTTACAAAGCCGGGAATTACCACGAGTATGCCGAGAAGCAGAAACATTTCAAGAGGCATGATAATATTAACGAAGAAATATTTGATAATCCCTATGTAAGCGGCGGACTTGAAGAGACACAGAAAGAATTATTAGTAGAATTTGGAGAAGAGTTCAGAGTAGTAAAAAAAGAAAGTGATGATGTGCTGCAGCCGATTGATAATTCATTTTTACCGGGTTCGGTAAATTCGTTATCGTATATAGATTCATATGATTCGGATTTTAATTTCTTGACAATAGAAGAAGAGCAAATTACTCTGCATCCTTTAACAAAAGAAGGTGTGAAATTTGCTCCGAAGAAAATTTCGTTTGATGAAGAGGAAACTCCGGTTACAGAAGCTAAAGAAAGAAGAGATGAGAAGTCAAAAGAACAGGTTAAAGATAAAGCGGTTATAAGAAATACAGACTCCCATGAAGAAACACAAAAGCCCAAAGAGCCGCAGTTTAAAAAAGTAAAACTTCGTTTCGGATTCAGTGACGATAAATAGATAACAATTAAATGAAACTTGCAACACTGCTGTATATAAAAAATGATAAAGATGATTATCTTTTGCTTGAACGTGTTAAAAATCCCAACCAGGGTTTATTCTCTCCTCCCGGCGGAAAATTAGATGTTCATCTTGCAGAATCTCCAATTGAGTGTGCCGTTCGTGAAGCCCATGAAGAGTGCGGCATCGAATCAAAAAATGAAGACTGGAAGTTAATTGGAATAATGACGGAAAAAGAATTTCCACACATCGGAAACATAATGGTTTTTCTTTTTGAATTCAAAAAAAGAATTAATGAAGTTCCGCCTGAATTTCACGAAGGTAAATTTCATTTTGTATCTGAATCAGAACTAATGTCATCGAATATTCCGGAAACAGATAAAAAATACATCTGGAGCAATATTCTGCAAAATAAAAATGCCGGCAAAAATGAGGTTTTTTTCCTCAATATGGACTGCACAAACTACCCCGAAATCATTTTAAGATAGAATTTTATAAAACATTCGGTTGTTATTATACGTAACTCCAAAAAATTAAAAAGGATTAAAGTTGTCAGAGATATCTACCCCAGGTAAATCGTTATTACCGGACACTCAAAATTTACAGGATCCCCGTAATCTTGCCATCGATAAAGTAGGTGTAAAGAACGTTAAATATCCCATAATAGTTAAAGATAAAGAAAATTCAATTCAGCATACTGTTGCAACAATTTCAATGACAGTTGACCTGCCGAAGGAATTTAAAGGAACTCACATGAGCAGGTTTGTTGAAATTCTGCAATGCAAGGAAAGAGAAATGCACGTCGACTCTGTTGATAAAGTATTGGAAGAGATGCAAAAAAAACTGCACGCAACTGCTTCGCATATTGAAATGGAATTTCCTTTTTTCAAGATGAAGAAAGCGCCTGTAACACAAAAGGTATCTTTGCTGGATTATAGAGCAAAATTTCATGCAGCAAGAAATAACGAACAGAAAGATTTTGTTCTTACCGTTATTGTGCCCGTAACAACTTTATGCCCGTGCTCAAAAAGCATTTCGATACATGGGGCGCATAACCAGAGAGGAGAAGTTACAGTTTCAGTAAGGTTCAATGATACAGTATGGATAGAAGATTTAATTACTTTAGTTGAGCAAAGCGCAAGCTCTGAATTATATTCATTGTTAAAAAGAGAAGATGAAAAATTTGTAACGGAGAGAGCTTATGAAAATCCGGTTTTTGTCGAAGACCTAGTAAGAAATGTTGTATTAAAATTAAAAGATATGCCGCACATTACCTGGTATAGTGTTGAGGCGGAAAATTTCGAAAGCATACACAATCATAATGCGTACGCATTAATTGAATCCCATAAATCCCTTAACGGATATATAATTTCCAGATATTAAAATTGTGAGCAAGGCTCAGGTCTTGCTCCACTTTTTATTTCTGTATCTCTCTTTCTCTCATAGGCCAAACGGAACAAAAAAGGTTTTAATTCGTTGAAAAATTAGCATATTTTATTTGTCTTTGTATAAATTTTAAAATTGTATATTTTTATAATCCACCAAAAATTTATTAAAAAATGACCAAAATTAAATCATTATTAGCGCTTTTCGTATTTTTATCTTTTTGTTTAATGGGCTTTTCAACTGCAAAAGCAGTCGAAGCACCAACCGTATCTGCATCTGCAAATAAAAAAACATTTTCTGCGGGTGAGAGCGGAGTTTTAACAATTAAATTTAAAACAGGCGCTCATGTAAAAATCCCAAAAGATCCGGAAATTGAAATTACAATTACAGATGGACTTGAAGGAGGAACAATGCAGGATTATTCAGGAGGCTCTGATGACTATTTACCAAGTCCGTCACAGGTAAAATATAATTTTTCTGTTCCATCAGGCGCGGCAAGCGGCTCAACTATTACAATAAAAGGAAAAGTAAAATTCGGATATTGTAACTCAGATGATGGTGTTTGTAAAATTGCAACAAAGAACTTTACAGCCAAGATAAAAGTTAAATAGTCACAATTAAGTAATCAAAGTTTAATTACTAAGTATTAAGAAAGATAGCGGAACATCGTATATAGAATGAAAAATGCTTACTATTTTATTTCAGATGTTCATTTGGGCTACGGAACAAAAGAGGATAACGTATTAAAGGAAAAAGTTCTTCTGAACTTCATGAATTTTATAAAGGAAGATGCAAAAGAATTATTCATTGTAGGTGATCTGTTCGATTACTGGATGGAGTATAAGCACGTTGTTCCAAAAGGACATTATAAATTATTTGCAAAAATTGCAGAGTTAGTTGAAGAGGGAATTAAAATAAATTACCTTGCGGGAAATCATGATTTCTGGCGGGGTTCATATTTTAAAGAAGAGTTTGATATAGATATAGTTTTTGATGAGATTGTCCGTGAGATAGACGGTAAAAAATTCTTTGTTCATCACGGTGACGGAATGGCTTATAAAGATACAGGATATAAAATCCTGAAGAAAATAATGCGAAATAAATTTTCTCAGTTTTTGTATTCCAAACTTCATCCTGACTGGGGACTGGGACTTGCGAAGAAAAGCTCACACTCCAGCAGAATGCATACAGGGCAGAGAGATTACAGCAAGCACGACGGTTTAAGAGATTTTGGCGAATTGAAAATAAAAGAAGGATTCGATTTTGTAATAATGGGGCACAGGCACAGACCATTAAGAGTAGATTATCATTCAGGTACTTATGCAGGCACATACATCAATACAGGGGACTGGATTGATAATTTTACATACGCAGTTTTTAAAGATTATAAAATAGAACTGATTAGTTACTATAACAAAAAAGAAAACAAGTATAAACAGGAGAAAGTAAAAGCGGTTGGCTAAAAAAGATAAATATAAAGAAGAAGAACTCGATAAATATCTCAACGATAAGGAATACAGAAAGAAGGTTTCCAAGAAAAACAGGAAAGCAAATAACGTACTTGGTACGGCAGTAGTTTTTATATTAATAGGAATTATATGCTTTGCCGGATATCTGGTTTACCTTGCGCAAGGTCTTCCATCACTTGCCGAATTAGAAAATCCCAAGCTTGAAGAAGCAACAAAAGTTTACTCTGCCGATGGCGAATTAATTGATAAATTTTTTCTTAAGAACAGAACTAAAGTTACCATTGAAAATATTCCTAAGGAGATGATTAATGCTTTAGTGGCAACTGAAGACAGAAAATTCTTTGACCACTGGGGATTTGACTTAGATAGAACTATCAAAGCTATGGTAAAAAACATCATGGCTTTCAGAGTAAAAGAAGGCGCAAGCACAATTACTCAACAGCTTGCAAGAAATATGTATCCCGATGTCGGTAAGGAAGTCTCTATTAACAGAAAACTTCGCGAAGCGATGACATCTATTCAGATCGAAAGAACTTATACTAAGCAGGAGATATTAGCATATTACCTTAATACAGTTTACTTTGGTAAAGGCGCATACGGTGTAGAAGCAGCTGCGCAGACTTATTTTAATAAAAGCGCAAAGGATTTAATTCTTGATGAGTGCGCAATACTTGTAGGTATCTTAAAAAATCCTTCAAGATATGACCCGGTTGATAATCCTGACGAGTCACTGAAAAGAAGAAACATTGTTTTAAACTCAATGGTAGAAGCAGGGTTCATCACAGAAGAAACATATAAAACCGTTTCCGATGACCCTATAAGAGTAACACTTCAAAAGAATTTTGCTACATTTAATTCACCTGCTCCGCAGTTCACTGAAATGGTAAGGCAGCAGCTTGAACAGAAAGCAGAAAAATACGGCTATGATTTATACAGGGACGGTCTTCAGATTTATACAACATTAGATACACGCTTCCAGAAGCATGCAATGACAGCAGCTACTGAACAGCTGAAATCTTTCCAGAAAGAATTTAACGGCTACTGGAACTGGAAGAATAATAAAGATATACTTAATGATGCTATAGAGCGGCAAATAAAAGTTTCAGATGAATATAAAAAAGGAAAGAGTGATGCTGAAAGAAGCAAGATTGCCGATAAGCTTAGAAGAAGCCAGGGATTCATTGACTCAGTAAAAGCAATTGAGACAACTATACAGTTAGGATTTGTATGTATGAATCCGAAGACGGGCGAGATAAAAGCAATGGTTGGTGCAAATCCGAACAATACTTTTAAGTACGGATTGAATCACGTAACGCAGATAAAACGCCAACCCGGTTCAACATTTAAAGTTTTTGTTTATACAGAGGCGATTGCAAACGGTTACAGTCCGGGATATATGATTTCCAACGATCCTGTTGCAGTAAATGTAGGCGGAAAAATCTGGTCACCGAAGGGCGGCGGTACCGGTGGCAGTATTTCATTAAGAGATGCTATTGCTAAATCTGTAAACGTAATAGCAGTGAGAACAACTATGGAAATTGCTCCGCTTGATAAAGTTATTCAGCTTGCACACGATATGGGTGTAAAGTCAGAGCTTCCTAATGTTTTATCATTGGTACTTGGCGCCGGAGAAGTTACTCCTCTTGAAATGACAAATGCATTCGGAACGATTGCTAACGAAGGTATATGGGTTGAGCCGATAGCTATCACAAAAATTACAGACAGAAACGGAAATATAATTGAAGAATTAAGACCTGACTCAAGAGAAGTTTTAAGCGAAGAAGTTGCGTACATTATGCAGGATATGATGGAAGGCGTTGTTGATGAAGGAACTGCAACAAGCATAAGACAATATTTTTCAAGACCTGCTGCAGGTAAAACAGGAACTACTAATGATTATACAGATGCTTGGTTCATCGGATTTACTCCGCAGTTCTTAGCCGGTGTATGGCTTGGCTTTGATGACCCGCGTGTGAAATTCGGCGGTGGTTACGGCCAGGGTGGTAAAGCTGCTGCTCCTATATGGGGGCGCTTCATGAAGTACTTATACGCCGATGACAGTTTTGATTTTCCTGTTGCCTACTTCCAGATGCCTGATGGTGTTGAGGAGGCAAGTATATGCTCTATAAGCGGAATGCTGGATAACGGCTCATGTCCTTCTCATAAAGAGCTTGTTATGAAAAAGTTTTTACCGAAGAAATGTAATGTATCCCACTCTCTTCCGTCGGAGGGAACGCAGGAATCGAACCTGCCTCCTGAAGGCAGTGTAGGATTTTAGAGAAGAAATAATTTTAGATTATAAAAAAAGCCCGGTGAGTTTTTAATTCATCGGGCTTTTTTAGTTTTATAAATTCTTTCTTTTTCTGTCTGTTTAATTTTTTCAGCAATAATTCTTTTTGCTTCAGTTTCGATTATTGTATTAGGATATTGAGTGGCATATTCTTCTAATTTGTTTAATCCATCTTGCATACTGCTATTTTTCAGATATTCTATAAACCAAATAAAATACAATGCTTTGGAAACCTGCAGTCCATTCGGCTTATTCTGTAAATAAAAATCTGCGAGGCTTAGTTCTCTTTCTGTATATATTCTAAAAAATCCTGATAAGTTTGTTGAGTTATAAAAAGCCATATCGCTGAAATTTGAATGCACATTCTTCCGGGTAAAGTTATCAAGTTTTTCTAATACAGAAGTCATATAAATAGTATCTTTGAACTGCGGCTGCGAGTAGTTGAATATTTCTTTCAATTCGGTAAATTCCTCAAGTTCAGTTGAATTAGGAGGATGAACTCTGAAGAAAATTTCATTGGATTTTATCTTTTCGTAGATTGCAGTTTTGCCCGGTGGTTTGATGTCTTTTCTAAGATAAGTGTAGCAAGTATAAAACCCTGTATCTAAAAAATTAGAAGCTCCAAATTTTCCTAAATATATACTACCGCAAAAATAATTCAGCTCAAGTTCTGCTTTAAGAACTTCACCGGGTTCAAATATTTTATTATGGTTGGTTACGAATGAACTGTATATTTCTTCGCATCTGATTTTTCTGGAATTTTGAAAAATTTGAAGATTATTAGCTGTTCTTACATCTTCAAGTTGATTAGGGGTTAAGGAATCTTTTTTGCCGCTGATATTTTTAATTTTAATAACAGGTTTTACTTCTTCACCAAATGCATAGTTTGTTTTTTCAAGTTTTAATTCTACAGAAAATGTTCCGTGTAGTTGAGCATTTATTATTGAGGGACAAAACAGGAGGGCTAAAAGAAAAGCAATCTTTGCAGCCATAGTAGTGAGTTTATTTAAAACTAACTTTTATTCTGACAAAAGTAAATAAAAAACCCGATAGCGTTTCCACAATCGGGTTAAATCTTATACGTTACGAAGCTGGAGCTTCGTAACGAGAACGAAACGGCTTTACTTCACCAGCATCATCTTTTTAACTTCGCTGAAATTATCTGTCATCAATTTATAAAAATAAACTCCGCTGGTTTGCGTTGATGCATTCCAGTTAACTTCATATGTTCCAGCCGATAAGTTATTGCTTACCAGCTGCTCAACTTCTCTTCCGAGTGAATTATAAATAATAAGCTTTGTAAATCCTGCCTTGCTAACATTGAATTTAATCGTTGTTGTAGGATTGAACGGATTCGGATAATTCTGGCTTAAGCTGAAAGCTGAAGGAATTTCAGTACTAATCTGATTTATTCCTACAGGCGAATATGTAACATACACTTTGAATATCCTGTCGCTTGCGCTGCCTGAAGTATAATTCGGAAGCGGTACTCTTATTCCTCCGTAAATATAGCCGACTAATGTTCTTGTCGGATATTGTGTAAGTTTCATAACTCCGTTAGAATATTTAGCAATGTTATCGTTCAAAATCAGCTTTGCATTGGTACCGAGATATTCTGTAAATTTTATAGGAAGAATTGTTTCTGTCGTTGTTCCGTTCTGCAGCTTTGAAGTTGCCGTAATATCTTTAATAAAAGGAACCAGCGTATCCATTTTTGCTGTTCCCGTTTGATCGATATAGTACAAACTTGTGCCTCCGAAGAAAACCGTATGCATATCTTTTTTTACTGAATCGAACATATTCAGATATGCAGTTGTATACTGAGTGAATCTCTGATTATAAGAATTGTCTACTGAATAATTTGTGCTGTTGATATAAACAGGATTCTGATACGGAAGATCTTTTTCATACTTGAATACTCCGCCGTATAGTGAAAGAAACTCAGAGCCGTCAGGATTTATCATAGGGACTAAATTCATATCTCTTCTATGAAGATTTACTGAATCCTTATACTCTATATAATTCTGAACTGTTATTGAATTTCCAACTATTGAAAGATTAAACTTTTTGTACATGTTTGTATACTTCTGAAAGAACTCTCCGTTTGCAGGGCTTCTGTATTCGCCGGAAAAATTATGACCGCCGACTAAATAATAGTCGCTGCCGATCATGCCAAGCTCCCCGCCGCAAACCTGCATCCTTGCATCATTTATTTGAGTAACAAATGAGCTGATATTCTGATTGTTAACGATTGCATTAATAATACCCGGAACATTGATTGCAGTAATTGCAGTGAATGTAACAGTGGAATCTCTTAATGAATCTATTCCCATACCTCCCATCAAAACTAAAGTATTGCCGTTTTGATAGTATTGCATGTTATGAGTTTTCAAAGGGTCGGCAATTGATATAGGTAAATCTGTGTAAACATTTTTGGACCAGACCTGATTTGTGCTCGGGTCAACTACAAACATATTTCTGTTTGCAAAAGCTCTGGGGAAAGCCGGTAATGTATTGCTGAATCCGTGTAATCCGTTTGTTCTGCCTCCGATAAAAAGCCATTTGCCATTGTACTGCGCAAATGCAAATGAGTGAAGACTGGGTGCGCCGGGAATACTAATTTGTTCGAGCTCTACATTAAATGGAACAGCTGAATAAACTTTTGTGCATAGTAATAGCACAAATACTAAAAGGGACGATACTTTTTTCATGTAATTAAAATACGGGGTTTTGCCTGTACTGGATTTATAACAAAAAAGGCGGAATAAAATTCACCTGATTTCTAATATAATCAAATTTTAACAGCCTTAAAATTGATAAAGAAATGCTTTATAAAGCCCTGATTTTTGGTACTCTTAAGTAGATATAAAGAGAGCATATGAGTAGTACTACAGCGAAAAGTATAATTGCAAATGTTTCGCCAAGCCAGTCGGCAGTGTTTCCGATAAGAAGTGAACCCAGCGGCATTAAACCAAAAAAAGTAAAAGTATAGAATGCAAGAACTCTTCCGCGAAGTTCATCGGTGACTAATATCTGAAGAAATGCATTGGTAAGGTTATATACTAAAACAGTGCTTGCGCCAACAATAAAAATAAGTACAAGCGCTACAAACTCAATATGAAAAAATGCAAAGAGAATAATAAATATTGGCATACTTATCGCGCCAAGAGTATAAAGTTTTCCTCTGAAATTGAAAGTACCAAGCGAGGCAACAACAAGTGCGCTGACAAGAGCACCGACTCCGCGCGCAGATTGCAGCAGGCCATTAGTTGTGGAATCTCCGCCTAAAATTTTTACTGCCCATGCAGGAATAAGAGTTGTAAATGAAACTCCGAGCAGACTGACCGCAGCTGAAAATAGCACGAATGTTCTTATTAATTTGTGAGACTTTATATATAAAATACCTTCCTTTAAATCTGAAAATACCGATGTGGTTTTTCTTGCTACTGCTTTTACGTCGAGCTTTATCATAAAAAGTCCTATAATGACGGCGATAAAAGAAACTGCGTTAATTGTGAAACACCATGCCGGACCAATCAATGCATACATTACTCCCGATATTGCAGGTCCCACTGCCGAGGCAGTATTAAACATCGTTGCATTGAGCGCAATTGCATTTGTAAGGTGTTCGCGATGTACAAGCTCATTTATAAAAGTCTGCCGCGCCGGAGCATCGAATGCGATAGCAATTCCTGTAAGAAAAGAAAGTAATAATATATGCCATGGCTGAATGCTTCCTGAAAAAGTAAGGTAAGCAAGAATTATCGATAAAATCATCAGTGCAACCTGAGTAATAATAAGAACAGTTCTGCGCGAAACTCTATCGACGACCACTCCGCCGTAGAACATAAAGAGCCACGATGGAATGCCGGAAGCAAAACCAACATAGCCAAGATATGAAGATGAGTTTGTAAGTTCATAGACTAAAAATGCCTGTGCAGTTATCTGCATCCATGTGCCGATGAGTGATATCATCTGGCCGTAAAACCAGAGTTTAAAATTTCTGTGCTTGAGTGCGGAAAAGGTATTTTTAAAACTGAGCTGCTTAAGGAATGTTTTGCTGAACTTGATTATTTTATAGGGAAACGAGACTGTAGTAAGATTATCCGGCATTAAAAAATTTCACTAAAAATTATAATTTCACCAACGTACAAAGATTTGCAGGGATTACATTATCTTTATTCTCAAAAATATTTGTTGAGGCATACTCCTTTTCGAAATCCTGAATGGTTTTCATCTCGCTTATCACAAAATCTTTTTTCGATTCAATGTAATCTTTATCGAATAAATAATAATCTTTAAGAGTATATCCGAAATTTCCTTCAAGGAATGTTTTTAATTTCTGAAGAACGGGATAAGTCATAGCATCGGGTTTCCAGAAATCAAATATTATTTCGGAACCTTTCTTTTGTATTGAGCCGAGAGTTTTAAATAAATAATCCAAAGTGTTTTCATCGAGGAAGAAAGTCAATCCTTCCATTATTATAAGTGAGCGGTTTGATGAAGCTATTGCTCCGTTAAGCTTTGAGCGAAGATATTCTCTATCGATAACATTTCTCAAGTCTATAGGATAATAATAAACATCACGGAAGGGAATTATAGCTTCCTGTATAAATTTTTCTATTCGTTCTTTTTTGTAGTAGATTATATTTTCAAGGTCAACTTCGACGTATTCGAATTTTCCTTCAAGCAGGAACGGATAGTTTGTAAATCCCGAGCCTATATTAATTATTGCAGGATTGTTATGAGTCTTTACAAATTCTTTCTGCTTCTCGTAAAAAAATCTGTGGCGAAGGCTGATAAACAAATCGTCATAAGGATAAACTTCACTGCCAACGCGTTTATATAAATCACGCGCTTCATCCGTTATCCAAAGGTGCGCATAAATATCCTTGCTGAGCATTACTTTTTCAGAGCGTGATACATTTACAACAAAGGCAGTTCCCGATAAGTCAGGTGAAATTTTATTTGTCGGCATTGAGATAAGATTGAGAAGTTTTTATTTCAAGTTATGGGAAGTTAACAGAAGGGATTTTAATTTTCTATATCAATATTATACTTTAATTTTCCACTTCTTTCCAGTCGCCGTTTTCTTTTATTAAGCCGATAAGCTCATCTACTGCAATATCCGTATCAATGCTGCGCTTTACAACTTCTTTCCCTTTGTATAAAGTTATTTTCCCCACACCGCTGCCTACGTATCCGTAATCTGCATCAGCCATTTCACCGGGACCGTTTACGATGCATCCCATGATGGCGATCTTCACTCCTTTTAGATGATTCGTTCTGCTTCTTATTTTTGCAGTGGTTTCCTGAAGGTCGAACAATGTTCTTCCGCAGGAAGGGCAGGAAATATATTCAGTTTTTGAAATTCTTGTTCGTGTTGCCTGAAGAATTCCAAATGAAGTCTGGTTTTGTGTTTCAATGCTTGTGCTGCCTTCAAGCCAGACTCCGTCGCCGAATCCATCTATTAAAAGTCCGCCGAAATCCGTTGCAGAGTATAGCATTAAGTTGTCTTCGGAAATGTTCTGATAATTTCTTTTTAGGATGACAGGAATATCAATTCCTCTGTTCATTAATTCGATGAAAGAGCGTCTTATATCGGCAAAATAATTTTCGTTGCTGCTTGAAAGAATGATAACGCATTTAGTTTCATTCTTCAGAAATTCTAAATCTCCGTAATAAATATCATCTGTTGTGAGAGATAAAAAATTTAGTCTTTGTGATTTACTCTCCGCAGTTAAATATTCATGCATATTAAATAAAGGAAAAGTATTCTCTTTATCTTTTTGTATTTCCCAGAATGTATAATCAAAAATTTTATGAAGCGTTCCGGGAAGCTCGTATTCTATATCGTGTTCGCCTAAGTAAATATAGTCAGGCGCTATATCTGCAATGTTCCATTTATCAAGCTCGGCATTGTAATCATATCCTGCCTCTTTTAAATAAGAAGGATTCTGAATCATATCGGCATTGGGTGTAAGTATCACAACAGGTACATTATGATTACCGATTTTTTCTACTGCGAAAGTTTGTCTTCTCTTATAATCTAAAGGATTGAATGGAAGAACTGCCTCATCTTCAATAGGCTTTATCTCTTTTGAATTTCCTCTGTTCGTATATCTATCAACAAGCTCTTTGCAGACGGGAATTTCAAACTCAGGCTCCTCAGTTAATGAAACTCTCACTGTATCACCGATGCCGTCTTCAAGTAATGTTCCTATACCGACTGAAGATTTTATTCTTCCGTCAAGTCCGTCTCCGGCTTCCGTTACTCCCAGATGAAGAGGATAGTTCATTCCTTCTTCACGCATTTTTATAATGAGTAAACGGTATGCCTGAATCATTACCTGCGGATTGCTTGCCTTCATTGAAAGGACTATCTGATGATAATTTTCATCTTCGCAGATGCGGAGAAACTCCAATGCTGACTCAACCATTCCCAGCGGAGTATCGCCGTAGCGGCTCATGATTCTATCGGAAAGCGAACCGTGATTCGTTCCGATTCTCATTGCCGTTCCGTACTCTTTACAGATCTTTACCAGCGGAGTAAATTTTTCTCTAATGCGCTCAAGTTCCTGTTCGTAAAATTCATCGGTGTAATTATAGACTGCAAATTTTTTTTTATCGGCGTAGTTGCCGGGATTTACTCTTACCTTCTCAACAATTCTTGCAGCCATTTCTGCTGCATTAGGTGTGAAATGGATATCTGCAATCAGAGGTGCTTTATATCCGCGCGCTCTTAATTCTTTTTTTATATTCTCAAGATTCTTAGCTTCATTCATACTCGGCGCAGTGATACGAACATAGTCGCCCCCGGCTTCTATTATTCTTATGGACTGCTCCACAGTTGCAATAGTGTCCATCGTATCGGTTGTAGTCATAGATTGAATCCTTATCGGATTATCTCCGCCAAGCGGAACATCTCCTATAAAAACTTCGCGCGTCTTCAGTCGTGAATACTTCGTTAAGCTGTTATTGTATTTTATATTTTGTGCAACTGCTTCCATAGGAAATTTTATAAAAAATAAATCTATCTTAATTTTTTACTTTCAGTAAATAAAATTCTTTTCTCCTCTTCGGTAAGGCTTTGATAACCGCCCTGGCTGAGTTTATCTAATACTGCATCTACCCTTTCCTGCGCCTGTTTAAATCTCTCATCAGATTCTGATTTAAAATCTGTAGGAGGTAAATCCACATATTCAGCTTTTTTTACATTATCTGAACTATTCGGATATAATGGAGTTATCCTCGTAGGCTCTTTATACCCTGAGCCCGGAACGTTACCGAATGGATTTTTAGGTTTTCCCCCGAGGCTAATGTTTCCAATTTTCTTGTATGTGATGAGTAGATAGATAAATCCTATTATTCCTCCGCCCAAGTGTGCTATATGTGCAACGCCTGAATTGACACTGTTACTTGCAGAAAAAAATTCTATCACCATATAAAGCACAACCAGATATTTTGCTTTGATAGGAACAAAGAAGTATAAATAAATAGGTCTATCGGGGAATAAAAATCCGAATGCAACAAGGATTCCGTAGATTGCACCTGATGCTCCTATAGTAGGAGCGGCCTGCCCGAATAACGGAGCAATAAATAAATTTGCTACACCTGCGCCTACTCCGCATAGAAAATAGTATATGAGAAATTTTTTAGTTCCCCACATATTTTCAATATCCATTCCGAACATCCAAAGCGCAAACATATTAAAAAATAAATGCATGAAGCCGCCGTGCAGAAACATATAAGTAACCAGCTGCCACGGTAAAAAATATCCGGAATTTATCGGCCAAAGGTAAAAGTATTTTGCTAATATATTACTGAATACAATATTATTGCCCAGCAAAAATTGTACTATAAAAATTGCTACGTTTGAAATAAGCAGAAATTTTATCACGGGCGGAAAAAATCCAAACCCACCAAAGAAACTCGGCCTTCTGTAATAGTTACTCAATTTATCTTCTGTATGTTAATATTTTAAAATGTGATAGTATCTTAAATGTTCATGTTTTTTGCGCGTTCGTAGTCTTCAACAGTATCTATTTCCATGCACTTATAATGTGAAACATCGATTGCATATATACTGTTCCTTTCATTTTTAGCATTATTTTTTGCCTGAATCACTTCTTCGAATGACTTTTCGTAAAACTCGTTTACATTTCTTTCGTTGATTATTTTTCTGTCCAGTACTTTATACAGCTCATCCATAAAATCTAACGAAAATTTCTCTATGCCGATGGACTCACCGGCAGATTTTTTTAAATCAGTTACTTTACTTATCTCCAGAATTTTTTTGTTTTCATCCAATACAACTTTTATCTGCTCTTCGTCAAGCTCTATTTCAAAGTTTACGGCAAGGCAGTTCTCGTGCTGCGAGTCCAGCAGCTCTTTTATTATTCCTTTATCGAATAAAATATCACTATCCAGTAAAATAACATCTTTAGTAATAAAATTCTTCGTCATCCAGAGTGAGTAAGAGTTATTGTTATTCGCAAAATCCGGATTTGAAAGAAACTGTATCTTGTAATCTGAAAAATTTTCTTTCAGATAATTTTTAATCATATTTTCCCTGTATCCCGTAACAAAAACAAAATTTGTAATTCCATTTGCAATTACATTCTCCATTGTTCTATGCAAAAGGTTTTTACCGTTCACTTCAAGAAGGCATTTAGGAGTTGTATCCGTTAAGGGTCTTAATCTTTTTGCCAGACCTGCGGCAAGTATGATAGCCTGCATTATTTTGCCACCTCGTATTTTTTCAGAACGTTTTTTTGCATAACTAAAATAATTACAAAAAATATGTTACAGATAGTAATGTTGAAAATTAAATACAAATCTAATCGGTTAATGATTGAAAAAAACGCAAGCATTACCATGTGAGTTGTTGAACCTAACCAGCTCCATAATCTTAGGAGCAGTCTGTTATCTTTATAATATTGTTCCGGAGTTACAGTAAAAGTTGTTTTACTTCTAACCATCTTTGACTGACGGCGTGAGTAAAATAAATATGCATTTATAAGCAGCTTCTCTATTGCTCTGCCTTTAACATTTTTTAGTTTTTCTTTTTCTTCTTCGAACTCTTTAATCTCATCATTAACATCGGATGACATTCCGTGTACATATTGTAAAAAAGAATTTCTATAGAAATCAAAATAGAATGCCTGCACTGCTGCGGATATTCCTCCGCCCAGGCAGAGTAACAATCCTGTCATTCCGCTTCCTGTTACTTTTGCAACAGCTACACCAAGACATATATATATTGTTGTAGAGACTACGTAATCGATAAATCCGTCTATGGCTCTGCCTAAGAGCGTACCATTTTTTTTCAGACGGGCAAGCTGGCCGTCGGCGCAGTCTAATGTGTTAGACGTAAAATATAATATTGATGCTATTATAAAATACGTGTGCGTACCCAGCGAGAAAGTAAGACCTGCAATAACTCCGATAATCATAGCAACAATTGAAATATGATTCGGAGTAATGTTAGTGTTATATATCAGTTTTACGAATACAAATGATACGGGGCGGAAAATAATTAAATCAAATATTTCCTCTGCTTCGACTGTCTTTAACGAGGCTTTAAATTCCTCAAATAAAGTCAGACGGACATTGCCATCACTTTTACTAAACGACATTTTTACCTATGGATGTTTTAAAAATTAAATTTCGACTTGTGAGCCGACTTCATAAACTCTGCTTACGGGCAGCTTAAAGAATTCCGTTGCTCTTTGTGCATTGTTAGACATCAGTACGAACAGCTTATTTTTCAATCTTCTCAATCCGGGCTTATCATTTACAATTAATGTTTCTCTTCCAAGGAAGAACGTGGTTTTTTCTACGTTAAGGCTGATACCTTTCGGTTTTAAAAACTCAATTATTTTATTGATATCCGGTGCTTCCATAAAGCCATAGTTAGCAATTACTTTATAAAATCCTTCTGCATGCTGTTCAACAACGATTCTTTCTTCATCTTTAATACGCGGTACTTTAGAAATTTTTATTGTTAATATTACTATAAGCTGATGTAATAATTTATTGTGTTTGATATTTAATATCAATGGCGGAGGTGTGCCGTTGATATTACTTGACATATAAACTGCCGAGCCCGGAATAAAAGTCATGCGTGTGCTCATAAATTCCTCTATGAAATTCTGCAATGATTCCGTTTCTTTCTGTATTTTTTCCATCAGGCATCTTCTTCCGCTGTTCCATGTTTTCATCATTATAAAAATAACTGCGCCCATTACAATCGGTACCCATCCGCCGTGGAAAAATTTCAATAAGTTTGCTCCAAAGAACGAAACATCGATTGTGAAGAAGAACAGCGTTACTAAAATAGCTGTGGTCTGAGACCACTTCCATGTCTGTGTCATTACAAAGTATGCAAGGACGGTTGTAATTACCATTGTAGTAGTAACTGCAATACCGTATGCAGCAGCTAAATTACTCGATGTTTTAAAGCTGAATACGAGAGCTATTGTTGCAAGGAATAATGCCCAGTTCAATTGAGGAATATATATCTGTCCTCTCTCCATTTCTGAAGTGTGAATTGTTTTAAGCCTTGGTAAATATCCTAAGAGTATTGCCTGAAATGTTAATGAGAATGCGCCCGATATTAATGCCTGAGATGCAATTACTGTTGCAAAAGTAGCAAGTATTACCAGCGGGTATAATGCCCACTGCGGAGCAAGTAAGTAAAAAGGATTTGATGCCGCAGCTGGATTGCCTAAAACTAATGCGCCCTGCCCCAGATAATTTATAAACAAACACGGAAGTACAATTGTAAACCATGCAATGCGGATGGGCTTTCTTCCGAAGTGACCCATATCTGCATACAGTGCCTCACCTCCAGTAATAACAAGGAATACGGAGCCAAGCACAACAAAGCCGTGAAACTGATTTTGTACAAAAAAGTTAATCGCATAATAAGGATTAACAGATTTTAAAACTTCAAAATTTGTAACTACACCTTTTATTCCAAGGACGGCTAATGTTAAAAACCAAATAAGCGTTACAGGCCCGAACATCTTACCGACACTTCCCGTGCCCTTCTTTTGCACGGCAAATAAACAGAATAAAATTATAACAGTAAGCGGAATAATATAGGGTTCAAAAAAAGGCGTGGCTATATTCAGCCCTTCGACTGCCGATAAAACGGAAATTGCAGGAGTAATAACTCCGTCACCATATAACAATGCAGCGCCGAATAAACCCAGCGAAACAATTACTAAACCTGCGCGTGATTTTCCCGAAGGTTTTACCAATGCCATTAAGGCAAGTATGCCGCCTTCACCGTCGTTATCTGCTCGCAGAATAAAGACGAGATATTTTATCGTTACAACTATGATAAGTGACCAGAAAATTAACGAGAGCACGCCAAGCACGTTATCATGATTAGGTGCAAGACCGTAATGGCCGCTGAAGCACTCGCGCAATGCATACAACGGGCTTGTGCCTATATCTCCATAGACAACACCCAACGCGCCGAGGCTTAACGTAAGTATGTACTTTAAGTTTGTTTTACCGTGGGGAGAATTACTACTGTGATAGTCCGAATCGGTGTTTCCACTTGGCTCTTTTTCTAGCTTCGCGGCGTCAGTACCTGATGAATCCAATTAAATTCTTTAATTTCTGTTAAATTTGCTTAACAAACATATAATAATTAAACAAAACATTAAAGATAATAGTTATTAAAGGATTTACAAATATCGAAAAATAGCTTATATTTACGTTAAATTTATAGTGATTTTATAAATTTCTGAACTTCTTCTTTAATCTCATCTCTTATTACCGCAATTTTTGAAAGCTTTTCCTCTTTGCTTCCTGTCAATTTTGAAGGGTCACTAAAACTCCATTGAATTTTTTTACCTGCTCCCGGAAAGACCGGACATTTATCTGCAGCTTCTTTTTCACATACTGTTATAACATAGTCATACGAATTACTATTTGCCGCCAGATCAAAAACACTTTTTGTTTTATTTTTAGAAATATCTATTCCTGTTTGTGCCATGGATTCAACAACCAGTGGATTCAAAATTCCCGGCTCTATTCCTGCGCTTTCAGCTATAAATTTCTCATTGCCAAATTTATTCAAAAACGCCTCTGCCATCTGGCTTCTTGCGCTGTTGTGAATGCAGACGAATAATACTTTTATTTTATTCATTTACTTTAACAGGTTGAAATTTATTTCTCCATTTAAGAGCTACGTTAACAAGTAAAATTAAAACAGGGACCTCTATCAACGGACCTATAACTGCTGCAAAGGCTACACCTGAATTTATTCCGAACACTGCAATAGCTACTGCAATCCCAAGCTCGAAATTATTTCCTGCTGCAGTGAATGCAAGAGATGTGCTTTTTGCATAATCAGCTCCTGCCTTCTTAGCTATAAAAAATGCGCTGAAGAACATTATTACAAAATAAAATATAAGAGGGATAGCTATGCGGATTACATCAAATGGAATCTGCACAATCAAATTTCCTTTATAGGAGAACATTACTAAAATTGTAAACAATAAAGCAGTCAGAGTTATGGGACTTATTTTCGGGATGAAAACTTTTTCATACCATTCTTTACCTTTTGCTTTTATAAGTGTGTAACGCGAAATCATTCCGGCTATAAACGGAATCCCGAGATATATAAAAACACTCCATGCTATCTGCGAAATGCTGATATCTACAATAGCATTTTGTAATCCGAAAAGCGGAGGAAGTATTGTAACAAATATATAAGCATAAATGCTATAAAATAAAACCTGAAAGATACTGTTGAAGGCGACTAAACCTGCAACATATTCATTATCTCCCTTTGCCAGATCATTCCACACTATAACCATTGCAATGCATCGTGCAATTCCTATCATTATAAGACCAATCATGTATTCGGGTTTATCCGGAAGAAAAATTATCGCAAGGATAAACATCAATGCAGGACCGATAATCCAGTTCTGCAATAAAGATATTCCCAGAATTTTTTTATTTGCAAAAACTTCATGAAGCTTTTCGTACTTCACTTTAGCAAGAGGAGGATACATCATTAATATAAGACCGATGGCAATAGGAATATTAGTAGTGCCGGATTGGAAATTATTTATAAAGTCAGCAGTGCCGGGGATAAGATATCCTATCCCTATACCTGTAATCATTGCAAGGAAAATCCAAAGCGTGAGAAATCTATCTAAGAAAGAAAGCCTTTTAACTTTTTCAACGGATTCCATAGTGTGCTCCGCATTGATTTTAAATTTATAAAAAGAGAGGAACTCTTCTCCTCACTCATCTTCTCACCCCGGCAGATTTTTCCGCTGCCGGAGTTATATGGTGAAGAATTTACAAGAACTGTTACTATTACTGTGCAATCGCTGCAGCAATCCATTTTTTTTAAAAAATTAAATTTATTTTAGCAGCATCCGGCGCCCGGCTCACAGCATGGTTTCTCAGCGTAAACGTTTACGCTAATTATTGCTGAGCTTGACTCTTTAAATTTATTCAGCTCATCCTGATTAATATATTTCAGTAGAATTTCATCCGGCACTGTGATAGCTCTTTCTTTCTGAACTTCAACTTTTGTGAAGCCTGCTTTTTTTATTATATCAAGGTATTCACTTTTCTGAATCGCACCTGATACACAGCCCGCATACATCTCTGCTGCTTTTTTTATTCCTTCAGGAAGCTCGCCGTTTATTACAATATCCGATACTGAAAAGTGCCCGCCGTTCTTCATTACTCTGTACATTTCCGCAAAAGCTTTTTCTTTATCGGGTACAAGATTTAATACACAGTTGCTTACAATTACATCTACTGTTTTATTAGGAAGCGGCATATCTTCTATTTCTCCCTGTATAAATTCAACGTTATTGAAACCGAGCTTTGCATTATTTTCGCGTGCCTTCTTTATCATCTCATCGGTGAAATCCAGTCCTATAACTTTTCCTTTTTCTCCTGCAATTGCGCGTGCTATGAAAACATCGTTACCTGCGCCTGAACCTAAGTCAAGCACTGTATCGCCTTCTTTTATCTGCGCAAATTCTGTCGGCAGTCCGCATCCGAGTCCGAGGTCTGCATCGGGATTGTAACCTTTTAATTTTGAGTAGCTCTCTGCGAAGACTGCATAGTCCACAGTATCACAGCATCCCGTTGCGCCGCAGCAGGATGATTCATTTTGAGATTTTGATTGCTTTGCAATCGCTCCGTATTGTTGTTTTACAACTTCTTTAAGTTCTTCAGCTGTCTGCATTTTTTATTTTCCTTTGTGTTTTAAATTAATAAAATGTGTCCGGACATTTTACATAACTGTTAACAGCAATTCTGATTTATGTTTTTTGATGAATTTGTATTGAGGGTTTTTAATTTATCTGTGAATGAATTTAAAAGCTCCAGTTTTTCACTGAGCGTTTTCCAGTTAATGCAATAGCATGATTTCTGTCCGTCTATTGTTCCCTGCACCAATCCTATTTTCTTCAGCTCGCTTAAGTGCTGTGAGACTGTGGACTGTGATAGGGGAAGGACTTCAACAATCTCTCCGCAGATACAC
This sequence comes from Ignavibacteria bacterium, assembly GCA_044226845.1. Taxonomy (GTDB): domain Bacteria; phylum Bacteroidota; class Ignavibacteria; order Tepidaquicellales; family Tepidaquicellaceae; genus JAFDZO01. Next base: position 164,984 of record JBGAGG010000005.1, read on the forward strand.
ATATTGCTTTCAGCAAGCTTGCTAAGGATTGCAACGCGAGCCGGATGTGAAATCGCTTTTGCAAAGTCCGCAATTTCCTGCTCATGCTCGGTAAAACTTTCTTTTTTAGGTGATGCCATTATCTAATTAAATCTGATTAATTACTTCTATTATCGTATATCGTAAAAATACGATAGAAGTTTCAATTTATCAAGATAAAATTTTAATAACACTAATTTTGGGGTGAAATTAAAGGTTTTAATATGTGATTTAAGGCAGGAAAATTATTTTTTCTTTGAAATGCTCAATCCTTTTTTCACGATTGTATTAATTTCCTCGTACTTTTTTTCATCATTATATTTGCTAAGGTCAAATGATTTGTATTCATTAGAGTGTCCGCCTATTATATAACCAAGAATTGCTCCTGTCAGCGTCCATCCGATAACTTGTCCGGTAATTGTTGCAGGGCTGCCAGGATTAAAACCTTGCGAAGAATTATCTGCGCTTTTTCCAAGGAGAGAGACAATAGTTCCGCCTACTGCGCCTATTCCCAAACCCAGAATTCCGCCGAATGTTTTCTCTGTACCTGTTGCAAAACCAAGTGCTTCAATATCCTTCAATGAAACCTGAACATAACGTGATATAGCTTTAGGATTTTTTACATCGTCAAATTTTTTCCTGATAATGAGATAGTCTTTAGTCAATACATCAAGATATACTTCTTTGTAAGAGGTATGGTTACGATCAAAAATAAGAGCCTTATGATTCTCTTTAAAAGTAATGGAAAAAACTGCAGGAGTATTTAATGCAATGGTATCGCTCTGTGAGAAACAAAGATTGGAAAATAATAAGAGAAAAAGAGCAAACACGGGTTTCATAAAATTCAGGTGTTAAATTATAAATTAATTATTTTTATTAAATTGGATGCCTCGTTGTATTATAGAAAGAATTTTCGAATATTTTTTATTCAAGTCGTTATCATAACGTGAAAGTTCAGAAGTTTCATAATCATTATAAATTCCTCCCAGTAAATACCCAAGACCTGTTCCGCATACAAAACCTATTGCTGTACTTGTAGCAATAGATTTACTGCTTCGTGAATCATAGAGCTTATCTTGTTTTTCTGCCAGCACTCCGAGTATAATCCCGGCTGCAGTTCCCACACCCATACCAAGCAATGCACCGAACATTGATTTATCTCCTTTGATATAACCAAGTTCTTTAATATCTCTTAAAGGCACACGCACTGATTTCCTGTTCATTAGAGGATAAGTATCCGATTTATGTTCAATTATAAGAAAATCTTTTGTTAATGTATTTAAATAAACTTCGTTATAAGTTGAGTAATCGGTAAAGGAAATCTTTTCTTTTTTTTCAGGATTAAGATAGGTTATCTTAAAAATTTTTGGAGTGTTGAGTACAATCGTATCGCTTTGTGAGTAACACTTGTTCACTAAAAGAGAAAAAAGCAGCAGTATAAAAATCTTCATTTAAAATTTTTTATTCTTGAGAATTTATTGCTTTCATTTATTTCCATAGGATTCTTATCAAACCAAACTATAAATTTGTCCCACAGTTCTTCGTTTTTACTTTGCCATATCTGTTCATTCTGCTTATCACCGTCAAGCAAAATCCAGTAATTATAAGCTTCAAGAAATCCCGCATCCTGAATTTTTTTTTGATAATCAAAAATTATATTAGGAAACTTTTCATTATCACCTTTAGAAAAATAATTATTGAGAAAATTTGTTCTGATCCTGTTCATAGAATTTATATCTATTTTTTTTTCTCCGACTGCAGCTAGTGCCATGCCGCCGTCAAAAACCGAAATAGCAGAATAAGAGGATAACAGTTGATCTACCATTGTTTTTCCGATATCGTTTTTACCAATATAAATATTATTATCAGTAAAACTTGTTTTGATGGAATTATCTTCAAAAGTATATCCCTTCTTATATACTTCGAACATCATTTTGCTTATCTGTTCGGTACGGTTCGAATTTTTTTCCAGATTTAAAAAAATCTCTCCGTAAATAAGACTCCATATAGGATTTTTTGAAGTAGCCCATAACATTGAGGCCCAATAATAATTAGAAGGATGCATCGGCGCTACTTCAATTCCTTTTTCAAAATATTTTAAGGCTTCGTCGTACTCTTTATCCATTGCATTGGTAACGCCGAGTTCAAGATAAAGGCGTCCCGACTTGGGAAATTTTTTTAATCCGGCTTCGTATGTTTCAAGAGCTTTTTCTCTGTCATCATTTAAATCATAACTGCTTCCTAATAAAGACCAATAACTATCTTCTGCATCAGGTTTATTCTTTATCTTTTCTAATATTTCAATGGCATCATCATAATTTTTCAATTGAGTATGTGCCAGAGCAATTTCATATTGAGGTGCACTGCTTTGCGGGTCAAGCTTTTGTGCTTCCTTGAACATTTTAATCGCATCTTCATATTTACCCGCATCAAATAAATCGATACCTGCCTGAAATTTCTTCTGTGCTTCAGTATTATCTGCCTGAGCATAAGAAACACTATAAAATGCAATAAATACAAATAATAATGCTGTTTTCATGGAATTTCTTTTATTACTAATTTAAAATATTACTTCAAAATATTGTAAATAAAAGGATTTATCTATGTAGAATTCTATATCTGATTATTTTTGCTCAATAAAAAAACCTGTTCAAATTTCTTCAAACAGGTTTGAAAAGTGATAATAAATAAAAATTATTTAGAATCTGAAATACTAAAATCCTATCTTCACATTCGCATAAAAATTCCTTGTCGCAGCGGGAATCCAGTAAGGAGTGCCGTAGCCGTCGACGCTTCCCGTTGTTTCATACAGCTTATCAAAAATATTATTTACTTTGAATTCTAAATCAAAATTTCTGATTGATTTTCTTAATGACTTATCAGAAATAAGATTCATGAAGTTATATGAAATTCCTCCGTTAAAAACTATGTAAGGCTCGATGAACTTATTTACATATCCTGCAAGTTGTGTAGCGGCAGGATTTTTTCTTTCGTTCTCTGAGTTATCCAGATACTGCTTTCCCACATGCTGCATAGTTACATAAACATTGAAAGCGCCTTTATCATAATAATTCAAAGTAAGGTTTCCCAGCACTGAAGGATTTAGTAAAATCTGATTTCCCGAATAATCATTGCCGTAAATAATATTGCCAACAGAATCCCTTCCCAGAATTTCAGTGTACTCTTTAAAATAATTATCTGAGAGAGTTATATTATACTCTAATGAGAATTTATTTAATACTTTAGAATTATAAAAAGGAATTGTTGCTGTTTCAAACTCAATGCCTCTGTGAACTGATTTTCCTGCATTGCCGTTTATCGGCTGGCCGACGTTATCAAGCTGTCCGTTGCTGACAATTTCATTGGTAAAATTCATCATATAAAAATTCAAACTCGTATTCATTGCATGAGTTTTATAGTTAATGCCGAACTCAAAATCAATTAACTCCTCCGGCTTAACAAGCGGGTCAGAGTAAACATTGTTAACTGTATCAACCACTCTGAAATTCGGAGTAGAGTAAGGGCTTTCTGCATCGTAAATATCTTTCAGTCTCGGTTCGCGTTTCACATAGGAAACATTCCCGAAAAATCTAAGATTATTCGGAAGTATAACATTCAGTCCAACCCTTGGAGTGAAAAAATCATAATTAACATCGAATGTATACGGCTTGAATTTATCGTAATCAAGCGAGTACCTGTGGTTTGCATACTGCAAGCCTACCATCGCTGTAATATTGTCGTTTATATTGTAGATCTCATTCGCATAGATGGCAAGGCTGCGTTTTTTTCCGTTGTAATAATAATATTCATAGTTCGGCGGAGTGTTTTGCGGCAGAGCATTTGCAAAAGCGATTTCTCCGTAGTGGTCAGATTTATGCAGCCGCACTTCACCTCCGATAACCAATGTGCCTTTATCATTATTGTGCGTTATCTGAACTTTCGGATACCAGCCGAAATCATTATTGTTTACATACAACTTTGTAATCATATCGCTTTTATCAACAACGTATCCGCTGCCGGGCTCAAAGTAAAAGCTGCCGTCAGGATTTCTTTTGTAATATAAAGGATTGAATGTAGTTGTATCCGAAGTAAAGAAAGGATTTAATCTGAAGTAAGAAAAATCCAGCCCCCATACAGCAGGGAAGGAAGTTACAAAATATCCTTCACCGCGGGTGTAGCTTACGGTATTAGAAATATAAACATTTTTAGAAGGCTGCCAGTTGTAAACTAATTCATAATGCGGCTGATGATAGTTATCCGTTTCATCATAGTATGTTAAAGGATTATATCTTCTGTCAACCAGCTTATCACCCGTAACAGCGCCGTCCAGATAATCTTTTGTAACTCCTACGTAAGCAAGATGATTTTTTATCGGGCTTCCATAGACATTCATCTTTAAAGATGAGTTCTTGAAAAGCTTAGTTGCTCCTATGAAATATGACCAGTGGTCTGACCATGACTGGTCTCTGTATCCGTCAGTAGTTGTCTTTGAGAACTTAGCATAAAATCCCATATTGTTTTGCGCAAGACCTGAAGAGTATTCAAATGAATACCTGTTTGAATTATAATCTCCTCTTCCTACACCAACGTTAAGGAAATTTTTCTTAGTGTAATCGATTGTCTGAATATTTATAACTCCGCCGATGGACGATGTACCGTAAAGTCCCGTACCGACACCGCGTTGTATCTGAATGTTTTCTACGGATGAAGTTATATCGGATAAGTCTACCCAGTAAACCTGCTGGTCTTCGGCGTCATTTTGCGGAGTGCCGTTAATGAGAATGGAAATTCTTCTCTGGTCAAATCCCCGAAGCGATAAATAAGAATATCCGATAGATGCTCCTGATTCTGAATAAGATTTAAGGCTTGTCTTTCCGTTAAGGAACATAGGCAAGTCCTGCATCCAGTACATCTGCTCGATTTCCTCACGTTTGATGTCCTGAAACGCTACCGGAGTTTTGCGCTCTATGCCTTTCAAAGCATCTACTTCGATTATCTGTGTCTGATAATCTGTTGAATCCTCCAACCTTGGCATAGGCGGTGGTGGCTGTATTTCCTGTGAGAAAGAAATATTAGCACAAATAAAAAATAAAGAACAAAGAATTAAAATGTGTTTCATTTTAGATAAAATAAAAAACGCTTATGCCTCTCATGAACCTGAAAAAATATGAGTGATATAAGCGTTGAATAGAATGTTATTCCTACGCCGGTACTAACCGGATCAGGTTCGTGGGTGTAATCTCAGCTAATAACTTAGGAATAAGTTACCGGCACCCCAAAACAAAAATTGTTTGTGTATTTACTATAATAATAAAGAACTATAAACCGTAATCTGCGGGATTTACAACTAACAATAAAGTCACTCCCGTACGGGTATAAAGCTTGCCGTGGTCTGTATCAGGCTCGGCATGGTGAAAATCACCGGGACCTAGTACTCTGCCCTCTGCCTGAAAATCTCCTTCTAGGATTAAACACTCTTCCGGAGCTGAATGATGATGCTCGGGATATTCATTTCCTGCAGGGACTTTCATCATAAGCATAGCATAATTATTCTCGCGGTTGATTGAAAGAACTTTCACCTTCACTGCATTTAGTACAGGATGATCAAACCATTCATCGTTGGAATCTGCGAACTTGAAATCAAAATCTTTATGTTCGTCTTTACGAGGTGCAGTTTTTATTCTTGCCATAATTTTATCTTTTAATCCGGCAGAAGGTGATTTCAATCTGCTTGAATTATTGATTACGGCATTATTTATTTTTTCAACAATGTTGTTTACGTCGGAAGTGAGAAATACTTCTTCAAATCCCGCTTCTTTGAGGGATGAAATTAGTTTTTCCTTTTCAGGTTCACTAAGCGCGCCAATCGAATTTAATATTATGTCATCTTGCATGTTACTACCTGCTTTAGTTTAAATGTTTTAAACGTTCTCTTAGAAACATCATCGCTGACCTGATTTTTGTTTTCACTGTTCCTAAAGGAATTTTGAAGTGCTCGGAGAGTTCGGAATGAGAGAAGCCCTGATAATAGGCATACTCTATTAACTGTCTCTGCACCTCGTCTAATTCTTTTATAGCTTCTAATACTTCCTTTTGTTCCTGCCCTGCCACGGCAATGAACTCAGGATTACTTTTTTTATAGTCTTCGTTGAGATCTACTATTAATGTTTCATTAGTCTCATCAATATCGAATCTCTGCTTTTTCGCTCGCAGCTTATCAATAGCCTTGTTCCTAGAAATACGAGTCATCCAGGAAATTGGATTTCCCAGGCGTTCATCGTAAGTATCTATTTTATCCCATATTAAAAAAAAGACCTCCTGCAATACATCCTCTGCCTCAGCCTCATTCTTTAAAATGAAGTATATAGTGGTGAATAGGTACTTATTATAAAAATCATAAAGTTCACCAATTGCCGATTCATCTCCGGCGGAAACTCGTCTTAATAAATTTATATCTCTTTTTGTATTTTCGTGAGGAGTATTAGCCACAAGCTTATCTATAAGTAAAAATACAACTTTTCAAAAAAAAATACACGCGATAAATCTCTGCGGTCCTGAATACTTAATTTTAACGCAAAGCCTCTACGCAAAGAAAGAACTTTACAAAATATTTTTCAAAATTTTTTAGTGTTCTTCGCGTAAAACTTCGTGCTTTTTGTGTTTAAATTTGCAACTTTGTTAAAGAAGGTTAATTACTTACTACAACAGGTTCCATAGTCAAATTAATTCCAAAGAACTGTTTAACTTTGCTTTGAATATCACTTGCTAATTCTAAAAGCTGCGCAGTTGTGCAGCCTCTGTTTACCAAAGCAAGAGAATGATGCTCAGAAATTGCCGCCCCGTTCTTATTCATCCCTTTATGAAAACCGGAATTTTCTATCAGCCAGGCAGCAGGAATTTTATATCCTTCAGCCGTTTGAAAAACTTTAGGCTTAATAGGGAAGTGAAATAAGCTCTCTTCAAATTTTTTATAATCTTCTACGCTTAAAACAGGATTCATAAAAAACGAACCGCATGATACTGAGTTTTTATCATTTGCATCAATTACCATAGATTTTCTTTTTCTTATCTCTATTACTCTATCTCTTACAAATTTTAACTTATCCTGGTTGGAGTAATTTGCGTAATCAGTATTTTTCTCAACTTCATTTTTCAGCTCGGCGTAATTTAACTCCGGCTCTTTATTCAGCTTCAGCATAAAAGTCACTTCAGTAATAATATATTTATCTTTCTGTTCGCGTTTGAAAATACTTGTCCTGTATCCAAAGCCGCATTCATCTCTGTTGAAATTAACAATTGCCATATCTTCAAGTCTTACAGCCTGCACGTGAACGGTAGTATCAGAAACTTCCTGACCGTAAGCGCCTACATTTTGTATAGGAGTTGCGCCGACGCTGCCGGGAATTCCGGAGAGACATTCAATTCCCTGTACGCCTTCATTTACACAGAAAGAAACAAGCTCATCCCAGTTATTCCCGCCGCCTGCTTTTAAAAAAACATCGTGGTCGTTCACCGCATAGTTTAATTCTTTAATATGGTTTTTTAAAACCAGTCCTTTAAAACCTTCATCGGGAAAAATTATATTGCTTCCCCCGCCGATAATCTGAATTTTTAAATTTTCTCTTTTTGCAAATTGAATTAATTCTCTTAACTCGTAAATGTTTTTAAACTGCGCAAAATATTTTGCCGTGCCGCCCAATTTGATTGTAGTAATATTGGCGAGTTCTACATCTGATTTAAGTATACTTATCAAAAATTTATATGGTTAATAATTTAGAAATGTCGTTTTTAATCTGAGGATAGTCCTCTTTTATCAGCGCCCACAGAACATCTGTATTTACCGGAGATAATATTTTATGGGAAAGCCTTCTGCGTGTCTTTATAAGGTAGTTCCAGTTAACATCTTCATTGGAGAGCCGGAATTCTCCCGTTATATTTTTACAATTATTTCCTATGGATTCAATTTCAAGCAAGACTGACTGAATTTTGCCCGAATCATTTTTAAACTCTTCGTATGAAATATTCTCAGTCAGCTGAAAAATTTTATTATATGAATCCAGAATTTCTTTTACTATTATTTTATCTTCGCGTTCAAACATATTTTACATTGTTTTTTATTCCTTCACGCAGCGGAGCGTCCTTTATATTTTTAATGCCTTCGTCGGTAATTATTTCTGCATCAATATTTAAAAGGCTTTCGATGTATTCGGCAAAATCTATGAAGAGCATACCGACCGGTTTTTTAAATGATACTACGAAATCAATTGCAACTGCTCCCGAATCTTTTTCAGGGAAATTGTAGATACCGATTTTTTCCAGTCCGTATTTACTTTCCAGAAAAGGTTTTTGCTTTGTGATTATTTCCTTAATTTCTTTGTATGTGTAACTCATTTTGATTTATATAGTAATGCAGTGCAGTATGCCGAGCAGCCTTTCTTCGCTCCGACAAATCCTAATCCCTCAGAAGTAGTAGCTTTTATCGAGATGTTTTTGGTCTTAAGGATTTTATTAATTTTTTCTTTCATCTCTTCAGTGTATTTATAAATCTTCGGCTCTTCCAGTATAATAACGCAATCAATATTTTCTATTTTGTACTTCTTTTTTTTAATCAGCTTGTAAGATTGCTCGAGTAAGACCAGGCTGGAAATATCTTTGAACTTGCTATCCGTATTGGGAAACTGGTGGCCTATATCTTTATATCCGCATGCGCCGAGAATTGCATCGCATATTGCGTGAAGGAGAACGTCTGCATCTGAGTGACCATCGAGTCCTTTTGTGTGCGGGATTTCTACTCCACCTAAAATAAGTTTTCTTCCTTTTACAAGTCTGTGAACATCGTAGCCGAAGCCGACGCGAAAATTTGCCATTAATTTTGAGATTTAACAAAGATAAAAACATTTTTTCTAATTATTAATGAAGAAACAATTCCCGTGCCTCAGAAAAAAATTTCACCCTACTAATAGGGAAGAATTTCTTTGAAATGAAAATTGAAGTTAATATATTACTAGCGGCAAATTGTATCTAGACCTGACAGTCCGCCGCGGCGAGTTCAATCCTGCCAGGTCGGATCAAAAATGTTACAATATTGTGACAATCCTGATTTTCTTCGCCGGAATTTTTCTATAAAATGTGACAATAATGTGACAATGCGCATAACGGGGGCGCCCTCGTCCCGCTTTCAGCGGGACTTACCGTGAATGAAAAAGATTTTCAATCTTTTTCATTCACGGTAACCGAACCTCCGGTTCGGGAGGGCGCTTGCAGTGAGTTCCCGATTGCAAAATGTGATTCGCCAATGCGAATTACGTTACAACACATGCTTCCTCTCTCCCTATAAAGCGGGACTTGATATTTGGTTGCTTAATAAGGAGGGGAACTGAATGAGGGGGATTGAGGGGCGGTCTAAAAATGTTACAATAATGTGACTACAGAATTATAACTCAAACCTTATTTTGCAGAAATCCGTCAAAAACCCGTCAAGATTTGTAAATGAAAAATGACAGTATTGTAAAAACAACATCGATCAAAATATAATTCGTCATTTGTAACTCGTAATTTGAAACTTGAAACTGTAATAAGACAATCTTAACTTTGCTTTCAAAATCACATTAAATGAATTCTTCAGCAGATAAAAATTTTGCAGTCCGACAGGACGAAAAAGACCCGTTAAAAAATTACCGTGAAAAGTTTTTTATTCCGGTAAATAAGGATAAAAAGGAGCAGATTTATTTTTGCGGCAACTCGCTTGGTCTACAGCCGAAGACCGTCCGCGCTTGCGTTGAGCAGGAGTTAAAGGACTGGGAGCTGATGGGTATTGAAGGCGTAACACAAGCCCGAAACCCCTGGCTGCCGTATCATGAATTTCTGACGAAGCAGACTGCGCATTTAGTCGGAGCGACGGAAAGTGAAGTCGTAAATATGAATACGCTCTCTGTCAATCTTCATTTGATGATGGTCTCATTTTACCGACCTATTAAAGAGCGCAATAAAATTTTTATAGAGGGAACAGCTTTTCCATCTGACCAGTATGCAGTGAAGTCTCAGCTTAGATTTCATGGCTACGATGAAAGCTCACTTATTGAAATTTTTCCTAAGCAAGGTGAATCTTATATTAAAACAGAAGACATTCTTGATGTAATAGAAAAGCAGGGAGATGAAATTGCCTTAATAATGTTTGCCGGGGTGAATTATTATACAGGACAATTATTCGATCTTAAAAAAATCACAGAGGCAGGGCATAAAAAAGGATGCATGGTTGGATTTGACTTAGCTCATGCCGCAGGGAACATAGACGTGCAGCTCCATGACTGGAATGTTGACTTCGCCGTATGGTGCAATTACAAATATGTTAACGGCGGTCCCGGTGCAATTGCCGGCTGCTTTGTGCATGAAAGACATCACTCAGATAAAAATATTCCGCGCTTCGAAGGATGGTGGGGTAACGATAAGCAGACAAGATTTTTAATGAAGCCTGACTTCGTACCAATTCCCACTGTGGAAAGCTGGCAGCTAAGCAATCCGCCGATTTTACAATTAGCATCTTTGAAAGCTTCACTTGATATCTTTGAAGAAGCCGGAATAAAAAATCTCAGAGAGAAAAGTAAAAAGCTTACAGGTTATCTGGAATTTTTATTGAAAGAAAATAAACTGACAGAGAGATTAGAAATCTTAACACCTTCGGATGCTGAACAAAGAGGATGTCAGCTCTCACTAAGATTTTTTGGAAACGGAAAAGAGGTATTCAATAAATTAATTGCAAGCGATGTAATTTGCGACTGGCGCGAACCGGACGTAATAAGAATAGCCCCGACTCCGTTATATAATAAGTTCGAAGAAGTATGGGAGTTCGTTGAGATTGTAAAGGGAGTTATTGAGTAATATTCTATAGAATACTTCCATTATGTATTTATTAAGTAAAATTTCTATACTATTTAAATAGCATTGAGTGTCCTTAATCGAGAGTTACAGTAACCCCACCCTTTAGGGTGGGGTGTTGAGAATAAAATGAATTGCCCTTTAGGGCAAAACAAAATTCTAATATGTCATTTGTAAAAATATGGGTTCATTGTGTTTGGGGAACAAAGGATAGAGAAAACTTAATAGATGAGAGTTTAAAGGAAATTCTTTACAAACATATTAAAAAATATTCTAAGACCAATAATATTTATCTGGATTGTATCAATGGTGCTTCTGAGCATGTTCATTTGCTTATATCTTTAAGCAATGACCATTCAATTTCTAAAGTTGTTAACTTAATCAAAGGTGAAAGCTCTCATTGGATAAATAAAAATAATCTTACTAAGAGAAAATTTGAATGGGCTAAAGAATATTTTGCAGTGTCGGTAAGCGAATCAAATGTTGTTAAAGTAAGAGAGTATATTAGAAATCAGGAAGAATATCATAGGAAGAAAAGCTTTAAAGAAGAGTACGATGAATTCATGAAGAAGTATGGATTTGAAAAGTTTAGCCCTAAAGGGCTCACTTAAAGGTCTTTTATACCCCACCCTAAAGGGTGGGGTTACTGATATTCATGAGCTAATAATGATTTAAATATAGGTACGGTAGAGAAGTATAATCACACCTTCTTCACTTCATATCCGTCTTTAGTATCTTTTAACTCATAGCCGAGTTCTTTTATTTTATTTCTAAGCTCGTCTGAAAGCGCGAAGTTCTTATCTTTCTTTGCCTGAAGTCTTTGCTCGGCAAGTGATTTAACTTCATCGGGAATATCACTGCTTTCAGCTTTAACAATTTTCTCTAATTGCAAACCAAACACTCTGTCAAAATCAAATGCAAGCTCAAGTCTTTGCTTAGCAGATAATGTATCATCCTTTAACATATTCCATAGCACTGCAAGCGCTTCAGTTATACCTAAGTCATTGTTAATTTTTTCAATGAACTTTTCTTTGTAATCATTAGGCTTGTCATCTATGTTTTCATTCGTTGCTTTTTCTTTAAGAGATAAAATTCTTTCTCTTAGTTTTTCATAGGCATTCTTTGCTCCCTGAAGACCTTCTTCACTGAAGTTCAGTTTTTTTCTGTAGTGAGCATTCAATAAAAAATATCTGTAATGCATCGGTTCAAAGCCTTCTTCTTTCAATCGGGATAAAGTAAGCGTGCCGCCTTTTGATTTCGACATCTTCTCATCGCCCATTAAAAGAAATTCGCCATGTATCCAGTAGTTGACATATTTTTCACCGTTAGCGACTTCTGACTGTGCTATTTCATTTGTATGATGAACCGGTATGTGGTCAACTCCACCGCAGTGAATATCAAAGTGATTGCCGAGTAATTTCTTTGCCATTGCAGAGCACTCAAGGTGCCATCCAGGGAATCCTATTCCCCAGGGAGAGTCCCATTCCATTTGCCGTTTCTCATTCTTATTGGAGAATTTCCAAACAGCAAAGTCAGTCGGATTTTTTTTCTCCTCTGAGAACTCAACACGCTCGCCTGCGCGAAGTCCTTCTATATCAAGGCGCGCCATTTTTCCGTAATCGGAAAACTTAGAAGTATCGTAATAAACTCCGTCAGATGTAATGTAAGTAAATCCTTTTGCTTCAAGTTCTTTCACCATATCGATTTGCTCTTGTATATAATCAGTTGCCCTTGGAAAAGTGCTGGCGGGAATAATATTAAGCTGCTTCATATCACTCATGAAAACATCAGTGAAAAACTTAGCAACTTCCCAGACTGTCTTGCCTTCTTCGGCAGCTTTCTTTTCCATCTTGTCATCGCCTGAATCTTCATCGGAAGTCAGGTGACCGACGTCAGTAATATTCATTATATGCTTTACATCGAAGCTATTGTATTGCAAAACTCTCTTTAAAATATCTTCAAAGAAAAATGAACGGAAGTTGCCTATATGCTGATACCCGTAAACAGTCGGACCGCAGCAATACATTCGTACTTTGCCTTGTTCTATAGGATTAAAATCCTCAATAGTTCTTGAAGCTGTATTATAAAATCTTAACACGTTATCTTTTTAATTATTTACAAATTTAAGAATAGGTCTGCATAAAAGTAAGTCGAATCAATAAACTTAAAAACAATCGGCAAAATCTTTCCATTACTGCAAAGCAAAACGTTTTAGCTTACAAAATATTTGAAAATTTGCTCAAAACCTCAACAATTTGTCTAAAATAAACTAAAATTTATAAACATTAAAGAAAAACCTTCTTTGATTGAAGTGACCCATGTTTATATTTTCGATGAATTAAATATATAATACTCGATATGTTACAACAACTCATTTTTAAATTTATTCTGAAAAAATTGCTAATCTTCTCCCTGATAGCAATTTTTGTGATTTTATTTTTACAAACTTCATTCGCTCAGCAGCAAAATGATTTCAGAACTGTAAACAGCGGCAACTGGAGCGATACATTAGTCTGGCAGGTTTACGATTCGGTTAGATCCTGGCATTCTACTCCTGTATATCCAACAGCATCTGCAAATGTAATAACGATAAATTTTAATAACACAGTTGCCCTTGATGTGAATATGAATCTTGACCAGTTTGTTGTCGGCGGCATATTGACGCTTAACTCCGGAAATTCATTAAGCATCAGTAATGGTACCCTACACGATCTTACTCTTACAGGCACGATAACAGGAAACGGAGATATAAATTTATCCGGCGGCGCTACTATGATTATGACGCAGGGAACTCTTACGGGACCCGGCGCGGTCAATATAAGTTCCGGCAGCACTTTTTACAATTCCGGAACGGTAGCGATTAACAGAACGGTAAATAACAACGGCACATTTGACTGGACCACAGGAAGCATTACCGGAACAGGCTCAATAATTAATAATAATATCTTTATAAATGAATGTGCTTTTGCCGCAACTTATAATATCGGAATCACTAATAATGGGACATATAATAAAACCAGTAATAATACAAATTTTTTATCCGGTGCATTTCAGAACGCAAGCACTATAAATATTCAATCAGGAGGGCTTCTTTTAAATCCTTCAGGAGCAGCAACTATTAATGGAATATTCAATATAAGTTCAGGGGGCAATCTGCAGTTCGGTAATAATTCATCTAATACTTATACTGTGAATGCTAATATATCAGGTGCCGGTACTGTTACAGGGTTTTCTTCAAATGTGAATTTTTCGACTTCATGCGTATATAATATTTCAGGCACTACAACGGCATTAAGCGGCGCAATGAATTTTACGCCGGGGATGACGTTGACCAATATCGGCAATATGACCCCTGCAGGAGGAACAATAAATCTTCCGGCTGGACTAACAATCGGAGCGTACGGTACAAACTTCAGAGCGACATTAGGCGGTGTATTAAATTGTAATACAGGAACAACTTTTCAATTTCAGAAATTTTTCACGACAGGTACTGTAACAGGTTCTGACAGCATTTTTGTGAGTGACTCGATTTCGTTTTCATCGGGTTCATTATCAGGTAGCGGACCAATTGTATTGAAACAAGGCGGAGTCGCTACAATTTTCAATAACGGCATTACATTGGATAAAACTTTTATTAATAACGGAACTACAAACTGGACTAACCAAAGTATTTCAGGAAACGGGAGCATAATTAATAATTCTGTTTTTAATATGACAAGTAATGCAAACAGCTGTTCACCCTCATTTACCAATAACGGAACGTTGAATAAAGGTTCGATATTCGTAAGTGGTTTTAATGGCGTATTTACAAACGCAATTACTGCAACACTGAATATTACAAATTCAACAATGATGCCATTTTCAAATAACGGTTCGCAGACAATTGCCGGAACCGTTAATATATCTTCCGGGGCGACTTTGCAGTTAGGAAATACATCTTCAGGAACATTCAATATCACTGCGAATATTTCAGGAGCAGGAAATTTCTATGGTCATACGTCAAATGTAAATTTTTTACCGGGCTGTGTTTATAATCTCACAGGAAATACAGGAACGTATAGCGGCACTTTAAATTTCAATACAGGGATGACTCTGACTAATATTGGAACAATTAATAGCAGTGCAGGAACAATCAATATTCAATCAGGATTGACTTCGTATACTATCGGAACATCTCTTACACTTAATGTTGGCGGTGTAGTAAATTTTAACTCAGGAAGAACACTTTCATTTTCCTCAATAAATGCAAATGGAACAATCGGCGGCATAGATACAATTATAGTTTTTGGAAGCGCAACGTTTACCGGTGGCGGTATTTCCGGAAGCGGACCGTTTAATTTACTTCCCGGTTCTGTAATGGATATCAATGGAAGCGGATTTACAGCAAATAAAATTTTAAATAACAGCGGGACATTAACCTGGCTGCAAGGAAGTGTATTCGGAAGCGGTCCGGTGAATAATAATAACGTAACAAACTTCTCTACTTCATTTACTCCGACATGGAACCCTGTATTTAATAATAACGGAACTATAAATAAAACTACAGCAAGCTCACCATTTTACTCAGGAGGATTAAACAGTACCGGAACAATTAATATAAATTTAGGTACCTTGCTTTTAATTCCTAACTCGGGAACATTCTCAATCTCAGGAGTTGTTAACATTTCTTCCGGTGCTGCAATCAGTTTCGGCGCAGGAAGCGGTGGCAGCGCAACGCAAAATGTTTCTGCAAATATAAGCGGAGCAGGGAATGTAACAGTTGGGCTGCCGACAGTGAATTTTACCTCTGCATGTATTTATAATATAACCGGGAATACTAATGTTATCTTTGGAAGCGCGAATTTTAATGCCGGCATGACAATAACAAATATCGGAAACTTCAGCGGCTCGGGCGGAACAACTAATTTTCCTTCAGGCCTCACAATCGGAAGCATCGGCAGTAACCTTACGATCGGCGCAGCAGGTACTGTAAATTTTAATACAGGCAAAAGTTACTCGTTTAATAATCTGGACCTTGCAGGGACAATCGCCGGAACGGATTCAATATTTGTAAGTAATTCACTGACATGGACTAACGGAGGAATTTCTTCATCTGTATTTGTTTTAAAATCATCCGCTTCATGTACATTGAATACAACAAACGGGGTTTTTATCACAGGGAAATTTATTAACAACGGAACATTCAGCTGGGTTGCAAGCGCTGTTACAAGTGCCGGCACTTTTATTAATAATAACATTTTTAATATTAATACTACAAGCACTCCATCGTTTGTTCCGCTTATTCTAAATAATGGAACTATAAATAAGACAACGGCAAATATTATTTCTATCAACAGTTTCTTCACTAATAATTCAATTGTGAATATTAATGCCGGTGGAATTTCCACGATTACCGGTGTAAATATCGGGACTATCAATTTAACGAACAATACAACTCTCAGCATCAACGGATTATTTACTTCTTATGGAAATATAATTGTACCCGCAAACAGTTTTGTTACAGGCAATAGTTTGTTAACTTATAATGGAGCTTCATGGGTAAATGACGGTACAGTTTCTGTAAATATTCAGTTCGATTCAATTACAACTTTATCAGGGAACGGTGTTTTTAATACTAACTGTACTTTTTTAAACGGATGTAATGTAACCCTTGCTTCCAATGTTCAGTTCAAAAATGTCTTTGTAAACTCAGGAGCTGTTTTTAATCTTAACGGATATAAGGCTTCCCTGAACGGCACTAACTTCAGTAATTCGGGTACATTGAATATGAATAACAGCTATATAGAATATAATGGAGCTGCAGCGCAGAATATTACAACAGGTTTAACATATAAGGGACTTATCATAAATAATCCTGCGGGTGTTTCAATTCCTTCGGGTAATTTAACAGTTGACGATACTCTGAAAATTCTTTCCGGATTTCTTAACGCAGGCAGCTCAAATGTTTTACTGGGCACAACTGGTTATTTATTTGAAAGTAATGGCGCTGTTGTAAAAGGGACTTCAGGTACAATATCAGCAGTACGAACTTTGACAAGTCCTGTAAGTGTAAATGTGGCAGGTCTGGGAGCAACTATAACTTCTGAAGTTAATTTAGGAGTTACAAATATATCCCGCGGCTTTACAACATATACAATAAACGGCAGCGGAAGCATAAAAAGATATTATAATATTTCACCTGCAAACAACAATAATCTAAATGCAACGCTTACTTATCATTATGATGATTCTGAACTGAACGGATTGAACGAAAACTTGCTCTCTTTATTCCGCTCTACTAATGCCGGAACTAACTGGATAACAATAGGCGGAGCGAAAAATCTGGAAGCAAATAATATTACATATTCAGGTATTAATGCATTTTCGTATTGGACAGCGGGCATAAATCCTCTTGCATCATCTATAAATATTACTGCAATAGTCGAAGGATTATATAATACATCATCGAACACACTAAATAAAAAAGATACAGTTACAGTTTACCTGAGAAATTCATTTGCGCCTTATGCAATATTAGATTCATCTAAAATTCTATTGGATACAATTACTTTTTCAGGTACAGCATTTTTTAATTCTACACCGTCCGGTACATATTACATTTCATTAAAATACAGGAGTGCTTTTGAGACATGGACAAAGTCCGGGGGGGAAACTTATTCAGCGGGGACTTCAATGGCTTATGATTTTACGACTGCACAGTCGCAGGCTTATGGCAACAGTATGATTCTTAAAAACGGAAAGTACTGTCTTATCAGCGGAGACCTTAACGAGGACGGATTTGTTAACGGAAATGACTTCACAATATTCTCGCAGCAGTATGGGCAATCAGGCTACCTACGGGCAGACCTTAACGGAGATAATAATGTTAACGGGAATGACTTTACAGCCATATCTTCAAGTTTTGGCAGGCAGAACGCGCATCCTTAGTAAGCTATTTTTTGTTTAGTTCGATAAGCTGTGATGCCTTGCTTAACAGCCATTCCTTATTGTAGTAATTGCCGGAGAGAATGTTATCGTGGAAAAGTTCAAGCTCTTCCTGCTCCGGCTTTTTTCTTAGTTTTACAAGCTTTGCTAAATTTTTATTGAAAATCGAAAACTGTTCTTTGCGATCAGGCGGAACAAGCTTGTCGTTTTTTAAAAAGTGACGGAATGTATCCATAGAAGATTCCAGAGTTGAATCAAGATTAAGTTCAAAGTACAAAGCATTCAGCAGGCATTTAATATCGAGCTTTTGATAAATCTCGTCGAACTTTACTTTTGAAATAAGTTCAAGTGATTTTTCAAAATTATCAACGGCGAATTCATATACACCCAGACAATGCAGATATGTGTTTTCTCTGTATTGTTCAGGGAGTTCGTGTTTGTAAAGTGAAATAAATTTTTTAACGTAGTCATATTTTTTAAGTCGAAGACCTATATCAACAACGCTTTTATAAAATAAATCAGGCATCATGTCCCTGAATTTGTAAGCCTTCTTTTCGATTTGAGATTGAAAAATTTCAAATAGTTCCTGTTGATAGTGCATTTTCCCTATTTTCGCTTTTCGTTTGCAGTAGTTTTCAAGGTTGATATAAAACTCAACATAGTCTTCATCTAAAAATGTTTCTTCTTTTTCAAATAATAGTTTTTTTGCCTTATAAAAATTCTCTTCTTCTTCAGGTCTTAAAGTCATCATAAGGCAATAGTAATACATATTAACAAGTGGAACACTTTCATATTCTTCAGGATTGTGCCTGTATATAAGCTCTTCAAACACTTTGAATTTCTGAGTAACATTAAATTTCATTCTTATATTCAGAAAGTACAGATAGTATTTAAAGGTCCTTATAAGATATGAGTGTGTAAGGCTGTTGAATACATCAGTTACGTTGCTTTTCTGAATATACTTTTCGTCTCTATCAAAATGCACTTTCGCCATATGAGAAAGATTTTCGTATTCTATTGTAAATCGTTTATAATAATACTCTGCGTATTGTTTTTTACTTGTATTTAATTTTTTAAGGATCGTTTTGTAGCTTTTTTCAAATACCTTTGAAAGATTATGTTCATTCAGTCCCCATAATAGATGTTCTTCATAGGAGAAAGGTCTGCTTTCAAAGTTTCTGACAGAAATAAACTTCTCAGCAACTTCCTGAAGATAGAACATAAGCAGCCGTATCGTTCCGTCATTATACTTAGCGCTATGATATAATTTTTTATAAATTTTTTCTTTGGTGAGATTTCCCTTTGAAAAATCGGGATACTCTGATTTGACGAGCTTGAATAAAGCTGCAACGTTTTTATTTTTATTGTAATATGGAGATTCTACAAAATCTTCAAAGTCCTTTATTTCTTTGGGCGTAAAATTTTTAAATATTTCTATGAGGGTGCTTGAATACATTATTTTATTCGAACTGTTTTATAAAGTTATCCAGCTTTTCTTCCAGCCTTTTTACTTGTTCTTTTAAATTAATAATTTCTTCTTCTAATGCCTGGGTCTTATCCGGCTCATCTTTTTTCTCAGTTTTAATATAACTATTTTCAACTTCATCATCGCCAAGTAAATGCATTACTCTGTTTTCTTTTTGTCCGGGCATTCTTTCCAGTGTTTTTACCAATGCTCCTGTTTCCCTTGTTTGAAGCTGCGTTAAAACACTTTCGACATCATCTAAAGATTGAAAATCATACATGCGGTCTGTTCTTGTTCGTAATTCCCCTGAAGTTTGCGCGCCCCTCAGAAGTAAAACACATATTAATGGAAGCTCTTTTCCATTCAGCATAAATGGATAGGGAAGTACATATCTGTATTTTATTGCGCGCGCTCCTTCTGAAATTACCTTACCGGCAAAACCTCTCTGCGTTAATGAACTTATGGCGTCTTTTACTTCTTCTTCGGAATACTCAACTACGGGGTTTCTGTTGCTCTTCTGATTGCATGCATTAGTTAAAGCATTCAGAGTAAGAGGATAGTATTCGGGAGTCGTTAAAGATTTTTCTATAAGGCAGCCAAGAACTCTTACTTCAGCTGCGGAGAGTTTTTCTTTCATTTTAACTCCTTTATTAATTCTTTGGTTTTAAGCTGAAGCCATTCTTTTTCATAGGTATTCGGTGTAATTTTAATTACATGTTCAATATCATAGGCTGCTTTCAGCGACCTGTTTTCCTTTGATTTTATTAAGTCGTTCACAATTCTTATAAAGTTATAATTTCTTTCTTTCCTTAATTCAGGAATTAAGGTGTCATTTGATAAAAAATGCCTGTAGCTATCTATTACCGCCATTGCATCATTACTCATAGACAGTTCATAATAAATCATTAAAGTTAATATTTTTATTTCAGTTTTATAGTGAATGTGATTAACATTTTTTATTATGCTTAAATGCTCCAGGGCTTCTGTAAAATTTTTTTTATAAAATTTTAAACGGGCAAGATTTAAATTCAGAGCATTATCCTTATCATCAGGATTTATTTTGTCGATATATTCTCTTAAAAATTTTTCTGTCCATTCTACTTTATTGAGCTGCAGCCCTGTTGACACAATGTTCTTGAAGAGCATATCATCAAAATAACTTGTTTCAAATTTTTTATACAATCCTTTCTCAAGTATCAGTTGGTATATCTCAAATCGTTCATTCAAAAATTTATCATTGCCTTCATAGTATAATGTTATTGCTGTATTTGCCAGTAAACCAATTGCGTTAAATTTAATTCCAAATCTGAAATTATCAATTTCTTTTTTTGCAAACTCTTTAAGTTCATAAAAATATTTTTCATCATTTTCTTTTATGAGCTGGATTTCATTATAGAATAAATTGAGTTCCGGATTTTTTTTATAAAAGCCGCTTCTTTTTAAAAAATTTAGTATTTCATCCAGAAAGTTGAATTCAATGTTTATGTTAATTACACGAGTCTGATTATGAAAGAACCTGTATTCTGGCAGGGCAGCCAGCAGGTAAAAAGTAAGAAGTGAATCTAATGTGTTTATCTCATCATCTGCGTGAAAATCTTTTATATTTAGAAAAGCTCTGTTTTTCGAGTTATACGACATAAGCAAAGCCTGTAAACGGTAAAGGCAGTAATAATGGAACTGGTCTTTGTTATTCTCGTGGCTAAATGATTCATAAACCTGTTTGAACTTTTTTTCAAACAACTTATCGGCTCCCGGCCGTCTGAATAACAAATCGAGATATGTAATATCTTTTTCAATTTGCGGAAAACTTTTTGCAGATAAATATTCTTCGGCAAGTTTACTTAAATTAAAAATTACGGACCGCATAAATCCGTCGTTGTAGTCAATTTCACCTGTTATCACTTCATAAACGTTACTCTTTTTCAGATTAACATTTTCTAAATCAGGGAAATACTTTTTAATGTAATTATAGAGTTTTATTACATTTTCATTTTTATTGTAGAATGGAGAATTGACTAACTCTCCCAACTCTTTAAATTCTTTTGGTGTAAATACCTTCAGTAGCTCTATAAGATTACTTTTATGCATTATTATAAACTTATCCTGCTTTTAGTTCAGCTATTTTTTCAAAAAACCATTTTTTCTTATAAACATTCTCCGTGTTTTCAATTTCCTTTTTTAAAATGTACAATTCAGAAACATCATTTTTGCTTTTTATTTTTAATAGAAGATTTACAAATTTTATAAATTTTAATATTCTTTCTTTTTCAGTATCAGTTATCAGTTTGTCGTTTGAAATGAAATGTTTGAAGTTGTCGATATATCCAAATGCTTCGACTATAAGATTTTGCTCGTAATAAATTTCAAGTGTGATACATTTTTTACTTATTTTGTAATTTACATTATCAATTTCTTTTATTTCATTAATATATGAAAGTGCTTTGTCAAAATTTTTCTTTTGAAGGTTTAATCTTGCATAACAAAGATTTAACACATTGCTTTTATCTTTTTCATCAAGGTATTCCTTGTACTTGTTAATAAAATCTTCTGCCCACTCGATTTTGCCAAGATTCATACCCATACCTGCAATATTCTGAAAATCAGTGTCAGTCATTCTTCCGCCTTCGACTTTAGAAAACAATTTTCTTTCAAGAATGAACTTATGCAGAGAGTGTTTCTCTTCATAATACTGTTCTTTTTCTTTATATATCATTGCCAGACAAAAGTTTTCTAAAATAGAAATAGTGCTAAACCTTTCCAACCAGCTGAAAGAATAAAAATTATCAATCAGGTGTTTCTTTAACTCATTGTAGTATTTTTCATCGTCATTAAGAAGTAAACGCAGCTCCAGATAATGAAGCTTTAAAATAGGAATTTTCATATAAGCAGGATGTTTGTTCAGATACTCCAGCACTACTTCACGGAAGTCATCTTCATAGTTCACATTATAAAGTGATTGCGTATTGAGTAAATATCGATACTGATTTAAAATAGTAATGAAAAAATTATTTTTAAGATACTCGGTTTTTCTGAAATACTCATGTTTCGGCAGATCAGTAACGTTTAAAATATTGTCATCAATTAAAAATTTATATTTACCTGCTAAAATTTCTACTTCATATTCGTTGAGATAAAAATCGGCATCTTTAATTTCTATTTTTGAATTTTTTTCTTTTATTGAGTTATATTTTTTTTCAAATAGTCTCGGTGCCTTTTTATCAAGCACATAGTACTCCAGCAAAAATCTGTCTTTCAAATAAGAACTTCTCTGAAATTTACTTATCGAGATAAAATCTTCGCAAAGTACATTTAAAGAATGTATTATCAGCCTCATTATACCGTCGTTATATTCCTTCCCCGGATACAACTTTTTATAAACAATTTCCTTATCACTTTTCGGTGTATTGAAGTCAGGATACAGGTCTTTCAGTAGGGAAAATAGTTCAATTACTTTTTTATTCTTGTTAAAATAGGGGGACGTGAGAAAATCACCCATCTCTTTCATTTCATTGGGAGTAAAGTTTGAGAGAATATTTATAAGATTTGTTTTTCTCATCTAAATTTCTAAAAACAATTGAAGTTTTTTTTCCACAATTGAATATTAAAACAATTCAAACTTAAAAATGAGTCAAAAAACTTTATATTTAGCCTATTTTTCAATTTTTCCACTTATTTTAAAGTAAAAATTTTAAACAAAATAAAAAAAGTCTCTTTGTTAAGCAGGACTGTTCATTATATTTTCGTAACAGCTGCAAATGAAAATTGAATATGAACGTGCAAAAATTCCTTGATACAAAAACCGGAAAAAATCTTAAACCGGGCAGGCAAAACAAAATAATGATATAAGATTTTGGGGATAACTATGGCAGGCTGCCCGGCCTTTTCTTTATTTTTATCGGGGATTGAGACAAAGAACCGGTCAGCCTCCATTTTAAACAATATTTTTTATAATTCAATACCCGATAATTTTTCTAAGCAATTATCTATAATATTCAAAATAAAAGAAATACCCGATATGAAACAATTTAAAACAAAAATATTATCAAATCTAATTTTTAGAAACTTTATGTCGGTGTATTGGGCCATGTATTATCTGGAAAAGCTTGGGGAGAAAAAAAGAAATGAAAAGAAAAGTGTTTCAGATAAAAAAGAGAAACCCATAAAATTAATAATTAAAGATAAACCTGCATCAGAGAAGAAAAAAATCAAATGATAACTAAATTTTCAAAATATATTCTTTTCTCCCTATGTTCCATTTTGTTCAGCAGTGGAATTTCATTTGCCCAGCTAAGCTGGAATCAAGCCGGGAAATTTAACGGCTCTGCGATTCAGCCATATACATATTTATCGACTCCCAATGCTTCAGAGTTTAACAACATTAGTGAAATAATGATAGAATCTTGGGTGTATTTAACAAATTCAAACAGTTCATGTATATTCATTGATAAAGGTAATGCTAATTACAGAATTGCCTATAGCATTGGTCAGCTATATTTCAGAACTAATAATGTTGTTGCCGGAGTAAATGATCTAACATATAGTGTAAATTTATCTGCAAACAGATGGTATCATGTCGCAGCTATTGCCCGTGATACTGCTATAAATCCATTTCAATTTGTAAAAGTAAGAGAGTTATATCTTGACGGTGTTGCTGTTAAGAGAGATTGGCAGTTATTTGAATCAGCAACTTTAGGAAGCTCTGCTGATTCTTTGTTAATAGGTGGTTTTGGCTCTCCAAGTTTTAGTCATATAGTAAATGGAGCTCTTGACGATGTGAGAATATGGGTCGGAGAATTTTATCCCGCAGATGTAATGCAAAACTTCAGGTCTCCTTTATCAGCATGGGGAAATGCATCGAACTACTACAACAAGTGTATTTTATCTGTTGCATTTCAGGATGCAGATAATTCCGGTACTCCATTTTATGTCAGTGACCGCTCACGTTATAATCATATCATAAACAATAATAATGTGACAGCGTTCGATCTGAGCCAGCGGCCTTCTGTTACAACTTATCCAAATCAAAGCATTCACTTAGATGGTTCAGGTCAGTATTTATCGGCTGCTGACCATTCAAGCCTTAGCCCGACGACTGCTGTAACACTGGAAGCATGGGTTTATCCGGAGAAAAATTACTCCGGCGCATTCACCGATGTAGGAACAATTTTATGTAAAGGTACATCAGGTGTAAACTACCGTCTAAGTCTTGGCTCTGATAATTCAATTTATGCAACCATAAACGGAAATATAAGTTTTCCTTCGGCGCTTGATGCAATAGCGCCTGCAAATCAGTGGACTCATGTTGCATTTACTTATGATGCGTCGAACGGAAACTACAATTATTATATAAACGGAATTCCTGCCGGTTCAGGAACTAATGCGCAGGGTAATATTATCAACAGTACAGATTCCTTTTATGTCGGACAGTCATTCTCGAGTTATTTTTTTAAAGGATACATCGACGAACTTAGAATATCAGCTTACATAAAGTCACAGCAGCAGATAAATAATTACTTGTACAGAGCAATGGATTTGGGTAACGGACTATCTCCACGACTGTATTTCAGAAACGGTGCCGAATTTTCTTCCCGTTATGTTCCAACATCAAAAAATTTTCCGATTTCTCCTCTGTTGAAAGCAGATAATTTTAGTTTTCCGAATGCGTGGTATCTTTCAAATAAAAATTTCAGAATCCCTGCGGCAGGAACTTTAGGGTCTTCAAAGTATGACACAATTAATATTCCATATTGCAGAGGTATATTAGATGTAAATGTTTTTCTGGCACTGAATCATTCCTACGAAGAGGATTTATCGGTATATCTTATTTCTCCTTCAGGAGATTCTGTTGAAATGATAAAAGGCAGTACAAGCATGCAGCGTGGGCAGTTTATCACAGTTTTTAACGACCAGGCTGATTCATCTATAATTAGCGGGAGGTACACATCTTTTTTACCAAATATAAAACCTTCAACTAACTTAATCTCGGTTTTATCTCAGCAGAATATGCAGGGGAACTGGAAGCTGCGTGTAAATGACGGAATTAACGGCGATACAGGAATGGTATATGCCTGGGGGCTTCAATTTAATAATATGGTTGCAAAGCCTAACTTAATGACTTTTAACGGCACTGCTAACCAGGGAGGATTCTGGACAGGTTCAAATCAGCCTACGGATACTATCAGATATATTCTTAGAAATTCAACTGCTCCATATACTAAAGTGGATTCTGCGATAGGCTATGTAAATCAGTTCGGATTTTCTACAACATACTTTGCTAATGCGCTTAATAGTTCTTACTACATTGAAGTAAAGCACAGAAATTCTTTATCTGTTTGGTCGAACATTCCAAGAGCATTTTCGCAAGGAAGTACAACTAGTTATAATTTCCTCGCCGGTCCGGGAAGTGTTTACGGAGGAGAATTACTTTCTGTTAACGGCAGATGGTGTATGTACAGCGGAGATATAAATCAGGATGGCACAATAAACGGAAATGATTTTACGGTTTTCAATCAGCATTTCGGACAGAGCGGATATATAAACTCAGATCTTAACGGCGACGGAACTGTTAACGGAAACGATTTTACTGTATTCAATACAGGATTCGGTCATCAGACCAGTCATCCTTAAACTATAAAAAATGTAAAAGCAGAATTTTTATCTGTTAATTTCAAAATAAAATAAAGACCTTAATCCCGATAGAACCCCGATAACGGATTAAGTTTAATAATCAATAATAAACTTAATATCACAACAATGAAAAAAATTCTTCTAACACTGAGCATTCTCTTCTTTTTTTGTAATGCTTACAGCCAATGGAACGTTCAGTATAGAACACAAATATTAAAACAGGGTCCTGATACACTTAGAATCTCCCTTCAGGTAAGATGGACCGGAGCAGGCGGATCTGATTTTGCAATTAATCAGGGCACAATCAGAGTGCGCTGGTCAGCCTCAAGCTTTGCTAATATAAGAAGTCTTAATACAGCAAATCTCGGTATTGTATTCACCGGGACTACAATTGCCAAAGGATATAGTTCATCTATCCGACAGAAAACTGCAGTCGGTTCAGATAGCGCTTATCTGATTTCACCGTTAGCACTATCCGCCGCGATAAACTCAAGCGGATGGAGTACTCCGGATGAACTGATTGGTTCAGGCGACCCTGACAGCGGCTTTGTAGTTACAAATACATACAGAGAAATTTGTCAGTTAAAATGGCTCGTACTTAATGCTAACGGAACAGCAAACATTACAATTGATAATGCAGCATCAGGATTTTTAACAGCGGGAAGATTTGATAATTTAAGAAATGCTCCTTCTGCCTTTGCAACAAATTTTGCAGCGGTTGATCTGTTAACTGATGATTCACAAACATCCAATACAACTCCATTGCCTGTCGAGTTAGCTTCTTTTCTTTCATCTGTAAATAAAAATAATGTACAGTTGAACTGGAGCACTGTAAGCGAAACTAATAATAAAGGGTTTTCAATTGAGCGGGCCAATTCAAGCAATACTGAACTGACATGGAATGAAATAAAATTTGTAAACGGAGCAGGTACAACTACAAATCCCATGAGTTATTCATATGAGGATAAAAATCTTGCAACGGCAAAATATAAATACAGACTGAAGCAAATTGATTACAATGGTAACTACAAATATTATGATTTGCAGAATGAGGTTGAAATAGGTGTTCCAGCGAAATTTGAGCTAAGTCAGAATTATCCTAATCCGTTTAACCCGACTACTAAAATAAACTTTTCTCTTCCTTTGGATACTAAAGTATTGCTGAAAGTGTATGATCTTACAGGCAGAGAGTTGTCGACACTGGTTAACGGCGATTTAAAGCCGGCTGGATACTATAGTGTAGAATTTAACGGAAGCGGTTTTGCAAGCGGCTTATACATTTACAGAATTCAGACTGATAAAGAATCTGTATCAAAGAAAATGGTTCTGGTTAAATAATTAGATGAAGCAATATTACTAAGAGTTAAATTTAAAGTAAAATTCAACAAATAAATTTAATATAGTGACTTCAACTAAAATCCCCGAGCTGAAAGCAGTAATATTTTTTCTCACAATAATTTTTCTTATTTCTTTTAATAATAGTAATTCGCAAAGTGCAAGTGCAGTAATAAATGTAAACTCTATTGTAAACCCGAATTCGAAATTATTATTAGGTATTACCTTTGATGCACGTACCGGTCTGACCGGAAACTCCGGTCAGATTGGTTATTATAATACAGACGGTTCCCTGATAACTGGTTTAAGTTCTTTGTTTAGCGACTTTCCATTTTATTCCCTGCGTTATCCCGGAAATGGAATAGCTTTTGGTTTTGACTGGAAAAATTCTATCGGCTTGCCGGC
This sequence comes from Ignavibacteria bacterium, assembly GCA_044226845.1. GTDB lineage: Bacteria > Bacteroidota > Ignavibacteria > Tepidaquicellales > Tepidaquicellaceae > JAFDZO01. The sequence goes on from JBGAGG010000005.1 coordinate 192,633, forward strand.
CGCTTCAAGACCTCCACAGAATTTATTGGGTCCGCTTGGTTCTTCTCAGCCAGTCTTATTTGGTTTCGATGAATTCATGCAAATGGTTCTTAGTAAAGGAATGAGCATGAATGATATGCAGATTATGGTTCCAATTTACGATACTCTGAGTATCCTTGATCCTGTTAGATGGAATGCTGATTGGGTAGAATATGCAAATGCTATATACGACAGTTCAAATTCGAATGGCGGCATAGATTGGGCTGCTGTACGGCATGCCAACGGAAGAACGCAGCCTTATGGAATTAAAATCTGGAATATTGGAAACGAACCGTGGTCAACTTCTGAATACGGAGGAACGGCACTCGGATGCTCCAGCTTTTTATCAGATGTAACTCCTATAATTGATTCTATGCTTGCAGCAGACTCTACAATAAAAATTACATTGCCGACAGTTGGCGGAGTTTCATCGGGTTGGAATACTACAATTAAAAATAGTGTGCTTGTTTCTCAGGGGAAAATATACGGTATTTCACCGCATAATTTTCCGAATGAAACAGTGAACGGAATGCATGTATCAAATATCGAAACAGTAATAAAAGCACTATCAGATACTGCGGCAAGATACGGATTGAAAGTAATACTGGGAGATTATTCTCATAATATTCCCAATGGCTCTCCCGCAGCTACACAGGATTTAGCAATGCAATGGCAGGGAGCAAATCTTTCAACGGATTTCTTATTACTGATGAGCCAGATTAGTAATGTTGAACGAGTAAATTTCTGGGCTTTCGGCTTACCTCCTGCAGTTTATCATCCAATCAGATATAACTCCCCTGGAAATTATACTCTAATGCCCGTTGCAGATTTATATAAAAAGCTTTCGCAAATTATACTCGAGCAATCTGTTTCAGTTACAAGTACTTCTTCTGCAGGAAGTGATGGAAATCCTTATGCTGTTAGAACAAGTGCCTTCTCTACCTCAAATCTTTCTCACGTTAATGTGGTTTCAGTTAACAGAGACAGAAACGATACAGTTCTATTTCAGTTAAACGGATTATCCATTTATAATTTATTAGAGGCTAAATTACTTAGTGCATCAGGACCATCTGCAGAAGTTATTAATGAAAGCAGCATCGCTGCAGATTCGCTGGGTAAGTATTCATTGCCCCCTCTTTCTGTTTTAATTTTAAAGTACATTAGCAACAGCTTACCTGTCGAGTTAGCTTCTTTTCTTTCATCTGTAAATAAAAATAATGTACAGTTGAACTGGAACACTGTAAGCGAAACTAATAATAAAGGGTTTTCAATTGAGCGGGCCAATTCAGGCAACACTGAACTGACATGGAATGAAATAAAATTTGTGAACGGAGCAGGTACAACTACAAATCCCATGAGTTATTCATATGAGGATAAAAATCTTGCAACGGCAAAATATAAATACAGACTGAAGCAAATTGATTACAATGGTAACTACAAATATTATGATTTGCAGAATGAAGTTGAAATAGGTGTTCCGGCTAAATTTGAGCTAAGTCAGAATTATCCTAATCCGTTTAACCCGACTACTAAAATAAACTTTTCTCTTCCTTTGGATACTAAAGTATTGCTGAAAGTGTATGATCTTACAGGCAGAGAGTTGTCAACACTGGTTAACGGTGAATTAAAACCGGCGGGATACTATAGTGTAGAATTTAACGGTAGCGGTTTTGCAAGCGGCTTATATATTTACAGAATACAGACCGATAAAGAATCTGTATCAAAGAAAATGGTTCTGGTTAAATAATAATTATTTTAGATAAACAGTTTTTCTTAAATAGAAATTTTTAACTAACTTCCTGGCATGATTAAAAATGTAAATTTAAAATCAACGCAGCATTGTTCTTTATTATTAGTAATATTATTTTTTTTGCTGCTTTGTAATGAATCCAAGCCCCAAAACGCAACAGCAGTTTTGGATTTGAATACAGTTGTTAATCCAAACACAAAATTATTGTTAGGGATTACTTTTGATTCGAGAACGGGCATGCTCGGAAATTCCGGTCCTGTCGGATATTTTAATACAAACGGAACTATTGTTTCAGGGCTGGAAACTATTTTCGGTGATTTTCCGATTTACTCGCTCCGTTATCCCGGAAATGGAATAGCTTTTGGTTTTGACTGGAAAAGATCTATCGGCTTGCCGGCCGCTTCAAGACCTCCGCAAAATTTGCTGGGTGCACTTGGCTCTTCTCAGCCTGTTATTTATGGATTTGATGAGTTTATGTCCATGATTATTAACAGAGGAATGTCTCCCTTAAATATGCAGATAATGGTTCCAATCTATACCACTTCAACTATACTTGATTGTGCCCGATGGAATGCGGATTGGGTTGAATATGCAAATTCATTACATGATGGCTCCAATATAAATGGAGGAATTGACTGGGCTGCAAAGCGCGATTCAAACGGAAGGACACTGCCTTATGGGATTAAAATATGGAATATTGGAAATGAACCGTGGACTACTCAGGAGTATGGCCAGACGGATACAGGATGCACAAATTTTTTAAGAGCAGTAACTCCGATAATTGATTCAATGCGTGCAGTTGACCCGACTATAAAAATTACATTACCGACAGTAGGAAATGCAAACTCCGGATGGAATAAAACAATTAAAAATAGCTCATTGGTGGCACAAGGAAAAATTTACGGAATTTCTCCACATTATTTCCCGAATGAAACTGTCGGAGGTATGCGCGTTTCAAATGTTGAAAGCGTATTAAAAGTTTTATCAGATACTATGTCTAGACACGGCTTAAAAATTATTTTGGGTGACTATGCGCATAATATTCCTGATAATCCCACTATACAACAAGAAAATTTAGCCATGCAGTGGCAGGGAGCAAATCTTTGTGTGGATTTCCTTCTTTTGATGAGTCAAATTAGTAATGTTGAACGCGTAAATTTCTGGATATATGGACTGGCTCCTGCAGTATATCATCCAATTAGAATAAATTCATTTGGTAATTATACTTTGATGCCTGCTGCACAGATCTATAAAAAATTATCCAATGTTATTTTGGAAAAATCCATTTCAGTAGCAAGTTCTTCCCCAACAGGAAGTGACGGAAACGCTTATGCTGTAAGAACAGGAGCATTTGCTACAGCATCGCTTTCGAATGTAAATGTAATTTCAGTCAACCGCGATTTAATAAAAACTGTTCCCCTTCAATTAAGCGGATTAACAGGTTACAACCTGACGGAATCAAAAATTCTGACTGCTTCAGGCCCAACAGCTGAAACAATAATAGAGAACAATATTACAGCGGATAGTACGGGAAAATTTTCTCTAACGCCAAGCAGTGTTTTAATTTTAAAGTACACTAAAAATTCAGTTAACATAGTTGAAGCAGGGATTCAATCTAAATTTGAGCTGAACCAGAATTATCCTAATCCGTTCAACCCGACTACTAAAATAAACTTTTCTCTGCCTTTGGATACTAAAGTACTGCTGAAAGTATATGACCTCACAGGCAGAGAGTTATCTACACTGATTAATGGCGAATTAAAACCGGCGGGTCACTATAGTATTCAATTTAATGGTACAGATTTTGCAAGTGGGTTATATATTTACCGAATTCAGACTGATAAAGGATCCGTATCTAAGAAAATGGTTCTGGTTAAATAAATTACATAAGATAGATAGCGGGTGCAGTGTTTTTTTCTTGCCCGCTATTTTTAAAAACATAACCCCAAAATGAAAACAAATTTAGACGACTTTAATTACAGTAAACATAGCTTTCGGGAAACACCATTTTTGAAGGAAAAAATTCTGCTTGTCGTAGGTTTATCACTTCTTATAATCGTTCTGGTTTTTACTAACTAGAATATTACATTACATATTGTATTGACCTTCCGTACTTTTTACAAACACATTTCACTTTGGCTTCCAAAATCTTTACAAGAACGGTATGGATACTCTGCTTTGTCAGTCTGTTCAATGATATTGCAAGTGAAATGCTGTACCCGATTCTTCCTGTTTATTTAAAAAATATCGGCTTCTCAATTTTTCTTATCGGTTTACTTGAAGGTCTGGCAGATGTAACCAGCGGACTAAGCAAAGGATATTTTGGTAAGCTTTCAGATGCCTCAGGGAAAAGACTAATTTTTATACAAAGCGGATATTTCCTTAGCGCACTTGCAAAGCCGATGATGGCAATATTTGTTTATCCTGCATGGATATTTTTATCGCGCACGCTGGATAGGTTCGGAAAAGGCTTGCGCACTTCAGCGCGGGATGCAATGCTTTCCGGTGAAACGACTAAAGAGAATAAGGGAAAAGTTTTCGGAATGCACAGAGCAATGGATACGGCAGGCGCTTTTATAGGTCCCATTTTTGCTCTCGTATATCTTTATTACAGACCTGATGATTATACTACGATGTTCTTTATTGCATTTGTGCCGGGAATGATTGGCCTTCTTTTGACTTTTTTGATAAAAGAAAAAAAGATGCCTCCGGTTGAAAAGATAAGTTATAACTTTCTTTCATTTTTAAAATACTGGAAAAATTCTCCTGCCGAATATAAAAAAATAGTTATCGGATTTTTATTTTTTGCTTTGATGAACAGCTCGGATATATTTTTATTATTAAAAATAAAATCTTTAGGCTACGCCGATACATATGTTATAGGTGCTTATATCTTCTATAATTTTATTTATGCAATTGCATCGTATCCTATAGGTATTTTGGCAGATAAATTAGGTATGAAAATAGTTTTTATCGGAAGCCTTATATTGTTTTCAGTGGTATACTTCATGATGTCGATGGAACTAAGTTTTATATTTATTGTTATAGCTTTTATAATCTACGGAGTTTTTGCTGCATCTTCGGAAGGAATTTCGAAAGCCTGGATAACTAACCTTGTTCCACAAAATCAAACTGGTACTGCTTTAGGATTTTTCCTTTCTTTCAATAGTATTTTTGCGATGCTGGCAAGCGCTCTTGCAGGTTTATTATGGAGCAGCTTTACGCCGGGGATAACATTTGCGGTTTCATCTATAGGAGCATTGATTACCGCAGCTTATTTCGGTTTTCTGCGAATTAAGAGAATTGAGGGTTGAGTAATTTTATCCCTTGAAATTATTAACGTTTTGTGATAGTTTTAGTCTAACATCAATTAACTCATCTATTACTTTCTTACTTATTAAACTTTAAGATTTGTTAATCGCCCAATAAAAAAATCTATTTTATAATTTTATAAATTAATACCCCATCATTTTAATCCCGCTAAAGGATATTCAAAACTAACCAATGGATACGAAAACAACAGACACAAGAACTAAACCCGCATCTTCTTCAAATGGATTTACGCCTGATGCAAAGTCAAAAAACGTTACTGATTTAAAATCAAAAAAAGTTGCTGAACTTATCGACATCGCCAAAGGACTTGGAGTTGCAGGTTACAGTGATTTAAAAAAACAGGAACTGATTTTCAAAATTATCGAAGCTCAGACTAAGAACGACGGATTTGCATATGCTGTAGGTGTACTTGAAGTACTGCCCGACGGATACGGATTTTTACGCTCAGTAGATTATAACTATCTTCCCTCACCAGACGACATTTATGTTTCACCTTCACAGATAAAAAAATTCTTATTAAGAACCGGTGATACAGTCAGCGGCCAGGTTCGTCCTCCTAAAGAAGGCGAAAGATTTTTTGCTCTATTAAAAGTAGAAGCAGTTAACTTCGAGAGCCCTGATACAATAAGAGACAGAATTTTATTTGATAACCTTACACCTTTATATCCTAACGAAAAATTAAATCTTGAAACTGCTCCCGGTGAATACGGAATGAGAATCATGGATTTGTTTACTCCGATTGGAAAAGGACAAAGAGGTCTTATTGTTTCTCCTCCGAAAAGCGGTAAAACAATTTTGCTGCAGACTATTGCTAACAGCATAACAAAGAATCATCCTGAAGTTCACTTAATAGTTTTACTTATCGATGAAAGACCTGAAGAAGTAACGGATATGGAACGCCACGTTAATGCTGAAGTAATCAGCTCAACATTCGACGAACCACCGGAAAGACACGTACAGGTTTCAGAGATAGTTCTGCAAAAAGCAAAAAGATTAATAGAAGCAAAAAAAGATGTTGTAATATTACTTGATAGTATTACCCGTCTTGCAAGAGCTCATAACACAGTTATTCCGCACAGCGGAAAAATCTTATCGGGTGGTGTTGATGCAAACGCATTACATAAACCAAAAAGATTCTTCGGCGCTGCAAGAAATATTGATGAAGGCGGAAGCTTAACAATTATTGCAACTGCGCTTATTGAAACAGGCAGCAGAATGGATGAAGTTATCTTTGAAGAATTCAAAGGAACAGGTAATATGGAAATTGTATTGGATAGAAGACTATCCGATAGAAGAGTATTCCCTGCAATCGATTTGAATAAATCAGGAACAAGAAAAGAAGAACTTCTTATGACAAGCGAAACTCTTACGAGAGTATGGCTGCTGAGGAAGTTATTATCTGAATATAATCCGGTTGAAGCAATGGAATTCCTTCTCGAAAAAATGAGAGGAACAAAATCCAATAAAGAATTTCTCGCTTCAATGAATTCGTAACGTATTTAAATCTCTTACACAAAAGAGATAAAAAATCGTTCTCTAAAATAAAGAAGGTTTTTATAAAACCTCAATACTATGATTTTTAACAATTTTTACTTATCACCATCTGATTTGATGATTTGAACTAACGACACACGATGAAAAAAGAAATATTAATTAATGCAACATCTGATGAGACAAGGATAGCGATTACGGAAGACGGCAGAATAGCCGAACTTTTTTTAGAAACACCCGAAACAGAAAGAAACGTAGGTGACATTTACCTAGGCAAAACAGGAAAAGTTATACCCGGTATCCGGGCTGCTTTTATTGATTTGGGGTTTCCGCAAGACGCATTCCTTCATTTTTCAGATATCAGTGATTCGCTGGATGAGTACTCTTCCATTATCGGAGATGATTCCGACTTCGACGACGAAGACGATGATGAAGAAGAGGAAGAAAAGCCGCAACAACCGCAGGCTAACGGCAATCGAACAAACGGCAACCGTCACCATAACAGGAACGGTAACAGAGCTCCCGCAAAAGAAATTAATCTCGAACGAGGTCAGGATATTGTCGTTCAGATTACCAAGGAACCCGTAGGTAAAAAGGGCTTCCGCGTTACTTCTAAAGTATCAATACCGGGAAGATATCTTGTGCTTATGCCTTTCGGCAGCCGCATAGGTATATCTAAAAAAATATTTAACTCTAAAGAGAAAAGAAGACTAAGAACATTGGTCAGATCTGCTTTGCCAAAGGGCTTCGGAATAATTATCCGCACAGTTGCTATGGGCAATGAAGATAAGCTTATCTTAGATGATTTAAATAATCTCATTAATACCTGGAATGAAATTTCAGCAAAGCTTAAAACAGAAAAACCTCCTACGCTTTTATACAAAGATGCCTCGACTTTAAATTCAGTTATCCGTGATTTATTTCGTGAAGATGTTAACAAAGTTATTGTTGACTCCAAAAAACTTCACAGGGAAATAATCACTTATCTTGAAGAAACTTCCCCCGAATTTTTACCGAGAGTACAGCTTTACAGCGGCAATCAGCCTTTATTTGATTCCTATAATGTAGAGAAGCAGATACAGGAAACTATGCGCAGGAAAGTCTGGCTGAAGAACGGCGGCTATATAATTATAGAAGCCACTGAAGCAATGACAGTTGTCGATGTGAACAGCGGCAAGTATGCAAAATCGAAAGATCAGGAAGTAAACTCTCTTGCTACAAATATCGAAGCGGCAATTGAAATTGTCCGCCAGGTAAGGCTTAGAGATATCGGCGGTATTATCGTTATAGATTTTATCGACCTTTACGATGACAGGAATAAAAAGAAACTTTACGAAGAAGTAAGAAAAGAATTCAGAAAAGACAGAGCGAAAGTAACTGCTCTGCCGATAAGTGATTTCGGTCTTTGCCAGATTACAAGACAAAGAATCCGACAGACCATTATTCATTCAGTATCCGATACCTGCATGATGTGCAAAGGCTCGGGAAGAATATCTTCACGCGCAGGATTCCTTACACGTCTTGAAAGAATATTACAGCGCTATAAAGGCGGCGATAACGGATTCTTCATTACATTAAAAGTTAATCCTTATCTGAAGTCGTATCTTGAATCAGGTTTTATCAGCAAGGTTATGAAGATGTCGATGCAGTACATGATATGGATTAAACTCGAAGACGATGAATCTCTGGCATTTGATGATATAAAAATCATTTCTAAAAAACAGAACGGTAAAGATGTAACAGAAGAATACGACCAGTAGAATTTTAAAGTCTATATATAATAATCAAAAGCTTATCAATTTTATTATTGATAAGCTTTTTTTATTTTATTTAAATTAAAATTCATGAATAAAGTTAAACCCATCTTCAGAATTTTTGATTACAAGAAAGCGATTGAATTCTACGTAGATTTTCTCGGATTTAAAATCGACTGGGAAAATCGGGGAGACGACGGTAACGCTCCCGTATATATGCAGGTTTCACGTGGAGATGTGACCTTGCATTTATCAGAACATCACGGAGATGCATCTCCCGGCTCAAATATTTTTGTTGAATACAATGATGTAAGAGAATACAATAAGGAATTACTTGCTAAGAATTATAAATACAATCGTCCCGGTGTTGATGAAACTCCATGGAACTCACTGGAAATGAAAGTGCATGACCCTTTCGGTAACAGGATTTCGTTCAACCAATACCTCGATAGCAGAAACTCTGACTAAGATGTAATAATTAAAAGAACGCCCTCACTTCTGCTCTGCCTGTATGAACAACCCTTCTATCGCCTTCAATTCTTCCGTCGTAATTAAATGATGCCTGAATATTTTTGCTGATGCTGTAATCAAAAATTCCTCTCCAGAAATAACTCCTGCCGTCAACTCTTCCATTTGTTAACTCAAAAGGAATTGTAATCTGTGAATTTGATAATCTTATCTCATCTCTTTCAAGCTCAATTCTTACTCTGCCCAATGATGCAAAAGAATAAATAACTCTGAATATCTGCTGATTAATATCTGCGCTGTTTGATGGTGTCGGGTAAAAATCATCCGCTCTCGTAAAATTCAGAGTGAATCCGCTTTCAATAACCTGTATAGGTCTGTATGAAAAATCAAAATTAATTCCGTCTGAAATAATATTTCTGTTTCGGACTGATGTCACAGGTGCAATATTCCTGTCAGTCTTATTTAAATATTCAATATTAGTTGTAACATCTTTTGTTAATCCGACTTTAAGCTTTGCCGAGCGCTGTATGCTAAGCAATCTTTCATTACCGCTTGTGTACTGCGTAAATCCTTTCTGCTGAATATATCTTAAACGAAGCGAATACTCAGGATTGAATTCAAAAAAATTAACATCCTGCTGAAATACCTGCGTACCTGCAAGCGTATTGCTGTCATTTAAAAATGTTCCTGTATGCAGGAAATATAAATCATCCGTATTGGGATTTTTACTTTTCTCATCTATTCTATAATAAGATTCGAGGGATAAGTTGTTCAATACTTCGTTAAAAAAATTATTGTTGTTTAACGATAGAAATCTTGACGGCCTGATTAATAAACGCGCAGAGGTTTTTACATCTACAATAGGGAAGAGCTGGTCAGTCGGCAGATTTATTTTTACGTAATCTCCGTCGTTGTTTGTTGCTAACTGGAACTCGTTTTCATCCTGCAAGCCGTTGCTGTTTAAGTCTCCCAGGTAAACATAGTTTCCCTGTCCGACAGGTACTTTGATAAATAATTTTTCTATCTTAGCTGTTCTTTCACTGGAGATATTATATAGTAAATCAGTTTGAATTCCGGAATTAAACGGGTCAATTCTCATCAATGAATTTACAAGTATGCTCTGGTTATCAGAAAACCCTTTCTGAATGTAAGCATCAGAATATTTTTTATCCCTTATGGAAATATCAAATGAAGTATTTAGCCATTGCAGCCCGTTATATTTTAAGCCGTAAACCTGCGTATACGTTTTTGATTCATTCTGCATTACGCCTAAATCAGTCAGGTCATCATTGCGGAAATTGAATTCAGCATACAATCCCAGATTGTAAAAATTATTTATGCTCAGTCTTGGCTTTACTTCATTAAATGCAAAGCTGCCGAATCTCACACTATCACCGAACACTCTCTGCACATTATCATTTCTGTTTTCACCCTGATAAGTTACTTTAAACTCGAACGAAGTTGGAATATCTTTTTGTATATTTGCTGTCCTGAAAAAACTTAATGAAGCATTTTGTTTTATCCAGCGGCTCTTGCTGTTATCTATGTAATAATCGGAGTTAACGATGTCGATATTATAAGTTAACTCAGGTAAACGCAGTGAATCATCTCTGAATGAAATCCCTGCATTTGTACGGAGCGCATCAAAAAAATCTCCGCGCTTCAGCTGGCCGAACAATCCCCGTATTTCAAAATTATTTGTAGGACGGACAATTAAATTCCCTTCCCGCAATTCTTCAGTTGCATTGGAAGAATCCTGAATGTCATAGGTACGGATAAACTCAACTGTGTTAATTCTATCAAGTGATGTGAATGATTCGTTTACATATCTTTCCTTCAATGAAAAATCCAGACTGTGAAAATTCATTCCGAATAAATTCACTTTCTCTCTTTTAAATCCTATCTCGCCTAGTATTGCCGCGCCTTTTGTATCGATGAACGGGTCTTGCGAAAATTTATTCCGGTTCAGCAATGAATAAGCCGACTCCACATTAAAATAAAATTCTTTCTTCGGCGATGAGAAATATGTTAAGTTCAGGTCTCCCATCTGATATGCCGTGGGAATGGGAATAAAAACAATAGGAGCATAATTCCCCTGGTTTACCCCCACAAATGTATACTCATAAATTGTTTTCTTTATGTAATCGCCAAAGCCGTTTCCTACCAATGAAAACGCTACATTATAAAGCGCATCGGGATTACCCGGAGCATATCTGTAAATTGTGTCTCTCACAGTTCCTATCAAAGTATCGACAAGAATGTATAAACCTTTACTGTTGCCGAGGGAATCAACTCCGGCAAAACTAATACCTGACCTTACTGCTTTATTTCTGTCTGCTCCTGCCTGCGATAAAATTTGCCTGTCTTCATCCGTTAAATCAAAATCAATTGTTTTATCTATATTATCATTTTCGTTTACATAGGAAGCCTTCAGAAAAATTTTATCATCCAGAAAATTCCATTGGTTCCTTCCTGAAATAAGTGAGCGGGAATATTTTCTATCGGAGTATTCAAAGTCTACCGTGATACGTGTAGCGTTTGTAATAATTCTCCTGCTGGTGAAAGTAATTTCTCCTATTCCGTAATCGATTGTATAATCTGCCTGATCGCCGCGAGTCATAGCGATACCATCTATGTAAACTCTTTCCGTTCCCGAGAGAACCAGGATATTAATTTCATTCTCTTTGCCGGTCAGCCTGTATGGTCCCTGCACTCCGTCAACGCCGTTGAATTTATTTGTGTTGAATTTACCTCTACTTATTGCCCCCGAAAGCTGTGCATCGCCTAATCCGTAATCGACGTATCCCTTCACACCCTGAATTTTTCTAGTGAAATTTGCAAACTCAGTGTTAGTGAAATCAACGTTAATATCACCCAGAGTACCTACAACATTTTTGCTCCGCAGTTCAATAAAAACTTTATCAAGCTCCTGCAGCTTCTGCGTATTTCCTTCAGGCTGTATGGGAGTATTTTCATCGGTCAGCGCTGCAACAATTTCTATATCGTTCGAGAGCTTTCCGTTAAGCTGCAAACGAAAGCCGGAGTTTAAGCTAAGGTCACGGTTAGAGCCGACTGTAAACCCCCGGAACAAGCTTCCTGATTTTTCTAAATCAGTCCCTTCAAAAAGACTTTCGACAAAATCTTTTTTCTGAGTTGCGATTTGAAGCGTATCGCCGGTAAGTGAATCACGTATACTTGAAAATTCAAAATTAGAATACTCGTCTTTGAAATTATAAGGAAAGACATCATATTCAATTTTTAAATCATAAACTCTGAACGTATCAAGATTGTATTTCTGGAAAAGATTTTTGTTCAGTGAGATAGTTCCTTCTCTATAATTAAAAACATAATCTTCAGTTGGTTTAAGATTCAGCTTATCATCTAAAGTAAGTACATCAGTCATCTGAATAATAAACTTATTGCCAGTAGTAATAAGCGTATCCTTAAAGGTAATTTTAGCATCTATAACTTTATTATTAGTTGTCGGCTGCGCAAAAGCTGAGGAGAGGCACAGAAAGGTGAATAATATTATAGTGAATCGCTTTATGGGCATTTAAGGAAAATATTCAATGATTGTTTACCTTTCAATACATTACTACGTATTTTGTTCCAAAAACCGCATATTTCTTGTTTTAAGAAGGTCAAAGAAATGGATTGAATAATTTTTAAATATTCGGTAACTTAATGCTTGTCAAAAAAATAACCATATTTAAATGCCATTAAGACATAAATCCGCTCAAAAAAGAGCAAGACAGACGGTAAAAAGAACTGATAAGAATAAAAGAGTAAAAGCTCTTATCAAAGGTTCAACAAAAAGAGTCGTTGCAGCAAAAGATAAAACAGCAGGAATTGAAGAGCTGAAAAAAACCGTTGCTATTTTAGACAGAGCAGCAGTAAAAGGCGTTATTCACAAGAATAAAGCTGCAAATGCGAAATCTAAACTTGCAAAACGCATCAACAAACTAGCTTAAGAAATTAGCATAATTTTATTTTTATAAATAGAAAATGCCTCGATATTATTATATGGAGGCATTTTTGTTTTTAAAAATTATTCTATATTTGTTTTAGCTTTTTACTCAGCTTTTTAAGAATGCAATGTTATGCTCAAGAAATATTTTAAGAGCATTTACAAATTCAGTCCAGCCTCCGTTATTCGCAAGCGCGCTTTTTATTCCCTGTTCATCATTATACCATCCTTTTTCTTTTATCTTTAGCCGTGTGTAACTTTTCATATCTTCAAAAATGAATTCAGCCGTTACTTTATATTCTGCTTTGTAAGCATTCCATTCGAAAACAAGTTTTTCATTCGGGTAGACCTCCAGCACATTTATTATAGCGCCTTCATCGCCCCATATCCACAAAACTTCTCCGCCTTTATCTAAGTCATTCTGCGCATCTGTTGTAAAATATTTTTTTACTAAGTCAGCTTTACAGACGTGTTCCCATACGGTATGCACATCTTTTTTAATTGTTGTGCCGACTGTGAAACTGATTGTTCCTTCCCCCAATTTTTCGTGCAGCTTACTATAAGTTGGATTGCTCATTTAATAGATAAAATAGATTAAAATATAGTTTAGTTTGAAAAATTGTATATCTAAAAATAATTAAATGAATGCTATAACTTCTATCTCTACTTTTGCATCTTTCGGCAGACGCGATACTTCCACTGTGCTTCTTGCAGGCAATACCTTTTCAAAAAATTCATTGTATACTTCATTCATCTGCGCAAAGTCATTCATATCCTTTAAGAATACAGTTGTCTTTATCACATTAAATAAAGATGAGCCGCCTTCCTGTAATATTTTTCTTAAATTATTTATAACAATTCTTGTCTGCTCTTTTATATCTTCCGTTGCAATTACTCCGTGCTCATTCAGCGCAACCTGCCCCGATGTAAAAATTAATTTTCTGAAATTTACTGCCTGTGAGTATGGACCTATTGGTTTAGGCGCTGCGTCTGTATTTATTATTCTTTTCATGGTAGGTTTGGGTTAATTAGTATAATGCTGCTTTACTGCTAATTACACTTATCAAGTATTCTTTCGAGGTCATCATCACTGTAATATTCAATTATGATTTCTCCCGAATTATTTTTTTTAGTATTAACTTTTACTCTCGTACCGAAAAATCGCATCAGCTTTGTTTCAATATCTTTTATATATGAATCGCTGAAATCTATCTTCGCAGCTTTTCTTTTTGTCTTAGGTTTTATATCGCCTTTAGTAAGCTCCTCAAGTTTTCTTACGGATAAATTCTCCTCAATTGTTTTTCTCCATAAAATTTTCTGCTCTTCAGGATTTTCAAGTCTAAGCAAAATTCTTGCATGTCCTTCGCTTATTTTATTATCTCTTAAAGAAACTTTTACTTCAGGAGTAAGCTTTTGCAGTCTTAAATAATTTGCAACTGCCGCTCTGCTTTTTGAAACTCTTTTTGAAACATCTTCCTGTGTTAAATTATAATCATCGAGCAGCTTCTGATATGTATCAGATAATTCCATTGCATTCAAGTCATCTCTCTGAATATTTTCAATAAGTGCCAGCTCAAGCATATTCTGGTCAGAATCTACAGGCCGCTCATAAACGTAGGCAGGAATTTTTTTCAATCCCGCTTTCATCGTTGCTCTTAATCTTCTTTCGCCGGATATTAATTCATATCCAGTCATATCCTTCGTGCGTCTTACAGTTATGGGCTGAATTATTCCATTCGTCTTTATTGACTCTGATAGCTCTTCAAGTTTTTCTTCGTTGAAATTAACACGGGGCTGTAAAGGATTTACCTTTATCTTCTCCAGCTCAATTTCCATTACGGAAGATTTATTATCTCCGCCGTCGGGCTTTATATTCGGGTCAATATTTCTCTCGGTAAATAAGGCAGAAAGTCCTTTTCCCAATCCTGTATTTCTTTCCATAAGATAACTTTTATGTATTACGTGTAAATTAAATTTTTTAGTTACAATTTTAAATTGCCGCGGCTTTTATACCGTGGATAGAGTAAATTCTGCATTTATCGGCTTTAGCCAAATCACAATTTGCCCTAAAGGGCATCTCTTATTTCTAACTAAGTATCCACGCGTTAAAACGCGTGGCAATTAAATATAAAACTTAAAATATGATAGTAACCTTAAATTCATAATTCATAATTAAAACGGATGCTGATACCCCGGTACACCTGTTTCCAGCGCCATTCCGTTTTTCTCCAACAGCTCTCTTCCTAAATCCATATAATTCATTGAGCCTGTAGAAGTAGGATCATAAGTTAAAACCGGTTTGCCGTAACTTGGGGCTTCACCGATTTTTACATTTCTGAAAATCTTATTCTTGAAAACTTTCTCGCCGAAAAATTTATTCAGCTCGGCTTCCACCTGCTGCGATAATCTTAAACGCGAATCGAACATCGTCATCAGATATCCTTCAATGTTTAAATCGGGATTAAAAGAATTTTTTACATTCTTGATTGTATTCAATAATTGTGATAACCCTTCAAGCGCATAATACTCGCATTGAACGGGAATCATTACTGAGTTTGCTGCAGTTAATGCATTCAGAGTAATAAGTCCCAGCGACGGGGGACAGTCAATAAATATAAAATCGTACTTAGGTTTTCCCTCGATTTGTCCTTCGGGGCTATTCAAATAAAAATCCAGTTTGCTTTTTAAAACTCTTTCGCGCGATGCTATTTCAATCAGCTCAAGCTCTGCTGCTACTAAATTTATTGTTGAAGGAATTAAATCAAAATTAGGAATCACAGTCGGCTTAATACAGTCCACTGCTTTTTTATCTGTAACTAAAACTTCGTAAATTGTAGTGCCGTCATCAACGGGCTGAATGCCTACGCCTGTTGTTGCATTTGCCTGAGGGTCGGAATCTATCATTAAAACTTTTTTCCCGAGCGTTGCAACTGCTGCAGCAAGATTCACTGCAGTCGTAGTCTTTCCTACTCCGCCTTTTTGATTAGCTATGGCTATTATTTTTGTCATTAAACAGTAAGTGGTAATCGTTTAAAATTCTATTGCTTCACCGGGAGCGAGCACTGTGCACTTCTTTCCGATTGATTCTACTTTTCTTTTGAAATCATTTTCATCTATGGTAATCACAGGAAACGTATTATAGTGTATCGGCACAATCATTTTAGGATTCAGATACTCGGCTGCTTTAACTGCATCATCAATTCCCATAGTGTAATTATCTCCTATTGGCAGAAAAGCGATATCAATATTATTCGTTTCGCCGATCAGTTTCATATCATAAAATAAAGCCGTATCACCTGCATGATAGATGCATTTTCCTTCGACTGATAAAATTATTCCGGCAGGGTCGCCTGCATATTTACCGTCAGGAGTTGAAGATGAATGATGAGCCAAAGTAAGTTTTACCCTGCCAAAATCAAAGTTATATCCGCCTCCTAAATTCATACCGTGTGACTTCACTTTTTCTCCGACGTAATCGGCAAGCTCGGCAGTTGCAATGATTGTAGCATTATTTTTTTCAGCGAGAGAAATGCAGTCGCCGAAGTGGTCGCCGTGTCCGTGAGATAAAATAATATAATCGCATTTTAAATCCTCGGCTTTTACATCGCACTTTGGATTTCCCGAAACAAACGGGTCTATTAAAATAATTTGTTTTCCTGTGTGGATTTCAAGAAAAGAATGTCCGTGAAATATTATTTTGCCCATAATTTCTATTGTTTAAGATTTCAAGTTACCATTAAATTGAAATTTATTAAAGTCTAAAACAGAATTCACTCCTATTTGTAGTAATTGGTTAATATTTCTTCTTTTATTACTGACGATTTGTGAAACATGTGTCAAGAGTTTTCTGAATATTTCTACCTATTAGTAGTAATAGGGAAGATTAGATTTTATTGTAATAATAGAGTGAGTATTTTTCCCGGATAGACCTGACAGGTTTTTAATCCTGTAAGGTAGAACAAATGTTACAATAATGTGACAAGGTTTCGGGTTTGATTCTTATTTTGCAGAAACCCGTCAAAAATTCGTCATTTGAAATATTATGATGAGTTTTGCATTACTCTGCTTCCCAACGTCCTCGTTGGGAAGCGAAAGTGACATTCCCAACGGGGACGTTGGGAATGAGAAGAACTGATTTGAAAACCCATCAAAAATTCGTCATTTGAAATATTTTTGATGAGTTTTAAATAAGTCAATTTTTGGAGCGGAATCAAAGAATCCGTCAAAAATTCGTCATTTAAAATATTTTGATGATTTTTGACCAAGTTGATTTTTAGTTCAGAATCAAAGAATCCGTCAAAAAATCGTCATTGATGATGAATTGTTGTATGAATCGAAAATGTTACATTAAAGCTACTTTATATTCAGCATTATAAATTCTGCATTCGGTAAAATGTTACAATAATGCTGCATTAAAATCATAACACGTAATTCGTAATTTGTAACTCGTAATTGAATTAGTTTGGTATAAAAACGTAACTTTTTAATATTTTTTAAATCAAGTATATTTAATGCTGTCTACAAAACTATACACTATTAACAATAAATAAATCATATGGGAAATTTATTAAAGAAAAAATTGTCTTCTTTACTCCCTGCGCTCAGAGATGAAGCGAAATCAATTGTAAAAGACCACGGTAAAAAAAATATCAGTGAAGTTACGATTGACCAGCTTTATGGAGGAATGCGCGGTGTTAAAGGACTAGTATGCGATACATCTGAAGTTGGTTTAGATACAGGTTTAATTATCAGAGGGATTCCGATTCTTGAACTTACGGATAAACTGCCCGAAGAAGTATTTTATTTACTGCTTATCGGCGAGCTTCCTAACACCGAAGAGTTAAAAGATCTACAGGAAGAATTATCTTCAAGAGCTACTCTTCCTCAATATGTAATTGATATGCTTAATGCATTGCCGGCAGATACACATCCGATGGTAATGTTTAATACAGGCGTGCTTGCAATGGAATACGAATCTGAATTCAGAAAAGCTTACAGCACAGGCGCAGCTAAAGGAAACTTATGGGAATTTATGTTGGAAGACTGCTTAAACATTATTGCAAGAGTTCCTGTTCTTGCAGCGTATGTTTACAGAAAAAGATTTAACAAGGGCGATATGATTGCTCCGGATAAAAATCTTGACTGGGCAGCTAACTATGCAAAGATGCTCGGCATACAGGATGATAACGGAAAGCTTGCCGACTTAATGAGATTGTACATGGTGCTTCACTCAGACCACGAAGGCGGAAACGTTTCAGCCTTCACAACATATACCGTTGGTTCAGCTTTATCTGATGCATACTATGCAATCAGCGCAGGACTAAACGGACTTGCAGGTCCGCTGCACGGATTAGCAAATCAGGAGTGTTTAAGCTTCATAGTAAAATTAAGACAGGATGTCGGACACTCGCCGACTGATGACGAAGTAAAAGATTACTGCCAGAAACTTCTTGATAGCGGTAGAGTAATTCCGGGATACGGTCACGCAGTATTAAGAGTAACTGACCCGAGATTTACTGCATTCTTAGACTTCGGAAATAAATGTATTCCCGATGATGAAATTTTCAAGATCGTCAAACAATTATTTGAACTTGTACCGAATATTTTAATTCAGCAGGGCAAAGCAAAAGACCCATGGCCAAATGTAGACGCAGGCAGCGGCTCAATGCTTTATCATTATGGCTTAAAAGAATTTGAATATTACACTGTAGTATTCAGCGTTTCAAGAATACTTGGAATGTCAGCGCAGTTAATTCTTGCACGAGGTATGAATGCTTCTATCGTAAGACCAAAATCAGTTACCACTAACTGGATTAAAAAACAAACATCCGCATCATAACTTATTGATAAATTATAGTCTTAGGAGGGCATTTAAAGTGCTCTCCTAATGACATAATTGTCATAAAAAACCCATTCTTTCACACTCAGTCTCTGTATTGTTACGTATATTAGCTGTTCTGTGCCTTTTGTACGGCACACATATCGCTCTATAAATTGCAATAAGGAGGAGTAAAATGAAACAATCAAATTTAACAAAACGAACTCTATTTGTTTTTAGCATACTATTATGCGTAATTGCCTTTTCGTGCAAAAGCTCGAACTATACTGATGCTCAGCAAAATGATAAGGGAGCTGTATTAGATACAGTAGCTAATAGTGATATCAATGAATCTCAGGAAGATTTGATGACAGTAGATTATAAACAGTTCTACGATGAACTAGCGCCTCACGGAGAATGGATTGAGGTAACAGCAGCGGATTTAAAATCTGAAGAACAGCCGACATCAGCCGGTGAAGATGATGAGTTGAATCAAATATTAAAAGATAGAAGTTCATCATTTCCTAAAGTAACTTTCGGTCAATTGTTCGGAGTAAGTGATGCGGTAGCAGCAGATGTTAATGTAGGCTCATTTTTTGTATGGAGACCTGACCCATCAATGGCAGTTTCTATTTCAGCAGGGGTTCCTGTTGTTGCAGGTGAACCTTCTGTAGTAGTAGATCCGCCTGTAGTTGTAACACCACCGGCAGTTGTTGTAGCCCCTATGTACAGACCTTACACAAATGGGCAATGGATTGCATCGGATGAAGGTTGGTATTTTAAAGCGCCCACACCACAGGAAGAAATAGTTCATCATTATGGCAGATGGGCTTACTCACCTTCAATGGGATATGTATGGGTTCCGGGTAGAGTACGCTCGCCAGCATGGGTAGACTGGAGAGAAGATGAAGATAATATTGCATGGACTCCTATTCCGCCTGATGTATATGTAGTGAACAATATAGTTCAGCCTGTGCCTGTATATGAAGACCGTTATGTTGTTATGGAGAAGAGATATTTTGTTGAGCCGGTGATTAGTCAATATGTATATGTTGATAAGATTAAGGTGAAGAAAATGAAACACCTTAAAGGTTTATATGTAAGAGATAGAGTGTTATATAATGGAGGTCCTGAATTTATTGAGATTGAAAGATACAGCGGAAAGCCCGTAACACAATACAAAGTTGTAACGATGAATAACGATTTTAAAAATACATGGATTGAAAATAATAACATTAATACATTTGCTCCGGTGTTTACCAAAGTAAAAGGAAGCAAGAACAGGAATACTGTTGTAAATCGACCGGAAAAATTCAATAAATTTGCAGAGGTATGGAACAGAGAAAATAATAATAAGAGCGCAGGAAAAGTTGAAGATATAGGAAAACAAAATAAGGCAAACGAGAAGTTTAATGATAAGTTTGAAAAACAGAATGAACAGAAACAACTGAAAGAAGATAAACAGAATGAAAAAAGAAAGAAAGTATTCGATGACAGTGATATGAAGACAGGAAAGAAAAAGAATCAGGAGAAGGTAGAAAAAAGAGAAAAGAATAATGACAACGGTGATAAAGAAGTAAAGAAAGAAAAGCAACGTAAGGAAATAAAAGAGAAAAAAGATAAGCCAAAGAAAGAAAAGAAAGATTCGAAGTCATCAGGTGATAACAAAAAACAGAACGATAATCCGAAAGGAAATAAGCATGATAAACCCAAAAGGGACAAGTGATAACAATTGAATCATGCAAAAGTGAGGAGAGATAACCAGATATCTCTCCTTACTTCTTAATTAAATTTATATCACTTTTTTATTTTCCAATCCTGAAGTTCATTCAACATACTGTAATCAGTCAAATCATAGTGTATTGGTGTAATAGAAATATAATTTTCATTAATTGCCTTATGGTCTAAGTCATTTGTTTTATCGGATAGGACATGATCACCGACTAACCAGTAATAGGGGCGTTTATTGGGATCTAATCGTTCTTCGTAATAATCTTCCCAGTCAGATTTTCCCTGCTTAGTAAGCAATACACCTTTGATTTTACTTTCAGGAACAGCAGGAATATTTACGTTAAGAAGAGTTCCTTTAGGCAACCCGTTCTTTAAAACCATCTTAGCAATCTTAGCGGCAAATTTTGCAGAGGGATTAAAATCCTTAAAAGAGAAACTTCCTAATGAAATAGCAATGGAAGGAATACCAAGTATTGTTGCTTCTGTTGCTGCGGAAACTGTACCCGAATAAATTATATTGATAGCAGTATTCGCGCCCTGGTTGATACCGGAAATACAGAGGTCGAATTTTCTGTCTTTGTATAAATTTCTTACGGCAAGCTTTACACTATCAGCCGGAGTTCCTTCAACCGCGTAGCCGAAGAATTTTTTATCTTTGATAATTTTTGTCGCACGTATTGCGCTTGATACTGTTATTGAATGTCCTGCGGCGCTTTGCTGCGTATGGGGAGCTGCAACTAACACTTCGGCAAACTTACTTATCTCTTTTGCAAGTGTGTTTATTCCTAATGATTCAATACCGTCATCGTTGGAGATCAGTATTAGAGGTTTTTTATTCTTAGTTTTGCTTACATTTTTCTTAACTGCTTTTGCCATAATTTTATTTATCCTTTTTGAATATTGTTCTTTTTAATTTTTGTATGGAGTGGTTTAATTCTGTACCGATATTTCCTATTGAGTTAGAGATTTTATCAGTAGATGATATCTGCAAAGTACCTTCTTTATAAAAAATGCTGTCAGTATCATCGTGTACCAAAAGCTTGTAGTTATTTGTGATGAGCCAGTTTTCAATCTCGTTTTTATATGGATTAGAATATTTCCCCGCGCGAAGTTCTATATTGATAAGTTTAGGTCGGGAGACTAAATGCTTCAGTACGAACCACTCAGCTCCTTCGATATCGATGGAAAGTATTTCAATATCTCCGCTATCCATTGAGCTGAATAATTTTGCTTCAACTGTAAAACTGTCTTCCTTATTGAGTTTGTAGTTATCGTTTACTATGGCAGGACTTTCATTTATTCCCTCAAGAAATGTAGATGCCTGTGAGCGGTACAATGTTACAGTCTCTTCTTTATCCCAGACGGCAAAAGGAAAAACTTTGATATTCTTACCTTTGAAAAATGATTGAATCTTTTCAACACATATCGGGTCAGCTTCTACTAATATTGCTTGTATTCCTATATCAATAAATTCTTTAAGCTTAGATGTTTCCGGATAATATACACCGACTTCACAAACAACTTTTACATCAAGTTTTTCATTTTCATAGATTTCAAACAGCTTGTTCATCACTCTCTTTTAATTCCTGAATTTTTGTCCATAGTAAATCTTTCAGCTTATCTAATCCTTCGCCGCTTACAGATGATATTAAAATTTTTACCTCATCGGTTTTTATCTTCTGGATTTTCTTTTTCAGTTCATCAGATATTGCATCAATTTTTGTGAAGCAGATTATTCTTGGTTTCTTTATAAGTTCTTCCGAGTAATTCTCAAGCTCTTTTAATAAAGTCTTATACTCTTTTAAAAATTCTTTCTTAGTACTTGCTTCGATTAAATTTGTAGTATCAATTAAGAATAATAAAATCTTTGTACGTTCGATGTGCTTAAGAAACTGTATGCCAAGTCCTTTGCCGTCTGATGCTCCTTCGATTATACCTGGAATATCGGCGACAACAAATGATTCGTATTCTTTATAGCGGACGATTCCCAGATTCGGTATTAAAGTAGTGAATGGATAATCTGCAATCTTCGGCTTAGCAGCTGAAATTTTTGAAATCAAAGTTGATTTGCCTGCATTCGGAAATCCGACCAGCCCTACATCAGCAATAAGCTTTAACTCTATAATAACATTTGCTCCTTTGCCTTCTCTTCCTGTTTCAGAATATCGGGGAGCTTGTACGGTTGAGGTTTTAAAATGGTTGTTGCCTCTTCCTCCTCTTCCACCTTTCAAAACAATTTTTTCTTCGCCATCTATAGTAAGGTCAGCAAGGATTTCTCCCGTTGCTTCATCTTTTATAATGCTGCCGCAGGGGACTTGTATAATCACGTCTTCAGCATCCTTACCTGTCTTCAGTCCGCCTTCACCGTGTTTTCCTCTTCCGGCTTTATAATGTCTTTTGTATGAGAAGTCAATTAAGGTAGAGAGCTGGGCATTTGCTTTGAAAATTATATCGCCGCCTCTTCCGCCGTCTCCGCCGTTTGGTCCGCCTTTAGGGACAAATTTCTCTCTGCGAAAACTGACAACTCCGTTGCCGCCGTCTCCCGACTTAATGAAAATTTTAGCGTGGTCTAAAAACATTGTTATCCTTTATTATTTTTCCTTATTTGTAAAATGCTCCTGTAACGCATCTGTAAATTTTACTACCGGTTTGTGATAAATGTGTACTTTATTTTCGTTATATAAATCTTTCAAATGACTAGCTGCCTCTTTCCATGTATTCATTACAGCCAGTGTCCTGAAAGAATTTCTCATGGCAGTTTTACTGCCGGAATAAATTTTATCCCGGATTACAGTAAGTTCTTTTTCTGTAAATAATCTTTTAATCTGATACTGGTCACCAGTTTCATTATCATGCGTTTCAGAAAATACTTCTTCATCCGCTTCTGTAATATTCTCCTGTTCCTGTTTTTCTTTGGCATCGCGTTCCTTAATTAAGTCATCGGAATATATATCAAACTTTGTATAATTTATTTCCTTTTTTGGAGTCTTTACTTCTTTTGTATTTTCCTTGTTAATTTCTTTCTTTGGAATTTCTATCTCAATCTTTTTTTCTTCATGTCGTAATTCTTCCTTTATATTTTCCTGTGTAATAGTTATGGGCTCGAAAATTTCTTCTTTCTTGTTTTCTTTTTTCTCTGTCTTCTCTTCATGCTTTTCTTCGTGAACAGTATATTTATCAGTAAGTACTTTTATAATATCTTTATACGAAACTAAAGTGTTTTCTTTCAGATTAAGAATCACATCAAATTTTTTCAGTAAATCATCGTATTCTTTATCTTCAAGAAAAATTTTTATAAATGAAAACGGAATTGATGACTCTAAGTTAATCTTGCTTTCATCTTCATACTTCAGCTTAAAAATATTAACAAGAAAATTCTTTATCTTTACTCCGGAAATTTCATTGGTAAGCTTATTGTACAAAACCTCATTCGTATCTTTTAATAAAAGCTCGACTTTACTTCTTGAAACATACAAATGAGTTTCTTCATCAAGATAATTTAATATAGTATCCGGATAAAATTTGTAAAACGTAAATACTCTCAGCTTATGTCTTATCTCGTTATCTGATTTCGATTCAATGCTTCCATAAACATAATTAAGTAAAGTCCACTTTGGTCTTAGCGTAAAATTGAATTGCAGCTTAACCCCTTTTTCAATAAGCTCATCGAGATACTCACTTTCAGTTATCTCCTGAGTTTCGTTAAAAATAAAATTTTTAATGAACGGAGAAAGCTCACTCTTTGCAACAGTATTGCGCGATACCGGCGAGAGTAACCTTATCTTACTTTTTTCTGAATTTGTTTTTTCTTTTACAAGACTTTCAAACATCTTTTTTAATCTTATTCTTTGTGTTATTTAATATCAATATCTTTTAATGAAAAAGCCCGCGAACGGGCTTAAAATTTAAGTGCGTTACGAATGAAATAATTACGCTTCCTTTGTAGAAATTCTTTTCTTCAATTGAGAAATATGCCAAGTTATATTAATCTCTTTCGGACATGCTTCTATACAATTAAATATTGTATGGCATCTCCAAATTCCGTCCGGATTATCAATTATATCTAGTCTTTCGTCAGCAGCATCATCCCTCGTATCAAAAGCAAATCTATATGCTTTTAATAAAGCTGCAGGTCCTAAATAATTTTCGTTTGTCCACGTCGAAGGGCATGATGTTGTGCAGCATGCGCAAAGAATGCATTTTGCTGATTCAAAAAGCATTTCAGCGTCATCATTAGATTGCAGTCTTTCACTGTTTGCCGGCGGCGGAGTTTTATTTATGAGATATGGCTTTATCACTTCATACTTCTGGAAGAAGCTCGACATATCTACTACTAAATCTTTTATAATCGGCAGTGAAGGCAGCGGCTCAATTGTTATCGGTTTGTTTGTGTTCATATCTTTCAAAAGAAGTGAGCATGCAAGTCTGTTCTTACCGTTGATCTTCATTCCGTCGCTTCCGCAGATTCCGTGAGCGCATGAACGTCTGAATGTAAGCGTGCCATCGTGTTTCCATTTTATCTCGTGAAGAACATCGAGAAGTCTCCAATCTCCGCTTATGCCCTGAAGCTTGAAGTCCTGAAAATACGGCTGTGTATCTTTCTCAGGGTTATATCTCAAAATTTTTACTGTAATATCCATTGTATAATATATTAATGATAATTTTTTATTTCAATTGTTTACTTCTGCTTATCTTAACTTATAATCTTCTTTCAAAGTTTGTATAAATTTATCTTTATCAGGGCAGGGATAAACTTTATCTATCAACTCGTATCCTTTATAAACTTGTCCCAGCGTAAAATAATCAGCTGTTATAGCTGCAAGTATAGTTTTCACGGAACCTGCATCTGTATTAAATGTTTCGTCCCCCTCAGCTTCGCATTTATAATTACTGTCTAAAAATACCTGCAAATCATTTTGCCATTCATCAATCTGAGAACGAACCAGGACAGGATAGTTTTTTGTAATTTCTTTGAACCTTCCGTTCTCTACTGTGTAAACTAATACCGGTGCTCTTGTTTCCGCAAAATTTGTGAACGCATATGCAAACATCATATTGTATGCAGTCAGTTCAGTCTTCTTATTTTTATCCAGATCTTCGAGTTCAAAATATGAATCGGCTAAAAATAAAGTGTCGGTTGTAATCAGCTTATCATTCTTTATCTTACACGCCTGAACGTATGTGCAGCAATGCGCGCCGCCCGTATAAACTGCAATCAGATAAGTTTTCGTTCCGTCATTATTGAAATCAACTTCCTTTATATCACTTATTCTCTCTTCGAATTCACCTTTGAAAATCACATCATTTCCCTCTGTAACTCTCAAAGTAGTTGAATAATTGGTGTCAATATGTATTGCCCTGAATCTGTACTTGCCAAGTTTTACATCAAGAGTATCTCTCTGCGCAAACGTTAAACTAAAGAACGATAAAAAAACTAAAATAAAACTTAGCTTCATTTCTTGGGGTTAATGATTATTAATACTTTCTTTTTAGTATTTTCTTTCCATGGGTGTAAATCTTGTCAGAGTTACAGGTTTGTATTTCAAAATCGGTTCATCACCGTTTGGATTCTTGAAAGCAAATGTATGCTTCATCCAGTTAACATCGTCTCTCTTCGGGAAATCTTCTCTTGTATGAGCTCCGCGTGATTCCTGTCTTGCATAAGCGCTGTTAACTGTTGCTTCAGCTGTAACAATTAAGTTATCAAGTTCGATAGCTTCTATTAAATCCGTATTGAATACTTTACCTTTATCCTGAATCGAAATATTCTTAGCTCTTGCTTTGATCTCTTTTACTTTCTCTACCATTTTTTTCAGGTCAGCTTCGTTTCTGAATACTCCGCAGTCAACCATCATTGTATCCTGCAATTCTGTTCTGAGCGTTACAACTTTTTCACTTCCTGATTTATTGAATATATCATTAATAATCTTTTTGGATTTTTCTGCTGCATCGGCTGGCATTGGAGCGTAATCGTTATTCTTTACAAATTCCGTTACTGCCTTTCCTGTTCTTCTTCCGAAAACAACTAAGTCCAGCAATGAGTTTGTACCGAGTCTGTTTGCGCCGTGTACTGATACGCATGCGCATTCACCTGCTGCATAAAGACCTTTTACAATATCGCCTTTTTCATTTAACAAAACTTCACCGTTTACATTTGTCGGAATTCCGCCCATAGCATAGTGTGCTGTAGGCTGAATAGGAATCGGTTCCTTTGTCGGCTCTACGCCTAAGTATGTTCTCGCAAAGCCTGTAATTTCCGGGAGCTTATCATCAATAACTTCTTTTCCTAAGTGAGATACATCAAGGTAAACGTAATCCGTTCCGTCGCTGCCTCTTATTCCGCGACCTTCTCTTATCTCTGAAATAATTGCGCGGGATACCATGTCTCTTGGAGCTAAGTCCATAACTGTCGGAGCGTAGCGCGCCATGAATCTCTCACCGTCTTTATTCTTTAATATACCGCCTTCACCTCTTGCAGCTTCGCTGACAAGAATTCCAAGCTTCCATAATCCTGTCGGATGGAACTGGAAAAATTCCATATCTTCCAATGGCAGTCCGTTGTTATAGCATAATGCATAACCGTCTCCTGTACCAACATGAGCGTTAGAGGTAATTCTGAAAACTCTTCCGTAACCGCCTGTTGCAAAAATAACTGCTTTAGCATGGAAGGTATGAATTTCACTTGTAGCAATATCCATTGCAACTACGCCTTTACATACTCCGTCTTCGACAATTAAGTCTGTTACAAAATATTCTGAAAAGAAATTGACCTGGTTCTTTATGCATGTTTCATATAGAGTGTGGAGCATTACGTGGCCTGTTCTATCAGCAGAGTAACATGAGCGTTTTACAGCGACTCTCTTTCCGTTTGGTTCATTCGGGTCAACAGGTCTCGTGTGCCCGCCGAAAAATCTCTGAGCGATTTTACCGTCTTCGTTTCTTGAGAACGGCATACCCATGTGTTCAAGCTCCATGATAGCTCTGATAGCATCTTTGCACATTACTTCAATGCAGTCCTGGTCTCCGAGATAATCGCTTCCTTTAACTGTATCGTATGCATGGTTTTCCCATGAATCATCTTCCATATTTGCAAGCGCTGCGCAAACACCGCCCTGAGCTGTACCTGTATGCGAGCGGGGAGGAAATACTTTTGATAAAACTGCGCATGAATATTCTTTCGGAATTTCTACAGCTGCGCGAAGCCCCGCGCCGCCGGCGCCGATAATAACAACGTCAAAATTTTGTACCATGATTTTATAAAATTACCTTTGTAATTATTTTAAATTTTATTTGTATTTATTAAACTTTATTCGTCCAAATTTTTTATTGCTTTGTATAAGTCAGCTTTCTTTTTATTCTCTTCAACTCCTGAAACATAAATTCCCTTTATATCCATGTAAGCAAGTATTGCATCAAATTTTCTTCCTTCCTTCACCGCTATCATACCGATGTAATACAGTAGGTCCAGGTTGTACGGAGCTGAGCCATATAAAGTCAGTTCGCGGTCATAGGCAGTTTCTAAAATCTTTTTTGCTTTTGAATAATCTTTATACTTCTCATAGTATATTTTTCCTAAACCAACATAAGCATTTGTATTGCTTGAATCTCTACTGATAACTTCCTTGTAACTTTTTTCTGCTTTTTTATAATCTCCCATCAAATCATAAATATTCGCAATTGAATATCTGATAAAATTATCGGAAGTATCAGCCCTTTGCATTTTTTCATAGAAGGTTAATGCTTTCTTATAATCCTTAGATGAAGAGTATGCTGTTGCGAGTGAAGAACTTAAAGAATTTACCAGACTGTCCGATGTAAATTTTTCCCTTACAGTTTTAAATAAATCTTCAGCTTTTTGATAAGAATCGGTCATTACATATAAGTCAAGCAAATCTCTGTATACATAAAATGTGTCGGGACGCATTTCAATGCATTTGTAATAATAAGTTTCTGCCTTAGAAAAATTAGCCCGATTGAGTGAGTCTTTTCTTACGGCAAAAGTATCAATTACCTTCATAGTATCTTTCCATTTCGAGTAGTACCAGTCGTAACTTATCTGTGATTTCAGATTGTTTGCAAGCCTGTAATTGGAATTAAATAAACTTTCTTCTTTTTTTGCTTTAAGTTCTTCATCATCAGCAAGGTTAGCTGTATTTATTAATGCAGCTGTTCTTTTAAAAGCATTTATTGCAACTGCGAAATTTAGATTGCCATAACCCATGAAAGTATACGTTGTAATACCAATGACTTCACCTTTTGAATTAAAAAGAGCGCCTCCGCTGTTTCCGGGAGAGATTGCTGCCGTTATCTGAATAACTTTTTCAAAAGTTTTTGTTACCGGCATATAGGTAACAGGATCATTGAAGTCAACTTTTTCATTTTGCCTTATTGCAGCTACAATTCCCTGTGAAATTGTATATTCAAATCCCAAAGGGCTGCCAATTGCATATACATCCTGTCCCTGTTTTACATTGTCAGAATTTCCAAAGTTTATGGTCTGAAAATTTAAACTATCTTCTGAAACAATTTTTAAGATTGCAAAATCATTTTTTTCATCAATCAGTACTATCTGCGCGTAGTAAAAATTTCCGTCGCTTGTTTTTACAATTATACTGTCGATTCTTTCAACAACATGAAAGTTAGTACCGATTAATCCGTCAGCTCTGAAAATAAATCCGCTTCCGTTAAGCAAAGTTGTATCGTTACTTGTATAAGAGTAATAACTGTAATTATCGGTTGTATGATACCAGATTGATACAAGTGCTGCCTTATTATTCTCAATAATTTCCTGTGCATTCAGGTCGCCGTCTTTGGGTCCCTGAATTTCAGTAACAGGCTTCTCCTGCGCAAATGATACACCGCATGCAAGTAAAAATAATAGTACAGCTAACCTAAATATTTTTTTCTGATAACGGATAACGAACAATGGATAACTATTAACGACCATCATTTTCCTTTCCACTCAGCTTTTCTCTTTTCAACAAATGCATTCATACCTTCAAATTTATCTTCGGTAGCAAATAATAAATAGAAATTTTTTCTTTCAAACTCCAGGCCTGTTTCTATTGTGAGATCCAGTGAACGCGATACACATTCTTTACCAAGCATAACAGCTACTGCCGGCTTAGATGCAATTTCTTTTCCAAGCTCAATTGCTTCATCTAAATATACTTCATCTTCCACTACACGTGTTACAAGTCCTGCTTCAAACATATCTTTAGCAGACATCATTCTTCCTGTGAGAATCATTTCCATAGCGCGCGCTTTGCCGATTGCTTTTGTAAGTCTTTGCGTGCCTCCAGCTCCGGGGATAACTCCTAAATTTATTTCAGGCTGGCCAAACTTAGCGCTCTGCGCTGCTATTATCATGTCGCAGCTCATTGCAAGCTCGCAACCGCCGCCGAGAGCGAAACCGCTTACTGCAGCAATTATGGGTTTTCTCACTTTTCTTATTTTATCCCACCGGGCAAACTGATTGCTAAGCTGCATTTCAATAGCAGTCGCATCTGCCATTTCTTTTATATCTGCGCCTGCTGCAAAAGCCCTGGCATTTCCTGTTAATACTATGCACCCTATTTCTTCGTCTTTATCAAAGTTTTCCATAGTGCCCACAACTTCTTTCATGAGCTCAACTTTTAATGCATTTAAAACATCAGGACGGTTTAGTTGTATCACTCCAACCTTAAGTCCGTTTTTATTTTCTATTTCGGAAACAAGAATATTATTGTAAGAAGCTGAAAGGTAAGATTTATCGCTCATTGTATTAGAATATTACTAAAAATGTGGAATGATTGTAAAAAATGAAATTAAGGTTATTGATTTTTAATTACAATGAAGAATGAGAGTAAAAGAAGGTTTAAAAATAGTTCTAAATTCATCATTTATATCTAAATATTTTATGAATTTAATTTAAAGAATACTATTTTTATTTTGATTCAAATAATATAAAAATGAAACTGCCAATTTTAGGCTTCGGCTGTTATAGAATAGACTACAGAGTTGAAGAACATCGAAAATCGCTTGAAAAAGCTATTTTAGAAGGAATAACTTTAATAGATACATCTGCAAATTATGCCGACGGCAAAAGCGAAATACTTGTCGGTCAGGTTGTGACTAAATTAATTGAAGAGAATAAAATAAGAAGAGAAGATCTTACAGTTGTAACGAAGGCAGGATATATACAAGGTTCAAATTATAAAACTGCGCTGGCAAGAAAAGAAGAAGGCAAACCTTTTCCCGAAGTTGTGGAATATGCTGAGCGTCTTTGGCACTGTATTCATCCTAATTTTCTTCAACATCAGTTAGATGAGCAATTGAAAAGATTGCAGATGGACTACGTTGATGTGTACCTGCTTCACAATCCGGAATATTTTTTAGGCTGGGCGGAACATGAAGGAATGAACCTTGATGCTGCCAGAGAAGAATACTACAGAAGAATAAAAAGTGCTTTTATTTTCCTTGAAGAAAAGGTTAGGGAAGGCAAAGTTAAGTCCTTTGGAATTTCTTCCAACTCATTCCCCGGTTTACATAACGAGTATAATTTCACTTCACTGGAGAAAGTGCTGCACATCGCCAATGAAATAAATACTGAGAATAATTTCAAATGCGTGCAACTGCCTTTTAATTTGATAGAGAGCGGAGCAGTACTGAATAAAAATCAGATGAATGGAACGAAGACTGTTCTTGAACTTGCTGAAGAAAATAAGTTAGAGGTTCTAATAAACCGTCCCCTTAATGCAATAACTGCAAAGGGTCTTTTGCGCTTAGCGGATTTTGAAGTTACGGGCCAATACATTGAAAATGATTTTGTGAAGCAGAATAAATTAGTAATGTTAATGGAGCAGGATATTATTGATGAAAAATTAGTTGATATGGAAGCGAGTGAAGACCTGGAGAAGGCAAAGAAATTTTTGTCGTTCGGTAAACTGATTGATGAGAACTGGAAATTTTTCGGTACTCTTGAGCATTTTAATGACAATATAGAGTACAACATTGCCCCAAGAATAAATTTACTTACAGACTTTTTTAATAATCACGTCGAAGATACCAGCGCAAAAGAATTTTTTGCAAAGTATTTAGCGGAGAGCTATAAGCTGTTTAATTTTATTTCGACTTATTATAAAATAAATGCAAACTCGCGAAATGCAAAGATTCATGCTATAATAAACTCGATCATCCCTGAAGAATATCACAGTTTGTCACTTTCACAGAAAACAATGCTGTTGATTTCTTCAACAGAGGGAGTCTCAACAGTTTTAATAGGAGCAAGAAAAGAAAAATATGTAGATGATGCTGCAGAAGTTTTAAGTTTACAAAAACTTCCTGAAACAATTTCCGTATTTAAGAAAATAAAAAGCGATATAGCTGACCATATAAATTAATTCCTATGAATTTTAAAGAACAAAAAATAAAAATAATATTAATAGCATCGCTGATAGTTGTTGCAGCTGTATTATCCTACTTTTATTTCAATAGTTCAGAAGATTCAATAGAAACAGGAATTACAAAAATAACCGATAAAAAATTTACTGATGAGGAACTTAAAAAGAAAATTCCTTCGGAAATTGATTCTATGCTGTATTCTTTCGGTGTTAAAAAGGAATGGATTAAGGACGGGAAAAACGATAAGAAATCAAATAAAGCTCTTCCCGAAATATGGTTTACAAAAGAAGTTTCAATTCCGCTTGACCTGAGTACGATAGAAGTTACTACTAATTTTACAAATATGCTCCGCTACTACGGTCTTGAAGAAACAATAAATGAAGACCCCAAATCACGAAATATAAGCGCAGATATTTATTTCAAAAAAGACAGCTTAAAGAAAACAGTAGGGAATATAAAGCTTAATTATACAGATAAGATAAAAAGAGATGCTTCAGATGTATGTCTTATTTTGAATAATATTACTGATTTTAAATCTTCTGATTTAAATGAGGTAATAAACTCCAATGAAAATTTCTCCATTATACTTCCACTTACAAACGATAAATCAGACGTGCAGTCATTAATTGTTAATTCAAAAAAAGATTTCCTTCTCAAGTTTACCATCGGAAAAGAAGATGATGTAGAGGCTGATTTTAAATCAGGCACGGAAGGAAACCGTGAATGGAGAGCTAAAATTAAAAGTGTTTCCTATGAGTTTGCAAAAACCGGCGGCGTGATAATAGATAACCCTGTAAAAGATTTTGTGTTTGAAGAAAAAATTAAAGATGAATTTTTGAAGTATAAAATCACTACGTATAAGGATACATTGCTTCAGAAGTTTGCTTCGGCAAATATAGATGAGAAAAAAGTGTACGACCTCTTTACTAATATAATTAACAGAACAAAAAGCGG
The DNA here is from genome assembly GCA_044226845.1 of Ignavibacteria bacterium. Classification (GTDB taxonomy): domain Bacteria; phylum Bacteroidota; class Ignavibacteria; order Tepidaquicellales; family Tepidaquicellaceae; genus JAFDZO01. The sequence goes on from JBGAGG010000005.1 coordinate 225,299, forward strand.
TTACACAAATAACTTTTATATTTTAAATCTTTCTCCTTCAGAATTTTTATTTCTGGATAAAGAAATTACGAATCTGAAAAGACGCGGTTATAAATTTTATTCGTTCAAAGATATGATGCGAAAGATGAACGCTCCACTGGTAAAACCAAGTGACGATAAGAAAAGTGATAATCCTCAGGGAGTAAAAGCGGATACTTTAAATCCTGTGCCAAAAACACCAATCAAAAAGAAAAAGTAAAACAAAAATGAATACACAGGAACTATGGATGAAATATGCCTTTAAAGAGGCAGAAAGAGCTTACGAAGAAAATGAAGTGCCGATAGGATGCATTATAACATTCCAGAATACAATCATTGCTAAAGCGCATAACCAGGTTGAGACATTAAAAGACCCTACAGCCCATGCAGAAATAATTGCTATAACATCAGCAGCAGAGTATCTGCAATCAAAACAGCTTATCGGATGCAATATGTATGTTACCCTTGAGCCCTGTCCCATGTGCGCGGGAGCAATTGTCATGGCAAAGATTGATAATCTCTTCTTTGGAGCATTCGACAATAATATCGGCGGATGCGGCAGCGCGTTTAATATTACTTCAAATGAAAAAATGAATCATACCGTGAATGTATACGGCGGAATTATGGATAAAGAATGCGCAGGGATTTTGAAGAGTTTTTTTGAAGTAAGGAGGTAATTTAAAGAGGTAAGTTTCAAATCACTCCGATAATTTTTTCTTCGAGCAGCCCGTCATTATTTGTGATAATCAATTTATATATACCAGTCTTTAGAAAGTCAGTCAGAACATTTATCGAATGACTTCCCGGCTCATAAACTCCCGTAAGCAAATCTGCTTTTTTCTTACCGTACATATCATAAAATTTTATTTTTAATGTGCCCGGATTATTATTGCGAAAATTATAAACGAAGGAATTTACTTTATCTGATTTTTTATAAACCGGGCTATATGCATTAGCTATCATGCATATTTTCTGATTAATGATAGCATTCAAATTAGCGCTCAAGTCATTTGCATAGGTAGAAACATCCATATTCCATATACTGTTATCCTGTAAGTGAACGTGACGGTTTCCGCCGCGGCCGTGTTCAAGATAATGTATGTTTATTGCATCGTTCAACGAAAGTATTTTAGTTTTATCTTCTGGCGGAGTATATGATAAATCCATAGCTGCACCTATGATATGCGGCGAGGCTTCTATGTTTGACCATCCTCTTCTTTTATAAAGCAACTGAGCTTCGTTTGTCCGCATACCGTCTGAAACACGCGGCCTGAATTTTACTTTATCTAATAAGTATAAAAATTTTATTAAGGCAGGAGCCTGAAGATAAGGAATTACATTATGTTTCAGCTGCAGGAATGGAAAGGAAAATTTCACCATAGGGAAATATCCTTTCTCATTAGTGAAACTTACAAAATTATAATCGGGAATATATAGAACAGAATCAGTCCGGGTTATTATTTCAAACTGATTATAAATGCTTCCGTCATCATTAATGATTTTTAAATAGCCGGAGATAAGGTGGTTTTCTTTCGTATAAAAGAATGCATTATCGGATTCGCAGTTATAATCAACGAATGAAATACTGTTTGCTCTGCAAAAGTTAAATAAAGCAAAAAAAAGTAAAATACGAAATGTGTTTGGGGTTATTTTCAATGATTAAATCCTATAAATAATTACATCTCACCAAATCCTTTTTCAAAAAAATCAATCATCTCAACAGATAAAGCTTCTTCATCTTCGCCTTCGAATTTCAATGTCAGTTTAGAGCCTTTTTCTGCGGCAAGTGTCATTACGCCAATAATACTTTTGCCGTTTACTTCAAAGTCATCGCGTGTAATAAAAAAATCTGCTTTGTATTTAGCGGCGATTTTTACAATTGATGATGCAGGGCGTGTATGCATTCCTGCATTATTTACTATCTCAACTTCTTTTTCAATCATTCTTTAGTAACAATTAAGAATTTCTTTCGAGTAACATTTGTGAAAATCCTTTCAGCAATTCCTGATGCTTAGGGTCAAAATCTTTTATGCATTCATCTGCTTTTAAAGTAAAGCTCTCCACTGCTTTTTTAGCAGCGTCAATTACTCCGTAATCTAAATATATTTTTTTAATTCTTTGTATCTCTTGTTCCTGGTTATCTTTTATGCCTGAGTTTTTTACTATCAGTTCAATTCTTTCCCTGTCTTCTTTTTTGTTTACAACTTCAAGCGATTTCAGAAGCAGAAATGTTTTCTTGCCTTCAATTAAATCGCCGCCGATTTTTTTACCGAATTCTTTTTCATCTGCAATTATATCAAGCAAGTCGTCCTGGATCTGAAATGCCAGTCCCGAGTTAACGGCAAACTCCCGTATGTTGTGAATTTGCTGTTCACTTCCTCCTCCGATAATTGCTCCCATCACTGCGCTGACTTCAATGAGCTTTGCAGTTTTTTTCTGAATCATCATTAAATACTTGTCAATCGTAACATCGTTCTCTAATTCAAAATCTTTATCATAGCTTTGTCCTTCACAGACTTCTACAACACCTTCTGTGAATTCTTTAACAATTTTTTCTATACCTAAAACTTTTGTTCTTAACAGAGATTTATATGCTATTGCAATTAAGTTATCTCCGGCAAGTATGGCAGTGTTAACATTCCATTTTTTATGAACTGTTTCATTACCTCTGCGAGTATCGGCATTATCCATTATATCATCGTGTACCAGTGTGAAATTGTGCAGAACTTCTATTGCTGCGCCTGCATCAAGAGCATCTTCTATATTTCCTCCTACAGATTCACATGCGAAAAGTAAGATTATAGGCCGTATTCTTTTTCCGCCGCCAGACAAAATATAGTTTACGGGGTCATAAAGGCTTTTAGGTTCTTTTTCAACAACCAGAGAGTTAACTCTTTCATCAATTTTACTCTTATATTCATTATACTTCTCTAAAAATTTTTTCATTCGTATTTATTTTCTGATAAACGTGAAACTTTTAATTGATTTTAGAATTTAATAGACAAGGTTTGGGTTACAAAACCAAAAGGCAGTTGTAATTCAATTGTAAATAAAACTGTTAATATATAAAATATTATTCGTTAGAAATATGAAATTAAAATTGTTCAAATACATGTCTAAAAATAAAATTCTTGTCTCATCGCTTTTCGCAATTATACTTGCAGTTTCTTCTTTTGCTTTTATACCTAACTCAGATAACAGGTTTAACGATCTTCTCTCACAGAAAATTCAGAGATACATAAAAACAAATGCTCAGGAACTGCCGGACTGGGCTTTAATGGACCCGAAAGACGGATATGAAGGTACAAGAACTTTAGCATTCAGAGAGTATTTGAAAACTACTCAGCTGCTTAATGAGCCGAAACAGGTTGTAGTTGCAGTTATTGACGGCGGAATAGATATTAATCACCCTGACTTAAAAAATAATATCTGGCAGAACATGGCAGAAGTTAACGGAGTTGAGGGAGTAGATGATGACGGTAATGGATTTATTGATGATTTCAACGGATGGAATTTCCTTGGTACACAGGAAAGCCTTGGTATGGAATTTACACGCGAATATTATAAATTAAAAAAGCAGGGTGTTAGCGAGAATGATCCTTACTTTAAAAAAGTCAAAGATGAATATCTGGAGGAAAAAAGCGAAGTGATGTTTATGAAAGTGGGGATTAATACATCCATCGATGAATTAAACAGCGCTGAAGCAATTCTAAAGGAAAGAAATTATCCGACAGACCCCGATAAACTTGATAAAATTTCAAGAACTCTAACAGGCAAATATGAAGAAGCCGCTTCCGTAATACTCAATACATACTTCATGTATGGAATAAAAAAAGAAGAGATGGTAGCGCTTAAGAAAGAGTATGACGTTAAATCTAAATATTTAACCGATACAACAAGTACTTATTTATTGATTGGTGATAATCCGGAACTGTTCATGGAAAAAGGATACGGAAACAATAAGCCTAATACGGGGAGCATGGACCATGCAACACACGTCGCGGGAATTATTGCTGCAAGCGTAAATACTATAGGACAATCTCCCTATGCAAAAATTATGTGCATCAGAAGTGTACCAGATGAAGGCGATGAAAGAGACAAAGATATTGCAAATGGAATCCGATACGCAGTAGATAACGGAGCAAGCATTATAAATATGTCGGCAGGGAAATATTTTTCACCGCAGGCTGATCTGGTTTTAGAAGCTCTGAAATATGCAGAAGAGAAAGGTGTGTTATTTGTAAACTCTGCCGGTAACGATGCATCGGATATAGAAACTAAAATCAGTTATCCGAGAAAGTTTATCATGGAAAACGGACAGATGAAATTTTTTAGTAATACTATTGTAGTTGGCGCATCAACCTGGATGCAGCAATGGTCTAAAGAAAAAGATCCGGAAGATCTTGCCGGACATTATGATTTAGCTGCCTCATTCAGTAATTACTCTGATAAAATAGTAGATGTGTTTGCTCCCGGAGTGGAGATAAACAGCTGCTATCCGAATCCTCTATATAAACGTGAAAGTGGAACAAGCATGGCATCACCTGAAGTGACGGGCATTGCTGCAAACTTAAAAGCATTTTTCCCGAATCTGACAGCGCAGCGAATAAAAGAAATAATAGTAAGCTCGGCAAGAACTTATCCCGGTTTGCAGGTAAAAATACAAGGAAAAAATTCCAAAGTTCCTTTTGCAAGTCTTTCTAAATCTGGAGGAGTTGTTGATATGATGAATGCGTTCAGACTTGCTCAGGAGTCTGCTCAAAACTAATTTAGTAGAACCCCAATAATTTATAATGAGAAATATCTTTCTTATTCTGTTTTTCTTTGTAGGTATTACATCTAAAATTTTTGCAAACGCTGCCGCTCCGGGATTTTATAATAACGGAGGCAGCAGCGATTTCATTCCGTTTTTTGCTTCAGATAGTTTGTACCTCGATAAGCTCCAAATGCAAAGTGAGCAGATAACTGTTCTGCTTTATCCTAACTTTGCAGTTGTGCGCGGGGAGTACAACATGCTTAACTTATCCAATAAAGAAATAATTTTTAATACAGGTTACCCTATAAATGCTTCTTATGAAAACGAATTAGTTTCAAGAGTAAGTTTTGAAGATATTTACGGACTGAAGGTTTTTGTTGACGGCAAGGATGTTCCGAATGAAAAACTGAAAGCTGGGGATTCGAGCTATTCATTCGATGAAAATAAACGAAACCTATACAATAACTGGTATGTATGGAAGTCAGACTTTAAGCCCAATGCTGTCACAAAAATAAAAGTTTACTTCATAGTTAATACTTCAAACAGCATTTTAAGAAAAGGGTACAGCAAGGATACAGATAACGGATTTGTTTACATACTGGAATCAGGCAAGGCTTGGGCAAAAAATATTGAGAGCGGAAGAATAAATATTCAGCTTATGGATGGACTGACTGCAAAAGACATTATGGGTGTATCGCCAAACTCAAAATTCACGATTAATGATGAAGGTAACAGTCTGATTTATGATTTTAAAAATTTAGAACCGACTCCGAAAGATAATGTTCTTATCCGTTATAAGAGTACAAAAGGTAAATCAGATATACAATCAGTAGTTTCAGATGCAAATAAATATTATGATGAAATTGACCGTATCCAGCCTGCAAATATCTTTGCGGAGTCTTATAAAGTATTCACAGCCAATGATTTTGAGGTACATGATTCCGGGTTCAATGTCTTTGCATATGTAATGTTATTCCTGGTTTTCGGTGTACCAATTATTATAATTCTGGCAATTGCCGGAATAGTTATATATATTGTTGTACGAAGAAGAAAAAAGAAAAAACAAGCGTTTACCTCATAATTACGCAGATTTGCATCAAATAAGTTCATTTCAGTTCTAACCTCTTATTAGCCCTGTTTTCTCATTGAAACTCTCTGGGTAAATCCTTATATTACTAATTGCTTAAAATTAAATTTCAACCATAAACATGGCTTTAAACGTTGGCGATACAGCTCCTGATTTTACTTTAAAAAGTAAAAATGAAACAGGCGATGTTAAAGATTATACTTTAGGTGATTACAAAGGAAAGAAAAACGTAGTATTATTTTTCTATCCGCAGTCATTTACCGGAGTTTGTACAACAGAAATGTGTACAATCGTAAAAGACTTTGAAGATTACTCTTCACTTGATGCACAGACTTTCGGAATCAGCGTTGATTCTATTTTTACTCAGGATGCATGGGCAAAAGCAAACGGAATAACTTTCCCTTTGCTCAGCGATTTTAACAAAGAAGTGATTGAAAAATACGGTACAAGATATCCTGACGGCGGTTTTGTTCACAATATGAACGGAGTTTCAAAAAGAGCTGCATTCGTAGTTGATAAAGAAGGAAAGATTGCATACGCTGAAGTATTAGAAAGCGCAGGAGATCTGCCAAACTTTGATAAAGTAAAAGAAGTTTTAAAATCCTTAAATTAATTTTTTAAGGGAATGATAGTTGTAAGAGAGCCTGATGAAATTGTTTACGATAAGAAAACCGTTGTTACCGTAGGGACTTTTGACGGTGTTCACATAGGGCATCAGCAGATTATCGGCGAGCTAAACCGTCTGAAAGAAGAAAAGAATTTAAGAAGCATCTTAATTACTTTCGACCCGCATCCGCAGATAGTTTTAAGAAACCGCTCCAAAGATGTAAAGCTTTTAACTTCAACAGAGGAAAAACTGGAGTTGCTAAAAAGATTTCCTCTTGATACAGTTTATATAATAAATTTCAGTAAAGAGTTTGCGGCAACACCTGCAGAGACATTTTTTACTGATTACATTGTGAACAGGATAGGACTAAATGACTTAGTTATCGGATATGACCACATGTTCGGTAAAAATCGCGAGGGAAGTATCGAAACAGTAAACGCTCTTTCAAATAATTGCGGTTTCAGTGTGCACAAAGTGCCTGAGTTTAAAATCGATGATAAAAATATAAGCAGCACGGAAATAAGAAGTCTTCTTGAACAGGGAGATGTAAACGCTGCAAAATTTTTCCTCGGAAGATTTTATGAAATAGAAGGAATAGTTGTACAAGGAGCAAAACGTGGAAGAGAGTTAGGATATCCGACGGCAAATTTGAAGATAGATGATGATAACAAACAAATTCCGAAAAACGGAATTTACGCAGTAGAAGTTCTTTACGATAAAAACATATTTCAAGGTATGATGAGCATAGGGCATAACCCGACTGTAAACGATACCGATGAAATATTCCTTGAAGTAAACATCTTTAATTTTGATAAAGATATTTACGGAGAAAAAATTAAAATCAGGTTTGTTGAGTATATAAGGGAAGAAGTTAAATTCAATTCTCTTGAAGAGCTTACAATAAAGCTGGACGAAGACAAACAAAAAACTTTAAATATATTCAGTAACATTAATTAAAAAAACACGTGGCATTAACTAAAGAAGAAAAAAGCGAGATTGTAACAAAGTACGGCGAATCAGCTAACAACTCAGGAAAGACTGAAGTTCAGGTTGCAATACTTACAAAAAGAATTAATGAGCTTTCAGCAAGCCATTTTAACACTCATGCAAAAGATAACCACTCAAGAAGAGGACTTTTGAAAATGGTTGGTAAAAGAAGAAAGCTTTTAAGATATCTTGAAAACAAAGATGTTACAAGATACAGAGGCATCATAAAAGAATTAAACATCAGAAAATAATTTTTTTGGTTTTTTATTCAATTTCACAAATGCCCGTCCCTCATTTTTTAGGACGGGTTTGTCGTTTTTATGAACGTACATAAAAAAGACGTTAAACATTTTAAAACTTTACAAGAAAGGTTTATACCGAATTGATAAGAAAAAGCATAGAGATAGGCGGAAAAAAACTAACTCTAGAAACAGGAAGACTTGCTAAGCAAGCAAACGGAGCAGTATTAATCTCCCTAGAAGACACCGTGGTATTATGTACAGCAGTCGCAAAAGATGAAGCAGCACCAGGACAGGATTTCTTCCCCTTAAAAGTAGACTATAGGGAAAAATCAGCCTCAGTCGGAAAAATCCCCGGCGGATTTTTTAAAAGAGAAGCCAGACCAACAGAAAAAGAAATACTCTCATCAAGATTAATTGACAGACCAATAAGACCAATGTTTCCTGACGGATACTTCAACGAAGTTGATATTCAGGCAGGTGTTTACTCTTCAGACGGGGAGAATGATGCAGACGTTATTGCTGCTATCGGCGCTTCTGCAGCTCTGATGATTTCTGATATTCCGTTCGATCTTCCAATAGCAGAAGTGAGGGTTACTCGTGTGAATGGTGAGTTAATAGTACTCCCAACTCACAAACAAAATGATGAAGGTGATTTTGATATAATTGTTGCAGGAACAGAAGATTCAATCGTAATGGTTGAAGGTGAAGCAAAAGAAATGTCAGAGCATGAATTTATAGAGGCAGTGAAATTTGCTCATACTCATATAATTGAACTTTGTAAATTTCAGAAAGAATTTGCTGCAGAAGTTGCAAAGACAAAGAAACCGATTCCGGCTGCTGAAGACAGGACAGAGATGATTAACGATGTTAAAGCCCTGTATGAAAATGAATTTAAAGCGATGGTAAGCGCAGTTCTTCCTAAAGAACAAAGACATAACGGTAACAATGAACTTCATGCAAAAGTAAAAGAAGCATTAGCAGAGAAATACCCTGAAAAAGAAAAAGAGCTTGCCGGAATAATGCACGATATACAATACAATGTTATCCGCGCAATGATTTTAGATGAAGGCAAAAGATTGGACGGAAGAGGAACAACGAATATAAGAAATATCACCTGTGAAACAAGCGTATTGCCAAGAACACACGGTTCAGCCTTATTTACCAGAGGTGAAACACAAAGTTTGACAACTGTAACTTTAGGAACCGGAAACGATTCACAGACGATAGAAGGATTAAGAGACGAAATTCAGAAGAAATTTATTCTGCATTATAATTTCCCCGGATTCAGCACAGGTGAAACCAGCGGAAGACCGGGACCGGGAAGAAGAGAAATCGGACACGGTAATCTTGCTGAGCGCTCATTGAAAAAAATGGCACCGAGCGAAAAAGATTTTCCTTACGTGCTTCGAATTGTATCGGATATTCTTGAATCAAACGGTTCATCTTCTATGGCTACAGTCTGCGCAGGTTCATTAGCTTTAATGGATGCAGGTGTACCAATGAAAAAACCGGTTGCAGGTATTGCGATGGGTCTTATAAAAGAAGGCGACAGAATTGCAGTTCTTTCAGATATTCTCGGCGATGAAGATCACTTCGGTGATATGGATTTCAAAGTTGCAGGAACAACTGATGGTATCACAGCAATTCAGATGGATATTAAAATAAGAGGAATTTCTTTTGAAGTACTTGAAACAGCTCTTAATCAGGCAAAAGAAGGCAGACTTCATATTCTTGGAATAATGAACGAAACTCTTTCTGCGCCAAGAGAAAACTTATCAAAGTATGCACCGCATTTATACTCAATGCAGATTCCGGTTGATATGATAGGAACAATTATCGGACCCGGTGGAAAAATGATCCGGCACATTATTGCTGAATCAGGATGCGAACTTAATATCGATGATACAGGTATGTTAACTATTGCGGCAGTGAATGAAGAAAATGCTAACATTGCTAAAACAATGGTAGGCAGATTAGTTGAAGTTCCTGAAAAAGGAAAAACTTATGAAGGCACAATTAAATCTATAAAAGATTTCGGCGCATTCGTAGAAATCATTCCGGGTAAAGAAGGACTTCTTCATATCTCTGAAATAGATTATAAGAGAGTAGATAAAGTTGAAGATGTTTTACATATGGGCGATAAGATAGAAGTTATGCTTCTTGATATTGACCGTGAAGGTAAAATGAAACTTAGCAGAAAAGCATTGCTTCCGAAACCTGAAGGATATGTAGAACCCGTTAAACGTGAAAGACCTGAAGGGGACAGACGCGACGGACCAAGAAGAGATGACAGACGCGGCGGCGGTAACAGACGCTAAGTTAAGAAAGAATAATTAAGAAAATTAAATTCTCTCAAAATGAAATTCGAAATCGATAAACAGAAAGACAAAACAATATTCAAGCTTGAATCAAAAGTACTCGGTCACGAGATAGCTGCCGATTTAAAAGCTGAATTGATTTTTCTTCAGAAAGAAATTGATAATCAGTTTATAATAGACCTGGGCGATGTAACAAGATGTGACAGCTCAGGACTTTCATGCCTTCTTCTTGCAGAAAGAATGGAGCGTGAAAAAGGAAATAAATTAGTATTGATGAATGTTAACAAGGCAGTGGAAGATTTAATAAAAATTGCACGCCTTGACAGAGTATTTGATATAAAATAATATAAGTCTCTCCTTCAAATCCCGTTTGATAACGAAAATTTTTTTAATTTTTTTCAAACGGGATTTTTTTATGCCCGCTTTACTATTTTAAACTTCTTTATTTAAAGTCAGTCAATGTGAAAAAAAATATCTATTCCTACTAATAGGTAACAATTACTTTACTTCTTGAATGAAAAAGATTAAATTGTATTGAAGTAAATTATTTGTTTAATACGGTTAAATAGCTCTAACAATTTGGGGTATAAAATTCAGCAAAAACCCGTCAATAATAGAAAATTCATTTTTCCGTTATTGATAAAACAATACTGAAGTGCTTAATATCCGTCATTACTAAAAAACATTGTTCTAACAATTAGACAAATATTTATATTGTTTAATGTCCTGGATAATTTAAAAACTCCATTGAATCAGTAAAAATCTATGCAATCTTTGATTTGATTTTTTACTTTGCTACAATATGAAAGACGAATACGTAAAAACATTTAAATTATCGGAGCTTTCCAATAAAAAAGGGAAGCAGTTTCAGTTAGATGACGACCATGAAATAGCTGTGTTCAAAATATATGATAAGGTTTATGCAGTTGATAATATCTGTCCGCATAATCACGTGCCGCAGATGTTTGACGGCTATATAGACGAGATGTATGTTACATGCCCCATACACGGATTTAAATTCCATCTTGAAACAGGCGAGCAGCCGACAAAAATAGGATGCAAGCTGAAAACCTATGAATTAAAAATAGAAGACGATTATATATACGTAAAGAAACCGAAAAAGAAATTATTTGATTTTCATTTTTGATAAAGAAATCAGTCATATCATCTTCAATAAAACAGAAAGCAAAAGAGTACGGTTTTGCGCTCTGCGGATTTTCGAAAGGAGAAATTCTTGATAAAGAAGAAATTTATTTTAAGAAGTGGCTCGAGGAAAAAAAGAATGCTGATATGAACTGGCTGAATAACTCCTTTGAAAAAAGAGTTAATCCCTTCCTTGTAATGCCCGATGTGAAATCAATTATATCACTGGCCTTTGTTTACGATACTCCTTACCAGCATATTGAAGATAAATCAATTGCAAAAATTTCCCGCTATGCCTGGGGAGATAAAGATTATCATAAGGTAATTAAGAAAAAACTAAAACCTCTTTGTACAGATATAGAATTATTATCGCCTGAAATAAAAACACGAGCATACGTAGATGACGGACCCATGATGGATAAGATATGGGCAGCGCGAAGCGGCATAGGCGCAATGGGGAAACATACGAATATTATAAATCCCGCTATAGGAAGTTTTTTTTTCCTCTGTGAAATACTGGTTAACGTTGAACTGGATTATGATAAACCAATTGAAGAAGACCTTTGCAAGAACTGCATGCTCTGTATTAATGCCTGCCCTACAGGAGCGATATATGAAGAATACAAGCTAGATGCAAATTTATGTATATCGTATCAGACGATTGAAAACCGCGGAGAAATTCCGGAACACATAAACTTAGATAATTGGGTTTACGGCTGCGATACATGTCAGGATGTATGCCCTTACAACTCCAGAAATATTTTTACTGAAGACGAAAGATTTTTTCCTAAGATTGAAACGCTGAATAGATCACTGGAAGAATTATCAAAACTGACCGAAGAAGAGTTCAATAAACTTTTTGAAGGAACGCCTGTAAGAAGAACAAAATATGCAGGGTGGAAAAGAAATCTAAACAAGATAAGGGGCAAAAAATAATATCCTCTCTTTCCTTTTGTATTTATTTTTAGTTTTAAAAATGATTAATTTAGAAGAATAGTGCAGTTAATCAAATAGATTTACTGCATTTTTTAAAAGTGTTAACTGTTGCGAATTTTCTGCCTCCTAAAATGAAAAGCAAAATTTTTTCAAGATGGTTAACCCTTCTCATTGTTGTTATACATATTCTTTATAATAATCTTTATGATGTAATTGTACCTAATACATCATTGAAGATCATTACCGATAAATACAGAAGCCTATTTGTGCCTGCCGGTTATGCATTCAGCATCTGGGGTGTTATATATATTGCTATATTAGTTTACTGTATCTATCAGCTTCTCCCATCACAAAAAGAAAAACCATTTTATGATAGAATAAATCCTCCACTCATGATTTCTATGTTTCTTGGGATGGTATGGGGAATTGTTTTCCGCGAAAGCATGATTACATTAAGCATGTTTGTAATTTTGTTTTCATTTATCACTGCTTATGTCTGTCTTATGCGTGTTCATAAGTCTTATAAAAACAAAGAACACGGACTTTGGATTGTTTTTCCTTTCAGTATTTATGCAGGATGGCTTACGGCCGCTACTTTTGCAAGTCTTTCTCTCTGGCTGGTTTATCTTGACTGGCACGGTGGAATGATCGGTGATGTTTACTGGACTATTTTATTGATCACTGCCGCTTCTCTGATAGGTTTTGCTATCAGCTTTTTCTACTATGATTTCTTTTACGCTTTAGTTATTGCATGGGCTGATTTCGCAATCTATATTCAGAGGAGGAGTGACAGTGAAACAACTGCAATTGCAGCGCTTGTATTCTCTGTGCTTTTTGTTTTATGGAGTATTTATCTTATGTTTCAAAAGAAGCGAAAATAAAAAACCCCTGAAAACTAGAAGCGTTCTCAGGGGAGTATAGCAGATAAAATGAGTATAAGCTCTATTTATCACAACTTATAATGCACATCAATCAAACTTCTTTTTGTAAACATGGCAGTAAGGGCTGCCGTTATTTTTTTCGTAGTAATCCTGATGATACTCTTCTGCTTTCCAGAAAGTAGATGCCGGAGTTACTTTCGTAACTACATCATATCCTTTTCCCTTTAAAATATTTATAAGCTTTTCAGCAGTAGCTTTCTGTTCATCATCTAAATAAAATATTTCACTTCTGTATTGTGTTCCTATATCGGGTCCTTGTCTGTCTACCTGTGTAGGGTCATGGGTTTCAAAATATAATTTTGCCAGCTCTTCATAAGTGGTTTGTTCAGGGTCATAAACAACAAGTGTTGCTTCGGCATGGCCGGTTTTCCCTGTACAAACTTCTTTGTAAGTAGGATTATCTTTTGTTCCGCCTATAAATCCAACTTCAGTTGAGATTACGCCTTTCCCTTTTGCTAAATAATATTCGGTTCCCCAAAAACATCCCGATGCGAAAATTGCTTTTTTGTATTTAGATGTATCACCTGACATTTTATTTTTATCTCCTTTATTAGATGAACTTGATAGATTTGATTTTTCTAATGGAATATCTGTGCTGCCTCCAAATGTTTTTATTTGTGAGCAGGCCGTAAAGTAAAAACTAAAAAAAAGCATTATCAAAAAACTGAATTTGAAAACACTTTTGAACTTCATATGTTTATTCATTTTAATTGGTTTCAATTTATAACAAAAAAATGTAAGAAATAATTCTGTAATAAAGATACGCAGCTAGTGCAGTGACGGATTTAATTTTACTCTATCGATTTTTATTTAAAGAATTATTAAATTGCATCATTATTTTCAGGATTGGCACATCTTCTCTATTACATCTGCAAAGCCTTGCAGATGATATATTACCATCCACATTGAAATTATTTATTAAAGTTTTAAATGAACTGGTAACTCTACTAATTTAAAAATTCCCCCTATTGAAAAAAGTAATATCGCTTGCGATTTTTACCGCGTGTTTTATTATAAACACGGCGGCGTTCACTCAAATACCGATTCTTTACTATGATTTCGAAAACAATGCATCGCGCATTTCTTTTGAAAATATTGTAGAGCTGAATATAAATTCCGGCAGCGGTGCGCTTTCAAAAATCGGCGGCGCAGGCTCGCAGATTACAATTATTGGAACATCCGGCGCGGGATTATATAACGGAGGTATTGTTGCAGGACAAGGTCTTACAACAGCAGATGGTGGCTGGTTTGTTTCAGATTCTGATCCCGGCCTTGGAGCTGGAAATTACTATCAGTTTACGGTTAATACTTCAGGCTTCAGTGGTTTATCAATTTCATTCGACAATGCAGCCTCTTCAAACGGTCCTGCTAAAGTTGGAGTTTTGTGGAGCTCAAACGGAGTTACATATAATACTGCTTCAACTTCATCTGTCTTAACCGGAAACGCGTCATTCATAAATTCCGGCCAATTCTCTCTGCCTTCCGGCGCGGATAACTCAGCAGCTGTTACAATTAAAATTTATGCTTATTCGGGAAATGCTTCTGATAGAGCAGGCAGAAATTCTTTTTCTGAGAGCGGAACATTCAGTATTGATAATCTTACCGTATACGCCTCGTCACTTGTTACAAATGCCGGTTCAAAAACTTTAATAAATGAAAACTCTTTTTATACAGGGATTACTTCGGGTTTAACGGTGGATCTAATTCAACAAAAGAGCTTTACTATTAATAGCGGAGCATCAGCTATATTATCAAGCAATGTGTTATTGGGAAACAGTAATACCTGGAGAGTTCGCAGCGGCGGACTCTTATCCTTTGGGAATAATTCTATAGTAGAAACAGGTTCATCTTCATTTGTTTTGGATTCTGCAGGTACTTTAGAGATCGGTTCGTCAAACGGAATTGCTGCTTTGGAATCTTTAGGAAATGTTCAGACTACTATCAGAAGTTTCAGTAAGTATGGTAATTATATTTATAACGGAACAGATATTCAATCTACGGGTAGTGCCTTGCCGGATAGCGTAAATAATCTCACAATAAATAATTCAACCGGAGTCACCTTAACTTCTTCAGCACATGTTTCAGGTACGTTAATATTAACAGACGGAATTTTTTCAGTAGGAGCAAACACTTTATCCATTGTGAGAGCAATACAGGGAACACGAACAAACTTATCAACTTCTACTTTATCAAATCTTACTATCGGCGGTACGGGAAACGGAATAGTAATTCCTTTAACTGTGTCGGAGCTGCATAATTTAACGATAACTAATTTTCAATCAGCCGGTGTATTGATACAGGGAGATATTAATATAAATAATGGTACGGCTAATATTTCAGGATTTATAAAACTTTCTAATTCTATTTTACGTGGAATTAATAATAGTACACTTTCCGGTAACGGTGTAATAAGTTTCAGAGGTGAAATGAACTCACAAATCTCAGGTTTCACTAATAATTCTTTTATAGGTGCAGATGGAGGTACATACAGTTTTGTTGGCTCGTCAGCTCAAACAATTCCTTCAGGTACATATTCAAATTTACAGGCAGTGAATGCAGAAGGAATTAATTTGGAAGGGGAGATTATAGTTACAGGAGTTATGACTTTAAACGGCACGGTAAATATGGGTTCTGCGTCTCTTACTATTCGAAATCCATTTACAGGAACGTTGGCTAATCTCATCGGCACTTCAAGTTCGAACTTAATTATAAGCGGCAGTGCCTCCAATATTCATATTCCGGCAAGTTTAAGTGAACTGCATAATCTTCAAATTGATAATAATCAGATTATTACGGCTGATGGAGATATCAAAATCAATGGAACACTCACACTCGGTGAAAACGCAGGATTTCTTAATATGGGAAGTAATACATTAGAGATAGGAACATCTTCATCTTCCTTGGGAAATATTTCGAGACAAGGAGGTTCAATCAGAGGAAAATTAAAAAGATGGTTTGCTCCTTCTGTTGTTTCGAATGTAATATTTCCGTTAGATAATGGTTCAGGTACATCTTCCGAAGTCAGTATTAGTTTTTCATCAGCGCCTGCGGGTGGAACATTGACTGCTGCATTTCATTCTTCCGGTGCAGGGGTTCTTCCAATCGGACCCAACGGAGTCGACAGGTATTTCGATGCTACAGCTGTTATGGGTGTTAATCTAATAAATATCGCACCAATATACTGGTCTTTAGATGCGGGTGACGGACTTACAGGCGGAGTTTATAATCTGGATTTGATTGGAGATGGTTTAAATGTCGGATTAAATTCTGTGGGTAATTATAGATATATCTCAGTAATTAAAAGAACCAACCAAAATAATCCATGGACTTGGATTGGCAACAACCACTCTCCCACTACAGGAACAAATATAAATCCCGTGCTGCATTATACAGGCGGGACATCCTTTTCTGATTTTGGAATTGCAGGAAATATAGATAACAGTCTTCTTCCTGTTGAGCTAATTTCTTTTACTTCAAATGTAAACCAAGCAAATGTTACATTGAGCTGGTCAACTTCTTTTGAAAACAATAATGCAGGATTTGATATAGAAAGAAAAACCTCCGTTGAAAGCTGGAGTAAAATTGGAAATGTTCAGGGAAAAGGCAATGTGAATTCTTTCAGTAAATATTTATATGAAGATAGAAATTTACAGTCAGGAAAATACCATTACAGATTAAAGCAAATAGATTGCAACGGCAATTACAAATACTATGAATTGACCAATGAAGTTATAATAGGAACTCCTAAAAATTTTTCATTGTCACAAAATTATCCAAATCCATTTAATCCTTCAACTACAATCAGATATGAATTACCATCATTAAATTTTGTATCATTCAAAATATATGATATGATTGGAAGGGAAGTTATAATTTTAATCAATCAATTTCAGGAACCGGGATTTTATAATATTAACTTTGATGCATCTAAATTACCAGGTGGAATTTATTTTTATAAAATTCAGGCAGGAAAATTTTCCTCAGTAAAGAAGCTTTTGTTGCTGAAGTAAAGATTAACCTTTTATTTATAAGATTTTTATGGTGATACTACGAGTTATTTTATACTTTCCTCAATCACAATAATTTAAGGAATAAGAGATTAAATTTTAGACCACTTGGGTAATTCTTTCATGATTTCTTTCTATAATATTGAAGTGATGTTTACCCATTATTCCATAGAAATAATACTTGGGATTGCATTAACTGACTTAATACCAATTTTTCAGCCGCTACTTTTTTAGTACTCATCATAATAACATTACTGCCTTCGAATAGGATTATTCACAATTAGTCTTAGATTTCTGCAACCTTCAAGCCACAATAAATCTATATACTACACAATTCAAAAAAACAATAATTTGTACAGATTTCAAGAGGATTTTTAAGAGTTATAAATCATTGTTTATTATGTCTATAGGCAGAAAAATTTTACAAAAACAACAGGATTTTATTGTAATATCTTTTTGATATTATCAGATCAAAATAGTATTTTGGTACAGATTCAGAATAAATGAATTCGAGTAATAATTAGTAAATAAATTAAAAAAATTTTCTATTGAAAAAAACATGAGGCCATTACTTTTTCTTTACTTTTTCACTTTAATTTTTTCACTATCATTCTTTGCCATAATTCAAATTACCCGTGGAATAGAAATTATCATAAAAAAGTTTTACCCATAATTTATTTTTTTTTTAATTTTAAATCGGCTAAATCTGCGATGAAATATTATTCTCAATTGGATTTTTGCTTTGGGTTTTATTAAACTGAACTTCTTAGAGAAATCTTAGTTGTACTTTTATACTTTACACTATAACCATACATCTCAATCTTTATTATTATAATACGGCATGGTAAATGCTTAATATCTAATTGTTAAGTTCATTTATCGTTGTTAAGAAAGAGAATATTCTTTCAAATCTACAAATCTACAAATCTACAAATCTACAAATCTACAAATCACAATATCCGGGCACCAAATCTCATCTCCATACATTTTAAAGACACTAATAATGGCTTTTAACTGAAAGTGTTATTCCGATGATTTCATTTTATTATAGCATTACTTAAAATTTATTTATGAAAAAGATACTCTATACAATTTGTTTTTTACTTTTCCTTACGCATGTAAGCTTTGGCACAACATATTATGCGCAGGGTAATTCGAATCCGAATGTTACAACTAACTGGAACACTATTCCGGCAGGTGGAGGGACATCTCCCGTTGATTTTACTTCCGGTGTTAATGATATTTTTCAAATACAGGCAGGTCATACGATGACTCTTACCGGCTCTGCGTGGACAATTTCAGGAACAGGTTTATGCCAGGTTGATAGCGGAGCCACACTTATCTGCTCTACATCTCTTTTCACAACGGGATTAACTATTGCAAAAGGCGGAGTACTTAATGCTACTGCAACTGTTGGAGTCAATAACGGGCAGACGGGATTTGATTTTATTTTAGGCGGAGTTTACAAAAACTCGGGAAGCACTGCTTATGGCAGCGGAGCTACAGGAACATGCACATCTACCGGTAAATTTCAGCTTGCTGCAACAACAACAGCAGGAACTATTCCCGTATTAACATGGGACCCTGCTTCAATACTTGAAATTGTTGGTTATACTTCTTTTACAGGCAATATGGCATGGGGAAATCAAACGTTCGGAAATGTTATCTGGAACTGTCCTAGTCAGACAGGTACTCCTACCGCAAATTCAACACTCAGGACTATTAAAGGGGATTTAACGATTACAAGTATGGGTACAGGTTCATTAAGACTTTTTGCGAACACCGCAGCTACATTAAATATATCAGGAAATCTGAAAATGGATGCCGGTAATCTTGGATTAGTTAGCGGCAGTTCAGCTTCAACAATTAATGTTGCGGGAAATGTTACAGTTAATGGCGGCGCCTTGAAAATTGGAACCTCGACATTACAAAGTAATAGTGCCAGACTTTCAGTAACAGGGAATGTTGTAATAAACGGCGGTACGATTGATTTTAAAGACGCTAACGCGGTATCAGGTTCTAACATATTTGAGGTCGGGGGGAATCTGAGCATAACAACGGGAACACTTACTCAAACAGGAAATACGCTAGGTACGGAAGGTTCGTTAAAATTTATTGATACTACAGCATGGATTTCAGGAGGAACTTTTACCAATACTTACATCAATACAATTGTTAATGCAAATTCTATGCTTACATTAATTAATGACTTTTCTATAGCAGCATCACGCTCTATGACAGTAAACGGAGTTTTGAATACTACTGACAAATCAATTTCAGGCGCAGGAATTTTTGTTCTTGCAGCGACAGGAACATTAAAAAGCGGTAATGCAATAGGTATAGACGGAAGTATTACACTCTTGGGTACAAAAACTTTTACAAGCGGAGCAGGGTATATATTTAACGGAGCAATTGCGCAGACAACAGGAACATCTTTACCGGCAGCAATTGCAGGTGAATTAACTTTTTCTAATACGGGTGAAGTTATAATTTTATCACAGTCAACTTCAAATACAGGTACTACTACGGTTGGTACAGGCGCAATAGTTGATATTGCAAATTTTAATATGACGGGTTCGGGGGGCGCATCTGTTTTAACAGGTTCAGGAAAAATAAGATTATCAGGAGATATTACTACACAGATAACGGGATATAACTCGAATACTTTTACAGGCGTATATGAGTTCACGGGGTCCTCGCAATCTATTCCTGCCGGAACATACACCCGTTTAGTAATTTCCGGAAGTAATGTATCATTGAGCGGCAATGTCACAATTTCAGATACTCTTTTTTTATCCAACGGTCTTTTAAATACCGGTGCGAATACTTTAACAATCGGAACTTCTAATTCGAACGTTGGTATTATTGAAAGAACGGGCGGTTCTATAAATGGAATTATTAAAAGATGGTTTGCTCCTTCACTAGTTAATAACGTTATATTTCCCTTAGATAACGGGTCAGGTTCATATGTGGAAGCAAAGATAAGCTTTACAGTCGCTCCTGCAACAGGTGGGACATTAACTGCAGTTTACCATACATCCGGTTCAGGAACATTACCCGATCAGGGTGATGGTAATTATATCCCTGCGCCTGAGCTTGGAGTAAATTTTATTAATCTTACTCCTCAATACTGGAGTATAACTGCTGCGGACGGACTTGAATCAAACGCAGGCACTTACGGCATCGGACTGATTGCTAATGATATGAATGTAAGCACTTCTAATTATCAATACACAGGCATTGTAAAAAGAACAGATAATACTCAGCCCTGGGCTTGGAATTTTGCTAATCATGTAACGACAACAAGCCCATCGGCGATTCCTACTTTAGGAGGAATCGGCTTTTCAACTTTCTCTGATTTTGCAATTGGTGGTAATGTAGATAATCTTTTACCAGTTGAACTTGAATCGTTTTCATCAACAATTAGCGGACAGAATGTAATACTTAACTGGATTACTATTTCCGAACTGAATAATGCAGGTTATGATATTGAAAGAAAAAGTATTACAAACGGTTGGATAAAGATTGGAAATGTTATTGGACACGGGACAATAAATACTTCAAACAGTTACACATTCTCGGATAAGAATCTTTCATCCGGAAAGTATAATTACAGATTGAAGCAAATAGATTTCAACGGTAACTATAAGTATTATGAACTTTCGAATGAAGTTATAATTGGAACACCGGAAAAATATTCATTATCTCAAAACTATCCAAATCCATTTAATCCTTCAACAACCATTAATTATGAATTACCAAAATCAAATTTTGTTAGTTTAAAAATTTATGATATGATGGGAAGGGAAGTTGCAAATTTAGTAAACCAAACTCAGGATGCAGGATTCTACACTGTTAAATTTGATGCATCAAAACTTTCAAGCGGAATTTATTTTTATAAAATTCAGGCAGGAGATTTTTCCTCAGTAAAGAAATTTATGCTTGTGAAGTAAATAAAATTTAGAAACTTATTCCTCCAATCCTCTTTCTGCCTTTTCAGGAGGAAGTTTGGGGTATAACAAAACCAAAAGCCCTGAGGGAGTTTCCTTCAGGGCTTTTTATTTAAATCTGTTTAAGAAGATAATATTTCATAATAAGAATTATCCGGAATTTACGATGAAGGTGCTATAATTTCTCCGTGAGATTTTTCAATAGCATCCGGCTCTTCATCCTCAATTACATTTGGCTTTGATTTCGCGATGTAAGAATAAATTGCAGGCACAATAAAGAGAGTTAAGAAAGTCGAGAATAATAATCCGCCAACAACTGAAATTCCTAATGAAACACGGCTGCCTGCACCGAAGCCTAAAGCTATAGGAAGAATTCCTAAAGTTGTAGCAAGTGTAGTCATAATAATAGGTCTGAACCTTGCTTCTGCTGATTCTATTACTGCTTCAAGTTTGGTGCGGCCTTCCTGCTTTCTCTGATTGGCAAACTCAACTATCAGAATGGCATTTTTTGTAACAAGTCCGACAAGCATAATAATTCCTATCTGACTGAATATATTCATCGTCTGATCTGTAAGCCATAAGCTTAATATTGCTCCTGTTATTGCTAAAGGAACTGTAAGTAATATTATAAACGGGTCAATGAAGCTTTCAAATTGCGCAGCAAGAACCAGAAAGATAATTACAATCGCAAACACAAAAGTGAATAGCAGACTTGAAGAGCTTTCTGCAAAATCTCTTGATTCTCCCGTAAGGGCGGTTGTAAAATTCTCAGTTAATACTTTATCTGCAACATCCTGCATAGCCTTTAAGCCGTCACCAAGTGTATTTGGCGGAACAGGTGCTGCTGTAATAGTGGCAGAAGAAAATCGGTTAAATCTGAAACGTGAAGGAGATGTAGCCTGTTCTTTTAACATAACTAAGCTGCTCATCTGAATAAGTTCACCGCGTTTATTTTTTACATAAACGTTATCTAAGTCAGTGGGTTTATCTCTGTATTCTCTTTCAAGCTGACCGATTATCTGATATTGTTTTTCATCCTGAATAAAGTATCCGTAACGAACCCCCGCAAGTGCGGTTTGTAACACTTGTGCTACGTCCTGAATTGAAACACCAAGAGCATCTGCTCTGTCTCTATCTATTGTTAGCGCAATTTCGGGTTTATTTACTTTAAGATTTGCATCAACAAACTGAAGCACCGGGCTTTTCTTTGCTTCATCTAAAAACTTTGGCAGCATATTTGTGAGGCTGTCAAAATTATTTGACATAATTACAAACTGAATAGGCTGACCTCCAAACCTTGCTCCGATTGTAGGAGGCTGTGATGGCAAAGCCCTTACTCCGTAAAAATTATTTAATTCTTTTGAGAGCTGGGCAAAAACTTCTTTCTGTGTTCTCTTTCGTTCCTTCGGATCTTTAAGGTATAAATTTAAAGTTCCGCTGTTTGTAGCTCCACCACCTCCGCCGATTGCAACCAGAGTAATAGGTGCAGAAACTTCAGGAATTGAATCTATGATATATTGAGTCATTTCATCCATATATTTGGATGTAAACTCAAACGAGGCACCTTCAGGTGCAAGAGCAGAAATTCTGATATTTGAACGGTCTTCAAGCGGTGCAAGTTCTGATTTGATCTGTCCGCCAATTAAAAATATTATTGCTACTGATGCGATTACGAGAATAAAACTTACCCATCGGACACGCATAAATGCTTCAAGCGATTTATTATATGTTTTATTGAGCCATACAAAGAACGGCTCAGTCATTTTATAAAACTTGTTTTCTGTATCGTGCCTTTTTAAAATATATGCGCTTAGCATCGGACTTAAGCTCAATGCAACGAATGCCGAAATCAAAACTGATACGGCAATTACTACTCCGAACTCCCGAAACAGTCTTCCCGTCTGTCCCTGTATAAATAAGATAGGTAAGAATACTGCAGCTAAAGTTATTGTTGTAGAAATAACTGCGAAGTAAATTTCTTTCGCACCTTTGAACGCAGCCTGGCGCGGACTCATTCCTTCTTCTATCTTTGCGTATATATTTTCCAGCACTACAATAGCATCATCACATACAAGACCGATTGCCAAAATTATACCTACTAAAGAAAGTACGTTAATGGAAAAATTCAGAAGGTACATCACAAAGAACGTTGCAATGATTGAAACCGGAATTGCGATAACAGGAATAAATGTTGAACGCCAGTCCCGAAGAAATAAAAATATAATAAATACAACAAGACCAAAAGCAATAAAAATTGTTTCTTCTACTTCACTAAGAGTGCTTCTTACAAAAGTGGAGAAGTCAAATCCTAAATCTAGAACTATATCCGGAGGTACTTCTGTTTTTAACTGCTCAAGTCTTTTTCTGAATTCGTTAGAAATTTCAATTACGTTTGCTCCTGCCTGAGGAAGTACAGCAACGCCAACTCCGGGCATTCCGCTTCTTTTGAAGGAAGTTCTCTCGTTCTCGGCGCCATACTCTGCAAAACCAATATCACTGAACTTAATTAATCTGCCGTTATCTTCTTTAATAGTTAAATTGTTGAACTGGTTTAAGTCGTATAATCTTCCGAATGTCCTTATTGTAATTTCCGTTGCCCAGCCTTCAATTTTTCCTGAAGGAAGTTCTACATTTTGTTCATTTAAAACAGACTGCACATCTAACGGCGTGATTTTATACGCAGCCATTTTGTGAGGGTCCAGACGTAATCTTACCGCTAATTTTCTTTCGCCGAATATTCTTACAGAGCCTACTCCGTTAATCGTCTGCATCCTTTCTGCAATAACGTTGGAAGCAAATTTACTTACGTCAAGTATATCCCTTGAATTACTGTAAACTGTTAAAAGTATAATCGGTGAGGCATCGGCGTCTGCTTTTTCAACAACAGGGTTATCCATATCTCTTGGTAAGCTTCTTAATGCACGGCTTACTCTGTCTCGTACATCATTGGCTGCTGATTCAAGGTCTCTTTCAAGATTGAACTCAATAGTAATAGAGCTTACACCTTCACGTGATGTAGAAGTAAGGGTCCTTATCCCCTCAATACCATTTAAATTTTGTTCTAATGGTTCAGTAATCTGTGTTTCAATAACATCTGAGTTTGCGCCGGGATAACTTGAAGTTACGGTAACAATCGGAGGGTCAATGCTGGGATATTCTCTAACCTGCAATGAGCGGAAACCCACGAATCCGAAGATAACAAGCACTATACTTATTACCATTGCAAATACGGGTCTCTTTATGGATGTATCTGATAAACTCAAATTATTCTCTTCTTAAAAAATTATGATTATTTTATTAATGACATCTTTACAACCTGACTTCCGCTATTAGTTTCGATCTTACAATAATAAATTCCGGAAGGCTGATTGACCGCTTTCCACGTAATTTGATATTCACCTTCCCTGTAAAAATCTTCGGTTAATATATTTTCAAGTTTGCCGTTTATATTGTAAACTGAAAGTTTAACATTAGAAGATCTGTTTAAAATAAATTTTATATTAGTCGAAGGATTAAAAGGATTTGGAAAATTTTGCTGTAATAAAAACTCTGCCGGAATATTTGCCTGCTGCGTTTCAATTCCTATAGGAATTCCCTGTCCGCCGCCATTAGTTGTTTTTAAAATGGTGCCTTCTGTGCCGACTATCCAGCCGGTCTGATTGTTAACAAACTTTACGGATTTGAAAGTAATAGAATTGTTATTAAAAGGAAGCGTTTCCCATGAAGTTCCCCCATCGGTAGTTCTTACTATACTACCGTACTCACCAACTGACCATCCGCTAATATCATTAGAAAAGTAACAATCCTCTAATGCCCATCCTCTTGTAAGATACACCGTATCGTGCTCCCAGTGATTTCCAAAATTAGAAGTTCTAAAAAAAGCTCCGCAGCATCCGAAGATAAATCCTTTCCCGTTTTCGAAAAACTGAGCACTTGAAAGAGAGTTCGGCATCCCTGTATATAATGAATCCCACGTGTTGCCGGAATTTGTCGAGCGGAATAACGCGCCGTCATTTCCCAATAAGAAAATATAATTATTGAGTATAAAAGTTTTCTGCCACATATAATAAGCGCTTCCGAACGTATTGCTGAATGTAAGACCGCCATCTGTAGTTTTTAAAAGAGTCTTATACCATCCTGTAAAATAACCTGTTTGTTCGTTCACAAACCGTATGCTGGTTAAATTTTTATCCGTGCCTGAGTTTATTGCAAACCAGTTCTCACCTGCATTTGTAGTTTTCATAATTTTACCATTATTACCGCATAAGTAACCGGATAGTGAATTAACAAAATAAATTGAATTCCATGTACCCGATATTTCATTCTTATTCCAGTTAACTCCTGCATTAGTTGTTTTTAAAATAACATTGTCACCGCAAATAAATCCTGTTTGGTTATCTGTAAGATAAATGCATTTTAAGTTATTCACCGTACCGCTTTGCTGAGTAATCCATTGAGAATTAGCAAATGAGCAGGAGACAAAAATTAATATTATAGTAAAAAAAACTCTCATGAGATTTATTGGTTTATCTTGGTAATTTTTACTTTGGCATCCGGTTTTAATCTTAATATATTTGTTGTTATAACTGTGTCTCCGGGAACAACTCCCCCTATAACTTGTACTTTATCTTCAAGTCTTTTTCCTAAGTCAACTTCAACAAGTTTTACCCTGCCGTTTTTTGAAACATAAACTCCTTGTCCTTTCAGATTTGGAATGATTGCTTCTGTTGGAACCATCATAGCATCATTAATTTCTTTCATAATCAAACGTACATTAGCAAAACTTCCCGGAAGTAATTTTGAATTTGATCTGTTGCTTATAGCTCTTAAAATCAATGTCTTTGTACCGTTTTCTAATTTTGGTTCAAATGCATAAACTTCACCTTCATATTCTTCATCTATACCTTCGACTTTAAAGATTATTTTCTGTCCTATTTTAAAAAAGCTAACATATTTTTCAGGAATAGAAAAATCAATTTTCAATTTACTTAAATCCTGCATTGTAGTTAATACATTTGAGGGAGTAGCGTAACTGCCTACACTGACATTTCTTAATCCTACAAATCCGCTGAATGGTGCAACAATGCTTGTCTTATCAATCTGTATCTGAATTGATTCCATATCAGCGCGGATTTTCCCCAGAGTATTTTGTTGAATTTCGTAGTCTGCCTGAGGCAATAACCCTCTATCCAAAAGGTCTTTTGTTCTTTTCTCATTTATAACTGCAAGTTCCTCATCAAGTTTTAGTTTATTAAGACTTGCATTTAAATCGGAATCATCAAGTTTAAATAATATTTTTCCTCTTCCAACTGATGAACCTTCCTTAAAATAAATTCCTATAATCTTTCGGGAAACTTCGCTTCTTATCTCTACTTCTTCATTAGCCCGTATAGTTCCTACTGCCTGAATTTCATTTTCAAGAGTTGATGGCTTTATAATATATCCATCTGCAGGCGTAGTTCCGTCCCCTTGAGATTGATTTTGTGTTAGAGGTTTTTCTTTGGAAGCGATTTTTGGTATAATAAAATAGAGAGCTGCTCCGATTACTACTATGATTAATGCTAATTTAACGTATTTATTCAAATCAGAAAATTCCCGGTTATTTCGATTAATAACAATTTTGAAAAATATACAGTTCGCAAAACAGGTATTAAATAGAAAAAAAATTCTTTAAATCTGTTGCGAATTGTAAATAATATTTGAGAATGGATTTATTGGGTGTGGTTTACCCTTTGTTAGGACAAACCGTTTTATAAAAAGTTTAATGAAAATCCGAAAGTATTTTCAAAAAAGTGTGTAATTTTAAATAAATATTTTTTATTTTTACAAACACACCCCTGGCCTACAATAATCGATTACAACAAATCAAACCAAAAATCCCAATGAAAAGAATCCTTACTTTTTTATTGTTTTGTATTTCTATAAATACATCTTACTCACAATCTGCAGTGCCGTTTGTTTTTGAAATTCAGGAGTTTCAAAGAACTAATGCGCCCGGTCTGCAGTCTTTTGTTTTAGGGCATTATAGTGATTACTGGCTTCTTATTGGCGGGAGAACAGAAGGTATGCACGGTTTTCCAACACCGCCCTTAGGCGGGTTCCCGACTATGTATGCGAATAAAAATTTTATTGTATATAACCCGGTAACGGACAGTATCTGGACAAGAAGCATTTATCAGGATTTTTCAGTTGCAAATGCAGAGCAGTTCCGTTCAACTAATATGCAGGCATATCAAACAGGAAACACTCTTTATCTTTGCGGAGGATATGGAAAAGATTCGAGTTTGGGTTCAGGTTTGCTTGATTCATTTATCACATTCCCGAAATTTACGGCAATAAATGTAAGCGGGATGATAAATGCGATTAAGTCAAACAGCTCAGTTGCTTCATTTGTAAGAACGCTTACAGATACAACTTTTGCTGTGACAGGCGGGATTCTCGGGAGAATAGGTAATTCTTATTATCTGACAGTCGGGCAGAAGTTTACAGGTAAATATGCTTTTCCAAATGCCGGTCCGCCTCTTTTCGTTCAGAAATATAATAATGCTATTAAAAAATTTGATATTGTAGATAATGGAGTTTCGCTCAGTATTACAAATAAATCTTATATTGTTGATACAGTAAATTTACACAGGAGAGATTTAAATGTAGTGCCGCAGATAACAAGCACTTCAGGAACACAGGGAATGACAATATACGGCGGAGTATTTCAATATGATGAAGATGTTCCATTTGTATATCCGGTTTACATAGGCGCTAATTCTATATTGGTCGAAAATACATTCCAGCAAAAATACAGCCAGTATGAGTGCCCGGTAATACCGATATATGATTCAGTAAGAAACGATATGAGTAATTTATTCTTTGGAGGAATAAGCTTGTACAGGTATGATACTCTTCTGCATAAATCAGTAATTGATACCTGTAATTTCGGAGGACCTGCTCCTTGCGTTCCTTTTATTTCCGATATTACAGCTATCACAAAGTTTTCAAACGGTACAAGCAAGGATTCAGTTTTACCTGTACGATTCCCATCAAACAGAAGACTTGGAGCAGAGCAGCATATGGTTTATGATGCAGGACTTCCAAGATATTCAAATGATGTTGTCAAGCTGCGTTCATTATCAGGCAGAACATTTGCAGGATATCTCTACGGCGGCATAGAAGCATTTGAAGCAAATCCTTTCCTTCAGATGATCAATACTCACGGCAGAAATGCAGGTACGGTTTCAGTTGCATCGAACAGAATTTATAAAATTTATCTTACACCGAACACTGTTGGTATAAATCCTCTTGGGTCTTATGTACCTGCAGATTTTAAATTATTCCAGAATTATCCGAATCCATTTAATCCTACAACAAAAATAAAATTTGATTTACCCTCCAATGGATTTGTATCACTCAAAATATATGATGTAATGGGAAGGGAAGTTGAGAATTTAGTAAATGAAAATCTGAAAGCCGGAAGTTATGAAGTAGAATTCAGCGGTGTTCAAAAATCCTCCGGAATTTATTATTATAAGGTATACACTGAGAAATATCAGGAAACGAAAAAAATGATTTTAGTAAAATAGAAATTATTAACCGATGTATATAAATCCGCAATCGTGTAAACTTTTGCGGATTTTTTTTGTCCAAAAACAAATACATTATACTAAGTTCTATAATTTTTCAGAATATTCATGAAAAGATTTACAGTATTGTTTTTATTTTGTTTTAGCTCTGCATTTTGTCAGTATTTTCCCTATACAGTTTCGGTATATAATTCTTCAAGCACAGGATATTATTTAATGACTCCGACTAAAAGCCAGAACAATACTCTGTTCCGACCTTCATTAAATATTCTTGACTCAAAAGGAAATATGGTTTTTTACCGGATTGCCGCACAAGGAAATTTTACAAATTTCAAATTGCAGCAAAACGGAAAACTGGCATTCAGCAATAGAAGCAAGAATTATATACTCGACTCTAACATGCAGGTAAAAGATTCAGTAATTTGTGTGAACGGAGTTAGCACCGATAATCATGGATTTATCATTTTGCCAAACGGACATTACATTCTACTAGGAAGTATTACCAGAACAATGGACCTATCCATGTATAATTATTTTAACGGACAGCCGGGCTCAACAACAGCATCTGTTGACGGAGGAGTTATACAAGAGTTCGATGAAAGTAAAAATTTAATTTTTGAATGGAAAACATTTGACCATTTTCAGTTTGATGATGTTGACTCTACATGGCTGAGTAATCCGCAAAATGTAGACTGGACTCACAACAATGCAATCGAAGTTGACAGCGACGGAAATTACTTGTTGTCTTCAAGATACTTTAATGAAATCACTAAAATTAACAGAGCTACCGGTGCAATAATCTGGAGACTTGGAGGAAAAAGAAACCAGTTCACATTTACAAATGATAATTTAAAATTATTAGGTCAGCATGATATAAGACGATTACCTAATGGAAACATCACTGTTTTTGATAACGGAAGAATGGGTGGAGTTCCTATTACTCATCCTGCCCGAGCTAAGGAATACCAATTAGATGAGATTAATAAAACTGCGACGCTTGTATGGAGTTATAGTCAAAATCCAAACTCGGCAAGTTCATTTACAGGGAATGTTCAAAGACTTCCAAACGGAAATACAGTAATGTCTTTCGGCGGATTAATAAATACAACTAATCCTCTCGTTGTGTTAAATTCCGCAGGAAATAAAATCTTTGAGATAACTTTTCCGGATACAGCTTATTCCTACCGTTTCTTTAATTATGAGTCATTGCCGGTAAATCTTCGAAGACCGGAAATAACCTGTTATAATGAGAATGGTAATTACTACTTTGAAGCTCCTGCTTCATATCAATCCTACAGATGGAATACAGGTGACACGACAAGAAGAATACAAATTACTCAACAAGGAGATTACCAGGTATTTGTTAATTATGGTATGGGATATCTGGGTTCGCTTGTCAAAATAGTTTCGAATATGCAGAATCCATGTGAATCAATAGGGATTACAAATATTACCGGGACTAATTATACTTATAAATTGTTTCAAAATTATCCGAATCCGTTTAACCCCACAACAAGAATAAAATTTGATTTACTTGCCAGTGGATTTGTATCACTCAATATATATGATGTAATGGGACGTGAAGTTGAGAATTTAGTAAATGAAAATCTGAAAGCGGGAAGTTATGAAGTCGATTTTAACGGAATGAATATACCATCCGGATTTTATTACTATAAAATTAAAACTGAAAATTTTCAGGAGACAAAGAAAATGCTCCTAATAAAATAATATTATGTCAGACTTAGAGCTAAACAAAAAGAACGCAGGAGAGTTTTATGATTTAATGTTTAATAAATGCAAACCAGCGGAGGCAATAGAAAAATACGTAGGCGAAGAATATATACAGCATAATCCGCATGTTGCCGATGGGAAACAAGCCTTTATTGATTATTTTATAAAAATGGCAAAAGAATGGCCGGGAAAATCGGTTGAGTTTAAAAAGTTATTGCCGAAAATAATTTTGTAGTGCTGCACTGTTATCAGAAATGGCCCGGTGAAAAAGATTATGCAGGAATTGATATTTTCCGATTCGACGACAACGGGAAAATAGTTGAGCATTGGGATGTATTGCAGGTTATTCCGGATACTTCTGCAAACAATAATACAATGTTTTAATTTTATAGTTTTTCATTTCAAATATTTTTGGGTTTGTATATTTTGCAAAGTGATAAAAAGCATATTATTAAATAAGAAATTACTGGTTTTTGCCGGTTCATTTGGAGCTATTCTAATTGTACTTAAAACAATTGAATTTTTCTTTTTTCACTACAAATTTTCGTTAGAAACATATCTTGGAATAATAGCTTTCATTTTTCTTGTTGTCGGTATTTACTTCGGCAGTAAACTTGGCAATAAAAAGACAATTGAAGCTGCGACTCCTGAAATCAATCCCACAATTATTAATCAAAATATCGAAACCGACTTAAGCTCTCGTGAGCTTGAAGTCTTGCTGAACATATCGCACGGCCTATCTAATAAAGAAATAGCAGAAAAGCTTTATATTTCTTTGAACACAATCAAAACTCATACTGCAAATATCTACTCAAAGCTTGGAGTTAAAAGCCGGACTCAGGCTATATCGAAAGCCAAAACGCTTAATTTAATCAATTAAATAATCGTTATTTTTAGTGATTTTTCGAAAATCATACTTTAGGGTGATGCTTTCAGAGCATAAACTCAGTATTTTTGTATAAAAAATTTTAAAAATTATGACAAGACCATCTTTGAAATTCGGCTTACTTGCCGGTATTATCATGGCAGTAATTTTCTTTCTTCCTTTTGTGATATTTAAAGGACAGGATTTATACAATTTTTTTCTTGTCGGTGAGATCATCGGCTATTCCACAATGATTCTGTCCATGCTCTTCGTATTTTTCGGTATCCGCTCTTACCGCGATGTAGAGCTCGGGGGAGTAATTAGCTTTGGCAAAGCGTTTGTAACGGGACTTTCTATAACGCTGGTTGCATCGGTAATTTTTGGTCTTTTTACAATTGCCCTTTACACAATTATTTCACCAAACCTTGGAAATGATATGATTGAGTTTTATAAACGTTCAATAATGGAAAGCGGTCAGCCACAGCAAATAATTGATAAGCAGATTGCAGAAATGGAATCTAACAGAGGTCTTTATAACAACGCTGCTTTCAACGGTTTTCTGATGTTTGCAACAGTATTTCTCATCGGAGCAGTTGTTGCACTTATATCATCTTTTATTCTAAAAAGAAAAACTTTAAAAAATTAAAATAAAATTATGAAAAAAATTATTACGCTCGTTATATTTTTATTTACCGTTTCACTATCTGCTCAGGATATGAATATAGAGGAAGCAATGAAGCTTGCTACTCCCGGTTCACAGCATAAGCTTTTAACCGATATGGTCGGTAAGTTTACACAAAAAATAAAATTTAATATGGCACCCGGGCAATCCATGGAAGGTGAGGGTTCAGGAGAGACTACGTCTATCATTGGCGGAAGATTTATCCAGATAAAAAGTATTGGAAAAATCATGGGAATGGAAACTGAAGTTATGACTATAATGGGTTATGACAGAAGGAAAAATAAATATACTTTATTCTCAATTGACGGAATGGGAACATACTCCGTTTCTGCAGAAGGGGATTACGATGAGGCAACCAAAATTATGACTCTCAGAGGGACAGAAGAAGACCCAACTATGAAAATGAAAATGGATTTTAAATTTGTCTTCGATTTTTCAAATGATAAATCCAGGAAGATGGATGTTATCTTTATAAATCCTGACGGTTCAGAAAATAAAATGGTAGAAGTTACATCAACTAAAGTAGAATAAATATAATGTTAGAAATTATAGATAAACTCAAAAAAATACTTCTGAAGTACGATAAAAACGTTGAAGTTAAAGAAGGGAAAATTATGGGTACAAGCGGAATGGTTTTTAATCAGGATGGCGTTTTTAAGTATGGACTTACAAAAACTAAGACCGGCTATTCGTTTCATTCAATGGCAATGTATGCAAATCCTGATTTGTTCAATGATTTAAAATCAAAAATGATTAAGGCAAAATTTCAGAAGGGATGCGTAAACTTTAAATCGCTTGAAGATTTTCCTGTTGACTTATTCGAAGAGCATATGAAGAAATCTGCAAAATGTGATTTCTCAATGGTTATAAATCATTATAAGAATAAAAAGAAATAAGTCGTTTTGAAAAACATGGGGCGCCGTGTCCCGCTGAAAGCGGGACACGGCGCAGTAAGAGAATTGAATTCTTCAATTCTCTTACTGCGCCTGCCGTTCCTTCGGAACGGGCGGCGCCCCAAATCCCTCCAAATATCTTATCGCCTATACAATTTTTGTTCTCTATTAATTATAAGTTTTAATTTCTATTTTTATCCTTATGAAAAAAGACTTATATCCGCCGGTTTATTACGCCGACTACCTTTCTCTTGATAAACTTCTCGATGCACAAAATCTTAAAAGCGATGAATACAAAGACCACGCCCATGATGAAATGTTGTTTATCATTATTCATCAGACGTACGAACTGTGGTTCAAACAAATCTTATTCGAGCTGGACGATGTGATTAAAATATTCAGCAATGATTTCATTGATGAAAGGAATTTATCCCGCGCGCTTTCAAGAATTAACCGCATTACTGAGATTCAGAAAATTATGATTGAGCAGCTGCACGTGCTTGAGACCATGACTCCTTTGGATTTTCTTGATTTCAGAGATTACCTCGTCCCTGCTTCAGGATTTCAGAGCTTTCAGTTTAGAACCATTGAAAACAATCTGGGACTAAAAAGAGAAGAACGATTAAAATACAACAGTAAAGATTTCGATAACACATTAAAGCCGGAACATAAAGAGCATATAGATAAAGTTAAGGAAAGTCTTTTTGATCTCATCGAGAAATGGCTTGAGAGAATTCCTTTTATAAAAACAAAAGATTTTGATTTCTGGGAGAAATATCGTTCATCAGTAGAGGAAATGCTTCAGCATGAAGAGGAAATAATTAAAAGTAATCAAACCTTAACTGAGGAGAAAAGACAAACACAGCTTGAGAATTTTACCAAAACAAGAGAAGGTTTCTTATCACTCTTCGATGAAAATTATCATAATGAATTAATTGCTAAAGGCGAAAAGAGACTTTCATTTAAAGCAACTCTCTCTGCGTTATTCATTAATTTATACAGAGATGAACCGATACTTTTTACTCCGTTTCAGTTTTTAACTTCTATCGTAGAAATGGATGAGAACTTCACCATCTGGCGATATCGTCATGCAATCATGGTGCACAGAATGATAGGAGTAAAAATAGGTACAGGAGGTTCATCCGGCCAGCATTATTTAATGGCAACAATTGAAAAGCACAGAGTATTTGTTGACTTATTTAATCTTTCAACTTATTTAATACCGCGTTCCGAGCTGCCCCAACTTCCGAAAGATATTTTGAAAGAGCTTGGTTTTTACTATGATAAAACTATAAAATAGAAGATAATGGATTTAAATCTCACAGGTAAAAATGCGCTAGTCTGCGGAAGCACGCAGGGTATCGGTAAAGCTTCAGCAATGGAACTTGCATCTCTTGGAGCAAACGTTACTCTGCTGGCAAGGAATGAAGAAACTTTGAAAATAGTGATTAATGAGCTTCCAAACAACGGCAGTCAAAAACATAATTTTATTGTAGCAGATTTTGCTACTCCCGATTATTTAAAAGTTATCATTAATCATTACCTCGAAGCAAATCCTCCTTTTCATATTCTTGTAAACAATACAGGCGGCCCGAAAGGTGGCGAAATAATTAAAGCAGATACATCAGAGTTTCTTACAGCATTCTCAAATCATTTGATATGCAATCATATCCTCGTTCAGGCATTAGTTGAAGGAATGAAAAGCGAAGGCTATGGCAGAATAATAAATATAATCTCAACTTCCGTAAAGCAGCCGTTGAATAATCTAGGAGTATCGAATACAATCCGCGGAGCAGTTGCTAACTGGGCAAAAACCCTTGCGAACGAATTAGGACGTTTCGGCATTACAGTAAATAATGTTCTGCCCGGAGCAACAGCCACAGGAAGACTTTCGACAATAATAGAAAATAAATCTAAGGCATCAGGTAAATCAATTGATGAAGTTGAAGAAGAAATGAAATCGGAAATCCCCGCAAGGCGTTTTGCAAAACCGGAGGAAATTGCAAATGCAGTTGCATTCTTAGCTTCACCTGCAGCCGGATATATAAATGGAATCAATGTTCCGGTCGATGGCGGCAGAACAGGAAACTTATAAAAATTTTTTGAAATGATAATATATAATGTAACAGTCAGCGTACTTGAATCTATAAGCGATGAATGGCTCGACTGGATGAAAAACGTACACATACCTGAAGTTATGGCAACGGGACTATTTATTGAAAACAGAATTTTGAAATTGAAATTACCTGAAACTGAAGAAGGTGTTACATATGCCATTCAATACTCAATGAAATCTATGGATGAATATGATAAATATCAAAAAGAATTTGCACCCGCTTTGCAGAAATCACATACAGATAAGTATACAAACAGAGTACATGCGTTCAGAACAGTACTTGAGACAGTAGAATAAAACAGTTGATTAATATTTATACAAATGGAAAAGCTAAAGAATTATATTAACGGAAAACTTGTAGAGCCAGTCTCAAAAAAATACTTAGATAATTTTGAGCCGGCAACAGGAAAAGTGTATTCGTTAATCCCTGATTCAGATGAACATGACGTTGACCTTGCCTACGAAGCAGCAGAAAGTGCTTTTGAAAAATGGTCTTCGATGACAAACGAAGTACGTTCAAAAATTCTTTTAAAAGCCTCTCATTTAATTTTATCAAATCTCGAAAAGTTCGCAGCTGCTGAAAGCAAAGATAACGGCAAGCCTGTATCTCTGGCCAGAGAAGTTGATATTCCAAGAGCAGTTAAAAATTTTGAATTCTTTGCTACTGCTATACTTCACTTTGCAAGTGAATCTCACTTAACGGATAACAATACTTTAAATTATACATTACGTCAGCCTATAGGAGTTATTGGCGCAATTTCTCCTTGGAATCTTCCTCTATATTTATTCACATGGAAAATCGCTCCGGCATTAGCTGCTGGTAACTGCGTTATTGCAAAACCCTCAGAGGTTACTCCTTACACTGCATATTTACTTTCACAAATTTGTATTGAAGCCGGAATGCCTGCCGGTGTTTTAAATATAGTACATGGCCTCGGTGGAAAAGTCGGCGCTGCAATTACTTCTCATCCAGGAATCAAAGCTATTACATTTACCGGAGGAACTTCAACCGGAGCAGATATAGCGCGCATCGCTGCGCCTATGTTTAAAAAACTCTCTCTTGAGCTCGGCGGAAAAAATCCTGTGCTTATTTTTGACGACTGCGACTATGATAAAATGCTTGATACAACAATCCGCTCTTCATTTTCCAATCAGGGTGAAATTTGCCTGTGCGGTTCACGAATTTTTGTTCATAAGAATATCTATGATAAATTTAAAAACGATTTTGTGGAAAGAACTAAAGCATTAAGGCTTGGTGATCCCAATGATGAAAAAACTCAGCAGGGAGCCATCGTTTCTGAAATGCATTATAGAAAAATCCTTTCTTATATAGACCTTGCAAAAGAAGAAGGCGGTCAGATTTTATGCGGCGGAAAACATGCCGATGATTTCACATCTTCCAATCAACGCTGCAAGGACGGCTGGTTTATTTATCCGACTATAATTGAAAATCTTCCTTACGGATGCAGGACAAATCAGGAAGAAATCTTCGGACCTGTTGTTACAATAATACCGTTTGAAACTGAAGAAGAAGTCCTTATGATGGCAAACTCAACTCAATACGGTCTTGCTTCCGTTATCTGGACTGAAAACCTTTCCCGTGCTCAAAGGATCTCGCAAAAACTCAAATCAGGCATTGTCTGGGTTAACTGCTGGATGCAGCGTGACCTCCGCACTCCATTCGGCGGAGTAAAAAACTCCGGCGTTGGCCGAGAAGGCGGTCTCGAAGCACTTCGCTTCTTTACCGAACCTAAAAATATTACCATCAAATACTGATTGATAGTCACCTCACTACGTTTTTCTGCAAAATAAGTATTGATTACTTATTAAATTGTTAATAATTTCTGAATTCTTTAATTTCTTTTCGAATTGTATCTAAACAGTAAATGAAAGATAAAATACGCATAGCATCAGGACAAGGATTTTGGGGCGATTTAATCGATGCTCCTATGAATCAAGCCACAGGCGGACCTGTTGATTACATTATGATGGACTACCTCGCAGAGGTTACCATGTCTATTCTTCAAAAACAAAAACTTAAAGACCCGAGATTCGGATATGCACGTGATATCCCTGCTTTAATGGAGCGTATGCTTCCTGTTATTAAAGAAAAGGGAATCAAAGTTATTACTAACGGCGGAGGTGTAAACCCGACTGCATGCAGAGATGCTATTTTTGAAGTAGCAAAAAAGCTCGGTATAAAAGACTTGAAAATTGGCGTTGTAATGGGCGATAACATATTAGATAACATAGATGATTTAGTTAATAAAGGTGTTGAACTAAAGAACATGGAATCCGGTGACAGCGTAAAAACCGTTAAGGATAAAGTATTAAGCGCCAATGTTTACTTCGGCGCAGCTCCTGTTGTTGAGTGTTTAAAACAGGGAGCAGATATAGTTATTACAGGAAGAGTTACCGATACAGGCTTAACTCTTGCTCCGATGATTTATGAGTTCGGATGGGACATGAACAACTTCGATTTAATGGCAGCCGGTACTGTTGCTGGCCACATTCTCGAATGCGGCGGACAGGCATCAGGCGGTAATTTCACCGGAGACTGGCAGTCAATTCCTGACCTTGCACGCATCGGTTTCCCGATTGCAGAAGCTTATCCTAACGGAGAAGTTATCATTACTAAACACGAAAACACAGGCGGCCTGGTTTCAATTGATACAGTAAGCGAACAGCTTTGTTATGAAATCGGCGACCCGAAAGATTATATTACTCCTGACTGCATTGCAGACTTCACTTCCATTCATTTAGAAGACGTGGGCAAGAACAAAGTAAGAGTTTATAATGTTAAAGGATTACCTGCTACTCCTTTTTATAAAGTATCCATGTCTTATTCAGATGGATATTCAGCTTCAGGTTCATTAACTTATAGCTGGCCCGATGCTTTGGAAAAAGCAGAGGCAGCCGATAAAATTTTAAGAACAAGACTCGATGACTTAGGACTTAAGTTCGATGAAGTCCGTGCAGAGTTCCAGGGATACAATGCATGCCACGGACCAATCGCACGAAAGATAGACGAACCGAATGAAGTTGTATTAAGATTTTCAGTCCGTTCATCTGATAAATATTCAGTTGAGCGTTTTGGTAAAGAACTGGCACCACTAATATTAACCGGACCTCCCGGAGTTACGGGATTTGCCGGAGGCAGACCTAAGCCTTCTGACGTAGTTGCTTACTGGCCTGCTTTAATTCCTAAAACAGAAGTTACTCCGCAAGTAGTTGTAGAGAGTATCTGATATTCTGTTCCTGGTAATAAGACGTACATATTTTAAGGGGGATTTTATAAATGTAAAATCCAAAATATGGTTCAAACAAAATCAACATTGCCCGTGTGGTATTTTAACTGGAAAGAAGAGCTTGAAAAACGGCTCGTTGCAGGCAGCAAAATAGTCGATACCCCTGCGGGAAGTATTGAGTATGCCGTTAAAGGAAACGAAGGTCCTGTCATCACAGGTATTCACGGTTCACCCGGTGGATACGATCAGGTATTCGCTCACTTTCCCGGATTAATAGGCAGAGGCTATCGCTTTTTATCCTGGTCGCGTCCGGGCTATCTTAGAACTCCCATAACAGTCGGCAGAACTTTCGAGCAGCAGGCAGATGCGCTGGCGAATCTTCTTGACCACTTCAAAGTAAAAAGAACAGGTATAATAGCAAGCTCAACAGGCGGACCTATTGCACTTCAGTTTGCAATAAGGCATCCTGATAGAGTTTTTGCATTAGTGCTTGAATCATGCGTAAGCCAGAAGTACTACGTTAACTCAGGTAAAAAAAGCGAGAAGGTTTTATCTAAGCTTACATTCAACGATCCTACAATATGGCTGTACAATGTATTTGCAAAATATGCATCTCACTCAGTGGTGAAATCCATGGTAAAAATGGAAAGCGATTACGACCCTAAACGAGTGGATGAAATTACAAATAATATTCTCAGCAATAACGATAAGCTTGCATATATTTTCAATCTTATCAAATCAATGAGCCCTATTGGTATAAGAAAAATAGGACTTGAAAACGACATCATACAAAACTCAAACATGGAAGCATTTGACCTGGGCAAAATACAATGCCCGACGATGATTATCCACGGAAAGCACGATGCCGATGTAACGCTTCACCATGCAGGATATCTTGCAACTAATATTCCTCACGCTGAAAAACTCATAGTAGAAGACGGCTTCCATATTCTTCCTGTTTCAAATTCGTACATGGATGTTCATAAGCAGCGGCTGGCGTTTTTGAATAAGTACAGACCATATTGATAACTGAAACTTTTTTGTATTATTTGTGTTACAAATGAACAAAAAATAATTTACTAATTAAATTTAAGTATGAATAAAATTACCTTTTCTTTCTTGTTCCTTGTTGCACTTTTTGTTTTAAATACAGGAGTTAAAGCCCAAACTTATTATACTTATGATGGCACGGATTTTTCAGTACTTTTAACATGCGATAATACTAACAGCGTAACTGCTGTGGAGTTTTCATCAAATGACAAGTGGTACACCTATACTATATTAGAGTATAATGATCTTGAAGGAACATCCGACGGAGGATTCGCTTATACTTGCCTTGATGGCAAAGGAGCTAAATTCATCGTGGATTATTATCGAAATCAGGATTACATTAAAGTTACAAGAGTTGATTCCGGAAAGGAATGGACTCTGTACAGAAGAAACGAATAATAGTTTTACAATAAAGCATTAAGTTTTTTGAAAGAAGCGGATCAAAGTCCGCTTTTTTTATGCGGTTTTTAGACCCTACCTTTCCTGATATAAATAATATTATCAATTTTTTTTCTCTCCTTCGTCGGATTTTTGTCGGATTTTCAAAATCAATTGTTGTTTTTACAATACTGGTCATCTTGATTTTATTTCTCTCTGTCGGATTTTGTGTCGGATTTTCCGACATGGCAATTTTGTTTTAACATTCCTGATTTGAGCAAAATGTTACAGTGTAACATTATTGTAACATTTTTCTTTAAGCTAATATAAAACAAACATTAATCAATCAGACTTCTGCAAAATAAGATTTCGAAATAAAGTTCAAGAGTAACATTATTGTAACATTTTTCTGTTAACTGCTTCCCGAATTTGGCGGTACTGTGCTTTGCGCAGAATTGCTAACAGAAATTGCAGCATTATTGTAACATTTTGTTTTACAGTCTGTCATTCCCGCGAAGGCGGGAATCCAATCAAGTATTACCCATTTCTATTCAGTTTCATATTCTTATGGTTGTTGTTCAGAAGATCAACAATCGCTGAAATTTGACATGCGAACCGCATTTTCCATTACAACTTTTTTACTATTTAAAACTTATCAAATGGGATTTTACCCACGAGAAATTTAATAAGAGAATTTATTTAATAAAATCAAATTTAGTCTATTAGTACTAATAGGGAAATATTTTATGAAAGGTATTGACAGGAAATTTTATTCAGTGCTTTGATTAAATAAAATTTCTATTGGGTTACTATCTGTACATTTTTATTAAGCTTAGCTTTCAGCCAGTTTTGAAGTTTTGCCCGTTCAGATTTTATCATGGGTTTCGCAGTCTGTAGATATGCTATGACTAATGAATCTGTTACAGAATAATTATCCGTTGATACTATGGGAGAGATGGAAATGTTTTTCAAATCAGGATAGATTGTCTTCGCCTCTTTTATCAGCTGAATATAATTCAATGAATCTGTTCTGATGCTGTCAATTTTATTATTCATTATCTCCAGTTCTTTTTCTTTCTGCGCCAGAACATCACTGAGAGGATTTACCTGATTAAGTTTTTTTTCTTCTTTCAGATATGCAAAGCCTTGTTTGATTTCAAGTTTTGTACCCTCAAGTTCATAATTCTTTAATTTATTTTTCAGTTTTTCAATTTCCGCGGGCTTTATCTCATTGCCTCCGAATATAAGCTCAATACTTTTTTCTTTTTCATCTATGGTTTTCTTGAGGAGATAATCTCCGGGAAAAATTGCTTCCGTCTGAATAAATCTGTTTGCTTCTTTTATAAATTTATCATTTTTCACTATATCATATCCGAAATAAATACTCGGTAATAAAGTAACAACAACTATTGCAATTATAATCCGTTTAGA
The DNA here is from genome assembly GCA_044226845.1 of Ignavibacteria bacterium. Lineage (GTDB taxonomy): Bacteria > Bacteroidota > Ignavibacteria > Tepidaquicellales > Tepidaquicellaceae > JAFDZO01. The sequence goes on from JBGAGG010000005.1 coordinate 266,259, forward strand.
TTTCTTCTCTGCTTTTTCATCGGGTAAATGTTTAAAAGGAAACTTCAGAAGTCTAACGGTTACAAAAGTTGCCAGCGCAATAAAAACCGTATTAATTATAAAAAGATATAAAGCGCCGATGGAATAATTAAACTGAAATGTTGCAAGTCCGTAGCCTGCCGTACACAGCGGCGGCATAAGAGCCGTTGCAATTGCTACTCCGGGAATAACGTTACCTTTTTGTTTAGTTGAAGTTGCAACAATGCCTGCAAGTCCTCCGAATAATGCAATCAGCACGTCATAAATATTCGGAGTAGTACGCGCCAGAATTTCTGAGTGAGCATCATTAAGAGGGGAGATTGAAAAGTAAATTGTCGATGTAATTAATCCTACTATCGCAGCAAAAAAATAATTCGAAAGCGCTTTGCGCACAAGAGCTAAATCATTTATGCCCGTGCCTAAGCCGAGACCCATTATAGGACCCATCAAAGGAGAGATAAGCATTGCTCCGATGATAACTGCAGTAGAATTTATATTCAACCCAAGTGATGCAATAAAAATCGCAAATACAAGAATCCATAGATTTGTCCCCCGGAAAATCACTCCTTTAGTTATACTTTCAATAACCGTATTGTATTCTTCCTTTTCGTAATCGAGTTTGAAATAGTCAAAAATATTTTTCATGTTTTTAAACTACTACAAATATGAAAAGTAAAAAATGAAAAAACAAAAAAATTACCTGTAACTTTTTTAATAATTAATTCTCCGTTAAAATTTGTTTAATATAATTTATTTTTGTATTTTTATTATGTAGATAAGATTTCAGTAAGTTCTACAGAATAGTATAACCCCACAAAAACCACACAAAACCCCGATATTCTGCAAATCCCTCATTAGTAATTTACTGGAATACGTTTTAAAATTATTAATTAAAAGGAGAATTAAATGAACAAGAACCAAGAAAAAAAAATCGTTTCCTTTATTAAGTTATCTAGTTTTTTTGAGGCTCATAAAAATGAGTTATCCAAAGAACAGGATATTTTAATTTCGGTAAACGTATTTAATGCCAGGCTGGATTCACTTCAGCAGGAATTAATCAATGCCGCAAGAACTTCGAATGAGATCTGCACTGAAATTTTGCTGGTAAGGAGTTTAGTTGTTAAGCTTTGCACAAAAATTTCTTCAGCATTGCGAAGCTATGCAAAGGCAAGCGATTTCAGTCTTCTTACAAGAGATCTGTACATAGATGTTTCCTCTCTTGGAGATAACGAACTGCTTGAGTACTCTCTTCAATTACTTGAAGAAGCTTTACCGCTTGAAAAAGCTCTGGAGGTTTCCGATTTAAAGAATGGGGAGTTTGATTCATTCAAAAATCTGATTGACAATTTAAAACAAATTGTAACGGTGCCCCGAATGATGTATAATTTCAGGGCTAAAACTTCCGAAGCATTCGATGAAAACATCATCGAATCGGAAAAGCTGCTTTCGCAGCTTAATAAAACCGGAGAAACACTTACTAAAGAAAAAATTTATTCTGAATATTTAAGTTTGAGTAATTTAATCACAGCTTAGATTCTCCGATTAAATTTTGTGTAAAACTAAAAGCCCGTTTGAATTTGAAACGGGCTTTTTTATTGTATTAAAAAACAAAATTTCTATTCTAATCATTTAAGGCTTTGCATTTTACCTATATATTGCTACTGATTGAATTCTCAGAAAAAGGAAGTTGTTTCTTTCTATAAATTTATTGTCCATCCTTTAATCCACATTCTAATCTCACTTTAAACTTTCCTATAATTTTCCAATTTTATTTGTTAAAATTTTTACCCGATCAAAACAACTCTTAATTGTTTTTTAGTGGAACAAAAAGAACACGAAATAAAATTAAACGGAAAAGGGGCAACCCCTTTTATACAAACCTACTTTCACGGAACAAAGGCTGACCTAAAAATTGGTGATATGGTTGAAGCAGGTTACACCTCAAATTATGGTCAAAGAAAAAAAACAAAGTATATATTCTTATCTGCAACACTGGACGCTGCAATCTGGGGAGCCGAGCTTGCAATTGGTGAGGGAAGAGAAAGAATTTATTTAGTTGAGCCAACAGGAGAAATCGAAGACGACCCTGATTTAACTGATAAAAAATTTCCGGGCAATCCTACTAAATCTTATCGTTCTACTTATCCTTTTAAAATTGTCGGAGAAGTTACAATCTGGCAGGGGCACCCGGCAGAGCGGCTTAAAGAAATGAAAGATGCATTAGAGCGCTTGAAAGAACAGGGCATCAATTCGCTAAATGATGAAGATTGATATAATGAATACTCAAGAATTTTTGGCGGAACAAGATATCATCTTTTTAAAGTTAAGTAAAGACTGTTCGGAATTCTAACTTTAAACTTTCTTTTAATTTTCCAATTTTATTTTATCTAAAATATTTTATAAATATTTACTCATGGAAAAAATTCTTGTTATAGGGGCAGCAGGGCAGATTGGCTCCGAACTTACAACTTCACTTAGAAAAGTTTACGGTGATAATAATGTTTTTGCAACTGATATACGACAAGCGCCGCAGGATATAATTGACGGCGGACCGTTTCAGATACTTGATGTGATGGATGATAAAAGATTAATTCACTTTGTTATAAGATATAAAATTACTCAGGTATATTTGCTTGCAGCAGTGCTCTCGGGAAATGCAGAGCGTCTTCCATTGCAGGCATGGGATATAAATATGAAAAGCTTGCTGAACATTCTTGATTTATCACGGGAAGTCGGTATAAAAAAAGTTTTCTGGCCCAGCTCGATTGCTGTGTTCGGGAACACGACTCCGAAAGTAAAGACGCCGCAATATACAGTGATGGAGCCTAACACTGTTTACGGTATCAGTAAGCAGGCAGGCGAAAGATGGGCGGAGTATTATTTCAACAGATATAAAATTGATGTGAGAAGCATACGCTATCCCGGACTGATAAGCTATAAGACTGAAGCGGGCGGCGGAACAACTGACTATGCTGTGGAAATTTTTTATGATGCGATAAAAAAAGGGAAGTATGAATGTTTTTTAAAAGAGAATACAGCTTTGCCAATGATGTTTATGCCCGATGCAATAAATGCAACAATTGATTTAATGGAAGCAGATGCGAAAAAATTATCGGTTCGTTCAAGCTATAACTTAGGCGGAATAAGTTTTGATCCCAAGCAGTTAGCTGCCGAAATAAAAAAACATATCCCTAATTTTAAAATAACATACAAGCCTGACTTCAGACAAAGAATTGCAGACTCATGGCCGAAATCAATAGATGATAAAGTCGCAGCAAAAGACTGGGGATGGAAACATAAATATGACCTGAAAAAAATGACTAAGATAATGCTGGATGAAATAAAGAAAAAAGTAAAACAATAAAATTAAATTTAATCCCGCTGAAAGGCGGGATTTTTGTAATATAGCAAACCAATGATATCAAAGCTCTTAGGTAAAATACCTGCGCACAGAAAAGGTCTGGTACTCATTTCCATAGCTGCCTGTTTCTGGAGTACGGGTGGTCTATTTATAAAAGTGCTTAAAGAGCTTGATGCATTTCAGATCTCATTTTACCGTTCGATGATAGCAGCGCTTACTATTGTAGTTATCAGCGCAGCAAGAGGACAAAAGATAAAATACTCCTTCGATTTAATTTCCGTTTTGTGCTTTATAACTTTTGCAGGGATATTAATTTTATTTGTAGCTGCAACCAAGCTAACTACTGCTGCTAATGCAATATTCCTGCAGTTCGGCGCGCCGGTATATTTAGTGATAGCAGAGCCTCTAATATTTAAGACTAAGTTTGATAAAAGAAATCTTATAACCGTGCTTGTTGTGCTTTCGGGAATGGCGTTATTTTTCATGGGAAGAATAGAGCTCGGTAATATATACGGTAACCTGCTTGCAATACTTTCCGGAATGTGTTTTGCTGCGTTCACTCTTTTCCTTAAATGGAAAAAGCAGAAGCATGAAAGTGAAGATACGATTAGTAATGTTGTAATGGGAAATTTTTTAGTAGGGCTGATTTGCCTGCCGATAATTTTTCCGAATCTAAGTTTAAATTTTAATCAGACGTTAATTCTTATTTTTCTGGGAGCAGTGCAGATAGGTATAAGCTATATGATTTTTAATGAGGGGATAAAATATGTGAGCGCAACAGAATCGATGATTATCGGAACGCTTGAGGCAATATTTAATCCTATATGGGTATTTTTTGGAGTCGGCGAGAAGCCTTCAATCTTTGCAATTGCCGGAGCATGTGTAATATTAGGAGCAATACTGTGGAGGAATTTAATCAGCAAGCCGAAAGAGAAAATTATGATAGTGGATTAATCTCCGAATAGAAAATATACAAGCACACCTAAAGTTACTTCCGTAGCAACTAAAAAGAGAATGGAATAAGTATCGTTAGATTTCGATTCATCATAGTCGGCAGGATTTTGTGTCTCAAGATATTTGTCGTAGGCATCATTGCCTTTGGATTTGAAATGGAAAGCGCCAAATGTTCCGCCTGCAACTGCAGCGCCAAGCACGGCAATCAAAGGAAAATTTCTTTTAGTATTAAAGTTAGTATTTTTGTTTTTCCATACGTTATTTTTTGTAACGCCGTTAGGTGTTAAAGTCTCAACGATGCTATTACCAAATCCGTAGCTATCTATATTGATTGTCTTATCAAAGTAACCTTCCTTTCTCAGAAGAAAATTACCTGTCAGTTTTTCTTTTGAAAATAATCTTAGCGGAGTGAAACCGTATACGGAATCATTTTTTATTACTGAGGCGTTAGAAGGAATTGTATTTATAAAGTAATCATTTCGAAAAATTATAGTAAAGGAAGTATCGCTTTTTAAATCCAGAAAAATAATTTTACTCTCGCTTTCCCATTCTTTCAAAGTACTCCAGTTAAATATTTTCAAAGTGTAAGATGAAGCTTTTAGCTTATGATTTACAAGGGGAGTTTTACCTATGAGAACAGAATCAATATAAACTTCGTAATTATCCGGAACGCTGTTTACAGACAGATAATAGAATGAGGAATCTTTCTGAGAGAAGATATCGGAGGTTAAAAAGAGTAATAATATTAATATAAAAAAATTTTTCATTCTTAGAACGAATTATTTAAAGCAATAAAAATATTTCGGATCACTGCCTACAAGTATATAATCCTTCCATACAACGGCACTTGAACGAACTCTGCCCTCTGTTTTGTATTTCCAGAGTTCAGCACCGTCTTCTGCACTCAGACAATAGAAATAAAAATCGAATGAGCCTATGAAAATTTTGTTATCCTTTATTAATGGAGAGGCATGTATCGTACCTTTTGTTTCAAACTTCCAGTTTTCGTTTCCGTCAGTTTCATTTAAGGAATAGATGAATCCGCCTATTGTAGAAATTATAACTTTATCTTTATAAAACCCCGGTGAAGAAATAATTTTTGAATTAAAATTCTTTGACCAGATAAGCTTACCTGCTGTATCTAAACAATAAAAATTTTTATCATCAGAGCCGCAATAAACTTTATTATTATAAACTGAGACATCGGCATAAACAGAGGCATTAGTTTTATATTGCCACAACTCTTTGCCATTAGTAAAATCCAGACAATAAATATTTCCGTCAGTTGAGCCGATATATACTTTGTTTTCAAAGTATGTCGGTGAATTATAAAATCCGTATTTGAGATTTTTTATTTCATAATTCCACAACTCTTTTCCGTCAGTAAGGTTTAATTTCACAACTTCACCTTTAGTTGTGCTTACTAAAATATTTTCATTAACAATAATCGGCGATGCCTCTATATTGTATAAATTTTTCCTCCACATTTCATTTCCTGCTTTTAAATCATAGCAGAGTATTGAGCTCTGCTTATCACCTGCAAAGGTGCATATAATATAATTTTTATAAATCAGCGGAGTAGAAAATGATGCCTTCCCTAATTTATTAAAGCTGCCGAGGCTTTTTCCGTTAGTAATATTAAGCGCCTGCAGTTCGCCGTTAAGAGTATTTATAAACACTGCTCCGTCAGAAGCAGAGATGCTGTTCTTTGATATTCCTGCTTCAAGGCTATATTCCCAAAGCAATTTGAAGGGAGGAGTTAAAACATTTTTCGAATTGGATATATTTGTTTTCTGCAAGTTCCCGCCGCACATAAGCCAATCCTCATTCTCATTTATTTGTAAAGCCTGATTGAACCGGATTGTATTGCACGAGGAAAAAATGATAAAGAGGGGAATGAAAAAAATGTATGGTCTGTATCTCATTCGGAAGTAAATTATTACAAGGCGGAATTAAAAACAATAGAGAAACAAAAACGCTTTGGAAGACCTTGTGGCGCCGCCCGGACTGGAAGTCCGGAAGCCGCAATTAGAAAAATGAATTCTTCAATTTTCTAATTGCGGTATGTCCCGATTCCATCGGGACGCGGCGCCACATCCGCACTATATACCCCCTCCTCAATAAGGAGGGGGCGGGGGGTAGTTAATAAAAGATTAATTCTTTAAAGTTTTTACTCTACTGAAATTTTACTCTAAGATAATACATTTAACTTAATTTATAATAGAGGTATATTTATTAAATTTCTTCTTTAAAATGAAAATAGGAATTACCTGTTATCCAACCTACGGCGGCAGCGGAGTTGTAGCCACCGAGCTTGGCAAATCTCTCGCGCTCCGCGGTCATGAAATCCACTTTATTTCTTATGCAATGCCGATGCGCCTCAGTGCCTTCGTTGAAAATATTTTTTATCACGAAGTAGAGATAAATAATTATCCGCTTTTTGAATTTCCGTTATACAGCATTGCTCTTGCAAGCAAGATGGTTGAAGTCGCAAAGTTTCATGAGATTGATTTAGTCCACGCTCACTATGCAATACCTCACGCAACGAGCGCTTTTCTTGCACGAGAAATTATAAAAAGTCAGAACGGAAATATTAAGAATATAAAATTTATTACTACGCTTCACGGAACGGATATTACACTTACAGGACTTGAGCCTAGTTTTCTCCCCACTATGAAATTCAGCATTGAACAGTCGGACGGAGTTACAGCAGTTTCACAATATTTAAAAGATAAGACACTTTCTAATTATAAAATTGTAAAAGACATTGAAGTCATTCCAAACTTTATTGATGTTGAAAAATATAAACGTCTCGATGATAAAGAAAATAAATGCTTCAGAAAAAACTATGCTCCGGAAGGCGAGAAAATTTTAATTCATATTTCGAATTTTCGCCCTTTAAAGCGTGTGCCTGAAGTTGTTAAGATTTTTAACGAAGTAAATAAAAAAGTGCCTTCGAGATTAATTCTTGTCGGAGACGGACCTGACAGAGGGGAGTGCGAAAGACTCGCGCGCGAACTGGATATTTTTGATAAAATAAAATTTCTCGGAAAGCAGACAGAGCTTGTCGAGCTTCTTTCTATAGCAGATTTATTCATTATGCCTTCGCAATCGGAAAGCTTCGGGCTCTCTGCATTGGAAGCAATGAGCTGCGGAGTTCCGGTTATTTCGTCCAGTGTCGGCGGATTGCCGGAGTTAAATCTTCATGGTGAAACAGGTTACATTGCTGAAATAGGAGATGTGGACAGAATGGCAAGATATGCAATTGAACTGCTTACATTACCGAAAAGATATGAACTCTTTGCAAAAAATGCACGTGCTCGCGCTGAATATTTTCAGGAAGATAACATCGTCCCGATGTATGAAAAATATTATGAAAAAGTGTTGAACACTTGACATCCTCGTTACGAAGCTCCAGCTTCGTAACGTAAAGAGAAAACTGCAAATTAACCGTATTTTATTTGTTTATTGAATGTTCTTTGAATAAAAATTATATTTAGGTGTGAAAGACTATCTGGCAGAGAACTTAAAACTGCTAAAAAACGATATATTTGAGGTTTGTAAAAGGGTAGGGCGCGATGTAAACGAGATAAAGCTTATTGCTGTAAGCAAAACTTTTCCTGTTGAAGATATCCAAACGGTTCTTAACGCCGGTCACATAGATTTCGGCGAGAACAAGCCGCAGGAAATGAAAGAGAAGCATGATGCGCTTCACGATAAGAATATCCGGTGGCATATGATTGGCCATTTACAGACCAACAAAGTAAAATATATAGCCGATTACGTTTATTTAATTCACAGTGTTGATAGTGAAAAGCTTGCAGAAGAGATCCAGAAGCAGGCAGAAAAAAGAAATAAAGTTTTAGATGTTCTGGTTCAGGTAAATACAAGTGATGAGATGCAGAAATCCGGAGTCGACCCTGATAAAGCCGAAAAGCTTTGCAGATTCGTATCAAGCTTAGTAAATGTGCGTTTGTGCGGACTTATGACTATAGGAAAATTTACCGATGATAAAAATATTATCAGAGGGAATTTTAAGGATTTAAAGAATCTTTACAACGAACTGAAACCCGCATTCCCCGATTTTAAATATTTATCAATGGGAATGACTTCAGACTACGATATAGCAATTGAAGAAGGCGCAAACCTTCTGAGAATCGGAAGTGCGATTTTCGGCAAAAGAGAGTACGAAATTACGTAGTTCATTCTACAATTTAAAATTTAATTTATGAACATTAAAGCTGCTGAAATAAGGAAGAAAGATTTTAAAAAATCTTTCCGCGGTTACGACCCTAACGAAGTGGAAGCTTTTTTAGATACAGTGAGCTCTCACTATGAAAAGCTTGTGCTCGAAATAGCAACTTTAAACAACAGAATTAAATCCCTTACTTCCGATATAGAAGTTTATAAAGAGAACGAAGTCAATTTACAAAAAGCGATTGTCCGTGCCCAGGATATAGGCGAAGAGATTTTAGAGAACTCAAAAAAACGCGCGCAGAATATTGTCCGCGAAGCAGAATTAAATGCGCAAAAAGTAAAACAGAATTTTGAAGAAGATATAATGAATCAGCGTGCAGAGCTTGAAGAGATAAAGCTGAAAAATGACAAGATGATTGAAGATACGAAAATGTTTTTAATGGATAAACTTACAGAGCTTGAAGATTACATCAAGAATAAAAGAATTTACAAAATGGAACTTGCAAATCCGAAGATGTTAGATGCAGAAGAAAAGACCGATATAGAAATTTCACCGACAGAAAAAATCACAGTCAATACAGCAGCAGGCAATCTCACAGATTTCGGTCTGACCTCCAGACCTTTCGACGAGAACTTCGAAGTAAAATAATTTTTTCAATTAGAATTTTTTAAGATCGACCTGATAGCATTATACTGTCAGGTCTATTTTTTAGAAACGTATAGCAATGAACTTTAGACATACTGAAGCTTTAGATTACATTAAAAAAATCGCAGGCGATAAATATGATGTAGGTATTATTCTTGGTACAGGCCTGGGCGGACTTGTAAAAGAAATAAAAATAAAACACGCAATTCCATATTCCGATATTCCGAATTTCCCCGTATCAACAGTAGAATCCCATTCAGGTAAATTAATTTTCGGAGAGCTCTCAGGAAAAAAAATCGTTGCAATGCAGGGCAGATTCCACTACTACGAAGGGTATTCCCATGCAGATGTAGTATTTCCCGTTTTGGTATTACATGCCCTTGGTATAAAATCTCTGCTTGTATCAAATGCATGCGGAGGATTAAATCCCACTTTCAGAAGAACTGATTTAATGATAATCTCCGGTCATATTAATATGCATCACACTTCTCCATTGATAAATTTTCAGGGGAAGGGCGTAGAACGCGCACAAAATTTTTACTCTAAAAAATTAATTAAGCTTGCAGAAGATATTGCACTTGAAAACGGAATCGATGTTCAGAAAGGTGTTTATCTTGTTGTACAGGGACCGAATCTTGAAACTGTAGCTGAATATAGAATGGTTCGCAAGCTCGGCGGAGATGTCGTAGGCATGTCCACCGTTCCTGAAGTTCTTGCAGCTGCTGAACTCGGTGTTGAATGTCTCGGACTATCTATTATAACAGATGAAGGTTTTCCTGACACATTAAAAGTTGCTTCACACCATGAAATTGTTGAAGCTGCTAACTTAGCTGAACCTAAATTAACTTTATTAACAAAAAAATTAGTTGAGAGACTTTAACCATTCTCAGCAATTATAGAAAATACAAAACCAAATGACTGAACAAAGAGAAAGAATAAAGCAATCAGTTGATTATATAAAAAGTATGATGCCGAAGGGCTTTTCTGCAGATACTGCTATCTACACAGAAGAAAATTTCAATATCAGCGATTTAAAAGAAATCGGCAAAATAAAAGCATCTGATATTCCTCCTGCATTTGAAGGCGGAAACAACCAAACCTCAAAATTTATTTTCGGAAAGTTAAACGGGAAAAATGTAATTGTAGTTAAAGGAAGATTCCATTTTTACGACGGATATAAAATGAGAGATATCGGACACGTTATTTACGTTTTAAAATCTCTTGGTGTTAAAAAATTAATAACAGTTGATGAAGTCGGACATTTAAACCCAAGATTTTCTACTGGAGAAATTGCCTTAGTGTACGATCATATAAATCTTATGGGAGATAATCCTCTTATCGGTAAAAATGATGATGAGCTTGGTGTAAGATTTCCGGATATGAGCAATGCCTACGATAAAAATCTTTATGCAAAAGTTTTTAAAGTCCTGCAGGATAATAAAGTAAGAATTAATGAAGCAATATATGTCGGCACCACAGGACCTGAAAGCGAAACCGATGCCGAAGCAAGATTCTACAGAGAGATTGGCGGAGATGTAGTCGGCTACTCTACTGCTGCAGAAAATATCACTGCTGTTCACTGCGGATTGAAACACGTTGCATTAGGGTTAATTACCCGTGATTTAGTTGCTGATAAGATGATGGAAGATTCAAGAAATGATGCGGAACGAACTAAAGACAGGAAAAAAGCGTTATCAACTTCGTCTGCTTTAGCAGGGAAACTTATAAAGGACATTGTCAAAAACATTTAATGAATTGGAAACTATTAATTACTGAAGAAGAGATACAAAAATTAGTTGAACAAAGCGAAACAAAACCGGTTTTAATTTTTAAATACAGTGGAAGATGCTCTATCTGCGATAGAGTGCAGGATATACTTGAATCTGAATGGAGCGAAAACGAATCTGCAAACGAAGAAAAAATTATTCCTTATTTTCTTGACCTGATTAAATATAGAAATGTATCTAATGCTGTCGCAAGAAAATTTAATGTGATGCACGAGTCTCCTCAGGTACTTGTAATTAAGAATGGCAAAAGTATTTACGATGATTCGCATGGCCACATAAGATTAGATGAAATTTTAAAATCAACAAACTAAAAAGTTTAACATAATAATTTTATGGAAACAAGATTAGCAATCCCAAAGATGTACAAGCTATTCATAGGCGGAAAATTTGCCCGTACAGAATCTGAACGTTACCTTGAAGTTTTTGATGCAGATAATAATAAACTTTGTAATATATCCCGTTCATCAAGAAAAGATGTTCGCAATGCCGTTGTAGCTGCAAGAGCAGGATTCGCATCGTGGAACAGCAAAACTCCCTTTGAAAGAGGACAGATCTTTTACCGCCTGGCTGAAATGCTTGAAAGCGGGGTTGGAAAATTTGTTGATGAAATTATTATATCTACCGGCTGCACTCCACAGCAGGCTTGTGATGAAGTAAGCGTTGCAATCGATAGAATTATTTTTTACGCAGGTCTTTGTGATAAATATGTACAGCTATCGGGAACAGTAAATCCTGTGCAGGCAGGATATTTTAATTTCTCTATCCCTGAACCTACAGGAATTGTAGGAATTATTTTACCGGATACATTAAGCTTTTTACCAATGATTTCAAGAATTCTTCCTGTGCTTGCATCGGGAAATTCATGTATCATTCTTGCGAACGAAAAATATCCGCTGCCTGCATTGAGCTTCTCTGAAGTTATTGCAACCAGCGATTTTCCTTCGGGATCAATAAACATTCTTACCGGTTCTAAAAAAGAATTAGTATCGCATCTTGCAGGGCACATGGATGTAAATGCCATCGATTACGCTGCCGACGGAACGGATTACAAAAAACAAATCCAGGAACTCTGCGCAAATAACGTAAAGCGCGGAAATTATATTCCTGCTGACTGGGACTGGTACAATGATGAACTCAATGAAACTGTTAAAGACATTGAGAAGTTTACAGAAACAAAGACAGTCTGGCATACAATGGGCAACTAACCAAAGTTTTAACTATTAACACCTTCTTTTTATAAATTAATTTGTTTTTTTTGAAACCACGAAAATTTTTATTTTTTGTTATTGCTCTGCTATGTATAAGCAGCAGCGTATTCTCCCAGGTAAACAACAAAAAACTTGCAACTACTCCATACACTATTGAAGCAGGAAGTTTAACCGATGCAGATGCAGCCTTACAGGATTATCTTCTGGACAGGTTCGCAATTCTCAGTGATAAATGGCTTGCCGATATTACGGCAACGCAAAAAGTAGTGCAGCTAAACGATTCGACAAAGCCTGATGTACTGTATAAAGTAACGTATCAGATCCCAACCAGTTTTTTAGTTGATACGGCAAAAATTTTATGGGAGCTGAACATTCCTCAGTTTGAATCGCACATCTTCCAGTTGCACGGTCAGGACACTATTTACATTGATACATGGCCAAATGTTGTAGGAAGAGTAACGGATAAAACTTATACCGGAAATTACAACGCTTTCAGAATAAGGAACTGGCCTTCATGGAAAGACCCTGATCCGGCGAAAAAAGATGTAGAAGCAACTCCTCCCGGACCCGGAAATCCGCTCGGACTTTTTGTTGTTCATTACGATGAACGCTCATTAAGATATTTCCATGGTACAAATAAACCCGGTGTGCTGAAGAAAGAAATGAGATACGAATCTCATGGATGTGTAAGAAATGACAACGACAATATTAAAAAGATGAAGGAATTCATCCTTAAAAGAGTTGTTAAGTCTAAAGATCTTACCGGCTGGATAAAAAGCAAAAAATCGATGACATACGATTTCGATGAGATTGATAAATTCCCGGTTAGGATTATTTACAAAACATATGAGTTAAGCCAGGATGACTACGGTCATTATATTTCATTCTTTAAAGATATCTATAAATATGAAGGCAAGGACTTTTCAAAGGATACATGGAATGACCCTTCACTTATGACTTTTACCACTAAAGAAAACATTCTGAACGAATATTACCGTGAGTACGGCTGGAATATTCCGAAAGAAAAACTTGACGAGATAGTTGATTATCTATTAAAGAATGGTAAGCAGTACGAGAGATATTATTTTGAAGATCTGCAGGCACAATTTTTAACAAATCAGTAAAGCTTAGAAGCTTTCATCGCGCCATTTTTTTATCTTCCATTTTGAGTCGGAAGTTTCGCGCACAAGATTCATATCCGCAAACCCGTTCAGCCTTTCAACGTTGTTCGGGTTGAAGGTTATCGTTAAGTTCAAACTTCTCCTCACATTTGTATTTAAAGAATCACCATCCTGATACACAATATTATTCCATATAATTTCCAGCTTTTGAGTATTCTGAAACAATCCGCTCGTCGTTCTCATTTCGGTAAACTTATCCCATGTTACATCAAATCCCGAAACATAATCTCTATAGGTAAATACAAAGTCATCGGCTAGCAGTCCGCTGTATACAGTAGTATCTTTGAACGTATATGCGTACCGGAAATTCTGATAGAGTCCTTCAATTGTTTTCTGGTCAGTGATTATATTAGTTGTATTGGTAGTGTCAATTTTCGGTGCAAAAATATTCTGACAGGAAGATATAGCAAATCCTGCTGCTACCAATAAAATTCCTAAGACAATATTTTTAATTTTTGATTTCAATTAATAAGTCTTTTAATGCCGATAACCAGCAGATATAAAACAGGGGATAACGTCATTATTCCGTCAAGTACGAAAGAAAACCAGTAATCGGATTTAGTTTCCTTGCTTCTCTGAAAAAGAAAAAGCAGTAAGGCGCCCGGTGTAATAAGAGTGAGAACAACGGAGCCGCTGTTCCTGAAAATATAAAATACAAGGCTGGATATAAAGAATAAAATAATGCAGATATAAAAAAGCAGCTCAACTTTTTTATCATCTAAAATTGTAATTATGCTTTTAATGCCGCGCCGGATATCATATTCTTTATCTTTCAAATCGAATAAAATGCATATAGCATAAATGAGAAAAAATCTGTTTGCAAAAAATAATATACCTGCATTATCGGTATTGGTATCCATAGCGCTTAACGGAAGTGAAACGGTTACAAGTGTCCAGATAGCTGCAAGATAGATAGTCTTTGCCGTTCCGAAGCGTTTAAAGAAAGTAAATTTTTCAAATTTTATTTTTGGAGAGGAATATAATACTGTAAAAAGCAATAATGCTAATATTAATTTTAAATCCTGCTTAAGAAAGAAAAGAAATGCCGCTGCTCCAACAGAGCATATAATAAGTAAAAATAAAAAGTACTTTCTTCGCTTCAATCCCCACTTAACTTTCTCAGAATATTCTTTTTCTGTTGTAGGAAGATATGAATGAAATGAATAACTGCTGATTGAAGCAAAAAAAATAAACCCTAAAAGTATTAAACTTACAGGTTCATCAAACACTGCAAACGTATAATAAGACATTAACACGGCGCATACTGCAATAAATACATTTCCGAAAATGAGATAATTAAAAAATCGAAGGGTTTTTGATTCGGAGTTATGCATTTTACCGGTAACTTAGTTACTGAAGTTTGCTTTTATAACACTCCATGTTGTGTCGGAATCATTTACTCTGAAGTCTGTCCAGCTTTTTATTGCCCAGAGATTTCTGGAATCATGAGTGATTACAAATCTTAGCTTGCCCTTTGCCTGCCTTGCAACATTCGCTCTGTTATGATTAAAGATCAAAAGATAATCAGAATCATACACGGCAGAGTCTGTAGTAATATTAGAAGACATATTGGAAAGAAATAAATTTGAAGTTGAAGCCTCAGAGGTTTGAGTTACTAAGTTTGTGAAGTAAGAATTCTCCTTGCTCTTATCCCACGCTGCGAAGATAGGATACGTTCCCTGTGAAACAACATCAGGACGATATGTAAAAACTGCTCCTCCGAAATTAGAGTCTGAAATACAGTTAACGTAATTATTTATATCCCTTTGAAAAATTGCAGCTGTGAAATTTGTGATCACTATATCAGGAGTTGTGGGAGGAATAAAGTTAGAGCGCGGAGTATTGGGAAGCTCGACATCGCGTGTCTCGAACAGTCCGCATCCGCCCACTACTAACAGCAGAAAAAAAAATATTTTAAAATTTTTGCGCAATTAATATCAGTCTCTGTGATTTTTCTTTATTGTATTTATTGCCAAAGTAATCTCCGAATGAATGAATTACTTTTAATCGGTTATCGGCAAAAGC
Organism: Ignavibacteria bacterium; assembly: GCA_044226845.1. Taxonomy (GTDB): domain Bacteria; phylum Bacteroidota; class Ignavibacteria; order Tepidaquicellales; family Tepidaquicellaceae; genus JAFDZO01. The sequence goes on from JBGAGG010000005.1 coordinate 281,636, forward strand.
TTTTTTAAGAGTATTTAAATCATATAATTTCAAAACCTCTTCATAGCTTATTTTTTTTGAACCTGATTTAACGGTTATTTCTTTTCTTACAAAATCACCGTTAATAGTTCTCCGCGAAGTAAATTCTTTTCCAAGAAATACCTTCTTATCATAGGGAACAATATTCTTTTTTAAATAATTACCGTTTAGGAAATCAAAAACGAAATATCCGTTCTTCTTAAGAGAGGCGGAAACGTTTTTTAAAACATGAAAATTTTCTTCATCTTCTGAAAAATATCCGAAGCTTGTGAATAAATTAGCTGCCAGGTCGAAAGATTTATTGAAATCAAATTTCCTCATATCTTTATTAAGGAAATTCACTTTTATAAATTTTTCAGGAAGAGCTTTGGAATTTTTTTTTGCTTCTGAAATTAAAAATTTTGAGAGGTCAAATCCCGTTACAGTAAATCCTCTGCGCGCAAGCTCAATTGAGTATCTTCCTGCTCCGCAGCAGACATCTAAAACTTTATCGCCTTTTTTAAGTGGAATTGTGCGCTGTATAAGATTTATCAGATTTCTTGCATCATCTTCGTTGCGGTGCTTGTATAATTCAAGATAGAGCTTGCTGGAAAACCAGTTAACATACCAAGGAGTTTGCTTAGACATCAACGCGTCCTTCCATTGCTTTTGCAAGTGTAACTTCGTCGGTGAGTTCGATATCTGCTCCTATCGGTATGCCGCGCGCAATACGTGATATTTTTATTCCGAGCGGTTTGACTAATTTTGAAATGTAAAGGATTGTTGTCTCGCCTTCGACGGTCGGATTTAATGCAAGAATTAACTCTGTAACAGAATTACCAGAGCTTTCATCTAAGCGCATAATTAATTCGCGGAGCTTAATATCGTTCGGTCCGATACCGTCTAAAGGTGAAATTCTTCCGTGAAGAACATGATAAACTCCTTTGAATTCATTTGTCTTTTCAATTGCAAAAACGTCCTGCGGCTCCTCAACAACGCAGATAATATTTCTGTTTCTTCTGTCCGAGCAGCAGATCTTGCATTCATCGTTCTCAGTGATGTTCATGCATGTTTTGCAGAACTTTATTTTTTTCTTTGTCTCTATCAGAGCTTTAGAAAATTGTTCTATATCTTCCATTGACTGCTTTGTAATATGCATAGCAAGGCGCTGCGCAGTTTTTCTGCCGATGGATGGAAGCTTTGCAAACTCATCTATTAATATATCAAGTATATCGGATGTGCCGTTCATTGTAAGATCGAATATAAAAAATCGTTAATTAAAATTTCGGAAGATTTAATCCCGGAATGTTCGGAATCATTCCTGCTGTAGCTTTTGACATTTCATCGTCAGCCATTTTCTTTGAGCTTTCGATTGCTTTATTAACAGCAGCAATTAAAAGATCTTCAAGCACTTCAGATTCATCTGCTTTAATGATTTCTTTTTCAATCTCGATCTTTGTGATAACGTTTTTTCCGTTCATTGTAACTTTTACCATTCCGCCGCCGGATTCTTCTGTTACGAATTTACCTTCAAGCTCCTGATTAACATTGTCCATTTTTTCCTGCATCTTTTTCACTTGTTTCATCATTCCCTGCATTTGACCTAAGTTCATTTTTATTTCTCCTTAATTAATTTTTAATTTATTTTTATAATTTTATTTAAATTTTTATCTTGTATTAGTATAGCTGGTTAAAGTTTAGCAGTTCATTCCATTTTTTAAAAAGCTCGGCTTCGGTAACAACGTCTCTAATGCAGTAATCTGCAATCGTTCTGTATTGTTTATTTCTGAAAAGAGGACCGACCATATCACCCGTAACTCCGCCGTCTTTTGAGCTTTCAACTCCCAGCTGCTTACAGTAAAAATCCAGAGTGAATTTTCTTCTTGCGCCCTGCGGCGAGTGTTTATGAAACGTCAGTTCTTTTAATAAATCTACATGATAATCTTTGAAAGTAAAATCGGAACCCTTCATTAAATTGTATGACGGCCTTATACCAAGCACTAAACTTCTTAACATAATAAACGGGCAATCAAATTCCCGTCCGTTGAACGTTACAAAAATATCGTACTTGTATGTTGCAATGCTCTTCCAGAAAATTTCCACGATCTCTTTTTCAGTGCCGAATATATACTCTTCTTTTTCATCTTCCGGCTGCTTCTCATAAGTTTCGTCAACGTTTATCAGGCAGCATTTTTTATCACGGCTTAAATCATATAAGCCTATGCAGACTATTTGTGATGTGAAAGGGGAGAAAGTTAATGCATCAATTGAGTTTAGTTTTTCCTGCTCAGTTGTTGCAAATTTTGTCAGATACTCTTTTGTTTCCTCGTCATAGTGAGTTTCAAAATCGTATGCAGCGACTTCAAGATCGAATACCAGTATTTTTCTTCTTTCTAAATCTATCATCTAATTCAATTATATTTTAAATAAAGTATCCTCAGTAATTTTTAAATCGCTTTCCGTGAAGAAAGGCTCGCCGTACTTTGCTCCTATCTGAAATCCCCATTGTATGGAGCGCGCTTCAAGATTATCACCGAAAGATTTACCGCTTATATATGTCTGCGGTCCCTTTTTATCATCGGTAAAAAATTGTGTCTTGTAGCATTTTACTGCTTCTATTTTTTGTTCGTATGTATCGGATATATCGAAAATAAAGCTTGTAGGGATATCAAAGTGCTGGGCATAGTAATAGACTTTTTCAGGTCTGAAGCTTGGTGATTTTGTTTTTATCTTCGATAGTCCTGCATAAAAAAAACTTTCACGCAATAAATTGCTTGCGTTAATATGGTCGGGATGTACTTTCTTACGACTTCAATTATTTTTTTTCTGTTCTTCTCATTATTTTCAATATTGCCGTCCTGTATCTTCAGATTTTCGCGGGCATGAATTCCCATAACTGCTGAAGCATTCTTTGTTTCAATTGCCCGTGACTTAAGATTTCCGCGGGTTGATAGCTCGCCCTGAGTTAAATCAACGATTCCGATTTTATAGCCTGCTTTAACGAGAGCAATAACAGTCCCGCCGGCAGAAAGTTCAACGTCATCCGGATGGGCCGAGAAAAAAATCGCATCTAAATTTTTCATCTGCAAATATACCGATATTGGAAGTGGAATTAAATGCATTCTTGCACTCAGATTTTTTAGGTTTAAACGCAAAGAGCGCGAATTTATCGCAGAGAACGTAAAGAATTTGGTATAGTTTTCCAAATGTGAAAATCTTGGCGATCTTTGGCATTCTCTTAGCGTTCTTTGCGGTTAAATTATGAATAATTAGGCTCTTTTTATCCACTGAATTCCACCTCTGAAATCGCTATTTTGATTAAATCATGAAAAAACCCGATTGTATATTTTGCAAAATCGTTGCAGGCGAAATACCTTCGTATAAAATTTACGAAGATGAGGATTTTATCGGAATACTTGATGTCTTTCCGAATACAAAAGGCATGACGTTGGTAATACCAAAAGAACATTACGATTCATATGCATTCGAAATGCCGGAAGAGATTTATTCTAAATTTTTTCTGACTGCAAAAAAGCTCGGAAAGATGATTGATGAGAAACTTGGAGTAATACGTACGGCTTTAGTTATGGAAGGCATGGGAGTAAACCACGCGCACATAAAATTATATCCGCTGCACGGACTTGATAAGGATTTCAAAGCAATTAATTCAGGCGAACCAAAGTTTTATGAAAACTATCAGGGCTCGCTTTCAACTGCTATGGGACCGAAGGCATCTGACGAAGATTTAAAAGAAGTTCAAAAATTATTTGTAACTAAATAAAGTAAACAAAAATACATTTGAAGTATAATCACATTGAAATAGAGAAGAAGTGGCAGAAGTTCTGGAAAGAAAATAAAACTTTCCGCACACCTGAATTTGATAAGCTTGATAAAGATAAGCCGAAATTTTATGTTCTTGATATGTTCCCTTACCCAAGTGGAGATGGGCTGCACGTCGGACATCCTGAAGGCTACACTGCAACCGATATAGTTGCACGGTACAAGAGAATGCAGGGCTGCAATGTACTTCACCCAATGGGATGGGATGCGTTCGGGCTGCCGACGGAACAGTTTGCATTGAAGACAGGAATCCATCCCAAAATAAGAACGGCAGAGTGTATTATTAGATTCAGAAACCAGCTTGATTCAATAGGATTATCCTATGACTGGGACAGGGAAATAAATACTTCCGATGAGAAATTTTTCAGATGGACTCAGTGGATATTTTTAAAATTATATAATTCGTATTACGACGATGCTGAAGACAAGGCAAAACCTTTAAGCGAATTAAAAATACCTGAAGGGCTTGATGAAAACGGAAAGAGAGATTTTCTTGATTCGCATCGATTAGCTTATTTATCCGACGGTCCAGTTAACTGGTCGCCTGAACTTGGAACTGTACTTGCGAATGATGAAGTAGCAGAGCAAATCGAAAAAGGTCATACAGTTGTAAGAAGAAATATGCGACAGTGGAAACTGCGAATTACTAAGTATGCAGACAGATTATTAAAAAGTTTAGATGATTTAGATTGGCCAACAAACCTGAAAGAAATTCAGCGTAACTGGATTGGCAGAAGCGAAGGTGCGATGATTAAGTTTAAAATTGAAAGTGATAATCTGGATGACGGAAGATATATAGAAGTGTTTACTACAAGACCTGATACGATTTTCGGAGCAACGTATATGGTGCTTGCACCGGAGCATCCTTTGGTTTCTGAAATTACCACTTCGGAAAATTTAAAGACAGTCGATGAATATATTTTAACAGCTGCTAAAAAATCAGATATGGAAAGAACAGAGCTTTCCAAAGATAAGACAGGTGCTTTTACCGGTGCCTATGCAATAAATCCTGCTAACGGCAAAAAAATACCTGTGCTTATTTCTGATTATGTGTTGGTCAGCTATGGAACAGGCGCAATAATGAGTGTACCCGGGCATGATGAAAGAGATATGGAATTTGCAAAGAAATTTGATCTGGAAATTATTCCTGTAGTTATTCCTGATGAATATAAGAATACTGCTTTCAAAAAAATTAAATCAGATGACGGCAGTGAGATTATTATGTCCGGTCCCGGAATAGGTATGATTGATGGTAAGATGGATAATGAGTTCCATAAATTTTTAGAAGATACAAGAAAAGGCGATGTATGCTTTACAGGCGAAGGGTATGCTTTTAACTCAGGATTTTTAAACGGGCTGACAACTGAAGAAGCGAAGAAAAAAATTATAAACTGGATAGAAGAAAATAAATTAGGTAAACGAAGTGTTAATTATAAATTACGCGACTGGCTTTTTTCACGTCAAAGATACTGGGGCGAACCGTTCCCGATAATTCATTTAAATGACAGGGATTCCAAAGCATTAAAAGAAGGTGAACTACCGTTAACGCTTCCTGATGTTCAGTCATATAAACCTTCGGGTACAGGCGAATCTCCATTGGCAAATATAACTGACTGGGTAAATACAACAGATAAAGAAACAGGTAAACAGGCTAAGAGAGAAACTAATACTATGCCTCAGCTTGCAGGTTCAAGCTGGTATTTTTTGAGATTTGTTGACCCTGTCAACTCAGATATTTTTGTTGATAAAGAAAAAGAAAAATACTGGATGCCCGTTGATCTGTATATAGGCGGTTCTGAACATGCCGTCGGTCATCTGCTTTATGCGAGACTATGGCAGAAATTTTTGTATGACCTGGGATATGTATCGTACGATGAACCGTTCAAAAAATTATTTAATCAGGGAATGGTGCTTGGTGAAGACGGACAGAAGATGAGCAAATCCAGAGGGAACGTTGTAAATCCCGATGATGTCATTGAGCAGTTCGGTGCAGATTCATTGAGATTATTTGAAATGTTCATGGGGCCGCTGGAAGCAGCAAAGCCATGGAGCACTACAGGAATAGAAGGAATGAACAGATTTCTGAAAAGAATATGGAGATTAGTAATTGATGAAGAAACCGGAAATCTAAAACCGAACATTGTAGATGAAGAACCTGAATTAAGATTAAATAAACTTCTGCATTTCACTATAAAGAAAATTACCCATGATATAAATGATATGGATATGAAGTTTAATACTTCAATTGCGCAGATGATGATTTTTACAAATGAATTATATAAAGCTGAAAAGATTAGCAGAGAAATATTAAATACATTTGTTCTGTTACTCTCTCCGTTTGCTCCTCACATAGCAGAAGAGCTTTGGAGCGCATTAGGGAATAAAGAATCTCTCAGTTATCATTCATGGCCGAAATTTGAAGAAGAGCTAGCAAAAGCCGATATGGTAACTGTTGTATTTTCTGTGAACGGAAAGGTGCGGGGGAAAAAAGAAATGCAGCCCGACCTGAGCGATAAAACTCTGGAGCAGGAAGCGCTTGATGACCCGAATGTGATAAAGCATATTCTTGGCAAGGAAGTGGTGAAGATAATCGTAGTAAAAAATAAAATGGTAAATATAGTTGTAAAATAAAAAAAAAGCCCGTTGTAAAAAAACAGCGGGCTTTTTCATTTCAGTTTGTAACATTCAATTTTATTTCGGAAGATTTTCAAGCAGCCATTCTTTACTGGCAATATTCTGTTCATTTTCCAAATCATACCTCAATTCAAGCAGTTTTGATTTCGTTAAGTTGTTAGGGTTTACCATTTTCTGAAGGTATAAAAAGTACTTCCAGTATAACTGATAGCTTTTCTTTGATATTTTGTTTTCATTCCTTTTTAAATAATGCTTTACCGAATCGATCAGATAAAACTGCGCATTCATTTCCTTCTGCATATAGTAAATCTTTGACTGCAGGATTTTCGATTTCAGATAAAAAATACTGTTCAGGTAATCTATTTTATTGATGATATTCAAAGCCTCGTCGTAATTTTTCTGCGCAAAAAGTATCTGTGCCTTTGCAAGGCTTATAGTATCTTTTTTGAATTCGGGAATTAATTTGCTTTTATAATCGAATAAAAATTTCTCGGCAAATTTTATATTGTTAACGGCAATAGATGCAGAAATAGCGTTTTGAAAATCTATGTGATTTACAAACGGAAGTTTTTTGAATATAAAATTTTTCTCTGTCAGCCTGTAAATTTCAAATCTCTCCTGCTGAAACTTTGTATTTCCTTCGTTGCATTTTTCCAGAGTGTAATTCATCAGCGCGCTTATAAAATACTCGGCATTATCCAATGAAAGATTATCCATCTTTGAGAAAACAAAATTTTTCAATTCGTAATAATACTCTTCTTCATCAGGTTTCCAGATAGTCATTAATACAAGATAGTTCAGATAAATTATCGGATGGTCTTTTTTAAGCGACTTGGAATGGAGCTCTATATAATTTAAAATCTCCTGAGAAAAATATAAGTCTGCTTCGCTTTTAAGATTACTCTTTCTATAATAATATAAGAAGTGAAGCATGCTAAGCTTGGAGATAATAAAATGCAAATCTAGATTTTCCGATACAATCTGTATATCATCGGGAAGTTTTTCTTCATTCCTTTCAAGTTTAAAATGAAATTTTGAAAGTTCAATCTGCATATTGTTTAAATAAAAATTCTGGTCTCTGTCAAAGTCTTTTGGCAGTGACTGCTTTATTTTTTTAGAATAAGCCTCAAAATTTTTAGGAAGATTTTTTTCTGTAAAATTCTTCAAAAGGCTGCTGCTCATATAGAGTTCATTTTCTTCCATCATAACCTGTGTATAAAATCTTTCAATCATCCTGCAAAATTCGGAAATCAGACTTCTTACTTTGTTTTGCTTATTACTGCTGCCATAGAGATGCCGGCTGAGATGCTCTATATCTATTTTATCAAAATAAGGATAGATTTTCTGTAGATAATTATAGAAAGTAGTGAGCGCCTGAGTTTTATTAAAATACGGAGAACGCAGGAATTCGCCTAATTTTTTAAAGTCTTTTTCACTTAAGCTTCCAGCCAGCTCTAAAAATCTGGTTTCTTTCATTTTAAATATAATATTATCAGTAGTTAAGACGAGGTTAAAATTATGAAAATATGTCTTAGTTAAAAATGTAATAAATTTAACTCAAAATGCGTAAAAAACACTCTTTTCAAATGATTTCTAATTAAGAAATTCAATTTAAATAATTTTTTACCTCTAAAATATGATTTTTTTTGCGAAAAAAATCTTTGTTTTGAATAGGAATACATAAGTATTTTAGAATAACTAAAAAATAATCATGTTCAAAATACTTATTTCAACATTTCTGTTTTTTTGTGTTTCGTTGAAACCGGCATATTCCACATTCATTAAATCACAGTATACATTTGATGCAAATAATATAAGAACGAATATTTGGAATACCGGGGTTTTATTTCAGGATTTAAGCGCTAATAATACGCCCGGATTTGAATGGCCAAAGTTTTCCGGAAAGAATGCTATATTCACTTCCGGACTATCGATTGCGTGTATGATAAATGGAAATCTAAGAATGGCTAATGCAACTTACAACGGTGAGTATGCTCCGGGGTATGTTGATGTGCTTCAGCCATTGAATCCGAAATTTAAAACAAACTCTTCATTCAAATTATATAATGTAAAAGCAGGCGATACTCAAACTTCGAATCCTGATTATGCTAACTGGGGACTAATGGTGCCGTATGGAGCCCCATATGAAGATATAAATAATAATGGAACATTTGAGTTAAATATTGATAAGCCCGGAGTTCCCGGGGCAGACCAGACAATTTTTGTTTGCTTAACAGATGCTGACCCGTCAAATCATACTTCCTCAGAAGGATTTTCAGGGGGAACTCTTCCCGTATTTGCAGAAGTACGCTTGACTCTATGGGGCTACAATCTTCCAAACCTTAATAATATTTTATTTACAAGATATGAGATTATTAATAAATCGGGCAAAGCCTGGACTAATACTCACTTCGGATTATTTAGTGAGTCCCATTTAGGAAATACGTCCGACGATTATATTGGCTGCGACTCTGCCTTAAATTTAGGTTACACCTATAATGCAGGAAATGTGGATAGCGCGTATGGAATAAATCCTCCTGCAGTCGGCTTTAGATTTCTAAAAACTCCTCTATATAAGATTGAGCAATTAGGTATGACTGCATTCAATTATATGCCGTCATACAATATTTTAAATGAGTGTCTGAACGACCCGTCAGGGAGTCCTTTAAATGCGCTCAATATACTTAGAGGATTTAGAACAGATAACTCGGGATGGTTAAACCCAACTAGTGTTCCTCCATATAAAACAAAATATTGTTTCTCAGGGAATCCTGAAGATTCATCAGGATGGACGGAATATAAAGGAATAATATGCCGCAACGGAAATTTAATAACCAGTGTACCCGGAAATAAAAGGTCAATGATGGTAACCGGTTCTGATTCGCTTACGGTTCAACCCAATAAAAAATTTAATATAGTTTTTGCAACAGTAATAGATAGAGGGAGCAGTAATCTTAACTCTGTAACGAAGTTAAAAAATCTTTCTAATATTGCAAAGATTTTTTATGACAATAATTTCAATTACAGTGATGATGATATTTCGTTTATTCAGAGCATTCCTGAAGTATCTCCGGTTTATTCATTGAGTCAGAATTACCCCAATCCATTTAATCCCGCAACAAAAATTAAATTTTTTATTCCGGAAAATACTTTTACATCATTAAAAATTTATGATGTAACCGGAAAGGAAGTAAGTACGATTGTGAATGAAAATTTATTGAAAGGAGAATATGAATATTCGTGGAATGCCCTGAATCTTCCCAGTGGAATATATTTATACAAGCTTGAAACAGAAAAATTTTCTCAATCTAAAAAAATGATTTTAATAAAATAATTTTTAAAAAGTAAACTTACGGCTATGAAAACCAGGTTAATATATTCATTCGTTTTAATTTTATTTGCAGCCTCACTACAAGCTCAGCCGCTTACATGGAACAACTGGGTGCAGGTCAGTTCCGGTACAAGCGCAAATTTAAATTACATGGCTTCTGACGCAAGCTTAACTAAGTATTATGCTGCCGGCGATAACGGGTTAATTTTAACGTCAACTAATACAGGAAGTTCATGGTCTTTATTAAATACGGGTTTCTCAAACTCGTTGAAAGGAATTTATCTCAATGGCGGAACGACGTTTAACGTTTGCGGTTCAAATGGCTTTATAGCAAAGACGGTTAACAATGGCGCTAACTTTACACAGCAGGCTACAGGAACAACAAGTACATTGAATTCAATGATGTTTGTCGCTTCTAACTATGGAATTGCAGCAGGAGATAACGGAACATTGATGCAGACAATAAACGCGGGAAACAACTGGAATGCGGCTTCATCAGGAGTTACCTCTAACCTTAACTTTATTGCTCCTTATGATAATCTAAAGGGAATAATTGTCGGAGATAACGGAGTAGTCATCAAAAGTATTTTAGAAGTACCAACATTTATTTTTTCTTTTAGAAGAGTTACTACGGGCACAACATTGAATTTAAAATATGCAGTTGTTCTTGATTCTAATAATATTTGGATAGCAGCTTCGGGCGGAAATCTTTTGCATACAACTAATGCAGGAGTGAACTGGCAGACCGTAGTTACAGGATTTACAAATGATTTGAACTATATATCTTTTAAATCCTCCACTGAAATGTATGTTTGCGGTACAGGAGGATTGATTTTAAAATCTACCAATGGAGGTGGAACTTTCACTCAAATGATTTCCAATACAAACCAGAATTTAAACGGAATCAAAATAAATGACAACATAGGATGTGCAATCGGAAACGGAGGAATTATTCTAAGAAATATTTTATACGGTTCAGGCGGAGCATTTATAAAACATCAGGCACAGTTGAATCCTAACAATATTTCAACATGGATTTGGGATACAGGTGTTTTCAATCAGGATTTGAGAACAACCAATACTCCGGGAATGGAATGGCCGAAAGGTTCAGGTAAGACAGCAATATTTACTACCGGACTTTCTCTTGCTGCATATGTAAACGGTGAGCTTCGAATGGCGAATGCTTCATATACAGGAGAGTATATCGGAGGATATATTGAGAACGGCATTGCAAAGACAGGCACAGACTTTCAATTATTCAGAGTGAAGCCGGGTGATAATTGTTACAATAGCATTGACTATGCTAACTGGCAATTAATGGTACCTTATGGCGCGCCTTACAGTGACGTAAATGGCAACGGACAGTATGATGCATGTATTGATATCCCCGGAGTAAAGAATGCAGCGCAGACAGTTTTCGTTTCTTTAACAGACGGTTTCCCTCAGACACATTCAACATCGGAAGGTTTTTCAGGTGGCACTGCTCCTATGAAAGCAGATGTACGCTTAACTGCGTGGGGATATCAGGATTCTTTAAACGGCACTAACCTCAGTGACGTTTTGTTTTTCAAATGGGAAATTATAAATAGAAATAATTTACCCTGGACAGGGTTTTATTCTTCAGTAGTATGCGATCCGGATATAGGGTATGCTACCGATGATTATATAGGATGTGACTCAACAAGAAATCTTGGTTATTGCTACAATGCAACAAATACTGATGCAATTTACGGTACTGCTCCTCCTGCAGTAGGTATGAGAATGTTAAAAACTCCTATCAGAAGAAATGCGGGTCCGAACGATACTCTAGGTATGACGTCATTTGTTCAACTAAGCAGAACAGGTGGAGGCGGCGTAGCTTGTGAACAGGAGCCCAGTAGTAACCCTATGACTGCCTATAACTTCATGAGAGGTTTTAAAAAAGATGAAACTCCCTGGCTTAATGCTGCTTCAATTCCGCCATACCAAACCAAATATTGTTATACAGGCGACCCTGAAACAGGTACAGGTTGGACGGAATACACAGGTTCAATCAGAAACTGCGGTGGTTCACTAAGCGGACCTGTTGAACCGAATGCACCTAGAGATGTAAAATATGTTCTATCAATGGGCAGAGATAATTTCACTTTTAATCCCGGCGATACGCAGGTAGTTGTAATGGCGCAGATGATGGCAAAAGGTTCAAACAATAAAAACTCAGTCACGAAATTAAAACAACTGAGCGACAATGTTTATAATTCTTTCAAGGGCGGAAATATTTCAATCGGAATAAATCAGATATCACAGATAGCAAACTCATTTATGCTTTATCAGAATTACCCGAATCCTTTTAATCCTGTTACAACAATTAAATTTCAGATTCCTGAAAATACTTTTACATCATTAAAAATTTATGATGTAGCAGGAAAAGAAATAAGCACAATTGTGAATGAAAATCTTTCAAGAGGTGAGTATGAATATTTGTGGAATGCTAATAGTTTCCCAAGCGGAATTTATTTTTACAGATTAGAAACTGAAAGCTATACACATACAAGAAAAATGATTTTAGTTAAATAAATGACAGACGGGGAAAAGAATATCTTAATTTTATATCGGTAATAAATTCGCCTTTATTATCGTTTATTGCTGCTCCTATTGCAATAGTATAGAGATATTCTGCCCCGTTGGATTTTTGTTACAATGAGAATGATTCAGTCGCAAAAAAGAGGCAGTCCCCCTGCACAGGCTTTATAAGCCAAGGCAGACATGAATCATTTATCTCGAATTCTCTCTGACAGATTTGAGACCTTTTCCCAGGAGGAATTTAATCTGTCAGGAGATTTTTTAATTTTTAAAAAAGTGATATGGCAGAAAATATATACCTGAGTATATTTAAAAAAATGATTAAGAAAATTGTATCAATTTTTTTTATAGTATTATTTTCGCAAAGCGTTTTGTATCCGGCTGTGATAAAGCAGCAGGTTCGTTTCGCTCCGAATAATATTTCAACATGGTTTCAAAATACCGGTACTTTTAATCAGGATATAGGGACTACGAATACTCCCGGTTTTGAATGGCCAAAGGGTTCGGGTAAGTTTGCTTTATTTACATCGGGATTATGTATCGGAGCTTATGTAAATAATAATTTGAGATTGGGCAATGCATCATTTAACGGTGAATATGCGCCAGGATATGTGTTTGATTCAAGCGGACATAAGTTGTTTAGAACGGATTCAAGATTCAGAATTTATTCAGTGAAAGCCGGAGATACACGATTGAATAGTATAGACTACGCTGAATGGAAAAATATGGTTCCGTTCGGCGCTCCCTATAATGATATAAACCACAACGGATATTTTGATGAGCTCATAGATAAACCGGGAGTGGAAGATGCTGAACAGACAATTTTTGTTTGCCTGACTGATGCCGATGCTTCTAATCACACTTCATCTGAAGGGTTCAGCGGAGGAACAAAACCGTTGAATGCAGAAGTACGGCTTACTGCATGGGGTTATGATTACCTGGGGTTGAGAGATATACAATATGTTAAGTGGACGGTAATTAATAAAAATGATTCTGCATGGAATAAGGCATACTTCAGTATTGTGACAGATAATGATTTGGGCGATGCGCATGATGATTATGTTGGGCATGATACAATTTTACAGTTAGGATATACATACAATGCTGATAACCTTGACGGAGACGGTTATGGAAATTCTTACGGGTGGAATCCTCCTGCAGCTGGTCAGTCATTAATACGAAGCGTAATTTTAAGAAATTTAAACTCGATTGATACTTTGAAAGCAACATCAGGAATATATTTTAATAATACCGGCAGTGCTCCCGTAGTTTGTGAAATGGACCCAAGTTCTTTTTGTTTACAAGCATACAATTACATGAGAGGACTAAAAAGAGATGGGACTCCATGGCTTAATCCTCTTACATCACCTTACACCATTACTAAATTTTTATGGACAGGTAATCCGGAGACAGGTGAGGGATGGACAGAATTTTCAGGAGCAATAAGAAATTGCGGTGGAGAAGTTACAGGTCCCGTTGAAGTTTCTAATCCCAGAAATTCACGCTTTATTATTTCTTCCGGTTCAGATTTTTTAAATGTAAACCCAGGTGATACTCAAAAAATTGTAATGTCTCAGATGATTGCAAGAGGAAGTAATTACTTAAATTCAGTTACAAAGCTGAAGGAATTAGCAAGTTTATCCCGTAGATTCTATTATTTGATTGAAGATGATACAGAAGTTACTTATGTTGAACCTCCATATATTCCTTTAAATTACTCCTTAAAGCAAAATTATCCGAATCCTTTTAACCCTGTTACAACTATAAAATATGAAATGAAAAAATTATGGAAAGTAAAAATTCAGGTTTATGATACAAGGGGTGAGCTTATAAAAACACTAGTAAATGAAGAGAAGCCGCAGGGAGTCTATGAAATAAAATTCGATGCTTCAAACTTACCCAGCGGAGTTTATTTTATAAAAATGGTTTCAGGAGGAGGATTTGAAGACTCTAAAAAAATGGTTGTGATAAAATAAAAATCAAAAGTAATTAAATACCCAGTTTAAGAAATGGTCTCCCTGATATCTTTGCGAGAAGAAAACCTGCAAACCGTTTTTCATCAATGTCTGATAAATATCTGTTGATGATTTTTTTACAAGTTTATTATAATCCGTATTAGGAAACATTGCAATCACGCTTCCCATATTGTAACCCGTAGGAATACTATCCTTTGGAGCGGTTATTTTTTTTATAACGTTCTTAAGAGAATCCGGTACTTTTACTTTTGATGTATCAGTGATATTTTGTACTTCGTATTTATAAAGAGAGTCTCCTCTGTACAAAATCATATCTTTATTAGATTTTGTATCGCGCAGCTTTAGTTCGAGATTATATACTCCGCTTTCAAACGGCGGCTTACCAAATACACTGGAGTATTGCAGCATAGCGAAAGGTTTCAGCACTACAATATTTCGAACAGTATTGTTATCAATTAAATCCTCAATATTCCTATCGGAGAAAATTCTGTTCTCGATTGTGAACACTACTGAATCTTTATCAACAGGTTTTATATTTACAATGGATTTATATCTTTCAAAATCAAAATTAGCATAATCAAGACTATCAATAATATTACGGTCAGTGGCTCCCCATTCAAGGGTAATTGTCTGCGGATTTAATCCGAAGTTTGAATTATCTATTTCGAATTTTTTAAGCGCAAGAGTTTTATTGTAATTAACCTGTTCAGGATTTTCTTTTAAAGAAATTATTTTCTCTTTAAAAATTGAAAATGTAGAATCGTTAAGGTAATTAGATCTGTCCGTAATATAATAAATCTTATAATCTCCTATCTCTTCATTTTTAAGACTAAGCTTCTTTAACTTTTCAATAAAGCTTTCACTTCTTACAATAGCTATCTGAATTTTAGAATCATCAAGATAAGTTTTTACGTCTAAAATATTTAACTCATTATCAGATTTTTTAATTTTAGATTTTGCTTTTATCTCTGAGTTTTTTTCTGCAAGTTTTCTTTTATTCTGAGCAATGAGTGTATCTAAATTTCCAAGCAAAAATTTATCAGGGGAATTCGATAATGTTTTTATTGCCCATATATCGAAGTAGCCGTCTACTTCCTCAAAATAAACTTTGCCTTCAGGCTTTACATAGCCGCGCTCGAACTGACTCTTTAATAAATTACCGACTTCAAACGTATCTTCCCTGAATGGCTGCGGATAATAAAAGCTCCATATGATATTAATGATAATAAATCCTGCAAGAATGGGAATAGCAAAATATTTTTTTATTTCATAGCACTGCTGAATTGCAAACGGAACAAAGAGCAAAGCATTCATCACAATATAACGCGAAACCATATTTGTTCCGCCTGTACCTGCCATACCGTGAAATATTAAAAGCAGCAGCTGGATAAGATTAAACAACGCAAAATATTTTGTAAGCTCATGGTTCTTTCCGCGGAAAGTATCGTAGATCTTTTTAAATGCAAATACAGTTGTAAAAGGCGCTATATATAAAATAAATGTCGGGTACTGAACTAATCTTTGAAAGAAACTGGATTTATCAAACTGCTCAAATATTTTTGTGGTTTCTTTTGCAAAGAACATCACATCTTTATGGTCGATGTAATTTTGAAGTAACCACCAGATTATTGTTATTCCGGAGATGGAAGCCAGTAAAACATTTTTTATAAACTCTTTGGAAATTTTTCTGTCTTTGAAAAAATCCAGCGCAACTAAAAATACAAGTGTTGCTGAGAAAAGCCATCCTTCATATCTGAAACAATTTGATAAAGCAAAACTTGCAGCGCATAGAAT
>JBGAGG010000021.1:0-34899 GCA_044226845.1 Ignavibacteria bacterium
AACGTCTTAGCAAACTCTTCTTTTCTGAATGAACAATCATCCCTTTCTAAATCAAAATTGAGCGCGATTTCATTTATTGTGTATTCATACTTCGCCTCACCTCCGCAATTATCAGGAACACTGCCTGATGTAAACTGTACAAACATATCTGAACCATTTATAGAGTAAGTACCGAAATACTCCGGAATTGAATCGTTATTTGAAGAAACCTGTAAAACATCGTTTGAAGGAAAAATTAATTGAATGGAGCCGTTTGTCCATGTTCCGTGAAGCTTTTTGTAATCGGAAGAGGGGGAGCAGGAGAATATTAACATTGAGCTAATAGAAATCATGAAAAAGAATATACCTGACACTTCCTTATTACTCATTGCTATTAATATAGATAACATGACTCCAAATTTTAAAAGAGATTTATTAAAGTAAATTATGTAATTTTATATTGAAATTCATTTTTTTCATACCAAAGACCTTAAAATATGAAAAATATTTTAACCGAATTTAGTCTATTTTATACCATCACAAAACTGAGAAAAAAACCACTGAAGCTTTTTGTGATTTCTGTTATATTTTATTCGGCTATTATTATAGAAGTAAATGCCCAGCCTGTTATTAATTTATCTACGACAAGCATTAATTTTAATCAGAGAAGAGCAGGTTCACTATGCGGAATCGAATTTACAATTAATAATTCAGGAAACGCTCCGCTTTCAGTTTCATCAGTAAATACTTCTACTCCCCGCTTCAGTTTAGACACTGTAAGTACTTCTTTTCCTTTAGTAATCGGCGCATCTGTTACAAAAACTTTACGGGTTTGGTTTAATCCTATTGCATCTGCACTTTATAATGACAGCCTTTTAATTCTATCAAATGCTTCAAATACTCCTTCTGTAAAAATTACATTATCAGGTCAGGGGGTTACAAATATTTCTTCACTTGGAGATATTTACTGGAGCGGAACGGTTCCCGATAATCCGTTTACTACTTTAGACGATTTTCAACCAATAAGTATCAGACAAATCGGTGATATGAACACAGACGGTAAAAATGATATTATAGTAGCTACCGGCAATTATTATGTGTTATGTTTTAACGGAAATGCATCCGTAACAGGTGATTTAATGTGGTCTTTCAATACCGGTTATAATAATAATAACACGGGAGCAGTAGTGTGGGAAGAAGGAATGCAAATCCGTGATGATGTCAATGGAGACGGAATTCAGGATGTAGTTTTTGGATGCGGAGGAGGAAATGAGATGGTCTACACTATCTCGGGAAGAACAGGAAAACAAATCTGGGCATGGGGTGATTCTGTATCCTTCCAGGATGGCGATATTGAAGCAGTTAGGACCGATAAAGATTTTAACGGTGATGGTGTAAAGGATGTTCTTGTTTCTGCAAGTGGTACAGGCAGCGGCGCAGGAGGAAGGCATGCATTAGTATGCTTAAACGGATTAAATGGAAGTCAGATTTTTTATGTAACACAAGCATCAGATTTCACAGGTGATATTATCAGCACACAATTTGGCGGTGCAATTGGCAATGGTGCAAATGGTGGTTCGTATTCCTTAAAAGGATTTAACAACTCCGGCTCGGAAATATGGAGCTACAGTGTGAATGGAAAAGTCTGGTCAATAAAAGAGTTTCCGACAATCAATGCAGATACCGTAAAAGAAATTATCGGAAATTTCGGATTCGCAGGAAATTTATTCTGCCTTGCTGCAAATACCGGCAATGTAAACTGGACTAAAACACTAAGCTCAAGCAACAACGGAAGGATACAATTGCTGGATGACCTTGATTCAAACGGCTATATTGATTTCACATTGTACGGGCCGCAAGTTGCTTATCGAATAGACTCCAAAACAGGTAATACAATCTGGCAGAATGTACTATCAAGCTCATATTTGCGCGGAGCTGATTTATTGACAGATGTCAACGGCGATGGGAAAAGAGATGTTTTAATTTCTACTCAGCAGCCAGGCAAAGTACTGGTGCTTGATGGAAAAACCGGCAATATCCTATTTGCTCATACATGGGGAACAAGTTTGAATCAAAGAGGTGACCGCTGCGCAGCGTTACAAAGTATAGATGGTAATTCAACATCTGAGTTTATTGGCGGCTGCAGAGACGGAAGAATTTTCTGTTTTTCCGGCGGACAAAATAGTCCTGTTAGTATAACTCCAATATCTTCGAACATTCCCGATATTTTTTCAATTGAGCAAAATTATCCGAATCCTTTCAACCCAAGTACAATTATAAAATACAATATACCTGTTGAAAGTAATGTTACAATAAAAGTTTTTGACATAACAGGTAAAGAAATCGCTCGGATAATAGATGCATTTCAAATAGCTGGAAATTATTCCGTTGATTTTAACGGTGAAAATTTGGCAGGAGGAGTATATTTTTATACAATTGCAGCAGAATCCCCAAATAAAAAGTTTGTTTCCACAAAAAAGATGATTCTTATAAAATAAAATTAAAAAAACACTTATCCCGTTAATTAACGGGATAAGTGTTTTTCACTTTCCGATACAGAATGTACAGCTAAAATTAACCATATTATTTATATGACATTTAGCAATTTTATATGTGACAAAGGTGTAAAAAAAGTGTAAAAGATTCAATTTGATTTCTTAAAAATGAATATTATAACTCTTTTTTGCAACAGCATTCTTCGCATAGATGTTTAACAATCATCGTTCTATTTATATTCAGATTATATAATTCTTGCTCAACTTTATCAATTCGTTTTATTTTTCTTGTTTTTGATATGTCCTAAAATTGTCTTTAATTGTTTCTCATTTTTTTTGAAAAATTCAATTTATAAAAAAGAGCCTGTATAATTTTTATTAAAACTTAGTAACATAAAAAAGCATGAGGATGCATTCTCTTACAACATTAGTATTATTGTCAACTATCTTTGAATAAATAGTTAATAATAATTTAAAAATGAAATTAATCATTTAAAAGGTCGCTATTTCTATTATCCCGATTTCTGAATTTCTACTTTACTCTCCAAGAAAGTGTATTACTAATATTCTTGCTTTTATAGATGAGATTGTTAAATTGATATAAACTGAACCCCTGCTAATGATAGAGTTTTGTCCCCGTTCTTATCATATAAAATTTGTATCGAGACCTTTAATAAATCGCTTCAACAAAATCATCTCAATTAAACCGAAGTTATTCCTAATTTCATAAAATAAAACAAGAGATATAACATTTCCGTATTTTAACGGTCTTTTTTCTTTATTATTTCTTCCATTTCATTCTTTTAGCTATATAAGTTTTTAGTATTTTTAGTATTTATAGTATTAAAAAAACTGAATTTAAAATTTACCCCAATTTAAATGAAAAAATCGCTACTGCTTTTCTCGCTGATAATATTATTAACTTCAACCACATCATTATTTGCCCAGTCAGTATCATTTAAAATGAAGCGCCCGCCTTTGAATCAGCTTAAGGCAGCAGATTTATGGAGCGCAACAATTATAAATAGTGGAGAAGCATTCACTGCTTACTTATATGGCTCGATGACCAATAATGAAAACGGAGAACTGATTGCAACAGGGCAGACGATGACTTTCGAAGTAAAAAAGGGAACAACTAATTTCAAAATTTCTGATTTGCCGAAAATTCCTGATGTGAATTATTTAGCAAAAGACCCGAAGTATAAAACATCTTTTATGAATACAGGTGGCGCGCCTCCCGGAGATTATAAAATCTGCTGTGAACTCCGCTACACAAATAATACAGTTGCAGGCGAAGACTGCTTTGAACAAAAAATTATGGGTGGGGATGCGCCGCAATTAATTTCCCCAAGAAATGAAGAAGAATTGAAAATCGATAACCCGGTATTTACATGGATGCACATGAAAGGTCCGGGTTCGACGAGCACATATAAACTAAGAATCGTTGAGCTAAAAGGAGATGAGTCCCCTGAAAATGCAATGTTGAAAAACAAAGCTTTTTTTGAAAAAGAAGGAATTACTGCTCAGTTGTTTCAATATCCTGCTTCAGCATCAAAGTTTGAAGAAGGGAAAAAATATGCATGGCAGATTTCAATTGGTGATTTAAAAAGTGAAGTGAACATTTTCGACAGGTGGGGTAATGGAAAAGCACCTGGCAAGAAAAATAATTGCGAGCCAAATTGCTTGACCAATTCTATAATTTTAAATACAGGTTATAACCGAACTAATAATACAGTGAATGCTCCGGGAGTTCCCGAGGAACTTTGGGTTCTCGTCGGTACACCCGATACCGGTTTAACTGTGCCAAGAATTCCGACAGTCATATCTCCGAACAATGCATGGGTTACACAATCTGGCAGCGGCTGGATATCTCCATATCCGACAAATGCATGGAATACTAATAATCCGGACCCGAAACCATTTTATATGTATGAAGCTTGCTTCTGCCTTTGTGAAAATTCAACAGTGAATCTTAACTTAAGTATAGCAGCGGATGATGCATTTTCATTTTCATTAGATACTACGGTTATAAGCAGTGTAGCCAGTCTGGCTTATGGAAGTACACATTTAGTAAATTATTCTGCGAGTTTAACTGCGGGCACACATTGTCTCAGAATTGGAATAAGAAATCTGGGCGGAGTTGCCATGGGTCTGAATGTTAAAGGCACAATAACCGGTGCTAATTTATTATCACAAGCCTGCTGCAATAATAAAAGCAAAATGACAGGAATGAAATTTAAAGACCTGAACTGTAATGGTATAAAAGATGCTAACGAACCCGGATTACCCGGCTGGACAATTCAGCTTAGTAACGGGCAATCAAAAGTTACTGATGCCGGCGGGTTTTATACTTTTATAGATCTTGATGCCGGTAATTATACAGTCACAGAAGTGAATCAGGCAGGATGGACGCAGACAATGCCATCAGCAGGAAGTTATAATGTTAATCTTGCTTCTCAGCAAGTTGTAAACAATCTCGATTTTGGAAATTGTGAAATGCCTTCCAATCCGTGCGATTCGCTTTACGCAGTTGCAGTAAATAATGCTGGTCCGCTCGGAGATTGCTGCTGGAGCTTAAACCTAACACATCCGGCAAATGTTTCAAATATTAATTCGATTCAATTTTTATCGCTTTCACCTAATACATTTGTTACAGGAAGCTCAAGTTTAGGAAGTCCATCAGGATGGTTTCCACAAGTGAACAACGGAACCGAATTTAGTGTGCGAAGATTAGGCACAGGAACTATTCCTCCGGGGCAACAGAACGCTTTCTTTAGTTTCTGTTTGAACAAGCTATCAAGTCCGCAGCATGTTGTTGTAAACTGGAGAAGAGATTCAGTGATTGTTTGCTCTGATACTGTTACATTAAACTGCGAAATCCCTTGTGTTACATTCAGTAACGATACTTTGATATGTAATGGAAATAATTATAATCTTCAGTATTCATTCATAAATAACGCATCGTATTCTATAAATAAAATAGAAGTAAGTAGTGTTACACCTTCAAATGTAACTGTTACACCATCACCTTTAACTTTATCTACACCTGTAAGTCCGGGCGGAACAACAAACGTACCGCCGTTTACTGTAACGGGAGCTGTACCCGGTTCAACGTTATGTATTAAATTCAAGTTCTCAAGTCCTGACGGCTGCTGCTGGTGTTATGATAGTCTTTGCATTGAAATACCTTCATGCGTATGCAATGAAGTAGGAGCAACAGTTACCGGCGACCCGCTGAACTGCTGCTACAGTTTAAACTTGCAAAACAATTTCTCCGGTACTCATTTTACTCAGGTAACATTAAGAACGCTTGAAGCGGGAGTAACATTCAGCACCTGGTACACAAATACAGCGAATAATTATTACTCGACAAATTATTATCCGGATAATCAGATACATCTTATAAATGACCCTGCGAATTTCCCAAACAGCTACATACCATTAGGAAATTCTGCGAACGTTCTGAACTTCTGTCTTCAAGGATACACTTCCACAACTCAGAATGTACTTGTACAATGGATGAGGGGTGATTCGGTTGTATGCATAGATACTATCACTGTTAACTGCGTTCCGCCGCCCCCTGAAACCGAG
Source organism: Ignavibacteria bacterium (assembly GCA_044226845.1). GTDB lineage: Bacteria > Bacteroidota > Ignavibacteria > Tepidaquicellales > Tepidaquicellaceae > JAFDZO01. The sequence goes on from JBGAGG010000021.1 coordinate 6,066, forward strand.
TGCACACAATTGATAAACGATTCGCTTACATGTTTACCCGACGGAACTTTCCTATATACGTTTTATGTGAAAAATAATTCTACACATACTACAACAGGTTTCCAGTTTAATCCTGTATCATCGGGATTAGTATTTACTCCTGCTAATTTCAGCAATGTTACTATTGCGCCTGGTATGATTTCTTCCCAGCAGAGCATGGTAATAAGCGGTGTTACTCCGGGCTCTCAGTTCTGTTTTAATATTTCACTCTACGAGCATGTATTAATTACCGGTCAGCAATATTATGACTGGTGCTGTTATAGCACTGAAATTTGTAAGACTGCTCCAAACTGCATACCTGCTAATGAATGTAAATTTGAAGTATTGATTGACTCAGTAAAATGTAAACAAAATGCAGCGGGACAATGGTATTACAATGTATCAACAAGAGTTAATAATATGAGCGGTTCCCCTGCAACTCTTAACAGTGTATTAGTTGATAACGGTACAATGAATTGCACGCCAACTAACCTCGCAACGGGAATGAATGTTCTTAACTGCGCTTATACATACACTGGCGCAATTACAAATCCTGTATGCTTTACCTATAGAATATTAAAACCGGGAAGTGCTGATACTTGCAAGTATAGAATATGCAGAGACCTGACTCCTTGCTCCCAGCCAAGCGGATGTAAATGCGGAAATTGGCTTGAGATATGGGGAGAAACACCCGGGCATGCAAAAATTATAAGCACTGATGGAACATACTTTGTCGATTGCTTTGATAATAAAAATATCGGAACATTAACAGCCGGAAATCAAATTAAATTTGAAGCAAGTTATCAATGCGAACCATACACATGCGCTTCGGTTTATGATTGGTATTTAAAGAATACTTCAACATCACAGATTATACTTTCAGGAAGCAATGCTACGATGCCTTTAACATTTACACCTCCGGCAGGTCTAGCAACAAATTATCAGTTTGTTGTAACTCCTAAATGCGGAACTAAAAGCTGCGACCCTTGCGGCTTTTATTTCAGAACAAAAATAAAATCTGACTGTGAATGCGGTGAATGGAAAAGCAAAAAAGTACAGGTGAACATAAATGATAAAGAACAGGATGCCACTACCTGCGGCAAGACTATGGAAATCAAGCAAAATGATCTATTGATATTAACTTTCCCTGACTACATTTGCAAACCTGATGATTGTAAAGCAACTTATTCATGGAATTTAACAGGCGGCTCAGGTACTGTACCTGTAAATATTACAAGTACTGATATTCCTTTCAAGCATGAGTTCACAACTCCGGGTATTTATACCTTATCATATAAAGCTTTTTGTGGTGGTAAGGCTTGTGATTCATGCGTGATAAGAATAAGAGTTTCACACGTTGATATAGGAAACTGCAACTGCGGTAAATGGGCAGATGAAAAAAACGGATTCACGATACACGGATTTAACGGAAATCCTAATTCAGAAATTGAAGAACTTGTCCAATGCGGAAAAACTTACATCAGCATTTATCAAAACGTTGTTCTTGACTTAACTGCCCAGCAATATTTATGTGACGGTAAAGAAGACTGTAGGGCAATATATGAATGGATAATAAAATCACCGGCAGGTGTTACTACATCATTCAGCTCAATGACAATTAATGATTTTACGTTTTCAGAAATCGGTACATATAGCGTAACTTTAAGAGTATCTTGCAATGGTATTGTTTGCGATAAATGTACTTCATTTATCAAAGTTATTAAAAAAGGCGACATTAAATAACCCCATATATGAAATTATATAAAATAATAATCATAGCTGCTCTTATATTTCTTTCTGATGTATTTATTTCCAGATATCGGTAGTACTTCGTCCGCCGCCGCCCTTTCAGTTCAGGGCGGCTGATTTGTGGTAAAATTAATTTTAAATATAATTTAAAGGCAACGCTTAAAAAAATTTTAAAATTATAAGAAAAATTTTTGTTCTGAAAAGTATTCTTTTTAAAAAAATTCTTGAATTTAATTTAAAGACTTGTTAATTTTTAAAGTATTCCATTTAAACAAATCACAAAAACACCGATTACCATTTGATGTTGATAAATGGTTCGTCCTGTTAATATTCTTCTAACGAACTCTAATTTATTTTTTGAGGATATTCAAATTAATTATAGAACTCTTTAATGTTAATTAAACTTAGAAGATTTTACATTTAACTCAAAAGAACGTATCGCTTAGTATATTTGCTAATTAATTTTTTCATTTTTCACAGAAATTTATTAATAATATTACTCAATCCAAAAATAAATCGGAGGCTGCAAAATGCTCAAGAAATTATTAATCAAAATTAAACAGAACTTTCAAATCTATTCAGGGAAAACTATGCTAATAGATAAAGAAGGGGAACTTTGGAAACTTAATGAAAAGGATGAAGCAGTTAAAATATCTGAAGAAGAAAATAATTCAAAAAATATAAATAGTAATCCTAATAAAAATTAATTTATTGGCAAAAAATAAATAACAAATTAATCCTGCCCTTGGCTCAGGCAGATTAAATTTAAATAACACAAAAATGAAAAAATCTATTTATCTTTTATTGCTTTTAGTTTTTGCTTTTTGCATTTCTACGTCGTTATATGCGCAAGACGATAGAGAAAAACCGGTAAAAGTAATAATAATGAGACCACCTCCACACAGACTAAATCAGGCTGATTTGTGGAACATAACAATCATAAATAGCGGTCAATCTGTTTCTGCTTATTTATTCGGCTCAATGACTAATAATGAAAACGGTGAGCTGATTGCTACAGGACAGACAATGACTTTTGAAGTAAAAAAAGGAACTACAAACTTCAAAGTATCAGATTTACCTAAAGTCCCTGATGTCAATTATGTTTCAAAAGATCCTAAATATAAAACTTCTTTCATGAACACAGGCGGCGCGCCTCCGGGAGATTATAAAATTTGCGTTGAACTTCGTTATACCAATAACTCTGTTGCCGGGGAAGACTGTATAGAGCAAAAAGTAATAGGAGGAGATGCGCCGCAATTAATTTCTCCCCGAGATGAAGAAGAGATTAATAACGATAATCCTATATTCACGTGGATGCACATGAAAGCACCCGGCTCAGATCAGACTTATACATTAAGAATTGTTGAGCTGAAAGGAGATGAATCTCCTGAGAATGCAATGTTGAAGAATAAAGCATTTTTTGAGAAGGAAGGAATTACACAACAGATGTTACAATACCCATCATCTGCGCCCAAGTTTGAAGAAGGTAAAAAATATGCGTGGCAGATATATGTAGTTCAAAGTGATGCGATAATTACTAAAAGTGAAGCAAATTTGTTTACTAATAAAAATATTGTAACAAAAACTCCTCCAGTAACTTTAACTTCAGGTACAAACGATTGTGTAAATAATAATTTTTCATTTTTTGATGATTATTCGGATGATGACCCTTGGATGCCAATAGCAAAAGGAAATGTGATTGGAACTGGTCCATATGATATTGCTGGATGCAATCCAAGGAATTCCTCAATTTCTTCATCAAGTTTTGTTAAAGTAAATGGTGGACAATGTAAATTTCAAAATGTAACTGAAGAAGGAAATGACTATAGAACTTTCAGAAAGTTTACCGGGGATTTTAAAACAAATTTTGAAACCTCAACTTGTTGGGAAGCAAAGTTTGAATTTACATTCTCTCAATTAGGAGTAGATAATAGAGTTGGACATCCTATTTTCGCATTAACAGCAGATTCACCTGAACCGGGCGGTCCATGGAATCCAATTAATTATTCTGATGCATCAACCTCTCCTCAAAGCGCTTTCTGTAATTTTTCCGACCAGGATGCAATGATGGTATGGCTTTGGTTACCCACAACCGCTTATTATAATAATTATAATATTGTACATCCTGATCAGCCACTCACAGCACCTCCTGTCGGTACAAGAAAAGCTGCATTCTTTCCATGGTGTAAAAATGGGAAAAATTTAGACGGATATATTCCAACTACTTTACCAATCGATGCTGAGGCAAATACTCCTTATTATATTAAGCTTGAAAGAATAAATGCAACAAGTGGAAGAATAAATGTATATTCAGACCCTGGATTTACAAATCATGTTACAAATTCTCCACAGTGTTTTCCCATTCCAAACGGTGAAGAAATAACAGGACTTAATACTCTTCAGCACAGTAATGCCCCTGATGGAGTTGGAAGAGAATTGACCGGTGCATTGGATAATACATGTATAAAAAAATTTCCTGAAGGAACTTTAACATGCGGTACTACTCTTCCACCATCGAATTGTAATTCTGACTGTAAGTTGATTACCGGTAATGTATCCGTCTGCCAAAACACTACAACTAATCTTAAAGCTTATGTAGGTAAAGAATTTGGAAATTTAATCCCCAGTTTTATGAATTCTTCTCCTAATTATTCTGCCTGGCCAAGTTCTCCTAATACAGCAATTTCTCCATACATTACTCCATTAAATGGTAAAAGATATGTTATAAAAGCTACCGGCGGTTACCCTGACCAGTGGGGACGAGTTTACGATGCAGCATTCCAGATAAAGGGAACATGGGGATCGGGAGTTTGTCAGGGTAATTCTCAATATATGTTGACCGGCAACAATTTTAATGCAGGCACCAGACCAAGCTTTCCTTTAAACTATAATTTTAATTTTCACGAGTATTTTTACGAATTCGCAAGTAATGGAAGCACTATTGGTTATAGAAATATTAACGGAGTACAAGGCGGTGACGGACACATTCAGGCGAATAATATTTTCTATGAACTGTGTGATACTAATAATTATAAAGTTGAATGGAATCCTGTTTCTGGTAATGAAGACGGAGCAGTATTAAATTTTAACAATACTCTGTTTCCCACTTTTACGTCATCATTACCAGGAACTTTTAAATACGAAGTAAAATTATTCTGCAAAGCTGACAACTCATTTGTTGACAGGGATACAGTGATAATTTATGTGCCAATTAATGATTGTTCCACACCTTCATTTAGACCTCCTGACTGCGGATGCGGCTTATGGAATAATGTAACTGTAAGCATTAATAGTGCAGCTTCCGTTTTGGTCGATCATGAAGGAATTCTGAATGTAGCTAACGGTTCATCTTTAAGTATTACTCCAAGCTATTCTTTCACTCCGGAAAACTGTTCAAACTCATTGCATTGTTGGATTTATTCGGGAGTAACGCCTTCTTGGTCTAACATCTGGAGCCAGGAAATTGTTAATAATAGTCCATTTAGCTTTAACCCTCCGGGTATTGGAACTTACATCATAAGAATTAATCCGCAGATAGGTACAGGTTCGAGTGCTTTCAGCTGTCCTGAAAGAAATTTTGTTGTGATTGTAAATTAAACAAAAAATTTTATATGAAAATTTTAAAACTCCTGACTTTAACAATCATATTATTAATTTTTCAGCATAACTTCTCCTTCGCGCAAATCACTGCGACATTAAGACAACCACCGCCCTTTCAGTTCAGGGCGGCGGATTTGTGGAGGGTGAATTTAACAAATACGGGAAGTTCGACTGAGATATATCTTAAAGCAATCGTGACAAAAAGCGCAGCAAGTCTTGTCGAGGCAACGTCTTCAAAGTTTGTTTTGCCTACAACATTAACTCCCAAACTTGTTGATGCGGCTTCAATTTCTCCTATTGATTTGAAGAAAAACTCAACAGAAATTGACGATGCATTTAAATCTACAGGCTCACTTCCTTCGGGAAAATACAATATTTGCATCTATGTTTACTCAGCCGGGACAAATGCTCTGCTGTCTCAGTATTGCAGTGATTTCGAAGTATTGCAGACAATTAAAGGCGAGTTAATATCTCCACGGGATATGGAAGATATAAAAATTCCGTTTCCGATATTTAACTGGATGCCGCCTTCACCCATTACCCCGGGAAACAACGTTACTTATGAGATAAATATTGTGGAGATATTAGAGAGACAAACTGCTTTCTATGCAATGAGCGCAAACCCTTATATATATTCAAAGAGAAATATCGCCAATGGGATTTTTCAATATCCTATAGCAGCATTGCCATTGGAGAACGGCAGAAGATATGCATGGAGAGTTAAAACGTATCTTAACGGAAGTTTGCTCTCGGAAAGCGAAGTAAGAGAGTTTTCTTATAATGGAAAATCCGTTTCATCAAAAGAATTTAATGCTAATGCAAAGAAGAAATATTTAGAAGAAAGTAAGACGTTCATAGATATGCCTTCAATTATTACTCCAAAGAGGGGCAGCGGAGGATTTACGAGTAAGGTAGGAATGCTGAACGGATATAAAAAAATAAATCTTTCTGCCCCTGAGTTTTTAGAATTAGGTAAAGAGGTTTCTGAATCTCCATTTAAATTTTCAGGTAGTTATGACGTATCAGGTAAATTTACTGACAGGCAGAAAACAGGCTCTCAAATTCCAAGAAATTTATTAAGCGTAACATTTACTCCTACAATATCTATATATAATTTACCGTTCACATTAAATCTGTATTACGATACTCAGCAGCAGGATTTTAAACAAAATATAAACAGTGCTGCATTATTGTTTGACCCCGCAAAGTTGAAAGATTATGTTAAAAGCAAAGCAGAAGAAAAAGGAAGCAAATTTGCTCAGAATAAATTGAGTGGATTATTGAAGTTCTTCTCAAATTTCAACACACTTGGTATAGGTGAAACGTATCCGAGTTACTCAAAGTATATACTAAACGGAACGAAAGTTACCGGTCTTGACCTTGAGTACAGCCAGGGCTTGCTTTATCTGGCAGTATCCGGACTAAAGAATCTTGATGCAATAGATTCAGTAAATTTTGCCCGGAAACTCTGGGCAGGGAAAATAGGTATCGGTACAAAGGATGATTCGCACTTCCATATTACAATGATGAAGGCAAAAGATAATATAAATTCGCTTGATATAAATGATACAATGAAGGTAACATCAAGTATGTCTCCAATGGAAAATGTGATTGTAGGCACTGACGGTAAGATAAAATTTCTTAAAGACAGAGTTTCTATCAAAGGCGAGTTCTCGGGCTCGGTGATTACAGATGACTTAAGAGCACCTGATTTAGTCAGTGATGATATCCCGGGGATTGCCAAGGACTTAATCAGCATTAAGATGGGAACACACTACGATTTAATGTATAATATTGAATCAATTATTAATATTCCTGAATCAAATACGAAACTAAAAGGCGGGTATAAGTATATCGGATTAGGATATTCTTCTCTTGGTGCGCCTTCGATTACAAACGGATTGAAGGGATTCAATATTGGGATAGACCAATATCTTGTTGATAAGAAAATTAATTTGAAATTATCGACAGAGTTTTTAAGAAGCGAAAAAACTTCAATGGATAAGAGCAAAGTTGATTTCGGACTTAGTATGTTCTTTGATGAAGCACCGTATCTTATTTTAAATTACACACCATATTCCGAAAAGAACGATGCTGTTACTGATTCTTTAAAGATTGAAAACACTGCCTCTTCGTTTTCACTCACAACAGGTATTAATATACCTGTAAAGAACTACACTCTTGGGACAATGATTTCTTTATCGAGTCAGAGCAACCAGTCAAAGAAAAGAGCTGGTGATTTTACTATTTACAATTTTATGTTTAATGAAACAGTATCGTTTGAGTCTCCGTTTAGCATTTCTGCGGGGATAAATATTACTGCAATCAATTCTGTTTTGACTGACACATTATCACCTACAAATACTTACTCGTATGATTTAAGCAGCAGCTTAACATTGTTTGAGAAATGGAATAATACTTTGGCATTTAGTTATCAAAAAACATCGGGATTAAACTCGAATGTAGTGTTATCTCTAAACTCATCTTTACCGGTTTACAATATCGGAAATTTATCTGTAAGCATTTTGAAGAACTTCTACCGTGAAGTTTTATTCAATGAAGGTGATAATAATGATATAATATTCAGAGCAACACTTTCAAAAAGCTGGTAAAAAAATATTAGTTTAAAAGATTTAAAACAAACCCCTCAATATGTAAAACCCTGAGGGGTTAATTTAAAACAAACAACAGAATATCTCTTGTACTTGATAATAACAAAGTAATTAATAAAAATGGAAAATTAAAAAGTAATTCTTATAAGCTTTTTATGATTTAAATTCAAAAGTAACTAACATAATTTTTCCAAATTCCCTTAATAAAATTCTGTAATTAAACAAAAATAATTCACTTTCGTAATCAGAAAGTATAGTAAAATTTAACAATATTATTTATAAGATGGTTAGTGACTTTATAAGTGATAAAGGCGTAATAAAAGTGTAAAAGTAAAATAGATGTTAACAAAATTATGCAAAGATTGGACTTTTTATAATTAGTAGTTTCTTCATAATAAAACATTTACAGGTTTAAATTTTCATTTCAAATTTATTTTTCTTTTTTCCTATTACATTTTAAGTTTGAGAAATTTCATCAAATGATTTTCCAAAATAATGAGCAACCCAATTCTTGTATTCATCATTTTCATAAAGTGAGATGAAATATTAAAAATCTTTATGTTTAACTTAATATTGCTGAGTTTTTTATCTCATATTTCCAATTTATCTGTTCCTTTTTCTGTATCTTTTAATCCACTAACTAATAATATATAAATGCCAAACTAAGGTGTTTGGTATTAGAAATTATAATTATTGCCAAATACTGAAAGTTGATCTGTCGGTGGGGGTATGATAGCATTGTATTTCCAATTTAGTTTGATCAACATTTTTTCAGGATAAGCATCACCTTTTAAAAAGTCTTTATGTATATAAATATCTTTGACATTTTTTACATTTCCAAAATATTTCCTATAAGAATTATTTTCCATAAGTTTCTTATGCTCAATTATGTCCTTGAAAAACAAAATTCCATTTTCAATACGTTGGTTTTTCTTAATTGGAAAAAACATACCTTTGGAAAAATTATCTTTATAAAAGTTATCCATAAATTTTTCATTTGAATTCCTATCGGGATAAAATTCAATAGTCAAATTAATTTCATTTGGTAAATATCCAAAAGATTTGTTTCCTTTTTCGTTTATATAGAATCCTTTTATTAGTGGAATTCTATTTTCTTCTTCTTCTGATTCATAGCATTTGCAACTTTTATAATCTTCGTACAATATTAATTTAAATTTCTTGCTAAATTTTTCCATAATATCTTTATTGATTATCAAATAACATAAGTGTAATAAAAAAGGAATTACTTTTAAAATCTCACACTATCAATTAATCAAAATTAAATTTTGTGATAATTTCTTTCATAATTTAGTCGCTTGTACTATTCAACAAGTAATCCCTCACATCAATCCAATCTTTAAATTTTTCTGAACCAAACCTAATTAACTCTCCTTGAAAATCTTTAGCCCCATTCTTTTCCCTGTCATCTATTAAATAATGTCCAGCATTCAAATGCTTGTGGTGAGAAAGTATAAGTCTCTTATAAGCAATCTCTGGTAAATGTGTTTTTACCCATTCTAACTTGTCTGACCAAGCTGAAGGATTATTCCACGGTGCAGTGGACAAAATATAAACATCATACTTTTCCAATAGCTGATTATAGACATTTATTGCATCCTTCATTGGTTCCATTAGTGCAAATATTCCCGGAACTTCATCCAAATTACCCTCATATTTTTTTAATGTCTCTTCATCAAGTTTATCTATTCCACTTTGAAAATCAACCAAAACATTATCCATATCAACATAAATTATTTTTTTCATAAAATTAAATTTAATAAATTTAGATAGAGTTACTTTTTCTATTGAACATCTTTAATATCGAACGGAAAGTAAATTGAACAATCACAGATATAATGAATGAAATTAAAAATAATAGTATAAGTGTCTTTATATCTACTTGATAGAGTTTATCCATATCAAATAAATATTTAAAGAAATGACGTTCATGAATTAATCCGTCAACCGATATTATTATTGGGGGGAAAAATAAGTTGAACAAAGATAAAATTAAAAAAACTCCAATAGCTATTTTATTATTTTTTATCATATCTTTGCTTTATTTGAATCTAAAACTTTAAAAAAATATGAACCATTTGGAAACAATTAAACAATTCCCTTTTCATCTAACTTATCTGAGGAAAGTACAGATTTCGGTTCTATTTTTTTAGTTTGTGATATAAGAATATCGAATTTGTCTTTTAGTGTATTCACTGCAAATAAGACTAATCCAATGAAAGTTAAGACAATTCCAACGTACAATACCATCATTTGCCTCTGCATTAGACCTATGTTATAAGTGCCTCCGGAATTATTAAACATTGAACCTGTATTACTTACCGTTGTATCTAAAAAAAATGAAATAATCATTGTGATTAATCCAAATGTTATAAGTATACCCTCAAGTGTATACCAAAAACCAGATTCTTTCATAATTTTTTTTAAGTTTTGGAAAATTGTTTCATTATTATTTTATCTAATTTCTTACCTGCCCCTTTATTTTCCTATATACTGAATCTAACATCCATACTTTTACAAACTCTCCAAAATCTTTATCATTCATTAGTTTTGAAAATATTTCTTGATTCTGCTCCATTCTATCAATCAATTTATTTTCATAAACATCGTTAAAAGGATATTTGAAATTCTCAATTGGATTAGTCATAGCTTGTTGGTTCAGACTTTCATCTTGCATTAATTCTTCTTGTATCTGTTCAAAAAATAATCTATCCGCATCTGTAAACTCTGTTCCATAACGGTCATTCAACATACTAATCAATTCTGATAGTTTAATTTTGTCCTCTTTATCCTTTCGTATTCCAGCTTCTGTTATAGGTTTCAGTGGCATTTTTTCATCACTCTCTAAATTAATATGCTCTTCATTTATTCTTTGAAGCCTGTAATATTCTAAAGCAACATCATCATCTAATTTTATTCTTCCTGATAAATCTCTCTTCGGTAGTTTTGTAAGCAAAAACCTGCCATATGCATATAATTTCTCTAACTCAATATCTTTGAACGGCATAATCTGTGATAGGAAAGCATATAATCTCGTAAAACTTTGTAATGAATTTTTGAAATCTTCCTTGTCTTCCTCTTTCTCGATTCCCTTAAATCTATCAACAGCAGGGTCTATGTAACTATTTAATTGCGAATGGTCTTTTACATTCAATCTGTTTGCACTTTTATAATAAACTTTGCAAAAATTCTCAATTTCAGTCTGCCAAATTATCTGTCTTTCATCAATTTTGTTCTTTAAGTCATATAATAAATTCGGGTCAGTCGCTTTCTCAATTTCCGTTACTTCATAATAAGGCTTAAACGAATTATAAATTTCCTCTGTATCATTTACGAAGTCCAGAACAAATGTATCTTCTTTTCCTGAGTACATCCTGTTTAATCTTGAAAGTGTTTGCACTGCTCTCACTCCTGATAACCTTTTATCTACATACATTGTATGAAGTAACGGTTGGTCGTAGCCATATTGATATTTATCGGCAACGAGCAATATTTGATATTCATTAGTGCCAAATTTTTCAGGCAACTCTGTTTCAGGAAATCCGTTCATACCTGCTTCTGTATATGGATTATCCTTATCCTCATCTACAACTTTACCGGAGAATGCTACAAGTGCCTTTATTTCAGTGTAACCCTTTTCTCTCAAATATCTGTCAAACTCCAATTTATACCTGACTGCGTGTAATCTTGAAGATGTTACTACCATTGCTTTAGCAAGTCCTCCGATTTTCTTTGAAACTATCTGCCTGAAGTGTTCGATTATTACTTCCGTTTTTTGTGAGAGATTAGTAGGGTGAAATGAAACAAATCTTCCGATTGCTTGTGCTGCTTTTCGTTTATTTAGGAGCGGGTCATCTTGTATATTCTTTGTTAGCTCATAAAATGTTTTATAAGTTGTATAGTTCTTCAATACATCAAGTATAAACCCTTCCTGAATCGCTTGTCGCATTGAATATAGATGAAATGGCTTAGGTAGTCCGTTTTCATCCTTCATACCAAAAACCTCAAGTGTTTTGGGTTTTGGTGTAGCTGTGAAAGCAAAGAAACTTAAATTTTTATGCTTCCCTCTTGCGTGCATTGATTTCCTGATGTTATCCTCTGCATCATCGCCCTCAACTTCAATTTCTTCTTGCTCTGCTTCTTCAAGTGAGTTAGCAGTCAAGACTTCTTTTAGTTTTTTTGTAGCTTCGCCTCCCTGTGAACTATGTGCTTCATCTACTATGATTGCATAATTTCTTAATGGTATCTTTTCGATGTTATCAAGAATATTTACAAAAGGAAATTTCTGTAATGTAGTAATTATTACCGGAACACCTTTTTGCAATGCTTCTCCAAGCTGTGAAGATGATTCATCAATTTTCTTTACTACGCCTTCTTTATGTTCAAATTGATATATCGTCCCCTGCAATTGCCTGTCTAATACTTTCCTATCCGTTATTACTATTACAGAATCAAATACTTTTTCATTCCTTGAGTTATGCAGAGTAGATAAATGATGTGAGAGCCATGCAATCGAGTTACTTTTTCCGCTCCCTGCTGAATGTTCTATCAAATAATCTTTACCTGCACCGTTACTTTTTACATCTGATATTATTTTTCTTACTACATCTAATTGATGATAGCGTGGGAAAATTAATGATTCTCTTTTCTTAGTATTATTTTCAAATTTAAATTCTTCTACCTGTAAGTGTAAATATCTCCCTACTATATCCATTAAGCTGTCTTTAGTCAAAACATAATCCCATAGATAAGCAGTTTTATAACCGTTTGGATTTGGCGGATTACCTGCTCCGTTATTATATCCTAAATTGAACGGCAAATACTTCGTTCTGCTGCCTTCAATTTTCGTAGTCATAAATATTTCATCGGTATCTAATGCAAAATGAACTAACGCCCTTTTCTTGAACTGAAATAATATTTCTTTACTATCTCTGGAGGATTTATATTGAGTTTTTGCATCTTCTACTGTCTGACCTGTGAATTGATTCTTAATTTCTATTGTAATGATTGGAAGACCGTTTAAGCAGATTAATAAATCAATTGAATTGGAATTTGAGAGACTGTATTTAATCTGCCTTGTTACTGTTAGCTGATTTAAAGCATAGAGGCGTTCCGTATCGGGATTTAAAGATGTTTCCGGTCTGAAGTAAGCCATTTTAAACTTTACTCCGTAATCCGTAAAACCTTTTCTTAGTACTGATAGAGTGCCGTTCAATTCAAGTTCTTTGCAAATACGTTCTATTATTTTTCGTTCAGTTTCGGTTCCATGAATTTCTGAAATTCTTTTCCATTCATCCGGCTGAGAAGTTTTCAGGAAATCAATAATTCTGTTTTTATCTAATGATAATTCTTTGTCAAAATCCTCTGCATTGCCCTGTAAATATCCGCCGTTTGAAATTAAACTATCTTCAATAGCTTCTTCAAATGCTTTTTCTGTATAGTTTTTAGTTGCCATTAGAATTTTTGTTTATAAAGGAACTTTGAAATCTTTATCTTTTTATAAACTCTTACAATACGAAGTTTGTTAATATTAAATACAAATCTTGTTTTGCCATTATTATTTGCGCAATGATTAATTCTTTCCAATTCATAAGGCACTTCATCTATGTCAATTAACCATTTATGAAATAGTGGGTTGAACCATGAAAACACATTGTAAATCTTTTCATATATTTCTCTTATTCTTACTAATGAAAATCCTGTGCTGTCAAAACATATTGTTTCATTGTGGTAAACTTTATTTCTAAATTCTCTTATAGCATTTAATTCATTACTAATTAAGATAGTATTGTTTCTTGACTGATAAGTTGAAGGAATATTCGGAAAAGCATTTATTGGTGAATTAGTTAATCTTCTATATACTCTTTGATTATAAAATTTTGTCCAAAATCCAAAACTTAATTCTGAAACAATTCTATCATTTGTTGCAATTTTTCCCGCAATATTTAATGAAGTTTCAGCTTTATTAACTAATTTTTCCATACGCCCATTATCACCTATCATTCTCATAAAGCCAACACGTTGGTTTAGTATCCAATTGCTATCTCCGAAGTGGTGTATCATGGCTTGATTAATACTATTTCTAAGGCTAATCTCTAATATCGAAAGCAAGGGATAAAATGATTTGGAAAGCCGAATATTAGCTTTATAAAGTAATAATGCCTTGTTTTCATCATTTTTACAGTGGGTCAAAAAATTATTTAATCTCACTTTTGAAATATATTTTTCAAGGTCTGTGAAATGTATCATAAATTGTCTTGCTTTAAATTTCCAGATTTTGCATTTTGATAACGAAACACCCGGTAACTCCTCTCTCTTGTAGTAATACAAGATGATGAAACCGGGTTTTTGTTTTATAGAGGTTTTTATTCATTTCTTAAATCTATTTTTCCTGTTACCGCTTCCGATATTAAAGCAGTCCGATATTCTTTAATTAATTCTATTTCTTTTTCAATCTTTTTTATTGTGTCATGTATTATATTCATTTTTTGTGAAATAAAATTAAATATTACATTTTGTTCTTTTAAGGATGGGATTGGAATATAAACATTTTTAAATGAATCAACACTCAACCCATACCGAGTAACTCCATTTGCTGACTTTTCAAAGTTAGAATTAAACAATTTACTTTGAAATATTCGGAACAAAAAATCACTCCACAAAAAATCCTTTTGCACGCTTATTTGGCAAAGATGATAACCGCATACTAAATTTTCGATTTCAGCAACAACTAATGCAGGATTTGCAATATCATCTGGAGTTTCCGAATCTTTAGTAACCAATATATCACCTACCTTTACTTTAAACTTATTAATTTCTTCATTAGTAGCTGTAGCTTTCATAAACTTAATTTCTTCTGTTATATATTCATTTTTATATACATCAACATAGTTACACAATAAGACAATATTTTCATTGTCATAGCTTTTTTTATCTACATTGCTAAATTTAATCTCAGCTATGAATTTCAACTTCTTCACTTCCCAATGTTCTGGTATTTTTCCAAGCCATTCTACACCTGAATCTTTCATCTTTACCTTTGGATTAATGCCTTTCGTTACTGCATTATTTATTGTTGCAGTTCTTTCCTCTTTTAATAATTCAATTAACTTTTCTTTATTTGAAATTAAAGTGTCAATTTCAGAAGTTTTTTTATCAAGGAAGTTTGAGATTTGTTCTTGCTCTGAATATTTAGGAAGAACAACAATTCTTGTGTAAGTGTCCTCTCGGCTTAATCCGGGAACTCCCGTATCGTTAGAGTAAGCACTTAAATTCATACTCTTTAAAAAATAAAATAAAAATCTAAGATGATTTTTTGTTAAAGTTTCATCTACATAATAGGTTGTGTCAATTGGAAAACATTTAATCTTAGAAAAATTCACTTCACCAAAAGACCCTTTCCTACCTATGATTATACAAGGAGCAGAAGTGATTGATAAATTGTGATAACCTGTTATTCCATTTGAACCATACACTGGAATATCCCCTTCAACTCTATCTTCACTGTTCAACGTTTCACCATAACTAAATTTCATAGCCCATTTAAGTTTTTTCATTTCCCAATGCTCAGGAATTTTCCCCAACCAATCAATACCTGTATCTTTATATTTTGTGTATACTTTATCCACGTGGTAAATGATTTTTAAATACTTTAGCAAATTTTTCCGCCGTTGCTTTTAACCACTTGAAATACTCATCCCATTTTTCAGTCTTATAGAAATCTGCGCTTTTACTTACTAAAATTCTAAACGCTTTTTTATCAGGTAAATCCTGCCAGTCTAATTTAAAACCAAGTTCCTTTTGAATTTTTGTTTTATTGTTTTGATAGTGTTTATAAAGTTTTTTTGAATCTCTAATGTAAATTTCAACTCCTAACAATTGATTTTTAGAATTAACAGTGAGAGAAATATGTGCCATTGCAGTTCCATAGTTTAAATTAAACCAGTGTTGCGGTCTTGCTTTTCTTCCAACTCTTAAAGATGTTTTATTCTTTGTAGTATATTCTTTAAAGTTTTCCCAAAACTCTTGTTGCATCAATTTTAACTCAGAAATTTCGGAAGGAACTTTAACTATGTTTGCCCAATTATTTGGTTGTGAAATCACGTTAAACTTAGGAGCAACCGGAGATTTTCCAATCTGCCATAACTCTACCTGTACTAAAAAGAAACTCGTTTTTTCTCCAAGACTATTATTAAGCCAATCTATTGCTTGTTTATGTTCATCTCGATAATTATCTACTATCCATATAATGATTTCTGCATTATGCCCTGAAGCATAAGTAATTAACTGTCCTAAATGTTTGTGGTCAGTCATCTCAAGTTGGTTTTCAATTATAATCTTTTTTCCCGTTGTAATTTCATCTGCAAGAATATCAACATTGAATCGTCCTGATTGCGCATTCTCTTGAACATTCTCAAACTCTATACTAATCTCTTCACTCAAAATCGCAATATTGTTTTCCTGTGCAAGCCATCTTGTAAAATGAATTGCTTCATGTTTCCAAACATCACGAAGTTCAACCTTTATTAATTGCCCTAATTTATTAGCCATTTTATTTTAAATTTCATTTATAATGTATTCTATTTTTTTTCAAAATTTAAAAAACTACTATCTAATTTTTTAATATTCGGAATTCAAGCCTAACAACTTACTCCAAAAACTTTATATTTTAGAACCTTTTTTGTTATCGTTATTAAATCTTACTTTAATATAGTCTGCTTGTTTCCTTCCTTCTAATCTATCTGTTGCTGGATTTGTTCGTACATAAAATTCGATTTCGTCATAGAAGCATGGTTCATCTGAGGGATTGCAATTAACCTTCAAAATTAATTTTCCCAATACTGAATATAAATCATATTCAATTTGTGGATAGAATTCAGCTCCAATTTTTGTTTTTAAAATATCTTTAAAACGTTTCTTGTAATCGTCGGCATTTTTAAAAAAGTCATTTTCAATTCCTTTAATTTCTCCTTTATCAGAAATTCCAATTAACAAAGTCCCGCCATCAGCATTTAGAAATCCTACAATAGTTTTTAACGCAGATTTTTCAATTACTTTATCTTTCTGACCAGTTTCAAGATTTTTTGAAAAAGATTCTTTAAATTCAATATGTTTGTTTTCACCTTTTCGGATTAAATTTAGAATCTCCTCCTCAATAGTTAGTTCTTTGAATGGCTTTTGCAAATTTTCAAATTTATCTAATATTATCTGAGAGTTTTTAGGATTTAAACTTAGTTCTGCTGCAAGTTTCCCTATGGTATCTTGCAGTTCCAATAATTTTTTATCCGTCAAAATTATTAAATTCTGTTCTATTAAACTGGGAATGGGTATAGCTATATTTATGATTTCACTTTTATTAATCTTTGGAATAAAATTACTATTAGTAGCATACTTTAAAATTCGCTTTCCAAACTCCGACCTGAAAAACAAAGCAAGATATTCAGATAATACTATTTCATTATTTAAAACTATTTGAAAATAGTTTTGATGTTTCATTGTTGTTTTTTCGATTGATGATAAAACAGCAGAATTACCAATGTTAGGTATGTAAATGCTATTTGATTTATCTTTAAATGAATCCTTTGTCGCATTAATTTCATACGAAACATCCGACAATTTATATTGAGTGTATTCCTTGTATTGAGTTTTAAGGTTATTAATTTCACTTTCCACTCTAAACTTATTGAAAGATTCAAACCTACTCCTATCTACACATAAGCCGGACGCTAAGTTATTTGTATTCTTTGGATTAAAAATTGACGGAATTAATTCTTCAAAATTATCTGACAACTCTGAAATAAAAAGACTCTCAATTTTAGTTTTTTCAAATTCCATCACAATGGGTTGAAAAGCAATTCGGGAAATAAAATTTCTGTCCGGTAACTCTAAAATACTATTGTTATAGAAACCTTGATCTGATAAATCTTGCAAAAACCTCTTACCTTGTTTTGAAGTCAATATATTAGGTTCAATTAAAAAAAGTGCCTTGCCTTTACTGGTAAGTATTTTGAGCGAATCATAAATAAGTTTCCAATTTGTTGGTACTTTTAATTTTGAAGGTGTATCTAAAATAACTTCAGGATACCAATGAAATGGCATTACTCCTAATATTAATTCGAATTTGGTATCCTTTATGCTTACAATATCATGGAGAGTATTGATAACTCTTGCGTTCGGTATATCCAATTCAAACGAATAGGGTTGGAATAAATTTAAAACCAATACATTTTTAGGTTTTAAAAATCTTTCAACAGATTCTAAAAATCTACTATATGTTTGAATGTTCATATTGGAAAAAATTATTCATTTAAGATTTGCAACATATTTTTAGTTTCTTTCTCAAGATTCAAAATATCTTTTCTTATGTCATCCAACGAGCGCAACGGCTGAAATTTATAAAAATATCTTGTGAAATTGATTTCATATCCTATTTTTGTTTTACTCTCATCTATCCATGCATCTGGAACGTGTGGTAATACTTCAGCTTTAAAATATCTTTCTATTTCATCCTTCAATGGGATGTTTTCGTAATCTCTTAAATCGGGGTCAGCTTCAGGAATTCCTTTTATATCCGTGCAAATATCCGCAGTTTCATCTTTCTCAGATAATGACTTTAGAATAGTTTTAAAAATCCCTTGAGGTACGGATATATTTTCAATCGCAAATGTTTTCATCAATTCAGCAAGGAACTGCTTACGATTCTTAAATAATTTGCTTTCATCTATTTTTGAAAGGGCATTTTTTATTCGCTCTTGTAATACAATATCTAACTTTGTAAAAGGTTTTTCATCATTCAATTTTCTTATTCTATCAGCAGTAGTTTGAAAATTTAGCCTTAAAGGTCTTTCAACTGTTATTCTATGATAACCAAAATCCTCATTATCAAATATTTTGCAATACTCATTCTCTCTATTGTTGTGATAAAAAGTAACAATTTCTTTTATCTGCTCTTTGGAAATTTCATTCCTTTTATTACCTAAGCTCCGCATCATTTTTTTATAAAAGCTAACTGCATTTATAAGTAAAACTTTCTTTTTCCTTTTCTTCGATTTACGATTTGAGAGAACCCAAATATATGTAGATATACCTGTGTTGTAAAAAAGCTGGTCGGGTAAAGCAATAATTGTTTCAAGTAAATCATTTTCAATTATCCATTTCCTTATATCACTTTCACCGCTTCCGGCTGAACCAGTAAAGAGAGGAGAGCCATTAAATACTATTCCTATGCGTGAACCGCCATTCTCAGGTTTCATTTTATGAAGCATATGAAGTAGGAATAACAAGGAGCCGTCATTTATACGTGGAAGTCCTGCTCCAAATCTACCTGCAAATCCTTTGCTTTCGTGTTCTTCCCTTATATCATCTTCAATCTTTTTCCACTCTACACCAAACGGAGGATTTGAAAGCATGTAATCAAACTTCTCATTTGCAAGTCCGTCCTTTGTAAAGCTATTTCCAAACTTTATATTATCTGCGTTCTGCCCTTTGATGAGCATATCAGATTTACATATTGCAAATGATTCATCGTTCAGCTCCTGCCCAAACAATTCCATTCGAGCATCACTGTTAAGTTCGTTAATGTATTCTTCAGCGATTGAAAGCATACCGCCTGTACCGCAAGCAGGATCATAAATAGTTTTTACAATGCCTTTTTTTGAAAGTGAATCACTATCTTCATCAAAGAGAATATCCACCATTAAACGAATTACTTCACGCGGAGTAAAATGCTCTCCGGCAGTTTCATTCGATTTCTCCGCAAACTTTCTTATCAATTCTTCAAAGATGTATCCCATAGTTAAGTTAGATATTTTTGAAGGATGCAGGTCTTGCTCCTCAAAACTCTGAACTACTTTATACAGTAGATTTGCTTCATCTAACTTTTTTATTTGGTCATCAAAGTTAAAATATTTTATTATATCCCTTGCTGATTTTGAAAAACCGTTTATGAAATTCCTGAGATTAGCGGCAATATGATTTGGGTCGGCTACAAGTTTCGAGAAGTTATATAAACTGCGATTATGGAAATTGAATCCTGCTTCGCGATTTAAAATTCTATCAATGGTTTCTTCTTTTTGATTATGGAGCGTGGATAGTTTCTTTAATACTTTGTCTTTAGTTGGTTGTAAAACACTGTCAAGACGGCGTAGAACGGTCATAGGAAGGATTATTTTCCCGTAGTCAGCTTGCTTATAGTCTCCACGTAATAGGTCAGCAACTTCCCATAGCTTGTTGGCAGTTTCTTGAAAATTTATCATTTAATAGTGTTAAGTTGGAAAATTATGATAAAATATTGAAAGAGGAAAGGTTAAATAATTAGATTTTTACACCTCTTATTGGAAAAAATTACCTTCAATCGTGTATGATTCTTTGCAGTCTCCGTGTTGATAATTCATATGTTTACTGTTTTTGTCCGTTTTCAGAATTGATTTTTTAATACTTTATTTTCCGTACGGAAAACTTGAGGAAAACCTACGGAAAACTTGCGGAAAACTTTTTTCATCAATTATTGGGTCAATTTCATCAAAAATATTTGGCTCTATAGGGGTTGAGACGGAGGAAATTAATAGCAATTGCTGTCACAACTATTTATGCATTCCTATAATTTTTAGTTTGCGATTGTAATTCAAAACAATATTTGTTTTCCATTCTTGACGCTATACGGTTATCAATCTTTTTAATATCATCCATAGTCTTATTTGTAGTTATTATTGTGATTAAATCATTCCAATCACTGCGTTCATCAAGTATGTCTAAAATTACCCGTCTTGCCATTTCATTTTCACGATTGCTAAATAAATCATCAATTACAAGAATTGGTGGTTTACAATAACTTTCGATTATTTCTAATTCAGATTTGTTCTTTTGCATTCCAGAATAAACTTCCATTAACTCATAAAAAATTGTTTTTTCTTTTACAAATAAATGAGACGTTGCATGTTTTTTATTCTCATCTTGCATTACGTTTTTTAAGTAGCTTTCACTTATCCATTTTTTGTAAAGGCAGACTGCTAAGTGAGTTTTACCAATCCCGCTATTTGCGCCAGCAAAAGTTATTATACCCTTATAGTTCAAAATGTCCATTTCGGATATACGTTTCACAAATGCCAAATACTTCTCGTCACCCTGTAAATCGGAAAATTTCTTTGTATGCCATTTCTTAGGAATATTTTGGTCTGTTAAACTTTTAATCACATAATCAAAGCTATTATATTTTAGTAACTCTAAGTGTTTGTTCTTCTCCGCTTGTTCCATTTGTTGTTGTTCCATTTTTGATGTTTGTTGAATAGTTTGATTTACTCCATGTTGTTAAACAACTATCCCAGTTTTTCATGGGATTTTTGCCAACTTTCCATCCGTTACTTTCATAGTAGGCAATGAATTTTTCAGCATCTATTTTTAAGGAACGCTGTTTTATCCGTTCTTGTACCATTTCAAAAGTTGGTGGTATTGAATTAAATAATTTTTCAATTTTCCCCCCAATAATTTTTTTACTTATACTTTCATTTTCATCTTCATTTACATTTTCCATATGTTCATCATATGTTTTACATATGTTAATTTTCTCTTTTTTTTCTTCTCTGTTCAATTTTCTTGAATTACAGTAATTTTTACGCTTTTCTGCTTCTATTCGTAACCTCTCATTATAATAGTAATCACCCTCTTTTATGAACTTTGCAAACACATCTTCATCATATGTTTTACATATGTTCAACATATGTTTTTGGGTTAGTCTGCCCAATTGGTGCTGCAAACATAATAGCCGGATATACTTACCAACTTGTTCGTCTGACATTGTGTAAGTTCCACTTATAAAGTCATTGCTGTAAAAAAGAAATGCTGGGTCTTTAGCCATATAAAATAATTTAATAGATTTAGATTGATTGAGAATTAATCTATGAATTCATATTTAAAATTATTCTATTTGCTTCTTGTTCTATTTCCTCTGAAGACTTTACCGGATTTTTCATTATCCATTTATCAAGTTCTGCTTTTGAAAAATAGATTTTTTTACCATTTGGTTTATAGAATGGTATGGCATTTTTACAAGTCAGCTTGTACAAGTAAGATTTGCTGATGCCAAGATACTTTGCAGCATCTTCCAAGCCCATTGGCTTTTCGCTTTGTTGTGTTAAAAGAGTTTTAAGTTCTTGAAGTTGTATTGAAATGTTTTGAGTGTTCATTTGTCTAATTATAATTAATTAATAAGACAAAATTATCATAATAAAGGAAAGAACAAATTAGTAGGATGTTAGTATACTAATATAGAAGAGATCTATACGTTAGCAATATTTACTTAAGTTGTTTGGATAATATAGAAATTAATTTTTCAAATTTAGCATGACTATCTGAATTATTGCTAATTTTTTCAGAAATTACTCTTTGATAGGTTACACTTAGTTGTTTATTTTTAAATTCCTTGCCCTCTTTATTTAAAAAAGTATTTGAAATTAGTGAAAATCTGTTTTTATAACTCCCGGTATTAATGAATCCGGAATTGTACAAATAATCAAATAACCTTATCAAACTTTCTTCAGTATCTGTCCATTGTACTTTATTTAACTTTTTATTTCTCACATTTGTGGTTTCTTTTATCTCAATATTCAAATGGTTTTCATTTTCATTAAGGAATTTTAAGTATTCAGTTTTATTGATTTCTGAAAATTTAATTACAAGATTTTCAATTAATTCTTTGTTAGTATTTAAAGTCCGCAAACTATTCTCCAAAAAATTTACACTTGCTCCGTTTTCTATTTGGAATGCTTTCTTTACTTTAATTAATTCAAAATCTTCACTTTTAAAAAGCTGACATTCATTATTTAAGTCTTCACACATAAACGAAATAAATTTCGATAAATAAATATTATCAATTTTTGATTTTTGCAAATCTATTACCACATTTTTCAAATCAATAATTATTCTCTCGTTATTCCATTCAAAAATATTTATGAAATCCTTATTAGATACTCTATATTTAAACTGCTGAGGTTTGTGTTCATCACTCGTAAATAATTTTTCATTAATTTTAAAATAATCTCCAATACCTTCAAAACTACCATATTTTTTTTCGTAATTTCCGGCATTAATATAAGAATCAATAAAGGAGAAAAATGAATTTAATTTTAAATCAAAAATACTTTTAAAATGATTAAAGAAATCTTGCATAAATTTTAATTATTTATTTTTATTTCCGGGATTTTGTTTACAGCTTCAATTTTCTTTTGGTCAATTACTTTAGAATAAATTTGAGTAGTCGAAATATTTTTATGACCTAACAATTTTGATACTGTATATAAATCTGTACCATAGGTAAGTTGTAGTGTTGCAAATGAATGTCTTGCACAGTGGAATGTAATAATTTTATTTGTAATACCTGCATTAATAACCCATCTTTGTAATTCAATGTTCATGTAATTGCTATACCTTAAACCTTTAAATACTCTTTCATTTGGCTCGCCTATTGTTCCTAATAACTCCATTGCTTGATTTGAAATGGGCAAATATTCTAATTGCTTTGTTTTCTGTTGATTAAAAACAATTTTATTTTCACCATTTGAAGATTTGATTTCTGACCATTGCATTTTAAATACATCTGACCACCTTAATCCGGTCATACAGCTAAATAGAAATGCTTTTTTTAATACAGGATACCTGCATTCTGTATTCGCCAAAGATTGTATTTCTTCTAAGCTTAAATACTCCCTTTTTGTTTCCTCAGTTTTAAAACCTTTTATTCTGTTAAAAGGATTATCATCTATCAACTTATTATTGAAAGCTTCTCTTATGCACGCTCTCAGCTTCATTAGATAAGACAATTTCGAGTTATTTGATAATTGCTTATTGCTTTTTGTTAGTTCTTCGGAATCAAGATAACTTTTAAATCCTTTTATAAAATCATCATCCACATCAGTTAGCTTATAAGTATCAGGATTATAATTCTTATTTAAAAAACCTACAATATGTTTATATGCTGATAACCAATTTCCATAATTGGATTTTGAATTTTTCCTTTCATTTGCCAATCTCATAAAATAATCAGTAAGTAATATTTTTGAATCTGACTTTAAAAATGAATGCTTATTTTCAATAATCTCTGCTTGTTTTAGAGTGAGAATTTTATTCGCAATATCATATGCTTCTTTATTTTTAGTCCTTTCAATAATATTTTTAGGCGCAATAAAAATGCTTAGTCCTAAATTTTCTTTTTTTCGTTTGTGTTTGATTTTGCCATTAACTTTTGAGTACCCTAAATAATATTCAAGATAAAGACTTGCCAAACCTTTTTTGAGTGGTCTTTTTTTTAATTCTATTTTCATTACACTTTTTTACACCTTTAGTTATTTAGTGTAAATTAAGAGTAAAGAAGTGTAAAATAAAGGTAAAAAAAATGGAAAGAGAAGGAAGGGCATGGAATTATAACAACTATATTTATAATGCAGTTAATTACCTTTATTTTCCTTTGATTTCTTACTTCACTTTCCGATACAGAAATTAGCAAAAATATTATTAAGTATTTCATCATTAGTTATCTCCCCCGTTATCTCTCCCAGATATTTCAAAGCATTTCTGAAGTCTACTGATATAAACTCGCCGCTCATTTTATCATCGATTGTATTAACCGCATTATTAAGTGAAGCCAATACATTTTCAAGGCAGACTTTGTGACGCAGGTTTGTGAGAACTATCTCTCCCGAACCGGACGAAATCCCTTTCCCGACAACTTTATCTGTCATTTCTTTTTTTAGTTCCTCAATTGATTCATCCTTTAATAATGATATTCCTTTTATCTCTGTACTTTCAGCTTTGTCTGTTTTTGTATAAACAAGAATAGATTTGTTTTTATCTATATGATGTTCATAAAACTTCAGGCTCTCATTTATTTTTTCCTGTGAATCCGATGCATCAATCAGATACATAATCAAATCAGCCTCTGAAATTTTTTCATAACTTCTTTTTATACCTTCGCTTTCAATTTCATCTTCGGAAAATCTTAGTCCTGCCGTATCAATTAAGTTAAAGAGCACGCCGTTTATTATTAAACTCTCCTGTATGTAATCCCGTGTTGTCCCTTCTACATTACTTACAATGGCACGGTTTGTTTTTAAAAGATAATTAAACAGCGATGACTTTCCGCTATTGGGCTGCCCTGCAATTACAAGATTCACGCCTTCGCGGATAACTTTACCTGATATATACGAAGCAATTATATCTTCAATTCGTTTTATTAATTTCTGAATATTGGTTTTCAGCTCATCTTTTTTTACAAACTCTAAATCTTCTTCTGCGAAATCTAATTCCAGTTCTACTAAGGAAGTAAGATTAATTAAATCCTGCCTTGTCTTTTTTACGAAATCAGACAGTGAGCCTTCCAGCTGCTTTATAGATGACTCATGCGCAGAATCTGTTTTTGATTTTATTAAATCAGCAACTGCCTCTGCCTGAGAGAGATCGATCTTGCCGTTAAGGAATGCGCGCTTAGTAAATTCACCGGGTTCGGCATGACGTATTCCCAATGAAAGAATAGCATTCAAAACTTTTTGAGTTACAAACACTCCCCCGTGTGAAGATAACTCAAGCACGTCTTCTCCTGTGTAGGAAGCAGGATTTTTGAAAATGGAAACAACAGCTTCATCGATTATTTCATTCTTTTCTTTGCCTTTATTAAACACATATCCGAAATGTATGGTGTGTGAATTCAATGAAGCTATATCAAAATTATTTTTACCTGATTTATCTTTAAAAAAAATGGAAGAAATTTTTTCAAATGCTTTCTCCCCTGAAACGCGGATGACGGAAATTCCGCCTTCGCCTATGGGAGTAGATATAGCAGCTATAGTATCGTAATTGTTTAAATGCATTTTCTTCTATAAAAAATATTAAACAGTTTTATTTCTCATTATGAGCCATATAAAAACAGGAGCACCGAGGAATGAAGTAATAATTCCCACGGGTAATTCTGCCGGAGCGATAACAACTCTTGCTATTACATCCGATATAGATAAAAATATTATTCCTAAAAATACCGATGCCGGAATTGAGTAACGGTAATCATTACCTATTAAAAGTTTTGCTATGTTCGGGATTATTAATCCTACAAAAGATATTATTCCAGCAATAGAAACTGCGCATGCAGCAAGCAATGCTGAAAGCAAAATAGAAACTATCTGAATCTTTTTTAAATTTAGTCCCAATGAAATTGCCAGCTCATCACCGAGGTTCAAAACGTTCAGCTCTTTTGAATAAAAAAATGCCAGTACAATTCCTACAAATACCGGAATTGAAGTCATAGTGAATTCATTCCATCCCCTGCCTGCAAGTCCGCCATTGAGCCAGAATAAAATCTGATTCACGCTTTGTCCGGCCAAAATTAGCAGCAAACCGTTTATGGAAGCGAGCAAAGCGCTAATAGCTATTCCAATCAAGATGATTTTATTTGTAGAGATAAAATTGCTATATTTATTAGTAGAAACTCTGGCAGATACATATATAATTAATGTCGAAATAATCGCAAAAACAAAGGAAACAGGCGTAATGTAATAAAATGGAACGGCGAAGGGAAGCAGAAACATTATTATTGCTCCCAATCCCGCGCCTGCGGAAATTCCAAGCAGTCCGGGCTCTGCAAGATTATTTCTCAATAAGCTTTGTAAAATCATTCCGGAGCAGGAAAGCGCAGAACCGACTACAACAGTATTTAATAAACGCGGTATTCTGATATCGAAAAGAACTTTTCTTATAGCTTCATCGTTAATTGAGTTAAAGTTAAATATATCAGCTAACGGAATTTTCACTGCGCCTAATGTTAATGAAACAAGGCATACAGTAATTGTAAGCAGAAATAAAAACAATATTAATAAAATCTTTCTGTTCAAAAATAAAAATTCGCTTTCACGGATTAGTTAAGGATTGTAATGTTCTGTAATACTCAATATATAAAAATCTAGTTAAGGTCTTAATGAATAAATTCGGCTCGTTAAACATAAAAATCTCGCTTATACTTAGCGGCGTATTGATTGCTGTATTTGTATTATATTTCACTCAGGTAATTGTAAACAGAATTCAGGAACGTGAAAGAGAAATTGCAAGACTTTACGGACGGGCTTTAGAGTACATCGCAAACGATGAAAACTCGGGAGAATACAATTTTATCTTTAATGAAATTATCCAGCAGATTGACTTCCCTATCATTGCAACTAACAGAGATAAGAATCGGATTGAATTTTTTAAAAATATAGAGATTGATACCAGCAAAAAGTTTACAAAAAGTGATACTCTTCATCTGCTGAAGCTTGCCGAGGAAATGGCAGACCTTAATCCCCCTATTAAAGTTACTTTCAAAAATACCGTTGTGCTGAATTACATACATTACGGTCAGTCGAAACTTGTTAATGATTTAAAAAATCTTCCGTACTTTGAATTTGCAATCGGGGGAATTTTTTTACTGCTGGGATACATAGGATTCTCATATATAAAGAAACACGAGCAAAGTAATATATGGGTAGGTCTCTCCCGTGAAACCGCGCATCAGCTGGGAACTCCGTTAACTTCATTAATGGGCTGGCATGAAATGATGAAGATGGAAGAGAATAAATCTCCCGAGATGGAAGAAGTTACGAAAGAAATAGGAAACGATTTAGAGAAGCTGAATAAGATAGCGGGAAGATTTTCAAAGATAGGCTCGCAGCCTGCATTGACAGAAGAAAATGTTTATGAAGTAATAAAAAAAGTTGCAGATTATTTTGAAAAGAGAATACCTACATTGGTATCTGCCGATGGAATTGTTTCTAAAAAAGTTGTTGTTGAAATAGTCGGCTCCAAAGATGCAAAAGGAAAAATCAATAAAGACTTGTTTGAATGGGTAATTGAAAATCTTTTAAAGAATTCCCTTGATGCAATGGATAAGCCAAGCGGTAAGATAGTTTTTAACATTTCAGAGAAGCATTCGGAAACCACAATTGATGTAACAGATAACGGTAAAGGAATAGATTCAAAATATAAAAAAGATGTTTTCAGACCCGGTTACTCTACTAAAATGAGAGGCTGGGGTCTGGGGTTAAGTCTTGCGAAAAGAATTATTGAGAATTATAACGACGGAAAATTAACGCTTACTGAAAGCTCTGCCGGCAAAGGAACGACATTCAGAATAAAATTACCCAGATAATTTCAGAAGGAATAAAAAAGTTTTTGCAAAATAATAGTTTAAATAGTTTTAAAGAGTATTTCAATAAGTTTATTTCAAGCAGCACATTATTAATAATGTTTCTGCTTTTTATAAAAGTATTGTTTCAGATAATAATTTTATCTTCGGGCTACCGTTGGCTATCTGCCGATGATTATTGCCGGACAATAAAATCCTATGAGTGGCTGCAGAATCCTGAAATAAGCGCAGGCGTATGGCTTTCACCGCATTTCTGGCTGGAAGGCTTTTTTATGGTATTTATAAAAGACCTCTTCTGGGCAGCACTTACCGTTAATTTTATTTTTTCATTCTTCACACTGATATATTTTTATAAAGCGGTCGAACTATCGTTTAATAAATTCATAGCTTTCTTTTCAACTCTTATTTTTTGCTTCTTCCCGTTCCAGGTCTGGCTTAGTATTTCAGGACTTCCGGAATCTGTTTTCTTTTTCTTTATCACAGTAGGAATTTATTATTTTCTTAAATGGAAAAAATCCGGCAGCACATCGAATTCTTATCTTATTCTATGCGCTGCAAGTTTTGCTTTATCAAATTGTTTCAGATATGAAGGATGGCTTTTCTCAGCAACACTTGTATTTTTAGTTGCGCTGGATTTTTTCAAAGACAGAAAAATTTCCAAAGAGTTTATAAAAAATGTTTT
>JBGAGG010000006.1:0-249914 GCA_044226845.1 Ignavibacteria bacterium
AGCCTTACAATATAGAAAATATAGGCAATTAAAAAAACAATAAGCGAGTAGAAGAAAAGCGAAATATTAAACTCGTTCAGCTTGTAAAGTACCGTGCCTATAGGCAGCATAATTATCAGCGGAAGCGATGACCACACTGCAACAATATAAACATTCTTAAAATAAACTCTTCCGCGGATGTAAAGCGAAATTATATAAAGCACAATTGCCGTCAGCAGATTCAGAAAAACATTTACAATAGTAAATGCCAGTATGAACTTCCACGGCTCGTTTATTAAATCGATGAACATCTGCTTTGCATCATTGCCCGGAAGAAAATTTGTAACGATTATATCAAAGTTCGCATACTCTTTATAATAATAAAGTATGTTTGCAAAATATATTGCAAGCCCGACCGATATCATCAGCGTAAGCAGCATATTTATTGCCATGGGGACTATCATCTGCTCGCGCAGCTGCATAAAGAACGTCTCCGGCTGGAAGATGCATTTGAAAAAATACTCTCTGAAACGTTTGTACTGATTCAGTAAAATTATAAGCACAACTATAAATCCAAGCCCGACTACAAGAAATATCTGCGGCGTGCTTTTCTTTGTGCTGCCCTCCAGTATCTTTGGAGTATCTTCCGATACAATTAATCTGCGAAGAAACTCTGCTGATTGCTTTGCAACTCTCTCTCTTGTATGAAGTCCGTTTGTACGCAGGTAACCGTCTGCATGCTGCGGGAAAAGCTCCGGCCTTGCCACGGGATAATCTGCCCATGCGGCGACGAAAAGCCCCGAGCTTATCGGGTCAAGTATCTTGAATGCATCTACAAAATATTTTGTCTGTGCCTCCTGCGAGTGTGCGTCGCTGTAGCCGTTGCGGTTATCGTTATTAACTGTAATGCCGAACGATGCAACGAAGAGCGAAGTGTTCTTCAGCTCAGGCGCCTGCTTCATCGTGCTGCGGAAGTACTCATTGTACTTCACAACTTTTTCTATTCCGTTCTCATAAAAATTCAGCCCCTTCAGGTCAGTCAGCCCGAAACATTTATCGCTCTTATAATTCGATGTAGTGTAATAAGTTAACTTTTTGCTTATAGTATCTATTGCGCTCTTTGCCTTCTTAATGTAATCCGGTGCAATAGGGGAGCTCACGTCAAACTCATTGCCGAGCCCGTATGCAAGCACGCATGCATAGTTCCTGTCGCGCATTGCAGTCTGCATCAGCAGATTTATTCCCACATCGGTATAAGCAGGCTTCTTTATTAAAAACTCTGGTACTTCATTGAACGCAACGTCTTCAAATAAAAATAATCCTATGCGGCTGCAGATATTCAGCAGGTAAGGATGCGCTGCTGCTCCGGCAACGCGGACTGAGTTAAATCCCTGCTTCTTTATATTGGTAAGCTCTGCCAGCGTTTCGTTATAGTCCAGCGCCGAGCCGAATTTCACCGATGCTTCAAAATAATTTGTGCCGTACAGCTTTATGTTCTTTCCGTTTATTGTGAACTGCTCCGCTTTCTTTTGTATGGTGTAAATCCCGAACTCAGAATCGTTCTCGTCTATTAAAACATCGTCCTGATATATCTCCGTTTTGCATATATAAAGGTTCGGCGCATCGGGCGACCACAGCTCCGGATTTTTTATCACAGCCTCGCTTACTACGCTTACTATATTATTGTTCTCAATGGTGAATGCATTCTTCGGCGAGGCTGCCACTTCTTCGCCCGTGCTTCTTTTTACAATTTTATTTATTACATAAAAACTTTTGAAGCCTTCGCTTTTCATTTTATCCAGCACTGTGCTGCGCACCGAGGAAACTATCTTCACCTTTGCCGAGTTGTCGGCGTTCACACTGTACGTTATATAATTCGCAAGCGAGTATATCTTCGGCACAACCATTATATAAATATCTTTATCTATTCCGCCGGAGACTTTGCCGAAGCTGACTACGTTTGCCAGCGGCAGCGATGAGTTCGTCAGCCGCGAGTCAACCGATATGCTTATCGTATTCATCGCGCGTATAATGCCTTCATCTATCGGAGTAATAACGGGCAGTCCGCCGCCTGTATGCTTTGTGATAAATATATCGTTAATCTTTATCTCGCAGGTATTGTTTATTCCCTCTGCAACAAGAAGGAAGCTGTAGTTTGCAAGTGTATCGGCCTGAACCGAAAAATTTCTGTTGAAGAATGCCGTTCCGGAAAAATCGTATGAGCAGGGGACTATAAGCTTTGCAAAGCTGCCGCCGTTATTGAACGATACATTCCACTCGCCGTTAAGCATCAGCTTGCGGCGTGTGGGCGATTCGAAAAATAATCCCGTATTTGAAACTGAGTTTTGGCTTAGCGCGCCGGCGTATCTGTTTAAAGCTTTTATTGAATCATTTGCAGCTATAGTATCTTTTGCAGGAGTGAATGCAGTGTTGCGCTCATATATCTTTATCTGAGCGGATGAATAGGAACTTGCGAGAAGAATTATAGCTATTGCTATACTTCCCCTCGTTCCGATGTGGTACATCCCGACTTTAGCGGGACTCCGTCGGAACGGACTTTTTAGGTTACGAAGCCGGAGCATCGCAATCAGGTATTTGTAAACTCTTATTATAGCCAATCGGCAGGGATGCGTGAATTATATGGAAAGTGCAAATATAACGTTTATTTTGCAGAATTGAAATGGAATTAATTCAAAATCTAGAATTAAAATGAAGAATTGAAAGATCTTGCCACGAAAGCACAAAACGCACTAAATTACACAAAAATTTATTAAGTTTGTCATTCCCGCGAAGGCGGGAATCCAGTCATATTTGAAAGGGAAAAGTTAATTTAACTTTTAATACCACTTAACTTTTTTATGTCGGGTACTTTTCTTATAGTACCGTCCTTAATAAATTCTTCGCAAACCAGAACACAATCTCTAAACAAATTATTTGCTACCTCAAAATATTTTTCTATATCTGTACCTTCAGGTATATATGAGAATTTTTTATTATTATTTACTAACATAAGACTGCCGTGTGATATGGCTGCAAGGGTTGGATAAATCATGGCATGAGTATCACCATATCCAATATCTTTTACCATATCAGAAATATGGGGCATATCAATTTTATCCGTTATTTCTTTAAGCAATCGTTTTACTTTTTCAGGATCAGGAGCATTTTTAAAATCTAAAATATCTCTACTTTGCAATGCTTTTAACATTTTTTTCATTTCTTCTAGTCCAATGTTAAAATATATATTAGCATTATTCATATTTAATACGCTCCATCTCATCCATATTAACGTATGGTAAATAGACCTCAGCAGTGTAGCGGAAGGTTCTACAAAACCTTTTTCGACTAAGTCAAGATATGCATCAAAATATTGAATAGCTCTAGCTAATGAAACCATTAATACAGTGTGCTGAACGTTAGTTTTATCGTATTTTGTATTTAATAATTCGATTGTTTTCTTCGCAGAATAACTCATTTTTTTAAATTGCTCAATTTGGTCTTCAGTTTCTTTGTTTACTTTATAAGTCATAAGTAAAATTTAAGTTTAAATAATAAATATTCTCAATTAGAATTGTAATAATTAATCACTTCATCTGGGCTCATTAAATTTGATCTATTAGGTGCACTTGCATTTTGAATGAAATTATAAAATTTCTTATCACTCGTACAAAAAATTGCTGGTTTAGCTAGAATTTGGATAAAGGAAAAATCAATCGAATCATTTCTTCTTTTCTTAGAATAAGGATTAAAATCTTTATCAGATAAAAATTTATATGTATAGCTAGCAAGAGCATTCACAAAATCCATCATTTTTTCCAAATTATAGTCTTTACTGAATTCATTACTAAATACGTCAATAATAGTTTCAAGGGATGTATTTTTATTAACTAACCCTTTTACATCATCAAAATATTTGTACCAATCTCTTCGATTATCTTCAAAAGCAGGTTCAATTAAATTTTCTTGAATTTTCAATTTGTAAGGTTGGTGTTCATGATAATAAATTAATGTCATAGCCAACTGTTTTTCATTCCTTGCACTAGAAATGTGCTTCCAAAGTTTTACCCAGTATTTTTTTTTATAGAAGGTAAATCTTTTTTTAGGCTTTTTGAATGTGTCCATTGCTACTGATAGATTATATCCTTGTTCTTGAATAGGACAAGAACTATCAAGAAAAACATTTATAAGATTTTTCTTTTCCCTCCAATCCGTAAATGAAATTGATTTATCAAATAAATCAGATAAAATTTCAGCAAAAGCTGTTTCAGCTATTCTAAATTTAACATTCCGTTTTTTTTTAATTTCTTCGAATTCTTTTGAAAAATTGGAAGTGTCAATTATATTTCTAATCACGGAGGTATCTAAACAAACAAGATTTATAACGCTCATATTATTTATTCAATTGTTCTTATAATTTCTTTTTCTAATACTCCAGTAGAATTACAATCTACCTTTTCGGTAAATGCTAATTCTCCTTTAAGATTATACTGGTTAATAATTGTTTTAAAGAAACAATTGATTGTAACTTTAGTAGAATTATCATCAATTTTTGCAACTAATATATTAAAGTTACCTAAAGATTCTCCAAAACGAGCACTAGTCAAAGTTCCACTCTCCAATATTCCGCAATCTAAATATCTTGCTTGATCTTGTACCGATAAATTATATTCAGTAGTTATTAAACCAGAACTTTTATCGATATTTTTAATTGGAGAATTATGTGAGGCAAACCAATTAACTAAACCTTGCCACGTATCATCATAATTTTTATTTATTGTGAATTTATTTTCAATAATTCTTGCGCGTGGAGGTTGGTATGAATTAGCTGCGCAGCCAGAAAATATTGTTGATGAAATAAGTAATAAAACTAAAGAAAGTAGTAAGAAGGGTTTCATAGGGGTAATTTAATTTATTTATAATATGCACAAAAATCATAAATAATTCAATAAAAATAATAAATAATATTAAATAATTGAAGTTACCTGTAGTCTCAATGAAAAATAATTTTTTGTTAGGTTAGCTGACATACATATACTCCCTCTCCCTCCCGCCACGCATGTCACACATCTAACATGAATTTGACATTTCAAAAAAATTAAACGCTGTTATCTGCTAATCTTTAAAGTTTAATTGGACTTTATAAGGCACGGACTTTGTAGATACTATGTATTATTACTAACTGAACTTTTAAATCAAATATTAATAACAATGGATAATCAAAAAGACAACAGTGTATTCAAAGAAGAAGATGCTAAGCTGCGCGATGAAACATCTGACGGCAGAAAATCAGAACGTGAAATAGAATCCGACGACCAGCAGGATAAAGCGATAAGTAACGGCGAAAGCCTTCACAAGCCGCAGGAAGAACAAGATACAAATGAAGATGCAGAAACAGAAAATGACGACGAAGACGATGTTGAAAGCGTAGAAGATACCGACGATGAAGAAACTGCCGATGCAAAAGATAAGAAAAACGGTACGGGACTTTAATATCCCGGTATTTTAAATATACTATATTTCCTCATACCATATTTTCCTCTCCCCGCTACAGTGCGGAGACCCGTGTTCTTGACGGTGCGCAATGCTCTTTGCGGGAGAGGAATTTTTTTTATCAGATAATTCTCCGGGTGGTGTCAAGCAAAATAGTTTTTTTCTCCCTACTAATAGGGAAGATTTGATTGGAAGAGAAAAATAATCTCATTAAATTAGGTTGTGGGTAGTTAACTTTTTGTACTTTCCCTCCCCTGCGAAGGGGAGGGGAGGGTGGGGTCTCTATAAATTAAAGTGTATTATATTTGAAAGAAACCTCCCCCTGCCCCCCTCCTTCGCAGGAGGGGGAAAACTTCTTGGGATGACATGGAGTGTGGCGGAATAAAATCCGACCAAAACCCGACTTTTTTCCGACTTTTTGAGGTAAAATTTTTGTACTCTCCCTCCCCTGCGAAGGGGAGGGGAGGGTGGGGTCTTTATGAATTAGAGTGTATTATATTTGAAAGAAACCTCCCCCTGCCCCCTCCTTCGCAGGAGGGGGAAAACTTTGTGGGATGGTAGATAATGTAGCAAACAAAATCCGACTTTTTTCCGACCAATATATAAACCTGACAGGTTCGTAGATCCTGTCAGGTTGCAAGACTGGTATGAATGTTTCCGACCTGACAGGATTAAAAACCTGTCAGGTCTATAAAAAAAAACCGACCAAAATCCGACATTTTTCAATTAACAATTAGCAGTTAACAATTAACAGAAAATCCGACTTTTCCCCGACTTTTTTAAAAAATAAATTTGTGTGTGTTGTAAAAACAATACCGGGCAAAACAAAACCCGTCAAAAATTCATCAATGTTGGAAAAATCTGAAATCTGAAATTGAAATTATAGTGACAGCGTAGTGTGTGGTATCTTCCATTTTAAATGATTAATCTGTAGTACTTCCCCTGGAAACAACATATAAAACCACTAATATGCTCGCATCAGAAAACTCTCAAAAAGACAAATCAGATAAGGACGAATCTAAAAATATCAAAAGCCCTTCGAATATTTTTTTGATAAATAAAGAGCTGAACCCTATGTTCGGCGTGCCGAGAGAAAAAGGTCTCGAGCAATCATCAAAGATTCCGAAAAAAAATCTGAACGAAGCGCAGAAAAAGATTGTTAAAGTAGATATGAAAATAGACATTAAAGAAGAAGTAAAAGGAAAAAAATCGAAGCAGAAGCGTAGTGTAAGAAGTACGGGTATGCTGAGAACGGGATTTAATTTTGTAAAGGATACGATGAAAGATAAAAAGGGAGGGAAGAGCAATGAATAAGACAACTGATAAAACAAAGGAAAAGACAACTGATAAGACGGAAAAAATTTCAAAGCCTGAGAGCAAAAAAATAAACAACATTGTATCTGAGGAAAAATCGGAAAGGTATGTAATGCCTGAAGGGAAGATACAGAAAGAACTGCCGGCATCTCTGATACCGGGCCAGAAAGAATTTAACATAAAGAGACTGGAAGATATAGAAAACCAGAAGAATGAAAATAAAAAAACAAGGGCAAGAGATAAAACTCCAAGACCTGCAATTGTGAAAAAATCAATAAAGCTTGTGAAGAAGATTTTTAAGAAGAAGTGATATTGAGTAGAAAGTAGAAAGATGTATTTTAAAATAACATTGTAAGCAGTTTTGATAAAGCTAATACTTTATACATTTTACTTACGACTAAATACCAAATAGCATGGCTAATGTATTGCACGAAGAACTAAGTAAAGCGAAGGCTGAAGATATAAGGAATAAGAATTTAAAACCGGTGAACCCGAATATTTCGAATCATCTGGGAAGCCAGAAGATATCGCGGGATGTATTTGGCGGTTATAAAAGTCACAAAGATAACATTGTGCCCTATGAAAGAAATTATCATCCGGATAAAAAAACGGTCGTGGACAATGTGAATCCTGAAGATATAAATAAGGCAATAAAGGATGAAGTGAAACGCAGCGGAGTTGATGAAGCGCTTGCAGGTTATCCGCCGGAGATATCGAATGATGCAAAGACAAGCCATGCAGAAGATTTAAAAGAAGAGCTTGCCGAGGAAAGAGTGAAGAAGAATTTTAATAAGGAGTAACATTTGTTAGTATTGAGTATTGGGTAGTGAGTAATATGAGAAATTTTTATTCTGAGTATCGAGTACACAATACGCAATACTCAAGACACATTACAAAAAGAAAAAATATGATAAAGGAAGAAAGAAAAAATTACGGTAATGAAAGAATCGCGATAAAATTTATGGACAAGGCCGGGATGATGAACACGCCTGAAAATCCGCCTTCGCCTCCGAGTGAAGTACCGGGAGTAACTCCGACAGAAATACCTGACCCACAGCCGCCGAATGAAATACCGCTTGTAAATCCGGTAGAGGTTCCTGAAGTAAACCCTCCGGTAGAAATCCCTCAAAGAGATAGCGGCGGGCTAAGATATTGAAGGCGGTAGAAATTCAAATGAACTTTTTTAATTGAATGTAGATTAAGAAGATTAACCCCGTAACGAAAAAACATAAAGGAAAAAATTATGAAGAACGAAGAAGAAAAAAACAGACCTACGGAGCCTGGCAATGCAAGACTGGAAAAAACGTTTGATGATGATAAGAAGAGAAATGAAAATGATGTGAGCAGTGAGAATGAAAATCCGGATGAACAATTCTCCGATGAAAATAATGAGAAGGGAGTTGCAAAGGATGTAAATAACAGGGAGAGGGAAGCAGAGAAGATTCAGGAAGAGGAAGATAAGAAGAATGATGAACGTGAAATAGAACTGAATAAAAAATTATAATAATTAAAAAATAAAAATTATGGAAGCTGAAAAAAAAGAAAAAATTGATAAAGAGAAAATAGAAATTGGGTTTTCTGTTCCGGATACAGAAACAAAAAAAGAAGCAGATGAAAAACGAATTGAGCTGATGGATGAGAAAGTAGAAGAGGGGACACCGGAAAGACCGACTCAGGAAGACGGCGGCAAGGCTGAGTAAGCTGTAACCAATAGAGGAATCTAAAAAGATAGCAGAGGCAATTAATTTGTCTCTGCTATTTTTTTTGACAAAATCCTAAGTAAATCAGTTGACAGCCCTGTCGCAACTCTGTTCATAATAGTCATATCAAATTTAATAAACGTTTAAAAATGGTCGAAAAATGAGCTTTTGACGGGCACGTTCCTTGAGGTAAGTAAGGTTAACTAAATGAAAGGATAAGCTAAATGTATAATCCACAAACGCCAAACCGACCTAAAAGCACTCAGCAAAAACAAGAGCCAAATGCCAGAATTGCAAAGCAGCCATCGGGTCAAAGGGGTCCGAACAATAAAAATGTACTAAACAGTGATGTAACTACACAATATCAAAACGGCAAACAAAAAATGCCTCAAGACCAACGAAGTGAAATTTTAAGGGAAAACCATCAAAAGGCGATAAAATGAAATTTATAGATTCTAAAGTACCCGTAAAACATCAGCAGACGGTAAAAAAAAGAGAAGATAATGGCGCTAAAATGAGTGATGAAAAGGAGATAAATGATCAAATGAGCGCAGAATATAGCGGTGAAGATCAGGTAAAAAAAGCTGAAAAGCTAAACGAAAAAGAAAGAAATAGAACTGAAGGCAGTAAACTAAACGACGAAGAAGTTTAAATTTTAATAAGATAAGAAATGGAAAATCAGACAGAAGTAAAAAAAGCGGATGAAGTTAAGAAACATGAACCGCTAAAAGAAGAAAAGGATAATTCAAAAGATGAATTCGGTCATGAATCGGCAGAAGCATATATGGATAAGAATAAACCTCAGAACTTGGAAGAGAAGGAAAAAAAGGAAGAGATTATATGGCATGAAGAAAAAGAAGGACAGGATTCAGTTCATGAATCTGATAAAGAAAGCCGGGGAATTTAACAACTTAAATCAATTTAAAATGGAAGACAAAGAGACAGATAAAAAGACTGATAAAAAGACTGATAAAAGAGATACATCCCATAATATTGTTACAGCAGAAGCAGATATATCAGATATAAATAAAGGAAGAAGAGAGAAGCCCGCGGGCGATATGGTAGATGAGCGGCTTCCGGAAAATAACAGAAATCATCAGTGGAAACAGAAGGATTCAGAGTTTATGCAGCAGGATGAAATATTAAATCAGGAAAGGGCTGCGAGTGATAATCCCGGTAAGAACGGAAGAAATGCAGAAGGTGTATTTTCTGATAATTCAAAACAAGAGCCGACAGTACCGGATGATTTTTATAATAAACAAAATGAACAAAATGAAGAGGATTCAACTGAACCAAAAGAAATAAAGCAATAAATCAGAACTATAAAATGATCACTGAATCAATTATCGCTACGGAGCCGGTGAGCCGCTAAAGGGAGTAATTTGATCCCGCCCCGCAGCGATATTTTTATTATTTAGTTCTATTTATCAACTATAAAAATCAATCAACTTACCTTCCTACAAACGATACTGATATAAAATAAACCGAAAAATCCGAAAAAAATAGTACAGTATATCAAATTTTAACCATACTTTTTGCAAATGAAAGAAGCAGAGGATTATCACACTTTGCTGTTTTTACGTTTCTATAATACTATTAAAACTGCCACATTTGTC
The DNA here is from genome assembly GCA_044226845.1 of Ignavibacteria bacterium. Classification (GTDB taxonomy): domain Bacteria; phylum Bacteroidota; class Ignavibacteria; order Tepidaquicellales; family Tepidaquicellaceae; genus JAFDZO01. Next base: position 10,100 of record JBGAGG010000006.1, read on the forward strand.
ATTATTTGAATAGGCATTGTCATAACATTAAAATTACCCATAAGTTACACATAGAAAATGTTTTATTTCTGAATCAAATTTAAAGTTCTTGACGTTATGAAGAATTTAATTAAACAGAATCATCGGTATACAGCTTGTAATTAAAGATTATAGATTTTAACTAAATAGACAATGGAAGATAAGGAAAAACAATCGAACCCGGCTTTAACAAAAGGAACAACACCTGAAAATTTAACAGCTTCACTGGATAAAGAACATAATAGCGCAGAGCCGTTACATACGTCACAGGCAAATAGAGATGATATAAAAGAACTAAAAGGCGGAACACCGGAAGATAATCCGGAGAGCAATTCAAAAATTGAAAATTATCTCGGAAGCGAAAAATTAGATGAAAAACTATCGACTCAGACGGAAAAACATCAGGATGATATGAGACAATCTGAAGAAGATAAAAATGTAAATAAGAAAGTGCCGGAAACACCGGACGTTTTATAAAGTTTTATATTTTCCCCGAACAGAAAATACAAATACTGAGAACATAAAATAAAAGTTATGAAAGATGAAGAACTAAATAACAGAAGCCATACAGATTCAGAATGGAACTGGATCAAACAGAATGCAGGACATTACAACAGGGACAGTGTCAGAAATTTGATAGGTAATGAAAGAGTAAGAGTTACTTTTTCCGATAAGATGGAAGACTCGACGGAAACTCCCTCAAAAGAATCCAACCAGACAAATTATTATAAAGACCAGGTGAACAAACAGACAGCAAATAGAAATGAACATAACAATGACAGACCTGTAACAGAAATTCCTCAACAGGAAATAGAAAATCCTGATCCTTCTCAAAAACCTGAAAAAGGTGACGGCGGTGAAGAGAAGAAAGATAAGCCTGAAATAAGGTACGATTTAGATTAAAAGAAAATCAAATTTAAATTATAACAAATATGAATACCGATACAGTAACCAAGAAAGAATTTGAGAATGAAAACGCTGAAGAAGCGTTGGTAAAGAAAACACCTGTAGAAGGTGTAAATATGGACGAGGATAAAAAGGAAACAGGGGAAGACAAAGAAGATGAAGAGGACTAAGTAAAGACTAAGTTACATTTAATAATGTAAAGGATCTTATCGGCTAAGAAAGGTAAGGGATTCTTAACCGGTAATTATAGAAGGAGAAAAAAATGAGTGGCATTTTCGGAGGATATCTTGATTCCGATGGAAATTATTCCATTCGGCATCTGGAAGTTGACAAATATATCAGACTTAAAAATTTTAAAATAAATTTAAACAAAAAGGCAGGCAAACAAATGGAAGAAACAGTCAAACCGGTAACCGGTATCGGAGTTCCTGATGGGGACGGAGGCTCTTTAGAGCGTGAAGAAAGAAAGGATGAATTAACTACAGAAGAGAATGAAGAGACATCAGTTGAAGCAGAAGAAGACGATGAAGACATAAATCCTTTGGAAGATGAAGGCGATTGGGCTGAAAATCCTGATGAAAATGGTTTGACAGCAGCAAGAGGAAATTCACTGGGTAATGATTCAGATAACAGAAGAGACAATGAAAGTATCGAAGGGGCGTTAAACAATCCGGGCGTAAAAGTATCAGGTGGCGGCAATGTATCTATGTTGAAATACTTTAATATTGAGTTTTATGAAAGCGAAGACGGCAACAGAACCATTGGCTGCGGCGCATCAACAGAAGATACTTATTCTCTTTAGGATTAAAATTTGAAGAATTTCTTTAATCAATTTTCTTCATTCGATTAAGGAAAATCCGTATTCAGATTCTCAAGTTGGGGTTTGGGATTGATGAAAAGTACACGGATTTTCCTTTTCTTTTATACTATTTCCTTGGGTTAGTTGGGCGAAGTTCTATTTCAGATATCGTTGCATTTACAGGAAGATTTGCAGCTAAGTAACACGACTCTGCAATATCTTCCGCTGAAAGAATTGACTCCCTGCTTGAATTCAATATCGTACCCGGTGCATCGAAGAAATGAGTATCGACAGAGCCCGGGCAAATTGTAGTAACTCTCACATTAAACTTTCTTACCTCCATAAAAAGTGAACTCGATAATCCTATTACTGCATGTTTAGTCGCCGAGTAAATTGAGGCGCTTGGCACTGCGCTTTTTCCGGCAATAGAGGCTATGTTTATTATTGTTCCGGCATGTTTTTCAATCATTGATTTCAACGCATATCTGCAGCAAAGATATAATCCGCGGACGTTTACGGCGAACATAGAATCGAAATCTTCCGTCTTGGAATCCACTAAATTCGCAAAAAACCCGAAACCGGCGTTGTTGATCAAAACATCAATTTTACCGTGCTTTTCTATAACTTTTTCAATAAGATTTTTGACATCTTCCTCTTTGGAGACATCAGTACTGATAAATTCATAATCCGGGCTGTTTATTGGCTTTTTATCGGACCTTGAGCCGTTTATAACAATATAGCCGTTATTGATAAATTTTTGTGCAGCGGCATGACCGATGCCTGATGAAGCACCTGTAATTATACAAATCTTTTTATCCATTGTAAGATTGAATTATTTGAAAATGTTGAAATTAACTGAAAATCGAAGGAAATTGAGTGGAGAATTGTATGCCCGACTGGAATCGAACCAGTAACCTACAGCTTAGAAGGCTGTTGCTCTATCCGATTGAGCTACGGGCACATTTTTGTACAATAACAAAAATACGAAATTTGAAGTCTTTTTGCAAACTCATAATTTGGTATGAATTTGCATGTGACGTTATTTCCGATTTTCCAAGATAAATAATTGTATTATCAAATATATTGATTTTTCGTTAAAATATTAAGCTTGAAAAAACAGCTATATATTCTGAAACTTTTTTTAAGTGTAAAATTGTTATTATTGATTTTTTAATATTTATATGGAGAAGTCAAAAATAAGCGTAACCTTAAATTTTAACGATTTTCCAAGTTTTGATAAATCATATTTTTCATATAACAATTTATCTTGTTTTAAAATATGAGTATCGATAATTTTAACTTTATGATTAAACTAAGAGGAAAAATATTATCGGGATTTTTGCATGTGCTTTTAACAGCCGGTATTTTACTTATAAATTTTTCTTCGTACTCATCCGCTATAGCTTGCGATTCGAACTCAGACGAAACAGAAGTATGCTGCTGTTCATCTGACTGCTCTTCCACTGATTCACATCAGGTGCAATATGAAACTATAACAAGTGACTGCCATTGCATAGTAGAAATTACGGAGGTAAAAACTATTGCAGCAGTTATTCATAATTCCGGTTCAACTGTTACCAAAAATTCCACACAAATATATTTTGTTAAGCTTAACAGCTTATCTGAAATTTCAAATAATACAACTTCAAAAAATTTTATCGGACCTCCGGGTGAAGCATCTTACATTCTGAAAGATGTTTATCTTTTCAATTCCATTCTTAGAATTTAAAAAATCCTATTTCAATTTTTAAAAAACCGGGAAGTGTATACTTACATCTTCCTTTACCGTTATATCTATAATTAAATTTTTAAAACAAATTAACCATAAATAAATTCAAAATGAAAAACTTATTATTCTTAGCTGTAATCTTTTCTGCCGTATTTTTACTCAGCTCAAATTCTTACAGCCAATGCAGCGGAGAGACATCTGAAAAAACATCTGAAAAAAAATCATGCTGCACTGAAAGCAACTCTTCTTCAGGGGAGCAGGTTCAGTTAAATGATTCTGCAAATTCAGATATGAGCATCTGCCCTGTATCGAAAGAAGAATTCAAAAAAGGAAAGGGCAAGACAGTATCTTATCTCGGAAAAAAATATGAGTTCTGCTGCCCTGGCTGTGTGGCTGAATTTAAGGCTGAGCCTATCGGATATACAGGCGGAGTTGCAACATGCCCTATCTGCAATGAAGACGATGCTAAAGCAACTATCTCTTCAGTGCATAACGGCACTAAGTATTATTTCTGCAATGAAAAATGTAAAACAGAGTTCGGAAAAGATCCTGAAAAAATTCTCGAAGGCTATAACAAATAATTCAATTAAATAAGGGCGGCTTATGCCGCTCTTTTATATAAAAAATATTATGGTTAATAATTTTTATAAAATATTGTATACGGTTTTATTTATTTTTTCTTTTATCTCCGATGGAGATTCACAGGAAACTCAGTCTGTAATTAAAGGAAAAGTTTCCGGTATTGATGCAGGAATACGTTCATCGCTTCCGGGTGCATCGGTGCAATGGATAAACACTTCCATAGTAACTGTAACTGACTCTGAAGGGAAGTTTGAACTTACTATGGAGAATATAACAGATAAAAGACTTGTTGTATCGATGATGGGATTTTATTCCGATACGGTTTCAGCGGAAAATAAAAGACATGTTTTTATAAATCTTCGTTCAGTTACTACATCGGAAATATTAGTTGAGGATGATAACTCTTCTAACTTCATTTCTAAAGACGTTGTGAAGACGGAAGTGCTTTCACAGAATGAATTTAAAAAAGCTTCCTGCTGCGATCTCTCCGGCTGCTTCGGAAGCAATTCATCGGTTGAAGTTGCAGTTACCGATATTGTAACGAATACTAAGGAGATGCAGATACTCGGGCTTGACGGCTCATACACGCAGATTCTATTGGACGGAATTCCCAATATGTCGGGCTTAACATCTAAGTACGGACTTAATTCAATTCCGGGAACGCTTATTAATAAAATTAATATTTCAAAGGGAGCAAACTCAGTACTACAGGGATATGAATCCATAAGCGGAATAATAAATATTGAATTAAAAGATTTCAGCTCATCGGAAAAATTTTTATTCAATGGATATATGAACGATATGCTTGAAAAACATGTGAACACTAACTATACAGATAAATGGAATAACTGGAGCACGCTTTTCTCGTTCCATACTGCGCAGGAATCAAAACGAATGGATGAAAATGCTGACGGATTTCTTGATGCGCCGCTTGTAACGCGATACATGGGCTACAACAAATGGAAATATGAAGAGAGCCATGACGGAATAATGTTCGATGCTGCCGTTCAGTACGTAAATGAAAAAAGAACTGGAGGTCAAAAAGGATTTAACAAGGAAGAGAAGGGAAGCAATACAATTTACGGACAGACAGTTGATTTAAATTCTTTTAAAGTTTACTCTAAGTTCGGAAAGACATTTAAAAATGAAGAGCAGATAAAAGGGTTTTTCTCCTATGACGCCTACGAAGATGTTTCGTACTACGGTATTACGCGTTATGCCGCAAAGCAAAAAAGTCTGTATGCAAATGTATTTTATGAAAAAGAATTATTCAGTGAAAATATGATAAAAGGCGGGCTAAGCTACAGGCATGAAGTCATTGATGAAGATATAAATTTTACACATGCAACAAATAAAAGTTATGCCGGAGCTTACAATAAGAAGGAAACCATTCCCGGAATTTTTATAGAGGACGTACTTACAGCAATGAATAAAAAGCTTATGGTAATATCAGGCGTAAGGCTGGATTATCATAATAAATTTAATACGCTTGTAACTCCTAGATTTCTTGCTAAGTATGAATTTTCTCCTGAGACAATTCTGCGCGCATCGTTCGGCACAGGTTTCAGAACAATAAATCTTTTTAATGAATATTCAAATCTTCTTTCAAGCGGAAGAGATATTATAGTCACGGAAGAATTAAATCCTGAGAAAGTAGTAAACTTCGGAGTAAATCTTGTTCAATATTTTACCATCGGTGATGTCCATGCAGACTTAGTAGTGGATTATTATAAAACAAATTTTATAAATAAAATTATCCCCGATTATAATACAAATACATCTCAGGTTATTTTTGAAAATCTTAAAGGAAGCGCAAGCTCGGATATATTTCAGATAGAAACAAATATAAAACTTTTCAACAGTCTTGAACTGAAGAACAGCTATAAATACAATCTAGTAAAACAAACTCAGAACGGTATTGAAGAAGATGCACCTTTTATTCCGAAGCATAAAATTTTATCGAATATTTCTTATGCCTTTGATGAAAATAAATGGAGCGCAAATGTTTCGATGAACTGGTTCGGCAGGCAGAGCCTTCCCGATACAAAAAGTTATCCTATAGAATATCAGCGCCCATCAGAGTCAGAACCCTTTGCAGTATTTAATGCGCAGCTAAATAAAAACTGGGAGAGCTTCGAGTTTTACGCAGGTGTTGAAAATATTTTTGATTATAAGCAGGCAAACCCCATAGTAAGCGCAGATAATCCTTTCGGTCAATACTTCGATACTTCATTTATCTGGGGACCGGTGAAGGGAAGGGAAATATATGCAGGATTCAGATTTAAATTATTGAGATAAAATAAATATCATTTTTTTAAAATTTTGTAAGCCTAAAAAATAGTTTTTAATGAGTTAATTGAAGATTTTACATTAAATGTATTTTTTGAATTAAACACATTTCCGTTAATAAATCTGTTTATAATAATATTATTATATTGAATAAATAATTCTATCATGTTAGCTTCTAAATTGTTTAAGTAAAAATTAAATTTCCCAAGCTATGAAAAGATTAATTTACTTTTTAATCATAACCCTTCTGTTTTCATTTTTTAATAAGTCAGATTTATTTGCAGATTCAACTCTCGTCACAAATTTAAAAATCGGTAAACTGGGCGGAGCAGTACGCGATATGAAATTTGTCAATGCATCAACGGGATATTGCGTTGGTGATGATATTTCATTTACAACTAATATTTTTATTGCTAAAACAACAGATGCGGGAAACTCGTGGCAGACAATTACTCCGGCAGGATTAACACGCGGTCTTACAGCACTTGAATTCATTAATGCAAATACCGGGATTGCAGTAGGAAATGCAGGACTTATTCTACGCACTACTAACGGCGGAACGAACTGGACTAATATAGATATCTCACCGTACACCGGCGATATTTCCGACATAACTTTTTCAGGAACAGATACGGCTTATGCATGCGGAGCAAGTATAACTTCAATGCCGACGTCTACTGTTTTTAAAACAGTTAACGGAGGATTAAACTGGACAATAATAAATACGGGATACAGCAGCTCGCGTTCTATTGTTGAGTTGTTCGGTAATCAGACTGTAATATGCTCGGGTAATAGCGGAGTATTTATACGTTCAACAAATGGCGGCACTACGTGGGACTCTCTAAGGTTTGGTACACAGGCGTTTAACGGAATGAAAAAAACAGGAAGCAATACATTGTGGGCAGTGGGGAATTCACAGGTAGTTTATAAATCTACAAACCGCGGATTAAATTTTACATTAGCATTAGATAACGGCCCCTCACCACTGTACTCTGTGGATTTTCTTGATTCGCTTAAAGGATTTATAGTCGGTTCAAACGGAGTAAATTATATTACTTCTAACGGCGGAGTGAGCTGGGATTCATTATCAGCGTCGCAGTTAACTGCTCAGGTTTTATTCTGCGCTAATTATAAAAGCTCAACAGAAATTTTTGCAGCAGGGCAGCAGGGAACAATAATGAAAAGCTCTAACGGCGGTACGGTTTGGGATTATGTGGAAAGCTCAAACAGATTCCATGCAATAGACCATAACGGTTCCATACCGACATTTATGGTTGCTGTGGGATGGCGTGGTGCTATAATAAAATCGGCAAACTCTGGAACGAACTGGACGTTTATGAAAGCAGCGCAGGGCTTTGAGTTATACGATGTAAAAGTTTTTGATGCAAGTAATTTTTATATCTGCGGCGGCGGCGGTACATTCGGTATTACGACAAACGGAGGCACAACTTTTACCTATAGAAATACTCCCGTAGTTTCTGCTACTAACAGAACTATGTATTGGTTTAATTTGAATGAAGGCTATTGCGCAGGAGATAACGGTGAGCTTTATTATACTACAAATGCCGGAGTAAGCTGGACATCGCAGCTAAGCTGGGGCGCATCTAATAATGACATAGAAGATGTTATGTTCATTAACGGAACTACAGGATATGTATGCGGGCAGCTTGGAAGAGTAGCAAAGACAACAAACCGCACGACATGGGACAGCACTGGAATAACACATCCTACAACGGCATACGTTTACGAATTAAAATATATCGCCCCAAATAAGTTATATGCCGGAAGCCAGAACGGTTGTATATTCGGTTCAACAAATGACGGCGCAACATGGACACTTGCAAATGATACTGTAGGCCATGCAGGGGTAAATATATACAGTTTAGATTATCAGTACGGAAGGGGAATAGCAGTCGGCACAAAAGGCAGAATTTTTCGGTTACAGGACCCTTCATTTAATTGGATTTTAACCCAGAATAATTTATCAGGACCAAACGGTACTGTATTAGATCTATGGGGATTTAGAATGATAACTGTAAACGGTGGATATTTGTGCGGATATCAGGGAAGTTTATCTTATATTGGCATTAATCCTCCGGTAAAAATTATTAACGGCAGCGAAGTTGTTACAAAGTATTCATTGGAACAGAATTATCCGAATCCGTTCAACCCAAGTACAACAATTAAGTTTGCAATACCTGTTAATGAATTTGTAAAGATAACAGTATTTGATATAAGCGGAAGGGAAGTGCAGCAGCTGGTAAATGAAAATTTAACAGCAGGAGTTTATGAAACTGATTTTAACGGAGCAAATCTTTCAAGCGGAACATATTTTTATAAGATAGAGACCAATTCATTCTCCGATACAAAGAAAATGATACTTGTGAAATAGTTCTTATATCACTGATTGCTCTGATTTAAATTATACATTCAAAATCAGAGTAATCGGTGATTTAGTATTTTAAATCATACTTTTCATTTTATCCTTGATGTATTGTTTCTGAAAATATCTTTCAGTGTTCATAGCTTCCTTATAAATCCATTCATCTATATTCTCACCTTTTATGCAGGCTTTTACTATTTCATTAAAAAATTTTAAAGTGTGCTGCAAGCCTTCAGAAAATGATTCGGGTATATCTTTATTTTCCATTATAAACTGCTTTAAAGATTGCATTGCAGAGAGCGCGCTTTCGTATGATTTCAGCTCGATGTAGTTCATTAAATAATAAAATCTTATATTCAGTTTTTCAACTATATCTACCATCTTAACTTCGTTGAGATAGCTGAGTGATTCTTCAAAATTTCCTTTCTGAAAACTAAGCATTCCTCTGCAATAGTTTTCAGAGTTACGTCTTAGTTCTTTATTAACGTGCTGCATGTGTTCATTTAGGAAATTTTCCGCCCAGTCAAATTTTTTGAGAGATAAAGCAGTGATGAAAATATCGCGGAAGGGTCCGTTATTGAATGCGTTGATATCTTCCTCAGGAAATATCTGAAGCTCGTGAATAAGGTCTGCGAACTCAATTATATCATGATAATATTTTTTATCTATTAGTGAAAGTTTGGAGACGACAATATGAATCATCCGGGTAAGAAAGTTATTCTGGTCGCTCTTTTTTACACGGCGTATGGTATCAAGAATTAATTTTTTCAGCTCAAGATAATTTTCCTCTCTGATATCATGAGTAGTATAATAAAAAAATAAATAATGTATTTTCAGATAAGATGCGTATTCATTTTTAGTCAGCTCAAGATATTTTATAATTCTCTCCGTATCTATAGAAGCTGCAACTTCTTTTAAAATAGGATTTTCATCAATCTTAAAAAATTTATGGTTCATTATATCATAAAACGAAAGCTGAAGGATTTTTGTAAGAAAAAAAACAGTGAGCTTTTCAATCAGCTCTATATCTGACTGTAGAAATTCCGGTGAATTGTGCTTACGCAGCAAACCTAAGTTCAGTGAGTGGTTTTCATTCAATCTGTATAAATAATGAAATTTATCTGCTGCTGAAAGCAGTCCGTCATCGTTATCTTTAAGGCTTTTTGCAATTATCTTTTCCGATATATTGCTCAGATTTTTTTTTATAAGCTCTGTAGTAATGAATACATCCGTCATTTCTTTATTCGATGTAAGATACTCATGAGCAAGGAATTTTCTGAGAAGATTGGAAAAGTCAGAGTATAAATTTTTTATTCTTTTCTCGCTGAACGTTTCAGAAGGATAAAGCTTCTTGTAAACTTTTTTATAACTTAATGAATCTTCTTCGAATGAAGGATATGATTTTTGAACTGCATCAAAGATTTTTTCAAGAGGCTTTGAGTTATTGAAGTAAGGTGATTTTATAAAATCGCCGAATCGCTTCAGCTCAGATTTATCGAAGCTCTTTAAGATATCTACAGTATTGGAAGTAAACATTTATGAATGAAAATAATTAAGAGTTTAATGTTACTTATTTAGCTTTGCCATCTTTGTTAAAATATATTGTTTGTGCATAAATCTTTTTTCTTCCAGGGCTTCTTTGTATATCCATTCGTCCGGCTTTTCATTTTTTTCCGCGCATCTGATAACTTCTGCAAAAAATTTAATTGATACCTGTACAGGATGCAAAAGCAGTTCGGGTATTTCATTGCTATCGTTATAAAACTGTCTTATAGATTGAAGTGCGGAGAGAGCGCTTTCATACCAGCCGAGCTCTATATAGTTCATCATATAATGGAAACGGACATTAATTTTTTCAATTATATCTATCATTTTTACCTTACCAAGATAATCTAATGATTCTTCATATTTTCCAAGCTTAAAGCTTAAAATTCCTCTGGAGTAATTTTCGGAGTCATACTGCTGATCTTTTGCAAGATACTTTGTATATACATTTACAAAGTTTTCCGCCCAGTCATATTTTTGAAGAGTTATCGCAGAAATAAAAATATCTTTGTAAGTCCCGATATTGAATGCATGAAGATTATCATCGGGATAAATATTAAGACTTGTCATAAGCTCTGCATATTCTATAACATCTTCATAATAATTTTTATTCCATTGAATCATATTAGATAAGACAAGATGAATCATTCGGATAAGATATTGATTCTGGTCAAGCTTTTTTACTTTATGCAGTATGCTCAGCATTTCATTTTTAAACTCAAGATATTTTTCATCATCAATTTCATGTGTCTGATAATAGTTAAAGAGATAATGCATTTTCAGATAAGGAGTGTATTCATGGTTAATACTTTTGAAGTAATCTATAATTTTTTCCGTATCAATAGATGATGCTACGACTTTCAGAATAGGGTTTTCATCCATTTTATACATTTTGTGATTCATAACATCGTAGAAAGAAAGCTGCAAAATATTTGTAAGGAAAAAAATTATCAGTTTTTCTATTAGCTCAATATCACATTTAAGATATTCAGGCGAGCCGTGCAAACGCATAAATCCCAGATTATGCGCATGATGAACATTCAGACGGTAAAGGTAGTGGAACCTGTCAGCTATCGAAAGCAATCCGTCATCGTGTTCGTGCAAACTTTTAGTTATAACTTTTTCAGATATTTTATTCAGATTTCTTTCAGTCAGTCCGAAAGTAATATATATATCCAGCTCCTGCTTATTCCTTGAAATTTCTTCGTACCCGATAAATTTTTTTAAGAGGTTGGAAAACTCTGAATACAGATTTTTTATTCTCTTCTCACTGTAAGCTTCTGAAGGATATAGTCTTTTATAAACTCTTTCAAAGCTTAAAGAATCTTCCTTAAATTCGGGATATGACTTCACTACTAAGTTATAAATTTTATCAAGTGTGCGTGATGTATTGAAATAGGGGGATTTGAGAAACTCACCGAAGCGTTTCAGTTCGGTTTTACTGAGAGATTTAAGTATTTCTACAGTCTGATTTGTAAGCATTTTCAGCAGGATAAAATTTGAAACTAAACTACTATTTAACAACAAAATAGCCGGAGATTTTTTATCGCTTTAACAGGATTTTCAGCTTATTTCTTTTTGTATTCAATATAGGTAAATAATATCTTGAATGAAATTAATTTTTAAAAAATAAATCACCCTGGAAAACAAAATAATGGAAAAAGCTCTAATACTGTGTTAGGTGATTGACTTCGGTTCATGCGGAAAACCGGCAGCGAGTGCCGGTGTGGGAAGCCGCAAATAATAGATTATCCCGTTGAGAGTGAACTAACCTCAGACTTCTCAACGGGTTTTTTATTTGTAAAAAGTACTTTACTTATCAATTCACTTTCCTTACATTTATCATAGCGAAAATTCCTGCAGCTATGGGATAACTTTCCGACATATTTTTTTTACTTTTCTTTCCTGCTTCTTGGCGCTTGAAGCGTACTCACAAGATAGCAAACCAAATCCCTTTGCCGAAAAAACAGCAACCGAAAAAATAAATTCTTTGCTAAATGAAAAACTGAACGCGCAGCAAAAAATTTCCACAGGTAATCTTGAAAAGAGATTGGCGAGCAAGCCTGACGAGAGATATGAATTTATGAAAAGCGTTCAGATAAATTTATACAAAGCTCCTGCAGAAATAAAAGAGAATTACAAATTTGATCTGATACAAAGTGTGAACAGCAATGTAAAGTTCGGCGGGTTTTATAACGGAAGCGTTAATATACAGTTCTCTCCTGCAATGTATATAAAGCCGTTTTCGTTTTTAAGTATCTATGCAAATCATCAGAAAAATCTTTTTATTCCGATGGAAAGCATTACTGATAATGCTGTGCCGCTTGCCGTTGAAACTACCGGTATGGTATTAATAGAAAACATTGTAAAGATTTTTGCACCGCCGGATAAAGTTGTACGCGGAGTTGCTGAATTCGCTCTGAAAAACTGTGTATCATTTTTAGTTTATTCAATCTTCAATTCATCGCAGGCTTCTCAGAGCAGCGGAGTTTATAAGCATGATTTTTATTATTTTTCTGCCGGGATTACGTTTTAATTTAATTTACCGCAGGGGAATTTATATGTTCAAAAGAAATGTTATAGATAAAGTAATTATGATATAGTCGAATGAAATGGTAGAATGAAATGGTAGAATGAAATAGTCGAATGAAATAGTCGAATGAGACAGTCAATGATGCGCAACGGCGAATGCGCATAAAACTTTCTTCATGATTTAAAATACCTATTGGGTATTAATTGAGGTATTGATAATACGATGGGAATGACGGCTATGAATAAAACTGAAAAACCTGATTGTCTGCCAAAGGACATTCAGGTTTTTTTATGCGAGGTGAGATAAGAATTTTATTTATTAATTTTTTTATTACTTCATTGTATAGTAAATGTACGTATAGTCATTTCCTGACCGACTCCGAGCGAACCGGAAAAATTAGTAGAAGCACCGTTTAATATTACACGTGTATTGAACGACATAGATGGTCCTGCGTAATTTTTTACATTCACTTTATACTCTCCGCTTGGCATTACATTTCTTAAGCTGTAAATATTTTCAGTTGCATTGCCAAGTGTACGCTGCCAGTCTCTATCCAATGAAAAATCTGAGTTTGTTCTGTTGCCATAATAAATGTGCAGATTATTAGGTCCGTACAAATGCAAATCCATGTCTGATGCAACTGAAGAAGTATTAGTCCAGGTCAGTGTTGCCTGAAATACTCCTGAGCCGTAAGGAACAGTCGGCGGAGCCCAGCCGCCCGTACCCGTTGGTCTTCCCAGTACCCATGTACCTCCGCTTGGTATTCCAATCGGAACATATACTACTGCATCATAAGTTGACCATCCGTTGAATATTAATGGATCTGAAACAGTAACTGATACAGGAGCAGTATAAGTATAAACACTAAAATTCGGACCCTGGCAGTTTGAATATGACAACCAGAATTCAATTGTACCAAGTGGAACAATTGCTTTTGTTGTGCCAATAGGGCAGCCTAAAAATATTGGACCTGAAAAAGTTCTCCCAATAAATCCATCAGCATATAAACTTAGTATTGACGGGTCTTGTGGTACAATGCTTTTTACTGTCAGATAATAGTTTGTCCAGACTTCCAAATGGTCATAAACACATCCTCCCGCGCCTGCATATGTTCTGTCTCCGCTTGTACTTTTTGTTAAAACAAAATATCCAAGAGTTAGAACGTCAATACCAATTCTTTTTTTAACTGTATCCAATGCAGAAGTAGGAATAATTTTCCATGTCTGCAATGAAGGAGAGTAATAGAAGACAGTTAAATTCTGTGGAGTGGGTTGGCTTGCCGCCGGGAAATAAATTCTTACAGGGGAATTGAAAGTAAATGATTCAGGACCGGCTTTAAGGTATTTTCCTATGACTGTATATCCTGCGGGTACTGCAGAAATTCCGCTTTCAATTGAAGAAGATGTATTAATAGAGAATGTTACTGTTCCTGCTCCGCCGCCCGTTAGCGCAGGTACATCTCCTTTCCTGACGACGATTGAAAATTCATCATAGTCTAAGCTTCCGTCTGTAACAGATGTATATGAAGCAGTTGCTCCGGTTCCGGTTGTTGGTGTTTCAGGTGTTTCGACAGGATTATCTTTTTCACAGCTTGTGAAAAGAGCGAGAGCGAAAAAAGATAAAATCAGTAGTAGTTTTATTTTTTTCATATCAGTAATATTTTAATTTTTGAGGAATAATTAAAATGATTACCATTAAAAAGAACTATGAATGAATGAGGAAGGTTTTTAATGTATCTAATTCAATTTATGATTTAAGATTACCTTAAAAAATTCAAAAATAACGGTATATAGGAAGGGGATTAAAGCAGAGACATTTATAAAATCTCTGCTTTTATTTTTTAAATTTTTAAAACGGATTCGTAGCCCATACAGAGACTTCTGGTATAAATCCTTTATTCTCCATCTCAAGTACAGATTTAATCGTATATGCAATTTCCATTGAGGATAATTTCTTCCTCTCCTCTTTTCTTTCCAAACGCGATTCATTATTGAATGCAGTTGTAACTTCGCTCGGATTTATCAGGCATACTCTTACATTGAATTTTCTCAGCTCAGCCTGCCAGCATTGAGTCATTCCGCGCAAAGCAAACTTTGATGCTACGTAAATAGTGCCGCCTTCAAATCCTTTTGTGCCGGCTGTAGATGCTATGTTAATAATGTTGCCTGAATTCTGCTTCATAAATGTTTTTGAAATTTCTTTTGTAAGCAAAGCCAGCCCGATTACGTTAGTTGCAAAAACACTGTTGAAATCTTCTAACTCGACTTTCTCTAATCTTTTAAAGACACCAATGCCCGCATTATTTATCAGTACATCAATGCCGCCAAGTTTCTCCACTATTTCTTCAGATTTACTTTCGATTGAGTTGTAATCAGAAATATCAAAGAGCAACGGTTCTGCGCCTGTATACTTTGCTGCTTCTTCCAGTCTTTCTTTGTCTCTGCCGGTAATAATAACTTTTGCTCCGCTATCAGTTAGGAGCTTTGCTGTTTCTTTTCCTATTCCCAGACTTCCGCCCGTAATAAGGATTTTTGACTTTTCGAGTTTCATTGTAAATTAGGATATTTTAAAAACTGTGTGTGTAAAATAGCAGGGGTTTATATTCAAATGTATAGGAAGATTATAAATATAACAATGGAGATTTAATGGAGATTTAATGGAGATTTAATGGAGATTGGATAAAATAAAGTTTTATGGATAACTCAAAAAGACTTTCTATCACACCCTTCCTTTAAAAAGGAAAGGTGCGATAAAAAAATTTATTTATTTCACAAGAATCATTTTTTTAGTCTCTTTGAATTCTCCTGATGTAAGTGTATAGAAATAGATTCCGCTTGTCAGATTTGTATTTCCGAATTCAACAGAATAAGTCCCTGCCTGCAAATTTTGATTTACAAGTGTTTGAACTTCCGTACCATTTGTATTGAAAACTTTTAGAACAGTATTTGAAGTTTTAGGTATGGAAAAGTTAATTTTAGTTTCAGGGTTAAATGGATTAGGATAATTTTGATTTAGTATATACGCAGCAGGACTTAAATTTGAAATTTGTCGTATTTTTGAAACTACTGTTAATAAGTTTCTTTGCCATGCTGAGGAGTTTAGTACTCCGGCAAAGATTGAATTGTTTTTAATAGTTAACGCATAGATATAGGCCGCTGAAGTAAACCCGTCGTTTTTTTGAGTCCACGTAGTACCATTGTTAGAAGAATGAAAGAAGCCTGAAACATATGCGCCGGCAAAGATATTAGTTCCATAGGATGCTAGTGCAAATACTGAACCGGAACTTAATGATGTCTGAGTCCAGTTTTCTCCATTATCAGTTGAAATGTGAACACCTCCTTCCTGGGTACCTGCAAAAATATTTGTACCGCTGACAGTAATAGATAAAACTGTTCTGTTGTTAAGAGATGACTGTATCCAGTTTGAACCATTGTTTGTGGAAATGTAAATTCCGCCGTTTCCTACTCCCGCAAAAAATCTTGAACCCACATTTTTTACAGCATTTACAAGCCCTGTAGTAACGGAAGTAGTAACCCAATTCGTTCCGTTATTTGAAGTAAGAATGATTCCGCTGCCATTAGTACCTGCAATTACATAATTGTCTTTACAGGCGATAGAAAAAACACTGTATCCGGAAGCAGTTTTAGTCCAGTTAGTTCCATTGTTTGTAGAAAAATAAACACCACCTGTACCTGCAATGTTAGTAGCTCCGGCATAAATTATTCCTCCGGTTGAAGCTAATGCATTAATCTGCGTTGCGTTAAGAGAAGTTACAGACCAGTTAGCTCCGTTATTAGTAGAGACATATAAACCGGCTTCATATGTTCCGGCAAAAAAATTGTTTCCGAGTGAATCAAATGATATTACAGTTTTGTTGTTTCCCATACCATTAGATGCTTGTGACCATTGGGAGTTTGCATTACTGAAGATAGATGCAATGATTACGATAGAAAGTAAAACAACTTTTGATAACAATTTTTTCATTATTTTTTTTATTAAGTTAATTTTTAGTTAAAATTATTTTGAAACTTCCAGAGCAGCGTGTTTTAATTCGCTTAGTTCATTAACAATCTTCTCAAGTTTTACAAGTTTCTCGCTTATAGTTTTTAAGGACTGCATTTCCAATGTTAGCTTCTCATTTGCAGATTTCAACTCATCGTTCTCCGATTTTAATTCTTGTATGGCTTTTACTATCGGAGCAAATAAATCGTTATATCTAAACTCATAGTTACCGTTATCATCAATAGTTATCATACCTGTGTTTTCAACTCCGGATTCTTTCAAAACTTCTTCAAGCTCCTGAGCTATAAATCCGTATTCAACTTTTTTATAAATATCATTTTTTCGTGTATATGATACGGGGTTCAGTTTTGTTATGAACCCTAATCCCAGATTTGATTTGCTGATGTTATCTTTCCATTTTCTATCGCTGGTTATAGTCCATGCAACCTGAACGCCGGCATAATTTACTAAAGTGTTGCCAATTCTTACTTGATTATCACCACTCGAATTTGGAACGCTGGCGTTATATCCCAGGGCTGTATTATTACTGCCTGTAGCGGCGTACAAGGCATTGTATCCTATTGCAGTATTACTGTTTCCAGTTAAATTATTAAATAGTGTGCTATGTCCAAGGCAAGTATTATTTGAACCACTATTGTTGGTATACAAGGCATTTACACCTATGGCTGTGTTAATTTTACCGGTATTGTTGGCATACAAAGATTGGTAACCAACTGCAGTGTTTTCAAATCCTGATGTAGTAAAGGATAGTGCATTTGCGCCAACACCGGTATTATAATTACCGCTTTGCAAACTAGTCAAATTATTTGACCCAATTCCGGTATTCCCAGCCGCTGTCGTTAGGGAAAAACTGCCTGAACGTAATCCCACAAAGGTATTGTCTGTGCCATAATTGTGAATAAATCGAACATTACCATCCTTGAAAATATTGCCAGTAGTTTGACTTGTTGAGTTCTGCAATCTTAAATTCGTATTAATTGTTAAATATCCTGAATTCTGATCAACAGTTAAGAAGGTAGTGTTTGTATCTCTGATAATAAACTGTCCATTTAAACCTAACTTACCGTTGATGCTTTGACTAAACAATTCAAGCGGGATGAGTATTATTGCAATTAAAATTATAATTGTCTTCATTTTATGTTACCCTTTTATTTTTAGAAGTTAGTATGATTATTTGATTAAGGACATTTTCATAGTTTTTATAAATCCCGATTCTTTATTTGATAATCCATGAGCTTCAATTTTGTAATAATATATACCTGATGGTAGCCCGCTTCCATCAAAAGAAGCGCTGTAAAATCCTTGTTCGAATTCTCCTTCAAAAATGTTAGCTGTTTCTCTTCCGAGCAGGTCATAAATTTTTATTTGTACATAACTTTTTTCAGGGAGTTGAAACTTGATAAATGTTGACGGGTTGAAGGGATTAGGGTAGTTTTGAAATAACTCAAATTTTTCAGGAGTTATGGTTGACGAAATGTTTTGTACGCCGACATTGCCATAACAAAGAGTCCCATTTCCATAAATATTGTTTATGCCTATTATGTTGTTAGCGCATAAATCAGCTCCCAAAGTTATATTTATAGAAGTACCTTGCTGCAATGTAAGTGTACTTTGCGATGAAACAGGGTTGATTACTGCGAAAAAAAATGTCAGAAAAACTAAAAAAAAAACTAGTTTAGATTGCTTCATCTGTTAAAAATTAATTAAATAATAGCGTAAACCTAACGCATCAAAATAAAAATTATAAGCCGTCAATTCAAAGAGAAATTTAGCAAATAGTCCACCCAAATATGCCAACATTTTGTGGAGGATAGGAATTAAGTTGCTAATTATTCATATTCTTCTAATATTCCCCCAGACAACTAGTTTTATATGGAAAATTTAAAATTAACTGAACTGCTCAGAACATTTGCTCCTAGCGAATTAAAGGAGTTTGAGCAGTTCTTAAAATCGCCTTATTTTGTAAAAGGAAGAAATTTATTAAGCTATTATAAGTTTTTAATAAAATATCATCCTGATTACAAAATTTCAAAAGAAACATTTGCAAAAAAGTTTTTTAAAGAAAAAAATTATAGTGAAGAGAAAAAATATAAACTTTTAAAAACTTTTAACTGGGAATTGCTTAAGTTTGCTGAAGAATATATCTCGGTTACAGTTTTCAGGCACAATAAGTTTAGTTTTAATGAAATTCTTTTGCATGATTTTATGAAGAGAAAATTAGGAAAGAGGGCTGAAGAAATTTATAATTTTTTGGTTAATTATCATAATACTCTTGCGGGCGACCATTTTAAATATGCAAATTTTTTATTTATTATTAATGCAGGGGTAAGCGCAAAAAGATTAACCGGCAAAGGAAATGAAACCTTTGATTTGTTCCGATTAGAAGCGGAGAATTTGCTGAATTTTTTTCTACACCACTCAAAGTACTTGCTGGGTTGCGTTACTGTGCACAGTGGACAATACAATTCTGATAATCCTTCCGAGAATATTACAGGTTTTCTGAAAAACATTAATCTTGAAAAGTATATTGAAGAGTATGTCGGAGACGAAGAAAATAAGAAGATTCAGAAAATGGCGATATATAATATTTTGATTTTACTCTATCCTGAAAAATTTGACAAATATTTTACTATAGTAAAACAATTATTTGAGGAAAATATTACTCAATTCAGGAAAGAAGATTCACTCAATTATATTACGTTACTCCTGAATTTTCTTTCACGAAATTATGATAAAAGACACGGAAGAATGATGTTTGAAATTATTAACTTTGCTTTGGAAAACGGTGTATATTTCGATTCACATCCCGAGGGAATTAATTTCATTGCTTTTAGCACTGCATTAAATACAGCTCTAAATCTCGGTGAAATAAAATGGGCTGAAAATTATGTTGAAAATAATATTTTGCGTATTATCCCACAGTATCAAACAAATATGAAATTGTTTGCTATGGCAAGCATTGAGCATTATAAAGGAAATTATGAAATCTCATTAGAACACATCTCTTACTACAAAATGTTTGATGAAGTAATTAATTATAAGATGCGAGAGCTTCAGATTAAAAATTATTATAAACTTACAGGCAAAAACCCTGAATATATGGAAACTCTTATGTCAGCGATTGATGCGTTCAAACATTATTTAAATGAAAGTAAAAAACTAACAGATAAGCGTTACAATACCGGAGTTAATTTTTTAGATGGCTTGAACTTATTAATTAATTTTCAATATTCAGAATCTGATAAGAAAAAATCTGATGCTATCTATAAAATGAAAGATTTTACCCCTACAACAAAAAATGAATGGGTTATAAATGAAATTACCGGAATACTTAACGGTTTAACAAAGGAAAGATAAATTGTTTCGAGTGTAAGATGATTCACTTCACACCCTCCCCCTAAAATAGGGAAGGGGTGTGAGATGAGATGGATATTATTTTACTAACATCATTTTTTTAGTCTCTCTGAAATCTCCTGCTATAAGCGTATAGAAATAAATTCCGCTTGAAAGATTAGAAGTCTTGAAATCAACTGAATATGTTCCTGCCTGTAAGTTCTGATTTACGAGCGTCTCAACTTCCAATCCATTGGTATTATAAACTTTCAATATTGTGTTTGATGATTTTGGGATACTAAAATTAATTTTTGTATTTGGGTTAAAGGGATTAGGGTAATTTTGTCCGAGTAAAAATGATGCAGGCGATGTAGTTGATATTTGTTGAACTCCGGCAATTATATTTGAATAAACTCTTCTCCAGGTTGACGCAAAAATAGTACCCGCATATACGTAATTGAACTTAACAGCAATTCCGTATATAGTGTAAGCAGCAAAGAAACCTTCATTTTTTTGAGTCCATGTAGTTCCGTTATTTGATGAATGATAAATTCCGAATCCATATGTGCCTGCAAAAATGTTACTTCCGCTTGAAGCCATGGATAACACATAATAATTTCCTAAAGATGTTTGAGTCCAGGTTGCGCCATTATTAGAAGAGAAGTACACACCGCTATCATAAGTACCGGCAAAGATGTTTGTACCGCTGACTGTTAAAGAAAGAACAGTTTTATTGTTAAGAGTTGTGCTTGTCCAGTTTGCTCCACTGTTACTTGAGACGTAAACTCCGCTATCATTTACCCCTGCGAATATATTTGAACCCGAAACTTTTAATGCATTTATAACATTACTTGCAACCGAGATGTTTGAGAAGTTAGCTCCGTTATTAGTTGAGCGCAAGATACCGGAAATATTAGTTCCTGCTAGAATGTTGTTCCCAAGAATAGCTAAAGAATAAACAGTATAATCTGAGACTGCTTGAACCCAGCTTGTACCGTTATTAGTAGAAACGTAAACTCCTCCGGTTCCTGAAGGGTAATTTTGAACACCAGCTAAAATTGTATTATCTTTTACGATTAAGGTATTTACCTGTAAACCTGCTAATCCTGATTGAGACCAATTAGTTCCGCTATTAGTGGAGATATAGACACCATTATCATTTGTTGCAGCAAACAAGTTAGTGCCGAGAGAATCAAATGCCCGAACAGTTCTATCAGCGCCTAAACCTCCGGATTGCTGTGTCCATTGGGAGTTTGCATTATTAATGATAGAGGCAGTAATTAAAATAGAAAATAAAGCGATTTTAGATAACAATTTTTTCATCATGTTTTTTTATTGAGTAAATTTTTAAAAATTATTTTGAAACTTCCAGAGCAGCGTGTTTTAACTCGCTTAGTTCATTTACAATCTTCTCAAGTTTTACAAGTTTCTCGTTCATAGTTTTTAAGGACTGCATTTCCAATGTTAGCTTTTCATTTGCAGACTTCAACGCGTCATTCTCTTCATTTAAATCCTGAATTGCTTTTACTATTGGTGCAAATAAATCATTATATCTAAACTCATAGTTTCCGTTATTATCAATAGTTATCATACCGGCATTTTCAACCCCGGATTCTTTCAAAACTTTTTCAAGCTCTTGAGCTATAAATCCGTATTCAATTTTTTTGTTATTATCATTTTTGCGAGTATATGATACGGGGTTAAGTTTCGAGATGAATCCTAATCCCAGATTTGATTTAGTGATGTTATCTTTCCACTTTCTATCGCTTGTTATAGTCCATGCAACCTGAACGCCGGCATAACTTACAAAAGCATTACCAATTCTAACCTGATTATCACCACTCGAATTAGGAACTATTGCCCCGTATCCCACTGCTGTATTATTGCTTCCCGTTGTGTAATACAAGGCATTGAAGCCCACTGCTGTATTGTTATTTCCTGTTGAATTTAAAAATAACGAGCTGTGCCCTAATGCGGTGTTATATCCTCCTGTTGTGTTGTTATATAAAGAGTTTACTCCAAGGGTAGAGTTGATTATCCCTGTTGAGTTAACATTCAAAGATTGGTATCCGATTACAGTGTTTTCATATCCGGTTCCGTTATTCCTCAAAGCAAAAGTTCCTACAACTGTATTGTAACTGCCCGTTGAGTTGCTACTAAGCGCCAAATATCCTATCCCTACATTATTATCTCCGGTCGTATTATTATTTAGAGTATATCCTCCTAAAACAGTATTTCTATATCCTGTAGTATTTCTTAACAAACTTTGGTAACCAATACCAATATTTTGATAACCTGTCATTGTGAAATTACCTGCAGTTTCACCTAAGAAAATATTAAATGAACCATAGCTATGTAAAAAATTTGTACTACCTTTGTAAATTACTCCGACTGATGAACCGGAAGTAACAGGTAATATTAAGCTGCGGCTAAGAGATAAATTTCCTGAGTTTTGAGAAACACTTAAAAATGTGTTACTCGTATCTCTGATAATAAATAGTCCGTTAACACCTAATTTACCGTTGATATTCTGGGAGAATAATTCAATCGGAATTATGATAAGAGCTATTAAAATTGTAAACATTTTCATTTTAAGTTTCTCCATTTGTTTAAAATTAAAAACGATAATTATTTGATTAAAGACATTTTCAATGTTTTGATAAATCCGGATTTAGTCTGAGAAAGGCTATGAGCTTCTATTCTAAAATAATAAATTCCTGATGCGAGTCCTGCTCCATCAAATGCAACGCTGTAAAAACCTTGTTCATACTCTCCTTCAAAAAGACTTGCAGTCTCTCTTCCGGTCTGGTCATAAACTTTAATATTCACAGAACTTTTTTCCGGCAGCTGAAATTTTATGAACGTTGCAGGATTGAACGGGTTAGGGAAGTTCTGAAAAATTTCGAATTTTTCCGGTGTAACGTTTGAAGAAATAATCTGAACCGTCATGGGACCGGAACAAATAGTACCACTGCCATAAAGATTATTTCTACCATTTATTATATTTGCGCACAAATCTGAACCTGAAAATATTCCAAGTGTAGTTCCGTTTTCAAGAGTTAATACACTTTGCGCTTTTAAGCCAACTACTGCTATTAAGAAAAAAAGTGTAAATGCCGAAAGTAATAGTGTAATATTATTTTTCATAGGTTGTAATTTTAATTCCGTGTTCGAATTTTAACTATGCGCAAAATAAAAATTACTTTATTTCTCATCAAAGAGAAGTTTTGTATATAGTCAAACAATGAATGTCAATTTTATTAGCGGGGAGGGTTTAAGTTGCTATTTATTCAAATTTTTTGAATATTGGGAGAGTCAACCTAAAATGCATGGAAAATTCTAAATTAATTGAGCTTCTGCGAACATTTTCACCCGCAGAATTAAAAGAGTTTGAGCAATTTCTTATGTCTCCGTACTTTGTTAAAGGAAGAGATTTAACTAAATATTACAGACTTCTTCTAAAATATTACCCTGAGTTTAATGTTTCAAAAAGTGAGGTTTCAAAAAAATATTTCAGAGGGAATAGTTCAGATGAAGACAAGAAAAATAAATTATTAAAGACATATAATTGGGAGCTGCTAAAGTTTGCCGAAGAGTTTGTTTCTGTAAATTTTTTTCGAAAAGATACCTATAGTCGAAATGAAACTCTAATGGTTGAGTTTTTAAAGCGTAAGCTGGGAAAAAGGGCGGAAGATGTTTTCACTTTTTTAAATGATTATATGAATTCAATAAACCGCGACCACTTTCAATATGTCTATACAGTTTTCATTCTAAATTCCGGGACAATTGCAAAAAGATTAGTCTCTAAGAGTAATGAGACCTTTGAGCTTTATCAGTTGGAAGCTGAAAATTTATTGAATTTTTTCCTGCATCACTCCAAGTATTTGCTTGGTAGTATTTCGATTCAGAAAGACCAGTATAATTCAAAAAGCGCAACTGAAAATATTTCGGGTTTTCTGAAAAATATTGATTTTGAAAAATATCTTGAAGGATATTCCGGGAGCGGTAAAAATCTGGATATTCAAAGAATGGCAATTTATAATATTTTGATTTTACTCTATCCTAAAAATTTTGACAAATATTTTCCTATAGTTAAACAGATGTTCGAGGAAAATATTTCAAGATACGGAATAAGAGACTCTCTCAATTATATAACGTTACTCTTAAATTTTCTTTCCCGAAATTATGATAAAAGGCATGAAAGAATGATGTTTGAAATTATAAACTTTGCACTTGATAAAGGAATTTACTTTGAAGAAGGTGTTGTTGGATTAACGTTGTTAAGTCTCAGCAAGGCATTAACTACTGCTTTAAATCTCGGCGAAATTAAATGGGCAGAAAATTTTGTAGAAAATAATATATCACGCGTTATCCCGGAGCATCAAAAAAATATGAAGTTATTTGCAAAGGCGAGCATCGAACACTACAAAGGTAACTTTGAAAACTCTTTAATGCATATATCTGAATACAAAATGTTTGATGAAGTAATTAATTACAGGATAAGAGAACTTCAGATTAAAAACTATTATAAGCTAATTAATAAAAAACAGGAATACTTTGAAACACTTGAATCTGCAATTGATGCATTTAAACATTTTCTGAATAAAAACAAAAAAATCACAAATAAAACCTATGATGTTGGAATGAATTTTTTAGACGGCTTGAACTTATTAATTAATTTTAATTATTCAGAATCGGACAAAAAAAAATCAGATGCAATTTATAAAATGAAAAAGTTTGAACCGACAGGAAGAAATGAATGGGTTTATAATGAAATTACAGGAATACTTACAGGGTTAACAAAGGAAAAATAATTGTTTCAAGTGTAACATAATTCACTTCACACCCTCCCACAAAAAGGGAAGGGGTGCGAGGTGAGATGGATATTATTTTACAAGCATCATTTTTTTAGTTTCTCTGAAATTTCCTGCTATCAGCGTATAAAAATAAATTCCGCTGGCAAGCGATGAAGCATTGAAAGAAACTTCCTTTGTGCCTGAGCTAACTAACTCATTATTGATTAATGTTGCTACTTCTTTTCCGTCAACTCCGTAGACTTTTAAAGTTACATTTGCCAATTTCGGCAATGAAAATCTAATATTAGTTGTAGGGTTGAAAGGATTCGGATAGTTTTGCTGAAGCTGAAATTTATCTGCAACAGAACTTACCGGATTAATTCCGATAGGTGCATCATAAGCTGCTCTCATAAATACAGGATGTGCATTTGTACCGGGATTAGCTGAGTTAACATTTGAGCCCGGAACTGAATCACGCTGAACCATCATATTTATATAATTAACATTACCTGCAATATCATTTGTTGGTGATAAAGACACATAAGACCAGTCCATTCTTGGTGATGTAGGTGTAATTATAGCCGGTCTTTTCCATGATGAGCCGCCGTTTCCTGAAGCTGTTAAGTAGATATCATTGTATGATGAAGAATCAGAACCGCCTAACATTTCATTCTGAACCATGAAAGCCATGAATAAATTTGTACCGTCTGATGACTGACCTAATGATGGTCTGCAAACAGGGGCTTCAACATCGTTAGAACCTAACATAGGAGCATAAGGAACATTGTTAGAGTCAACTATAATAATGCTTCTTGTAGGATCTGAACCCGGCAAAGATGTTGACCAGAATCTGATGTTGTTTGGTGCTCCGCCAAAATAATTTCCTGCAGTTGTTTGCTTTACTGTTTCAAAGGCAACTTTAGGAACTGTACCCTGATAGAGAAGTGAAATTCCTCTTAACGCACCTAAAGAGTCAGTATTAAAATTTGCAGCAAAAATTTTTGTTGGCGCTGAAAATGTAGAACCGTTATCTGTTGATTCCATAAAGAATACGCCGCCGTATTCTGTCGGGAATCTTGCTTCGTCAACTATATATGCAAGTCCGATTCTTCCGTCTGTTCCTCTTGCAAGTGAATATGTTTCAGCCTGACTTGAATTAATAAGTCTGTATCCGCTGAATGAACTTGAATGAGTTGATGTGCCAACATTCACAAATGCCGAATCTTCAGTAGAAGAAGAAGCAACAAAAACATATCTGTTTATCAGTGAAGCCGGCTGTGTCAAAATAGTTCTTGGCCATTGATATTTGTTCGCATCACCGCCCGGATCAAGATTTGTAAATGAGCCTAACCCCGGGAACGCATCAATGTAAAACTGAGCGCGTAAGTTTGTATTTGCGCCGACTGCTGTATGTAAACCTACAAAAGCCTGACCTGTTGCTGTACCTGTAATCATACCATAACCGGATCTTCCTGCTGCAGGGACATTAGAAATAAATTCCCATGTAATGCCTCTATCAGAACTGAAGAAGTATTGCATAGTTCTATCTGCCCAAGCTGTACCGGGATCTGATGAGAACATGTAAAGAGCGTGAATATTATTCTGGTTTACAGGGTCCTGCCATATTTGAACAGGAGTTGCATTTGTCTGCAAATCATAATAATTACGTGAAGGTCCAAGCTCTAAATATGTAACAGTGGTACCGTTATCAGTATAGGGCTGCTGGCCAGCAGAAGGGTTGCCCGGAGTTATGCGCGGGTTACCATTAACGTATACACCTTTATAAGTATCGCCATTGCGTACTATTTTGCTTTCAATTCTTGAAAGCTCTTTTATCTGGTCTTTTGTATAGATTGAGTTTGCAAAAGATGCAGCAGAAGTGCTGAATAAAAATATCAGTAGGAATAATTTTCTGAACATTGAGTTTCTCCTTTTTCAGTATGTGTAGTTTTTAAAAGTTTTTTCGAAACTCTGGATAAATTATTAAATGCCGGAGGGAAGGCAAATCAAAATATATTATACAGATTCCGGAGAAGGAGTCAGTGGTTACTCTCTTTGAGTATAAATTACTGCATATATATATTCTGGGGTGAAAACGGGGTGTGAATAAAAAGCACTTATTAAAATGGAATACAGGTTCAATTGTCCGAAATTACATAAGCGCAGTTTATTTTAAAGAACGTATACTAGAGAACAAAAAAATTTCATAAAAGTTTACAAATAATAAAAATTATTTTTTTAAAAAGTTATTTTTTAATGAGTTTAATCCGTC
The DNA here is from genome assembly GCA_044226845.1 of Ignavibacteria bacterium. GTDB lineage: Bacteria > Bacteroidota > Ignavibacteria > Tepidaquicellales > Tepidaquicellaceae > JAFDZO01. Next base: position 37,308 of record JBGAGG010000006.1, read on the forward strand.
ATTTTGCCAAAATAGAATAAGCATACTATTATAAATTTATTCTTATGAATTACCCGTTAATAAACCTCAGAAAAGGCATTTTATTAAAATCTGCAGGTAGTCTATTTACTATTTCAAATACTTCTTTACTATCAGATTTCCCGAAGGTATTGTATTAAAAGCTCAATTCTAAGAGTATAATCACGATTTTCATTTGGCATGGTTAGTGCATTAAGGGAAGTATCATTGGATATTTTACCGGTGATTAACAGTTAACCAAATTTTAAAAAAGCCATGTTTAAACCATTTATCAAACTCTCAAGCAGAGTGCTGGAAGTTTCTGTTTCTGTTCTATTCGTATTGATTTACCTTATTATGGTATTCACGATTTAATACTGAATTATAACGCAGGATTGATTATTTTACACGCAACTTTTAATCTTAATATATCAATCTGTATTACAGAATTCTTCTCATATTTATTTTAGCATCTGCAAATTTTTGTTATTCAAAGGACTCATTGCAGGTAAAAGTAAAACAAGTTTTAAGCGGGGATACGTTTTTAACAGATAATAACGTAGAAGTAAAACTCATTGGTATTAATACACCTCCGAAAAACGACTCATTAAAAATCAGCGAGCTTTCACAAAGTACGGGGATTAACTCTGATACTATTAAATTACTGGGCTCACTATGCGCAGAATTTACTGAAAGCTATCTTATAGGAGAAAAAGTTTTCCTTGTAAGTGATAACAATAACTCTGATGCAGATTCTACAGGGAAAATATCGCGATATGTTTATTTAGATGACGGTTCATTGTTCAATAAAACAATTTTATTATACGGTTATGCATACGCAGATCCGGAGCAGAAAAATTCTTTCAGGGAGTGGAAGGATTTTTCAGCCATAATGCTTTACATCCGCAGCTACTACCTCGGCCTTTGGATAAATCCAAACTTCAGAAAACTCCAGCCCAATTTATTTTAATATAAATTATTTAAAGTTCGTAGAATTAATTTTGATAATTTTACGATTTATTTGATTTCATCTTTATTTCGCAGATTTGAAATTATTTATTCGATTTTGCTGTTGAAAAATATGATATACATCACCTTTTTTTTTGAGTAAAGTCATAGGATAGCAGAGCTAATTATTACTATTTTTGTATAAGCTTTTTAAATAACCTAAACCTTCTGAAAAATCTTACGTATCAGAAGAAAATAAAAAAGAATAATTTTAGGTTTGATAATAAAGCAGGTTTTAAGTATTTTTATTTAGACTGTGTATAAATAAGAAAATCAAAATTATTAAAAGCACTTAAATTTTGCACTTTTTTATTTCTCGCACACCTAATCATCCATAACAAACTTTCATAAACTAAACTTGAGCTATTTTGAAAAAAAATTTCTTAGCTAATTTCTCATTAGTCGTACTCATTTTATCAGTTATCGCAATCGCTTACAGCTGTAAAAGTGATGACGTTATTACTCCGTCAGGACCGGACGCAAATTCAATTAACGGTAACTTAACATTTGCCGATACAAATTTTGTATCCACAGGCGGAACTTATTTAATAGCTGCTTATTCTACATGGCCTCCAATGTCAGGACCATCATCTTATGATACTGTAAGAATTTCAAGAAATTCTACAACAGGTAAATGGAACCAGTCATATACTTACAAATTATCAAGTGTTGCAAACGGAAGTTATGCTGTATCAGTCGGCTTCAGAAAAGCAGCAGGCGGACAAAGCCCGATAATGGGTGTGTACGGATGCGATACAACTCACAATATGTGTGTAGTTACTACAACTTCCAGAGCTACAATTACAAATAATGCAGGTGTAACAGGAATAGATTTCACTTGTTGGGCAGATACCACAAAGAAATTATATTAATCGCTTAAATGAATAAGCTTTCACAATATATTTGTACTTTTATTACAGGCAGAGCATTTATCGCTTTGCCTGTAATATTTCTGTTTTTAAATTGTGCTTTTTCACAGAGCGAATTTGAAAATTTTGAAACCGGAATAAAAGGCGTTGTTCTCGATAATGAAACAGATGAAGTTGTAAACTCCGTATCCATCACATTAGCAGATGATAACGGTAAAAAAGTTTCCGAGACAATGACTGATTTAAAAGGAATTTTTACTATATCAAATGTAAAGCAGGGAAGTTATACTCTCACTGCAAAAAGAATCGGTTACAGAGCAGTGAATAAAGATATTCTGCTCACAGAAAAAGCTCCTTTACAATTAAAGATTGAGCTCTCACCTGAAGATATTAATACAGAAAAAATAAACGTAACGGCTACAAAAACCGAGCAGACTTTACAGCAGACACCGTCATCTATTTCAATAGTAACGGCAGACGATATTAAGTTCAAAAATATTTTAACGTTCGATAATATTTTACAAGGCGTAGAAGGCGTTGCAGTTACACGCACCAGCGGTATTAATGTAAACTCGCTTTCAATCCGCGGCTCTTCTGATGTTGCCGGCGGAGGAATCGGAAACAGAGTTTTGCTTCTGCTTGACGGAAGACCATCACTGACGGGAGATTCAAAAGGCGCATTGTGGTCGCTCATACCTGTATCAATTATAGAAAGAACTGAAGTTGTAAAGGGAGCATTCTCTTCACTCTACGGTTCATCTGCAATTGGCGGAGTTGTGAACGTAATCACAAAAAAGCCTACATATACTTCTTTCACAGGAATAAATGTTAACTACGGATTCTATAATAAGCTGAACGACAGCTTAAAGTTCTCAAATTCTTTGCAGACTTTTTCAGGTATCGATGCAATTAACAGCAATACTCTCGGAAAATTTTCTTACCTTTTAAACTTCAATTATAAAAAGAACGAAGGCCATGCTGAGCAGACAGATTACGAATTTTACGGCGGTATGGGAAAATTTATGTACGACCTTTTTGCCAACAGAGATCTGGAAGTAACTGTACAATATACAAAATCAAATTCAGCATATCCTCATTACTGGAGAAAAGATGCCGGCAGGGTATCGGAACCTTACAAATCTGCCCCTTATTATCTGGGAGACAGAATAAAAAAAGAAACATCAAGCTTCGATGCATATTACCGCGCTATTCCTAATGCAAGCTCTAAATATTCATCACGATTTTATTACTACAGCTTAGCAAGCGAATCATTTTACAATCCGAACAATCCTGTATCAGCAGAGTTTGGTTCAACCGTTACAGGTCTTAACACTTACATAAATTCATACAACTTCGGAAATATTTCACAGGTAGATTTTCAGCTTGGAAGAAAAAATTATTTTATAACAGGTATTGATGCACAGTGGAATGTAGTAAGATCAAATCCCGAATCTATTTTGTACGGCAATCAGCAGCAGAATAATTTTGGTGTGTATGCGCAGAATCAGTATAAAGTTATTACAAATAATGTCGGTGATGAAGTACTAACATCAACCATCGGCGGAAGAATAGACCATAATATATTTGTAGGCGGCTCGCAGACTACACAGTTCAGCCCGAAGTTTTCACTGGTATTTACCCCTGAAGTGAAGTCAAACTTTTTAAATAATATTTCATACAGATTTTTAGTCGGCAGAGCATTCCGCTCACCATCGATAGCAGAATTATTTTTCAAGAAGGAATTATTCGGCGGATTTGATTTTATCTATAATCCGAATCTGAAGCCCGAAGAAATGATAAGCTATGAAATAGGATTTATGAAGCAGTACAAAGACAGATTTACAATTGATTTTTCCGCATTCATTAATGAATACGATAATTTAATACAATATGTAAATATCGGAACAGGAATTTACGGCCCGTTCCAGGTGCAGAATATTGCCAATTCACAGATAAAAGGATTCGAGCTTGCAATAGATTACAAAGCAGGGTTTAATTTATTTGCTCATGATTTCGGATATCATTTCAGCGTAAATTATACCTTCATGGATTCCAGAGATCTATCTTCCAATAGAAAAGATGATTTTCTTCCCTATAAGCCAAACCACCTCCTGAATTTTTCAACTGATTTAAACTACAGGGATTTTTATTTTAATGTAACCGGAAAGTATGTAAGCAAGATTGATGAAGATCTGTTTTATAAATACGAAGAGCCTGCAGCATACGTAGTTGTTGACAGTAAAATTTCAAAAAGAATTTCAAACAAGTTTACTGTATTTTTTGCAGTAAGCAATTTATTTGATGTGCAGTATCAGGAACTTGAACGCACACAAGCGCCTAACAGAAATTTCAACTCCGGTATAAATATAGAGTTCTGAATTTAATATTATGAATTCAGAATTCTATATTCTGTAGTAACAATTCATAATATTAAATTTATACTCCCTTGAGCTACTCTCAAATATGGAAAACGTTTTTCTCCGATAAGAAAAACAGATATCTGTTTCCGCTTACCGTTGTTTTTCTCGTTGCTACAATGAGCATCTTCGCAAGGTTTCTTGTCTTCAACGAAGGACGGAGTTATCTTGTAAAAATTAATGACCCGCTGTTCAATCTTTTCAATGCTATTGACCTCAACATAATTGCTTTTCCCGTTATCTACGTTGCGCTGATAACCTTTATTGTTTATAATTCATACAGGCCGAGGACACTTATGTTTGCTTTTAACTGTTATGCGCTGATGGTATGGATAAGAATGTTTGCAATGTATATTACTCCGCTTGATGTTCCTGCCGGCGCGATTGATCTAAATGACCCTATTGTTTTTTTAGTCGGTACGGGACAGGCAGTGCAGAAAGATCTTTTTTTCTCCGGCCATACGGCATCGCTAACTCTTCTTGCAATAATTGTTTACAACGCTAAAAAAATATCAGGGCAGGATTATACGTTTAAGATCGATACCTTTATGAAGATAATTTTTTTCTTCTTCCTTGCAATAGTTGCATCGAGTGTTGTGCTTCAAAAGGCGCATTATACAATCGATGTCTTCGCTGCATTCTTCTTTGCGTATGGTGCGTATAGTGTTGTGAAGAAAGTATATGGAGTGAAGTAAAGTTTTTGACCTCGAGATTCTTCCTCCTCCTTTGTAAGGAGGGGGATCAGGGGAGATAAGGTGAAAGAGCAATCTTTGTTTTTCTTTTTCATTAATTCATTAACCCCACTCGGGCTCTACCTTTTTTAGGAGGAGAGAAATAAGTTGAACGGACCTGACAGGATTCAAGAACCTGTCAGGTCATTTTTTATTCACAAAAAAACCTGACTCCGCTTTCGCAGAATCAGGTTTTTTATTAATATCTGGATTCCCGCCTTCGCGGGAATGACATTATGAAAATTTAAAAATCAAATCCGAACAGCATACCGAAGTAAACTCTCCACTCTTTTCCGTAAGTTACATCTTCTCTCTGGAATCTTTTTGTGAACTGATCTAATCCGTAGGCTGCATTTAAAAATACACTGGTAGGGAATACATACCAGCTGAATGCCTGTAATCTCAGCTCGCCGCCAATATCTTTTTTGAAATCTGAGAGCTTTGTATCTTTTTCATCCCATGCATTACCGAAGTCGCCGTAGATGGAGAAGTAAAGTTTATCAAGATAGAAAGGTGAAATTCTTGTATCGATTTTTGTAAGCAGCGGGAATCTGTATGTTAAGTTTACAGTAGCCATTCTCCCACCGCCGAGAGCATAGAAAGGATATCCCTTCATACCGGGCAAGCCGGATGCATAGAAATTATAAAAGTCTTCTACCTGCGGTCCTAAGATAGTCGCGCCTTTTAATTTTAATTCAAGTGAATGTGTTTTGAAAAGCGGTATGCCTTGTATAATCTCTCCTTGCAGTTTATGAAGTTTTCTGTTCTCATATAACGTTGTTGTAGTTCCGTCATCGTTAACAATAATTTCCGGATTCAGCCTGCTCGATTCAAAATCATACTGAATATCAATTTTTCTCCGGATAGGATTAATATCGGAATTCTTCCCGGGCTGCTCATAATTATACTGATACCCGAATGAAAAATTACTTGCCAGGAAATAATTCTCAGATGACGAACGTACTGAAACTCCAGATGCTAAACCGAATGCATCAAGCTTGTATGCATACTTTGAGAACGTATACAAAAATCTGAAATCGTGATTAACGTTAATCATCTTCCACTTCATACCTGCATCGAATGATAGCAAGTCGTATGTTATAGGCACGTTAAGCGTATCAGCGCCGGCAAGAAGCTGCCCTGTTGATGAACGCGATACGTTGTATCCTGCAAAAGTAAACTTAGGGTCGAAGCCGAGCTTTCTTGTGAAGAACTTATCGAAGACCGGCATTCCGTTAGTATACTCAAACTGCGCAAAAATATCTCTTTCGCCTTTTCTGTTTATTGCTGCGCCGCCGAATATAGAGTAACGTCCCATAGTTTCACTGGAGAAAAAGTATAATCCCGGCTTAATAGCATCAAGGAAATTTCCGTCTTTTGTATAATTATCGAATCTTAACAGAGGAACAATAAACAGCGGTGTAAACGTGCTTCTGTATTCTTTCTTTTCATATTTCGCTACGTTCTTATCGTTGAATGCTTTCAGCGAGTCCCAGTTGTAATTATTTTCCGGAGCGTTTTTATCATAGTTCTCTGAATATTTTTCTATCAGTCTCGGAGGCTTGTCATAATTTTTTATTTCAGTTAAAGGATATGCTTTGTAGTTTTTTAGCTCTGCTATTTTATAACCTGTTGATGTATACTGCGAGTAAGCTAAATTTCCTTTTCCGTCAACTGAAGGCATAAATGCTCCGCCTGTTACATTGGTAAGCTGTGTTGTTTCTTTTGTATCGAAATTATATTTGTAAATATTGAAGATACCTGTAATATTGCATGCGTAGAATAAATCCGAGCCGTCTTTGGAGAACACTGCAGTACGGTAATCGACACCGCTCTGTCCTAATACATCGGTCAGCACGCCTGTGGCAATATCTACACTTACAATTTTTCTTGACTCCTCAAATGCATAATCGAAGATGATTGATTTTCCGTCGGGTGAAAATTTCGGATTGAAAACCTGTTCACCGTTATTGAATGCAGTAAGCGGGTCGTTATTCTTTCCATCAGCATCGGCATATTGCAGATTCATTGTCCCGTCTTTATTCACTACGAAGCAGACAAATTTGCCGTCACGTGAATAAGAAGGCGAGTATGCTCTTAAGTTCTCCGTTAATCTTGTTTCTTTTTCCGTGCTTAGTTCATATTCATACAGATCGTATACAACTGCTCCGTGAATAGTCGGCGGTGAATTTCTTTTTGCAAAAATTATTTTTTTGCCGTCAGGCGACCAGTTGTAATTTGTTGATACCGGAGCTGTGACAGGCTTTGATTTTTTTGTTGCCACGTCATATAAAAATAATCCTGTAGTTCCGTAATCATAATCCTGATTTGAGAGGTATGCAATCTTTGAACCGTCCGGTGAGAACTGCGGATAATAATTTGCAAAGCCAAGCTTCTCAATTATTTCTCCTTTCACTTCTGTTTCCTTTACTCCTCTCATTCTTTCTGCATAATCTTTTTCAAGAAATGCTTTCCACTCAAGATAAACCTGTTTGCCGTCTTTGCCAAGCGCATCTTTCATAGCGGCATCCATTGAGAAATTTGTAAAGTCACCGAGCGAATTTGATATCGTTCTTAATTTATCTTCTCCGTATGTTGCTGCAATATATCTTGTTAACCCAAACCCTAAATTATAAATCGACTCTGCTTTCAATGATGTTATAGAGGAGAACTGTCCCATTTCTTCCCATGAAAGAAGATTGCCGTCAAGTATATAGCTTCTTAAAATCATATCTCTGTTAGCATCCCAGTAATCGTAGCTGAGCTGCTGGCGCTGATACTGCGCAGTACCTTCAGCAAACCATGCAGGTACACCTACGCCTGATAGAGGATAAGATACAATTACGTTCGGGTAGCCGTAGAGCACATCAGGTCTTCTTTCTTTTTCATAGTTAAGCCATTGAAGATAAATGGCAGGCATATTTTGTGTGTATCTTAGAGAAGCCTGTATTTGTATTGCGTGAGTGAACTCGTGAGTAATAACGTTTCTCAGCCAGTTATGTGTCCCGCGTAAATCGTAGTCTAATGCAGATGCGAAAATTTCAATTCTGTTTCCGTAGTAGTCAGTGGCACCGTTTGCAATATCGGAAACGTCATTAACGACGAAAGAAATTTTCTTATCCGGTTCATATTTATAGAGGGCGGTGATTGGTCCGTAAACTTCCTCTGCAATTTTTGCAATTGTGCTTGCAGTGCGTTCAGTTCCGCTGTGGTATAAAACGAAGAAGTGCGGAGTTTCAATTGAGAACCAGTCCAGCTCGGGGTGCGGCTCAAACTGAGAATAAACGCTGCCTGAATTAAACAAGGGAACAAAATTGAAAAATGAGCATAAAAACAGAACAACAATAACTTTGCTTTTTAACATTAAAGATTTTTTTTGATTTTGCAAATCGGATTTAAAATTATTTTATTTAACGAATCAATGAAACTCTTAGTTCCTTTGCTTCGGTATATTTAGCGGAAGTGAATTCAGCAGGTAGAAATTTTTTTCTATATTTTAAAGATTTGATTTTATATTATTGTTAAGCAATCGGCAAAAAACACAAACAAAAAACTAAACAAAACTTATCGAGACGACCTCTACGATTTTTAATTTAAGCAGAGCGTAATTGAAATTAAAGTCAAACATTACATTTCAATCGACTTTATTCCTTCTAGCAATTTTAGTCACTTTCATCGCCTCCTTCGGTGATGCGCATGCACAGGGAAGAAGAGGAAAAGATATTATCATTATCACCGGAAATCCGCTGGATTCTTCGTTCACGTCCGTATTGGATTCTGTTGATAAGGCAAGACAGGACTCTATACGAAAACTGCCTGTGGATTCTACTGCCCGTATCAAGTATTTTAAATACATCGCTCCGTATAACTACGGAACTAAGCCAAATACAACTCTTTCTCCTATTATTTTAGGAGGCTCATCTGAAATAAAATATGAAGTACAGTTTGATTCTCTTAATAATGTAATTATCCGCGAGACCTTCAACGGCGAAGATATTAAAGCGCCGCTTGTAATGCCCATTGATGCATATTTAAAACTGCTCTCACGGGAAAAGCAGCGAAGTATATTCAGCGATATCGTAAATGCAAAGTTTCAGGGCAATACGCAGGATGACCTGAGCAAGCTGTTTGAAAAAATTACAAATATTACTATTCCTCTTCCGTTTAAGTCAGAAACTATTTTCGGTCCGCCGACAATTAACCTGAGCATAAACGGTATTATAGATATTACGGCATCATATCAGAAAATCTCAAGCGAAATCACAAGCGCTGTTACTGCAGATAATACCCAGAACAATATTAATTTCAAGCAGGATGTACAGGTAACTGCCCGCGGTAAAGTCGGGGATAAGCTTAGTATAGATGCTGACTGGAACACTACAAGAACATTCGATTTCGAGAACCAGTTAAAATTAAGATACGACGGATATGCAGATGAAGTTATTCAGAAGATAGAAGCCGGTAACGTATCGCTTGATACAAAGAACAGTTTAGTTCAGTCATCTCAGGCTTTGTTCGGTATAAGAGGTGAGTTTAAGCTCGGACCGTTAACACTTACAACTGTTGTTTCTCAGAAAAAAAGTAAGCAGGAGACAAAGGATTTTTCCGGCGGTTCAACTCAGCAGGATTTTACCATTAATGTTTATAATTACTCCGATAACCATTACTTCTTAGATACAGCATACATCGACAACTTCACGGATTTTATGGCAGATGGATTTTTAGAGCCGGGAGTGAATCAGGACCGCCAGGTTTCTCTTGATAATTTTGAAGTTTGGGTACAAACCCAAAATACTACAGCAGATAGAAAAAATGCATCGCTATTAATAGATTTGCCTGCACTTCAGGATGTCGGTGGTGTATATGATACATCTTATTACAGGCCGGACCAGATTCAGGGCAAAAGATATTTCGGTATATTCCGGAAGTTATCACCAACGGAGTACACTGTTAATACTCAGGCAGGATTTATCAGCTTAAAAACGAATGTAAATGAAAGCGATTATATCGGTGTTACTTTTAAACAGATAGGTTCTGCTGTTAATCCCGGAAAAACATACGGAACAAATTCAGTTAATTATACTCAGGATACGTTAGTACTAAAAATGGTAAAAGCAGGAAATATAAATCCTGCAACCGATACTAAGGCATGGTCTTTAAAATTAAAAAATATATACCGCCTTCCTGTATCAAGAGTTGTTGAAGATGGATTTGAATTCAAGGTTAGTTTTGTTGACCCTAACAACCTCACACAGTCTCCGAGCTTGCCTAACGGTAGACAGGTATTGGATGTTGTAGGACTTGATAAATTTATTGGTAAAGGACCACAGCAGGGGCAGGACAATAATTTCGATTTCCTTTCTGGCAGAACTGTAAATACTGAAACGGGCGATATTATTTTCCCGACATTGCAGCCTTTCTTAGACCCGATACTGGCTGCTACAAATGACACTACATTAGTGTTCCGTGAAATTTACACAAAGCTGAAATCCGAAGCATCTATTTCACCTAATAATTCTAAATATATTATTACCGGTAAAGCAAGAGGGGAATCAGGCGTAAGCAGCACAGTAAATCTTGGTTTTAACGTTGTAGAAGGAAGCGTTATTGTGAAAGTTGGTGAAACACCTTTAACGGTGAATCAGGATTACGTTGTAGATTATACAACGGGAACTGTAACAATTAAAAATGCTGCCGCATTGGCATCTAAAGATTTAAAGATCTCATACGAGCAGAATGAACTTTTCTCATTGGCATCGAAAACATTCATAGGAGCCAGAGCAGATTATAAAATAAGCGATAAGACCACTTTAGGATTTACCTATGTAAATTTAAAGCAGGAAACATTAAACGATAAAGTAAGAATAGGTGAAGAGCCGACAAACAACTCTATGTTCGGTGTTGACTTCACCACTGAAATAAAATCAAAGCTTCTCACTAAATTTGTAAATTATCTGCCCGGGTTTAACTCGAAAGAAGAATCAGGCTTTACATTCAAAGGTGAGTTTGCAATGATAACAGGCGACCCTAATACTAAGAAAAGCAATATCCCATCCGATAATAACGAAGCAGTTGCCTATGTAGATGATATGGAAGGCTCGAAGAAAATTATTTCTCTCGGCTCTAATTATACTACGTGGACAGTCAGTTCCATACCGGTAAATTTAAAAACACCCGGGATAACTGCAATCCCAGATACACTGATTCCGCTTTATCAGTCAATAAGAGGAAGGATGCGCTGGTATAATATTCCAAACGATGTCAGCATAAAAGATATTTATCCGTTGAGAGATGTTGCCGCAGGGCAGGACAGGATAACACCTTTCTATATTACCTATAACCCTAATGACAGAGGCCAGTATAATTATAATACACTGTATAATAATAAGAACAACGGAACTGTAGCTGATACAATGCTGCCGTACAAAGCTCAGACTTTTAACGGTATTATGAAGTATCTGAATTCAACTACGACAGATTTAGTCAGTGAAAATATTAACTTCATTGAATTCAGTATGAGAGTTTTCAGCGGAACTTCACTCGCAGGAAATACAAATGCTAAGCTAAATATTGACCTCGGAATTATCAGTGAAGATGCTATCCCTAACGGAATATTAAATACTGAAGATAAAAATAACAACGGTACGCTTGAAGTCCCTCCCGGACTTAATGAAGATATAGGTCTGGATATGTTAATTGACGAAGACGAAGTTGTGCGTTATCCGGGATTGGGAACTGACCCGAGTTTAGATGATAACGGTGACGGAACCAGTATTAACTACGATTTAATAAACGGAACTGAAAAAAACAGATTTTATGACGGCGGTAATAAGCCTGATACGGAAGACCTTAATAAAAATGGTACGCTCGATAAAACAGATGCATACAGAACATATTCGGTTTCACTTGATACCGTCAATAATACACGTATTGTAGGAAGAGGTTCGAACGGTTGGGCGCAGTACAGAATTCCGTTATCTGAGTTCAGTGATAGAATTAACAATGCAGGCCTTAATAATGTACAATATGTAAGAATATGGGTAACAGGTCTATCAGATACATTAAGAGTAGCATTAGTAGATTTAAACTTAGTGGGTAACCAATGGGTAAAGCCAAACAAAGATGATACTACTTACAGTATTTCAGTAGTGAGTATTGAAGAAAATCCTCAAATTTATCAAAGTCCTGTAGGCGGAGATATTTTACGACAGACAGTCATAAACCAGAATTCTGCAAATACAAAATCGAACGAATCATCTTTATCTATTGATGTAAGAAATCTTTCCGATAACGGATTAAGAAAGTATGCAAGAAAAGATTACGGCTCGGCTCCGCTGGATTTGTTCAATTACAAAAGAATGAAATTATTTGTAAACGGCGACCCGACCTTTAACTATACAAATGAAAATATTTACGATGCTGCAATGGTTGTACGTATCGGTACAGACTCAAATAACTATTATGAATACCGCGCTCCTATCCGTCCTGATGTTCGTCCGGGTCAGCCTTGGAATGCGCAGAACGAAGTTACAATTAATTTTACTGACCTTGCTGCTATAAAACTGGCGCGTGATTCCACGGGTATTTCTCAGGCATTCCCTGTGCCAAACGGTCCTCCGGGGTCATTCTATATTATAAAGGGTAATCCTGCGCTTAATATTATACGTGAAATTGTTCTTGGTGTCGAAAAGAACCGGAGCTCTCTTAATACATCACTTACGGGAAGCACGTGGTTCAATGAAATACGGCTGTTGAAAGTAAATGATGATAACGGCTACGCATATAATTTTTCTGCCGGGTTGAAACTCTCTGACCTTATGCTGATGAATCTGAATTATTCTAAAGTAGACCCGAACTTCCACGCGATTGACGGAAGAGTCGGCTCGAGGAATACAGGTCAGAACTGGGACCTCAGCGCTACGTTCAATGCGCATAAGCTTATTAATAATGCATTTGTATCTTTATTCGGTTCTGAAAAATGGGCGAACTTTATTAATATGCCGATTACTTTCAGGCACAGTGAAAATTTAATAAAGCCAAAATACTTCCCGGGAACTGATGTCGAAGTCACAACTGCATCCGACCAGAAATATCAGCAAGTGCTTTCGGCAACGGGAGATGAAAATCTTGCAAGGAATCAGAGTGAGAATTTAATTTTTGAATCGCAGACTCTTGGTGTACAGAACAGCATTAATATTTCCGGAATGTCTTTTAATATTCCTATTGATAATTATTTCTTTAAGAATATTCTTAACCGCTTCCAGTTTAATGTTAATGCAAATCTCGGAGATTCGAGAAATGAGACTTATGCTTCAAAAAGCGAATTTCAGCTTTCCGGCGGTGTAGCATTTGCTACTGATTTCGGAATTAGTGATAAGCTGCATTTAAATCTTGGTAAGCTGCTTCCGCTCGGTGAAAAATATAAAGAAGCAAAACTATACTTCTTCTTTCCTTTTATAGGTCTTACGCCTTTATTCACAAGTAATTTTACTGCAGCTTCAGATTTCAGCAGAACTAAAAATGAATCTCAGCAGAGAAAACTCAATAACCCGGATGCTATAACAAGATTATTCGGGGCAAACAGAAGTTTTGGTATGGACTGGAAATTTATTGAGAACTGGATCGTAGATCTGACCGGAAGTTATCAGTTCAGAGCAGGCAGTGACCTTACAGGATTTGAAACATATCTGGATAGCGCCAGAACACAGAGGCCGACAGGTGAAATTGTAGATGATATTTTCTTTAATAACGGATTTATCAATTTTGGAAAAGATCTTACTTACACTCAGTCAGTATTGATACACCCTAAATTTAATTTCCCTGTAATTGATAAGTTCCTTACATTCAATCTTGATTATAATGTAACATACGGTTGGACAGACCCGAATACAACAACTAACTTGGGTTACAATGTGGGATTCCAGAATTCTGTTACATCAGGAGCGACGGTAAAGCTATCGGAGCTGTTCTCTATTTTCAAAAAGAGTGATACTCCTCCGGGCACAAATCCTACAGGTGAAGATGACAAATTCAGGAATAAACTGTACAAACGCAATTCTTATCTGAGAAGTGATTCTACTTCTAGCGGAAAGACTGACCCTGCAGAACTGCTAAAAATATTTAAAACATTTTTACCTGAAAATATTACTGTATCTGTTACGCAGTCAAATCAGGTATTCAATACAAATATCAGCGGCCGACCTGGCTTTGCAAACTTCTGGCTTTATCCGACTGCAAATGAACAATATGGTCCATCCAGAACTTATCAGCTGGGGCTGGGAAGGGATCCGGGTCTTAGAACAGGTAATGTCAATAATCTAACCGATTCTTATAATCTCAATAACGATTTACAGTTCAGCACTACTATCAGTCCTATTTTCCCTGACGCCGTACGTATGGGTGTTACCTTTAAAACTTCATGGGGAAATAATACAACTAGATTGTTCAATACAAATGAGTTTGGCATTGATAGAGGAACTGCAAGTATTTCAAATCTCAGAACAAAAGCAATATCTACATTCTTTGTCGGTGATGTTGAGAAGTTTACTATAGAAGGGGATTCAACATCAGGAAGATTCTTTGCAGATGCAGTAAAGACTAATCTTGCAGGAATTCCATTCCCGAACTGGACACTTACTATTACAGGATTGGAAAAGTTTCCGCTATTTGCTCAATTTGCACAGTCAGTTACTCTAGATAATAGTTTTCAGTCAGAGTACAGCGAAGGAACAACTTCAGATATATCAGATTATACAACTGTAACAAATCAAAGAATTGTTCAGAGCTTCAGCCCGCTTATCGGTCTGAACTTCAATTTCAAGCAGCTAATGGGCGGTAATTTTACTGCTAACTTTAAATACAATAAGGCTGTATCTTACATTATAAATCCGCAGTCAAACAAAGTCCGGGTTCGATATTCCGCTGTTCGGATTATCTTTAAAGAATGATATTTCATTTGCTTTAACAATAGCCCGTACATTGAACGATCCGATAGACTATGTATACCCAAGAGGTGTAAGGGATAAACGCCCCGGTGCTGGTTCAAGCCAGATGACGATAAATCCGTCTATTCAGTACAATTTGAGCTCGAAGGTAACGATGCAGTTATTCTATAAATACATCAAAACTCAGCCGACGGAAAACACAGTTGCCATTACTCCAAGGACGTCAAATGAAGGCGGCTTGAATATTAAAATCACCATTCAGTAAAAGACTATAATTGTATTAAATACAATGCGGTTATGTATTAAAACATAAAACAGTTTGGGGCGAAAGCCCCATTTTATTTTAACAGCGTAACAATAAAAAGTAATTTCCGTATTCCTGAAAAAAAATATGACAACAAATAAAGAAAGAATTGAGAAACTTGAAATCCCCGAAACATTTACTGCTTCTATTAAAGTTAGGGAAGGAATAATATTAACTTCGGTAAAGATAAACGGTAAAACAAAGCAGTTTATAATAGATAGTGGAGCTCCTTCTATGATTTTGAATTCGAGATACGTTACACGGACATCTAATTCCGAGGAGAAAAAATTCAAAGGAATCAGCGGGAAGGGGATATCGTTTACTTCGGACATAAAAAATTTTACATGGGAAAATTTTAAATTAAAAAACTTTAAAACTCTCGCTATAGATTTTTCTCATCTTGAAAGCGCTCTTAATGAAAAAATACACGGGCTTATAGGATACAAAGAGCTTTCATTGTTTACTTTTGCAATAGATTATAAAAATGAAAAGATTACTCTCTGGAGAAATTTTAGCAAGCATAAAAATCCAATCAAGAAAAGTTTGCCATTTGTTTTGCATAATCATTTGCCTGTATTCAGGTTTTCCTGCGGAAAAATAATATTAAACTTAGCATTAGATACGGGCGCAGCGCAAAATGTTATTGATATTGCTTTAAAGAAAAAACTAAGAGGTAAATTTTCTTTCGGCAAGGAATCAAGCTTGCAGGGTGCTTCAACCGAATCTGCTGCTGTAAAAGAAATATTTTTAAATGAAATTGAAACCGGATTAATTACTCTCAAAAAATTTCCTGCGTTATGGTATGATATGTCTCATATTAAAAATGAAAGTATAGAAATTGACGGCTTGATAGGTTATCAATTTTTGAAGAAAGGAAAATTTGCTGTAAGTTATTCAGATTCTAAAATATACTTGCTGAAGTAATTCTTAAATTCTCTTTCCTAATCTCCGGCTTGGGAAAGAGAACAGACATAAATGCATTCACAAAAGTATGGGCAAACAAAAAAAGGAAGACTTCTTCCGAAATCTTCCCTTTATACTATATACATACTGCTTTCTACTTCTTACTTATCGCTTACCTTTATCTCGCCGCTGATAATTTTTGCTCTTACCTCTTCAACTTTTTTATGCACATCTTCAGGAATTAAATTTTTATTTGTTGCATCATAAACGTAATCAACGCCTTTCTCTTTAAGTCCTAATGTCTTTGCGCCTCGTTCGAATTTATTTTCGCGAAGCTCTTTTATAGCTGTATAAACTGCTTCATCAACCATTTTTACCATGCTGGTAAGAACGTATCCCGGAGCTTCTTTTGACTGGTCAAGGTCAACTCCTATAGCAAGTTTTTTCTTCTCTCTTGCTGCTTCAAATAATCCTAAGCCCGATAATCCGGAGGCATGATAAATTATATCTGCGCCTTTATCGTATTGGCTAAGGCAGATTTCTTTTCCTTTGCCCGGATTTTTAAATCCGTCAGGGTTAACGCTTACATAAGCAGAATATATTTCGCAGTTCGGATTGCCGTACTTCACGCCCTGCTTAAAGCCTGCTTCAAATTTTCTTATTAAGGCAGATTCCATACCGCCTAAAAATCCTACTTTATTTGTCTTTGTAGTCAATGCTGCTAAGTAGCCGACAAGGAACGAGCCTTCTTCTTCTTTGAACTCAAGCGCCTGAAGATTAGCAGGTATCATCGTCTTTTCATCTATGGAATAATCCACGCATGCGAATTTTTTATCAGTGAACTCAGTAGCAACTTTTGTAATATCTTCAGTGAAAATAAAACCAACTCCGAATACAATTGAAATGCCCTGTTTGAATGCAAGCTTTCTCAAAGCTGCTTCTCTGTCTGAACCGTCACCCGGATCGATAACTTCGAAGTCAATGCCCATATCTTTTTTAGCGCGTTCAAGTCCGTTGTATGCAGCATCATTGAATGATTTATCGCCGCGTCCTCCGACATCGAATACAAGTCCTGCCTTTATAGGTGCGTCTTTCGGTACATCCGATTTATCTTTTTCAGAGCAGCCGTTGAAAGTCGCCAGAAAAATTATTGCCGGAATAAGTGCAAGTGAGAAGAGAAATAGTCCGAGAGATTTTTTCATAGATTGAATTTATTTTGCAAAATTAATTATAAAATTATTTGGGTTATTCGTTCGGAATTGTATGGTGAAGCCTGCACCGCGCTTCGTAATGGTCTTTTGCGCCGACAAGTACTTTATCACTGCTGGCCGTATTCCGCTGAGTTCTGTTTGCAGGTGCTCCGCAGATAACGCAGATTGCCATTGCTTTGGTAACGTACTCTGCAACTGCAAGCAGTTTCGGAATCGGGTCGAAAGGCTGCGCGCGGTAATCCTGGTCAAGCCCGGCAACAATAACGCGCTTGCCTGAATCTGCCAATCTCTGGCAGACGTCAACAAGGTTCTCATCAAAGAACTGCGCTTCATCTATTCCTATTACTTCGTAGTCAAAACTTTTTTCAAGTATCTCTTCTGCGTTCTCTATCATTTCGGACGGGTATGACTGCTCGCTGTGCGAAACGATTTCTTCATTGCTGTAGCGGGTATCTATCTTTGGTTTAAAAACTTTTACGCGCTGCCTTGCAATTTCTGCGCGGCGTATTCTTCTTATAAGCTCTTCTGTTTTGCCCGAAAACATGCTTCCGCATACAACTTCAATGTGTCCGCTTTTTTTAAACGTGCGGATTTGTAAAGATTCGTTCAAAGTAATTTATCCGGTTAAAAATTAAAATTATTTTAAAGTAAAACTATAGGGAAGTAGATCTTTTAGTTTATGAACTTCGTACTTCTCAGGTGAAAGCGCCAGTATAACAGTAAGCTGCGGATTGAATTCAACCATGAACTGCCTGCACACTCCGCACGGAAAAACAAATTCATCGTACGATGATGTGATGGCAATTGCGCGCAAATCCTTTTCGCCTTCTGAGAGCGCTTTTGTAAATGCAACTCTCTCTGCGCAGATAGTGGCAGGGAAGGATGCGTTTTCAATGTTAGTGCCTGTGTAAATTTTGCCGCTGCCGGCTAAAACTGCTGCGCCGACTTTGAAGTTTGAGTAGGGGGAGTACGAGTGTTTTCTTACTGCCAGTGCCTCTTCAATCAGCTTTGTGTAGTACGGCGTAATGTCTGTAATGTTCTCTTTTGTCAAATTATAGTCTTATAATTGATAATATATTTATTTCAAGTGTCATTGTCAGTGCAAAATAAATTTTTGCCGTTTGTAGTATTGTGAGTATCGTAATTGTACAACCAGGATTTGTCATCCCTGCACCGTATCAAGTGCTGGATAAACTCCAGCAGGGATGACAAGCGTTGTGAATTTGTTTTCGGGATAATGTACTGCAGCTATTGTTTTCAGCCATCGTTGGTCTTCTGACCAACGACCACTAGCTATGGATATCTTTCTACAGGAATACCGGCCTTGATAAAATCCGGCACAAAAAAGCCCGGAATAAATAATCACACCGGGCTTTAAAATTATAACTTATGATGAAAACTTACTTCATCAATATCATTTTTTTCGTCTGAGTAAAATTGCCTGATTCAATTGTATAATAATATACTCCGCTGGCAAGATTTTCTCCGCTGAAATTTATTTCATAGGAGCCTGCGTTTATCTGCGAAGAAAATAATTCATCTATCTGCTTTCCGTTGGCATCAAAAACTTTTATAGTTGTAAAGCCCGGCGAGCTTATATCAAATTTTATTTTTGTAGCGGGATTAAAAGGGTTCGGATAGTTCTGATGCAGATTAAACTTTTCAGGAACATTTGTACTTAACGGTGTTACACCGGTAAGAATTCCCGTTATGGTTTTTATAATTGTACCGTTATCTCCGACTGCATATCCGACTTGCGGACTTGGGAATGAAACTGCATGCAGGGTATTTGCCGAAGGGGAAGCAAGCGGCTCCCATGTAGCAGCGCCGTCAGTTGTCTGAAGAATGAGGCTACCTTCTCCAACAATGTATCCGACTTTAAACGAAGTAAACTTAACTGCATTGAGGCTATCCGTAGTTCCGAGCGGACGGGTGTAAGACCAGTTAACTCCTGCATTGGTTGTTTTGCCGAAGTAACCGTTTCTGCCGCAGTTAAAGCCCGTTGTTTCATTTATAAACTGAGCTGAAAAGATTTTGTAAAGACTGTTTTCATTGGTTAAAACACTCCAGAGCCCACCGGCATTTGTTGTTCTGAACGATTGTCCGTTCATGCAAAATGCAACACCGGTATTTGCATTGGTAAAAGTTACTGCTCCCATGCCTTCGTTGCCTCCGCTGATTTGCGGGCTGCCCCATGTATTACCGCCGTTGATTGTTTTATGCACAAACATACCAAACAGGTCTCCTCCGCCAACATATCCTACAAGTGAGCTTGTAAAAAATATGGTACGCGGACCTGCCTCTTCTAATTCAACGGGAACTGACCAGTTTGTGCCGCCGTTAGTTGTCTTACACATAAAACCTCCGCCGTTTATATCAACTCCGCCTACCATTCCGGTGCTTTCATTAAAAAAATATATAAGTGTAAAATTTTGTGAAACGGGATTTGGTATTGCAAGCCAGTTAGTGCCGCCGTTTGTAGTTTTTATAATTTTAGCATCCCGGCTGCATGCATAGCCCGTAAGTTCATTTACAAATGATACTGATTGCAGATGTCCGTTTACTCCTGAATTTTGCGAAAACCATGTCGTCTGTGCAAAAGAAGGAAGCGAGTAAAAAATACAAAAGAAAGTTAATAAAAATTTTTTCATGCTAATTTAATTAGGGGGAAATCTAATTTACACCATTTGATTTCAGTTTAAGAAAGTGGTAAAATATTCCAATATAAATTTAATAACAAGATAAATAAATATTAGTTTAGTAGTTTTTTCTGAATTTGACTTTTCTTTAACGTTGTTGCTCCTCCGGGCACCGACCACTTGCTGTAGAAATCTTTAAATAGTGGCTGTTGGTGAAAATCCCGCTGAAGCGCAACAGGCTTCCAACGGCGGATAAAAATTTATTTTCATTTGGTCGGATTTTGGTCGGATTTTATTTTGCTCATCATTGTAAAAACAATTCGCCAAGGCGAACCTTCGGTACTGAAAATTTTTGAATTCAAAAAAAGTCGGGAAAAAGTCGGATTCTTATTTCAGTTACAATTTTAAAATTACGAGTTACTAGTTTTTAATTATTCATTATTATTTATTAATTATTAATTAATGGAATTGGTCGGGAAAAAGTCTGACTTTATTTACCACGAAAACACAAAACGCACAAAATCTCACAAAAATAAATCTTAAATCTGACATCATAATTCTTAAATTAATTTGGTCGGATTTTGGTCGGGTTATTATGTAAAGTTGAACATATAACTAAACCTCACTCGCTCCTAATAATATAAACAGAAATGAGTTATAAAAAAAGAAGAGCTTACTTATTACTACTAATAGGTAAATAATTGTAAAAATTACTTGACACGATATTTATTCTGATGTTTCTCGCGTTGATTAAGGCGGGAATCCAATAAACTTTAAACACCCCTCCCGACTTCGTCGGACTCCCCTCTCCCGCTAAAGTCGGGATTTCGTTTCACTCAAAAGGGGAGAGTTTGGTTTTAGGCGTGCAAAGAATTTCAGTAACCCCATCCTTTAGGATGGGGACTAACCAACACCAATATCTTCCCCCTCCTTTAGAAGGAGGGGGGCAGGGGGAGGTTTAAGCGCATTATCAATTTCATAAATTTAGCCGTTGTTGGTGTTTTCACCAACAACCACAACGCTAAGTAGAAACGCAATACTTTGCATCTCATAATTTTAAACGCAAAGCCCGCAAAGATAATCGCGAAGTACGCAAAGTTTTAGTAATGCTGTCGTTAATATTTAAGTAATTAACCACAATGCTTATCATTCCCGCGAAAGCGGGAATCCAATCATCTCTATTATTTAATTAATATTATATTTAATTTGCATAATCTATTCTTTTTACAATAGAGATCACAGAATTTAAAAATATATTATGGCAACATTAAACGGCGCTTTGCGTTCATTAGCTGCTGCTCAAAGAAGAGCTCAAAGGGAGAGGGAGAGACATGCAAGAGAATCCGCAAAATTATATAAACAGCAACTGAAGCAACAAGAATTTCAGAATAACTATGAAGCATCTTCGCAATATGAATCATATATAAATTTAATTCAATCGCTTCATAAATACTCTTCAGATACAATAGGTTGGCATGAAATAAAAAATGAAGCTCCTCCTATTAAACCTGAAATGTATAATGGGAGAGAAATACAGTCAACTCAAAGGCTTAAAAACTATAAACCAACTTTTTTTGAAAAATTATTTGGACTTAAAAAAAGATTAACAAACTTGGAAAATGATTTACTAAAAGCGAAAGAATTAGATAGGCAACAAAATGAATCTCAATTAGAAAATTATAACAGAGAGTTTGCCGAATGGGAATATGAAAACAAATTAGCTATTGGAATAATAGAACGGGTACCTGAATACTATAAAGAAGTTATAAATTATTATGAACCTTTCTCAGAAATTACTTCGTTAGGTTCACAGGTTTCATTATCCTTTAATCAAGATTACGTTTCAGTAGAACTATATGTTAAGAATGAAGAAATTGTTCCCAACTTTAATCTGAGTTTAACTTCTTCAGGAAAATTATCTAAAAAGAATTTACCCGTATCTAAACGAAATGAAATATAT
The DNA here is from genome assembly GCA_044226845.1 of Ignavibacteria bacterium. GTDB lineage: Bacteria > Bacteroidota > Ignavibacteria > Tepidaquicellales > Tepidaquicellaceae > JAFDZO01. The sequence goes on from JBGAGG010000006.1 coordinate 59,291, forward strand.
CAGGATTATGTATGCAGTGCATTATTAAGGGTTGCCAGAGAAATTTACGCGCATTTACCTGTTACACATGTTTATATCAATGCAATAGGTGAAATGCTAAATACTTCAACAGGCTATATAGAAAATCAGGTCATATTATCTTCAATTATCCCTAAGGAAACAATTGAAAGATTAAATTTTAATTCTATAGATGCTTCAGATAGTATGAAAAATTTTATTCATAATATGAAGTTTTCAAAGACTAATGGATTTGTGCCGGTGGAGAAAGTAGAGTATATTAAATAATCATGCTTTTTAAAAAATGAATAAAAAAATTCTTTTTGTATTAATGTTTCTATGTTTCAATATAACTATTGCTCAGGAAAGTAGTATAATGGTAAATATTGGTTCAAGTGTTCCATCAAGTGGAATATTTAAACGAGATTACAATAGTTCGTCTAATTTTGGGATGGGATTAGAAATCAAAATCAACAATAAATTCAATGCTTCTATAGAATTTTCTAAATCATCTTTTAAAACAAGTTCCAGTTCTATTGTATCTATTCCAAGCACTTTGAATACCTATATTATATCTATAAATGGAAAATATACTTTTTATAATAAGAGTAAATTATCTTTAAACTTAGGAATAGGTATGGGGTATGATTATTATAAATTAGAATATTCAAATTTTAATTCAATTTCAATAAGATCAGCAGCAGATGGTTCATATAGTATAATACCATCTTTAAATTTAGAATATAAAATAATTCCTCGATTATATGTGTTTTCAAATTTAAGCTATAATCAAGTTTTAAAAAATCAGATGAAACTGTATGAGATTAATACTGGGACAGGTGAGGTAAAGGAATTAGACACTTATAATTTAAGTTATTACCAAATCAAATTTGGTTTAAAGTATACATTTAAACTTTAAACCTCCCCCTGCCCCCTCCTTATAAAGGAGGGGAAAACACTCGTATTCTGTTGTCCCCACGCTAAAGCGTGGGGTTAACGAATTAAATTTTCGATTTAACATCTGTAACATCATACAAATCATAGTAATCTGTATTCCAAATCTTATATTAATTTTATAATTTTTTTTGTGTCCTTTAGTGTCTTTCGTGTTTTTGTGTTGAGACTTACAACCAAATTATGAACTTTAAACCCTCCTATTTTCGTTGTAAATTACATTAATGAAAAGACCTTCTTGCCTTCTTCTTAAAAAGCAGGAAGCGCCTTCCGATTGAAAACATACAGAACATTTTATTCATAAAACTTGCTGCCATAGGCGATGCGATTTTATTAATACCAACTCTTCGCACGTTAAAGAAAAAATTTCCCGATTCAAAAATTACATTCGTCTGCTCGCCGATAAATTACTCCATCTTAAAAAAAATTCCTTACATAGATGAAATCATCAGTGTGGATATTCATTCATACTTAAAGCATCCGTTTCACTTTTTTGATTTTCTAAAGCAGATAAGAAAAAAGAAATACGAAGTTGTGATAGATGCCGAGCAGTGGCCGCGCATATCAGTTATGATGTTTGCTCTTACCAAATATGATTACGCCATAGGCTTTTCTACAGAGGGGCAGTACCGTCATTTTCTTTTTAATGCAGTTATTACCCATACAAGAGACAGGCATGAGCTGGAAGATTTTCTTGCATTGCTTGAGCCCCTTGGCATAAATATCACGGAAGAGGATAAAAAATTAGAGTATTTTTTAAATGATAAAGACTTTAAATTTGCAGAGGAGTTTTGGTCTAACCACGGCTTCGAAAACCGTACTGTTATCTGCCTGCATCCGGGATGCGGAGAGAACGGATTGCCGCGAGAGTGGCCCGTTAAAAACTACATCGCACTTGGGAAACGACTTATAAAATATGATAAGAATATTATCATACTGATAACCGGAGCAAAATTTGAAAAGGTAAGATGCGACGAAATAGCAGAAGGCATAGGCGAAAATATTGTAAACACTGCCGGTCAGTACGAGATTGATAATGTTGTCGCTCTTGTAAAAAAAGTGAAGCTTATAGTCTGCAGTAATACAGGCATGCTGCATATAGCTTCTTGTGTAGGAACAAAAACACTTGGTCTTCACGGTCCTACGAATCCTGTAAAATGGGGTTCTTACAATAAAAACTCTGTACTAATCCAAAGCGATAAATTTTGCAGTCCCTGTTTGTATCTGGGACACGATTACGGCTGCCAGGAACCGACTTGCATGAACCATATTTCAGTAGATGACGTATTTATAAATATAAGAAAGGCTATACAGCCGGAATTATTTCCGGTCTTTAATATACTTAATAACAATATAAATCAGTTAATCTAAATAAATACTTTATGGAAAATACACAAACACCATTCGAGCTGATAGATGAATTAGAGCACGAGCAGGTTGTATTTTGTTCAAGCAAGGAAACCGGATTAAAGGCTATAATCGGGATTCACAATACATCATTAGGACCGGCACTTGGGGGCACAAGAATGTGGCAGTATGCAAATGATATGGAAGCACTGGTAGACGTATTAAGATTATCAAGAGGAATGACTTACAAAGCAGCAGTTGCCGGGCTAAACCTTGGCGGCGGAAAAGCTGTTATCATAGGCGATTCCCGCACACAAAAATCAGAACAGTTATTCAGAGCATTCGGAAGATTTATCGAAGGTCTTTCCGGAAGATACATCACAGCAGAAGACGTTGGTACAAATGTAAAAGACATGGAGTATATAATGCAGGAAACTCGCCACGTAACAGGTATCCCTGAGGAAGTCGGCGGAAGCGGAGACCCTTCTCCTGTAACTGCTTACGGAACTTATGTAGGTATGAAGGCATGCGCGCATGAAGTTTACGGTTCGGATTCATTGAACGGTAAAAAAGTTGTTATTCAGGGCGCAGGCGGAAACGTAGGAAAGCATCTTTGCAAGTTCTTGCATAAAGAAGGCGCAATACTATTTGTAAGCGATCTGTATGAAGATAAATTAAAACCATTGGTAGATGAATACAAAGCTACAGTAGTCGGTATGGATGATGTTTACTCAATTGATGCAGATATATTTTCACCTGCAGCATTGGGAGCAATTTTGAACGATGATACAATTCCGCAACTGAAGGTAAAAATTGTTGCAGGCGCAGCAAACAATCAGCTGAAAGATGAAAAGAAACACGGACAGATGTTAAAAGACAGAGGCATTTTATATGCTCCTGACTATGTAATCAACTCAGGCGGACTTATCAACGTTTACACTGAGCTTGAAGGATATAACAGAGAGAGAGCAATGAAGAAGGCATCGAGCATTTATGATATAGTACAGAACATAATAAATATTTCAAAATCAGAAAACATTCCTCCTCATGTAGCATCTGCTCAGGTAGCAATGGAAAGAATAAATAATATTTCCAATGCAAAGAAGATCAGAGTCTACAGAGATATGAATCTTTTCAAGATGAGAAATTCGTAAAAAGAAAATTAACACTTGTGAGACCTGTCAGGTTTTTAATCCTGACAGGTCAAAGTGGTTAACAAACATAACTCTCGCCGCGCTTTAGAAATAAATCGCGGCTTATTTTTTAAATAAAAATTATGGATACATTTGTTTGGATAGCGGTAGTAGTGCTTATTATAGTAATTGCAATTGCTACAGTTACAACGTCGGTTAATAAGTACAGCAATAAGCTCACAAAGAAATATCTGGATAAGTCCTTTGAGCAGGATGACGGCGATCCGGGAGAACAGGATGCCAAGGTGACAAAAAATACAAAAGAAGGGTAATCGTCAATACTAAACACTTGTAAAAACAGAAATACTGTTTTTTACGCTTTGGAAATAAATTCAGACTAAATAATTGATAAAACAATACAGAGATTTTTTCTGAAATTTAATTATATTGATTTTACAGTAATATATTGCGCATAAATGGAAAAAACGTAACCTGAAATACAAAAGCTTTAAAATAACTCAAAACACATAAAATATATAAATGACACTTTCCGGTAAACTTTTAGAGGTATTCCAGACCAAAAACATAACAGATAAGTTCAAAAAGCGCGAATTTGTTGTAGAATATGCAGAAAATGCCAATTATCCTCAGACCATTTCAATGGAAATGCAGCAGGATAACTGCAATGCCCTGGATAAATTCAATGTCGGCGATTATGTTGAAGTAACGTTCGACCTTCGTGGCAGAAAATGGGTAAGCCCTCAAGGGGAAACAAAATACTTCAATACGCTCGTTGCCTGGAAGCTGGCAAGAGCCGGCGGAAATGATTCGGGCACGGAAGAAGTTCACATCGACCCACAGGATCCGAACGATCTGCCGTTCTAAGAGCTGAGCTTTCCCTCAAAAATATACCCTCAAATTCATTATATTGTTAATTAAATTTGCCGGATTATTTATTAAGAGGGATGCAAGAACCAATAAGAAAAAAGTATAAAGAGCGCAGTACGATCCTTGCTGCGCTTTATAATCTGCTGCCCGGATTGGGATATTTTTACATAGGGAAATTCCGCCTTGGAATTATTTTTGCCCTGCTCTATCCGTTTCTTTTTATAGCTGTAAATTACATTTCGGATTATCTTCCTGCTAAGACAAACTCCGTTTTTTTTCTTTCAAGCTATGCTGTTCTAATTATATTTCCTGTTATTCATGTTATAATTCAAGTACGAAAAGAGCAGCTTCATAAAGTTTATATCCTTCAGAAGTATAATAGGGTTTTGCTTTATATAGTCTTTGCAGGTCTGGCTTATGTTTATACGGAGTATCTTAAAGATCTTACCTATGAAATTCACAGAATTCCCTCTAACAGCATGCAGAATACTTTACAGGTCAGCGATAGAGTCCTTGTAAAATATAATTGGTACGGCATCTATGATTCTTATTCCGGCAAGCGCCTTCTGAATTTCCATACGCCTAAAAAAAATGAAATAGTGGTTTACTCTTCGGATGAAGAAGGATACAGAGAGCTTTTTCTGAAGCGGTTAGTCGGTGAGCCGCGAGATACGATTCATATTATAGACAGGACAGTTTTCATAAATGGAATTCAGGAAAGCGATAATCCGAATTTCAAATACGATAATATAAGGCGTGAGAGGGGATTCGTTAACTGGAACATTTACCCCAAGGGTGCAAAATGGAACGAAGAAAACTACGGACCGATCTATCTTCCTGCTAAAAATGATATAGTAAAAATTGATTCCAACAATATTGTCCTGTGGAAGCCGGTGATTATCCGCGAGCAAAATCAAAAATTGAACAAAGAAGAAAAGGAAATTCTTATAGGTAAAATCCTTGCAAAAGGGGAGTATGAAGTGAAAAATAACTATTATTTTATGCTCGGCGATAACAGAACAAACTCATGGGATAGCCGCTATACAGGCTTGATAAGCGAAGAAGATATCCTGGGTCGAGTTGAGTTTTTGGTTTATAACCCCGATGCCTGGGAGAGGTTTGGAATAATATTAAAGTAAAGTTTAAATATTAAATGATAAATATTCTCAAATCTGATAATTAAGCTTATTTCTAAGCAGAAGTTTCACCTGCATATCACCAAAGCCGTAAATCCCTTCAGTTTTATTAAATTCAAAAAATATTTCGTTGAAATTATTTTTACCCTCTGAAATTATCTTTTTTAAAGTTTTTTCAGGTCTTCCTTCTCCTGTTTTACTTTCAGTTCTATCAATGTGAGCCTGAATAACTTCTTCTAAATATTTAAAACATCCCGAATCGGTTTTGGAAAGCTGCACCAGATTATCTTCATTATTTTCGGCGTAATTATACCACAAATTTTTTGATAACTCAATATCCGATTCAGAAAATTTAATACTATGGTTAATAAGGTCCTCTGCGTTTTTATCGATTAAATCATAAAAACCGCTCCATTTATTTTGAGAATTTAGTGTAGGCGGAAATACTCTGTGTATATTTACATAGGGGCAATTTTCAGAAATTAAAGAAATCATAAACCACATATTCACCTGGCAGTAGAGATCATTTTCAAACCAAAGATAAATATCAGAGTTCACTGGAATCTGTTTTAATTTATCTAACTCATTTACAACTTTGGAAAAATAATTCTGAGGAGTTTCATTATAAGAGGAAGAAATATATTCGGCTCTTTTCCGGAAAAAAGTATCGTTTATTTCAGGACTTAAAGGTCCGTCTATCAAACATTCACGGCAAATTATAGTTGTTTCTTTAAGGGTAGAATTCTGTAAGGTGTGTGCGAGGGAGTCACCATTTAAAATATGAAATATCATTTATAATTTTATTTCTTTTTAAATAAGTAAGTTTATATTTGTTAAAATTTTCTATGCTCCAACTTTCTGCTTTATCAGATCAATGATAAAATCATAATCAGGCTCATGCTGAACGAAATCAAGATTATCCGAAGGCACGATTAAAATAGGGGAGAGATTGTAATTCGAAATCCATTCTTCATAGCTGGTGTTTAGCAGCTCAAGATATGATACATCGATATCTTTCTCAAAAACCCTTCCACGCTTTTGAATTTGCTTTACTAAAGTTTCAGTATTTGCTTTAAGGTATACAAGTAAATCCGGCGGTCTTAGGAAGTAAGTCATCTCTGCAAATAGCTGTCGGTAGTTTGCATAATCCCTGTCTGTCATATTTCCCATTGTGTGCAAATTCTTTGCGAAGATTTCCACATCTTCATAGATGCTTCTATCCTGAATCACTGATTTTTCATTCATAAGAATTTCCTTATGAGTTTTAAATCTATGCGATAAAAAATAAACCTGAAGGTTGAATGACCACCGCTTCATATCATCGTAAAAGTCCTTTAAGTAAGGATTATCATCTACTGATTCAAAGTAAGGTGTGAAATCGAACTGCTCTGCAATTTTTTTTGTAAGCGAAGATTTGCCTGAGCCTATATTTCCTGCTATAGAAATAAAGATTTTCTTATCGGTCATGGGTTAGATACCTTAAGTAAATTTTAAAAGAATTTAAGAGCGATTTTGGGAAATAAAAAAACCGTCCTGCTTTCACAGAACGGTTTTTGATTGGAATGAAAATTATGCTGTTGCGTCTGCTTTTTTATCGGCGCCTTCAACTACTAATAATTTCTTTTTATCTTTTATCTTTGTAGCTGCTTTTCCTGTAAGACCTCTCAGGTAGTAAAGCTTAGCTCTTCTGATAGAACCTTCTTTTACGATATCGATCTTTGCAATTCTTGGTGAGTTCATCGGGAAAATTCTTTCAACGCCTACGCCGTTAGAAATTTTTCTGACGCGGAACGTTTTGCTGATGCCGCCGCCTTTTATTCCCATGACGATTCCTTTGAAAAGCTGGATTCTTTCTTTATCGCCTTCGATAACCTTTACGGAAACCGAAATTGTATCGCCGACGTGAAATTCCGGAAGGTCCGTTCTCAATTGCGCCGCTGTTACTAAATTAATTATTTTTTCCATTGTCGTTTACTCCTTGTGTCCTAATGGTGTTTTTTATTTTATATTAAAAACTCTGTGATTTTTATCTTGTCATTCCCATAAAGGCGGGAATCCACTCAACACCCCTCCGGACTCTCCTCAAGGGTAGAATCTGTGATGAGTGTCTTACTACTCACTACTAAGTACTCAATACTATCGTTTCTTACTCTTCCTGTACTTCGCCTTTGCCTTCTTCTCTCTCCACTCTTTTATCTTTGCGTGATTTCCTGAAAGAAGCACTGCAGGCACTTTATACTTGCCGTATTTTTCCGGCCTTGTATATAACGGCGCATCAAAAACCGTATCTACCTGGAACGTATCAGTCAACGAGCTTTCGCTGTCTCCCAATGCTCCCGGAATTAATCTTGCAACAGCATCCATAAATATTACCGCTGCTAAATCTCCGCAAGATAATACAAAATCTCCTATGGAAACTTCCTCTGTTGCCAGATATTTTATTACGCGTTCATCAATTCCTTTATAGTGTCCGCATAGCAGCATAAAATTCTGCTTCAGTGAAAAATCATTCGCTGCTTTCTGATTCAATCTCTTCCCCTGGGGAGAAAAATTGATAATTGCATCGTATTCTCTTTCACTCTTCAGCTTATCTGCGCATCTGAAAAACGGCTCAGGTTTAAGTATCATCCCGACTCCGCCGCCAAACGGCGAATCATCTATTTGTCTGTACTTTCCTTCGGCATAATCTCTGAGATGATGAACATAAACTTCCACTAATCCTTTTTTTGTCGCTCTTCCTATTAAACCGTTTTCAATAGGAGAAGTCACAATTTTCGGATTAGCCGTTAGTATATCAAATCTCATAATTATTATTCCAGAAAGCCTTCAATAAGCTCAACAACAATTTTTTTCTCATCTGCATCGATGCTTTTTACGAACTCTTCACGATAGGGAATTAATATTTCTTTTCCTTCAATGCTCTTTACATTGAGTATATCATGCGAGCCGTAGTTATCGATCTTTTCAAGCGTACCCAGCAGTTCATTTCCGTTATAAACATTAAAACCGATTATCTCATAGTGAAAATATTTTCCCTTTGGAAGCTTTAGTTTCTCTTCTTCAGGTATAAGAATTTCATAATGCACAAATTCCGCTGCCTCTTCTTTTGAATTTATTCCTTCAAGCTTAATTGTAATCTGCGCATGTGTTACATCGCATTTTTCAATTTTGAATTCAAATTCATCATTCGGATTCAGCGCGAACAAAGATTTCCTTTCATCAAAAAGATAAACTCTTTTTAACTTGAGAAATCTCTCGGGATATTCTGTAAACGGAGTTACTTTTAACAGTCCTTTTATTCCTGAGCATCCGCTCAATTTACCTATGCAAATGAAATCGTTGTATTCCAATTTTAGTACAAATAATTATTGCTGCTCGTGCTTTTCGTGCCTGTCCGGTATTTCAAGGATTGCAATTCTGCCTTGTTTGGCAGCTATTGCTCCAAGTAAAGTTCTGATTGCTTTTGCCGTTCTGCCCTGCTTGCCAATCACTTTACCGGTTTCAGTTTCGTCCACAAAAAGTTTGTATTTAATTTTGTTTCCGTCTTCTGTTTCTTCAATTACTACTGCTTCAGGCTTATCGACCAAATGCTGGGCGATAAATTCAATGAAGTTTTTCATGTTGATTCTCCTTTGGGGTAGTTTAATAGGAATCTTACTGCTAAAGAAAAACTTTCTCACTAGAATACGGACTCAGAATTAGCCGTGTAATATACCTTTGCATATTAGCCGCATTTTTATTCTCGTTTTGCCCGCCCTGATATAACTTAATGCTCCCAACAGGTTAATGAAGGGGGAACTTATAAATTACAAATTAAAATTAAGCGGTTTTCTCAGCTTTAGCTTCAGCTTCTTTTTTTGCTTTGTTTTCTTTTCTTCTTACTTTCTTTGCTTTTGCTGTTTCGGCTTTTCTGCTTCTGTCTGCTATGAATTTATTATATTCATCTGTGATCTTTGTTTCATCTGCGCCTTTTCTTGTAAGATGAAGCTTTAACATGAAGCCCTCTCTGCTGAGAATGCTTCTTACTGTATCTGTCGGCTGAGCGCCTGAATTAAGCCAGTAGCTTACTCTTTCGTCTTTCAAAGTTACTACTGCCGGTTCTGCATTCGGATTATAATGTCCGACTGATTCGATGAATCTTCCATCTCTTGGTGAACGGGAGTCTGCAGCAACTATTTTGTAAACGGGATAAGCTTTCTTTCCCATTCTTTTTAGTCTTAATTTAACCACGTTTTTGTGTATCTCCTTTTATATTATTAATTATTTTTATTTAAATTTCATTTGGTTCATAAAGTTCGGCGGCAACTTCATTTTTTTCATCATACCTTTTGCTTTATTTTCATTAAAGCCTTTCATCATTTTTGCCATATCTTCATACTGCTTTATAACTTTATTTACTTCCTGTATCTGGTTTCCGCTTCCGTTTGCAATTCTTCTTCTGCGTAAGCCGTTTATGATTTTTGGATTTGCTCTTTCTTCCTTTGTCATCGATTGAATCACTGCCTCAACTCTTATCATTACTTTTTCATCTATTTCCTTACCCTGCATAGCTTTTGCTGCGCCGGGAATCATAGAGAGTAAGCTTGTAAGCGAACCCATTTTTTTAATCTGCTTGATGTACATTAAGAAGTCATCGAAGTCGAACTTATTCTTCGAGAGCTTCTCTTCCATTTTTTCAGCTTCGCTGAAATCAAAATCCTGCTGTGCTTTTTCAACAAAGGAAACAATATCACCCTTGCCTAAAATTCTGCCTGCCATTCTGTCAGGATGAAACTCTTCCAAAGCTTCAAGCTTTTCACCTATACCGACAAACTTGATAGGCTTCTGAACAACAGCTTTGATAGATAAAGCCGCACCGCCTCTTGTATCACCGTCTAACTTTGTAAGTACTACTCCGTCAAAATTTAATTTTTCATTGAACGTCTTTGCAGTGTTAACTGCATCCTGACCCGTCATAGCATCAACTACAAATAATATCTCGCCCGGGCTTACTGCATCTTTTATAGCGCGGACTTCATTCATCATCTCTTCATCAATAGCTAAACGTCCTGCAGTATCGATGAGCAATGTATCTCTTGCATTCTCTTTACAGTATTGAATAGCTGCTTTGGAAATCTTTACAGCATCCTTTTCACCGTCTATGGAAAATACAGGAACACCTATCTGCTTACCTAAAACTTTTAACTGTTCTATAGCAGCTGGTCTGTATATATCGCAGGCAGCAAGTACAGGCTGCTTGCCTTTTGATTTTAAATGTCTTGCAAGCTTTGCCGAAAAAGTTGTTTTACCTGAACCCTGTAAACCGACCATCATAATAATGGAAGGAATATCGTTCGTAAAATTTATATCAGCTTTTTCAGAGCCGAGAAGATTTATAAGCTCATCGTTGATTATCTTAACGATTAACTGTCCCGGTGTTATGCTTAGAAGTACATTTTGTCCTAATGATTTTTTCTTTACTTCTTCGAGGAAGGAAGTAACAACTTTGTAGTTTACGTCGGCATCGAATAATACTCTGCGTATTTCGCGGAGCGATTCGTCTATATTTTTTTCTGTTATCTTACCTTCACCGCGTATTTTTTTCAGTACGCCTTCCAGCTTCGAGGATAAATCGTCAAACATTCGTTAGTCTTTCGTAGTTTATTCTGTAATTTTTTCTATACAAAAAATACGTTCCAACGCCAAAGCCCTGGAACGCTCATATTGTACATTAATAGTTATGTAATGCAAATTACCGAATTATAAAGATTTTTACAAGGGAAATTACGATGTGTGAACGGGAATTTTTACACCTAAGTACTGTAAAAATAGAGTTTGAATTTTTGCCTTCCACGAGTAAATTCATAGATTGAAACTAAAATCCGAATCTTAGCATTATTATACTGATTAAGAAAAGTAGAATAATATTAGCTTGTGTGCTGAAATGCTATAATATTAATACTGAATACGTAATCGAATTAAAGTATTTTACTACTCAACTCTAAAAGAAAAATAATTACAAAATGATTGAATTTTTACGTCAGCCATGGCATTGGTCTGTAGCCGGTGTTTTGATTGGGTTAATTGTTCCCGTTTTACTTCTGTTGGGAAATAAGAAGCTGGGAGTTTCCTCATCATTAAGACATTTTTGCGCAATGTGCATGCCTGCCAACATTTCCTTTTTTAAATACGACTGGAAGAATGAAATTTGGAATTTAGTTTTTATAGCAGGAATTCTTATCGGGGGATTTTTAGCAGCTAACTTTTTACAGAATCCTAATCCTATAGAAATTACTGATTCTGCTAAGGAATCTTTTGTAAATCTTGGCATTAAAGATTTCAGTTTGTTAATGCCTGTAGAAATCTTTTCCTGGAAAAATCTATTTACTCCGGTCGGTTTAATATTTTTTGTATTTGGCGGATTTCTTATCGGCTTTGGTACACGTTATGCCGGGGGATGCACTTCAGGACATACAATTATGGGTTTATCAAACCTGCAGTTACCTTCACTGTATGCATCTATAGCTTTTATGGTTGGCGGGTATTTATCTGCAAATTATCTGATTCCATTAATCTTTAAATTACTATTTGCTTGAAAAATTTTAAATATTTAGTTGTTGGTATTATATTCGGTATTATTTTTGTTAAAGCAGAAATAATAAGCTGGTTCAAAATTCAGGAGATGTTCTATCTGGATTCGTTTTATATGTTCGGTGTAATTGGCACTGCAGTTTTGACAGGAATGGTATCTGTATTCATAATCAAAAAATTTAAACTGAAAACAATTTCAGGTGAAGCTATAACTTTTCAGGATAAAAAATTCCACAAAGGTCAGATAATCGGAGGATTGATTTTTGGTGTAGGTTGGACTCTTACTGGGGCTTGTCCCGGTCCGTTAGCAGCACAGATAGGAAGCGGATTCACTGTAGTCATAATAACTTTTCTCTGCGCTATTGCCGGTACATGGTTCTATGGATTGATAAAAGAAAAGCTTCCGCATTAAAAGATTTTAATTTCAGATTTACTTATAAAACATGTGAAAAGTATGCCATTCAGTATTTGGTGATATCTGCAGGTGCTTTCTCGTAATCATCTTGTTTAGTATAAATTTTCCTTCTGGTATAAAGTGAGTATAAATCTTTAGGATTCAGCTGTAATGCACGGTTTAAATTTAAAAGAACGTTTGGTAAATCAAATTCATTGTAATATATCCCACCTGGAATTCCATAAAGAGTAGTCTGTTGAATCAAGCGAAGTTTTTACAATTAAAATTCACGGCATGTGAACGGGAATTTGCACCTGAATTTTGTAAGATAAAATTTGAATTTTTGGAAAATTTATACACCATTAAATTACTTACTTCGAAATTTTTTTATTTCTCGAATTATAGGGGTAACTATTGCATCTGATGGATCAATTTTAAGAACTTCATTACAATCTGCCATTGCTTCATCATATTTGTCCAGATAAAAATAGCCGGTTGCGCGGGAAGTTAAAAGAAATAATGATTTTGGTTTTGATTTTAATCTTGCTGAGCATAGCTCAACAACTTTTTTATAATCTATTTTCCCCAGAGGTATGGAATTATGTCTAACATAAAATAAGGCTCTTTCACTTAATATCGCTATATCATCAGGTTCTAAATTTACTGCTGTATTGTGGTCAGCAATGCTTTTTTCATTTTCTTTTAAATCGTCATATACTTTACCTCTGCCGCTGTATGCTTCGGCATATTTGTTATCAAGCTCTATTGCCTTAGTGTAATATACTACGGCTTCACTGTTTTTTTCTGATGAATAATATATATCAGCTAAATTTTTATATCTGAATGCATTCCCGTTTCCTGAGTTAATAAGGTATGAAAAATCACCAATCGCTTTAGGATAGTTAAGATTTAAATAATAGGCCATTCCGCGAGCTTCATAGGCTTCAGCTTTAACGAAGCCTAAATTAATTGCCTTTGTATAGTTATTTATTGCTGAATCATATTTTTCCAGGTCAAGGTAAACGTTTCCCAGATTGAAGTATGCAATTTCATAAGCCGGATCGAGTTCAATTGCTTTTAAATAACTCTTAATAGCTTCGCCGTAGTTCTCTTCCTCTCTGTAAATGTTGCCCAGATAATTATACGGACTTTTCATGTCAGGAGCTAATTTGATAACCTTGATAAAATCCTGTTTAGATTGTTCATATTTTTCTGTGTTGAAAAGGCTAACTGCGCGGTGATATAGGAGTTCATCATTTTCACCAAAGGCAGTAATGGCGTAGTCTGTGAGTTCAAAGGCTTTTACATAATTTTCTTCTAGAATATATATATTCGCAAGATTTACATAAGGATTATAAGCATTTGCTCCCAGCTCAATTGCTTTTAAATAATCTTTTTTTGCCTCATCAAATCTGTTTAAGTTGTGAAATGAAAATCCGCGCCTTCTGTAGTACATAACAGAATCAGGATATGACTCAATCAATATTGAATATAATTTTATAGACTCCTCATAATTTTTAGCATCATATGCAGAATCAGCCTTCGAGATTACGCTGTATGATTTATCTTCCTGTGCAGTAAGATAATTGACTCCTGTCACAAGGAATAAAAAAACTAAAACAATTTTAATTTTCATATTCTTAATTCCCTTTATAAAAGCTTCTTATTACTTTTGATGTATTATCTTTATTTATTACCAGCATATAAAAAGTGTTGTCTCTGTATTCAGTTGTTATATAAAAAAAAGCATTTTGTAAATTTACACTTGCCGGTATATCAGTAAGCTGTTTGTATTCAGTGCCGTTCCATGCAGCAGCCTGTACGCGCGATAATGAATCCTGACGGACAGTTACAAATCTGTCCTTACTCTCGCCTCTAATATTCGATGGGTAATTATAATACGGATTTGTAATTGTAAACATATTTGTCCATGCTGACTCTGAAAAATATGAGACTATAGCGGTATAAGAACTGATTTTTAAAATATCAGTATTGATGGGAGTAATGCTGTCATCTTCAGGTTCGTTTTTTACAAATACGGGACCTGAATCCGTCACTCTGTAAAAACTTCTTGTGAAGTTATTCTCTCTTACTATTAAGTAAATATTTCCGTTTGATTTTGCAAAGCACTTTATAAACTGTCCTGTAACATTATACGGCGTGAAGATACCACTTTCAAATTTATAATATTTCAGCGAATCATAAAGATAACAATAAAATTTTCCTCTGCCGGCAAACATCGGAGGGAAAATATAAGCTGAATCGGGCTGAGGCTGATTATAAATTGAATAACTGCCGTTATCATAGATCATGAATTGCTGCTTTCCGTCAGAAACTCTTTTTCCTTTGTAAACTAAGTAAGAGTTATCGAAGATATAACCTTGCTGCGCATTGAATACTGAGTTCTGCTCAGTGAATTCCACAGGTACATTATTTGTAACTTTATATAATTTATTGAATGAAGAAGCGAAGAAACTGTTTCTATCTATTACCTGTATATCCGTTATGTTATCGAATGTCATATTTTGAGTCGACCACTCATAACTCTCTGAAGCAGTTCCGGGATTAATAATTACATCATCGCTTTTACAGGAGATTAGTAATATTGAAAAACAAATAACAAACAGATTTAAGATAATTTTCATAATTGAGATTGAAGATAATTTTACTTCAGCTTTCCTTTTAAAATTTTTGTTGGACGATACTTATCTATTATATAATATGAGTTATCTGCGTAGTTGCTGACAGTCCTCACCATAAGCAGGTTTGGCGGAGTAACTGCTGACGACGGAAAATTTGTCTGCCCGTATTTTGTATTCGCGGAATATACATCGCAGTATGCCACAGAGTTCTGATCGAACCATATAGATAAAAACTGTGCCCTAGTATTGCCGGCAAGATAACTTATAAAATTTGTATTGGCGGGAGTGCTATAACTGAAAAAGTTTGTCCAGTTAGCGCCGTCAAAATAATCAAGTCTGTGTAGTACGGAATCCTGCGTTACTCTTATAACATCGCTGTTTAAAAACTGCAGTCTTCCCTGTGAGGGAACACTGGAAACAAGCAGCGGGGAATTATTGATTATTCTATGCACTCTGTCTTCTGAAAAAGTTGAAGAGGTAGAAGTGAAGAGATAAATCACATCTCCGACTTTTCCCATTCCTCTTATATTTTCAGCAGGAGGTAAGGTTAATTCAGTCACTGTTCCGTTATCAAATAAGTAATAACCATAAAAAGAACTGAAATAAAATTTACTTTTACTTACGAATATAAATCTTTGTGTGGGGTACTCAGCTGTAACATTATAACTAGTAAATACACCTGTATCATATATTTTAAATACGAGAGGCGATGTGCCGCTGCCTGTGCTTCCCCAGAATACTGCATTATTTTTATCGAAAGCCTCAACTCCGCCGCAATGAAACGTGCTGTCCTGAAAATTAATTCTTTCAATATTGCTGCCTGTTACTTTGTATGATGAGTTTCCTGCTATAAAAGCTACATCATCATTAGCTGCTGCAATCCGTGAAACACTATCCATTGATACAGGAATCACCGTCCAGTTGTAATAATTTCCATCGCCCGTAGTTCCGTCAACTGTAACTTCACTGCAAGATATAAAACCGGATGAAAAAATTATGAGTATCGTAAGATTGTAAATATATTTCATATATAGTTTTAATTAGTTATAATTTAAACAAATATATTTTCATTTTATACTAAGATTATAATATTCAATATATAAAGTAAATATATTGCCTATAAAAATGTTTGTATTTTGGAACTTCATGTATAGAAAGAAAGTTGAATATGCTAAACCGAGCAATTAAATAACAAACCCCAAATGAAAAAAATCCTTACTCTCTTTGTATTAATTTTCACATCTTTAATTTTCTCATTAAATTTTTCTTCTAGCGGATTTGCTCAGGACAACTCAGATAAGCCGGAAAGAATGCTTAAAAAGCTTGCCACACTTAACGGATACTGGAAAGGTTCACTGGAATATCTTGACTACGGAGATAATAATACAAAAACAAAGCTTCCGACTGTTTGCGAAGCTGTTTTTAATAAATCAGGAAATGATAAATTTCTATCAGTGAAATTTATTTTTGATGAGGGAAATGGAAGAACGGTTACGGGTGAAGATGCCTGGACAATATTGGATGAGGGTAAAACTTTTTTCTATGACAGCACAAACTATAATATTACAAGCTACGCTCAGAACGATGACAATAACGATATTGCAATATTTGTTTTTGAAAAAGAAGGACAGGATAACAATAAGCCCTGCACTATTCAGCAGACTTTTGAAATGCATAATGATTCATTTTCTATAGAAAAGAAAGTGAAGTATAAAGATTCAGATAGTTTTTTTATCAGGCATGAGTTTGCATTTCAGAGAGTGAAATAATTTAATTATTCTTAGCTGCCTTAAATATTTTTTTCACCTCTGAGTGATAAAAATAAAATGCGCCGTCTTTATAATTGCTAGCCTTGCCAAGCGTATTGAATGAAGTCAGACCGGAAGGGAAATTTTCCTGCTGTTTGTATTCACTTCCGTTCCAAGTATTGCCGTAAAAATTGTACTGATTATCCAGAGTTATTACTGAAAAGAAATCTTTAGAATCTCCGCTTATATATACAGCCTTCTCACCGTTTGTATTTGAGTAGCTGCTGTAAAATTTATTCCATCCCGTGCTTGTGTAATTGTAATACTCAACTGACAAATCCTCTTCTATTACTTTTAAAATATCGTTGTTCAGAAAAAATAATTTCCCGTCCGGAGCTTCGTTTCTCACTTCAGTTGCAGAGCCGTTCTCAATTTTAAAAAAAACATTAAATCCATTATTCTCATATTTTGAGATAAGATATATTTCATTATACGTCTTTGTAAATTTTAAAGCTGTATGATTATTCGGCAAAGTGTGCTCCGTAAAAACTCCTTTGTTAAATTCATACCATGTTAAAGGACCTTCATTTGTTATGTAAAACTTATCTTTATCGAGAATAAAAACTTCATTCAAAAAATCTCCCTGCTTTAATGGTAAGTTGTAACTCTTCACAGTTCCGTTAGTGTAAATCTTAAAGAATGCAGTATCTGAAGGGAAGCTTTTGTATCCGAGGAATACAGCATAGTTATCATCGAAGGCTTTCACATCAACTGGAGTAAATTTTTCATCGTGAAAATTGATTTCAGTTCTTATTCCGTTTGCAATTCTGTAGCTTTTAATTCCTGAAGCAAATACAACATTGCTGCTGCCGGAAGAAATACTTGTGATTCCTTCAAGTCCTTCGTTGACTATTGACCAGCTGTAATAGTTCCCGGAAGGGGTATTTATGCCCACAGGTGAATCATTGTTGCAGGATAAAAAGGTTACTGATGCTGCAATCAAAATTAAGAAAGCAAATAAATAAAAATTCATATTGTAATTTGTTAGAGCTTAAACTTTTGAATTATTGAATTTCAGAAACAGAAATTTCCGTGTAGTGATTTTTCTGTTATGCGAGATGTAAATTATAATTTTGTTACGAGATAATTTGTAAAAAGATGCAAAGTAAAAGCCCGGCTTCCCGGGCATATGCTTCTCTACTGAGAAATTACCTTAGCTTGCTCCTATTGATTCAAGGTATTCCAACACTGATTTAGCTTCATCACCGCCTTTTTTAGCGTGGTGTATCAGTTGCAGTCCATGCGGACCTTTTGACGATTTTAATTCGGGGAAAACAATTAAAATTTGTTTCACAATATCAAGATGTCCGAGCATTGCCGCACAGAAGATGTTCATACGCGCACCGTTTGAAAGCAGAAATAAAGCTATGTCTCTATCGCCAACATGTCCGGCGGCTTCCATAGCTGTTTCAAAATCGCCTCCACCCCAGTCCCAAGAAGCATTCAGAAGCCCCGGTTCCTGAGCTAGCATGGATTTTACTGCATCTAAATCTTTATGCGCTTTACCTACAAAATCTTTCACAAGGTCTTTATCTAAAGCCGGCCCTTTATCTTTTTTAACTTGTTGAGAAAATATATCTGCACTTGAACCCGGAGCAATAATTGTTAGCGCACTAAGAGCGGAATAAGTAAGGAATTTTTTTCTTGTGATCATTTTTCGTTGATGTAATTAGCAAAGGAATTTTAGGAGGGATATTCTTTTTTACGGGAAAAAATGAAAAAAGTTAGTTTACTGTAAACCATATTTTTATAGCACTTTGTGAGTTTAAAAATTTTGAAATTTTGGCAGCCATCAGTCAGAAAGAGTCTAAATTTTGATATAAGTTGTTATTGTAAATGAACTTTATACTTAGTTTAACTAACCATAAATGAAATTAATATATTTCTTGATATAAATCATATTTTGCAAATAAGGAATTGCTTAGTTTTATATTATAAAAAAATAAGGGTTACAGGCAAGAGAGTAACTTTTAATTAAATTTAATTATTAAAATTAAATTCATAGAAATGTCGTTCCCACTCTCTAAAAATAAAGATTCAAAAGAATTTGTAAAAAAATTTACTAAGTTTGCATCGTCCATTTCAGAAGGTGTGATAATTTCTGATGAGAAAGAAGGAATTATCTGGGTGAATAAATCATTCGAGAAAATTTCAGGATATACGCTTAAAGAGCTAATCGGAAAAGGACCGGAGATTTTTCACGGTGAAAAAACCAATAAATCGGCAGTCCGGAATTTAAGGAAATCCATTAAAAAAGGTGAGACTGTTTCAATTGAATTAGTAAATTATAAACCTGACGGAACTCCATATTGGATAAATCTTACAATCACACCGATATTGAACGAGAACAATAAAGTAACAAAATATATTTCATTTGAACGGGATATAACCGAGCAAAAATTAATTGAGAAGAACAAAGGGCAGTCAGATGAGATTTATAAAGTTCTTTTTAAAAAGAGCCCGGTAAATATGTTTATATTTGACCCGGTTACTTATAAAATGATTGAAGCTAACGAGGCTGCATTGTGTACGTACGGCTATACCAAGGAAGATTTTTTGAAACTCACAGTAAAAGATATCAGACCGCCTGAAGACTGGAAGAAAGTTAAAAAAATAATTAAAGATGTTAAGGAAGAATTTGTACTTAAAGGTGTATGGAGACACCTGAAGAAAAACGGCGATACAATATTTGTTGATATAAAAGCAAGTGCAATAGAGTACAATGGTAAAAAAGCAATATTAACGATTACAACAGATGTAACGGACCGCCATTTAAAGGAACTGGAAGTAGAAGATTTAAATGAGAATCTTACATTATTGAATGATTCGCTTAAAAAAAATCTGAGTAAAAATAACGAATTACTTCGTGAATTGAAAATTAAAGAGCAGAAACTATCTGCAGCAAGACAATCTGCTAAAATAGGCACGTGGGAAATCGATATAAAGACTAATAAGATTACAGCTTCAGAAGAAGTGTACAATATTTTCAATATTAAACCTAATGAAAAATTATCATTTAAAAAATTTCAGAGCCGGGTACATCCCGATGATTTGGACCGATATACTAAAACAATAAATGATTTGGTAGTTAATTCTGAACCGATTGATATAGAATATAAATTAAAACCTATTAACGGAAACTGTAAACATATCGTATCAAAAGGCGCGCTAATTTATGATGATAATGGGCACCCTGAATTACTTTCAGGTATAACAATTGATATTACCGCTAAGAAACATAACGAAGAGAAAATTGCAGCTCAGCTTAAAAATATCAGCATAATTCTTTCCGGCATTACTTCTCCTTTTTTCGTTATAGATAAAAAATATAATCTGCTTTTCATAAATGATACTTCTGCCAGATTATCGGGGTTTACAAAAGAAGAACTGGTCGGAAAGAATATTTTTGAAGTATATCCTGACCGTGACTTCATAGAAGAAAAAAAGGAATATGATAAAGCGTTTAAAGAAAATAAGAGTCGTCAATTTGAAACTACATACTTGGGAAGAACTTTTAGCGTAAATCTTTATCCTTCAGAAATCGGTCTGGCTGTATCAGCTACTGAAATAACCGAGAATAAAAAAATAACTAAAGAACTTGAAGAAAAAGTAAAATTCATCGAAGAAATAGGAAATAATACACCAGGTGGAATAATACAGACAGTTTATTATCCTGATGGAAGAGTTGAAGCTCCGTATATCAGCGCAGGATTTAAAGAACTGTGGGGATTAAATCCTGAAGAAGTAAAAAAAGATATAGTCAAAAGATTTGTTCCGATTCATCCGGAAGACAGGGAGTCAGTTAAAAATGATATTGATAATGCTATAAAAAATCTTGTTCCGCTTGACCATAAGTTCAGATTTATAAATCAGAAGTCAAAAGAAATTAAATGGGTACATGCTAAAGCCGTTCCAAGTAAAAAAGAAGACGGCAGTGTAGTGTTAAACGGGGTATTTATAGATATATCTGAGAGTGAGAAATATTATAATGAGCTTGAAAAATCGAATAGAAGATATGAGTATGTTTCTAAAGCAGCAAATGAAGTCATCTGGGACTGGGATTTGAAAACTAATATAATGGAGCTTGCCGGTAACTACGAAGAACTGTTCGGATACGAATTTCCTGATAACAAAGTACCATTCGAGTTTGTACAAAGCAGAATTCATCCTGATGATTTAGAAATAGTAAAGAAGAACATTGAGTTTGGTATGGCTGATATTGAAAATCATCACAGAGATAATTATTACAGGATGTTTGATATTAATGATAAGATAATTTATATATATGAAAGGTCTTATACTATATTTGATCCTGTTACAAATGAACCTTTAAAAATAATCGGAACAGCGCAGGATATCACACTCAGGAAAAAACATGAGGAAGAAATAAAAGAAAAAGCAAAATTTATACAGCATTTAAGCAATAATATTCCCGGGGCAATTTTCCAATCGGTTTATTATCCTGACGGAACTTCAAAGATGACATTTGCCAGTGAAGGTTTCAGAGAATTATGGGGAATGTCAGTTGAAGAAGTTCTTAAAAATTCAGAAAAAAGATTTATCCCAATACACAAAGACGATATTGATAAGATAAAAAGTGAAGTAAAAAATACATTGGAAAATTTATTGCCGTTGGACTGTAAGTACAGATTTGTAAATCAGGAGACGGGAAAAATAAGCTGGGTGCGTTCAAAATCTATACCCGAAAAATTACAGGATGGAAGTATCGTACTTACCGGTGTGATTGTTGACGTAACAGATACAGAAAAATATTATAATGAGCTTGAAAAATCTAACGAGAGATATGAATATGTAAGTAAAGCTGCAAATGAAGGAATATGGGACTGGGATTTAACTACTAACATAGTAAAAATCGGAGGCAGCTTTAATGAAATGATGAAGAGTAAAATTGAACTTACGGAGATAACGTTTGAAACATTGGTAAATTCTATTCACGCAGAGGATAAAGAAAGAGTCGATAAAAAATTCATGACATTCCTTCAGGATTCAACCCAAAGATACTGGGAAGATACATTCAGGCTTATTAACATTGATGGAGAAATTGTACATACTTATCAGAGAGGTTATGCAATTTATGATGAGAAAGCAAATAAGCCTGTGCGATTTGTCGGCTCTGCATTTGATATTACCCGTAGAGTAAAAGATGAAGAAGCAATAAAAGCTGAGATAAGAAGAAATAATATTATCGTTGAAAGTATGACTGATCCGTTCTTTGTAATAGGCAAAGATTTGAAAGTTATTCTTGCAAATAAAGCCGGACTTGCTTTGGCTAATAAAAACAAAGAAGATTTACTCGGTAAAGAAATGTACAGTTTTGAGTTTGTCAGAAATCATCAGGTTTTATCTGACTTGTTCAAAGAGACTATGGATAAGAATGAGACTTTCCAAGGTGAGTTTAAATTAAGCAATAAGTGGTTTGATGTTTTACTTTACCCGTCAGAAATAGGTCTTGCAGTGCATGCCAGAGATATAACAAAAAGAAAAAATCAGCAGGATGAACTTGAAAAAAATGTCAAGTTCATAAAAGAAATAAGCGACTCAACTCCTGGTTTTATTTTCCAACTCGAATTTGACAGCAGCTTAACTCCAAAGTTGAATTATGCCAGCGAAAACGCAGCTAACTACTGGGGATTTCCTGTGAGTGATGCAATAAATGGAAAAGAAGAAATATTTCGTTCTGTGCACAAAGATGATTTTCCGGATTTCATGCAATCCATGCTAAACTGCGCTAAAAATCTTACAAACCTGAACAATAAGTTCAGGCTGGTAAATATCATTACGAATGAAATAAAGTGGATGCGTATAATTGCTATAGGAACTAAGTTAAAAAACGGTAATTCAATTATTAACGGCTCAGTGATAGATATTACCGATGCCGAAACTTATTATACAAAACTTGAGCAGGCTAATCAAAGATATGAGCACGTATCTAAGGCAACTAATAATACTATATGGGAATTGGATCTGAAAAAAGATGTATGTATAATTGGCGGAGCGTATGAAGAAATGTTCGGTTATAAACTGCCTGACAATATTCTTACCGATGAATTCCATACAAGGCTTTTGCATCCTGATGATCTGGAGGAAGTGAACCGCTCTAAACAAGAAGCGCTGAATGACAAAACAAAACGGTACTGGGAAAGAAGTTACAGAATTATAAGAAAAGACGGTGAAGTAAGATATGTGAATGACAGAGCTTATATAGTTTATGATGATGCGACTGAAACTCCGTTGAAAATAATCGGTTCAACTCAGGATATAACTGAGAACAAAGAATACGAAGAAGCATTAAAAAAGAATGCAAAATTTATAAAAGAAATAAGTGAATCGATGCATGGGTTTATTTTCCAGACAGAGTATGATGAAAATTATAATGCAAAGCTTAATTTTGCCAGTAAAAATGCTTATGACTATTGGGGAGTAACACCTGAAGAAGTGATAGCTGACCAATCAAAGCTGTTGGATTCAATTCATTTTGAAGATATAGCAGAAGTTGTAAATAAGAGGATTGAGTCTGCAAAAAATCTAACTAATATGAACTTCAAATTCCGCTATGTAAATAAAACAACAGGCGTGATAAAATGGGTACGTGCTATGGCAGTACCTACAAGATTAGAAAACGGTCATACTTTGGTAAACGGAACTATTGTAGATATTACCGAAACTGAAAATTATTATAACAAGCTTGAAGAGGCAACAAGAAGGTATGAATATTTATCTAAGGCTACCCATGAAACTATCTGGGAAATGGATGTTGCAAATATGGAAATTCTTTTAGGCGGCGGCTACAAAGAAATGCTGGGACAGGAATTCCCTGAAAATAAAATTCCATTTACACTTTGGGAAAAACATGTTCATCCGGAAGATTTAGAAAGAACAGTAAGCTCTATGCATTCTGTTCTTACAGATCCAAATAAAAGATATTGGGAATCGAAATATCGTATTATACGTGAAGACGGAAAGGTTATTGATGTATTTGAGAGAGCTTATATTGTTTACGATGAAAAAAATTCTATTCCGGTTAAAATAATCGGCTCTACACAAGATGTAACCGAATTAAATAAAGTTCAGGCTGAACGGGATAATATGATGGCTGATCTGGTAAAACGAAATAAAGCGCTTGAGCAGTTTACTTATATGGTATCACATAACTTAAGAGCGCCTATTGCAAATATACTGGGTATAAGTTATCTGCTTGATGAAGGAGAGCATGATGAAGAAACATTGGGTGAAATGCATCAGCTGATAAAACAATCGTCATCGAAACTGGATAATGTTATCCGAGATATGAATGAAATACTTTCAGTTAAAAAAGGATTTAATGAAGAAAGAACTTTGGTATATTTTGATGATTTACTGAATGATATAATTGAAACTGAAAAGAAGGCAATACATGATTCAAAAGTTACGATAATTTCAGATTTCAAGGAGGTAGAATCTTTAGTGACCATTAAAAATTATATGCACGGCATATTTCAGAATCTTATTTCAAACGGAATAAAATACAGAGGTACAAAATCACCCTGGATAAAAATTAGTTCTAATGAAGATGAAAATTATGTTTACCTGAATTTTGAAGATAACGGTATAGGTATAGATCTTGAAAAGAACAAAGATAAAATTTTTGGTCTGTACAATAAATTTCATTTGAACAAGGAAGGTAAGGGAATGGGGCTGTTCATGGTAAAAAGTCACGTTGAAAGTCTTGACGGTGAAATTTCCGTCAGCAGTGAAGTAAATAAAGGCACAAAATACATAATCAAACTCCAAAAATAATGTCAGAAGGTAAGAATCTCATATTATTAATTGACGATGATGCAATTTGCAATGCCATTAATAAAATAGTCCTCAATAAAAAATTTGCAATTGAGAAGGGCTGTGATATTGAGATTAAGGCATATATTGAGCCTCAAAAAGGCTTGAAATATCTTGAAGAGGTTCTGCAAACGAAATCATACGAAAAAATTATGATATTACTGGATATAAATATGCCGGTAATGACGGGCTGGGAATTTCTTGAGGAATTTAGTAAAATAAAAAATATCTATAATGATGTTGTAATTTTTATTTTGACCTCAAGTGTAAATGAATCAGATATTGAAAAGGCTTCAGATGACCAAAATGTTACGGGCTTTATTACAAAGCCGCTTGCATCTGAAAATGCTGAAAAACTATATCAACTTTCAGGATGTGTACTTGGATGAACGGCGAATCATTAAAGTAATAATACACGCATCCGTTAATTTCCCAATATGATTATTTCTTAGCAAACTAATTTTTAGTCTTTCTAAACTAATATTATCCTCTCATTCCTGATTTTATTTGTTTAAATTCCCGAAATTCAAAACTCCAAATATCATGAATAAATTAATTATTCTTATTGTATCTTTTTGCACATTGGCAGTATTCAGCTCTGAGCTTGCTGCTCAATCACGGAATGATCTTGATAAAAAGTATGCGATTTATAAAAAAAATAAGGTTAAAACTGAAACTATTGAATATAGTGACGGGAGTAAAACCATTTCACAATTTGATAAAAAGGGGAGACCTACAGAAGTAAAAAATTACAATAACGGAGTTGAAAGCTACATCACTACATATAATTATGATAAGAAAGGATACTTGAGCGAAGAAGCTTATTTTGGATATGAAAGCGGTGACGGTGTTACAACACAATTTTTTTATGATGCTAACGGGCAGATGATAAAATCAATTGCTTCAGGAAGCATGGAAGATATTACCGAGTATGTAAATGACGAATTTGGAAATGCAGTAACAATAAAATATGTTTCAACATACGATAAAACTTCAGCCGGTCAGATCGAGTATAAAAATACGTATGCAAACGGCTTGCTTTCTACTATCGAAGCTATATGTAAGGAAGGTGATGATATTACAATGTTCTCAAGATACACTTATGATGGAGAAAATTTAATAATGAATGAGGAATTCGATAAAGATTGCAAAACAGGTGAGTTAAAATTCTCATTTAAGAAAATATTTGAATACAGTGAAGATGGATTGATAACTAAAACAGCTTTTACCAGCACCTACACTGACGGTGTAAAGACAGGTATCTACAAATATGAAAAATGAGGAACTGTAGTTTTATGTTTGTTTAACTCATTAAAAAATACTTACCTACATTAAACTAAATGCATATCTTGTATCAGTATTTGTTGGTATCTTAACCTAAGATAATTAAGTCTGAAGTGAATGTTTTTGAACATCACACTAATTCTTTCCTAAGATATTTACTCCGCATTCCACTTGAAAATCTAAATTTTAACAATTTAATTTTCAAATCATGGACTCTCCTTTATCCGGCAATGAAGTTTCTTCATACGATAACCTTAAATTTATACAAAGCCTAAAAGAGCTTACAGCATCCATAGATGAAGGTATTATTATTACAGATGAAAAAGAAAATATTCTCTGGGTAAATAATGCATTTGAAAAAATATGCGGAATAGCGCTTAGTGATTTAATCGGCAAAAAGCCAAATACTTTTCAGGGGATTGATACAAATGAGGAAACTGTTACCGTAATGCGTAATGCGGTTAAGAATGAACAGCCGATAGATACTGAAATATTAAATTACCAGCCTGATAAAACTCCATACTGGATAAAGCTAAACATCTCACCCATAAAAGACAGTAAAGGAACGCTGACAAACTACGTTGCGTTCGAGCATGATATAACACACGAAAAGAACATTGAAATTGATCTGCAAAAAACTGAATTGCAGTATAAAGACTTGTTCGAAAAAAATCCGTGTGTAATGTGGATATGCGATACAGTTAATTTTAAATTTATAGAGGTAAATCAGGCTGCAATAGATAAGTATGGTTACAGCTGGGAAGAGTTTATGAAGATGTCTCTTAAAGACGTTAAAACAGCTGAAGATATAGCAAATCTTGATGATGCTTTTTCAGATGAATCAGAAACGTACAGAGACCGCGGAATAGTGGAGCATTACAGGAAAAATGGTGAATCAATTTTTGTGGATGTAAAGACTAACAGAGTAAACTATGCAGGTAAGCCGTGCTCACTTGCATTGCTGAATGATGTCACAGACAGAGTAAGAAAAGAGAAAGAAATAAAAGAACTGAATAAAAAACTGGAGCAGAGAATAATCGAAAGCGATAAAAATAATGCAGAGCTTGCAAAGGCAAATCAAAGATATGAGTTTGTTTCAAAAGCGGCGAATGAAGCGATATGGGATTTAGATCTTGAGACTAATATAATTTCATTCGGTGGAAGCTATAAAGAAATGTTCGGATATTCATATCCCAATGATAAAATAGAGCTGAGAAAAATACAGCACATTCTGCATCCCGATGATATAGGGAGAGTAAATAAAAGTATAGCAGATGCGCTTAGCAATCCTTCGCAACGTTTTTGGGAGGGGTATTATAAAGTTATAAAAAAAGGCGGCGGAATAGTTTACGTTCATGACAGGGCATATATAATTTATAATGAACATACCGGTAAGCCTGTAAGATTTGTAGGAGCAATACAAAACATTACACAGGAAAAAAAGAGTGAAGAAGCACTGCTGGAGCAGATGAAGAAAGTTAACATAATAATACAAAGCATAACCGATATTTTTTATGTAGTGGATACAAACTTTGACCTGCTATACTCGAATACTGCAATGGAAATCCTTACAGGAAAGACTAAGGAAGAACTGAGGGGTAAAAATATCTGGGATATATTTAATGATGTAGATATAAGTCTTCCAAAATCAGAATTTGAAAAAGCTCTTCTGGAAAAAAAAGAGTCTGAATTTGAAATGGAGTATCGGGAAAAAACTTATCTTGTCGCACTTCATTATTCTGAAATTGGTTTGACTGTATCAGGTAAAGATGTAACTACACTGAAAAGACGTGAAGAAGAAATAAAAAGCTATGCAAAGTTTTTAAAAGAAATAAGCAACTCAACTGCCGGGTTTATTTTCCAGCTTGAATATGATTCCGAACTGAGACCAAAGTTAAATTATGCCAGCGAGAAAGCTTATGAATACTGGGGTGTGGAAATAAGCGAAATTATGAATGATTATACGAAAGTTCTTAGCGCTATACATCCTGAAGATATTGAAAAAGTAAAGGATGCACTTAAAGAAATGTTAAATAATCATACTCAGCTTAATGTTAAATACAGATATGTGAATAAAATTACAGACGAAGTGAAATGGGTAAGGGCTTCCGGTATTGCTTCAGGACAAAAAAATGGAAAAACTATCGTAAACGGTATAGTGACCGATATAACTGAGATAGAGTATAACTATAAACAGCTCGAAGAAGCTAACAGAAGATTTGAATATCTTTCAAAAGCGACTCATGAAACAATTTGGGAAAGAGACCTTGAAACAGATGTTTTCAATTTAGGCGGCGGTTATAGGGAAATGTTCGGTATGGAATTTCCGGATAATAAAATTTCATTTTCAGAATGGAAAAAGCTAATACATCCGGATGATTTAAAAAGAACAATAAAATGTATGGATGATACTCTGGGCAATCCTTCAAAATCATTTTGGGAATGCAATTATTGTCTTAAAAGAGGTGACGGGCTGACATTAGATGTATTTGAAAAGGCATATATTATATATGATAAAATAAAAGATAAGCCTGTCAAAATAATAGGCTCTACTCGTGATGTAACTGCACTCAAAAAAATACAAAGAGAAAAGGATAACTTAATAAAAGATCTGATTAAACGAAATCAGGTGCTGGAACAATTTACATTTATGGTTTCGCATAATCTCCGCGCGCCGTTAGCAAACTTAATGGGGATACATGAAATACTTGAGGATGAATCTACTACCGATAAGGAAAGAGAAACGATGTATGCTTTGAATAAAAAATCCGTTTATCGTCTAAACGATGTAATCACTGATATGAATGAAATATTGAGCGTGAAGAAAAATATGGATGAAGACAGGACAACTATTGTATTTGCAGATATCCTTAAAAGAGTTGATGATGAAGTGCATTCTGCTTTAAGTAAAACAAAATTAGTTATACAATCTGATTTTTCAAAAGCGGAATCCATTTTTTCAATACCAAGCTATATAAGAAGCATTTTCCAGAATTTAATTACCAACAGTATAAAATACAGGCATGACGGCTCATCTTATATTAAAATTACTTCTGATGAAGATAACGATTATATATATCTTACTTTTGAGGATGACGGTATGGGAATAGACCTTACAAAGAATCACAGTAAGGTATTCGGATTATATAATAGATTTCATCTTGGTATAGAAGGGAAGGGGATGGGACTATTTATGGTTAAAAGCCAGATAGAGAGCCTTCACGGAGAAATCTCCGTTGAGAGCAAAGTAAATGTGGGTACAAAGTTTTTTATAAAATTTAAGAAATAATAGTATGCCGAACGAAAAAAAGCTCATCATGCTTGTAGATGATGATAGCGTATGCAATTCAATTAACACGATCTATCTGCAGCGCAGAATAGCCAAAGAATGTGAATTGATGTCATTTGAATGTGCTTTAGAAGCGTTAAAATATTTATCTCAATGCTTTAAGACTTATTCATACAGAAAAATTCTTATACTGCTTGATATAAATATGCCGGCTATGACCGGGTTTGATTTTATTGATGAGTATAAAAAAATGCAGGAACATGATACGGAAGTTGTAATAAATATTTTAACTTCCAGTATTAATCCCTCTGATATAGAAAAAGTAAATAACAATTCTGCAATAACTGATTTTATTTTAAAGCCTATTACTAACGGCAGCTCTGACTGCCTTTTGCAGAAATGGTAAATACTGCTACATGATTTTAAAATTTGGTTTCTGCTTTTTTATATTTTTATTCTGACAACTGCAAATTATTATAATACCTTCCTGTTTTACTATTCATATACAATAATTCATAAAAAAAAGCCCTCCATCTCGAAGCAGTACGAATGGAGGGCGGGGGCTCCGTTTACGATAAACGGAGTTTTGCTGGAGTTCTCACCTCTTAAAATCAATTAACAATTAACAATTAGCAGTATTCCTGTAATATACTTCAATATAGAAATCTGTTAATTATTAATTGCAAATTGTTAATTGGTATAAAAGCTCCCGGCAGCGGATTTTTCCCCTGGCAAACCACTGCCGGATAAAGAGCAACTCTATTTCAATTAACAATTAGTAATGAACAATTAACAACAAGAACAAAATTCTTAGTTAATTATTAATTGTAAATTGTTAATTGAAACAAAAGCTCCCGGCAGCGGATTTTTCCCCTGGCAAACCACTGCCGGATAAAGAGCTAACTTATTTCAATTAACAATTAGTAATAAACAATTAACAGCTAACATTCTGGAATAAAAATATTATAAAGATTTTCAAAAAAATTTCTGTTAATTACTAATTGTTAATTGTAATCACGCCAGCTTTCTTACCTCCGGCTCTAAAGTTCTTTCGACATTACAAATCTGCGGGGGAAGATTTACACGAAAGACATAAGCCGTCTCAGAGCCTTTTGCCCAAGCCGCTTCTTTTCTTCCCCAGTAAAAAAGGTACTCAGTGTAGTCTAAGGCTGTATCGTAAGACTTACGGTTCTCTCCCGACCCCGTATAGAGATAGATATAGTCTCCCTCTCTTACTTCGCAATAAGGGAACCAATATGTGTGCTGAAACTCATTCGATTTAGAGTGGAATTCATTATATGACGAATCGAATATTAGATAATTGTGCAGATTTGTATCGCGAAGCACTTCAATGAGAATGTACTCGCTTGTTACATGCCCTCTCTGGTAAGCTGAAATGATTTTCAGTTCATACATAGTGATATGCTGATTAATTTGTCAAAAATTTTCGGGCATAGTTATCCCGTGTCACTTTCGACTGTGCCTATCGAAGAATGAACTGCCTGTTTTTTCTATATTTCGGATTTACTCCCCCTAAATCCTTAATGAAATGTATAAACGGTAAGTACAGCATTTAGCTGGAAATCCATATCTCCGGTAAAAAAGCCCGCGGAGAGCATTTGAAAATTTCCGCTAACTTATTTATATGATTCAGGTTGTACTTGCTCGTGTAGTTTGAGCTTTCTACCTTACCGATGAACCCCGGTGATACGTTCAGCAGATGAGCAAGTTCACTTTGTGAAATGTTCTTCTGCATTCTTTTCTCTCTTGCTGTATTGATAACGAACTGCTCTATTTCTGTCGTTTTGTTTGACTTCATTCGTATTCAAAAAAAACTAATTTTAGAATAACATACACTTGCCTATAGAGAAGTTTTAATTATTGAATATGTCGAAAGAAAAAACACAAATCAAATTTAAAACAAAGTGCAGCCTCTAAAAAATAAGAAACAGCAGTCTTAATATTTTAATTTAAAACTTAATTTTGAAAAATACAAAACAATAATCAGGCTAATAAATTCAGGAGGTTTAATGATTAAAAATTATTACTGCATTGAATGTTCATGGGTAAAAAACACTTTTTTGGAATTT
The DNA here is from genome assembly GCA_044226845.1 of Ignavibacteria bacterium. Taxonomy (GTDB): domain Bacteria; phylum Bacteroidota; class Ignavibacteria; order Tepidaquicellales; family Tepidaquicellaceae; genus JAFDZO01. Next base: position 90,659 of record JBGAGG010000006.1, read on the forward strand.
TCAGATGAATAAAGTAATATTTTTTTCAGTGGTTCCTGCGAAAATATATAATGAGATTAGAATTTAAACTTATTTAAGATTTAAATCTAAGAACCATTATTAATTAATATTATATAAAATGCAGGTAAACTAAGCATTATATTTAGGGTATTCTGTACTATTCTGATTCCCATGCTGATAGGTAAGTATTTTTCATAATAGCTTTTGTAAACATAAATTTTTTCATTTTCGCTTTTATTTTCCTTTAAATTGAAGCTGAAAATTTCTGCAGTTTATTTCTCAGGTTAGTAAAAAATTTAATAAAACCCGAGTATAAACTTGATTATTTCATAATTTAATATTAAGTTCAAAATAGCGTAAGTTTTTCCAAAAAAACTTAAATCCCGGAGGTCAGCTATGAGAGGCTATTCACTTCCAATACACTGCCAGTTTTTTAAACTGAATTCATTCCAGCTTAGTATAATTATATCTCAATCATTTTTTTTGCATTCTGAACCAATAGAGTGCCCCTGCTTCATATTGAATATTAATTCATCTTAATCCAATTTTCATGCGGATTTTTTTTATAGATTGAACACAGCGGTTTATAAGGTAACCGTGAAGTTGGTTTTAGTAAATAAAATTATCCAATTTTCAATTAACAAATATTATGAATAAGCTGATTTTCATTCTTATCTTTTTATTTACAGGGCATAATATCTTTGGGCAGCAATCAATTACACAGGGATTCCCTTTGAAGACCGGAAATATTTTTAAATTTAAAGTTTCAAGCTGGGCATTCCCGAACTATAATTCAACTACTTACTTTCAAAGTTCCGTCACTGGTGAAGCAATATTCAATTCGAAAAAGTACTTTTTTATACCTAACTATTGCGGATATGAAAACAAATGGTGGAGAGTTGATTCACTAACCGGAATATTATTTACTTATGATACCTCAGGGTCATGTACAACCTATGATCATGAGAAAATGTTTGATAGTCTTTGGGCAAAAAAAAATGAGCGGTCTGCAGGCTGCGGGTCAGAATCATATATTTGCAATGACACAACCGATAAGTCAATTTTTAATAGTTACTATGTGTCAAAAGATTTTGACGGTTCATATTTCGCTCCACCGGTATCTATAAACAGGTCAAGAAGATATATTAAGGGCTTTGGATTAGTGATGACGGATTATTCAACCCATTATGTAGGGAGTACAAGCGGTTCAAACTGCGCGCTGATAGGATGTATAATAGACGGAGTTACTTACGGCGATGTTTCTAACATTTCTATTAATTTAATGAATAATGGAATCCCTGATAAATATTCCCTTTCACAAAACTATCCTAATCCATTCAACCCAAGCACAGTTATCCGTTATCAGTTGTCAGTTGCCGGATTTACAACATTGAAAGTTTTTAATTTGCTCGGGAAAGAAGTTGCAACACTTGTAAACGAAAAGCAAAACGCAGGCAGCTATGCAGTAGATTTTAATTCAATGGAGTTCAGTCTTCCAAGCGGAATTTATTTTTATACTCTAAATGCAGGGGAGTTTAAAGAATCAAAAAAGATGATACTGGTAAAATGATTTGAATCATAGGATGATATGTTAAAATTTAATATGTTTATAATAGTTAAGCATAAGTTTTATTAGCTCTGAACATTTAAAATAATGCTTATAATCAAATGAATGTAATATGAGAAAGCAAGTATTTTTAGTCTTGGTTTTATTTTTATTCGTGGGGAATATTTGTGCTCAGGGTGGGTGGGTACTTAGAAATCCTTTTACAATTGACAGTATTAATTATTCAGCATCTCTAGATTCAAGGACCTTTATCATCGTGGGTACGAATAACCTTATTTTGAAATCTACTGACAATGGAACAACATGGATTTCAAAAAATCAATTTACAGCAGATTTACCCGAAAATTTAACTAGGTTTTTGAATGTGAATTTCATCAATAATATGGTTGGTTTTATAAATTCAAATTTTCTATTTAAAAGTAATACGGCAGGTGAGAAGTGGGAGTTGGTTTCCGAAGATTCATTTGATTACTTTTTTATGATTTCTGAATTTAAAGGTTTTGCAATAAGGACTGAGAATGCAATTCAAAAAATTTATAAAACAAATAATGGTGGAAGTAACTGGCTTTTGCAAGGAAATCTCCCTGTTAATTCCACTCACTATACTTTTATAAATGAAAACCTGGCGTATCTCACTTCTGAAAGGAACCTGTATAAATCTACTAATGGAGGTCAAACTTGGACATTTAACTTTCAGGATTATGATGGGTTAAATTTTGTAGATGTTAATTTTAAAAATGAAAATTTAGGTTTTGCATCAACTTATGCAAAACTTTATAGAACTACCGATGGAGGAGTAACTTGGGTAAGGATTTACTCATTCCCAAGTTCAAATTATTTAACAAGAAAAATTTCTTTTAGTATTGATGATAAAGTGCTTTTAAGAATTTTAAAAGTAAATAATTCAAGTACTTCATTACTCCTTTCATCTGATTTAGGTGTAAGCTGGGATGAGCATATCATCTCGCTATCTGAATCTGATATCAGTGCAATATCATTTTATAATTTAGATAATATTTTAATTTCAAAAAAAGATAATAAAATTTATCGTTCAAGTGATTTAGGCAATACTTTAATTAATGTCACTTCGCGTTTTAATATTTCAGAAAATCTTAATGACCTTTCAATATTAAGTGGAAATGAAGCAATTATTTCTACAAACTCAAATACTTTGCTCAGAACTCAGGATAAAGGTATAAGTTGGAGCAAAGAATCGAAAAATATTGATATTAACGGATTGCATTTTATAAGTGATTCTAAAGGGTATTGTTACTCCCATGGTTTTGTCTACAAGACGAGTGATAAGGGAAGCACCTGGATTTCATTGCCTTCCTCACCATCTTATGGTTCGAATTATTGGTATCGAGATTTAAAATTCACCGATGAAAACAATGGCGCTTTAATAATGGAAGCACCCGATAACGGTCCTTTTTCCGGCCTCAATTCGATATTCTATAAAACAACTAATGGAGGACAAAATTGGATTTCGACTATATATGTCTATGGAATGCATAATCCAGGTTACTGGACAAACGATGCTTATGGCGCATTAAAATTTATTAATGACAGTACAGGTTATATGAGCGAAAATTATTCAATCATCTATTTGCCGGGTCCCACTTTTTACAAATCATATATTAAAAAAACTACGAACTTCGGAGATAATTGGAGCAATGCATTTTATCTTGACGGTTTCAATTTGAAGGATTTTCAATTTATAAATGAATCAACCGGATATGTTTGCACAAATGGTGACGGAATGTATAAGACAACCAATGCAGGAACTAACTGGTTAAAAATTTCTAATTATGCACCGGATAAAATTCATTTTCTTAACGAAAGCACAGGATATGCAAATGGTCAAATGACTACAGACGGTGGGGTTAATTGGGTAAATAAATTTAGACCTATCTCCGGATGTAATGCAATAAAGGTATCACAATCCGGATTTGGACTTATAATAGGAAATAGTGGTGTATTATACGGTACAATCGACGGCGGTGGAGTGATTTCAGCTGTTTTTAATACTAACATAATAACTGCCGATAAATTCGCTTTACACCAAAACTATCCCAACCCTTTCAATCCATCTACAAAAATAAATTACGAAATAAAATTATCGGGGTTAGTAAGTTTGAAAGTTTTTAATTTGCTCGGGAAAGAAGTTGCAACACTTGTAAACGAAAAACAAAATGCAGGAAGCTATGCAGTAGATTTTAATTCAGCTGAGTTCAATCTACCCAGCGGAATTTATTTTTATACCCTGAGCGCCGGGGAGTTTACTGAAACAAGAAAGATGATATTGGTAAAATAGTAGCAGAACATAATAAATTTAAAATTTATGAAAATACTAACTTTGGGAATTCTAATTTTAATTTTAAATCAAAATTTATTGGGTCAGAGTATTTTTTTTCCACTGCATGTGGGGGATAAATTTAAATACTCAATAAAAAGGAATAATCCTTCGGGTACAACTTATTCGTATACAGGTTACAGAATAACCTCGACAATGACAGGTACTAATGGAAAAAAATATTTTTATTGCCCGGGCTTCCCTCCGTTATTTAATTCCTGGCTTAGAGTAGATACATTAACTTCAAATCTTTTTTACTATGAATCCTCTTCGGGAGCATGTGGAAACAGATATCTTAATGAATCGATTATTGACAGTCTTGCTATGACGAGCGGCGGTTCATACTATTGCGATGCGTTGTATACCCAGCTTTATGAAATGTCCGTACATAATATTCTTGGAACAGCTACGATGACTAAAACTTTTAGAAAAGTTTTTCCTTCTCATATTATAGGTGCAACTTGGATTAGAATTTATTCAGATAAATTTGGACTTTGTGAGTCGTCATATTCGGAAGGAGGTTCAGGGTGGTATTCTGAAACGACTTATAAGTTATTAGGATGTTATGTCAATGGAGTGAAGTATGGAGATACTAATTTAGTAGGTGTCGGTATTTATGACACGGAATCTCCTGTATATTTTTCTCTTTCCCAAAACTATCCCAATCCTTTCAACCCCTCCACAAAAATAAATTATGAAATAAAATTATCGGGGTTTGTAAGCCTGAAAGTTTTTGATATGCTCGGAAAGGAAGTCGCGCAGCTTGTAAACGAAAAGCAAAGCGCAGGCAGCTATGCTGTGGATTTTAATTCAACTGAGTTCAATCTGCCCAGCGGAATTTATTTTTATACGCTCAACGCGGGAGAGTTTAAAGAAACAAAAAAGATGGTGCTGGTAAAATAAAAAATTATCAAATGAAAAAAATAATTGTATTAATTTCAATTTTCATTTTCTCGCAAAATATTTTTGCGCAAAGCGGCTGGCAGTGGTTGAATCCATATCCTTCGAACTCTTCAATTTATTCCGTTAAAATGTTGAATCCAAATAAAATTTATGCATCAGGAGATTTCGGCACATTTATGAAGTCAACAAATGGTGGCATGAACTGGACAATTAATGCATATATAAATTCTATGGCCGGATATTTTATAGTTTTTAAAGATATTACTATTTTGAATAATTATATTTACATGCTAAAAATTAATAAATTTGACTATCCAAGCGGAAACAGAGCATTGCTTATGAAAAGCACAAATGATGGAACAACTTGGGATTCAATTTTAATAAGTCAATCAGCACCTATAAATGGAACTATTCAATTTATAAATTCGAGTACCGGATATTTTTATGATAGCTTTGGTGACACTACAAAAATTTTAAAAACAACTAACTCCGGAATATCTTGGACAACTTTCAAAGTGACAAATGACAGTCTTCTACGGTCTGTTTTTTTTCTTAATGAAAATACCGGATGGGTTGCCAGAAACAATACAAGTTCGTATTACAAAACTACAGATCAAGGAGTCACTTGGAATACTTTTAATATTTCTGAAATAATTTTTAGACCTAGAAACTTCTTTTTTATTAATGAAAATACGGGTTGGTATACTACACCCACTGTATTTTTTAAAACAACAAATTCAGGGCTTAATTGGCAGATGAAGAGCTCTGCGCTTCCCAATGTTTTCCCTGTGTATAAGTTTTTAAACAGTGAAAACGGTTTTATCATGAATGCAGGTATGACTGTTACAACCAATGGAGGAAGTACTTGGCTTGATAGCAGTATATCCGGTCACCTTCAAACAGATATTGTTGAAGATGGAAATGGAATTTCATTTGATGCAGGTAAAATTTTCAAGACAACAAATTATGGTGTGAATTGGTTTTCGTTTGGACAAAATACATTATTACAAGATAATGGAATAATAGATTTGTTTTTTGTAAACTCTTCACAAGGTTATTTAACATCTGATAACTTTATAGCTAAGACAACAAATTCAGGGTACACCTGGTATAAAACAGACACTACAGATCATTATTCGAATATAAAATTTTTTAATGAAAATACAGGCTTAGCAGTTGTCACTTATGGATTAAAGAAGACAACAAATGCAGGAGAAAATTGGTTTTATGTCACTCCTTTTTCAAATCATAATTTTCTGTCATTTTCTATAACAAATAGTTCAACTGCCTTTATAAATGATAGTTTAATTTATAAAACTACCGATTACGGCAATACATGGACTTACGTTTCAAAACCTCCGCAATTGCATTCAGAATGTTTCTTCTTAGATGAAAATAATGCTTATGCAGTTTCATATTCTGATTCTAAATTTTATAAAACAACAAATGCAGGGAATAATTGGCAGGTTCTAACTGAAGTTACTTCTATTCTTAATAGCCGAAGTTTTAATTTCATAAACGAAAGGACAGGGTGGTATTCATATTCCAATTTTATAAGAAAAACTACAAACGGTGGATTCAATTGGGTTAATCAAGTAGTCGATAACAGTAAAACTTTTGTTAATTGTAAATTTATAAACGAAAACACAGGATGGTGCGTGGGATATTCAGAAGATGACGGAGTTATAGTAAAAACTACTAATGGTGGATTGAATTGGATAGACGTTAAAGATATTCCTGTTAGGCAGCTTTACAATATTTTTATGTTGAACGCTGATATCGGCTGGGCTTCAGGACGGAATGGACAATTAATAAAAACAACTTCAGGAGGTGTTCCAATTAACATTGGGAAAGAAAACAATGTAATTATAAGCAATTTTGTCTTATCCCAAAATTATCCCAACCCTTTCAATCCGTCAACACGGATTAATTACGAATTACGAAATACGAATTACGTAACGCTTAAAGTTTTTGATTTGCTCGGAAAGGAAGTAGCTACGCTTGTAAACGAAAAACAAAATGCCGGCAGCTATGCAGTAGATTTTAATTCGGCTGAATTCAATCTCCCGAGTGGAATATATTTCTATACCTTGAACTCAGGGGAGTTTAAAGAAACAAAAAAAATGGTGCTGGTAAAATAAAATTTTTGATTATGAAAAAGTTCATCGTTTTAATTTTAGTTTTTATCGCATCACAAAATATTTTTGCGCAGAGCGGCTGGGTAATACAAAATCCGGGGTTGACTAACAATAGTTTATATGATGTTAGTTTTTTTGGTTCCGAAAAGGGTTGGGTCGTAGACAAAAATGCTAATCTTTTTGTTACGAGCAATGGAGGTACTAACTGGAATTTCATAAGCAATAGTTATCCATATACAGCTGGAACATTTCCGCAAGCATTAACAGCATTTGGGGAGAACGCTATTTTACTCACGACTGCAGAATTAAGACCTTTTCTTCCTCCTTCTTCATTAATACTGAAATCCGGAAATAGTGGTTTATCATGGTATTTAGTATATCGTTCAGATGTTCATTCGATTATTAGGATATATTTTTTAAATAGCCTGGAAGGTTGGGCTGTTGAGTTTGGTGGGGGAACTGTTAGCCATACAGTAATAAAAACTACAAACGGGGGAAGTAGTTGGAATTCAGTTTATTCATCGTCGCCATTTACTAATGGAACAAGTGCTCCTTATTTTATAAATTCTTTGACAGGATGGTATCTAAATTTAGAAATACCTTCAAATTTATATAAAACAACCGATGGTGGAAGTAGTTGGACTTCAACTGTCCTTTCTTCAGTTTATGGCAGTCTGCATTTCTTCAATGAAACAACAGGATTTATTTGCGGCACCGGTTTAGCTAAAACAACTAATGGAGGCCTGAACTGGATAACAAAGCTTTCTGATTTAGATTTAAACAAAGTTATTTTTATTAATGATCAAACCGGATGGACTTTTGGTGCATCCGGTAAAATTTGGAAAACTACGAATCAAGGAGAAAACTGGACAATGAGTGTTTCATTCAATAAGCAGCTAATATCAGGAGTGTTTGTAAATCAAAATACTGGATGGATTGTTGGTTCAGAGGGATTAATTTTAAAAACAATAAATGGGGGAGTTGGAATTACTCAAACTTCATCTACTATCCCTGACAAATTTTCACTCAATCAAAACTACCCCAACCCCTTCAATCCGTCTACTCGGATTAATTACGAATTACGAAATTCGAATTACGTGAGCTTAAAAGTTTTTGATTTACTCGGGAAGGAAGTTGCGCAGCTAGTTAACGAAAAACAAAATGCAGGCAGCTATGCCGTAGATTTTAATTCAGCAGAGTTAAATCTCCCAAGCGGAATTTATTTTTATACTCTGAACGCAGGGGAGTTTAAAGAAACAAGAAAAATGGTGCTGGTAAAATAGCTCTTAATCCTTATATATTTTTACATCCATCTCTCTTCCTTGAGAGATGGATGCTCTGTACATTCCCTCGCTGTTAAAAACCATTTCTATATTTCCATCTGTATCAACGGCTATTAAACCGCCCTCTCCTTTAATTGAGTTAAGATTATTAAATATAGCATACTTAGCTGCTTCCTTTAACGAAAGCTCTTTATACTTCATCAGTGCTATCAAATCATAAGCCACCGACTGCCTTATAAAAAACTCGCCGTCCCCCGTGCACGAAACCGCCGCCACGCCGTTCTCAGCGTACGTACCCGCTCCAATGATAGGAGTATCGCCGATCCGCCCGTACTTCTTATTAGTCAGGCCGCCCGTAGAAGTTGCCGCTGCCAGATTTCCGTCTCCGTCCAAAGCCACTGCTCCCACCGTCCCGAACTTCTTTTGCCCGCCCTTAAAATCCGTTGTATGGTCAAGATAAGCCTTGCCCGATTCCTTTGCCTTCTGCAGCTGGTCAAATCTCCTCTGAGTAAAAAAGTATTCATCGCTCTCCGTCTCAAGACCCTTTTCCCTGGCAAATTCCTCAGCGCCTTTGCCGCTCAGCATCACAAAATCGCTCTTATCCATCACAGCCCGGGCAAGCTTTATAGGGTGCTTTATGTTCCGCACTCCCGCAATTGCCCCCGCAGTCAGATCGGCTCCGTTCATTATCGAGGCATCCATTTCTATAAGACCGTCATGGGTAAAGACCGAACCCTTGCCGGCATTAAAGAGCGGATTTAGCTCCATTTCAGCAACGGCTGCCTCTACGGCATCGAGCGCAGTGCCGTCGGCTTCAAGGACCTGCCAGCCGCGCATAAGGGCAAAGCCCAGTGCATGACGGTACTCGGCTTCAAGCTCAGGCGTCATATTGGCTTTAGTTATCGTTCCGGCGCCCCCGTGAATGGCTAATGATTTCATGGTCAGGTTTTAAGTTGATTGAAAATAGGGAAAAAATGATAGATTTTTAAGGGAAATTTTGATGTGTAAAAGATGCGATTTTGAGCTGTTTTTGAGGTTACGTTTTTTCTAATTTTCGGAGATATCTTATTGTTTTATCAAGATAAATAAATTTTAATAAAAATATTTAGATTGATTTTACAGTGAGTTAGTTGGAAAATTTTTATTTTGGGTGGGGAAGCGAGGTGTTGTGTTTTCAGGGGTTTAGGTTTGGGGAGATATAGATTTTTCTTAATTGCACATAATAAAGAATATAATATATACTATGTACATAAAAAAAGAGGGTAAATAAATTTACCCTCTAAAAATTATGTAGTTAAGTTATCTTCTCCCGAGCTCATTAAATAAATAAAAAAAAATATCCATAGTTTTATTTAATGAGAACTACATACCATAATTTGTACATATACATTTGGTACTTTTTAAAAGTAGTAATATTTAAGACTTTAAACAATACCAATATTGATCTCTTTGATACAGTAATTATACTTATGAATTAGCTGATTGTTTCATTTCTTCATTTAATCTTAGTGATACAGCCCTATGAATAATTAAAGAAATATCTGAATTAGTATTTATAACTTTAAAAATGTTATTAAAGTTTACAAAGCCAAAATGATGAACTGTCTTGGCGATAAACTCATCGGCAAAAGAGGAAGAAATTATGCTAATATCATTAAAATCTATACAGATTCTTCTTTTCGCTTCCTCAAATATATTTATTAATTCATTTCTAGCAGCTTCTCCTGATTTTCTAGTACCAGTACCATTTGTTTTTTCGGCTATCTTATACACAACCTCACCCTCATCATTTTCCATATTTTCTAGTTCAATATTAAACCTTTCGACGCCGGGAAATATTTCTGAAAGTGTTACCCTTTTTGTCAGGTTTATATGAAAGGCAACATTAGTCGATTGGTCCTCATAAGACAGCATAATAGGATTGGCAAAGTTTTGAATACTTTTATCGCTTTTTATTAAAATACCTCCATATCCAGATATAATACTCAATTCCCCTTCATTATGCTGAATAATATTATATAAACCCCATAACCCATTTCCTTGCCCAATTTCTCTGTCTCTCGTTACTCCTTGTTCCAGGGATAATGCAATTGCATCAGATGCAGTTTTATAACGATACTGACTGTTTTTCATAGATTGATAAATTCCTTGGCCTAAATCAAAAATACAAATGTTTAAGTTATTCTGTTGTTTATGATATTGAGCCATTATGTATCCAACAGAACTCTTGGAGTGTTGTAATACATTATCCATAATTTCATTTAAAACCCATTCGCAAGATTCAACTACTCCGTGTTCACAAATTTGTAACTGTCTAATATTTGAAATTAATCCGGCAATAATTTTATAAATTTGATTTGAAGCACTAAACTTCCAAATTGTATCCAAATAATTAGTATTGAACTTATTTTCATTAACTAAATAGGGTTTTCCAAACTTAATATTGTGAAGATATGTTGACCTCTTAAGTAAGATAATTTTAACTGAATACTTTTCCTGAAAATACTCCAGGATTGCTGCAACAGGCACTGCAGGAGAGCAATAGACTTTATCTACCGGGGACAAATCAATATAAATTTTTTTGTGTTTAAATTTGGTTATTAATCTAAGTAATGTATCTATTAATTCAGGTATTAGTCTTGAATTAGTTAAATTAAATATTATTATTATATTTTTCTCTACAACTTTGCAATTATAAGAAATTATTTGTGCGTTTTTTAATCTCATATTGCAATATAAATTAAACACTTGATTTATACACCTTAAAAAAGTGATTATATCACTCCCCCTCACTTCTTCTTCCAATTCTTTTTCCACTCTTCGTACACTTCGTGGCCGGATTTGCCTTTGTTGCGCTCGCGGATCTTTCTGTTGCGCTCGATTCGTTTTTCGATTTCCTCTTCCGTTTCCTGAACTATAGCGTTTGCGGGCTTGCCGTTTGCATCGCTTAGCAGATTATTGGGTTCCTCTTTTATTAGTCCGAGCTCTTCTCTTGCCTCATAAGGAAGATGTTTTGTTACTGCTCCGGGAAGCTTGCCGTCTGCGTAATCAAGAGGGGCGAAGGCAAACTCGCGGTGCCTTTCTGATTTAGCGTTGATGCTGACAATAAGATAATCATTATCTTTTGCCTTCTTAGGCTTGTAGGGCTTGGGAGCGTTTACAGGTTTGCCTGAAGAGAAATTTGTCATATACCATTTTGCAGTTTCTATATCTCCGCCAAGCAGGCGTTTTATCACCGTCATTTCTGCATAGTCCTTGATGCGCTTTTTTTCCGACTTCACAATTTCTTTGAGGTCAGAATTTTCCGGCAGGTCTAAAAAATTTGCGACGGCGCTGCGGGAGACATTCAGGTCATCGGCTATGCGCTGTACTACTCCGAAGCAGAAGGGGATTCGCTCTTCTACTTTTTCGCGTGTTAGAATTTTATCCAATTAACAATTAGTAATTAACAATTAACAGCCATTAATCCTGTTCAAAGGATTAATAGCTGAGCAAAAAATAATTTACTAAAGAAAAAGGAAATTTGGAATAACGGGCGGCCTATTACTACTAATAGGGAAAAATATTTTTTTATTGCTTGACAGGTGTTTTAAAAAGTAAACTAATAAACAGGAACTCTGCTTACTTTATATAAATAACTTTTTCCAGAAAAACTTTCGGTATAATAAAATACGGAATTCTTCATTTGCGTTACTTCTCCATCAGGCCAGTTGTGAGGTCCTAAGGGAAAATTTTCGTCTTTAACAAGAGCGGTTCCGTTCCATATATATCCAGTTTTATTAAAATTCGTATCTACAATTGTAGCATAAAAATAATTTTTATCAGCTCCGGAAACTGTTAATAATCTGTAGGCAGAAATATTTGTTATAAAGTCCCACTTATTTGTGTAATAAGAGAGTGTGAAAGTATTTGTTGCGGGATTGGTAATTCTCGCAAGTGAATTCCCGAGCGGAACATTCTGCCCCTGCCTTACCTGCTCTGAATGAAATTTAAAATGACTGCCATCGTAAATGTAAGTATTGCATCCGCTGATGTAATCTGAAAAAGCATATAAGCCGCTTGCTGTATTTGCAAAAGATGTAACTATGTTGTATGGGATAGAATCTTTCGTGATAACTCCGTTATCGTATTTATAAATTCTGTTTGCAAGCGAAGCGAAAATTTTGCCGGGCTGTATAATTATCAGCTGCATCTGGCTGAATAAATTAATGGAGTCAAGAACGACTTCTGTTATATTTTCACCTTCAAAAATAAACAGTTTGTATTTATAGTTATCTGAGTTTCCGTACATGACTGTATAATTTGAGCTGTACGTATTCATAAGCTCCGGCCAAAAGGAATTATCGGGTATGGTGTATTTCTTTTTGAAATTTTTATTTGATTTGTATAGCCCGAGATGTGTAATATAATAAGCATAATTATTTTCATCCTGAGATATCATAGAGATATATTCTCCGGTAGAAGTAGAGTCAACTTTTTCCCATTGAGTGTACTCTCCTTTTACGGGTGTGATAACAGAATCTGAACATGAATTAAAATAAAAAAGTAGTACGGGTGTGAGGCAGAAAAATAAAAGAAAGGTCTTTTTCATTTATTTTATTTTTGAATTTAAAGCGGGTAGAGGTTTTGGCCGGTAGTGTTGTATTTATGTTATAGTGTGATTTTCTAATAAATTAAAAAAGAAAAATAATATTTACAAGTAATAAATATCGAGGCAGGAATTTTGTGTTACGATTCGAAAATCACCGCTGCGGCGCTGGGGCACCGCTTGCGGGATTTTGTAGTGTTCAGTCTGTAATCAGTATCACTACACTTTTTTACACTCTTTTCAGGGTAAAAATTTTTACAAAATATTACAAGCCGAAGTGATAGCCGACATCAAGCAATATTCCGTTGAAGCTATCGCCGGGGCGGTTGTTCACTCTGTAGCTGCCTTCTACGGAAACTTTGCTTCCGCTTTGCAGATTGAACTGTACGCCGGCTGCGAGCATTACACCGAGTCCGTTTTCAGATGAGCCTTTTAAAATTATATTTCCGTTATTTCCGTTTTTTATATCATCGAATGAAGTAAGGCTTAGCCCGATACCGATTCTTCCATAGGGAGAAACGGAGTTGATGCTGTTGTAATCGCAGATCTTTCCGACTGCAAGAAGCTGCACTGCATTGAATGAGCCGCCTGTAACATTGGCATTGCTGTTTCCGAATACTGCACCTTTATCCAGAGCGAATGATGCGTAGTTCAGCTCGCCGCCGACACCGAACATATCGGAGACAGGTTTTTCATAATCGAGACCGAGATTGAAAGATGATGTCCAGTATGTTTTGAAATCGGATGGCGAAGAGGGAATAGTTATTCCTGCACTGATGCCTAAGTAGCTTCTGCTTTGCGCCGATGCCAGAACGGGTAGAAGCAATAAAATTACAACAATGAATTTTTTCATTTGTAGCTTGTTTAGTTAAAAAATATCGGGGTTATAGGTACAGATTGAATACTCTCCTGCAATAAAGCAAAAGAGAACATTGAGAAAGGTATTAACAATATACGTGTTTCTGCTGAAACAAAGTTAATTATAAAACTATAATCTAAAATGATATCCGAAGCCGACTAATGCTGCGCCGTAATCAAGTCCGGGAATGTGGTTCATCCTGTAGCTTACTTCGAACGTGATTTTGTTTAGATCCGGCAGATGGATATCAATGCCGCCTCCGAGAAGGATTGCGTAGCCTGATTCGGCATTCTTCTGATAGACTAAAGAAGAATTTTTAACGGCAGTTGTTGCCGAGGCGAAACCATAGCCAACTCCGATACGTCCATAAGGCGTAACGCTGCGAATGCCGACGTTATCTCCGATTCTTATATATGGTGTTAGTGATATTAATGAAAGCATTTCGCCGGTAACGGTGTTGTTGTTTCCGTCGATTGTGTACATTGCATAATTCGCATCGAGCCCTGCGGAAACGAGATTCGATAACGATTTATCGAATGAGGATGCGCCGTAAAAGCCGAGCGAGTAGTATGTATTGAATGTTGTCGGCGCGGCGGGGAATGTAGTCCCTGCCTGAATGCTGATAAAGGAAGGGTCAGTGGGATTTGTGCTCTGGGAAAACAAATTCACTTGTGTAAATAAAACGATAAGAACTGCAAATATCTTTTTCATAATAGAATTCATAGTTAAAAATTTTTTTTATTCAAAAAATATTCGGGGTTACAAAAACTAAAATGAAAAGGATTATTTACATCAAGAAAGGTAGTACAATATGTGAAAAATTATAGAAAGATTTAAGGAAAAAATTGCGGAAATTTCAAAGGAATTTTGATAAAGAAGTTTTTAACAAAGGCGTTATCCGTTATTTGCTGTTAGCGGGGAAAAATACAACAAATAACGGATAACGGAAAAAAAGAGAGTTATGATTTATCTATAAATCTACGAAGTTCTCTTCACTTTATATACATAAGTTTTATTTCTGCTCAATATATATTTCGTAAAATAGAAAGTGTTTTCACGCATATTGCTTATGCTTGTGTAATATATATTCTGCTCTGCAAGAGGGAAGTCAGAATCTCTCTTCAGCTGTGAGCCCGTCCACCGGCTTCCTCTCATTTTACCGGAAACGGAATCAACGGCAATAAAATAATTATAACTCATGTCGGAGCCTGCGCCGTAAATGAACTTCTGCGATGCGCTATCCGAGCAGAGGAAATTCCATCCGGCGCCCGTAAAATACGAAAGCATTGTGTTTGTAGTGGTCTTCGTATTTTTATACAGAGTATTGTTCGTCTGAAATTTCCTATAGAGAGTTTCTTCTGTTTCTATCAGTGTGAGAGAGTCATTATCCAGACGGTAAGTCTTATCATGATATCCTCCTGCAAAAGCCGAGATGTAAATATTGCCGTTATCGCTTACAACAAGATTGTAAATATCTTCATCAGGATTTATTGTAAAAGTCGTTACAGTTCCGTTATCATAGAGGTATAATTTATAATTTGTTGATGCAAGTATTTTTCCCGGCTGAATTATTTTCACGCAGTTCAGATATGTGTTTATAGTATTATCAGGTTTAACGGTCGTTATTGAACCTGCATTAAAAATTTTCAGAGTACTTCGCGAACCGCCTGTAACTCCTGCAAAAACTACATAAGATGAGCTGTAGGCATCACCGTTACTGCAAAAGAAATTTGCATCCTGAAAATCTACTTTTGTTCGTATACCGTTATTTATGCGGTACGCTCCGTATGTGTTTGTAAAGTATGCTTCATTTTCAGAGACAATAAAAGACCGGTCTATACTTTCATCGGGAATGGAATCGACTGCCTGCCATTGAACGGTTGCTTCAGTCTGCGGAGCAACAGGAGAATTTTCTGAACACGATGTAAAAAAAATTGCGGAAGCAAAAATGAATGTAATTGAGAAATAACGAAATAGGTTTTTCATCTTCGGTTGGTTTATTTTATAAAATGCTGCAATTGTGAACTGCTGAATTATAAAATGTAAAAGATGAAATATAGGGTGATTTTATTTTAAATAATGATTTTGTAGAACTAAGCTATGCATTAAAGTAGAAAATTACAAGTAAAAATAAATTATGCAAATCCACAGATTTTATTTATAATACTTTACCACCTCTTTATAGTTAAATTTAAGGAAGCGGATTCAGAGAATAAACTATTTCACCAGCACCATCTTTCTTGTCTCAGAAAAATTATCTGTTTCAAGCTTATAAAAATATATTCCGCTTGTTAATGCAGAAGCGTTAAAATCATATTTATAACTTCCTGCGGATAAATTTTCATTTACAAGATTTGCAATATCTCTTCCGAGTAAATCGAACACTTTTAATTTCACAAAACTTTTTTGCGGGAGAGAAAATTCTATATTTGTATTAGGATTGAATGGGTTCGGATAATTTTGGGAAAGATAAAATTTATCGGGGAGTTTAGATGAAATTTGTGCTACGAAAACACTTCCGCCTGTAGTTGTTTTGAGTATGGTCTCACCTTCGCCAGCTGCCCAACCTGTATTTGGGTTAATGAAACTCAAAGCATTTAAATAATGTGAATAGTAAGGAAAATCATGAAACCAGTTAGAACCTCCATTAGTTGTTTTTAAAATTCTTCCGATACCATAAGCATTTGCAGCGCAAAATCCTGTAAGCGAGTTTACAAAATTTATGGAATTCATCTGATAGAATTCCTGAGAGAACTGTGTTTCCCAGTTTGCACCACTATTAGTAGTTTTAAAAATATTATAATCATTGTAAGCCCAACCGGTAGTGGAATTTATAAAATAGATTTTACCTGCAGGTAGAGAAGTGCTGGATGTGAACCAATTGACTCCACCATTTGTAGTTTTATATAATGAAGTGCCGGCAAGGTATCCGGTGTTTATGTCAGTAAAATAAGCGCTATTCAATAATGAAGAAGGGGGATTTATCATATTCCAGTTTAAACCGGAATTAGTAGTTTTAAATATAGCGCCTCCAAATACGTACCAGGTATTTGCAGACACAAAAAAAGCAGATATAAAGGAATAAGCATTGTAAGTGTTTTTTATCCATGTAGCTCCTCCATTAGTAGTTGTTGAAAAAAAATTATCGCTCATGATAGCCCCAGTATTTTCATCTTTGAACTTAACACTCCGATAGGTGTTAATTGAATCAATTTTTTGCCATGAATTACCACCATCAGTAGATTTCATTAATTGAGCATGCATCAGCGACCACCCTGTTAATGAATTTACAAAACAAATATCTGTTACAAATGAGTGCTTATTATATGCTTTGCTCAGCTCACTCCAATTATTTCCTTTGTCAGTAGTTTTTAATATACCTCCATATTTTCCTGCGGAAATACCGGTAGAATCATTCAGAAATTTTACTGAGTTAACTAAAACTCCTGTTGAGTTATAATTATATGTTTTTATCCAGTCAGCTCCTGAGTTTGAAGTAGTGTATATTTCACCAGAAGAAAGGCACCATCCCGTATTTTCATCAGTAAACGCATAGTCATCAATGGTGAATAGCGGATTCCCTATAGTTAAAAAGTTAATTCCGCCATTGGTTGTTTTTCTGATTTTACTTCCCGAAACATACCACCCGGTGTTTTCATTAATAAAATAAGGTTTGTAAAAAATATCAAAGACCGAAACAGTTAGTTGCAGCCATGTACTGCCTGCATCAGTTGTTTTATAATAATAATTATTTTCGTATCCTCCTATCCACCCTGTATTTTCATTTAGAAAGAACAATGATTGCAAAGAATCGTTTGTTGAATTTATTCTATAAACTTCCCAGTTAATCCCGCTATTAGTTGTTTTATAAATACCGTAGCCATTGTCTTTACTGGTATAACAATAGCCTGTGCTGTTGTTAATAAAAACTATTTTATTTATATCATTACGAAATCTGTCGGCAATAAAAATTGAATCCCAAGTATTACCGGCATTGGTTGATTTCATTATAAAAAATCTGTTGGTATACGCAAAAATTTTTCCGGTTGAATATAAAATATAAATGTTATTTACATTTGTTGAATACATACTTAACGCACTATAATATACAGAATCTTTTACAGGCAGAATATTGCTGACACTCCAGTTAACTCCATTATTAGTGGATTTCACAAATGCTCCTCCAACTTCACTAATTGCATAAATTGTGCTTCCATTTACTAATACAGCATCCGAAAGAGTATTACTACATGGCTTTGGGTTCTGCCAGAACCAACCCGTCTGAGCAATTCCTAATTTAAATGTAAGGAGAAGTAAAACTAAAATTACTTTCTTCATAAAATTATTTTATTAAAACCATCTTTCTTGTCTCTGAAAAATTTTCTGTTTCGAGCTTATAAAAATATATTCCGCTTGGTAATGCTGATGCGTTAAAATCATATTTATAACTTCCTGCGGATAAATTTTCATTTACTAAATTTGCAATTTCTCTTCCGAGCAAATCAAATACTTTCAGCTTTACAAAACTTTTTTGCGGGAGAGAAAATTCTATATTTGTATTCGGGTTGAAAGGATTAGGATAATTTTGTGATAGATAAAATTTATCGGGCAGGGAAGTGCTTATCTGCTGTATGCCGATTGTGCCGCCGGTAGTGGTCTTTAAAATAGTTTCATTATTACCGCAAACCCAACCGGTATTTTCATTTATAAAATGTAGTGCATTTAACTCTGAGTAATCTACACTGCTTTCCTGCAGCCAGGTTTCGCCCTTATTGGTTGTTTTCAACAACACACCAAGACCGTTACCGCCGCCTGCTGCCCAACCTGTGTTATCATTTATAAATTGAAATTTCTTCAAGCTCATATATTGCCACAAGGTTTTCTTTTTTGTAAAGGTTTGTCCGGCGTTGGTAGTTTTATATAATCCTGAATCAAGACTTACAAATCCTGTATTCTCATTTATAAAGTACAGGTTATAAACCGGAGTATCAAAAAATTGATGTAAAAATTCCCATGTAATTCCGCCATCATATGAACGCTGCAATCCCGCATAATAGGTAGAAAAAACCAGTTTAGAATTTACGAAATGCAATTTTGACTGGGCGTTAACTTCAGGGCGCGTGCTGTGTGTTATCCAGTTAGCTCCGGCGTTTGTTGAACGCATCAGAAGAGCTCCTTCAAAAGGGTAAAACTGCATGTAAGCTGTGTCATTTTTAAAATAGGGGAAGTCGTTGTAACTTTCATTGAATGCAATAGCCGTCCAGTTTAATCCTCCGTTCGTTGTTCTTGTTATACCTCCCACCCCTGCAGAAATTCCTGTGCTTGCATTTAAAAATTTTATTTTATCAGGATAATTTCCTGTTAAAAAGCGTGTCCAGTTGGCTCCGCTGTTAGTAGTTTTATAAGCTCCGTTACTCCAGCCTACGCACCAGCCGGTATTATTATCTAAGAAAAAAATATCTTCAATATTATCAGGGTAGGTGAAAAGTGCAGGGAAACAAGATTCACGTTTATTTACCCAGTTTGTTCCTCCGTTAGAAGTTGTAAGTATCTTTCCATACTTGCCTACAGCAATTCCGTCGAGATTATTAGCTGAAAGAGAAAAGCCGGCATAATCCTGCTCACTAAAAAGTGACTGCCAGTTTTCACCGCCGTTAGTTGTTTTATACACACTGCTGCCGTATGCATAGCCGGTAAATTCATTTAAGAAAAAAATTTTTCCATTATAGAATGAAAACCCTTTTGCAATCCAGTTAGTACCGCCATTGGTGGTTTTATATGAGCCGGGATACAATCCGGAAATCCATCCTGTGTTTTCATTTAAAAAAAATGAATGTGTCCAGTGCTCAAATTCCGGCATAGTTGGGATAGCCAAAGTAGCTGTTGACCAGCTAAGTCCGGCGTTTGTAGTCTTGTAATAATTTTTATCGCGCTTGCTTCCTATCCATCCTGTGTTCTCATTTAAGAAAAAGAAATTTGTAAGCGAATCATTTCCGTTAATAGAAAATCTTGTCCAGCTTCCTCCGGAATTTGTTGTTTTGTATATCTCCGGAGTTTGATCATACGTGCTGCACAAAAACCCTGTGTTATTGTTAATGAATTTTAATGAGAATGAATTAAAATAATTCATGTCCGGTACGTCTGTAATACTCCACGTCTCGCCTTCATCAGTGCTTTTAAGTATTTTATTGATTCGCTTTTCCGAAGATGTCTTATAATCGTATGCCGAATACAAAATATATATAACGCCTGAGTTTAAAACGTTGATGGAATTCATATCCACTAAATATTTTGCCTCTGCAGGTATAACATTTTTCACGCTCCATGTTAAACCTTTATCAGTTGATTTCATTATTGAGCATCCGCGTATAACAGCAATGGCAGTATTTGCATTAATGAATTTGACTTCGTTGATGTTCATTCCCTGCGGTTTCGGATTCTGCCAGAACCATCCGGTTTGTGCCAATGATAACTTGAAAGTAAGGAGAAGTAATATTAAAATTATTTTTTTCATAGCCTGATTTATAGAAGAAATTACGAGTAATACAATAACATATATATGTAAAAAAACATCTCGATTAGGTTGCAGTGGTTACCTTGGATTCAAACAAAACGAAAACCCTAATTTAAATTGAAGCAATGAAATGTTTTCAGCCTGGCCTTTCCCTAAAAAAATTCTGTACTCAAGCGCAGATGTAATTTTCATATTATTGCCGGGCAGATAA
Organism: Ignavibacteria bacterium; assembly: GCA_044226845.1. GTDB lineage: Bacteria > Bacteroidota > Ignavibacteria > Tepidaquicellales > Tepidaquicellaceae > JAFDZO01. The sequence goes on from JBGAGG010000006.1 coordinate 111,075, forward strand.
TTAAAACCGGGACCGAAAAGAATGCCTATGTATCCGCCTCCGGCTTGTTTATTAACTGCTGCCAGCCATACGCCTCCGCCTGCCTTTACAAAAAACTGTCCTTCGTTTACACGCGCAAGATTATTCTGGAGCTTCATGTACGCATCCAGTGAAATGAACTGATATGGATTATCTTTAGTGTGCGTAGCTCCGCCATAATATTCAGTCAGGGTGCCTGTCTGCTTTGCAAAGTCAAGCTCGCCGCCAAGTACTATTGATTCACTGACTGTGTGGTCAACGTTTATGTTAAAATTAAATCCTGCTTTATGCGTGCTGCTGAAATCCTTTGATGCAACAGGAATGCTAAGCCCTGCCATAAAGCCGAGATTTGTTTTATTCACTCCCTGTGAAAAAAGAAGCGAGGGGAGCAGTAGGATTAAGAAAAATACTGTGATGCTTTTCATTTAGTCAACATAAAATTCGTAAGCGCATCTGATATAAAATTTTCTGAAATCCCTTACATCAGATTCGATCGAATTGAGTAAATTGTTTTCATTATAGGTATAAATTATTGTTTCAGATACTTCCCGGGGTGAAATTCTTTTTTCACCTCCCGCTTCCCTGACCATAACCCTCATTTGTATTCTGTTATTCTTCGTAATGAAAAATTCCGAGCGGTACTTATTGGTGCATTTGATTGTATCTATAACAGAGCTGCCGATATTTCCTTCAGAATGATTTACTGTATATGTTCCCAATAAGAATTTTGATGAGTACTCAAACAATCTGTTATCTTTATCAAAGTCGGCATAGTATTGCAGATAATATCTATCATAGGTGTTAAATGTTGTTATTATGAGCAGCTGATTATTTTCTCCTGCATATTCAAAAATATAATCCTTAGGAAATTGTGACCCGGCTCCTATGATAATTTCAGCAATCTGTTTATCTTTATAGATAAATTTATAGTATGAAAAAGTTCTCTTAGATGTGGCGTCTGTACCAGTTATTTCAATAAGGCGGTTTGCATTATCATAGATAAAATTTAGTTTGCATTTATAATCTTTAGGAAAAATAGGTGTGTACTCTTCGATTAATCCGTTCCTGTTAATTTTTATATTTGCATATTCAATTTTAGCCGAGTCTTCGCCGTAGTCCAGAGTTAATCTTACTTCTTTAACTTTGTTCTGTTTATAATCAATTTGTTCCTGCTTCATAGATTCATTAAATAAAAATATATCGCGTATAACCATCGCACCATCATAATTAAAAAATATATCACTGCTCATTAGTTCATGATACATGCTGTAATTCTGAACAGTGATTTCATTGTTTGAAGAGTACACCCTCTCAAACTTTAATTCTTCCATCTGCTGCGTGCATGAATAAAATATTGATGATGTAAGGGTAATTAATATCAGAGCAAAAATGTTTTTCATTTTTTATTTGAAAGAAATTAATTTTTTATTTTCTTTTTAGTTTTATTTTCCAGATTTCGTTTTCAGGCAGAGTAAATGTCATATATAAATTTCCTCTTTCAAAATTAAATGCCCCTTCAAGCGGTTCCCGAATTCCTGTAGAATACAGTTCGGGTTTGAAAACTATTCTATCAAAACTTGTTCTGAATTTTCCAAAGGCATAAATTTCGATATTATTTGTTCCTGCAATCTGTTTAAGCAAAGGATTTGTAATATTGCCCGATGCGAACCAGGCTGAATTATCCGCTTCATCAGTACGGATAAGCAGCTTATTATCATAGGTAAAAAGACCGATGGAATTATTTATCAATACAGGGTTCATTACATTGCCATTACTGTAGTGGTATTGCGACCAGGTATATCCTCCGTCAGTGGTTTTAAATGCAGGTGTAAAGCCGGTATTCTCGTTTATAAAAATCATATTGTAAATATTTTTATCACTGATTTTATTCCACGTTTTACCTCCGTCTATAGTTTTAAATAAAACAGATGGCATATTGTATTGGATATCAAGATGACCGGAAGCCCAGCCGATATTTTGGTTGATAAAATAATATTCACTCTGGTGAAAGGTCTCATTTGTAAACGGATAACTTATCCAGCTTACACCTCCATCGGAAGTAGTAACAAACTCGAATGTATTATTGCTCTTAAGATAATTAAAGCCGCGGCCGTTCATCTCATCCTGAAAAGTTATATTTATATAGGTGACTTTTTTATTAAAGACAGGAACCCATGCTTTACCGCCGTTAGTGGTTTTAAAAATTTTAGTGTAGCCGGTATAATTTTCTTCCATTACAAATCCTGTGGATTCATTCAGGAAAAAAATATCTCCATTATGGTAATTGCTGTTCTGCGCTGCAAGGAATACAGGCATAGTATCGTTAACTGCAAACCAGCTCTGCCCTCTGTTGCCTGACTTATACAGCTTTGCCTTATAAGGCCACTGACCTCCGTACAAAGTGTACAATATATTTTCATCTATAGGGAAAAATTCTCTTGCATCAAACTCACCGCCCGGGAAATAGTTCAGGTTCCAGTTTCTTCCGCCGTCACCGGAAATGTAAAGCAGATTACGGAAGGGTGCAAACCCTGTGCTGCCGATAAATTTCGGATGGAAGCCGTATTCTCTCGGAAGGTTCTGGCTGTACTCAATAAATTTATCGGCTCCGAAAGAAACGTCTAACTTACCAAGATTACGGGCATCCATATCACCGTATGACATGAAGAGCTGCTTAAGCTCAGACGACTCGCCTGATGCCGGAGCAGAAACAAGCTGAACTCTGTCAACTGACCAGCTACCTGAAAAAGGAGATGCAGGCTCAGTACCTACCGTGCTGTCATTATTACATGAAAAAAATATAGAGGAAGAGATAAACAGTAGCGCGAAAAATGAAACAGATTTCATTTTGATTTTTTTTAGTGCCGGTTTTAAAGTGGTAGGAAGTATCCGCTAAGGTATGATTTATGTTTAAGATAAATTAATTCAAAAAAAGTATTACAGCAAGTTAGAAATAAAAATCAATTTTTAAAATTTATAATTAATACCTATTGCAGGTGAAAAATATGAGTAATAGATAAGATCTGTGTCATCTCCTTCACGTAATCCGGAGCCAAATTTTACCCGAGCACTTTCCATTTCCTTTTTATGATAAGAAAAATTTTTGGTGCCAAGCTCAAAGTTTATTCCCGTCTTTTCATTTATTTTATATTCAACTCCACCTCCGACGGAAAAATAAAGCCCTGCCGAGCTTCCGCCGAAGCTTGAAAAATTCGGTCCTGCCGCTACGCGCGCATAGGGAGAAATTTTATTCATGCTGAACTTTGCAGTGAGTGATGCATTGGGAGTATAAAAATTTTGTTCAACAGCATAAGAGTACATTGCGCCGATACCCAATAGCAGGCCATCGCTGATGTAGTAATTCAATCTTGCCTCTGCTCCGAACATATTGAACGGGTCGCCGTTGAGATGAAGTCCGCTAATAAACTGCGCTTCAAAATCTTTATTGTTATTAGGAGTTAATTTTTGTGAGGAATTATCCTGCTGTGAATAAGAAGGTAAGGAAATAATAAAAGAAATTATAACACAAAATATAATAAGGGATAGAGGAAGAAGTCTGAGTTTCATTAGACGAGCTTATTTTAAAGAAATCACTTCTTGATTAAATAACTGATTATTAAATATAACTCAATGAAAATTAATTTGTTCCGTAAATTGAATGTGGAGTGCGGGGGGCGCCCTCTGATTCGCTGAAAGCGAATCAGAGCATTGCAGAATAAATTTTTGCTGAAAGCAAAAATTTACTCTGCGATGCGTCCCGATGAAATCGGGACAGGGCGCCCCCCCAACTAACAATGCTACAGCCTGAAGCCGTATCCGAAATTTAGTAAGAAAGATCTTACATCCTGCGTATCCGATTTATTTATTCTGTACTGCGCCTCTATCACAATTTTATTTTTCGCATGAATTGGAATATTGATTCCGATTGAAGGAGCGAATAGTATCCCTGTTGAAGTTTCATTCGGTACATCAGTAATTGTGTTAAACGATTTAAAGTTCACTCCTGTTTTGGCAATAAGAGATGTTCCAAGCCCTACTTTAACAAAGGGCTGCACAGGCAATTTTATGGCATCGGCATTCTGCAGTTTGAAAAATGCCATAAAGCCCATTGTGCTGTAGTTGCCGAAGTTGTATAGTTTGTAGCCTAAGTACAATAGTTCAATATCATTATTTCCCGAAGCTAAATTCGCAAAGTTTACATCAACTCCGAATGCAGTAAGTTTGCTTAATGCAAATTCAATATTCGCACCTGCATTAAAAGAAGATTTGTACAGATCCTGATTTGCCGGTGTTGAAAGCCCGCCGTATGCGGAGATATAAGTTGTATTCGGCAGCTGAGAGTAAAGGGAAAGAGGGAATACAAAAAATAAAAATACTAAAATAATTATTTTCATATCCGTAAAATGTTTTAAAAATCAGTGGTCAGCTGCACGCTGCCGTAAGGCATATTTGTAGTTTCGTTTTTTAGCTCGTTGCCGTTTTCATCCTGTACTGTCATTATCAGCTCGCCTCTATCGGCTTCCTTGCTGAATGAACATACCAGCGACTTGCAGTCAGTAACATAGTACTCAGCAGGAAGAACGCCCTGCACAGTATTGGAATTTATCATTCCTGTGGGAGAGATTGTTTTGTAAAATCCGCTGTAGCGAAGTTTATCCGTACCGTTCAGAATTATTTTATATTTGCCGGCGCTTGTATCGGAGTTTCCGCAGGATAAAGTCAGCAATAAAAAAACTGCCGCTGCACTAAAAAATTTAGTGTAGAACTTTATATTAGTGAGCATTTTTGTTTTTGTAAGTTAAAAAAAATTTCCACCCCCTTACAAAAACCTATCGGGTTTTATGCTGATGTAATTTAAGATATTTAAATGATAAAATCGTGTAAGAAAAATTGTAAGTTTTATAACCCGAACAATTTTCGTACCCTATTTTATTAAATAAAATTATTTACATGATTTAAATCATACAGTATTAATTACCAATTTTTTAATTTGTATACAGGGAAGCTATGCATTCCTCATTTCGCCTATTGTATTTTTAAAAAATATTTACTGATGGCGAATCCTCATTTATTCCACACAGCTCCTCCTTTATTTAGTTAGTTAAACTTAAAAGGAGAAACATCATGCAGCTAAAATTACCTTAGTTATTTTTTTCAGAAAAAGATTCCACAATATATTCACTTAACAATTTTTACAGCGCAGTTATGATTCACAGCCGGCAGGATTTTTTTTGCTGCTGCATTATTTGATAAAAAAAAATAAAACTAACATGAGAAAATTATTCTTTATATGGGTTATAATGTTCTTCACTTCGCCGGGCATATTTGCTCAGGGTGGATGGTTTCCGCAGTCAAATCCTTTGGGCTCAGGAGAGAACGCAATGGTAGGCAAAATTCAATTTCTCAGTACTACCGAAGGTTGGATTTCAGCGGGCAGAGGCAAACTGCTTCACACAGTAAACGGCGGCAATAACTGGACTATAATTTCGCTTGAATCTTCAGATTCTCTTATGAGTTGGAGCGACCCTGCCGTTAACATGAGCTGGATAAATAATCTTACAGGATTTATAATCACTACAAAAGTATCCGGTGAAATCTGGGAAGGCGCAAGAGTTTATAAAACTACTAACGCCGGAAATAACTGGAGCAGGTTGCCTATACCGGTTTACGATGCCGGTATTTATCTGCAATTTGTGGATGCCAACAACGGATGGATATTACTTTTTAATTCCGGCTTCACCAATGGCGGAATTTTCCGCACAACTAACGGCGGAACAAACTGGTTTCAGATAAATACAGTTGTCGGAGGATTTCCGTATTTCATAAATAGCAATACAGGTTGGCTGCTTCCGACTAACCCGGGCTCCGTAAGTACAGCTGATACAATAAGAAAAACTACAAACGGCGGAGTAAACTGGTTCGCACCATGGGGAAGCAATGCGCGTGTCTATTTCAACTCAATTCATTTCAGCGATGTTAATAACGGCTGGGCAGTAGGTGCAGCCGGACTTGTAATGAAAACTACTAACGGAGGAAATTCGTGGACGTACATGACTAATACAGGTTTGACTTCAACATATAAAAGCAAAACTGTTTTTTTTATAAACGCTAATACGGGATGGATAGGAACTAAAGAAGACGGCACGCAAACATTAAAAGTACTTTATACAAATAATGCAGGGGCAACCTGGAGCTGGCAGCCGGTACAGGGACAATATTCTCTTTTCAGCATTCACTTCTTCGATGCATACAATGGCGGAATGACAGGTGACTACGGGGCAATTTATCATACTATTAACGGCGGCGTAGCGGTAAATAATATTTCTACAATCGTTCCGGATAAAAACTATCTTTATAAAAATTATCCGAATCCGTTTAATCCTTCTACAACAATTAAATTCGATGTGAACAAATTCTCCTATGTAAAACTCGTAATTGTTGATGCATTGGGAAGGGAAGTCGAAACAATTGTAAACGAAAATCTTGACGGAGGAACGTACACAGTAAACTGGAACGGTATGACTTATTTAAGCGGAATATATTTTTACAGATTGATCACAAATGATTTTACAGATACAGGTAAAATGATTTTGGTAAAATAAAACTGTGTAAATGATTTTATTGATATACTCCGGAATATGTGACTTTTTCCTGTTCCTGTGTTAGTCGCAGGAACAGGAAATTTGAAAGTTTTAAAAAACAATTATGAATTTATACTGTACAGTATATTTAAAATCAAAAGTTAAATACTAAAACATGAAAAAAATGAATGTTAGTTTATTCAAAATAATTTTGTGTTCAATACATATAAGTCTATTATTTATAACTTGCACTCTGTATGCCCAGTGGGGAAGGACTTCCGGTCCTGAAGGGGGTTATACTTATGATTTTGTTTCTTCGGGCTCGTATTTTTATGCAGGCACAATGGGAGGTGTTTTTGTTACTTCCGATAACGGAATTTCCTGGACTCCGGTTAATAACGGAATAATTCCTTATGAAATTTACGCGATGACTGCAGCTGGCCAATTTGTTTTTGCAGGAACAAAACATGGCGTTTTCAGAACTTCAAATAACGGGCAGAGCTGGTCGCAAGTCAATAACGGTTTTACTGCACACTCCGATGTTTTTGCAATGGGTGCTTCAAACAATATAGTGTATGCCGGTATCTGGGGACAGGGAGTAGGTGTCAGTACAGACTTCGGTAATACATGGATAATCAGGTACAACGGACTTGCCAACAATTACATAAATGATATCGAAGTGCTTGGTTCAACAGTATATGCCGGAACAGAGGCAGGTATTTATAAAAGCACGGACAACGGGGGAAACTGGATTTTTACAACTACAGGAATTCAGAGTTATTCAATCAGAAAATTAGCAGTTTCGGGCTCAAGTATTTTTGCCGCATCATACGGCGGAGGAGTTTTTGTTTCTACAGATAACGGAAACAACTGGTCAGAAGTAAATAACGGCCTGGGAAGTACTTATACAAGCTCTATTGCTGCAGTTGGTTCTGTTATTTTTACATCTTCAGACGGAATGTATAAATCTACCAATAACGGCGCAAACTGGGTACTTGCCAATAACGGACTTTTTGATATGTATACAAATTACCCGTTGGGTGTTAACGGCAATACAGTTTTTACAGGTACATTCTTTCAGGGAATTTACAGATCTCTTGATTACGGAGGAACTTGGAGCCGGGCAAGCAGCGGGCTTAAAGCATCTTTAATGAATCCCGGCGCGATTGAATCTTTGGGAAGTACAATTTATGCCGGGGCTTATTATCAGGGATTTTTCGTATCGCAGAATAACGGTGACAGCTGGACAAATGTTTATCCGACACTTAATGTTTATAGTTTTGCTGCATCGGGAAATTACCGGTTTGCCGGCTCCGCAGGCACCAATATGTACGGAAACTACGGCGTTTACAGAAGCACTGATAACGGAAATACATGGCATGACTTCGGTATGTTTTTTACTCAGTTCGTTTCCTGTTTTCTAATTAAAGACAATCTTATCTTTGCCGGATTAATGAACGGAGGAATTTTCAGAACAACTTTTAATTCGTCAAACTGGGTAGAGCTTATAGGTGTTCCTGAGGTTCTTTCGACAAGAGATTTACTTCTTTCCGGTTCCACAATTTTTGCTGGGACAGGGCAAGGCGTGATTAAATCAATTGATAACGGTATTAATTGGGATACAGCAGGCATGTACTCGCTAAACCATCCGGTTTTGTCTCTGCTTCTACATAACAGTAACATTTATGCGGGAACGGCAGAATCAGGAATATATAAATCATCCAATAACGGTTTATCATGGATAGCAGTAACAAGCGGGACAAGTTTTAGATGGGTTAATAGTTTGGCATCTTATAATCAGTATATTTTTTCGGGTGCGGATAACGGGATTTTTATGTCTTCAGATAATGGAGAGACATGGGTTGATAAAAACCAGGGCTTTGTCGCTATCCCGTCGGTTTCAGGACTGACTATTCATAACGGTTATCTTTTTGCAGGTACTTATTCGCAATCCGTATGGAGAAGACAGATTGCCGATATTATTAATGTTAATAACATTTCATCGGAAATTCCTACAGGATTCAGTCTTGCACAGAATTATCCGAATCCGTTTAATCCTTCTACTAAAATCAGGTTTGAAATTCCTTCTTTCGGAGAAGTTAAAATTACTGTTTATGACGCTTCGGGAAAAGAACGGGCTGTTTTGACAGACGGAACTCTGAGAGCAGGAATATATGAAACAGAGTTTAACGGCGCAGGGCTTTCAAGCGGTGTTTACTTCTGCAGAATGGAAGCAGGCAGTTTCAGTGAAACAATTAAGATGATAATGGTTAAATAAAAAGATTGATCAATGCAATTTTATTTTTTGAGTTAGGAAAAAATGTAATAGTTTAGTATAAAGATTTTGCAGTACGAGAAGAAAAAGGATAAAAAAAATCCTCTCCTGAAATTTCCGGGAGAGGATTTGTGTAATTCATAATTCATAATTCTACTGCTGGTAAAGCTCGTAGGTAAAATTCAGCTTCTCTGTTTTTATTACTCCGCGGAAGCTTACGTATTTTACATTGATGTAATCGATAACGCCTTCATTAGTATAAACATAATCTGCAATTCTCATCACATTATAGGTTGAAAACTTCAGCAGGGAAGTCTTCGACATTATGCGCTGATTCTTTACCGTATAAAAAACCTGGTCAAGCGGACTTATGCCGTTCACAGGGTCAAACACATTTTCATTGGGGGAAATGTGCACTGTATCTCCGTTGTAACGGATATTGACAAATGCCATATTTTTATCGCTGAAATTTACCGCTGCAAGCTTGCCCAGATTGTTAAAATCCATAATGAACTTTGTTGCGCCTATTTCATCTACTCCAAGATTTGCAACGGTTAAAGTCTTTACCATATTATTTACACCTTCATAAAAAAATCCGTACTGTTTGCGGAAATCAGAATCTTCTTTTATAGCAGTAATTGTCTTCAGATATTTATTCTCATAGATATAATCCATTCTTACTTCAGGCTGAACGTCGTTATAGTTTTTATCGATAAGCTCAAGATTCCCTTCATTGGTATATTTGAAAATTATATTTTCATAAATATTTTTCGGGAAGGAATCTAATACGGTGTAAACAATTTTTCCAAGCTTATCATAGGTAAACTTTGCAGTATCTTCAAACTGATAATATGTTGCGATGTTTCCCTTAGTATCGTAAACCCAGTATTCCATTTTTTTACCGTCCTGGTCAGTAACTGTCACACCTGCAATTTTATTCATACGCACTTTTCGCATATCGACTTTTATCACACTATCCAGAGCAATGTTTGATATAATCTGCAGCAGCGGCTTCTGATATTTAAAATAATCTGTGTACTGGCTTTTTACTATGGAAGGGATAAGAATAAAAATAAACAGTGAAAGAATTAAAAATTTTCTCATTAGAATTAATTGGGATTTTTGGAATTAATAGAATTAATGGTAAGAATGAATTTAATACTAACTAACTATAAAAAACATTATGATATTTTTCCACAGGAAGCGTATTGGCTCAATTTTGTAAAGTCAGCAAATCGTGTACATCACTCAATATAATTATACTCATACTCTTCAGTTCCTACCGGTTTTCCCATCAGCGACTTTACAAAAACTCTTTCTATAAGTCCGTTGGAAGAATAAATGTAATCTTTTATGAAATCATCTTTACTTTCATCGGATGAATGGTCATACACTGCGGAATATCTGTCTATTCTCTCATTCTTTATCTCGTATGTAATTGCTTCACTGGTAAGATTATCAATCCGTATAACAGAATTATTGTAAGTAATTCTGAATAACTCCGCATCTCTGCTTTCATTCAGTACACTTGTCAACTCTCCGGTGTTATCATAATTAAAAAAATATTTTGCTCCGGTTGTATCTTTCGCAAGGTTCAGCAGCGTAACTTTAAAAATTTTCCCGTCTACGTACGCAAAGTCATACCGGCTTTCAACTCCTGCCGAATCACTATGAATGCCTGAAACCTTATTATTTTCATAGGAGAGAATATAATTTACCCGCAGCCTGCCCTTGCGTAATGATGCGCTTGTCATATTGTTGTTAACGTCATAGCCGAATCTCCAGTGACTTTCGATCATTCCCGATGTATCATTGTATGTGTAAAAATCTTCAGCGTATCCGAAATTATTTATCAAAAGTTTTCCGGCAGGCTTTTTCGAATCATTACTCATCAGAACTTCTCTCACCTTATTCGAAGCCAGTATCTGCGCATCTTTAATGCGTATAGATTTAGCCGCTTCATTTTTTACAATGTAAAACAAAACTTCATCTATTACATTGCTTTGATAGTACTGCGCACTTGCAGAAAGCGGAATCAAATATACTGCAAACAAAATTATAATTACTCTACTTATCATAGTACTCATAAGTATAAAATGATTTCAAAGAAATTTCTCCGCGCTCTGTAGTTACATAGTCTATCAGCTCGTTATCTTTGTAAAAGTAATTTGCAGTTGAAACTATATCGGGTATTACAGTTTCATAAGTATAAACTTTCGCGCTTAACTGCTTCGAAGGATAAATAGTCGTCTCCTTAACAATTCTACTATTATTTATTTCGTATTTCTTTTTTTTGAAATGAGAAGTGTTTATGCCTGTGATATTTCCAACGTAATAAACTGAATCAAGTGTTGATTCAAATTTCGTATCCTTTACATTTACAAGCCTGCCCTCATTATTGTAATTGAATAACTGCTCCATGTAAACCGTATCTTTATAATTATCCTTGTATGAAATTTTTTCTATCGATGTTTCTCCGCTATTTTTTCCGTAAGCAAAAATATAATTCTCCGAAAGACCTAAGCCGAAATCAACTGAAATATAATCAAGCAAAGATTCTTTATAATAAAAATCATACACAAAGCTCATTGCAGTCTTCCCGAATTCCTTATAAAAAATCTTCTGAATTTTTAAATCCTCCGACCACAGTATTTCATAGCTTATCTCTGCGCCTTCATTATATTCGTATGTTGAAAAATTTGTTACACGGCCTTCTTTGTTAAAGCTCATTTTATTCAGGATTGCGCCGCTCTCATCAGTAACCGAAACTGACCTTACATTATTTCGCTTTATCACCTTCGCATCTTCATTAATTACGCTGTGCATAGCGCAATCATACACCATCGTTCCGCGCACATCAGTGAAACGAAAGTACTCGCTAAACTGCGCATAACTTACCGAGCAGTTTACAAAGATCAGAGCTAAAATTATTTTGATTGCAAGAATTTTCATTCAGCTTTTTTAATGATAATAATCATAAATGTAATTCTGTCTGTATTTATTCCCGAGCATATCCTCTATGCTAATAAACTGAACTAAGCCGTTTTCATCATAGGTGAAAATCCGTGATGCAGTATAATTTAACTCTTCACTGTGTATAATATGTTTAGTGATATTATTTTCTTTCACGATATAAGTCTCATAGCCCGATGCGCTTTTAATTTCTATCGTATCGCCTCTGTAGGAAATTTCAAAAAGCGGAGTTACATCTCCCACCACTCTTACATCACTCAGCCTGTTGTAAACATCGTATTTGAAATTCACCGAGTAGGGGATATTGTCTCCCTGCCACAGATGCGAATCGAATCCCGTCAGCAAACTCTTATCCTTTTCATTATCATATCTCATTTCGCATTGCTCAAAAAGCTCATTACCGTTTTCATATTTTTCATAGGAGAAAAACGCAGCGCCTATATAATTTAATCTTACATCTTCCAAGACTTTGCCGTCAGTATTTCTGTAAACAATACCCGTAAGATTATTTTTAATATCGTATCCTGCCTTTATATTCTGCGGCTGACCGTTCACAGGATATGATTTATACCCCGTAACTCTGCCCTCTATATCTATATTCGTCTCCGATAAAATACTATTTCTCTCATCTGTTATCTTTACTTTTTTTATGCTCGATTTCATCAGACCGTTATCTTTTTTATAAACATCTTTAAAGATAATATTATTCATAAGAAAATAATCTATTGAGCTAAATTGTATCTGCTCAGCATACTGCGCCTGCAGGCACGTTACTGCGAAAAACATTACTACTAATATTCTAATCTTTATAAAATTCATAATCAAAATTTACTTCAGTTTTACTGCCGTCTTTATCCGTGTAAACAATTTTATCCGGCAGCCCGTTCTCTCTGTAAAAATATTCTTCAGTCGAGTATGCTGTATTCTCTTTTGAATATGATATAATCTTCACAGGACGGTTTCCCTCTATCACGCTTTCCTCGCGCCAGCTGCCGTTTGTTATTTTTACTATAGTCTCACCTTTGTAAATAAATTTATATCCGTACTCTGAGCTTACATCTCTTCCTATGAAGGCAAGCCGTTTATTCTCATCGTAAATAAAATTTGTCAGCGAAGTATCATTAGTAGTTTTCCTCACAGATATTACTTTTGATAACAGCCCTTCCTCAGTATAAGTAATATACATATCTTTATCAGCTCCGCTGCCGTTATATTCTTCCGATACCTTTATAAGAAATTTTTCCGTGTAGAAAAAATTTATTCGCTGCGGTGCTGGTATATCACTGAAAATATTTTTTGACTCTGCGCCGCCTGTATTTATCTGTATCAGATTTTTATCTGCATCATAGGTATAAGCTTCTATACTTCTTTGCTTGCTTTGTTCTTTATTCTGCCCATTGTTCTGACCGTTGTTTTGAAAAACAATTTTAGTTACTATAGTATCTGTCAGTCCGTCACGGTTTATAAAGTATTCAATATTTCTCCCCGCAACCGAAACTCTTTTTACTCGCAATTTCTTAAAAAGTTCTTCCTTCGCCTTATAAATATTTTTGTAAAGTATCTGCTTCTCAAAATAATTATTGATACCGTAGTTCATTTTATAGTCCAGTATCTGCGCTTTTGTATCAACACTTACCAGTTTTATCAGAATAAAAAATATAAGTAGTCTTTTAATCCTCATAATAAGTATATTCAAACTCACATTTTAACGGAGGGCAGCCTTCTCTGGTTTTTATAGCAAAATCTATTATTCCTGTTGGCTTTCTGTAATACACTTCTTCACTTACAAATTCTGAGTTCCTCTCTTTAATAATTTGTTTTAACCCTTCGCTATTATATCTGCTTATTAATTTTAAAGTTCCGACTGAATATACCAGCGAATCAGGAGTTGAAATTATTTCAAAAAGCTTTGATGAATATGAATTGATATCCATATTTATCCGCGTGCTATTGCCGGAGTATTCAAAAGTAAAACTAAGGGTTCCGTCTTTGTAATTGTTGTTCACAAAACTTTTTGGCTTCCCCGATTTATAATTTATATCGTATCGTACAGGCTTTGTGCTGTCTCCTGATGCAATCATATACTCGGGAAAATATTCTCCGTAAAAAATATTAAGTTCGAATCTTTGCTTGCCTTCAATTTGGTTTGAGTATTGCCTGCCCCGGCCCAGACTATCATAGGAAGTGTATACGTGTGAAGTTCCTTTATTAAAGTGATAATAAGTGTTTTCAATCATTCTTCCTTCACGGTCAAATATCATTTTTTCAGCCGCGAAATTTGTATCACCGTTTACGTAAACTTCTTTAACTTTATTCTGCTTTAACTTCTCCCTGTCACCTTTTTCATATTTCATGTAAGAGCTGTATCCTAGCTGATAAGTAATCAGTCCGCCCGGGTCTATATCAGTAGTTTCCTGAGCTTCAGCCTCGGAAAAAAAGACAAATATGGGAATAAAAAAAATATATATTATAAAATTATTTTTCATAGTATTCATAATGGTAAAACGAAGTATATGATTCGCCGTCATCATATGTATTGGTTGAGGTTTCTCGCAGGCCTTTGCTGTTAAGGGTTATTTTTGTTTTATATTTGTATTTTGTTTCAGACTCAATAAATTCGTATCCTGTAAAAATACCGTTCTTAAATTCAAAGGTATGTACGGTGTTGGTCTTTGTAATAATTACTTTATCCGGTTCATATTTTATTCTGTACATATCCGGTTTACCTTCAGTGTAAACGCTAATCAGCTTACCTTCATCATTGTATCTGAAATTTACATAGGAAGTGATTTCATCCGTTCTTTTCATAAGAACTTTATTCAGCATCGGATTATCTTTATTGCTGCTGTATAATGGTTCAAGTACATTGTAATAAGCGCTGTCACTAAAATCTGCAATCAGAGCAATTTTATTATCATCATCGTAAGAAAAGAAGTGAATAAATTTTTCGCCGTCATCTCTGTATTGAAAAATATAGCTCGGTTTGTTTTTACTGTTAAGCCGTGCAATTATTTCACCTTCAGGTATCTGAGTAGTATCATAATAAAATCTTCCTGTTATATAACCGTCTTTGTTTACAGTCCCGCTGTTTTGATAATAGTCATACGTCTTATCATAATTCATATGAAATCTTCTTATCTTGTTCTGTTTAAAAACCTTTGCCTCAGCTTCATAATTATCTTTAAAGATAATCTGCTTTGTAATCCAGAAAATTATTGACTCGTTGTTAATACTCAGATAGTCCTGCGCCCGCGCCCCTTCATATAAAAAATTAGAAATAAAGATGACAAGAAAAAATAAATGTTTGACTGAAAATTTTTTCATATTAAAATTTAATTTCATAAAATCCTAACAAAATAAGTAAGTTTCAATGAAGAAGAGGGAAGGGAAAAAAATCAGATTTGAAAACGCTAATAGCACACCCGGCCGTTGTTGATCCTCGTGATCAACAACCACAACGCTATAAAAAACGGCCTTATTAATTTTCCGTAAAGAAAATCACGAGAACAAGCGAGGCGAGACGTATGTCTGAGCGAGCGTAGCGAAGCGAGTTTACGTCGTAGCCCGCTTTTCGGAGTGATTTTTAGGGAAATTTATATAAGCCTTGATTTTTTTGGTACTTTTGTATCAAGACAAAAAGAAAAATCAAACGTAGTTTGATGAAATGATAAATAATGTCAGGACTTTCGCCCCGTTAATTTAAAATTGGATTCCCGCCTTCGCGGGAATGACAAAGAAGGTGAAATCAACCTCAGAGTACCCCAAAAACCCTCAAAAATTCACCCAAATCGCAGTCCGAAAATAAACACCTGTAAAATCAACTCCACAAAAATTCATCCATCACAAAAAAAATTCCAACTAACCCACTGAAATATCATGCCAAAAAAATTCAATGAAAAATGAAAAAATTGTTAAAACAATAAATTATCTCTGAAAATCAGAAAAAACGTAACCTCAAAAACAGCCTAAAATCGCACATTTTACTTCACATCTCTTATTATCCGCACGACCTTATAGATCTTCAAAATCTCGTCTTCATCATAGATTTCCGGCTCATATTTCGTGTTTATCGAGTAAAGCATCACAGAACCCGCCTTTTTATTCCGTTTTATGAGCTTTGCATTCGCCTCTATTGTATCGACCGATTTAAACACGCAAACCACAGCCGTTCTGTCCTTTATCAGGTCCGGCTTATCCACGCAAATCAGCACGTCATAGGGATTTATATAGGGAGCCATCGAGTCGCCCTTGGCTATGAGCCCGAAGGCCTCTCCGTACTTGGTGAGCGCCGGCAGCTGCATATACTCCTTCACCTTATCCGTATCCCATTGGCTGGCCGGGCTGCCGCAATAAACGTATGCAAACAGGGGAATACTGCGTATTTTCGCCTTTTCCGGAGCGGTGATTTTCTGGATGAACATCTCTCCCTCGCCGCTGATAAGCCACGATAGATTGACGGCTCCGAATTTATCGACGAGCCGCTCATAGAACTCGGAATTGGGCTTTACCTTGCCGCTTTCATAGCGGGAAAGGTTGCCGTTATCGATTCCGAGCTTCACTGCCAGCTGGTTTTTATTCAGCCCCAGCGCCTCGCGTAATTGCTTTAATCTTGTCTGTATCATATCACTGTTTATGGGGGAAATTTATATCATGTAAAGGGCAAAACAAATTATAACGATTATCGTTAAGATTGCCCATGCGACTTTGTGAATTGTTTTCATTCTATTGAGTTAAGTTTAAAATTCATTGGTAATACTCATACATATACTTATAACTTTTTGTACTGATATTTTTACTGCCTGAAGATTTTGTTATAGTAACAGATTCTATAAGTCCGTTTGCCTGATATGTGAAATTCATTTTGTAAATAAAAACTTCGCTGCCGATTTTTTTGATCGTTGTATATGAACTTATTCTATCGTTATCAAATTCAAATTTTAAATATTTCTGATTATCAAAATCTGCGCGCAGCGGCATATAGAAGCTTGTTAAGTCATCTTTAACATCGCGGGCTTTTATTGTCATCGATTTATCATCACGGCTAATTTCAAAAACGTTATCAGGATTTGGTACTGTAACGTCCAGAATCCTTTTTATCAAACCCATGCTATCCGTTTCAATTTTAAATCTGTTCGTTCTGCGGAAATCCTTATAGGTAAAATCAGTATGGCAGGAGTCCGGCAGCTCATTTACATAGGAGAATTTCGCATAGTAATCTATCATTTCATAGCTCTCACTTTTTATTGCGAAGAGCTTGCCAAGATCATGCTCGTAAAAAAGCGCAGTCTCATCGGGACTGTAATAAATATAACTTATCAATCCGCCGACGTTATATTTTATATTGTATTCTATATCATCTGCTTTTTCGTTTTCTCCAAGTAGATAAATATCGTTATGAGTGATTAAGTTTTCAATGAAACCCCGGGTGTTCAGTTCATATTTTTCAAACGCCGGCTCTGATTCGCTCCCGACAGTTATCGTCTTTACTTTATTTTCTCTCAGTCTCTTCGCATCTGGCTCATAAATCTTTTTAAGATTTGTATTCACTATTAAATGCATAGAGGCATGCCTGCTTGTAAAAGGGAAGGTGTACTGGGCGACCGCATTTCCGCTGCAAAATCCCAATAAAACAACCAAAATTATTACAGATCTGCTCATTGTTAATTACTAATTGTTAATTGAAAACATGGGGATGAATTTTTACCCTCTGCTTAACTACCATAAATAATTAGTCATTATACAAGTACCGCATAAGTGCAGTAAATAGTGCTTGACTATACTGAATAAGTGCCGTAAATTTGTATGGTAGATTAAGATTTAAGAATTATGAATTAAGATATAAGATTTCCCAAGAATTTAAAATGAAGAATTGATACAGTTATAAGTTATAAGTTATAAGTTATAAGTTATAAGTTATGAGTTATGAGTTGCAGAATTATGAATTATCCGGAAGGTTAAAAAAAAATAAGATGAATTATGCTAATTGTTAATTACTAATTGTTAATTGAAAATTGCTAATTGTCGAATCGGCATAAAAAAATATCAGCCTGCAAATTACTTCTATGCAAGACTGATATTTTTAGGAAAAGGATTTTTGCGCTACTTAGTTATAACGAAAAGTAAAACATTAACGGAAGTACTCAATCGAAAGCGTGCGTTTCTTTGGTATCAGTTCTTCCTGTGCGCTGCCCGCCAGAGTATTATAAGTGTAGACAATGTAGTTCTTGCTGTTTTCAACAATTGTAAATATATCACTCTGTGTATCAGCAAATTGTTTGCCTACGGCAGCTTCCTGGTATATACCATCGACAACATAATAAAGCTTCTCGATTGATAAAGGTAATTCCTTAATATTATGCTTCGCCAAAAATTCTTTATAAAGCTTCTCAGCCTCCACGGGTGAGATTGAGTCCGGAATGTAGTATTTCATTTTTCTCTTAAGGGAGTTTAAGATTATGTATGGCGAATCGTAACAAATTAATTTAATGCTTATGAATATGCAACATAATATTGCAGAAATACCTATGACAGTTAATACGGTTTGTGAAAAATTTTAATTCCTCTCACAGGTATAAAACAGCATTCCTCTTATATAAATATATGATTTCTATTCATTCAGTTTTAACGGCATTGTAAAGCTAAAAACTTTTGTGAAAGTATTTATCGCTCCCGCGAAATTAATAATGTATAATTAATAATTCAAAATCATCGCTCTGTACTGCTTTAATCAGTAAGTAACTTGCATGCAGATCAATCTGCTTCGCATAATATTACTAATTGTTATTTATTAATTATTAATTGTAAAAAATGCTTCCAGATAAAAAAACAGATGAGTACACGCGCTACTGCATTACTCCTGAAGGGAAAGAGTACCTTCGCAGAATGTTTGAAGAAAAAAATACATCAGAAGAACCTGAAGATAACGATGATGAATTTGAACTGAACATGGATGAAGAAATTGATTTTGAAAATTTAAAAATATTCGATATAGATGATGA
The DNA here is from genome assembly GCA_044226845.1 of Ignavibacteria bacterium. Classification (GTDB taxonomy): domain Bacteria; phylum Bacteroidota; class Ignavibacteria; order Tepidaquicellales; family Tepidaquicellaceae; genus JAFDZO01. The sequence continues at coordinate 129,920 of JBGAGG010000006.1, forward strand.
TGATTTCGAGCCTGATGAGCTCGATATACTTGAGAATGAAATTTTAAATAATGAGAAGACCGATGAATTATTCCGGCTGAATGAAAAAGATAACGATGATGATTATGATTTTTGGAAAGAGACACATTCTTGATTTCAGATTTTCTTGTATGCGAACGGTGCAGGGGTGGTCAGAAATAGAATACGTAAAAAGTTTATACATTAGTTCCCGGCAGCTTTACAAATGTATAAACTTTTTACTGAAATGAAAACCAAACATAATTTCACAAACATAAATTATAACGACATGAAAAATTTTATCACGGGTTCCGATCTCTCCGCAATTATCGGACTCAATCCGTACAAAACTCCTTACGCCGTTTGGGCTTCAATAGTTAATTCGCGCGGAGAGAAAGAGCCCGAGCTTGCCATAAAAATATCAAACACTCTTCAGCCGTCAATTGCCGCACTGTACGAGGAAGTTTCGGGTAAAAAAACAATTCTTCCTCTCGAAAAAAATATCCGGCATGAGAAGTATGATTTCATCGCAGCTACTCCGAACCGTTTCATTGAAGATACCGGAGTTCTTCAGACATACGGAACTCAGAAATTTATCGAACGCGATTTTATTCCGCAGCACTGGTATTTAAAAATTATCTGGGATATGGGAGTCACACAAAAGAAAGAGGGAGTGATTGCCTGGCTTGAGCGCGGGCTGCGCTTTAAGCATACTGAAGTTCAGTTTGATGAAGAGCTATTTGCACACATGCTGACGGCTGCAGTAGATTTCTGGAATGAACATATCATTGCAAAAAATCCGCCGAAAGCTCTTACCCGCAGCGATATAAAAAATATTTTCCGCCGGCACAGCGAAATGAAATTTGTCCCTGCAGATGAGCAAAGCTATAATGAAATCAAGCGTATGAAGTCACTGAAGGATGAAAAGAAATTTATTGAAAGCGAGCTTGAAAATATACAGTCATCACTCGAGTTTCTCATGGGAGATGCTGAGGGCTTGACCTACGGTGATAAAATTCTTGCAACTTGGAAATCGGATAGCGGAGTAAAGAAGTTCGATGAAGCTAATTTTAAAAAAGAAAATCCTGATATCTATATGAAATACCTAACGGAGACAGAAGGGAAGAGAAGATTTAATTTGAAATACTGATAATACTTAGTAGTGTGCAATGAGTACTGAGAATATTCTCAGAGAATGAAAAAGACTCTACTCAATACACATTACCCAATACTCAATACAAACAAAATCAAAATGACAAAGCCAACATTATATTCAAAAAATTATCTATTCACACAAGGAGATGTTACAGTTTATCTTAAGATAGATTGCTGCAATAAACTTTACACTGTCGGAATACAGGATACAAGTGTTGAAAGCGCATTTACTGCCACTGAAAACTTTGATAGAAATATTATAGCTGCAGAACTTATTCTGGATGCAGTGAGATTTGCAAAAGATGAAATGAAACCGGAGTTTGAAATTCAGAATTAAGAATGCAAAATTCAGAATTTTGAAAAGTATATTATTCATTACTCATTATTAATTATTAATTGAAACACTTTGGCGCGACCGTTAAAAACAGGACTGGAATATTTTTCGCATGATGTATCGCTTTCTTCCGATGATAAAGTTCAGTTCATCGAAGCAAAGCACGGCATCATCGGCTATGCAGTATTTTGTAAGCTTCTGGAGAAAATTTATAAGAACGGTTACTTTGTAAAATGGGAGCAGCGTGATGAGATTCTTTTTGCTAAAACAAATTCTGTAGATGTAAAGGCCGTAAAGGAAATAGTTTCTGACTGCATTAACGAGGGTTTATTCTCCGCAAAACTATATAAAGGGTATAATATACTTACTTCGCGCTCAATACAGCTCCGGTATATTCTGGGTTCGCAAAAGAGAAAAAATATTTATTTGATAAATGATTTTCTCTGTGTATCTGAAACAGAAGCGTCATCGCATGTAAAAGTAACTTTAACCGGCATTACCGGAGAGATAATTGAAGTAATCTCTCCGGAAAGTACACAAAGTAAAGTAAAGGAAAGTAAAGAAAAGAAAAGCAGTGTGTGTAAGCACACACACGATTTTGAAAAATTTCACACAGATATCAAGCAGGATGAAGATTACAGCGAGCTAAAAAATTATGACCTGAAGTATTACTTCGACCGCGTTATAAACTTTTATCCGGATAAACAATTCACAGACAGCGAACTGAAGGCAAAGATAATTTTTTTCATAGGCAACGATAAAAAGTCAGTAAAACATGAAGCCGTAAAAAATCCTTTGGCAAAAAAAGATTCTGTTACCGTAGCATACGAGCTTGTGAAAAATAATCTTGACTGGATAAAAAATCTTCCGGATAAAAATCCCGATGAAGTTGTTCCTGAGCTTATAAAAAAATGCCGCGACCCTGCACGTAACGATACACTGTTCGAAGCCTATGTGGAGAAGGCGCTGAGGTATTATTTATCTGCAATTAATAATTAGTAATTAACAATTAACAGAAGGATTCTGTGCCGGTATACAAGTTAATTACAAATTGAATTGTCAGATATGAAATCCCGATTTAAGAAAGCAGTTAACATTTTGTTAATTGCAAATGGTTAAATGTTAAGTGAAATGAAGTGTCCTATCTGCCGAGCAGACGAAAAGTTTGTTAAGACTTTTGAAACGGTACAGCATCGCAATATGACTGAACGCAGAAAACTTTGTCTGAAATGTTTTAGCGCATGGAAAACTATTGAACAGATTTTTGAAAGGTCCGAAGAAGAATTGGAGTACGGGAAAATGAAAATTGATGAATTTTGACAGAGGAATTTTATACAGGTCGTAGTGTTGTAAATTATACAGTCCGGAACAATAAACAGCCGGAGAAATACATGAACAAAAATTATGCTGCTAATCAAAAACATTTACGGAGAACCCTTTAACATGGTACGGATAAATAGTTCATCCAACACGGAAAATTCTATCGGTAAGAAAAAACCCTTAGCGCTTTACATAGCAATTTTCATAGGTATATTTATTCTGCTCAATATTTTTGCAGTAAGTCTGCTTTTCTTCAGATAGAAATATTACATGTTTGTTATTATTTATAAGTCTTAAATCTTAATTTGAAATATGTTATTTTTAAGTAAAGATAAAAAAGCTAAGGGGGCAAACAAGTGAAACTTATTCTTTATTACGTAAACGGAAATCCCATACACTATGAGTACTCCAATGTAGTGCCTTCCGTTACACAAAATATAGATGTAAACGATATACCGCACATTGTAAAACACGCTTATCATTATATGAATGCTCTTCCGGGTAAGAGGCATGTAGATGACAGCGGACTTAAAGTCCCTGATGAGATATTTATGGTAGTACTTGAAAGAAAATAAAATATTAAATAAACAAAAAAGCCGGGAACATGACCGGCTTTTTTATTATCGCTGTGTAAAAATTCTTTTGTTAATTATCCTCTAAAAACTTCCTCTATCCATCACAGTATTGCTTCCGAACAATACTACATTATCATCCGGCTCCTGATAGTCTTCAGACGAAGCATTCTCAGTTTCTATCTCAAGTGTAATTATTCCTCTTGCAATCTTGGTTAAAAAATCTATTGCTGCATTGTATTTATCTTTTACCCACTGGGGAATTTCTGAATACTGTATTCTGTCATGCAAATAAAAAATTGCCAGATCGTAAGAGCATTGTCTTATTGCAGGCGGATATTTGTCAGTAACTACATTTGAAATAATCGGAACGTTTGCGACTACATTCTTGAGATAACTGTTTATCATAGAGTCGGCACTTTGAATTGCAATATCGAGATTATCATCCGAGCCTCCGGTAAGCTTATTCAGTTCTTCCGAATTTATTTTAGCAAGGAAGTATGATTTATTTGTGTAAGCCATTTTATTTTGAGTTAAAAAGTTTGTAAGGTTTATAAAGTTTGCAAAGTATTTGGACTTTTTACTTTATAAACTAAAATTAAATTTTGGATATTCTTTTACATCTGCAAAATTCAGATCAATAACTTTTTTTATAAGTCTGTTCATCGTTCCTTCTATCAAGTTCAAATCTCCCTGAATGATATCGTGCCTTACAGCATTGTGCACCTGCGCAGCTGCGTAAGAGCCTTTGTTTTCCAGAGATGTTGTCAGGTTTTGCCCAATCACACGGATAGTGATTTCGTTATTCCAGAAATCGATGTTGCTGTTGAATATTGCCGAGCCATCTCCCTTGTTTTCATCTCCTCTGAAAATTATATCAGCCTCACCGGGAACAACAGCCGATGCATTATTCTTTAAATTTTGTATAGCGAGTATGAGCGAATTTTTATCATGCTGGTTCAGCGCAGAGTATTTCCCTATAACTGTCGGGCTTGCAAATTTTTCAATGAATATCTGCCAGTCTTTTACTGAATAAGATTTAAAGAAGTATGCAAGTATCAGTGAGTCGATACATCCGTTTAAAAATCCGTTAGGGTTATCACCATCGAATGAATGTACTTCAAGCAGCTTGTCTTCATTGATTTCGAGTAGGGGAAGAGAGTGAATATCAACTCTGTCGTTAATTCCTGTTGCAGCTAAGCGCAGATTTATGGCAGATGTTTTTAATGCATCAAGAACAGAATATTCTTCAGCGATATCATCATAGACAATGAGATGATTCTGAATCCTTCTGATATCTTTCGGATAAATTTTATCTCCGCACAGCTTATAATTTATTTCAAAGACACTCAGCCCTTGTATAGAGCTCTCCACAATATCTGTGAAGAAATTCTCAAGGTTTGTGAAATCTGAAATAAATTTTTCGGTGAAATCTTTTAACAATACATCGCTGCATTCAACAGAATAAGATTTCCCAAGAAAAAGAAAATTTTATGCAGTGGTATGCGCAGAATAATGATTAACCTAGTTCTTCAAAAATTCCTGCACTGCTTTTTTAAATTCAGGAAGAACCTGTACGTGCGGTATATGTCCTACTCCTTCAAACTCTACTAATTTTGAGTTTGGAATTTCTCCGGAAATCTTTTTCCCGAGCAGAGGATACTGGCCGTACTTTATTTTCATTTCCTGCGGCAGCTTATCTTTACCTATTATAGTTCTGTCTTCCTGGCCGATGATAAGCAAAGCCGGTGCTTTTATATTTTTGAATTCATATACAACGGGCTGTTCGTATATCATCTGTGTTGTAAGCGCATTTGCCAGAGCGATTTCAGAATAATTCGTTTTATATAATTGCTCTGCCTGGGCTTTTACATATTGTTCATACTCCGGTTTCCATGAAGGATAGTAAGTCATCTGATATTTTTTCATGCTCTCATAAGTTGCAGCTTGTTCTTTTTGTAAAAGTTCGGGAAGAGTTAAGTAGGGAACAAAGGTACGGTAGTCTTCAAGCCCTATTGGATTTTCAAAAATAATTTTTTCAACAGTTTCAGGGTACATTATTGCAAAGCGTGCTGCCAGCATTCCACCCATTGAGTGGCCGATGACATTTATTTTATTTATACCGAGATGGTCAAGAAGTTTGCCGGTGTTCTCTGCAAGAAGATGAAAGCTGTAATGAATATTCGGCGCGGAAGATCTTCCCCAGCCTATCTGGTCAGGCACAATAACTCTGTAGCCGTCTTCGACAAGAAACTGTATTACATCTTTCCAGTAATAACCGTTAAAATTTTTTCCATGAAAAAGAATTACATTCTTTCCGTTATAGTTTGCCGGTTCAACGTCCATATACGCCATCTGAAGAGACTGGTTCTCTATTTCAAGCGGAAAATATTTTACTTCGTACGGGTACCCGACTTTATTAGGGTCGGTTTGAGATTTTGTTTCTGATATTATAAAAAGAGTCAGGGCAAGGATTGTGAGAAGGAATGGAAATCGTATTTTCATATAAAGAGTTAATTTGATGTCCATCATTTTAACTCTTTTTGTTTATAAAAAGTTTATGAAATTTAATTTTAATCGATTGGCCGCTTTCGTTTAGGTCTGGTGAAAATATATTTTATTGTTTCTCTAATTTGTTTTCTTTGCTGTTTTTTGTATTCCCAGCGCTCCATAAAAGTCTGATACCAAATTCCATTTCTCCATGTACTTACAAGAAGAATTGGAATAAATATGATTGCGCAAGCAGTTAAAAAAAATATTTTTAGTTCTTTGTCATTTACCATTGAAACGCCAACGAAGAAGGCAGTTACTACTGCCCATAGAGATTTATTATATGATTTTTTTGTATTGTTTGCTGTCACTTTGCTATTTATCGGTAAAAATAAAATAATAATTTTTTAAAGCATATATAAGTGTAACAAATAGCGCAACACAGGTCCCGGACCGTTAGAAGTCTTCGTAGGTGTTACCGGCGAGGCGCAAAAAATAGGCGGAGCATTAACCACTATTATGCAAACGCTCAACATAGGCGCAGATACTTTTGTCGGCGGAATATTTATTTTGAATATTGTCTAATTATTTCTTTTTTCTTTTTTTAGATAAAAAATATAAATCATTTACGCCTATGTGCTCAAAATACTTGTCATAAGTTTTAAATTTTTTTCGCACAATAAAATGCTGAATGACTAGAAAAATTAGACAAATTAACCAAATAAAATATATGTCAATTTTTTTTAAATTTATCTTTTTTTGAAAATCCTAAAAGCGAATTATAGCCCATGTATTCAAGATATTTATCATAAGTTTTAAATTTTTTGCGCACTATGATATGCTGAACTATTAAAGAAGCAATACCTATTAAACAAATAATGTAGAAAGACATAATTTTTTATTTAAAATTATCTTTTTTTAAAAATCATATTTGGAACTTACTTTTTCATTTTCAATATCTGTGGAATTCCTAGTTTGCCACCTAAAAAAACCTGCGAACTTTTTATATGCTCGTTGTGGAAGATCCTGGCCGGTTTCATGCTCAAATTTTTCGAAACTACCAAATTTCTTTATTCCATATTTAATTACTAAAATGAGAACTATACAAAATAATATAACACCTAAATATGCCATTTTTCAAAAAATAAATTTACTCTGTATCAATAATATCAGAAAGTATTTTAAAAAGCAATATTAATATTTGCCATAAATATTAATGGAAATTTTATTCAATTTTAACTATGAATAACATAAACAATTTAACCCTGCAGAATTTTCTATCCGGAATAGAAAAAGCAAATGCGGGAATAGAAAACTTAAGCAAGTCTGTAAAAGTTTTTCAGGATTTATTAGATGACGGAAAAGACTCAGCCAAAAGCGCAACTCAAAGATTAAATGAAAAAATTGCAAGAGTTGATTTAGATGCGCCAAATACCCCTACAATCCTTCACGGAACTAAAAATGAACCAGCTGAAAAAATCAGGTTGGATTTTAGTGGGGAATTTGGAGATGAAAAGTGGCTAATAGCAAGTTTATTACAGCTTCACATTGTAATTTCTTCTGCTATGACAGCTTTAAAAATGTTTGACTACAGCAAGGGGAGTTATGATTCGGAAAAAGTATTAGAAGTAAACGATCCACACGATATTTTAAATTCTGAACCAATGTTAGGATTTGTAAGAGATATCCTGAACTTTTTTTCCGGTCCATTTTTAATTTCTATCGAATATGCTATTCGCAAGGGTTTACAACAACAGGAAGAACGAACCAGGGTTTCGCACTTTGATAAAAATAATAACACCATAACAATCGATCACAATCCCGAACCTGAAAACGGTTATACATGGCCACACCAAATTAATGATAATAATACAAAAGATACCCGCTCATTTGATGAATTAGTTGCTGCCAAACTTGGGGCAATCATTGTCCCGGAAGGTGTTAGTTTTGAGAATGTTGTCCTTGGGGAGTTAAGGAAAAATTTAAAGATAGATGTAGATGAAACAAAGCTAACAGGTACACAGCTAAGAGAATTACTTATAAGCATATTAAAACTCAAGCCGGATAAAAAATTAGATTATGAAACTGATGATAATAGTTCAAATTTTGATAAGAAATATAATATTGGTTCCGGAGCAGGAGAGCAGAATAAAAATTATGCTCAAACTGCTTACAGATCAGTTGTAAAAGGTAGAGATGCACAAATAGGAGCGGAACATTCTTTGGAAAGAGCCGGCGGCGCAAAGCGCAACACAGGCCCCGGACCTTTAGAAGTCTTTGAAGGAGTCACCGGCGAGGCGCAAAAAATAGGCGGAGCATTAACTACTATAATGCAAACGCTTAACATCGGCGCAGATACTTTTGTCGGTGGTTTAATCAACGGATTCAACAGCGCGCTGACTATTATTCAATCTATGATAGCCGTAATGCAGGCAGTGAATACAATCAAAATGTTTCTTCCTTTTGCAACAGGGGGAAGCGTTCCCGGCATCGGAGATACAGATTCAGTTCCGGCTGTTCTTACTCCCGGTGAGTATGTTATAAAAAAATCGGTTGTGAATAAGTTCGGCACAGGATTCTTTGAGTGGATAAACGGCGGCGGACTTACAAACTCGCTTGCAGGGCATTATGCAGGCGGCGGACTTGTAGCCGCAGGATCAGCTCAAACGGTTGCAGTTAGCATCCCCGATGTAAAAATAAAGGGAAGCGATTTATATCTTAGCTGGAGAAGGGAAAATAATATTCACGGAAGGAGGTCGATCTAATATGCCCGTATTTGAAAAAAATTATAAGATTGCAGCGGGAGAGCTGAAGATTAAAATTACTTACTGGAGCACGGCAAACGGAGTTCTGGATTTTGGAATAATAAATATCGGAGAGCTGGAGTACGGCTATGAAGATGAAGACCAGCTTACATTTTTCCCTAATGTTTTCCGGATGGAGTTCACAGATTTTGACAGGAAGAACTACGCCATATTAAAATACTCACTTGAAAACTATCCCGAGCAAAAACATGAAGACACGGGAAGAGTAGAAGTTTTTTTAAACGGAAGCATCTATCCCATTTATGACGGCTATATCGACCAGGAAACTCTTACATACGATGAAGAGAAAAGAATTACATCATTTGAAGCAGTAGATTTTATTCTGGAGCTTAAAAATATTACAACGTTTGATATTAATAAGGCAATGGGATATATTTATGATCCTACAGCTTGGCCTCCGCAGCCTAAACATCTTGTAGATTTACCTACGGTGCTTTTGCATATATATAGAAAGATTTACCCTGATTTACGATTAACTTTTACTAATAGTATTACAGTATTTAACAAGCCGGAGTTCAACGGATTTTACTGGGACCATAACTGGAAGTTTTACGCTTATGATATTTCATTGAATGAAAAAATTGCTACGTGGAACAATTCCCAGGTCATACCCATATTTGCATTTTATCAATACTTCTGGGATGAAAAATATGAAATGGAAACGCTGGCTGAACTGATAAGGCAGCTAAGCAAAGAGTTCGGCGCATTAATAGGCAGCACTGCAAAAAATAAAGTATTCTTTACAAAAAAGTATGGAAAATTTACGGGTGTAACAAATGCTCTGGATAAGAATATAATTTCCGGAAGCCTGAATAAAACACTGCATCTGAAAAAAGTGCAGTCAGTAAAAAATAATAACGATGGAGGAGTTGTAAAGAAGGGCACTTTTCAGGAAAATCCTGACAGAGCAGGATTACCAAAAAATAAATACAACAATCTTGAGATGAAAAGCTACCTGTGGACAAACTCAATTAGTTCATCTAATGTAGAGCTTTATACAACCGGCTCTACCCAATATAAAGTCGGCGAAGGAATTGTTGACCCGGATCTGAATACAGGCACAACAGAAACCAAGTGGAAGATACAAGACCTTATAACAGAATATACATATATCAGCAGAAAAAGAAGCAGAGATAAATTTGAAATGGAATTGAATGGAATTGATTACGATCTTTTCAAAGTATATCCGCTGAATATTGCAACAGGCGGAACAAGAAATGTACGCCCTATGGTAATCAAAAAAAATCTTTTAACGAACACAACTTCAATGACTGCGCTTGAAGTAGGTTTATAAAAATAAAAATCTTATGGCAAAAAAATATTTAAACGGATGGCAGTCGCCTGAGTTTTATATCTCGGGCTTCGGTCCTTCCCAAACAATAACTCTTAATCTGCGTTATCAGGCAATGATAGAATCGGTAGAAGAAAAATATATCGAGCATGAACTGCTAGACGGAACGATAGCGGAAAAATTTTTATATGCGCATTACTTCTGGGAGCTGAACTACTCCGCTTTCGCAGAAGCATCTGAGTTAATAAAAATAAAAAAAATATTAAACTCATTGCAGAAAGGCTGCCAGGTGAGGATGAGACCGCATAAAGAAATTAACCGTGAATTTAATATTTCTACAGTAAAGAACAGCCGTACACTGGGCAGGCATTACGGAGGAGTAATTGCGCCCGGAGAAAAAGATTTTTCAATAACGTTCAGAACAGTACGTCCCTTATATACGCCGGGCAGTTCGATAGATTGGATAGACCTCGATGATAATCTTACACCCATAAGTGAAATATTTAATCAGTATTATTATATAAGCAATGAAAGTGATGAGTTCATTTTAGATGAAAACGAACTGCCGATAATTGTTGATTAATTTTTCTCACATCACGATAATTTTTTGAACTAACTTTACCTTATTTTTATTCTAAATTGTACCCATAGAATGCAAAAGAATATTGAATAAGGTAAAGTCAATACAGGAAATTTACAACGAGGCAAAGCAATACGATTGTGTTCTCACAACCGATGCCGCTCTTGCCAGGGGATTGAACCGCCTTATCGATACTCCGCGCTTCGGCATTTTTGCCGTAACACCGCGCCAGCTTGCTGCAAAGTTTTCCGATATACACTTCACAAAAATTTACACAAAGTTTGAATTCATAGATGCTGTTTCAAAAGAGACGGGCAAGCCGTTCAGGCTTGTTCACGCTCTAATGGAAAATATTTTGAACGTGTGGAATCAGTCGGGATTACTGGAGCTGACTGAAATACATTTATCAGATGAACTGAAGGAGATGCTTCCTTACTTTGAAAAATATCCGATGCAGGAGTATGCCGTACAAAGTTTCGATGAAAGATTTTTTGAAGGTAAAAAAATTGCAGTGATAGGTAAAGAGTTATTCAATGAGTTAGATTTACAAGTCCTGCCCAAAAATATATTTTATGATGAATTAAATTTATTTAGCGATGAAAAATATTTATTAGATAAAACTTATCTCTTTAATAATACTAAAACTCTGATAGATAATGTTGTACGGCTGATTACAAAAGAGAATATGAATGATACTGTAATTGTACTGGAAGTAAACTCTGATTACAATATTCTTCTTCAGACAAGATTAAAAGAAGAAGGAATAGATGTATTGGTAAAAAATACCTACAGTGAAAATAATACGGTAAGATTTATGCTCAGCCTTATTGAAAATTCCTTTGAGAGTGATTTACTTAGCGCAAAGGATTTTAAAGAAGCGGGTAAGATGTTCGGCTTTGAGATTGATTCACGAATGGAAGATTACAATCTGGAAGTTGTAATAAATGCATTGGGAAGCTCTGCTGCAGATAAAAGAATGAAAGCTTTGTATAAACTGATGACCGATGTTTCAAAATTTACATTTGCTGACTTTACACAGAGCTTAAAAGATAAATTTGAATGTGAGGAGCTGAAAGAATTTTTATCTTTGCTTGAAAAACTGAATTACTCCAATGAAAAAATAAGCGAAGAAAGTTTGATAGAGCTGAAGTATATACTTGAAAATTTTGATATCGAAAGTAAAAGTAAACGAAACGGAGTATTGTTTGCAGATGCGAAAAGTTCGGCGTTTATAAATCGCGAGATTGTATTTTATCTCGGGCTTGATGAAAGCTGGAGCATTTCCACTAATGAAAAACAGTATCTGGATAAATCAAAGGAAGATAAAATAAATTTAGACAAGTTTGAAATACTTATGCAGCAGGGAAGCGAGCGTTTGTATTTTACGCAGGCGATAAAAGATAATAAAGAAGTATTGCCTTCACCGTATTTTTCCATTATTGAGAACAGAACAATAACTGATTTCAAAGATAAAATATTCAATCCTGTTTTTATCAACGAAGAAAACATTTCAAAAGAACTGCCTGATAATATTGTAACGGTGCAAGATAGCGGTGAAGAAGTGGTAAGTATTGCTCCTACTCCTCTGAAAAGATTCGTACTCTGCCCTGCAAAATATTTTTATGACAGTTTAACTCCGCAGAGAGATGCCCCGTATTTTTTAAAAGGAAATCTTATACATGATTTTGCCGAAATGTATTTTCAGTATCCTGATTTTTGCAAGGAGAATTCCGGTAAAATCATGGATTATATTTTAAAGCAATATTCAAATGTAATCACGAAAGCCGAAGCTGAAATAGAGCGCACAAATTTTAAAATTGCTCTGAATAATGTTGTGAATTTTCTTGACGGAAATCCCGTAGAAAAAATTGAGCTTGATGAACCTGTAAATGCCGATAAAAACGGACTAATGCTTTGTTTCAAAAAGAAAAAAATATACGATAACACAGAAAAAGATCTGCCTAAAGATTTTATATTAAGGGGCAGAGCGGACTTGCGTGATAAAAAAACTCTTGCAGATTACAAAAGCGGAAGCTCGCGTTATAAGCTTAAGGATCTGCCGAAGCTGACTAACATAGATTACATTTTTGAAAATGAAGAAGCTGATTTTGATTTCCAGGCAATATCCTATCTTGCTGCTATGAAGAATGAAAATCCCGAGGCGGAGCAATTGAAATTTATTTATAACTATGTAATTGCCAACAGAAGAAATCTTTTAGATGAAAGACTGAAAGCAGAGGATAATACTACAAAGCTTACCTATATAGATCTTACATTTGCGCAGTATCTTCAAACTGAGAACTGTTATGATTATGTAAAAGAAAATACACATAAGGACTGCAAAAAATATTTTGATGCGCTTAACTTTGCTCAATATAAGGGAATCTTCGATGAAGCAGATCTTGAGCAGATAAATTTCTTTGATAAAGAATCGGTTTCAAAAATTTTCTGCAGGGAAATTATGCGCTCGCTTGCTATCGAAGGTCACAGCTATAAAACATTCCGCAAACGGGAAGAGCGTACTTACATAGATGAATTAAAAAAAGCTGCAGAGATATTTTCAAATTTAAGGTGCAATGAAGGACTAATATTCAAAGACGATGTGAAAAAGTTTATAGATTTTGTGAAAGCAAAACTGAACGAATTAAATTCATACAGGAAAACAAATTTTCCTGCTCTGCCGATATTCGAAAGCAATCAGATTTGTAAAGAGTGCGACCATCTCAATATCTGCAGAGGAAATTTATTATGGAATTAAGTTATAGAAAATGAGTATAGAGTATCGTAATTTAAAGCCCTCAGAAAGTAATAAGTACAGAGAAATAAGATTAGAGTGTCTAAAGAATGCAAAAGAAAATTTCGGCTCTACCTATGAAGAATCAGTTATTATACCGGAATTATTTTTTGAGAGCGCAATAAAAAATGAAGATGAGTACAATAAAATATTCGGAGCATTTGATGGAGACGCGCTCGCTGCAATCTGCGGATACAGAAGAGAGAGCAGTCTGAAAACAAGGCACAGAGCATTGCTTGTACAGGTCTATACAAGGCCTGAATACAGAGGTAAAAATATTTCTTACGAACTTATGAAGTATATGATTGATAAATTATTTGAAGATGAAACGATGCAGCAGATTACATTGGGAGTTGTATCTGATAATCATGCAGCGATAAAAGTATATGAGCGGCTAGGATTTAAAGAGTACGGCTTGCATAAAAATTATTTTAAAGATGGTGATATTTATAGAGATGAAAGATTGCTGATGCTTGAGAAATAAAAAATATTAATATTAAAATTTAAAATCACAATATAATGAATCCAACTCAAATAGTTGAACCAATCGTAAAGCATCTTGAAGATGCATGGAACGAAGCAAGCGGAGAAAAGTTTTCAGAGCCGTTTACTTCAATTTCAGATTTTGTAAATATCCGCGGAATGTTTCTTTCAAAAGCATCCAGACAAGATGTTGCTGAAGGACATCAGCATATTTTCGACACAATATATAAAGGGAGCACCGTTCAATATAATTTAACTGATTCAGAGCTTATTAACGAGCAAACTATTTTAGCCCACATCAAAACAATTTTAAATTCGCCGCAGGGACCGCTTACCGGAACTAACAGCTCAATAATTACTATTGTACTTGTTCAGGAAAATAATGAGTGGAAGATAAGGGCTTTTCATAATACTCTTACTCTATAAATAAAATTCTATTTGAACAATCAGGATAAAATAATAAATAACACTGAAGGGATTTTTTTAATTGATGCGGGAGCGGGTACGGGGAAGACGTATACGCTTGTGAAACGTTATCTGAAAATTCTTGAGAAAGGTTCAAAGCCGGAGAATATTCTGCTTGTTACTTTTACCAATAAGGCGGCGAATGAAATGAAGTCGCGTGTATTGAAAGAAGCGGAGAATGCCGGCATGATATCAAAGATAGGCTTCAGAAGCTTCATCGATGCTCCGATAATGACGTTCCACTCTTTCTGCAATCAGGTTTTAAAAAAGCACGGGAGAAATGCTGCATCATTCCTTGGCATAAGAGAAAATCTTTCTGCTAACTTCAGACTGATAGAAGAAAATTATTACGAAGAAAAAATATTTATAAAATTTTACAATCAGTTTGTAAAACGCTCAGGAAAAAATTATGACGAGATAATAAAAAGCCTGACCGGAAATCCGTTAGTTATTTTTAAAGCAATAAAAAAATTATCCAGCAAAGGAATATTTCCACAGAGAAGTTCTAAAGAAAAGAATTTTGACGAAAAAGATCTGCAGAGGTTAAGAGGTGATTATAAAAAATTTAGTGAGCTGTTTGATAAAATAAATATGGAAGAGATTGGGGCGCGCGGAGTAAAGCAAAATGATCTGTATAAAAATATTTCTGCTAAGATTAATGCTAATCCCTATATAGATTTGCCTGCAGCTGATGAAATACTTGACGGTAAATGCGCTCATCATGATCTGAAGGATAAAATATTTTATGATGATTCACAGGAGAAACTTATAAAATTTACCAATGATATCTATTTTTCTTATATAGAATTTTTGTTAAAAAGAAATCATCTCAATTTTGATTTTATGGTTATGTTCGCTTACCTGTTATTGAAGAACGATGCTAATGTAAGGGCGATGAACCGCTTTGATTATATTATGATAGATGAATTTCAGGATACCGATGAAATACAGTTCAAGCTTATGCTGCTGCTTGCAAAGGAAAATAAAAACGGTGGAGCAAATCTTTGCGGAGTGGGTGACTGGAAGCAGGGAATTTACGGATTCAGAAATGCTGCAATAGAAAATATAATATTGTTCGAGCAAAGGCTCACGCAGTGTATAGTGGAGTTAAATGAAGATACTCAGAGAATAAATTACACGGGGGAAAAGATAGAAAGAATAATGCTCGATTTGAATTTCAGAAGCTCGAGAGAGATACTTGATGCAAGTTATCATACATTATTCACTAAGGGAACTGAGAAAGAGGAAATCGATATAGAGTTTGTTGAAAATCTTTTTCCGCGCGCATTGGAAAATGCAAAGGAGTTCGAGGGAAAAACTGAGATAGGATTTTATTCAGGAGAAGACAGAAAGGCTGAAAGGCAAATTATTCTTGATAAGATAAAAGAACTTGTTACAAACAAAAAATATTTTATTGTTGAGTTTGATGAGAACGGAAAAGTAAACTCAAAGAGAAAAATTGATTTCAAAGATATCTGTATTTTATCCAGAGATAAAAGCTTCGGGCTAGAGCTTCAGAGAGAAGCGCTGAAGAATAATATTCCTATGAATTATGAAGGGGGATTAGAAATATTTTCCACTCAGCACGGAATATTAATTCTTGCCTGGCTGAAATTACTGCTATGGCAGAATGATACAAGCGCGTGGATACCAATACTGGAAGCGGAAGGGTTTTCTCACAATGAAATTACAAAAATAATAAGAGGCGAATTAGGAAAAGAAAACAACGAGTATAAATTTACCTGTGAAAAAATCCCTGCTGATGTATCAGTTTTTCTTGATGAATTAAAAAATAAAGAGAGTGCATTGCTTCAGGCAGAAGCTGTTTTGAAAAAATATGATCTCACCGATGAAATAGGCAACAGGCTTATTACAATTATTTCTAAATTAATGTCAGCTGATTTTATCTCACTGAACGAGCTTGTGAAAACTATAGAAGATTCGGCAAGGCTTGAATATGATATTGAGTTAATTAATACTGAAGATGCAGTATCAGTGATGACTATTCATAAATCGAAGGGGCTTGAGTTTCCTGTTGTAATACTTGCAAACTGCAATCAGAAAATATTCCCTTCGACAAAAGGTGAAAGTGACAGCATCATTTTTGATGATGTCCTCGGGCTGAGAAATAAAAAAGTTTACGGCGAGAAGAACGGATATAAATATGTTTTTAATAACTGGAAGACGGACCTTTCGTTATGTGTTTTAAAAAAATCAGAGTACGATGAAGAGCGCAGATTATTTTACGTGGCGGCAACCCGCGCAAAACAATTTTTATTTTTCACGGCATCAAGACCATCCCAGTTTTTTACAGGGCTTGCTGAAGCAAACAGTATAGATGCAGTTGAGAATTATATTTATTCAGGGGACCTGAAAATTTTACCTGAAGATAAAAAAAGAAGAGATGGAAAAATAAAATTAAGAAGTGTGGTGAAACGCGGGAGGGAAAATTTTGAAAGCAGAGAGATAAATGAAATAGAAAAAAAATTCAGAAGATATGCGAAGAGACTAGCAAGCGGAATAAATATTTTACCGGAGATTGAAAATGAAAACGATGAAGTAAAAAACTTGATAGTACGATTTGATGAAATGCTGTATGAAATTAAAAAAGATGCTAAGGAAATAATCGTGGATGCAGAGTTTCATTTTCCCTTTGAAAAAGGCGTGCATTACGGAGAGATAGAAGTTCTGGTAAAGTATGAAGACAGAATTGAATTTATTTTGTTCGGAGATGAAGAAAAGGATTTAAAGAAGCTGGATTTTTATAAACATACCATTGGTAAATTACATAAAATAAAAAATGTAAACGGCAGAATATTTCCGCTGGGATAAAAAAGTTTTCACTTGTAAAAGAAAGCCCGTTCCGACAACACCGGACCGGGCTTTTGGCTTTGGTAATACTAAAACTTGCGGTTAAAAAAACGCCCGCTCGGCTCTGGCGTTCCGGCGGGCATCCCCTAAGAGAAAATACTATTTTCTCTCTTTGTCTCTTAACTTTGATTAATTTACTTTAAAGGTTTTTCTTTCTTCTTTGATTTATCTTTATTCTTTCCTTTTCCGTCTTTGTGCTTTTTCTTCATTTCTGATTTTAGGCTTTCCCATTTAGTCCATTGGTCAGAGCTTAAAATTGTTTTCAACTGCGACTCTTGTTTTTCCATCAGGCTTTTCATCTCTGCTCTTCTGGTTTCTTTATCTGTGCCGTTAGCTTTTAAGCTTGCTCTTTGATTGATTGTATTTAAAGCAAGGTCATAAACCGATTTGTATTGAGCATCGGATAAGCTGAGTTTCTCCTGCATTTTTTTAGCCATCTTTTCGGCTTTTTGTTCAGGTGTTTTTTTAGTCTTCGTCTGGTCGCTGTTTTGGGCATAAGAATTCACGGCAAATAATCCGAAAATCAGCATCACTGCGAGGGTTAAGTTTAGTTTTTTTAGCATTATTATATTTTAGTTTAAATTCTATGGTAAGACAATGGGGGTGGGCAAAAGGTTTAATGGAAAATTAAAAATATTCCGGCGATGAGGATTAAGCCGGGAAAATGAATATAATTCTCCCTGTTCAATCCTTTTACTTTAAGCCTTTTTAATGAGGAATGAAACCATGATACGTAAATGTTTTATTGCAATGAATCAGTTATGAAGGGTAGTTCGAGCTCAATACAGTCAGTATCATTGTAATAATAATTATAGCGAAAAATAGCGCGTAGACAAACAATTTAGCTTTTGGGTAATCTTTCGCTTCGTGTTTATAGACGTTATATAACGTTGCCATAAGTCCTCCTTAGTTTTTCACTTCAATTTTTATCAGCATTCCGGTAAACGGCAAGGAGAGTTGTGTGCTGCCGGAGCATATCAAGCGGGTAGTTTTTATTTACCGGAGAAAAAAGTAAATAAAAAACGGGGCATTAAAGCCCCGATAACATATATTACTCAGTTATTATTTATAAAATTTGGAACCGAACTCAGTCAATATCATCAATGCAAGTATAGCAACAATGATTAAAAAATTCAAAATGACTCTGTACTTGCCTTGTTCTTCTGCATCGCGTTTTGAGAAACCATAAGTCGTTTTCATAACTCCTCCTTTGTTCTCGATTGAATTTCTTTACATACAAAGATATTTCATAGGTAAATCAATTGAAATGCAAAACGCTATCACAGGCGCATTTTCATAGGAGAAATTGCCCTGCGCAGGCATAATTTTCTTTACAATTATTTAACCTTGGACAGCATAATTTTAGAAACTGCGCATAGTATATTTGCGTTAAAAGATATAAACAAGTAAACCTAAAACTAAACAAAGGACAAAATGACTCAACAAAAAAACTGGAACAAAACCACCCACGGAAGCTACACATTCACTATTGACGGCGAGCAAAAGGGAACTATGAACGTTATCCGAACTGCCGGGCTGGCTGAAGCCAAAATCAACGGCAAGGGCTATACAATCAAAAGCAAAGGATTTCTCAAGCTCTTCTTAGAAGTGCTTGACGAGAACGGGCAAACCGTGCTGAAGCTCACTCAGGATAGCTGGCTGGCTAGCAGATGGGAGCTGAACTACAACTTCAAACGCTACAAGCTCGTCCTCAGAAACTTTCCGCTGGCGCAGTATGTGATATCGGACAACGGCAGGGAAATCCTTTCCTATGGGCTGAAAACCCGCAAATGCAAGCCTGTTTTGCATATTGAGAGCGAGACGGATGAGCGCGATATGCTGCTGGATTTCGTCCTATGGTTCCTTTACGCTCCTGTAGTGGAGGAAAACGCAGGCGATGAGTTTATCTTATTGGCAACGGCTGCTGCGGTGTAAATCTCCAATTATACTTCATTTTAAGCTTTTCTATACATAAATTTCACATCTTATCAAAAACCGTAATTATAGCCTGTTTTTGAGGTTACGGTATTTCCGTTTATGACGATTAAATAAATGTTTTATCAGCTTTTTCATTTTTCATCCAAAAAATTAGGATTGGAAAAACAATTAATTGGTTGAAAAAAAATATCTGGTCTGTGAAAATTGCAGAATTGTTATTTCAATAGTTTAGGTGTTTGGTTGCTTTTGGCGTGGAATTGAGGAATTTGGGGTGGAAATGAGAGTGTTTTGCTGCTCAATCCCCCTCCTTAATAAGGAGGAGGCAGGGGGTGGTTATCTATAATTTCTCGATTATTATCTATTCCAATATATCAAACTGAACCAACAGCCATTTGTTTAAAATATGGTCATGAGAAATTTCACACGAAATATTCTGGCCTCCGCAAATTAAATTGTAATGAGTAATTATATTATTTCCAATCCGTTCAATCCATGGTTTTCCTGCTTTTGTAACAGTATACTCCGTATTGCCTCTTTTAAATTTTATTATATCTATAGTTGCAGCTTTATATTTTACAATTACATCTATCGATTCATTCACAACTCTATTCATTAATATCTCCCTATTCCTACACGGATAATGCTCTCTCCGTATTTCGTTTTAATTGAATCAAGAGCATGATATGGAAGGACTTTCTGTTGATTAAAAAGATCGTAATTTTCACTGTGTAAATCTGTTTCAAGTTCCCCTACGATAATACCGAACATCTGTACTTGCAGCTCTTCAGTAGGCTGCTGCATATTTTTGTAAAGTCGAAGAGCGCATTCATAAAGATTTCTATCATTACTTGTATACTGATTTAACTTGTATTCAGCAACATCATATTGAAGGTTGGTGAAACGTTCAATTAAAAATAATCTTTTGCACAGAAGATTTTTACTTCGTAGTTTTCTTCCGATATATTCTACACGTCTTCCTATTTCTTCTTGGCAGGCAAATTTTTCATGTATCGGATATGTAAGTGAATGCTGATGCATAAGGCTTTTTTCATGAGATTCTTTTCTGAATATCTCTGCCGTTTCCTCGCCTCGGGCCATTCGTTTATAACATATTCCGTTTATCCCAAATTCTTTTCTAAGAATATTATCGGGACAGTTAGCAAGGTCCTGAATAGTCCATACATCATGATAATTCAGCCGGGGTTTTATTTTATTTCCGATGCCCCATATTTTATCTACTGCCATAGTGAAGAAAATTCCTCTGTCGTGTTGGGTAATTAAGGTAAAACCTGCCGGCTTATTTATCTTTGTTGCCATTTTAGCATAGGTTTTATTAAATGATAATCCCATTGAGCAGGTCAGGTCTTCTTCTTTTAAAACAAAATCTTTAAATTCCCTCGATATTTTTTCAGCAGATTTAAAATCTTTGCAAACCGGTGTAAGGTCTATAAAGCACTCATCTATACTGTATTGTTCAATCGATTCATCAGGAACATATCTTTTCGCAAATGAAAGAATATTAAAAAGTATTGCTTCGTACTTTTGACCATAACAGGGAACAAGAATTAGTTCAGGGCAGATTGTCTTTGCCTGATAAGTAGTCATTGCAGTATCTATTCCCAAAGCCCGGGCTTCGTATGATGCAGTCATAACTATTCCTTTTGTAAATGTATCCGGAAGTGATACAACGCCTACAGGTTTGCCTTTATAATTAGGATTATCCCGTTGCTCTACCTGAGCGTAAAAAGCGTCAAGATCTAAATGAAGGAAATAACGGTTACTGTGTTCCCTTATTCCTAGGTTATATTCTTTGAGACAAGGGAAACTATATAAAGGCATCATCCGCACTCTCTTAAAAATTGAAAATGCTATATCCTTGTCTACGGGGTTGAAAAACGCGGAGCTTGCCAGGTCCAGGGGATTCATATTCCTTATATTTAATTGCCATAAAGATATAAGGTATATATGAAATAGTAAAGTTATTTCTTTTTTTATTTAATGAGTAGCTCAGCTTTTATATATTAAAAAATGTGCACCAGCTTTGACGTCATTATTGATACAGAAAAACTCGTAGATACCTTTAGAAAAGCAGGTAAGGGCGAGCTAATAGTAAGATCAACGGTAACACCGGGAAAATCGCGTATGCGCCCCACTGATCTTGTTCCGGTTATTCGCAAAATTGATGATGAATATTATATGGACACAATGCGCTGGGGCTTTAAACTTCAAATCGGACCGATGGTAAATTCACGAATTGAAGAGATTACTTCAGGTAAGGCAGCTGATTACTGGCAATCACTGTTAAAGGAGAATCCGTGCTTATTTGTAATGAGCGGATATCATGAATGGAAAAACATTGTTATAGATACATTTACCCCGAAGACAGGTAAACCTACAAAGAAAAAAGTTAAACAGCCTCACAGATTTACCATCAATGAAAAAGATACATTTTTTTGCGCAGGATATTACAGAAAAGAAGGTAATGATTTTGCATGTACTCTTATAACTACAGTTGGAAATGTATTAACAAATATTGTACATGATAAAGGGCGCATGCCTGTTATTCTTGATTTAGAAGTCGGCCTGCAATATTTAGAAGCATCACTTGAAGAAAGAATTGCCCTGTGCCAAACTTACCCGCCCGATAAAATGAGTTCAGAGCCTACAGAGTTGTAATGAAGCATTTCTAGAAAACTTTTGCCGTTGCTGCCTATACCGCTATAGCAGGAGTGTTTTCACCGATAACCACTGGTACGAAAATCAAATTCTTATGGTTGCCGGTCAGAAGAGAACAACGGAGTAAATTTTGGCGTGGAAAGAGTATTGTTATGCTTAACAAGCCCCCTCCTTCGCAGGAGTGGGCTTATGCCCCCTTCAAAGTATTTATTCCTTCATTAAACCTTGTATTTGTAGTCTTTACTTGGGGATTGCGCGATAAAATCTTTATTTTTTAAAGTATTTTTTCTTAATTTCTTTATGACAAATAGAACTTTAAGCATTATGTTTGATGAAATTAATATCCCACTATGAAATTTGGCAAGAAAATTTTCCAATCCTGTTTTTTACTTTCACTTCTTATTTTCTTTGCTGCGCTTTCCGGCTGCAGTGATTCAATTACAAGCTCAACGGTTACTACTGACAAATACAAAGCGCGGACGGAAGCCGAGTTCAACACAGATGCAAGCTTAAAAGCAAATCCGGGAGCAGTTGTATATGTTGACCTTGAGAATCTTAACTCACCACCATCTGGAGTGAGCGGTGATACAGGTCCGATAGGTGAAGATGTTATTTCATATTCGTACACCGATAGCGCAGTGCACAGATTCAAGCTCGGCGCTGAAGCGCGATTTAAAGTCCGCCTTGTGAATGAATCCGGCGCAATGATTTATCAGTTAAATAATCCTGGCGATACGGCACGCGTAATGATTACTCCCGGAAATTATAAATTACATCTTACTTCGCTTGTTAACTTCGGCATCGACTCAACAATGACTCAGGCAATTTTTATTCAGCCGGATAGTTCGGGCACTGTTTTGCCGCAGGCGGGGTATCATAAGGAAGACCTTAACACACTTATGACTACGGGTAAGTGCGTAAAATGTGATTTAGATTTTGTACTTCTGGATGGCAAAGACCTTACAGGTGCAGAGATCAGGGAATCAAGCATGCAAGTGGCATGGATAAATAATTGTAAGTTGATTAATACTAACTTTTCTGATACTAAATTGACCAATTGCATTATACGCGGCAGCAACTTTGGGAATACCCATATGAATTACGTAAATTTAACGGGAACATCTTTTACAAATACTGACTTGCGCTACTCTTATTTTGAATATACACGCTTTCAACATGTAACGGTCAAAAATTGCAACTTATCTTACAGTACTATAACAAATACGAATTTAAACGACACTGAAATAAGAGATTGCCAGGCATATAAATTTTTATTAACTGAGACGGAATATATATACAGGCTTCATATTATCAAAACAAATTTAAGAGCATCAGAACTTTCCCATTTTGACACGGTTGATCTTATTTGCGCTGAGTCGAATTTGGATAGTGTAAAGTTTCATGCAGTACTTCACAATAATTCTACATTTCAAAATAATTCGATAAAGAACGCGTACTTCTATGATATAAATAATTTTTCTTTCGGCGGAGATCACCACGACTGGACAAAAAATAATTTTACAGGGACAACATTTTCAGGATGGGAAGATGCAAATTCAGGTCATACTGGCCATTGTTTTCTGGAGCAAACAGATTTCTCGGGGTCAAATTTTACTGATGCAAAAATGATACACATAAGTTTAGATAATTCTAATCTTTGTAATACAATAAAAACAAGACTTGCAGCCAGTAATATAAGGTATAATGGAGGTACAAAGTGCTGGCCGTAACAACAATCAGCAATCAGCAATTAATTATAATTATGAAAAAAAATAAAACAATTTTCTTACAAGCTGCATTTTTACTTTTTATAGTAACCGGAATTTATTTTTCCGGCTGCAGCGACTCCATCACAAACTCTACATTCACTACCGATAAATACAAGGCGCGCACTGAAGCGGAGTTCAATGCAGATGCATCTTTAAAAACAATTCCGGGAGCTGTTGTATACGTTGACCTTGAGCATCTGAATTCTCCGGCATCGGGGGTGAACGGAGATACTGGTCCTATCGGCGAAGATGTTATAACATACGTGTATACAGAAAGCGCAACGCACAGATTTAAGCTTGATGCCAGCGCGAAGTTTACTGCAAGACTTGTGAATGCAGAAGGCGCAGTTATGTTTTCGCTGAATAATCCTAATGATACTGCAAGGGTAACGCTGCCTGCAGGGAATTATAAATTATATCTTACTTCATTGCTAAGTTATGCCTTTTCTCCAATCAGCACGCAGGCAGTATTCATTCAGCCTGATGTTAATGCAATTGCTTCGGGCGGAGTAGGGGCGCAGGGCGGATATAATCCGCAGGACCTGAACACATTGCTTACAACAAATAAATGCATTGGGTGTAATCTGAATGAAGTGCAGCTCCATGATAAAAATCTTACAGGGGCAGATTTATCTTATGCAGGTTTAAGCCACTCATTTATGCAAAATGTAAATCTTTCCAATGCAATATTTACGCAAACAGACTGGGACCGTTCGGGCGCGAATGACTGCATCTTCACAGGCGCAAAGTTTACATTCACTATTTTGAATTATACTTCATTTGGCGGCGGAGATTTTACGGGAGCGGTTTTTCAAAGATTGAACTGGGACCGCACTGTTTTCGCAGCAAGTAATCTTTCACGGGTAACTTTTGACAGCGGCTCAGGCGATGGCAACATGGACGGATGTGATTTGAGTTATTCGACTTTTTCAAATCTTGAATTGAGAGATATAGCAGGAGAGCATGTTAATTTAACGGGTGCAACTTTTTCGAATGTTCACACCTACCAGGTTTTCTTTGGAAACTCGAATCTTGACAGCACAAAATTTATAAATGGAACTTACTTTCAGAGCAGTACTTTACGCGGCAGTACATTCAGAAATGCAGTGTTTACAAATTTCCGCGGAGACGGGTCTGTGTTTGATGATGCGAATATGACGGGCTCGCGTGTAACGAATTCGCGTTTTAGCGGAGGCACGCTTCGCGCCGCTATACTTGTAAATGTTATCTGGAATAACGTAGATGTGAGCGCCGTAAATATGTGCCATCAGGATAGAACGGGAGGAGTATTTAATAATATTCAGTATAATGTAGATACTGACTGCTGGCCGTGATTTAATTAACAGTTAACAATTAACAGTTAACAGTTAACAGTTAACAATTAACAGTTAACAATCAGCAGTTAACAGTTATTGAATAAAGAAGAAATAATATTTAATTTATAAAAATATTTTAATAATATCCCAAAATCAAAAAACAAAAATGAAAACAAAATTATTTTCTTTACTTGTAATATTTGTAATGTTTATCTGCGTAAAAGGATTTGCGCAGGACGGTAATGATAAAATTACAGGCAAGGCTGCTGCAAAATCAGAATCTATGAAGGCGCAGTTCGGTCTATCTGACGAGCAGACAAAATCGCTGAACGATTTATTTGTAAGCACTATGCAGAAAGAAAACGCTCTGTGGAAATCGGGAAAGACACGTATGGAAATGGAAGCATCAAAAGACCAGATACACGCGGATTTTGTTGCAGGGGTAAAAACAATTTTCACAGCAGACCAGTTTGCGCAATTTGATAAGCCGCAGACATCGAAGGGAATAAAAGAAGGCGCAAAATGGCGCTCGGAAAAAATGAAGGCAGATCTTGACCTTACAAAGAAGCAGACAAAGGCTGTTTATAATCTGATAGTAAGCACAACAAAAAAACAGAATAAGCTGAAGGTTAAGGCGAAAGATAAAACTGAACTGTATGAAGGAAGAATAAAACTTGATGATGAGTTTTATTCTAAGATAGAAAAGATATTAACTGCTGACCAGTTTGCAAAGTTCAACAGACATGATTATTAAAATAAATTAAACAAATTTTAAAATATCAATATTACCCCAGGTATGATTTTTAAAAAAGCACACTTAAATAATTTTTATTTTTTACCGCTTTTAATATTCATTGCAGTATTTATTACAGTTCTATCTGGCTGCAGCGATTCGATTGTAAGCTCAGGCTCAGCCGATACAGGCAAATACAAGGCGTTGACAGAAAGCCGGTTCAATTCAAATGCCGCAGCTTATGCTGAACCGGGCGCAGTTGTATATGTTGACCTTGAGAATCTTAACGCTCCGCCGGATAGCGTACGTGAAGATACAGGCGCAATAGGTGAGGATGTGATTCCATACAAATACACTGAGACTGCAACTCACAGAATAAAGCTTGATGCTAGCGCAATGTTCAAAGCAAGGCTTGTAAGCGAAGCGGGCGCAGTTATTTATCAGCTTAACGCTCCTGGAGATACTGCACGAGTGAGTATTTCTGCAGGGAATTATAAACTGTATCTTACTTCAACTGTAAGCAGTGACGGAGCATATGGCAAATATGGAAAATATGGATTAACGCAGCCGGTATTTATTCAACCTGACTCTGCTGCAATAGCATCGGGAGCAGGCGCGCCGCCGCAGGGAGGCTATGACCCTGCCCAGTTGAACCAGCTGCTGACAACGAAGAAGTGCATAAGCTGCAATCTGAACGATGTGGTTATAATAGGGAAAGACCTTTCGGGTGCGAACTTAACGAATGCGTGGCTATCGGGTGCAGTGCTGAGCTTTGTGAATTTTTCGCAAGGGAATTTTAATTATACGGTTTTGCAGGATGCCCTTGTTACGAATTGCGATTTTAAGGGAGTGAGCTTTAACCAAACGGTAATGAACGGCAGCAAGTTTGCGCTGACGGATTTTTCCGGTGTGAATATGCAGAAGATAAGCTGGGTGGGAACGGGATTTAGCTTGTGTGATTTCAGAAGGGCCGGTATAACCGGCGGAGGTGTACGTGACGCCGTGTGGAATAATTCTGATTTGAGCGGGGCGGTTTTTTCCGATGTTGTGATTGATTTGGTAACGTGTAAGAATACAAAGATGATTGGAACGAGGTTTTCGAATGTGCAGCTGCTAAAGGTGGACTTTAAGGGAGCAGTAATGGATAGCTTGAAGCTCAGCAGCTTGACATTTTTATTCAGGTGCGATTTTCGAGGGAACAGAATGAGGTATGCGGAATTTACGGATTTGAGGCAGCAGGTGAGCTTTTTTGAAAATTGTGATTTGACAGGGGCGAAGATAAAAAATTCCGAGCTTCCGCTTGCGGTCTTCAGAGGGGCGAACCTGAGTAATTCCGTTTGGAATAATGTAACATTAGATGAAGCCGATATGTGCGGGACAAACAGGACGGGTGCGGTGTTTACGGATATCAGGTATGTGAATGGTCCGACATGCTGGCCTTAGGCAATTAGTAATTAGCAATTAGCAATTAGCAATTCTACAACTTTTATTAACTTAGAATGATACAGCCCTTCTGCATTTAGCGGAAAGGGCTGTTGTTTTTTATACCAGATTTTGATTTTCAAATTTATATTTTATCAATTAATATTTTTTACAGCTTCAGTGCAAGTGTTAATTTTTTGTGTAATCGGATATACAGAGTACATTAAGGCTGATGTTCGGGTTCGTGTGTTGTATTCAAGCATCACAAATTAACCTGTTTTTAAATAAATTCTTCACTTCAATTTATATCTATCACATCTACATTGAGTAAATAATATATAGGATTTATAAGTGGTTATTTGTAGTGATTAAACTATCATTTTTACCCTCAAATGCGTTTATCTTCGATTTTTGTATTTTTTGCCTAAGTGTGTAAACTATTTTTTTTCTGCAAAAAAGGAAAATTGAATTGTTAAACATAGTTTTGTTGCTTATTTTTACACACGAATGATTGTATTGTGTAATGGGTAGTGAGTATTGGGTAATTGCAAAGATGTGTTGAAAATGTGAGAATAGACTTCCGGATTCCTAAATAAAAATCTCAACCGGCAACTGAAAACCGGCAACTGACAACTAAAAAAATATGGCAAAAATTCTTGTTGTTGATGATGAAATTATCTCAGTAACGATCATAAAAAGTGTTCTTGAGCAGGCAGGGCATTCAGTCTCAACTGCTAACGACGGCGAATCTGCATTGGATGTTATTAAAAGAGTTAAGTTTGATATCGTGCTGACGGACTTCAACATGCCGGGCATGAACGGTATTGAGCTTACAAAAGAAATCATCAAGTTCGCTCCGGACTCCGTTGTTATTTTAATCACTGCATTTATATCTATTAGAGCTGCTGTGGAATCCATTAAGCTTGGTGCATTCGATTACCTTACAAAGCCCGTCGATAAAGAGGAACTGCTGTTTTCCGTAAAGCGCGGAGTAGAGCGCATGGCATTGATGAAAGAGAATATTTTGCTTAAGCAGCAACTGGAGAGAGTTGAAAATCCCGAGTTCACATATTTAACTGAAAGTCCCGAAATAAAAAACATTCTGAAGGAAGCGATTAAGGTTGCTAAATCAGACTCCACAATATTAATAACCGGTTCAAACGGAACAGGTAAAGAAGTCCTTGCAAAGTATATTTATAAGAATTCGAACAGAGCTGACTCACAGTTTGTTGTTGTAAACTGTGCAGCTATTCCTGAGCAGCTTTTGGAGAGCGAATTATTCGGTCACGTGAAGGGTTCATTTACGGGAGCAATCAAGGACCATAAAGGTTATTTTGAGATTGCCGATAACGGGACTATCTTCTTAGATGAAATAGGGGAGATTGATACAATGCTTCAGGTGAAGCTGTTAAGAGTATTACAGGAAAGGCAGTTCAGCCGCGTAGGTGATACAAGAATTATCTCTACTAATGTGAGAATCCTTGCAGCGACAAACCAGAATCTGAAGAAGATGATTGAAGAAGGCAAGTTCAGAGAGGACTTGTTTTATAGATTGAACGTGTTTGAATTCCATTTACCTGACCTTAAAGACAGAACAGAAGATATATTATTCTACTTTAATAAATTTGTATCAGAGTTTGCAAAAAATAACGATAAAGTTGTAAAGAAGATTGAGAACGAAGTGAAATCATTGCTTATAAACTATCAATGGCCTGGAAATATCCGTGAATTGAAGAACGTAGCCGAGCGCGCGACTATACTTTGCGACTCGGGAACAATAACAGCTGACCTTCTTCCGCGCAGCATAATGGGCAAGATGGAGGACAAGGAAATCCTTTCTACAAATGACTATAACGAGAATAAAAATAAGCTAATTAAGGACTTTGAGATAAAGTTCATAATCAAGCATCTGAAGCTTAATAAAGGCAACGTTGCCGCAACAGCTAGAAGCATAAATTTCCATCCGGTGAGCCTCAGACAGAAAATAGCCAAGCTGGGAATTGATGTGGATGAAGTAATGGCAGGAAGCTAATCGATTAACAATAATCAGTTAGTAATTAACAGATGCCTCGCACTAGCGAGGCATTTTAGTTTGTAGTGATATCTTCTCCCTCCTTTCTAAGGCGGGTGACTGAGCGGCGGTATTAAACATAATATTTTAACCTCCCCCTTCCCCCTCCTTCGCAGGAGGGGGATACTCATTTTATTTCCCTTCAAACCAAATATTTGCAAGCCATTCTTATTAGTTATTGCTTCATTTTTTTCCTATTTTAAAAAAGCAAATTTTATAGGGGCGGCATAAAATTTATCTTCTCACTTCAGTTTATACTTAACCACTTTCCCTATCACTTAATTTTTACTTAATAAGACATCTTAATAAGACATCTTCATAAGAAATCTTAATAAGACATCACCCCATACAATGTCTGTTCTGTTTTATTTAATTCAAATAAGAATTAAGTAAAAGCACTTTAATTGATTTCCAATTTCATTCATTATTAATTCCCGTACATGAAAAAACTATTTCTACTTATTTCTCTGCCGCTGTTTTTATTTTTAATTAATAATACAGCGGATGCAGTTACATTTTATTCACAGGGACTTCCTGACCCTACCTCATTAGCAAACTGGAATACAATTCGCGCCGGAGGTGGAACGACTGCTCCTAACTACATTACCGACTCAAACATTTTTATAATTCAATTTGGATATGACGTAACTATAAATTCTTCATGGGGTGTTGCAGGCAACGGAGCAAAGCTGCAGATTGAAAACGGCGCAACACTTACTGCAAATGGCATTGTTGGTATCGGTGCGACTGCATTTTTTGTGATGGATAGCGGCGCAAAATATATACACAACAACGTGGGTAATTTTGACACTTATATATTGGCTGGAACAGAGATTTTAGCTCCGAATAGTACCTGGGAATTTCAGAATTGGTCAGGTAATTCTCCTTTCTTCAGTCCTGATTTTGGTAATCTTATATACAACAGCAGCACTGCAACAGTTGATTTTAACTGGGGCGGTAAGCTTGGAGTTGTGCAGGGGAACCTGGAGCTTAAAAATACAAATGGTAAAAGAATAGTATTCAATAATAACGGCGGATTTAACATAACAGTTGGCGGTGACTTCATAAATTCAGGTGTCAACTTAGTTCTTACGGAGGGAAAGGGTGGTTTTAATGATTCGCATCTGGATATATACGGAAATTTTAATATGACAGCCGGTGTGATTAACCATACGAATGATTGGATAAAAAGCATCATAAGTTTTTGCGGAGTAGATAAATCAATATCACACACAGGCGGCACAATAAACGGTGGTTATCTTAACTGGAGCGTTGCTGAAGGTTCATCTTATACACTACTAAGTAATTTTGGTATTTCCGCAGGACGTGCGTTCGTTATAAGCGGAACATTTGATGCACAAAGTTATAATATGACAGGCGCAGGAAATTTCTGGTGTAATGGTGTTATATCGAAATATATTACATCTCATCCGCAAGGGGTAAAGGGCAATCTTTTAAATACAGGTGAAAGATATTTTCAAAGCCATACCATTATATGGAACGGCACTGCTAACCAAAACACAGGGCTAAGCGGATTGAATATAAGTTTTGCCAAAGCATATATTAACAGCAATACAATCGGCATAGTAACTTTTGATGCTAATTTGACGATAACTGATTTCGGATTTTTTCGTCTGGATAGCAACACTACCACTGATATGGGAGTATTTACATTCTTCTACCCATACTCAGGTCATGCATATGTTTACGGCTATGTAAAGACTTCAAACGCTAACGGATTCAGCGGCGCAGTAAATACTACTATTTCAAATTTAATTCCTGAAAACGTTATTCTCTCAGGCAGCACAACAGTAGAATATAATTCAGCTTCAGCTCAGTTGGTTTCAGGAAGAACAAATTATCATAACTTAATATTCACAGGGGGCGGTGTAAAAACTTTCCGTGATTCAGTTGTTGTGGAAGGAACTATTAATGTAAACAGCGGTGAAATAATTTTAATGGATACCAATGACCTTAAGGGTATCGGCACTAATGCACTCTTTGCAGGCACGGGTACAATATCACTTAGTGATTTAACGCAGATTACAGGCTTTAATAATAATTTCGGTGGAAATTTTTACGTGTATGGTTCCAATGCAAGTATTCCTTCGGGAATTTATGAGAAGCTTACCATTGACGGAACTGCGCATCTTACAGGTGATGTAATTGTAGATGAGCTTACAATAGCTTTGGGTACGCTTAGTGTAGGTCCTCATGGTCTTGTACTTTCAAAACCAATTCTCGTTACTCCTGAAAGTTTAATAACTGATTCAACTTCAAATTTAGTTATCACCGGAAGCACGAATTTTACTATTCCTTCATCAGTGACACATTTAGGCCAGCTTAGAATAAACAGCACTGCTCCCGGAGGAATAACTGCAGTAAGTAATATAAATGTGCACGGAATTTTTTATTTGTCTAATGGAATTCTGCATATCGGCAGCCACACATTTTCGGCAGATAGTATAAACGGAGGCAGCTCGACAAAGTATGTTCAGATGGATAGCGCGGGCAGACTTAAAAAAAATAATATTTCGGGATTGACAGTTTATCCCATAGGAAACTCATCATACAATCCGTTGATATTAAATAATACAGGCGGAGTGGCGGATAATTTTTCAGTTGGATTAAAAGATACGATTACAAATCCCACACCGGATAATAATCAGGCAGTGCAGCGTGAGTGGAATATATCTGAGGATGTTCCGGGCGGCTCAAATGTTTTTTTAACTTTGCAATGGCTTACATCGGAGCAGGGACATAGTGTGAACCATACTGTATTGCAGATAGGACATTACACAAACGGAGGCTATGAAAATATTTTATGTAACAGTGTGCAGGGTGGTAATCCGTGGACGATTACTACAAGTCAGCCCGTATCGACATTCTCGCCGTTCATAATTGCGAATCAGGGGATTGCTCCCGTAGAGCTTGCTTCGTTCTCATCAGCAGTTAATAAAAATAAAGTAAATCTGAACTGGAGCACAGTGATGGAAGAGAATAATTCAGGATTTGATATCGAAAGAAGAAATGAAACCGGTGAGTGGAAAAAAATATCCAATGTTCAGGGGCATGGTACATCAAATAATTCTCATTCATATTCTTTTGAAGACAGAAATTTGCAGACGGGAAATTATAATTACAGACTTAAGCAGATAGATTTCAACGGAAATTATATGACAGGAAGGGAAGTAATGCAGCTTGTGAATGAAATAATGCAGGCAGGTTACTACACAACAAGGTTTGATGCATCAAAACTTTCAAGCGGAACATATTTTTATAGAATACAGACCGGAGATTTTTCTTCCATTAAGAAGATGGTGCTTGTCAAATAATTAGTAATTAATAAAAAGTAATTAATAAAAAAAAGCCTTGCAGATAACTCTTCAGGGCTTTTTTATTTTATTAAGGGAAATAGAATTATTCATTATTAATTATTTATTATTAACTATTCATTAATGGACGCGGGGCATTTTTGTTTGTGCTTATTTGAACCTTCTGTTGTATTCCTCTGTTGAATAAGATACCCTATGTACTTCCTTTTATGTTAATCGGATGAAAATAAATTAACCTATGTTCACAAGCGTTGCTTTTTGGTTCTTAGTTTTTGTTGTTGGAGTTGTTACATATATGCTTATTGAATCCAGAATGAAGAAAAAAAATGAGAAAGTTACTTCCTCTCACTATTCGGATAAGTAAAAAT
Source organism: Ignavibacteria bacterium (assembly GCA_044226845.1). Classification (GTDB taxonomy): domain Bacteria; phylum Bacteroidota; class Ignavibacteria; order Tepidaquicellales; family Tepidaquicellaceae; genus JAFDZO01. The sequence continues at coordinate 162,725 of JBGAGG010000006.1, forward strand.
AGAATCGGACTCACTCTTTAAATGCCTCGCACATGCGGGGCATTTTTGTTTAACCACCCCCTTTACCCTCCTTAGAGAAAGGAGAGGACTTGTTCGGCATGATTTTAAAAGTCAACTTAATTCTTTGCATTCACAAACTTTCCTATCAAACCTCCCTTTATTAAACGGAAAGAATGAGCGCACTGCCTCGTCCACAAGCTGTTTTTTTTGTCTTTGTAAGTTTTTCCTGAAGAGTAAAGGCGAGAACTTGAAAACAATTTTCTATGTATTATTACTTATACATTTAATATTTTTATTCAAACTTAAATTTAAAAACTAAATATTTCCTATGAAAGTATTTAGGGTGCTCTTCTCAATAAGTTTAGTCGCTATTCTTACTGTTGTTATACATTTAGCGGGCTGCAGCGATTCAATTGTAAATTCAACAGGTGTATCTACCGGCTATCAGGCACGCAGCGAAAAAGAATTTGCCGTGAATTCCGGATTAAAGGCAGAGCCGGGCGCAGTAGTAGTTGTTCAGCTTGAGCATCTGAATTCTCCGCCGGATTCAGTCGATATGGATACAGGTACAATAGGGGAGGATATTATTCCGTTTGCTTATACAAAAACTTCAATGCATAATTTCCGTTTAGATGATTCAAGTGAGTTCAGAGTTAAGTTAATAAATTCATCATCGGGTGCAGTCATCTATGAACTGACTGCCGCATCACCGAATATATCGGTTAATATTCCTGCAGGGGAATATAAATTATATATTACTTCACTGGTAAATTACGGCTCAGTTTCACTTGGGAAACAGATTGTATTTATTCAGCAGGATACAACCGTTAATGATAATTTTGGATATGATTCAACCCAGTTGAATACTTTTTTCAGAACGGGAAAGTGTTTAAAGTGTGATCTTCAATATGTGAATTTATCGGGCATGGCTTTAAATGATGTTGTGCTGGATAATTCAAATCTTATGTATTCAGATTTATCAAGTACTACATTGACAAATTCAAGTTTTGTAAACTGCGAGATGAACTATGCAAATTTAAGTCATGTGGTTAGTGCAAACGGCACAGTATTTACAGGAGGTAAATTCTTCAGCGCAAACTTTATGCAGTCAAATCTTCAACAAACTGACTTCAGAGTTGCTTTGCTGAGAAGCGCAAATTTATCTTATGCGAATTTGAGCAACTCAGATTGCAGAGGAACATTTTTCTGCGGAGCGAACAAACAATTCTTAATGTCAATAAATATTCTTGTAGATGAAACGACTCTTTGCTGGCCGTAAAAAAAGAATAATAATTTAGATAAATTTAAAGATATGCCTCGTCCGCAAGCGGGGCATTTTTGTTTGTAATTACTTACTCATGAAAGCTTGAATAAATTTCAATAGAGTTGTTTTTGACTGCACAAAAACCTAATTTAATTAAGTAGTAATACTAAGGGGGAAATTTAAATGAAAATATATGTTTGCATATGATAAGATATTCTGGTACGCGATAATCCTTTTCGTAATCTGCTTTGTTGGATACTCAATGTTCCAAAAGCATCAAAGAAAAAAGAAGCTCGGTAAGTAAAATTATTTGAGTAAGAAATTTAAAATGCCTCGCAAAAGCGGGGCATTTTTGTTTATAAAAAAAAATCCCAATCTTATATTTAAAAGATTGGGATTTTCAATTTTAATAATAAACCGGAGTATTATTTTTTATCTTCATGCTTTGTTGAGCACATGCCGACAATATCATGGAATAAATCATGCAGCTTGTTTAGTCTGGCAGTTATCACTTCATCAGATGCGCCTGCATTGATTTTTTTACGAAGTGATTTTGTATCCGTTACCAATTTTTTCAGATTTTTTTTGATTGATTTGGAATCGAGCCCTTCGGGTATGTTGGAGTTTTTCCAGGCTACTGCAGCATCAACCATTTCACCGATTCTCGTTTTAATTGGTTCAAGTTTTCCTTCTTCAGAAGGGTGGAAAGTTTCAGACATTACTGTGTGAAAATCTTCTTTTTCTTTCCATTCTGCTTTTGTCTGCGCAAACGAAATTGACGTTACAAAAAATACTAATACTAAAAATAAATATTTCATGTGAATTGGGTTAAAGGTTATCCGGTAAATTAAAGAGGTAAAAATAATTGTTCAATTCAAAATGAGATATTTTTCCTCAGCTTCTTATAAAAAATATTTAATGGTTCAACTTGAAGTTTTTCACTTTAACATTCATTTTATAGTATTTAAATTCTTTTAATAAAATTCCTAAATTTTTTCCTTAAATTTTTCCCATCCTGCGCAAAGTATTGTGACTGTGTTTTGCTCAAAAACGCATGTTTCATTACTATTTTCTTTATTTTCAACATATTTAAAAACTTTGTAATATTAGTCACTTAAAAAAATCCGATATTAAAAATTAATTGGCATAGGATTTGAGTTAAGGGCTATTATACAAAGACGAAAATAAACAACCCTAAATGAGAAAACTACTTTTACTAGCTTGGGTATTAGCTATTGTAATTCCTTCTGCGGCATTTGCCGGCGCAGCAGGTACAAAATTTCAATTGTATGTGCCTTCCAATAACGATAATAACGGACGCAATGTCTGCCTTATCGTTACGGCAATTACGGATTCAACAGTTATAGATATAATTGATGATAATACTGACGGAGATAACGATGATTCATTCTCCGGTGTGCTTATGAAAGGACAATCGTATGTAAGATATATAAAAGACGGAGCAGTCAATGACGATGCCGGCGGAAAAGCAGACGGTGATTATTTTTTAGTAAATTCAAACAAGCCTTCGCTTGTTTCCATGTCAACAAATTCTGACTGGCAGCATGATTTTGTTCCTTCAGATAACGGAACGATGAGAGGAAGATTGTTTTATGTTTACTCGCCTCCTACAGGATTTACGAACAGAGATATAAATGTTTTTGCTTACGAAGATTCAACGCTTGTTCAGGTCTACGATATTACAACTACTGCAACTACAACTACAGGTCTTACAAATGTAAACACATCAAACCAGTCTCAGATTGTTTCCACAAACCTGAATACTAAAGAAGATCTGATTAATATAAAAACCTCGGGCAGAGATATTCTTGTACCGGGCAGAACCTATTTAATAATGGCTTCAAAGCCCGTTACTATGCAGTACGGTTCGTTATGGGGTAATGCAAGAGACGGCGGCGGTTTCGTTCCGGGAATAAAAGGCTCATCAGTCGATAGTTTATTTTATTTTGCCATCCCTGCTGATAATGCAGGTGAGCAGGAGCTTAGAATGGTAAGCTTTAATAATAATGTTACGCTGAATCTGGATTATCTGAATGGAAATAACTGGACATCGCTTGGTACATATAATTTAAATGCTCTAAAGAATGCAGACTGGGTTGCGCCTGCGGGAAGAAAGTACAGTTTGTTCAGAGCATATACTCTTGGCGGAAAGGTTTCATTGTTTGAAGCTAACTGGCTTGAAACAGGCACGGGTTCAGGTACTGCAGATATGTATTCCTTTACTTCATCTGAGAACGGTGACGGCGCAGGAAAGAACTTTGTAATTTATCTCGGTCCTCCCGGGCAGGAAAGCAATTGTGTTGACCCTTTTTCAAATAAAAAGTTTTCACAGATAAGCGACGGCGGATTATTCACCCACGTATTTTTATCCGCTTATTATCCGGGTACAAGTGTAAGAGTTCAGGATGCTGCAACAGGTACATTTATAGATACAACAATTACTATAGCAGCTGGAAGATATTTTGATTTTAAAGTCGGACAGGCAAAGTTTAATCAGATGAAAGAAGGCGGCAGAAAGCCTTATTTAAAATTTACAGCAACGCAGCCGATTGTTGCGGCGTTTTCAAACTGGAACGATAACTGGATGTGCTATGCTACGAGTGTACTTGCTCCGGGCGTATCGGTAAATACAAATACAGTACAGACACCATTACATTCACGTGATACGGTTTCAATCACAAGTTCATGCACAAACCGTTCAGGTTCTACTATGACAAATACAAAGACAGAGATAAAAATTCCGGACGGCTTGCATTATGAGTCATCGAATCTTTCATCAAATCACGGTAACATTGGTGAAGGTGAAAGAATTCATTCAGGCGACGATGAAATAATAAGATGGAAAGATTATAGATTTGACCACGGCGATTCATTAAAAATCAGAGTTAAAGTAAGAACAGATTCATTATATCGTAACGGAAGTTACATTCCTAATAATACAAATCTTCCTGTAACAACTACCTGTCACGGCAGAGTAGGGAACGATACAATCATTACACAGAACACTGCAATTACAAACGTAGTAAATGCAAACCCAATAGGCATAAATGAAAATTATATTCTTGCATATGAAGACTTAAAAAACTCAAGCTGGAATGACTGGGATGTGAACGACTTTGTAACATCATTACATGCAAACGTTCTCGCAGATAATAACCTTAAAATAAAAACGATTACTCTTGACTATGAAGCATTGGCAAGAGGTTCATCATTCGACCACGCATTCAAACACAAACTGAATATACAAGGCTCATGGACGGCAACATTAACAGTTAAAGATTCAAACGGAACAGTATTAAACGCTTTAGGATTTACAAACAGAGCATTTAATAATTCTGGAACGATAACAGTGTTTCCTTCGACAAAGCAGGCATTGCCTCCAAAGTCAGGCTACTTTAATACAAATACAAGTGAAGGTCAGCCCGGAAATGTAAAAGGATACACAGCAACATTGAGTATTACGGTTAACAATACATCAAATTCTCTCAGTGCATTCAATGCATCAATTTCAGATCCTTTCATATTAACAGAGATTGGAAATGAAATTCACGTTGCAGCATTAGTAGGAAATGCAGGCAATACGCAGAACGTTGATAACAGTGTTGTTTCAGGCTTGCCTCTTTACGGATATTATTTGGATTTAGCTTACAAGCTTCCTGCAAATTATAAATGGCCGCTTGAAGGACCGACTACGGCAATATGGTATGCATATCCTTCTTTCAATCCTTATATCATTTCAGGAAAAGTTACAAATACAAACTGGTACACAACACCTGATACAGGCAAAGTATGGACAAGAAGAAATGTTGTAACGGATAATTCCGGATTTGGCAATATTGCACAGGATAGAATTGAACCTATGAATCAGGGACTTGCAAGAGTAACATTGCAGGATACAGTATCTAAATTCTTTGCTTCACCAAAGCTTGTTGATTTAGATAACGATAACAAGCTCGATATTCTCATAGGAGGAATGGATAATAACTTCTATGCCTTCAAATCTGACGGAACACAAATAAGCGGCTTCCCGATAAACACAGGCGGTATTATTCGTTCGACAGCAGCAGTAGATAAAAAATCAGACGGCACGAAAGTAATAGTTTTCGGAACAGATAACGGAAAGCTTTATGCAATAAATCAAAACGGAACAGCATTAACCGGCTTCCCGGTATTGCTGAACACTCCGATAAAATCTTCCCCGGTAATCTCGGATATAGACGGAGACGGCGCAAAAGAAATTATTGTGTACGCCGGTAACGGTAGACTTTATGTTTACAACATGCAGGGATTTATAAAGCCGGGCTTCCCTGTAAAATTACAAAATACAGTTGATGCATTCGGAAATCTTTTAATCGTTCCTTCACCTGCAGTCGGCGATGTTGACGGCGACGGTTCAAAAGAAATTATAATCGGAACATCAGACAGCACAGTGAACGTAGTAAAAACAAACGGAACGCAGCTGGCAGGTTTCCCTGTAAAGCTTGACGGTATGATTTACTCTTCACCGGTAATTTCAAAATTAAATTCAACATCTTATAAAATAGTAGCAGCAAGCGGAAGCGGAACATTGTATGTAATCAATACAAACGGAACAGCTTACGCAATGTCAAAGCTTGCTGACGGATTTATTTCTTCACCTGTAGTTGCAGATATAGATGCAGACGGCACAAGAGAAATAATAATCGCAAGCACTGACGGAAGAATATTTAATGTCAACGGAACAGAATCACTTCCTGTGAACTGGGAATTCAAATCAGTCTCCGAGATAAACTCATCGCCTGTAGTTGCAGATGTAAACGGCGACGGATATCAGGAAGTTACTTACGGAGCGATGAACGGAGCAGTTTACGTACTGGATAAATCAGGCAATATGGATGCAGCCGCTACGATGCTCTTCTCACAATATAAATCATGGATAGTTTCTTCATCAGCGATAGGGGATATAGACGGCAACGGAATTATGGATATGATTGTGCCTTCATTCGATAAGACAATAAAATCTTTTGAATTACCGGGAACAGGTTCAGCAACAGAAATTCAGTGGCAGTCACTCGGTAAAGATTTAGGCAACTCAAGATTTGACGGAGTAGACGCAGCACCTACAAATATAACTGACCTTGGAGCAGTATTCAATTATCCTAACCCTGTAAGAGGAACAGAGACATTGTTCAGAGCAGAGCTTCCTGCAGTCATCGATGATTTAAAAATCACAGTATTCGATCTGGGCGGTGAGCTTGTTAAATCTTTCAATAAAGCTGACTTTACCCGAAACGGAAATTATTATGAAAGCACATGGAATCTGAAAAATGACAGGAACAAAGAAGTTGCAAACGGCGCATACTACTACATTGTAAAAGCTACAATCAGCGGCGCTGAATACATTAAATATTCTAAAATAGGAGTTTTAAGATGAGAAAAACATTATTTATCATAGCATTAATTGCGTCAATATTAGCATTAGCATCAGTTAAAAATTCCTTCGCTCAAACAGGCGAAGGAGGGGAAGCAGGGGCTTTTCTAAAGAACGGATACGGCGCAAGAGCATCTGCAATGAGCAATACTTTCACTGCAATTGCAAATGATGTTTCTTCGATATTTTACAATCCAGCCGGGCTTAGCAGCAATCAAAAGCTGCAGTTCATGGGAATGTATTCGAATCTATACGGCAATATGAACGGAGTAAACTACGGCAACTTCGGAGTGTCAAAAGGCTTTCAGGCAGGTACATTCGGCCTTGGAGTAATTTATTCTAAAGTATCCGATATTCCTTATGTAACATCTTTATCAGGACCCGACGGTTCTACATTCTCCGATAACGAAACTGCTTTCTATCTTTCATACTCAAGAGCAGTTACGGAAAATGTAAGAGTCGGAGCTAACTTAAAACTTATCAGCCATACACTTGCAGATGCAAGCGCAACAGGCTTCGGCGCAGATATCGGAGTACTTGCAAAGTTCAACGAGCAGTTTGCCGGCGGACTTGTATTGCAGGACATCGTTCCTCCGAAGATAAGCCTTGGTTCTCGTTCAGATTCATATCCCGGAAAAATAAAATTAGGCATAGCTTATAAAGTTATCCCGGCGCTTACAATTTCTCCTGAGATGAATTACACATTCGATAAAAGCGTGCAGTTTACAGGCGGAGCAGAATATAATGTTTATAAAGATATTATAACTTTGAGAGGCGGATATAATTCAGTTTCTACTTCACCTTCATTCGGCGTAGGGATAAATTATATGGATGTTCACCTCGATTACAGTTATAATGTGAACAAAGATTTAGGCGCAGTAAACAAATTCGGATTTGTAATAAGCCTTAAATAAAAGTGTAGTAAGTAGTTCTCATTTACAAATAAATAGTAACACTAGCCCGTGGGATTTTTTCCTGCGGGCTTTTTTTGTTTTAAAAGATCTGTAACCTCCTTCCTGCAAACGAGGGGAGTGTGGGCGCCTGTCCCGATGAAATCGGGACGCGTAAAAATTATTTCATGAAGAATTCATGAAATAATTTATGACGCTTTTCGCCGGAGGCGAAAAAGGCGCCCATAAGTAAATGCTGCATAGCCAAAAGTTTTAGTGATTTCTTTTTGAATTTCTTACTGTAAAAGAAACGTGTATTTTAAAATACACTAAATACCACAACAAATGCCGCGATTTATTTCTAAAATATTTCGACCCGGCGCCCCAGCAAGACGCAACTCTAATTTCCTAAACTTCAAATTTCTATATATGAAACCGAAAAACATTATCCTGATTCTCGGGCTTATGTTGTTTAGTCTTCTTTTATTTTCATGCAAGACTGCAGTAAAAACTTCTTCGGGAGTAACAACAGATACGGGCAATTACACAGGGCTTAACGAAGAACAAATAATAAATAAAATATCTGAGTTCAGACAACAGGGCGAATCTATGCTCCGTGATAATAAATTCACTAAAAAAGAAATTAACCTGCAGGGAGAAAACACAACTCCTAAGCTGAAAAAAAATTGGGATAAAGCCGACTTGTATTATGACGGTGATAAGCTGAAAAGAATTCAACTCTATCCAAAGAAAAATTACGGTGAAGATACTCAGGAATTTTATGTACAAAACGGAACAGTTGTATTTGCATTTTTACAGAAAGGTCCAAAGAATGAAGGAAGAGATACGGGCGAAGATGGAATAGAGGTTTATTTCAACAACGGAAAAATTTTAAAGACAGTTATAAGACCGACAGGTTCGCTGGATGATGCAGCATTGAAAATTTATGAAGCCGTCTTAGTAGCAGAAGTGAAAGATATATTTGATGTAATACAAAAAACACAGTAAGTGTTCAGAAAGTTTGGCAATACAATGTAGTGAGTAGTACTTAGTTATGGTATTTGTTTCTCCTTCGCGCCGGAGGAAAATGGTCCTTATGTTCCGGCGCGTATTATTTTTGCCGAAAATATTGATGTGGTGCGGCGCTCCGTCCCGATTTTTTTTTACAAAAAATCGGGACACGCATTAAACAAAAATGTTTCTCATAACAATAAGGCTATGAGAAACATTTTTGTTTAAATGCGTTTTTCGCCGGAGGCGAAAAGGAGCGCCGTAATGTACTCCATGTAATGTACTTTAATGAAAACCTGAAGACTTATCTCAGCTTTGCTTCCATAGTGATGTCTATTGCTCCGAGTGCTTTTGATACGGGGCATCCTGCCTTTGCATTGCCGGCAAGCTCCTGAAATTTTGCATCGTCGATATTCGGAACACTTGCTTCAACAACAAGTTTAATTCCTTTTATTTCCCAGCCTGCATCTTCTTTTTCCATATTGAGTAATGCATCAGTTTGAATTTCATCAGGAGGAAATCCTGCTCCGGATAATTGAAAGCTTAGTGCCATTGAAAAGCATCCGGCGTGAGCCGCAGCTATCAGCTCTTCAGGATTCGTCCATGAAACTTCTTCGCCGTCCTTGCTTACAAATCTTGCTTTGAATGAATATGGTGTATCGCTTAGAACACCGCTTGGAGTTGATAAAATTCCGTCGCCTTCGGCACCGGTACCATACCATACTGCTGTTGATTTTCTAATCATGTTGATTATGAATTTTAGATTAGTTAAAAATTTTAACTGAAATAAATCAGTGTTGAGCAATATAACAAATAAAATTCTATAAAAATTTAGAAATAGAATGGCATGATTTATTGCCTGAAAGTGTATCGATATTTACATATATAATTATAAAAATAATTATTAATATAGGAATAAAGCAGCCCAATCAAAGGAGGATTTTTATGAAATTCTTTCTATCGGCAATACTTCTTATTAGTGTTGTATCACTATTAACCGGCTCTACCCCCTCATTTTCTAATTCGGTCTTCACCCCTGAAGAAATAAAACTGCTCTCATCTATACCTGTAAAAATTTATTTCAACGGCGAGTATTACTACAGCGATAAGTTTAGATTTAATTTAACCGATGAAAAACGCCGCATGGAGATATATAATTCAGAGGAAAACGATAACTCAGATTTTATATCTATGATACCGTTATCATTTGAAAGAAATTACTATGATTTACAGACGAACAACAGTCCGCAGTTAATCTGGCAAAACCCCAATAATCTAAATGATGTTCATGCAGTATATACTTTTTCTTCAGAGCCTACAGGATGGTCAGATAGACGGATTCAGTATTTTTATTCAAGCGATAAAGGCGTTATGTGGAATCTTATTACTGATATACCACCAACAGTTAATTCCGGTTTTGCCGTTATATCCGGACTAAGCAGCGGCGTACCAGTAATAGCAGCGCATTACCGTCCGGCAACATTTGCCAAAACCGTAATATTCATTGATGCATTTCCCGGACTTGGTTCATTTGCTTCATACGAGCCCGGCGGGGGATATCTATGGCCTAAAATTGCAGGCGGAGAGAATGTAAATCTTACAAATAAGTATTTCTTCCTTTCATCATCTTCCGATTCTCTTAAGTATAATAAAGCAAACAGTTCGCTTGGTAATTTCTCGGGTTATAATCATGTTGGTAAATCTTCCGGAGGAGCTTATTCAATAGCAGCGGGAATTCAGGGAACTATAGGTATTGCTTATGTTAACAAAGATGCAGCAGCAGATAATTTCGGCGATGTAATGTTTATGCAGTCAACTAATAATGGCGAAACGTTTTCATCAGCCCAAAAAATATTTGATGCTAACTTCAGCACAGATTCGCTAGCAGGTTTTATGGGAATATCAATGATATACAGAAACGGAAATCAGCCTTACGTTGCATTTGAAACGGTAAAACAGAATACGATTGGAAATTATTTCCCCGGAGCGCCAAGCAAAATACGAGTGTGGTCATCTGCACTTAATGGCGGTCAAAGTATTGTAATCGCAGATACCTATAATATAAGCTATGCGCCTGCAAGAGGAACAACAGATTTAGAAGCACCTATTTGCAGACCGGCTTTGGGACTCAGTTCATCAGGTACTGTTATATATTGTGCGATGATGGTTCAGAATGCAAACACGGGCGGAGCAGATTCAACAAGCTATAATGATATCTACATTTCCTATGCATCCGGCGCAACGTTTTCCTCTCCAAGAAGAATGAATCCGGCTGCTCCACGTAACGATTGGACTTATCCTTCACCATCAAATTATATTGATATTCAGCTGTTCTCAAATGTAATAAACTTAGTTGTTCAGCGCGATACAATTCCCGGCAGCAATGTTAATACACCGAATGCAGCAACGGATGCAAGATATTTTTATGTTAAAGCCGATGCTAGTTCAAATACTGTGCTGACTGCACCTTCTCTTTATAATCCTGCAAACGGACAACAAAATGAAAGATTGGACCCTACATTTGGCTGGAGTTCCATTGGTCCATATTCCGATCTTCAGTTATCGACATCAAATACGTTTTCTACTATTCTTCACTCGGTAAGAGTTTCAGAAAATTTGTATCAGCTTCCTTTAGGAATATTAAGTGATCAGGTTACATATTACTGGAGAGTAAGAAAGTTCGTTAATAATGAGTACAGCAATTGGTCACTCACATACAGTTTCAGAACGGGGATTGCGGGTGTAAATAATATTACTACGATAATTCCAGATAATTTTTACTTATATAATAATTATCCTAATCCATTTAATCCGATTACTAAAATTAAATTTGATTTGCCGAAAGGCTCATTGGTTAAAATAAGTGTTTTTGATATTAACGGAAGAATTGTTAATGAGCTTGTAAATGAAATGCTTCAGGCAGGAAGCTATGAAACGGAATTCAACGGTGTAAATTTATCCAGCGGAGTTTACTATTACAGAATTGAAGCAAATGAATTTACTTCGGTGAAAAAAATGATCTTAATAAAATAGAGTTATTATATTTATAATAAAAATCCCGTAGACAATTATTTGTCTACGGGATAGTCATTTGTCCAAAATAACAGAATGAACAATTCTATTGTTTTATACAAACTATTAATGCCTTCTCTGAATTCATATTTTTTCCTTTCCTTTTAATGATTCTTAAGTTAGCAAATAAAAACAAACGGGGCTTTACGCCCCGTCTTTGTTCAAGAATTCGTCCCGTAACCCCAGATACGGAACTGTTCTAAACAATCTTTACAATTATTTTACATTCATTTGGCTTTCATCGCCTGTTACTGTTTTTTGTGAGCTGTCTTTGTTTGTTCCTGTATCCGTCTCATCATCTTCCTCTGATTCACCTAAATCAATTGTTCTTTTTGATGTGCCGGTAATTTCTTTATCACCGCCTCCAACTCCTTCAGAGCTTCTTGTTTGTCCATGATCAGGACCTTGTTGACCTGATTGATTTGAAATGCCGCTTTGTCTGTTTCTGTCGTTCTCTGTATTTTGATCCTGCGTTACTGAGTTCTCTGTGTTTCTGTTTGTATTATCCATGACTTTTAATCTGATTAAGTTTCAACTATTATGTTCTTGTTTTTCAAATCATGTGCCAAAGAGGGAATATTAAAATCTTATTATACGGGGTTAAAATTAAAGCATACAATTTCTAAAAATGACATTGATGACATAAGACTGAATTTATTAACAATTGAAAAAACAAAACCCTTCACAAAATACTTTTTGTAAAGGGTTTCAGCCGAAGAATATTTCAGCTTAAGGAGAAATAAATTTTGCAATTTATTCTTTCTTATTTTCGTTTTTTAGCTGCAGGTTTTTTCTTCGTTGATTCTTCATCATCTTCTTCTTCGCTCTCACCGTTCATTGCTTCAGGATTTAATTCCTCCGAAATAGATGTAAGCTTTTCATCGGCTCCCTTTTCTTCTTCAAGTGTTTCATTAAGTAACTCTTCAACCTCTGTGTAACCAAGCAGTCTTGCATATGTAGCTGCGCAGCCATAGCTTGCAATTTCATAATGCTCAACTTTTTGCGCTGCGCAGATAAGTGCTACATCCATTACCTCCGGAGTTGCATCTTCTTCCATTAGCTCTTTACCTTCTTCTACAAGACCTTCCATGGCTTTGCATTTTTTTCCTGAAAGGCTTTTTCCGCCTGCAAGCTTTGCAATTTTATCAAGTCTTTCAATCTGTCCTTCTGTTTCTGCAAGGTGATCTGTAAATGCCTGCTTTAGCTCAGGTGATGTTGCTGCCTTTGCCATTTTAGGTAATGCCTTTGTTAATTGTTTTTCAGCGCTGTAAAGATCTTTTAATTCGTCCATTAAAAAATCTTCAAGATTTTTCATTTTAGCCATAGTGATTTTTGTTTTTTAAGTTTAATTATTATTTGTTTTTGCTTTTGAATTTTTGTTTGTTATACTTTTCTTAGGCAGTTCTTTTGTATTTCCTCTTCCTCTAATTTCTGAAATTTCCGCATAGTGCTCACGAAGCGCTTTCAAATCTTCTTCGCATAAATTTTCCGCATCTACAAGTTCATTGCTTGCACCGCCCATTGAATAAATCAATTCATCCAGCTTAAGCTGCAAAGCTAATGAATCTTTATTCTGACTATGCTGAATAATAAATACCATAAGAAAAGTTATAATCGTCGTTCCCGTATTTATCACCAGCTGCCAGGTTTCAGAATAATCAAACATGGGACCGGTCAATGCCCACACAACTACAAATCCTAATGCGATAGTAAATGCCGGTGCACTTCCTGTAAAAGTTGTAATGCTTCCGGCAGCTTTTTCAAACGTGCTTATTTTTTTAGATTTGATCTTCTTGATCTTATTCTGGCTGTCCTTTACAATATTTTTCTTTTCCTTTTTAGCCTCCATTATTTACCGCCAAAGCTTTTGAACAATAATGCAATTATACCGACAATTGCCACAACGGCAATTACTCCAACCCAAATTCCTGCTTTGAAAATACTTTCTATTGCTCCGCATCCGGGCAACACAGTTAAAGCTGATACTGCAATCACTAAAAGACTGGGTATAAGAAAGTTCTGTTTCATATTTTTGTTGTTTGATTTTAAGACATTCATAATTTTACCTCTGTGCTTTTATAAACCATAAATTGTGCCATATCGGACTTTTTGACTGTACGAACCAAAGGAACAGAATAATATATTGATAAAACAAATATATATTACGGCCAGTTTTGACAGCTTCAATTATTTAAAAAAATGATGCAATAAAAATTGCTAAGATTTGGACGAAAATACTAAATTTTATATGCCATTGCTGTCATATAAAAAACAATATTGTCTAAGTAGTATACAGGTTGATTGGACTTTATTGCAGGGGATTGCCCCGATGTGTACAGTTTATTTTTTACTTCTAAATTTTAATGATGTTATTAAGAATTATTCAGAATTATTCAGAATATTCTTCAGAAAATCTTTTACTGCTTTTCTGCTTTTTAAAACTATAATGTTTTTATCTTTATTCCCGGCTAATATTTTTTCTATGCGCGGCGCTGTGTGTTTTCTGAAAGTCAGAATCCACCAAAAAAATTTCATGTCAAAATTCTCTGCGCAGCCTTCAGCCATATCGGGTCTTTCTTTCTTTGAAAAATTTCTTTTCAGTGCTCCGATAAAACAAATCGGAATCGGCATATCAAGATATATTATTGTATCTGCTTTTTCAGCGAGAATGGGTATTGATTTAATATAATTTCCGTCACTGATCCACTTTTCTTCAGCGGAAAATTTTTTCAGCTTTTCAAAAAATTCCTCCCTGTCGCTTTCAACCCAGCCCGGCTTCCAGAACAGCACATCAAGATGATATAATGGCAGTTCAAGTTTCTCGGCAAGCTGACGGGAAAGAGTCGATTTACCTGCGCCTCCGCAGCCTATTATCATTATACGTTTCATTATGCGTTTCATTTTTTGTTCAGCCGGATTCTTTTTAATTTCAGATTTCAGATTTGTTACTTGCTAAATGTTAATTGTTACTTGCTAATTGCTAATTGTAAATTGTTAATTGAATTATTGACGGGTTTTTGTCGGGTTTTCAAAAATCCGGTATTGTAAAAACAGCACTGCCATTTTTTATTTTAAAATTTAGTCGGAAAAAAGTCGGATTCTTAAATAAATAAGAAATTCCAAGTTACGAATTACGAGTTACGAACATTGTAGCTAGTTAATTGCTAGTTGTTAACTGCTAATAGTAAATTACTAATTGCAATATTGACGGGTTTTTGTCGGGTTTTCAAAAATCCGGTATTGTAAAAACAGCACTGCCATTTTTTATTTTAAAATTTAGTCGGAAAAAAGTCGGATTCTTAAATCAATTACGAATTATGAATATTGTTACTAGTTAATTGTTAACTGTTAATTGAATAAATATAATAAGAATAAATTTATTATAAAATAAAATCCTTCCTATTAGTAGTAATAGGGAGGATATTTTACTTGACAGGAAAATTAAAAATAAACGCAGAGTCCGAACGCAACACCTTGATTATTCAGACTGTATTTTTTACCTACATCTGAAGAAATTGAGTGGATAACCCCTTCAGTTCTGTAAGTGTAAATATCTTCATTTGTCTGGCTTTTGGAATATCCGAATGCTAAAGAATATTCTGCGAAAACGCTGAAAGATCTTATCGGAAAAAATTCAACACCAAGGTTTGTATTTATGCCGTATTCAAAAGCTTCATCTTTAATATATCTGTCTTCGTAATTGTCGTTTCTGTAATTGTATGTTTGCACATAATCACTTTTCTGACGTTCATACTTGCCGTACAATCCAAGCCCGACATAAAAATTTACATCAGCCTTTGGCTCTATGTAAATATAATATGAAGGATATAATGCAACGGTGTAATTGTAACCGGCGCGTTCATATGTACTTCGAGTTGTATCTTCGCGGTTATCTCCGGTTCCGTCCTGATTATCATAGCTTACCGATAAGCCCAGACGGAAAGCATGTGCATCGCTTGTATGCTTTTTTATAGAGAGCGTAAATCCATTAAGCGTTGTCAGTCTGAAATTCTGGTCGATTCCGAACATCAAAGCCCAGCTGCCTTCCTTCAATGAGTTTTCTCTTCCTTTGGATTTTGTTTGCGATTGAAGATGTGAACTACAAAATAAAAATAAAATTACTACGGCGAGCAGGGTAAATTTTTTCATGCAGGGGTTTAGGTTTATTTTTTATTATAGTTAAAAATTTTATTTATAAAATCATTTCACGTAATATATTTTTTTTTCTTTGCTGAAATTTCCTGATTTCATCTGCAGATAATATACACTGTTTGGAAGCGATTCAAACAGCGCTGATTTGAATGGAACAAATTTATATGTTCCCGGCTCAAACTCCTGTTCAAATAAAAAGCCTATTAACTTATCATCATAATTATAAAGCTGAACAGATACATTTGATTTTTCCGGGACATCTATATAAATATTCCACGGCGGATTTATGGACTGGCGTTCACTGTATATATCAAATTTTTCCGGTACAGAACTATTTTGTTTTTCAACTGTGAGACTATCTGACGGAGTGAAATTCTGCGAAGGGCTTTTTGAAAAAACGGAACTGACTGAAATTAAAAGTAATACTGCTGTAATAATATGTTTAGTCATAGAGGTAAAATTTTTAAAAAGAATAATGCATAAATTAAATTAAACAAATAATTATAGCAGTAGAAAAAATTTATTTACTTTACTAAAATCATTTTCTTCGTCTCAGAAAATTTTTCCGTGACGAGTTTATAAAAATAAATCCCGCTTGGAAGGGAACTTGCATTAAAATCAACTGAGTAGCTTCCTGCATCTTGATTTTCGTTTACAAGCGTTTCAATTTCATTTCCTAAAACATTGTAAATTTTTATAGAGACGTAATTCGTAATTGGCAATTCGTAATTAATAGTCGTAGAAGGATTAAACGGGTTCGGATAATTTTGTGAAAGAGAAAAATTATCGGGGATAAATGATGAATTTGAATTTGCGAAAGTTATCCCGCCTGTAGTGGTTTTCAAAATTGTGCCATTATTTCCTATCAGCCATCCGGTCTGTTCATTTAAAAAATATAGATTATTAATATAGTAAGAAGGTAAATTAATCTCCTGCCATTGTTGTGCACCGTTTGTTGTTTTATAAACCTTTCCTGCATAAGTAGAGGCAACGCAGTAACCCACATCAGAAGGAAAAAATTTTATTTTTCTTCCTTCCGCTGAAGGTATAGTATTGCACTGTACCCATGAACTGCCTCCATCTGTTGTTCTATACAAATAGCAACAAATCTGAAGCCAAATTTTTTGCTCACTTATCACCTGTATTTCCGGAAGGAACGGATAAAAATTAGGATAAGAATGTATTGAAGTCCAATTTAAACCTCCGTTGGTGGTTTTTAAAAGCTGATCTGATTTCACAGCCCAACCGGTCATTTCATTGAGAAAAAAAATACTACTTACATTATGCCCGTAAGTTACGCCGATTTGCAATAAAGCATTCCAGTTCGTTCCACCGTTAGTAGTTTTAAACACTCCACGATAGGTGCTGACCCATCCTGTTTGAGAATTTAGAAATTGAATACAATCCACTGTATCATAACCAGTGCTCCAGAATAGGCTGGGTTGATTAAACCAAAAAGTACCACTATTTGTAGTCTTATTTACTTGCGGTACAGTAGAGCCTCCTAGCCATCCTATTGTAGAGTTTACGAATTCGATAGCAAATATAGGGGAGTTAGTAGGACTTGTATATTGCTCGGCATCAAGAAACTTTATTGCACTGAGGGATCCGGTAATAGGGCTCGACTGAGCAACCCAACTTTGCGCGCTAAGAGTTCCACAAAAACAAAAAATTAAAAATATTAATATTGTTTTTTTCATCTTTAAAAATTTTATTTTACCAATATCATTTTCTTCGTCTCTGAAAATTTTTCGGTAACGAGCTTATAAAAATATATCCCGCTTGGAAGTGAAGCAGCGTTGAAATCAACTGAATAGCTGCCTGCATTTTGTTTTTCGTTTACTAGAGTTTCAATTTCATTCCCCAGTGCATCATATACTTTTAGCGAAACGTTATTCGTAATAGGTAATTCGTAATTTATTTTTGTAGAAGGATTAAACGGGTTTGGGTAATTTTGTGAGAGAGAGAATAACTTTGGTATATTGGTAGAAGTTTGCGTTATATATGTTAATCCGCCTGTCGTTGTTTTAAAAACACATCCATTATTAATGCCGATTGAACCGCATAAGTAACCTACAGTTGCACTGGTGAAACATACGTCGTAAAAGTGCATAGTATTATTATTAATTATCTCAAACCAATTCTGCCCGGCATTCGTAGTTTTTATAACCGTTGTATTACCTGTAAAGTCATTGCCTCCCGCAGCAAAACCCGTTGATGGAGTCGGGAAATTTATAGAATAATATATATCGCGGTTGTTCGGAGTTACGTATGCCTGCCATGTATCTCCTGCATCAGTAGTTTTATAGATCTTATAATTAGCGCTTAAATATCCGGTAACATCATTTACAAACGTAAAACTGCGAGGCACAACACCTGTTAATGTTGTTCTCGTAATCCAGTTGATACCGCCGTTGGTAGTCTTCCGTATAAGACCAAGAGCATTGACACCGCCTCCGTCATCACCGGCAATAAATCCCGTAGTAGTATTCAAAAAGTGGATTGTTCTGTATGCATATGCAGTAGGCAGCAGTACATTAAGGTATTGCCATGTAAGACCTTTATCGGTTGTTTTTTTGATAGCATTGTTTACAGTAGATGTGTACCATGTTGATTCATCTGCAAAGTAAACTGCACGAAGGCTGGTATCTAAAGTAAGCACATCCCATGAGTTACCGCAGTTAGTTGTTGACTGAATTTTATATACTCCGTATGTAAAGCCTGTATTCTCATTTAGAAACTGTGTGTAAAAACTTTGATACGTTGTATTGGCACTTAAAGTCCATGTTGCACCGGCATCATTTGTTCTGAATATCTGAAAACCGGCAGTGACAAAACCTGTATTATGATTTACAAATTTAACGGTATTTGCCCACTGCATACCGGGAGTATTAAGCAATACCCAATCCTGTGCAAATGCGTTACTGCACGTTACCTGCTGAATAAAAATGAGAAAAATGAATAATATTTTTTTCATATATTAACTTTACTATTTTATTAAAATCATTTTTTTTGTTTCTGAAAATTTTTCAGTGACGAGCTTATAAAAATAAATCCCGCTCGGAAGTGAAGCAGCGTTGAAATCTACTGAGTAGCTTCCTGCATTTTGTTTTTCGTTTACTAGCGTTTCAATTTCATTTCCTAAGGCATCATACACTTTTATTGAGACGTAATTCGTAATTGGTAATTCGTAATTAATAGTCGTAGACGGATTAAACGGGTTCGGGTAATTTTGAGAGAGGGAAAATTTATCGGGTACGATATTACTTATACCGGTGGCAGATGTAAGCCCGCCTGTAATTGTTTTCATTAGTTTAAATCCATTGCCGCTTCCTACTGCCCAGCCCGTCAAGTTATTTATAAACCAAATTCGATTTACACTTTGTAAAACGCTGTTAGTCATTGTTGTCCAGGTTATTCCACCGTCAGTTGTTCTTTTAAGTCCGGATGTTCCGGCATATCCTGTATTGGAATCAAAAAAATACAATGTGTTAATTGTAAAACCGGGAGTTGTAAAATTCCAATTAGTGCCGCCGTTTGTGGTGGAGGCAAATTTTCCATTTTGAGTGCTAAAAAAGCCTGTATTTTCATTAACAAAAAAAGAACTTATGAGCCGCGGCGGCTGAATACTATCCTTATAAATAGCATTCCAGTTTGCTCCGCTATTTGTAGTTTTAAAGATCCAGTTTCTCTGCGGCCCTGTATCTGAATCATAACAAGCGATTACAAATCCTGTATTCTGATTAAGGAACTGTATTGAATAATATAACGGTCCCGAAGGAGTCATTCCCCAATTATATGAAGAACCGCCATTGAATGTACAAGTTAAACTTCCTTCGGAAGAAAAATTGCCGAAACCTGTATAAGCAAAAACAATAGAATCCTTATTTAGCATATGAATTTTTACTCCTGTAGTGTTTCCATCTGATTGCTCGCGTGTTATCCAATTAATTCCGCCGTTGGTAGTATAATACATAAAGAATCTATATGGCCATATAGGGAAACCGTTTAACTTACTACCTCCCATCCATCCCGTAGTTTCATTAATAAAATTTATTCCAGTCAGTCTGATAGTAGTATCACCTATATTATATAAACTCCATGAGTCTCCGCCGTTTGTAGTTTTAGCATATCTCCCGTAAAGTCCGCATGCAAACCCGGTTTGAGAATTAATAAACTGTATGTCATCAATTAAAACAAGAGGTATTGATTGACCATACCACCCGTTTTGCGAGTAGCCTTCATTTAACAGAAGGGAGAGCAATAAAAATAAAGTTAATTTTCTCATAACTATTTTTTTTTATTTTACCAAAATCATTTTTTTCGTCTCTGAAAATTTTTCAGTGACGAGTTTGTAAAAATAAATTCCACTGGGCAGGCCGGAACCGTATAATGAGGCGTTGAAATCTACTGAGTAGCTTCCTGCATTTTGTTTTTCGTTTACTAATGTTTCAATTTCATTTCCCAAGGCATCATACACTTTTATTGAGACGTAATTCGTAATTGGTAATTCGTAATTTATTTTTGTAGACGGAT
The DNA here is from genome assembly GCA_044226845.1 of Ignavibacteria bacterium. Lineage (GTDB taxonomy): Bacteria > Bacteroidota > Ignavibacteria > Tepidaquicellales > Tepidaquicellaceae > JAFDZO01. The sequence continues at coordinate 183,081 of JBGAGG010000006.1, forward strand.
TAAACGGGTTTGGATAATTTTGAGATAAAGAAAAATTATCGGGGATTTCATTTGAGGTTTGATTAACAAATGTAACTCCGCTTGTAGTTGTTTTTAAAATTATTGATTTACTCTCTCCTGTTTGCCCTGTCCCTTTACCAACAATCCACCCTGTGTTTGAGTTAAGAAAAAACATAGAAGAAAAGTGCATATCCGGATAAGGCATAATAAGAAAGCTCCAGTTCTGTCCTGAATTAGTTGTTCTCGAAATTGTTGCAAAGTCATTTGTACCCCAGCCCAAAGTTTGACTTACAAAGAAAAGGTTTTTATTGGAGAAGCCGTTATTAAAAGTTATATATCCGCCCGGACCATTAAATGTGCTCAATATTTTTCCCGTCCTATCTCCCAACCATCCAACTGACATATTATAATAGAACATTGTATTGAAATGCTTGTTATCGGTTTGAATATACTCATTCCAATTAACTCCGCCATCATTAGTATAGAAATGTGAGTCATAATCAGAGCATATTGCAGCCGCATTTGATCCCATAACGCAAAGAGTATTGAAGCCGCCGCCTGTTGTTTCCTGTGTAATCCAACTAATACCTGAATCTGTTGACTTAAAAATCTTTGAACGTGAAATTGCATAACCTGTATTTGCATTTGCAAATTTTACAGCCACCATCTTATCTGTTCCGCCTGTTTCAGAATATTGTTCAGTAAAATCCACGCCGCCGTTAGTAGTTTTAAATATATATCGTGATACCCCGTTGAATACATATTTATCTCCAACAGCCCATCCTGTCAGATTGTTTATAAAATAAAGATTTCTATATGAAACTCCGGAATTTTCAGAGGTCCAGGTTACTCCTCCATTTGAAGTACGCATAACCGAACCTGAACTTGGCGAAGCTCCGTCAATACCTGAGGAAGCAATCCAACCGGTATTTGCATCTATAAAGTAAACACAATTGTATTGCAAGGCTTGACCATAAAATAGTGTATGCCATGCTTGTTGTGAATATAAATTACAGGAACATAAAAAAGTAATTACAGCAAAAATTAATTTTCTCATAACTATTTTTTATTTTATTAAAATCATTTTTTTCGTTTCTGAAAATTTTTCAGTAACTAGTTTATAAAAATAAATTCCGCTGGGCAGGCTGGAACCGTATAATGAGGCGTTGAAATCAACTGCGTAACTCCCCGCATTTTGTTTTTCGTTTACTAAAGTTTCAATTTCATTTCCCAATGCATCATACACTTTTATTGAGACGAAATTCGTAATTGGTAATTCGTAATTTATCCGCGTTTGCGGATTGAACGGATTAGGATAATTTTGTGATAAGGAAAAACTTTTTGTTGTTTCATCGGAGGAATTTACAAAGGTGATACCTCCATCAATTGTTTTTAAAATTATTCCGCTTTCACCAACGATATACCCGACATTTAAATTTTGAAAAAAAACATGTCTTAGAAATAAGGAAGTAATTGAGCTTGAAATGAATGAAGAGCCACCATCAGTTGTTTTATAAAGATCACCGTAAGCTCCCACGAAATATCCTAAATTTTCATTAAGAAAAAAACATGAAGTAAAGCCGTGATAAGCGTTCCCGGGAATTAATGCTGTCCAGTTTGTTCCTCCGTTTGTTGATTTCAGCAATACAGCTTTGAAAAATCCGGCCATTGTACCTGATGTATAAATAATATTATTTCCAACCATTTTTACTGAAGTTAAATAATAATAAGTCAGACCAGTTACTGAAGGTGTTTTGTTTTCCCAGGTTAATCCGCCATTCGTTGTTTTATATACTATAGGAAATGAAGGATCAATTGCTCTGGTTCCACAGACAATACCATTGTTTTCATCGGTAAAGTGTATATCGTATAATTTAATTTCATTGCCCGGGACGGAGAGAAGTGTAGTATCCCAGGTAACTCCCGCATTTGAAGTTTTTAAAATTAAACCAAATTGTGATTTACTTCCGCAAATATATCCTTTATCACGATTTATAAAAAATATACTCTGCATAAGGAAGAATCCGTTCCCGCTGAAATTAATATTCCAGTTACTTCCACCGTTGGTGGTTTTATAGATATTCCGGCCTGAAGCATACCCGGTCAGAGAATCTGTAAAAAATAATCCCAGCAAAATATCAGTTGTACCTGCGCTTTGCTGTGCCCAGTTAATGCCGCCATTGGTGGATTTGAGAATAGTTCCGTAATTGCCCACGGCATAGCCGGTCATTGAATTAGCAAAATAGGATTTTTCAATTTGTGCAGTAGTGCCTGAACTAAGTGGAAACCATGAAGTTTGCGCATTAATATTAAATGCTGAAAGTGATATTAATACGTAGAAAATTTTTCTCAGAATTTCCATAACTTATTTTTTTAAAATCATTTTTTTCGTTTCTGAAAATATTTCAGTAACGAGCTTGTAAAAATAAATTCCGCTGGGCAGGGAAGCAGCGTTGAAATTCACTGAGTAGCTCCCCGCATTTTGTTTTTCGTTCACAAGTGTTTCAATTTCATTTCCTAAAACATCATAAACTTTTATTGAGACGTAATTCGTAATTGGCAATTCGTAATTTATCCGCGTCGAAGGATTAAACGGGTTCGGATAATTTTGTGAAAGAGAAAAGTTATTTGGGACTTCTGTTGAGGGAGAATTTACATATGTAAGTCCTCCTGTTGTTGATTTCATTATAAAACCTTTACCTCCCTGAGCTCTACCGGCAATCCATCCGGTATTTTCATCTGCAAAGAAAAGTCTGAATGATAGTGTATTAAATCCCATCACTGTTACTAAACCCTGTTCCCAGCTAAGGCAGGAATTTGTAGTTTTATAAATCCTCATAGTGCCTGATGAAAGGGAAGTTGTCCAGCCCGTATTTTCATTTAAGAATTGAGAAATATTAGACGGAGGCACAGAGTTAAAAATCCAGTTTAATCCTGAGTTATTTGTTTTATATATACCATTTGATTTTAATGCAAAACCTACATTATCATTAACAAAAAAGAAATTTCCAACTGTCATTGTATCGCCATCCACTGCAATATTGGACCATGTATTCCCTAAATCTGTTGACTTTATTAGTTTATAATACAATGTTGGAGAATAAAGAGTAACTCTCCACCATAAAGAATTTTTACTTGTTATCTGCGCAAGCGAAGCTTCCTTAGGCTGGAACTGGCACGTAGTAAAATTATTTCCGCCATTAAAGCTTCTATATAAAGCTGAATGCGAGCCTCCCTTCATCATAGAACTTGAAGATATGAAAATTGAATCAGTATTTAACAAAGCCAGAGTATTTGGCAAAATAAAATTTGACGGATATGGTGAAGTCCAATTTATTCCTCCATTGGTGGTTTTATAAATATTACCAAAGCTGCCAGCAAGACTTTGAGAAAAGCCTGAAGTAGCGTAACCTGTTGAAGCGTTAGAAAAAAATATTCTGTAAATATTATTTGTAGTATTAACTTGGTAAATATTCCAATTGGTCCCGCCGTTTGTAGTCTTTAACACAATTCCTGAATCACTTGCAGCAAAACCTGTGGAAGCGTTTATAAAATATATCTGATCTCAAATGAGATTGAAAGCAATAGAAAGAAAAGTATTTTCTTCATAGAAATTTATTTTATTAAAACCATTTTCTTTGAATCTGAAAATTTCTCAGTTACTAATTTATAAAAATAAATTCCGCTGGGCAGGGAAGCGGCGTTGAAATCAACAGAGTAACTTCCTGCATTTTGTTTTTCGTTTACAAGCGTTTCAACTTCATTTCCTAAAGCATCATATACTTTTATTGAGACGTAATTCGTAATTGGTAATTCGTAATTAATTCGCGTTAGCGGATTAAACGGGTTCGGATAATTTTGTGATAAAGAAAATTTATCAGGAATTTCAGAGGATGATTGTGTAAATCCAGTTACAACTCCACCTGTTGTTGTTTTCATGATACATCCTTTCGGAGAATTAAAATATCCTCCTGCTATCCAACCTGTATTCTCATTTATAAAATAGCATCTCATATTATCTCTAATGAACCCCTCCGAATTAAATTGATAGTATTGCCATGATACTCCGCTATTTGTTGTTCTACTAATAGCAGTTATAGATCCCGCTGAGTTTAAATATGTAATCCATCCTGTATTCTCATTCATAAATTGCAATTGAGACAAATATGTTGCGGAGGGTGCGGACATAGTTGTCCAATTCAACCCGCCATTGGTTGTTTTCATGAAATCAGATGAGCGGCATACAAACCCTGTATTATCATTAATGAAAGAAAAATCCACAGTTACAATGGAGTTGTTTCCATTAAAAGATAAATTGTTCCAACTCGCACCGCAATCTGACGACTTCATTATGGTATATCTTATCGGAGATGGAATTGTAGCTCTTATCCACCACGAAAATCTGCTTGTTATCTGTGCCTTATTATAATATCCGGGTGTAATATAATTTGATGATATAAAATTGTTACCTCCATTGAAGGTTTTGTATAAGATTCCCTGAGAACTTGGGTCAAAGAACGTTGCTGCAGAGGTTAATACAGTGTCAGGGTTAAGAGCAGCTATCGAAGTTGGAGAAACTAGTTGATTTGTTGTTAGTTCAAACCAATTTATTCCACCGGTTGTAGTTTTGTATATTTTCCCTGCCCAACCACTTGCTCCTAAACTAATTAATGAACTTGCATATCCCGTAACTTCGGTTACAAAATTTATTCTATACATCGGGTCAGAAATATTAATGCTATAATTAATCCAGTTTTGTCCGCCATTAGTTGTTTTCAAAACAGTTCCTGTATCAGCTACTGCGAAACCTGTTAATGAATTGATAAATTGTATATCATTAATATTCTTTGTTGAACTAGTATATTGTGTGACCCAGCCGCTTTGTGCAAATGAGTTTGAGAACAACAAAAATAGAACAAGAGAAATTAAATTTTTCATAGAGGTTTAATCATTTTACCAAAATCATTTTTTTTGTCTCTGAAAATTTTTCAGTAACAAGCTTGTAAAAATAAATTCCGCTCGGTAATTCAGCGGCGTTGAAACCAACTGAGTAGCTTCCTGCATTTTGTTTTTCGTTAACCAGTGTTTCAACTTCATTTCCTAATACATCATAAACTTTTATTGAGACGAAATTCGTAACTGGTAATTCGTAATTTATAGTTGTAGTCGGATTAAACGGGTTTGGATAATTTTGAGATAAAGAAAAATTATCGGGGATTTCTGAATTGCCGGATGCCACATAAGTTATTCCTCCGGTTGTAGTTTTTAAAATCCTGCCATTCTCACATGATAACCAGCCCGTTTGTTCATTTATAAAATTCATATTGAGAGCTACATAAGGGCCGCCTAAAGAAAGTATCTGCCAGTTATTTCCCGCGTCGAATGTTTTGTATACAGAGCCGTTGTAATTTATTAAAAATCCTATATCAGAACCAAAGAATTTTATTTTGTTTGCAAGCAGTCCTGTTAAACTAATCTGAGTCCAATTACTTCCATCGGTTGTTTTACGTAATGTGTTTCCGTTTATTAAAATCCACGCTTTCAGGGAGTTTATAATTTGTCCTTGCGGAAGGAAATAATAATAAGGAAAATTTAAAATTTCAGTCCAGTTTACCCCGCCGTTTACTGTCTTTAACACTTGTCCCGTTTTAGTAATGTAACCTGTAAGTTCATTTAGAAAAGTAATATTTGTAATATAATTGCTATATGAATACGGTATCTGATAAATTGAATTCCAGTTTACTCCTCCATTTGTAGTTTTAAATACATATCTGTATGTATTGAACCATCCGGTTTGTGAATTGATAAATTGTATGGAGGTAACTGTATCCGGGAAAACATTAGAAGAGCTCCATTGATTGAACCAAAAAATTCCTGCGTTAGTAGTTTTATTTAATTCATTAGAATAAGCACCACCGAACCAGCCTGTTGCAACATCAGAAAATTCAAATGTATTTATGATGTTGTTCACAGGGCTGGTATATTGGTCCCAGTTTAATCCTCCGTTTGTAGTTCTTGCCATAGCTCCGTTATATGCGCCTATCCACCCTGTATTCGCATCTATAAATTTTACCGCTGTGAGGGAGGATGTTATAGGCGTTTGACGGACAATCCAGTTTTGAGCATTCAACTCACTTGAAGCGAGTAAAAGAAGAAAGAATAAAAATTTTTTCATATAGAAAGCATTATTTTACCAAAATCATTTTCTTTGTCTCAGAAAATTTTTCAGTTACAAGTTTATAAAAATAAATTCCGCTGGGCAGGGTAGCAGCGTTGAAATTCACTGAGTAGCTTCCTGCATTTTGCTTTTCATTAACTAAAGTCTGTACTTCATTACCAAGTGCATCATATACTTTTAAAGAGACGTAATCCGTAATTGGTAATTCGTAATTAATCCGCGTCGAAGGATTAAACGGGTTCGGATAATTTTGTGAGAGAGAAAATTTATCGGAGATAATAAATATCTTTCCGTTTGAAGTGAAGCAAAAGCCGTTAAGAGAGTCCTTCATATAAACCATACCGCCTGAATTTAACTGGCTCATCCAGTTATAACCGCCGTTAGTCGTTTTGTAAAGAATATTATTAGAAGTGCACCAGCCTGTTGAAGAATTGTAAAAGTAAATATTTGCAAAAGTAAATCCTGCCTCCCTCGGGATAACAAACCAGTTTAAGCCTCCATTAGTAGAGCGAAGTAAGCCGTATTGATAGGGAGGTGCAGCTGCTCTTACATAAAAAGAAAAATTATATTCATCAGCCAAATCAATTCCAAAGATGTTATAACCAGTGAACTTAGATTTTGTATTCCAGCTTAAACCATTATCTGTTGAGGATTGAATAAAAACAGAATCAGATGTGTAGCCGAAATCTGACCACTTTTGATATTCCCTTAATAAAACTCCGTTCCTGTCTTTTCTTAAATAATTAAATTGGGTGTTGCCTTGAGGAGGTCCCGTCCAGCTTACTCCTCCATTTATAGTTTGCAATGCATTGCCGGTTAGTTCACCGCCTGCAGTTCCTCCGATAAGAAGAAATCCGGTATTAATATTTTGAAAGTATATAAATTTTAATGTGTTAAAATAGTCAATACTTTCTGAAACTATCCAAGTAATTCCGCCGTCAAGTGTTTTTGCAGACATTGGATAACAAAAGCCTGAAAAATTTTGTGTTCCACCTACTGCCCAGCCTGTGTTTTCATTCAGAAAAAAAATATCATTAAAAGGGTGTACAGTATTTGCCCTATGTAAAGTCCAGCTGAAACCGCCATTAGTAGTTTTTACGACTTTGCCTGAATCTCCGCACACCCAGCCGGTATTCTGATTCAAGAAAAATGCTTCTTTATATATGATGTTAGGATTATCATATACCTGAACCCATCCGTTTTGTGAAAAGGAAATACCGTAAAATAAAAATAATGCGAGAATAATATAGATAGTTCTCATAGCTTTTCAGTAAAATTGATAAAATGAAAAGAACTTTCTCTTGGCGTGTATCTTAAACTTAGATGCTAATTTATTAAAGAGATAGGTAAATTTTGAGTAGAAACTTTCAATTAATAATTAATAATTATCAGTTAAAATGAAAATTTTTATTAGGTTAGATATTATTGAAAACTGAAGATGCAGATTTAAAATTAAAAAAAAATGCTCTTGCCGATTTCTCAGCAAGAGCATAAAAGATGTTATTTGTTAATTAATAATTAGTAATTGACAAATGTTACTTTATAAGCATCATTTTCAGTGTTTTAGCAAACGACTGGTTTCCTCCGTCAGCTGTAATCTGATAGAAGTAAACACCGCTTGATAATACTGAAGCATTAAAGTTAATTGAATAGTAACCTGCAGGCTGCACAGTATTTACTATCTGAGAAACCTCTCTGCCTGTGATATCAAATATTTTAATCATTACCTTGCTGTCGAAAGGAAGGTCATAGTTAATATTTGTTGTCGGGTTGAAAGGATTCGGATAATTCTGTGATAAAGCAAATTTATTCGGCACGCCGATATTTACTTCATTAGAAAGATTGAAATATTCAAAATTACCGTTGAAGTCAACTTGTTTCAGTCTGTAGTTATATTTTCCTGTTGCAAGGTTGTTATCTGTGAAAGTATAATTCTTTATAGTATTAGAATTTCCTGCGCCGTTTATATGTCCTGCATTAGTCCATACAGTTGCGCCGGTAAGTTTTCTTTCAACTTCAAATCCTGCATTGTTCTCTTCAGTTACTGTTGACCAGTTAAGAGTTACTTTTCTGTTATCAATAGATGAAGTGAATGAAGCAAGCTCAACAGGAAGCTGTCCGCCGTTATTTTCAACATAATTTCTGATGATGTTGAATACAACACCTTGCGGTGAAAGAGCTCCGCTGACTGTCGGCACATAACCCCAGTAAACGTTTGTACCATAGAATACATTGTAAGTATCGCCGCTGTATGCTATTGCAGCACAAGAGTCACCGTCGCCTGATTCTGTAACGGGGATCAATGCTGCTGATAGAGTACCTGTTCCTGTATTCCAGGTTGCAGGTGCTACGCAATCCGGATACGGGTCGTTAACTCTTTGTCCTGTAATTGTTGTGAAAGGTGAAACTATTCCTTTAGTTGTACTGTCTGAAGCTACAAAGTTATCTACCCAGTCATCGCTCCAGTACTGAGCATGTAAATATTGTCTGTATAAAACTGTATCTGCAGCAAGAGCTGATACATTTCTTCTCGGGTCATTTGCATAACCTAAGTCATTTCCGAATATAATTAATGTTCGTTTATCAAGAGCAGTAGAGCCGTCCAGATATGATTTGATTGAATCTCTCAAAGCGGGAGTCCACGTGCTGCCGTTTCCGAATGCAAGAATAAGTGTTTTCCAGTTGCCTAAGCTGATGCCCGGATAAGTAATTGATTGGTCATAAGCAGAACCTAATCCTGCTGCATTTAAATGCGCAACAAGTGAATCGCGGCTTCTGTTATCTACATTAAATATTAAAGTAGTTTTTGGTGTTGAGTATGTTAAAAACCCTGTCAGTGTATCGTTTGCATGGTTTACATCACCGGCAAGATAGCATGAATCCTTAATTGTATAAGCAGTATTAGATGTATAGCTCCAGTCATCGAAATTTACAACCTGTGAAGCTGAAGGAGCTAAAGCAGTAACAGTTTTTGTACTTACATAGCCTCCGGGAGAAATTCTTCTTGTTACGTTAAATGTTGCATCACTTCCGCCGTTATTTTGTACTGTACCTGTAGGTGTAATTGTTGCCCCGGAACCTGTTGTGTATGGTGTTCCAGTTGTTCCTACTGATACAACAGCAACATCAATAGAAGGCGGTGTACCGACTTTAATATTATCTAAGAATAAATTGTTTCCGTATCCGGTAACCACTTCAAATTTTATCTTGTTTATTCCTGCGCCGAGAACATACTTTTTAGTTAACCATTGACCTGCTGTAGGTGCAGTAAAACGTGACGTTGATGGAGTAGCTGTTACAGTACCAAATCCAACAGCACCGTTACCCGGTAAGTTTATAAGTAATGTCCAGGTTGCTCCACCGTCAGTAGAAGTATAAATGTTTGTTTCATCATTCTCTGTTTGATAAGTTCTGTGAGCATGATCAAAATATAATGTATCTCCTGCTGATGTTGCCGTAAACACAGGTGTTACAATTGAATCAATTGGAGGAGGGCCGGGCCATCCGTAGAAATCGCAAAGTGCTGAACCTGTACCAACAGTATATCCGCTTTGAGTGGAACGAGTCCAAATATTAATACCATCGTCAGAAGCAATACCATCGCCCCTTACCCAGCCTGTTGGAGGGAAGGTTACGCCGGAGAAATCTTCAGAAAGTTTGTATTGCGCTTTCAGCCCAATGAAAGCCGAAAAAAGTAGTGCGAGTAATAATGTCTTTTTCATTTAAGAGGACGTTTAATTAAATATATTAAAAAAAAATTATGTGAATTAATAACCTTGTTATTAAAAATATGCCTGTATATAAAACAAAGCAGGGGATTATTATTTCAAAGATTTGAGAAGGATGCCAGGAATATTTCTCATCAGTTAATTAAATGAAACTAATTATAACTAATTGATGAAAGATATTTTGATATTGGAAATTTTTTGAAAATATAAAGACTTTTTGTATTTATATTTTCTTTGTGGAAATCGTTTAAGGATGTTAATTTCTGGTGAATACTTAACATTTTTTTAAGAGAGTTATTTTTCAAAAACTTGTTATAAATCTAAAATAAATCCTAACAAAATCCTAACAAATTTAGAGGATTTCAGATTTCTGAATTAAAGAACATAAATAAGATTTGTGTAGTTTAGTGCATTTGTGTTTTTTGGGCAGGAAAATACGGCGTCATAAATTTGAATAGGGATGTAAATAAATAAAAAAGCCCCTGCTGATTTCTCAACAAGGGCTTTATTAGATTCCCGTCTTCGCGGGAATGACATTTTTTTAGCTGACAGCTGTCAACGAAGAATTAATGCCTATTTTACTAGTACCATCTTCATTGTTCGTACGAACGATTGATTTCCACCAGTAGCATTTATCTGGTAGAAATAAATTCCGCTTGAAAGCGATGAAGCATTAAACTGAGCAGTATAGTAACCTGCAGATTTTGATTCGTTTAGTATCTGAGCCATCTCTCTTCCTGTCATATCAAAGACTTTAATCTGGACTTTGCTGTCGAAAGGCAGGTCGAAGTTAATCTTTGTTGAAGGATTAAATGGGTTCGGATAGTTTTGTGATATATCGAACTTTGTAGGAATGCCTACATCTACTAAGCTTGAAAGCTCATAGTATTTGTAGTTACCATTATAATCCATTTGTTTCAGTCTGTAGTTATATTTTCCTGTTTCAAGATTTCTGTCTTCATAAGTGTATTTCTTTGCGGAGTTTGTTGTTCCGTTACCTTGAACAAATCCGATTTTTGAATATGACTGTGAAGATGCTTCTTTTCTTTCTATTTCAAAACCGCTGTTGTTAACTTCAGTAACAGTTGACCAGTTCAGATTAACTACTCTTCTGTTAACAGTTGCGCTGAACGATGAAAGCTCAACAGGAACTAAGTTATCAATATCACTCATTACGAAATAAGAGAAGCTTGTTTGTCCGTAAAGAGTTAATGTGTTTAATGTTGTATTAAGGGCATACTGTCCTGGCCCTGTTCCTGCAACTGTTGAAGGTACCCAGGTAGTTCCGCCGTCGTCAGATTTTCCGATTCTTGCATCTGCTTCAGGGGAAATTGGACCTAATTGTGAATCATCATAATTCAAAGTAATATCATATGAGTAGCCTGAACCGCCTGTAGGAACGCACAGCCAATATGCATTGCCGACTGTATACGCGCCTGTTCCGGGTCCGTTAGTTCCGCCGAACATTTTAACTGACATTGAGGTCGGAGGTGTTCCGCCTGCACCCCATGTAATTGTTGCAATTAGTTTTCCGCCGAATGTATATGTAGAAGTTCCTCCTGCTACAGGTGCAGCAGGTGATTCAACTGCATCCGGAGGAGTGGAAGACGGAGTTACATTGTAAGCGCCTATATCTGATGCGCCTGCTGCAACTGTTGTAGTTCTTGCTGCGCCCAAAATATCGGTAGATACAGATGCGATTGGCTGACCCATACCGCTTACATACCAGGCATTAGGGCTTGTTGCATCTATAACTAAATTAGTTGTTGATGTAAAAGCAGGGTCTGCTGAAAGTGAATTTGCATCTTTCGATGTAGTTGATTGCCAAACTGCTAATGATGGTCTGTCATTACCTCCAAATAGTCCGCCTGTAATCCCCAGAAAACCTGAAGCGCCTGTAACATAAAAATCATTATTATCTGAATTTAGATTTGCGTAAGTAAATGCAATTGTTGAGATGCAATAGCTTTTTCCCGTTGAAGCAGTTGTCTGGCTATTGTAAAAAATATTATTTTTAAGATTAATAGTATTATCTGCAATTAAGGCAACACAGCTGCTCGGGTAAGATGCGCCGGCGCCTCTGTTTCCTGAAAGATAAACTGAATTATAGTAGCAGTTTGTTGTTGAGCCTGCACCTGCGCCAAGAACTATTCCGCAGGAATAATCTGTTGCAGTGGCAGGGGATAATATACCGCTTATCGAGTTATTAATAACGTTAGTTGTGCCTGAAGTTACAGTGTTAATAACGATACCCAATGAAGAGTATCCGGTTGCATTTGTATTTGTTACACCGCTGATAATATTTGATGACACTGTTGCATTTATTACATCATTTCCTGTAAATGTAGTTACAGTATTATTAGGGATTAAACCCAGAGAAATACCGAATGCTGTGCCTGTCAGAGCACCTAAGTTTTTATCTATTCCTCCTATATTATTTCCTGAAATAACTATACCATCTTCAAATCTTGCATAGATACCGCCAATGGTAACATTGTTTGGATTTGTACCATTTATTACATTCTGACTGATAACTGTCCCTGTATTTTTAGTGACGGCTGATGCACCTGAAGAATAGATTCCGTATTGAGTTTTAATTATATTATTGTTCTGGAAAGTATTGGAGTTGTTTGATGTTCCTGAAGAAGTAATTCCTATAGTTGTTCCGCCTGAACCTGCGCCGAACAACGTTGTAATATTGGTATTTCCTGTCAAATTACAATTCTTTAAAGTATTGTTTGTACTTGCATCATTTCCTGCAGTCGTTTGCATCCATACAAGAGCACTTGAAGCGGAAATATTTGTAGTAGAAATAGTTAAATCCCTTGAAGTACTGCCGTTGTTAGAACCGTCAATAATTACGTAGTCAGCTCCGTTCAATAAAACCGGTGATGCGCTGCTTGAGGCAATTGTTGGTGTAGAACCTGCTGCAGGCTTAATTGTAATATTCCAATGTGCTGCGCCTGTATAAGAAACTGCATTTAATTGAGCAGTTCCGGTTTCAACAGTACCTTCAGGTTGTATTTGTAAAATAATATCGCCTGCTACTGCATTTGCATTAACAAAATCGAATGCGGCTTGTAAAGTTGTGTATGTACCTGTTGTTGTTCCCACAGTATATGTTCCTGTAAGAGAGTTGACAATATTATAAGTATTAGGTAATCCCGGGGCAACTGTTCCCGGAGGATTTGATCCGCTTCCGCCGGATGGATTTGTGCCTGCAACTCCATTATTATCCTGAGCTGCCACATAGTATTGAATAATATCACCGGTGGTTACACTTCCGCCGCCAACTGCAGCATAATCGATTGTCCATGTGTAATCATTACCTGCCTGAGACGGATTATTATCGAATACAAAATTTAGGTCAGTAGTTTTTCTGTAATATAATCTTGGTTTATTTGCGCCGCCTGCAACGCCTGAGGCATCTGTAATAGTTGCAGTTAAAGTTCTGTTTGTTGTTAACGGTGTATTAGATAGATTTGTATATGTAATAGCAGGAGGACTTAAATCAATCGGAATACCTCCGAATTCATTTGCTCCGATATCAGGTGCTGTGGCAGGGAAGGAGAGATTATCCGGATAACCTGAAATAGGGAATCTTGCGATATTATAGTAATCCGTAGTAATAAGCGGGCTTGAAACAGTTGTTCCGCCGCTTTCGAGCTGTGTTGCAACTAAGCTATCCAGTTTCAGATAATGCGCATTCGAACCTGTTGTGCTTCTGAATGTCAGAGCTTCAGAAACAGAATTCGCATCACGGGGAGAAAGTCTCAATTTTAGAGCAGCAATCGTCTGGTCTGAATTTGTTCCGTCGTAGAAAAGTAAGTTGCTTGCGCTTGGTGTACCAGCATAAAATTCATTATTGTTTGATGATGCTCCATATGAAGTTAAAGTCGTTGTAGTTCTTCTGTATGCAGTTACAATACCTGCACCGCTCGGTGTTGAAGTATTATAAAATATATTATTTCTGAATACAACATTAGCAGAAGTGGAAGCAGAAACTGCGCTTGAACCGAATAGCGCGCCCACGCTGGATGCTGATATGTTTACAGAATTGTTATAAAGACTTATTGTAGAACCGCCTGTAATATTAATACCGTTAACAGGGTTTGCAGCATTTGCATTTACTGCTCTTAAATCACCAACCAGATTGTTAAACAAATTAATTGTACCGCCTGAAATGGTAATACCTGATACAGTTGATGAAGCATTGGTGCCTGATAAATCGTAAACTTTATTATTAAATATATTAGTCGAAGTTCCATTGGAAAAAGTAATACCGGATACAAGAGAAGCTCCTGTAGAGGAAAGTGTGTTGACCGTATTTCCATTTAAATTTACAGCCGGTGAATTGTTTGCGCATGTAATCCCCGTTACTGTATTGCCCGTACCGGTCGAAGTTAAATTGTTGACCGAATTATTGGAAACAGTCAAAGGGTTTGCTGTTGCAACAGTATTACCTATTGTAATACCTGTAACAACACCCTGACCGGTTATGTTAGAGATAGTATTCGAATTTAAAGTAGAAGTTGTGCCGCTCCAGTATGTAAAATTCATACAGTTAATAGCGCTGGTACCTCCTGTCCAGTTACTGAGTGTATTTCCGCTGACAATTCTTGAAGGTGCAGAGCCGCCGTCGGTGTAGTTAAGTCCGGTTAAAATTGTTCCTAATACAACTGTAATGTTGGAGAAGTTGTTATTTTGACAATTTGATTGTACGACAGTAGTAGATGAACCGTTATCTGTTACTAAAAGTACAGTACCCCCGGCGCTTGTCTTTGAAAATGCTGTTACAATTGAGTTGCCGCTGACAGTTTTCGAGCCGCCGGCAAGAGTGAGAGTGAATGTCTGAGAAATAAATGTAACACTTCCCGTTGTATTAACGGTTATGTTTGTAAACGTATTATTGTTTATTGCAGTTGTAAGATTAACGGCTGCAACCTGTATAAAAATAATAGCTGCACTGGCTGCAACTGTATGCCCCCAGTTATTAAAATCATTGTTGTTTACATTTAAAATACTTGTGGTACTTGCAGAGCCTGCAGGAATAGCAATCCCCGTCATAGCTCCCGTTGCAAATCCGCTTTTTAATGAGATACTGTTAAAAGTAACATTATTTGTATAAGTTGTAGTTGGAACTGTGCTTGCTGCAGGAACCTGAATTCCGTTTAAAGTACCGGCTGTTACACCGCCTACAGAACTGGTTACAGTATTATATGAGCAGTTAAATCCGTTTGAGTTTCTGATTAAAATTCCGTTTACAGTTGTGGATACGTTTGCATAAGCTGAGAACGTTCCTGTAGTTCCGTAATTTGTAATTATGTTTCCTTGCGATAATAAAGAACCGCCTACATCAATACCGGTATTGACATCGGCAGCTGCAGTAGGTCCGACAATAACAATACCCTGATTAACATTGTTGATAGCATTTCCGTAAATTCTTAATCCGCTGTTTCCGCCTGTTGCTCCTGTTGCAGTAGCAGTGACGGTAACTGATGTTGCTGTATGGGTAGAGTTACTGTAGATACCGAAAGTATTCTGGTAAGACCTGTTCAGAGTAATCGTATTATTTTGTATAGTACAGTTTTGCGCTCCATCAGTTGCTGTTGCATAAAGCAAAGCAACACCCCATTCAGTCATATTATTAGTTGCTGCTGCTGTAACAAGATTCGCAGCATTTTCCAGCATAGTAAATCCCTGAATAGTTACATAATCAGAGCCTATTAATTTAAAAATACCATCATTTAAATTACCGACTACAAGAGATGCGCTTGCAGTAACTGTGTTGCTGTTACCTGTTATGGTAATAGGATTTGCCACAGTACCTGTAGCAGTAATCGAATATCCTCCAGCAGGTGCTGATTGAGGATTAGCCGCAACTACATTTAAAACTACACCGCCTGCGCCTACACCTTGTGTGTTCAGATCGGTAATTGCTATATCTAGCGTTGCATAGTCACCGGGAATATTTTTCGTTCCGGTTAACTGCGCGAAAGCAGACTGAGTTGAAAAAATAGCAAACAGGAGAATTGCTATCATAGACAAATTTCTTAGAGGTTTTGCCATAGAAATAATTTTAGTGTGGTTAAAGAGGTTTTTTAAGAATTACTTGTAATAAAGAAATTATATTTTTATTAGTAGAAAGAAGGAGTGCTGCCAGGATTCTATTGGAAAATACTATATCATTTTTTTAGAGGAGTTGGCACAAGATTTAGGATAAGCCGTGAGGAAAATGATTCACCAATTTAAAAAAAAATCAAACAAAATCCTAAATAAATTAGTTAACATAGAAAAAAATTCAGATTTAAAAAAAACTCCCGCCGATTTTCCCGGCAGGAGCTTAGATTGTAAATTGCTATCTGTTAATTGTTATTTGACAAGAACCATCTTCATACTCTTCGCAAAAGATTTATTCCCGCCTTCAGCAATTATCGAATAAAAATAAATTCCGCTGGCTAAATTTGATGCATTGAAATTGACTGAGTAAAATCCCGCAGGCTGCACCTGATTTACAATAGAAGATATTTCTCTTCCTGTCATATCAAATATTTTTAAACTTACCTTGCTATCGAATGGTAAATCATAATTTATTTTTGTTGAAGGATTGAACGGATTAGGATAATTCTGTGACAAGCTGAACTGTGTTGGAATTCCTACTATTACTTCATTAGCAAGTTCGTAGTATTTATAGTTGCCGTTGAAGTCAATCTGCTTCAGTCTGTAATTATATTTTCCTGTTGATACAAAATTATCTTTGTAAGAGTAATTCACCTGTGTGTTTGAATTTCCTGCTCCTGCAAGATTTGCTACTTTTGTCCAGTCACTTCCCGAACTTAATTTTCTTTCCACATCAAATCCTGAATTATTCTGCTCATATGTTGTTGCCCAGTTTAGCTTTACAGTATTTTTTTCTACAGCAGATGTAAAGTTTGCAAGCTCAACAGGTAAAGGTGCAGGAGTTTGCAAAGATACTTTCAAAGTTGGTTTACTTGGGTCATTAGTTGTTATATCAAGCGTAGCGTTTTCAGCATCATCAAACTGCTGTTCATTTCCTTTCACCGGTCTTGGTGCAAGAGGATTACATCTTATCTTAAATAATCCGCTGTCTCCTGCAGTGATTGAAGCAGGGGAAGAAAGCAATGAGAATTTAGACGCATAAGTTCCGTTAAAAGACGTTCCTGAAATTGAAAGCGATGCCGTGCCTCTGTTCTTCAAATAATAGTTAATTGTATCTGTTTGTGTTCCGTTAAATGTGCAGATGGAATCAGCTGAAGTATTAAAACCTGCAGAAGGACTCGTCGTACCGGAAGTTTTATAAAATGTTACGAAACAGCTGTCGAATGTTCCTGTAAATCCGCTGTTAGTAATATAAAAGAGTAATTTCCAGTTTCCTGATGCATCAAGTCCGTTATAACCTCTTAAAGAATATTCAGGTTTAAAAAATCCCCCTGTATAAGGTGATGTTCCCTGATACCAGAACTGGTTAGCAGAATCCACTACAGTAGCATTTGTTATACCCGTTACAATTACCGCAGGAAGATTAGTAGAGAACAATGATTTTTTATTATAAGCTGTATTTGTAGTCGGTCCTGATAGGATGACATTTGTATATAACAATGCCTGATGCCTTACATAAAGACGAACTTTTGTTTTCAAAATTTTAAATGACGAAAAATTTGTGTTAGCTGATGAATAAATCCCTGCATTTGAAATTGTTGTCGGACCTGAAATTTTTTGTGTTACGCTTTGAATACTTCCTACAGAGTAATAACATAAATTTGTTGTATCGGGAGCATGAATAGGGAATTTTGTTAAATTGCCGCTATTATCTTTTGCTGTTAAATAATATTGAACCTGTGTTTCCCAGCCGTATCCAGGAATTTTGAAAATAAAAGTACTTCCTGCCTGGCTCGTAAATGATGCAGTATCGAAAGCAGACCAACCCGCATTACTTTTATTGCTTCTGTAAACTATTTTTGGTGAAGTGTTATCTACTGTTCCTCCTCCTATATCTGTTATATCAGTAGAAATAGAAGTCGGATAAGTTGAATTATGTGACTCAACATTATCATGAACGATTGTAGGTGGGATTATATCGACACCTGCAGCAAGTCTTACTGAATTGTAAGCGTTTACTCTTCCGTATCCAAAATATGAATTCCATTTTCCGTAAGTTTTAGTCGAATCGTAAGCAATGTTATCTATTTTATCGCATCCTCTTAATAAGAAGTCTTTTACCTGTGAAGATGTAAACGCAGGATTTACGGAATAAATTAATCCTGCTACTCCTGCTGCGTTCGGGCATGAGCAAGATGTTCCGTTAAAATCAGTTGTATAGTCTCCGGCAGTTCCTGCGGCTGTATTATATCCTGCCGATCCTTGTCTGTCAGTTGATGGAGTAATAGTCGGTGCTACGCAGTCTAAATCTCCGACGTAAGAACTTACTCCGTCGGATAAATATGCGCTGCCGAAGTTACCGCCCCACCAGTACTGGTTTCCCGTACCAGGAGCTTTCTTCTGGTCACCGGCAGTCGATGCGCCAATACAAATTACATTATTTGAATATGAAGGAGCAGACGGTGGATTTCTTCCGTCATTGCCTGATGAAAATAATATTACACATCCTTTACCGCTGTTACCGTATATTGCGCAGCTATCAATTGCCTGTGTAGATGCAGCAGCAGGAGTTCCTCCGCCCCAGCTATTGCTTAATATTGCAGCTCCGTTTGTTCTTCCCATCTGAAATGCTCTTGCTATAGATGCTGTATTTGTCGAACCGGCTGAATTGAATATTCTGTATGAACGAATTTTACAGTTATATGCAATCCCCGCAATACCGAGGGAGTTATTTCCAATTGCTCCTATTATTCCTGCTGTACAGGTTCCGTGACTGGCAGAATCTCTTGGAACTGAATTAGTATTATAAAACGCATCATACCCGGCAAGTAAATTTGTTTTTAAATCAGGATGTGTGGAATCAACCCCTGTATCTAAAACTCCTATTTCAATTAAGTTTGAACCTGTAGTAAAATCCCACGCTGAATTAACTTCCATATCTGAGCCCGATATACCGTTGTAAGTTCCCGGGTCAACTCCATTGCTGCCGCCTGAATTAGCTGTAATAGTCTGTCCTGTATTATTTAAAGGCCATTGTGTTGAGTAGAGCGGGTCATTAGGTGTAAAGTTAAGAAGGCAAAAATCAGGATATATAAAATTTGGTTCTGCAAATTCAAATAATCCTGTTTTAAAATAAGTATCTGCCAGGTCTAACGAAGTTTTATCGTTTCCGTTCAGAGTTTTCATATTGAATTGTCTGCTTCCCGGAAAACTTTCAATTATCTGAACTCCGTTTTGAATATTCAGCTGGTCAAGTTTTTTTCTATCGTTTTCACTTTTTAGTTTCACAATAAATTCATCTGCGCAAATAATAGTTATTTTTAAGTTATCTGTAAAATATGCAGGTGAAATGAATTTTATTATATCGCTTCTGGATGCAAATCTGCTGATGTAACTTTGCACTTTGGCAGCTCCGAAATAATTTTTAAAATTTATTTCATAAATATTACTATAAGAGTTTTTTAACTCATCTCCCTGATCAAGTATTGTCTTTAGTTCATTCTCAATGGCTGCTTTATTCTGTCCTAAATCGTTGGTTACTAATATTACTTTATCCTGACGTTTGTTAAGGTCAATTTTTTGTTGAAAATAATGATAATAATCGACCGGAAATGCTGCGCTAAAGCCGGAAAAACAAAACAAAAGAAGTAGGATTTTTTTCATGTTAAGATTTAAATGAATAAAAGAAAACTATTTAATTTCCGGAATATTTGGAATTTGTTTACAACTTTCCTGCGGAGGATTAAAAAAGATTATTGCAGTTTGCAGATTATTGATGTATGAATACACTACAAAGTTAATTGAAATCCTAACAAAATCCTAACAAATTACCAAATGATAAATTATCATCTGTGATTTGGATTTTTATTTTGTAAAAATTATAAGTTCATTTAAAAAAAAACTCCTTTAAAATTTCTTTCAAAGGAGTTTAAATTTATTATTAGAATTTACTTCTTTATTAAAATTAAATCTTATCTCTTATTTCACAAGTACCATCTTCAGTGTCTTAGCAAAAGATTTACTTCCGCCTTCAGCATTAATTGTATAGAAATAAATTCCGCTTGAAAGATTTGCTGCATTGAATTCCGCTGCATAGCTTCCTGCGCTTTGAGTTTCATTATTTACAATTACCGATACTTCTTTTCCGAGCGTATCAAATATTCTTAAAGTAACCTTGCTGTTGAAAGGCAAATCATAAACTATCTTTGTAGTAGGATTGAACGGATTAGGATAGTTCTGTTTTAATTTAAATGAAGATGGGATATCCGTTGAAATATTGTGAACATTTATTCCAAGCGTATTGAACTTTCTTGTTACAATCCAGTGAAGGGTGTTTGTCTGGCTTTGACCATTATCGAAATTGCTGTTTGTGAATCCATAGTTATTCCAGAAACTAAGTGCAACATCGGGATATGCCATTGCCTGTACACCTACTCCTATCGTTCCCCATTTGGTTGCATCGGGGTCTGTATTGCCGGGAGTAAAGCACTGTGTAAATTTCCATCCGTTAGGTGAAAAATCATACATTGTCTGGTCAAATGTAATATCTCCCCAAAGTTTTTCTGTAATAGGCGTAACCGGCACTATCTGAATTCCCTCAGAGTAATAGTTTTTTTGAACAGGATCACCAAAAAATGTACTGGCATCTATTAATCCTTGATACAAATTCGTTACAGTCTTAAACTGGCTTGTATAAAAAGACGGGAAAGTAGGATTTGTATTTTTAATATGATAATATTTTTGTGCTGCTCTTATTTCCTGTTGAAGCATTACCGCTCCCTGATATTTCATATTATCATTTCCTGAAGCAACACCCAATAAATATAATCCGTACCAGGCATTCGCTGCTTCTGAGGAGCTTTCCTGATTTTTTCCGCCGCCATATGGCACCATACCATTTGCCCAAGAGTTTCCGTCGAACCAGTCTTTATATCTTTGCAGGGCAAAATACTGGTCAGTCTTACTTGGGTTCGCTATATCTCTTGCAAGCTCGGTTACTCTGTTTAGATAATAATTTCCGTTTGCAGTAAGGTAGCTTGGATTTTTTCTTGCAATAACTGCTGCAGCATATAAATAATATCCATAATGGAAATGGTGGTCGTTGTACAAAGCGCTTCCGAAATCATTGCCGGGTACATTATATGACTGGCTGGAAATCAGACCTTTAAATTTAGTATCGTACATAATGGAGTCGCGGACATTTGCAGGCGGATTATTTGCAGAGCTGTTTCCATTAAGCCATCTTGATAAATTTGATGCAAGTTTGGTTCTGTAGTTTGCCGCAAGTGTCTGCATAGAAGCATAGCGTGTATTATCACGGTCATACAATTCATCGCAGATTGTAATTACACGGCCCTGCTTTGCAAGGGTTTTTCCTGCGGCGTAAACATCTGACCATTGATACTGTGCCATAAAATAAACTGAATCGCCGATAGCATATCTTTGAATTGAATCGCACCAGTTAAGCGGAACATTCGTAAGCGTACCTCTTTCAGGATTCCAGGTATATTGAGGAAGTTGTTCAGTCATTACCCACGTTTTTTTCTTTACTTCGCTCATAATTCCTTTGATGACCTGATAGTTCAATAATTGTGTTGTTGAACCTGCAGGGAGCATATCTACGTGATGCGGAAGAGCCATCATTAGTAAAGAATCGTTAGAGCCGAATGAAACTTCATTATATCTTGTAAATGAGTAATTCATTGTTGCTGTGGTTGCACTGCTGTTTGCAACATTTACCTGTACATTACCCTTTACTGGAATAAACTTTGAATAAGCATTTAAGAGATTCATACGGGCAGTTGAGTCCGATGCTTTAGGGTCACCTGTGTAAGTAACATGAGCCATTCTTATCCAGCCGCTAATCGGCGCGGTTGCAATAAGACCATCCTGAGTTGCTCCGTTATATGGCTGCTGATTATATGTAAGCGTAATAGGTGTAGAGCTGTATAGCATCCATGTTTGCGATCTGAATAGATTTGGATCACCTTCAAGAGTTTTAATTTTAAATACAGTACCTGTAAACTGCTGACCCGGCGTTAATAACTCAGTATCATTTACCCAGTGAACAATCGGTGAAGGGAAATAAACTGCCGGAGTTACATTGTTATAAACCATTGTGATGTAAGGCATACCTCTCACAAGTGGTGCATAATAATACTGGCTGGTATTGGTTGTGTTTGTAAATTTTATCGTTGAAGATATTTCAGTATAATCATTTAATATGGCAGGCTTATAATTTGCCGGATTAACAGATGTACCCATTGCAAAATAAAGTCCGTCATCATAAGCATATTTTGGAAATTGCGGTGTGCCAAGTTGTTGTGTACCAAATGGTCTGTAGTTGATTCCAAGGTATGCATATTTATTCGGATATCGGTTACTATCTAACTGTGTACCAAAACGAATTTGGTAGGGATATGTGTAAACACTGTTCTGCCCTAAAGGTCCTGAAATATTAGGCCAGGCATTACCATAAAGATAAAACTGATTGAACCAGGCATTTGTAGGGTAAGCGCCCGTTATACTATCTAAAACAAAATTTCCGGATATAGGTAATTGATTTACCACATGCTGCCAGGTGGACTGCTCAGCGGCTGTAGAGAACGGGGAACCGTAGTTCCACTGTGAATAAGAATTGCTTGTTACAAACAACAGAAGTAGAAAAAGGGGGTAGAGCTTTTTCATAAATATCTCCCAATAAAAGTTTATTGGAATCTATTTCATTTCTAAATACAATGCTTTATGGGGGTAAGCAGTATCAGGCAATGTAGTCCGAACTAAAATAAATTCACATAAGATTTTTAAAAAATTACGACAATATAAGTATATATACCTATATCTTAAATACCAAAGCAGGTGAAAAAAATATCTTAACCTTTTGCTTACAATCATATAATTGCAGGAGAATAAGCAGAAAAAAATTCGCATGCCTGTTTCCTCCAATTAGTAATTATCATTTAAAATTCATAGAAACAAAAAAGCTCTTGCCGGTTTCCCGGCAAGAGCTTTAATATTAATTGTAAATTGTTAATTGTTATTTGACTAAAACCATTTTCATTGTTTTCACAAATGACTGGTTTCCGCCGTTTGCATTAATCATATAGAAGTATACACCGCTTGCTAAATTTAAAGCGTTGAACTGTACTGTATGATATCCTGCTGTCTTTGTTTCGTTCATTATCTGAGTCATTTCTCTTCCTGTAATATCGAATATTTTAATCTGTACTTTGCTGTCGAACGGCAAGTCGAAATTAATTTTTGTAGACGGATTAAACGGATTCGGATAGTTTTGTGAAATATCAAATTTCACAGGAACGCCGATTATTACTTCGCCTGCTAAATCATAGTATTTGAAGTTACCGTTGAAGTCCATTTGTTTCAGTCTGTAGTTATATCTGCCGGTAGCAAGATTGTTTTCAGAGAAGCTGTAGTTCTTCGTTGTGTTCGTTGTGCCTGAACCTGTTACGTTTCCTACTTTAGCCCATGTGTTAGAGCTTCCGCTTAATCTTCTTTCAATATCGAAACCAGAGTTATTTTCTTCAGTTATTGTTGACCATCTTAAAGTTACATTTCTTCTGTCAATAGATGACGTGAATGATGCAAGTTCAACAGGAGCAACACCTTCATTTTGCTGAACAAATTGTATAACCTGATTTATCATAGCACCTTGTGGAGAAGTTAATCCGGTTACAGTTGGCACATAGTTTTTGTAAACGTTTGTACCATAGAACATGTTGTAAGTTGGTCCTACATAGCTTACTGCTGCGCATGAGTCATTATCACCTGATTCTGTTGTCGGAACCAGAATTCCGTTTAATGTTCCTGAACCTGTATTCCATGTTGCAGGTGCAACACAATCCGGATACGGGTCATTTACTCTTTGACCTGTAATTGTTAAGAATGGTGATGCTGTTCCTTTAAGTGTACTATCTGCGCTTACAAAGTTATCTACCCAGTCATCAGACCAGTATTGAGCATGCAAATATTGTCTGTAGAATATTGTATCTGCTGCAGTAGCGCTTGTATTTCTTCTTATATCCATTTGGTATCCGATATCATTGCCAAATAGTAAAAGGCTTCTCTTATCGCTTGGTCCGGTTGAACCGTCAAGCCATACTTTAAGCGAATCTCTTGAATTTGTTATAGCTGTCATCGCTGAACCACTTGCATATAATGCAAAGATAGTTTTCCAGTTTGAGAGTGCAGCATTTGGCAATGCTCCTGAAGTTGGAGCGACATCATATTGTGATGCAAAAGCCGAAGCATTTAAGTGTACAATTAATGAGTCTCTGCTTGGCTGGTCGTTCCAGATAACTAACATTTTCTTTGCAATACTTGGAGTAAAGAAAACTGATGCTGTATCGTTTGCTGCAGAACCGTCGCCAAGCATATATGTTGAATCTTTTATCTGATATGTAACACCTGATGTAAATCCTGTAAAGTCTGCAAAAGTTGTATTTGCAGTAGCATTAGCAGCTAACCCTGCAGGAACAGATGTTGAGCTTGAATAACCTGTTCCAATAATAGTTCTTACAACTGTAACAGGGTTTGTTGTTGTAGCTAATCCGGTATTTTTAATAACACCTGTCATAGGGATACTTGTAGTTCCGTTTGCATAAAAAGATGCCCCTGATGGCGAAAGTGAGAACGGACCTACGTTAGCTGCAAATGAAGCATCTGTAGCTAAACAGAAATATTCACCGTTTACTGCAATAGGACTTATAGGTCCTGGTGCTGCAGTTGAAGATGTTCTGGTGTAGTTAGTATTATTTGTATAAGCGCCTGTTCCGCTGGTAAGTGATCTTGAAGACCAGGTACCTGCACCGGAAGTTGATTGCGCAACAAATAAATTCTGCTGATTACCCAGTAAGCTGTCGCTTCCTGCACCTGTGCCGTATGTATAGTTATTTCCGATTAATGAAATAGATGCATTCGTTGGTATATCAGAGCCGCCGTTTAAATTCATTCTGTAGCTTCTTGTACCAATTACTGTAGTTAAAGGTGCATTAACAGAACCGGTTGGCTTTGCTTCAATAGAACCGGTAATTGATGTTGATGCGCTCCATGCAGTTGTTGTTGAGAGTACCACTGTTTTTAAAACGTTTGAAGTCGGAACTGAATCATTGTAACTTGTTCCTGAACCTAATGCAAAATTTCTAGATGCTGTAGTAACAGGGAAGTCAACTCTTATCGGTCCTGAAATATATGAACCATGAGTTACAGGTGGTGTTACCACGCTAGGTGCCGTTCCTGCAGGAGGTGTAAAAAATGCTGATGTTCTAAGTATGTTAGTTGCATCTGTCATTACTATACCTCTTGTTAATGTCAATGCACCTGTTGATGCAGTACCAACATTAAGAGGATATGCAAGCTGCAGTCTTCCGTGCGTTGCAACAAGCATTGTTCCTGTAATTGTTCTTGTGCCTATTACTTCAACTTCTTCACCGGGTGAAATTGTTTCTTTACTTGGTGAGTAAGGCTGATTAGCCAGCGTGCTTGTTACACCCGTGCCGTCTGTATAAGATACACTTCTTGTAACACCTGCGCCGAATAACGGAGCAGTTGTGAAAGAACCTTTCAGTCTTTCAATTGTCATTGTAGTAACAGCAGCAGAGTTTCCTAATGTAAGATTTCCGTTAGGATTTACTGTACCTAAAGCTAATACAAATCTTGTTGTATTTACAACAGGTGAGTTAAAAGTAACACCCTGTGTGACTGCGCACCAGATAGTATTTATTTTACTGAAACTGATTGTTCCTGAATTTGTAAAAGTATATGGTCCGTAGCCAAGCCAAATCAAAGCTGCTTCAGAGGCTGATGTAGCGCTGATACCAAAATTTATTGTACCGGCATTATTAATATTTCCGCCTATGTAAGTTCGTTTTCCTGTTGTACCGCTGAATGAGTTATATGTACCGGTTGCAGTGACTGTAAAGCTACCGAAAGTCTGTAATAATATTGTTGTAGTGGTTGAGTTGTATTGTAAAATACCGTCAACTTGTAAGTTTTGGCATCTTGCAATATTTACGTTAAGGTTTACTGTTGCGCCTGCAGAAATTACTACGTTGTTATCTGATGAAGGCACTACGCCGCCAACCCAGGTAGCAACATCGCTCCACAGACCGCCTGTTCCTGTTGAAACAATTGTTGTAGGTGTATACTCTTCTACTGAAACATCATCGATAGAAACGTTATTTGTTCCCCAAGGTGAAGTTACTTCAATACCGATTTTCATATTAGCAGTTCTGAAAGCTGCCGGAATGGCAACTGTAATTCTTGACCATGGAGTTGATGCAGCAGCTGTTCCTGAAAGAACAAAATTTGGTGTGAACTGTTGTATGTTCAACCATGTTGTTCCTCCGTCTGAAGAACCCATTACTCTCATGTGCAATGCTGAGCTTCCGTCTGCATTAAACATCCAGAATCTTAAATAAGGAGAAGTTGATGATGAAAGATCAATAGAAGGAGATTCAAGTCTTCTTGAGCCCCAGTTTTGACCTGAACCGCCGAAGTCTCTGGTTTGCAGCCAGGCAACGCCGGTTCCTGAAACTGCTGAATTAGGAACTGTGCCCGGAGTACCTGGAGCTAATGACCAAGTCGCAACACCGGTATTTGTGTTTTTCTGCCAGTCTTTTTCGCCGGAAGTTGTTCCGATTCCGTCAGGAATTCCGTTACCTATCATAACTACTCTTGATTGTGTCCAGCCCGATGGTGCTTCAGGCGAGCCTGACCATGAGCCTTCGAAATCCTGAGTGAGATACTGCGAGTAGCCATTTGAGGCTAGAAATAGAAATAGTACTGTACAAAACAATACAATTTTTTTCATGTTTCTTGGAGGTTAAGTTTAATAAAAAAAAATTTGTTTGTGAATGTAAAAGTAGAATTCCCTTTATGCAGGATTAAGCGGATAGGGGAATTTATATTTTTACTTATTTATAAAACTAAAAATCAGAAAGTCTGCTTGGTGAAAATTAAAATCAGTAAAATTGCTTTTATTTAAGAACAGAAGAGCAATATTAGTAATTTTTAATTATATAATAAACTAAAAAAAATCCTAACAAAATCCTAACAAATCTGAACATATTATGTAGTTTTTGAATCCATTAAAAAAGAATCACAATAAACTGTTATATCAACAATGTAATTTACAAAAAGGATATTAGTATAACTATTGAGGTAATTTAGAGGCAGTTTTTAGACATAAAAAACCCTTGCTGATTTCTCAACAAGGGCTTTTTAATTTTGAATTCAGAATTTAGAATTATTAATTGCCATTTTCCGGCAGCTGATAACTAAAAACTGACAACTATTTCACAAGTACCATTTTCATTGTTTTCACAAATGACTGGTTACCGCCGTTAGCGCTTATCATATAGAAATAAACACCGCTTGCCATATTAGATGCATTGAACTGCACTGTGTGATATCCGGCAGTCTTTGTTTCATTTACAAGCTGAGTCATTTCTCTTCCTGTGATATCAAATACTTTAATTTGTACTTTGCTATCGAACGGCAGGTCGAAATTAATCTTTGTAGATGGATTGAACGGATTCGGATAATTCTGACTAATATCAAATTTCATCGGTACGCCTACGTTTACTTCATTTGATAATTTGAAGTATTGTGAGTTTCCATTGTAATCAATTTGTCTTAGTCTGTAATTATATTTTCCTGTTGTTAATCCTCTTTCAGAGAACGTATAGTTTGTGAGTTCGTTTGTTGTTCCTCTTCCCTGTACGCTTCCTGCTTTAGTCCATGTATTTGAACCAATCGGTTTTCTTTCAATTTCAAATCCTGAATTATTTTTTTCCATCGATGTTGACCAGTTCAGCTTTACTTCATCTCTGTTTACAGATGATGTAAATGCAACTAATTCAACCGGCAGCGGTAAATCGCTGTCGCTGAGCGCAAATATTGAGAAAGAAGTTAATCCGTAAACTGTAATATAGTTAGCTGCGGAATTTCTTTCGTACTGGCCGGCGCCTGTACCGTAAGTAGTGTAAGCGTTATAGGTAGTTCCACCGTCATCAGATTTTGAAACAACTGTATTGGTATCCGATGGGATTGTACCTGTTTGTGCAGGGTCGAAGTATAATACTATATCATAGGTATATCCAGAACCTCCTGTTGCTGTGAAGCTCCAGTATCCGTTACCGACGTTAAATCCTGTTGAGTTCGGTGGATTTGTTCCCGGATAATAAACAAGCGACATTGATGATGGAGGTGTTCCACCGGGTCCCCAGTTTATTGAAGCAAGTGTCTTACCGCCAACGGTATATGTTGTTGTTGTGCTTGGTGCCGGCGCTGCGCTTTCTGTTGCAGTAGGAGGAGCAATTGACGGAGTTACATTGTATGCCCCTAAATCTGTAGAGCCGCCTGCTACTGTAGTTGACCTTGCTCCTCCTAAAATATCAGTACCAATAGAAGGGGATAATACAGGTGTTCCTTGTCCTGATGCATACCATACAACTGGCTGTGAAGCTACTAAGCTGAGGTCTGCTGTTGCAGTAGCTGTAAATAAATTTGCTGAAGGAATATCTGCTGTTGTTGCGAATGAGGAATAATTATCACCGCTGGAATTTGATTTCCATGAAGCAAAATCAATTCCTATACTTGCAACCCAGTCTGCGCATTGTGAAGCGCTAGTAGAAACTAATAAATTATAGTTCGATGATGTTGAAGTCCAGTTTACAGCACTTTGATTTGAAATAGCTACGTTTCTTCCGCCGCCTGTTCTTGCATTGTAAAAGATGTTGTTCCTCAATGTAATAAGTCCGCTGATTCTTACAAACCCGAATGAAACTACGTTTGCTGTTGAGCCTGTTGCAGTTCCACCTAAATAAACTGAGTTATAAGAAATGTTACAGGGGTTTGTAGTAGAAGTCCCGCCCTGATATATACCTATAACCCTTGCCTGTGTACCGGTCTGAGTAGCAAGAGAAATAGAATTATTATAAACATTCAGAGTAGAAGACGCTGAAAAAAGTTTTATCGCCGAAACAATAGGCGCTGTAGAACCCGTATCAGTTGAAGCGTTTGCATTACTTTGTATATTGTAAATTTTATTATTAAAAATATTTACAGTCTGTGTTGTAGAACCGCTGGCAAAAATAATTCCGACAGGCTCATGTATATTACCTGTTAGTACTGTATCACCCGTGTGGAACATTGAGTTAACGTTATTATTTCTGACATTAATAACATTGTTAGCACCTGTATTAGCTAATCTTATACCATAATTCTGGAATGATGATGAGTTTCCTGTACCGTTGCCGCGCATATTATTAATGTTGTTATTATAAACATCTATTAATGCTCCTGTTGTCCCTACTATATTAATTCCGCAATTTCTGTCATTTCTTTTTCTCCAGTAGTTTGCATAAGAGATAGTGTTATTCCAAATTAAAATAGTGTCAGTAGCAGATGCAGTTACCATATCAATCCATCCGTTATCATAAGCACTTGTTACTGTATCCCATACATTTGCTTTTCCTCCGATTGTATTGCCAACGAGCGTTCCAACGTTTATTCTTCCACCTTGTATGTTAATACCTTTCACAATTCCTGATGTAAGTGTAGCAGGCGCCATATTACTGATATTTGCAATGATGTTACCGTGTACATCGGACTTAATAGTATTACCGGATTTTATATCGATACCTGTCATCGCTATACCGGTATTTGCAAATATCGGGCTTCCCGATCTGTCAGGATTACTTCCGCCAATGCTATTAAAGTTTACAGTACAGTTGTTTCCGTTGCCTGTTAATTTAATTGCAGCCCAGGAGGCAGTCATAGTAATATTATTGTAAACTCTGTTTGAGTCTACAATCAAACTGTCACCCATTGAGGCAGCAGAGAAATCAATTATTCCTGTGCTGTTTGCAGTCCATCCGGTGAAGTTATTATTGATGATTGCAATAGAGCTGTTCTTTTGAATACCTGAAGATGTACCTGTTGAACCGATTGCAGTAAAATATGAACCCGGATTTGTTCCGGTTGAATTTTTGAATAA
Source organism: Ignavibacteria bacterium (assembly GCA_044226845.1). GTDB lineage: Bacteria > Bacteroidota > Ignavibacteria > Tepidaquicellales > Tepidaquicellaceae > JAFDZO01. The sequence goes on from JBGAGG010000006.1 coordinate 213,124, forward strand.
GCAGCTATCAACTAGCAAGCTGTCATTTCCGTAGTTTCCTGTAGTTGCGCCAAACATTATAATTGGATTTGTAGAAACTGTTGCATTACTTTCCAATGTACAATATCCTATGCCGCTTCTTCTTGAGTCGTTTATAAATCTTAGTATAGGTCCTGTACCTGATGCTGTTGCATTATTATTTACAAATCTTAAATATTTTCCTGAGCCGCCGAATCTTCCGTCAATTAAGAAATCATCTGCGCCGTTAAGTTCAAGTAAAGCATCGTTTGCTGCTGCAGTGGTTCCTTCAAATGTGAATGTAACTGCTGCGCCGGGAACAACAAAAATTCTGTAACCTTTTGTAAATTCATTTAATGAAACTGTACCATCTTCAGTAGTGTTATTCTGTACTATAACAGTCACATCTGATGCAATAATGCTTGTATTGATTGCATTGAATAATCCTGCTGCCCCTGAGAAGCTCGGATAGTTAGGACTTCCGGCTCCTGCACCAAGATAAACAACAGAAGGGAATGTCGCGCCAATTGTATAGCTGTTTGGAGTTGTAGGAGCGGATGTTATTGCCGCAACACTTGTACCAACAAAGCCGGTTATAGGATTACAAGCAACATTTGCTGCAGGAGCTAAATCCTGAGCAACTACAAAGTACTGAATAACATCGGCAACCGCTATTGAGCCGCCGTTAATAATAGTATAATCAATTGTAAAATTGAATGGGGAAGTTGCATTTGTTGCTTATACCCATTTCCATCCATTATCGCCTGAAGTATTTCCAACGAATGCATTTGCATCGGTTGATTTTTTATAATAAACTCTTGGTCTTGTGCCCGGAGTTACGTTCACACCTGAATTATCTGTTATTGTAGCAAAGCCTGTAAGTGTTCTGCTGGCAGCAACAATTCCACCGGTAACAACTCCGTATGAAATGTTTGGTCCTGTTAGATCTAAAGGCACCATGTCAGATTCGCTTGCGCCGAAATCAGGGAATGTACCGCCTCCGTTTACAGGAGCAGGTTTTGGTCTTGTAAAGCCGTCAATATCGGTGGAAAAACCTGTGATTGGAGTTGCGCCTGACTCTAACTGAGTAGGGGTTACACCCATACTAAATCTTAAGTTACCTGTTGCGGCATTTGTATATGTAATTGCTACTGCTGTAACGCTTGAGAAATCGGAAGATGATGCAGCTTTCCAGCCTGTAAAGGTCTGGTCAGTTGTCCAGTAACCGACTGTAGATGGTGATGCAGAGTTCAATACGTTATTATCTGAATTCCCTGCGCCCCATCCTGTAACGCTTGTCGTTGCGCCGTAGTTATTTGCTATTGCATAGTGCTTACCTGTGCCGCCTGTTCTTGCATTATCAAATACGTTATTTTTTACAATTGTTGTTACTGTTCTTGCTGTAACGCTAAAGTCACCGCGATAGAATCCCATACTTGGCTGCGCGCCGCTTGATGCTGTTCCTGAAATAGAAACGGTATTGTAATAAATATAATCTATCGGGTCAGGTGTTGCCCCGTGCTGGCCCATTATACCAATGAAAGATGTATTGGTTGTCTGTCCTGCTCCTAGCGTAATCATATTATTTGCAACTGTATCGGAAGTTGTTGCAGAGCGTATTAAAATACCCGCTGCAATACCCGGAGTAGTTGCTGTAGTGGATGTACTTGCATTGGATAAATTGTAAATAATATTATTTCTGACTGAAGGACTTGTTGCATTAGCAAAAGCTATACCTGCAACAATGTATCCGCCTGTACCTGTATTAGCATTCGAAAGGTTAGAAATTGTATTGCCTGAAATGCTGCACGCATTTCCTATTGCCAAAGCAATACCATTAACTGATGCAAAGCCGTTTGTAACTGTTGCAAGGGTACTGGTTGTTGATAAATTTGTTATAGTGTTCCCTGAAAAAGTATAAACAACCGAACTTCCTGTACCGGAAGTGGTTGAAATACCTCTTACAAAACCTGCAGCAGCCGTTCCGTATGAAACAAGATTCTGAATTGTGTTATTTGAAATATTTACAGTTGTGGGAGCAGCTGCTAAATTGATTCCGGTTACAACTGAGCTTCCAGTAGTCAGAGCTGTTGTACCGCCGCGCATATTTTCTGCAGTAGAGTTACCGACTGTATTTCCTGTAATTGTCACTGAAGATGCAGCTGCGGTAATGTTAATACCCAATATTCCTCCTGCAACGGCAGCTGTTGTACCTGAAGATGCTAATCCTCCGATGACATTATTCTGAATAACTGTAGCTCCAGTACCGGCGCTGTGAATACCTACAACTGTTCCCTGTGTAGTTGTCGGTACTGCAGAAAGAAGTCCTGTACCTGTAGAGCCTCCGATAACGTTAGGAGTAATATTGCCGATATTTACCGGGGCAGAACCACCGGCAATGCTAATACCGCAAAGAACACCGTTTGCTGTAGTTGCGCCGCTTGATGTGGCAAGACTAATAGCAGTTACTGTATTGCCCTGTATTGAAGATGCAGATGTAGTAGTAGGAGTTAAAGCGATACCGATAAATCTTGTTGCAACTGTTCCAAGCATTGTGTAAGTGCCCGTGCCTGCTGATGAAGCATAGCCGATTGTATTTCCTGTTATGGTGTAGCCTGAACCTGATGAAATAACAATTCCGTTGTGGGTACTGCCGGTAGTATAAGTTCTGCTGCCTGTCTGGAAAATTTTATTATTTGAAATTGTCCATGCTGAGTTACCTTAACCTACAGATACTCCGTTGCTGACGCCTGCTGCATTGAAGAAATCCGAAATATTATTTCCCGAAACTGTATTCCCGCTGTTATCGACCGTTACACTGGTACCTATAGAAAAAATACCGTTTTGAGGAAGATTTACCCCTGCTGCTGTTACATTATTATTGCTGATGGTATTATTGTCATTTCCTGATGCAGAGCCTGTTGAAAGAAAAATAACACCTGTAGCGGCGCTTACTTCTGAGCCTGTAATGGTACAGTTGGTAATTGTATTATTTTTAGCGTCCAGAATAAGTCTTATTGCGCTTGATACACCGAGCGCTGTATTTGAAATTGTTAATGAATTACCGCCTGTGTTTAACCCGTCGATAGTTACGTTATCTGCTCCGTTAAGATTAATTAAATGACCTACAAATGCTCCGGTAATTGTGCGTGAAGCGCCGCCTGACGGTTTAATAGTAATTGATGTGTAATTTGATCCTGTTCCGTTGCCGCTTGAATCGAGCGATGCTGAAACAGTTTCAGTTGTGTTACCAACAATGTTTACCGTAATTGCGCCGGTAAAAGCGCCTGTGTTAATCGCTGTAAAAGCATCAGCAAGAGTTGCATAGCTTGTCACAGGACCGCCGCTGCTTACTTCAACATTCTGAGCAAATGAATTACTGCTCAAAATGAAGAAAGAAATCACAGCTAAAAAAAGAAGTGTAATTTTTTTCATTTTAATTGGGGTAGATTTATTGATATACTTTTAGTGTTACAATGCATCATAATTGACACAAGCATTAATTAAAAATTTTTGATTTAAGTTAGATTATAGAGATAGAAATTAATTTAGATTGCCTAAATCATCCGTGGAGGAGTAAGAAAAATGCGGATTATTTAAAGCGGCTTTTTTAAAAATTGTATGCAAATATAATAAAAATTAAAATAATAATAGCGGAACAAATATTTTCTCTTTGTTAAATTATCTTACGTTTTATATATAAAAAATCCCGCTGCCCGAATCAATTGCTTGAAGCCAACAACAGGATTTCTGTTTATGGAAAATTTTGAAAATCTTATATACAATTAAAAAAAAATCCTAACAAAATCCTAACAAAATTAAATAGGTGTAAATATTTTTTAAGGAGGGGCAAAAAAAAATCCCCGGCCTATACTACTGCCGGAGATTCCCATGAATAAATTTTTTCAAATGACGAACTACTTTATCAGCATCATTTTTTTAGTGTCGATAAATTCACCCGCTTCAAATCTGTAGTAGTAAATTCCGCTTGCAAGTATAGAGGCATTAAAGCTTGTTTCATATGCCCCTGGGGGAACAGAGAAGTCTATAAGCTCGCTCACCATTTTTCCTGTAAGGTCAAACACCCTTATTTTTACATCAGTGTTTTTCGGAATATCGAATCTAATTGTAGTAGAAGGATTGAATGGATTCGGATAGTTGTTATATAGTTTGAATTCCGTTGGAATAATACCTCCTAAACTTGTTATACCGGAAGTCATTGTCCTGAAATTCCATGTAGCTGAAAATGCCCCAAATGTCGAACCGTTAGACGCTCTTACTCTCCAGAAGTAAAGAGTGTTAGGTTGTAAAATTCCGGCAGTCATTATTTGCAAGGTAGTGTTAACGTTAACATTATGAACTAAATTATTAGAACCGTTAGACGCTCTTACTCTCCAGAAGTAAAGAGTGTTAGGTTGTAAAATTCCGGCAGTCATTATTTGCAAGGTAGTGTTAACGTTAACATTATGAACTAAATTATTAAAATTGACATCCGTTGCTATCTGAAAATTGTAAAGAGTTGCGCCTGAAATTCCTTGCCATAAGAATAAATCTGTAGTGGATATTCCATTCGAACCGTTAGGAGGTGCGACTAATGTCGGTGCAACAGGTGGAGCTAAGACAGTTGTAAAACTGAATATCGAAGAATACAGACCTGTTCCTGCCGTGTTTTTTGCTGCTACTCTCCAATAATAAGTTGTGCTATTCAATAAGGATACCGGCAGATTAAATTGCGATTGAGTAACATTCAAAGAATCCACAATCGTTGTATTGAAGGAATTGCTTGTGGAAAGCTGAAATCTGTAGCTTGCTGCGCCTGAAACATCCGACCAGTCAAATGAAGGTGTTATACTTACATTTGATGCTCCCGATGCAGGCGTTATTAATGTCGGTGCTGCAGGTAATGTTGCGCTAGTAGTTGTAAAGGCAAAAGGTGAAGAAAATGAGCTTGTGCCGCCGGGGCTTGTTGCGCTCACACGCCAATAATATGTAGTACTCTGTGTTAATATAGGTGCAGGTATCTGGTATGATGTATTTAACATTATACTTTGGTCAACAATAATATTTGTGAAACCTGAATTAGTTGAAACCTGAACTCTGTATCCCTCTCCGTTTCCTGTCCATGATAATGTAGAGGTTAACGGCTGATTCACTGCATTATTTGCAGGGGATAAAAGTGTCGGAACTGCAGGGGGACTTAATGTCCTTGGATAACTTACTCTAACAAAATAAGGTCTTGCATTTGTTCTGTTATCAGCCATGTTTACATTGCTGCCGGGAATTGTATCTTTTTGTACAATTAAATTTACATAATAATAGCTTAAGGTATATTTCTCCATAGCTTGTAGTATCTGTACCTCCTGTTGCAGAGCTTGCTACCATCATTGAGCAGAATAATGCGCCGCCGTCTGAAGATATTCCGATGCTTGGTCTGCTAAGTGGCGCCAGAACATCATTTGTTCCAAGATAAGGAGCAAAAGGAATATTATTTTCATCGGCAATTACTATACTATTGCCGCCATTAACTGCAGAAGACCAGAATCTTATCTTGCTTGGTGAACCCGGGAAGAAACTGCCTGACTCTGTTTGCTTTATGGTTTCAAATACAACACATGGTGAATTTCCTTTATAAACAATACTCACACCTCTTAATGCAGCCAGCGAATCGGTTGCAAAGTTTGCATCGAATATTTTTAACGGAGTGCCAAAACTGGTTCCTGCATTGGTTGATTCCATAAAATACACATCACCTGTTTGTCCTGCAAATCTTGCGTCGTCAATTATATATACGATTCCGATTCTTCCATCAGAGCCTCGGCCTAATGCATAACATTCAGCAGGGGAGGCATCGATTGATTGATAAGGTAAAAAATTTGAAGATGTAATTGATGTACCTACTCCATAAAATGAAGCATCAGCACCGCTTGTTGAAGCTACGAAGACAAACTTATTTGTGAGGGAAGTATTTTGAGTTGCTATAACTCTCGGCCAGACGTATGTGTTATTAGTTCCACCCGGGTCAAGATTTGTAAAAGAGCCAAGTCCCGGAAATGCATCAACGTAAAATTGAGTGCGAATATTTGACGTCGCGCCTGAGTTTGTATGAGAGCCAATAAAAGCAACACCTGTACTTAATCCTGTAATAGTACCAAAGCCGGCCCTGCCAGCGAAGGGTACATTACACATAAAGCTCCACGTTGCGCCTCTATCACTGCTCCAGAAATACTGAACGGTTCTGTCTGTCCACCCTGCTTCCTGATTTGAGTAAGTGTAAACAGCATGAATGTAATCGGGATTGTTCGGGTCCTGCCAGATTTGAACAGGAGTACCGTTGCTTTCTAAATCATAGTAATTTCTAAGATTGCTTATCTGTACAGTCGAAATTGAGCTGTATGCATCAGGACCGTATTGCTCCGGAATACGAGCGTTCTGTTTAATGCCGGGATGAAAACTGCTTTTGTAAACTTCACCATCAAAGGTTATCTTTGCAGAGATGCGGGATAACTTTCGCATATCCTCCTGTGAGTATTTACTTTGAGCCTGTAAGTTTAGTGAAATAAGAAATAAGGATAGGACAAAAAGATAGAGTCTCATAGCTGTCTCCAACTGTTAAGGTTATTAAATATTTATAAACTCTCTCTTGTGCTGTAAATAATATATAGTACGTAATATCAAAGAGATATGTAAATATTAATGCACAAATACTAGAAAGTTATTGATTTACAAGTGCAATGTATGGAGAAATGAATTTAAATACAAAGATTCTTTTTGCGGTTTTGAATGCTGTGTAAATTATTGTAATATAATAATTTATAATGAAGTGATGGCGGAGCTATTAACTCCGCCGTTATGATTTGCTGTTTTTTTATTTTATCAGTACCATTTTTTTCGTTTCCTGAAATTGATTTGCTATTAACTTATAATAATAAACTCCGCTTGGCAGCTCAGATGCATCAAAACTTACATAATAAGCACCTGCGTTTTGATTTTCATTAACTAATACGGCTACTTCATTCCCTTTCGAGTCATAAACTTTTAAAGTAACGTAATCAAACAAATGCAGTGTATATTTTATTGATGTAACGGGATTAAAAGGATTCGGATAATTCTGCGAAAGCGAAAAATTCTCCGGGATTTCATTAGATATATTCTGCACACCGACTGTCTGCCTCATATATTTAAAAATCCTGTGCCCGCCTGCATAAGCAAGTGTGTCATTTATAAACCTGAACCTGTTTACATTAAAGCCCCATCCTGCAGGATGCCAGCTTGTGCCGCCGTTTGTCGTTTCTATTGTAGGCATATAATAATTTAAACCCCAGCCTCCTATCCATCCTGTCTGTTCATTTATGAATCCGATACCCTCTAAATTATATTGATTAGGAATTGCAAAGCTTGACCAGTTCACTCCTCCGTCAGTAGTTTTTAAAAAGTAAGCAGCGCTGAAATTTTCTATAGCAACATATCCAAGCTGTCTGTTTATAAACTGAATTTTCCATCCCCACTCTCTTGGTCGTGAAGCAGGGGAGTACCATCTGCGTTCAAATGTCTGCCCTCCGTTCGAAGTAAACAGAATTACTGATCTTCCGTTGTAATATTGATTCACAGGGGAGTACCCTCCTATGACAAATCCTGAATCTGCCGACCAGAATTTACAATCAACTGCAGAGCGCATCAGCGATGTATCAATTGGGATTGAAACCCAGTTAAGCCCGCCGTTAGTTGTCTTTATTAAATTAGAAGGACAGTAATATCTTCCGACACCGAATGCAATATTTTCATCAACTACAGAAATTCCGCAAATACCTTTTGGCTTTACGCCCTGTATTGATGCAGTGATATCTGTCCAGTTATATCCGCCGTTAGTAGTTCTGAACAAAGGTTTATTCGAGTCTAATGTACCAATGATACCTGTTTCAGTTGTAAAGAATCCAACGCTTCTGTTATTATTGGAAGCGTGCGATGTGTTTTGCCAGCTTGCCCCGCCATCCGTTGTTTTATAAACAAGCCCAAGCTGCTGAACTATTGCAAACCCCGTATTGGCATTGCAAAAAAATATATCTTCAAATCTTCCGTCAATGGCAGAATCAGGCTGAGGGGAATTCGGTAACTGAGTCCATCTGAACGGCTGCGCCCAAACAGAATTTGAAAAAATAGTGAGGGAGAAAAGGACAGAGAGTACTACTTTTCTCATAGGTAATGATTTTGATTTGTTTTTTAAACTAACGCATTGTATGTAAATTTTCAATATTTAAATTTATAGTGTTTTTCTTTCATTTACGATTTTTGAATTACAAGTTTTTCTATATTGAAAAAAGTCGGATTTTTATTTCAACACAAAAACTCTATAAACACAAAATCCCACAAAACTGAAGAGTAACATTATTGTAACATTTTATTTTTTTCTATTTTGTCTTTTTAGATTTTTCAGCATTTAAAAAATTGATAAGACTGTTTTTTCAATACCGGATTTTTTATTCATCCCGTAATGACGGATTTTTGACGGATTTTTATTTCAACACAAAAACTCTAAAAACACAAAATCCCACAAAACTGCAGAGTAACATTATTGTAACATTTTATTTTATTCTATTTTGTCTTTTTAAATTTTTCAGCATTTAAAAAATTGATAAGACTGTTTTTTCAATACCGGATTTTTTATTCATCTCGTAATGACGAATTTTTGACGGATTTTATTTTACTAATGGTTGTTGTGGTCTGAAGACGAACAACGGCTGAAAAGTAACTTTCTGAAAGTAACATTATTGTAACATTTTACTTTCATCTTTTTCATCACTTAATGACGAATTTTTGACGGATTTTACTTCTTCTTTTGCTTCTTGGTCTGAAGACCCGGAAATGCTGAAATTCCCTGTGAAAAATTTAAGCAGAACAAAAATAAAATAATATGGAGTTCACTCTATTACTACTAATAGGGAAGTTTTTTATAAAAGGTATTGACAGACAAACCGAAATAAGCACTAAGAGTATCTGAAATGTTAATCAAAGACATTTTTAATATTCCGTTAAGGTATAAGCACATTGTAAATAAAATTTTATAGTTGTAATACTATTCTTAAAACGATATTTTGCAAGCAACGAGGTCACACCTTTATCATTTTAAAAAAAAAATCTAATTCACCATTAACCCCAATGAACAAAAAACTTACTTTTGTTAAGTTATTCATTGCGCTAATCGTTTTATGCATCTTTACACAAAGAACATTCGCGCAGGTAACTTTTACTACTAAAACAGATATTGTAATAACATCCAGCGCAGGTGCAATGTTTATGATCCCTGCTGATATAAACAGCGACGGCAGGCAGGACTTAGTAACGGCAAATCAGAATTTAAACGGCATCTCAATTTTATTAAGCACTACTGTTATTAATTCCACAACTCCGTCATTTTCTTCGCAGGTAGATTTTGCTACAGGCACTGCGCCGCATAGCGTAGCAGCAGGAGATATCAACGGCGACGGATTATTGGACTTAGCTGCAGTGAACACGACAAGCGCAACTGCATCAGTTTTTCTTAATACAACAACTCCGGGAGCATCAACTCCAACTCTATCAACAAAAACGGATTTTATTACAGGCACAAATCCATATTCAGTTGTATTGAAAGATATGAACGGAGACGGCAAGCTTGATATGGTAGTTTCAAATCAGTTAGCAGCTACAATCGGTGTCTTTATAAATACAACTACACCCGGAGCATCAACTCCTACATTCGGAGCGATGACTGCATTTACTACACCGGCAGGACCGACTCACTTAGCAGTTGCGGATCTAAACGGCGACGGATTATTAGATGTAGTAGTTCCGAATAACACTGCAGCATCTGTATCGGTTTTTTTTAATACAACAACAGTTGGTTCGTCAACTCCTACATTCGGTACAAGAGCGGATTTCACTGCAGGCTCAACAGTCTGGTCAGTTGCAACGGGGGATTTCAATCTTGACGGCAAAATAGATATTGCATGCGCAAACCGAGGCGCATCATCGGTATCATATTTTTTAAATACAACAGCAACAGGCGCAGCCACTCCTTCATTCACAGCGAAGACGGATTTAGCTGTAGGCTCAACACCGTTCGGAGTTGGAATAGGTGATATGAACTGCGACGGCAAACCCGATATATTAAGCGCATCAAGAGGCGCAGCTCAATTTTCAGTATACTTAAACAACACTGCACCTAATGCATCTTCTTTAACATTGCTTGGAAGAACAGATTACTCAACTGTCTCTCAGCCATATTTTCCTATTATTGCAGATTTCAATGGCGACGGTAAACCGGATGTTGCTGCAAATTGCGGAACAGGTAATGCGATTTCGGTTTTTATAAATACGACTGACTTAAGCACAAACGCACCATCGTTTGCAGCGCACTCAGATATAAATACAGGCAACCAGCCTTTTTATCTGTGCTCGGCAGATTTTAATGGTGACGGTAAAACGGATGTTGCATGCCCTTTTAACGGACTGTTTCAGATTTCTGTTTTTTTAAATACAGTTACACCGGGTGCATCTACACCTTCATTTAGTTCTGCAACTAACTTTTCTACATCTGATGCTCCGCCGGCATGCATTGCTGCCGATATAAATGGAGATGGTAAACCGGATTTAATAAGTACATGCTATTCCTCATTTTTTTTCTCAGTACATTTAAATACAACAACTCCGGGTGCCTCAACTCCCACTTTTTCTGCCAGAACAAATTTTGCAGTCAGCTCACAGAATTCCATGGGACTTTGCGCTGCGGACTTTAACGGTGACGGATTGACTGATATTGCAATTGCAAATCTGAATGTGAAAATTTGTATTTTTCTAAATACAACTACACCCGGAGCAACTACACCGACTTTTTCTTCTGAAACGGCTGTGAGTACGGGAGCTTCAAATAACGGAAGAAATGTTTGCGCAGCAGATTTTAACGGTGACGGAAAACAAGATATAGTATTTCCAAATAACGCGGCTGATAACATCGGAGTTTGTTTGAATACCACTACACCGGGCGCATCGACACCGACTTTTTCTGCAAGAACAGAATTTGCTTCTGGCAACGGCCCTTATACAGTGACTGTTGCTGACTTTAACGGTGACGGAAAACCGGATATTGCAAACAGCAATAATAGTACTTCATCTATCTCAGTTTTATTGAATACGACAACTACCAATGCATCAACTCCAACTTTTACTGCTAATCAGGATTATACTTCCGGTTCCGCTCCCGGCTGGATATCTAAGGGAGATTTCAACGGCGATGGCAAACCGGATATAGTATGTGCTGCCGGTACAACAGCATCTGTATTTTTGAATACAACAACACCGGGCTCAACAACTTCAAGCTTTTCTTCAAAGACTGATTATGCCATGGGTGGCGGTGTCACCGGAGTGTCTGTAAGTGATTTTAATCTGGACGGTAAGCAGGATTTAGTTGGGGCTGTATTTAACGCGAATAAAATCGCCTTTCTTCTGAATACTGCTGTCTATGCTTTACCGGTTGAGCTTGCATCATTCACATCAAGCGTAAACGGAAATAATGTTACTTTGAACTGGAATACTACGATGGAAGAAAATAACTCAGGCTTTGATATAGAGAGAAATTCATTCGGAACAGGATGGAATAAGATTGGATTTATAGCAGGGAAGGGAACAGTTAACACTCCGCAAAATTATTTATTCTCGGATAACGGATTAAACAGCGGAAGATATTCATACAGATTAAAACAAATAGACTACAACGGAAATTATAAGTATTACGACTTGCAGAATGAAGTTTTGATAGGAGTGCCGAATAAGTTTGCTTTGATGCAGAATTATCCGAATCCGTTTAATCCATCTACAAAGATAAATTACGAGTTACCTATAAACGGATTTGTTTCATTAAAAATATTTGATATAACAGGTAAAGAAGTTGCACAGCTTGTGAATGGAGTTCAGCAGGCAGGATATTATGCAGTTGATTTCAATGCAGTATCGCTTTCAAGCGGAACGTATTTTTATAAACTGACATCGGATAAATTTTCTGACGTGAAAAAGATGGTATTAGTGAAGTAAAATTAAAATTTTCTTAAGAATAAAACCTGATTTCGAAAAACGAAGTCAGGTTTTTTTATGCGCATTTTCTTCCAATTGAAAGTGATTAATGGATTAAGTTATTGAAATTGATTCAAGTAAGTGATAAATTATTCTATGATAACAAAATTTTTCTTATCTATATTGATATTATTTCAATTCGGGAGTGCTTTGGCTCAGATAAATTGGGTTTCAAGAAATCTTCCTGTAAATGAAAAAGTAAGGGCAGTTTATTTCTGCGACGAGAATACAGGCTTTGCTTGTACAGAGCGGTTTGATTTATTATATGGCGATGTTTATAAAACCACTAACGGCGGAATAAACTGGTTCAAAAGCATTCAGGATTTTTATGGCGCTCCGGCTAATATTCAGTTCTTTGATAGTAACAGTGGAATAGTTTTAGGAGACAGAGTTGTTTATAAAACAACTAACAGAGGAGTTAACTGGACATATTACGGTTTCTTTTCTTCTGTTTTTGGCACTCAGTGTGTCAATTTTCATTTTGTAAATTCTTCAACTGGAGTTGCATTTACAAAGGGGGGAAAAGAGTATTACATAATTCAAACGTCAAACGGAGGTGCTAATTGGGTGAGAGGGTATTATAGCGCCGGATCAACTCCTAAATATCCAAACTTTATTTTTTCCGATGCAAATACAGGTTTGATGATTGCAGGTTCAGATGTAAAAAGAACAACTAATGCAGGATTGAATTGGAGCACTTTCGGTTTTTCACTAATAAATGCAAGGTCGGTTTATAAGTACAACAATGATGTATATATGGCAGTCGGTTATGAAAATAATTTTCGCTCCTTTGCAAAAACTACGAATAGAGGATTGAACTGGTCTTATCAAAGTTTCCCGGGCTTACCTGCATACCATTCAATTTCATTTGCAAATCAGAATTCAGGATTCATATGCGGTCAAGCTGGTTTATTGCAATACACTACTAATGAGGGAATGAACTGGATTGATTACAATCTTGGTACGACAGCAAATCTTTATTCAATTTATTTTCTGAATTCCACTACCGGCTTTATTGCAGGAGATAGCGGTAAAATTTTTAAAACAACAAATACCGGCGGATTAACAAATATTATAAGTAACAACTCTTTGCCTTCAGATTTTTCTCTCAGTCAGAATTATCCGAATCCATTTAATCCAAACACAGTTATCAGTTATCAGTTGCCTGTTGACGGATTCATATCTTTAAAGATTTATGATATTTCGGGACGAGTAGTAAAGCAGCTTGTGAATGGAGTTCAGCAGGCAGGATATTATGCAGTTGATTTCAATGCAGTATCGCTTTCAAGCGGAACGTATTTTTATAAACTGACATCGGATAAATTTTCTGATGTGAAAAAGATGGTAGTGGTGAAGTAAAAGGTTAAAAGTTCATAAGATTTGTAAAGATTATAAGGTTAATAAAGTTATGAAGTTGAGCCTCTTCTGATTAGCAGAAGGGGCTTTTTATTTTAAATCCAATGCAGGAATATACTCGTTTATTTAGTATCCGTAAATTGCCCCCGTTCTTTTAAATGAGGATATCGCTGTTGAATTTAATTTGAATAGCATTTCCCTTAAGTAAGTATTTTATTCGCCGTAAAAAATAGGCTGACAAATTTAATAATTATTCATTAAATTTAGGCAGCATAATTGCATTAGCATTAAGCAGTTTTATCCAAATTTGTTTATGGAATAGGGGGATAAAATAATGTCAGCAAATGTATATAAAATGCCTGGAAGCTCTTTCTAAACAAGGAACTACCAAATCAAGGAACGATAAATTCCTGGGTAATAATTGATTCAAAACTTTATTTCCTTCCAATACGTTAATGTTTTATTGGGTCGCGTTTTGGAAGGAAATACTTCCTTAAAATAGGAAACTATTTAGGGAACTATTTCAGAGATAAAAGACTTTAATGTATAGAATTTATTAAGACTTATATCAAACACTTCAAATCCATATTTTTTCTGCTTCTTCTTTCTTTTACATCCGTAAAAGTTAATTCTCAGACTAATACAGAGACAAAATTACTTCAAGGCATCAACTATATCTACAATATAAAGTTCGATTCTGCACGCGCTATATTTAATGAAGTGATTGCATCAAATCCGGCTAAACCTGAAGGGTACTTTTTCGATGCTATGACGGCATGGTGGGCAATTAATATTGACCGCGATAATGACGCGCTTTATGACGAATTTTACAAAAAAGTAGACAAAGTAGAAGAAATCTGTGATAAGATTCTTGATAAAAATGAAGATGAACCGGATGCTTTGTTTTACAAAGGCGGCGCGCTTGGCTATCGCGGACTTGTATACAGCCTGAAAGACAGCTGGCTGAAAGCAGCACAGGACGGGAAGTCAGCGCTGAACTTACTGGATAGGGCAAACGAGATAAATCCGAACAATCCCGATGTGAAATTCGGGCTTGGAATATACAATTATTTTGCTGAGTTCGTACCTGATAAGTACCCTGTAATTAAGCCGCTTATGATAATCTTCCCGCAGGGAGATAAACTCAAGGGACTGGCGCAGATAAAGGACATTTCAAATAACTCAAGATATGCCCGCACTGAAGCAAAGTTTATTCTAGCTTATCTGTACTCTGTTTATGAGAAAAATTATGCTGAATCTCAGTTTTATGCTCAGGAATTAGTTGCTGCTTATCCTTCAAATGCATTTTTCAGGCAGCTTTTATGCAGAAGCTACATAGGGCTTTCAAACTGGCAGGGAGCTATTGACGGCTGGTCAAAAGTGCTTGCTTTATGTGATTCAAATATATTCGGATTTTCCGAAAAAGTCCGCAGAGAAGCACATTATTACTTAGGCGTAAGTTACTTAGGACAAAGGAACTTAACCGAAGCTGAAAAGAATTTACTCAAAGCTGAAGAACTTAGCAAAAAGCTTGATAAAGAACCCACGGAAATTGGAGCAGACGGCTGGCTGAAACTTGCAATGGTTTATGACCTGATGGGAAATAAAGGCAAGGCAGATGATTATTATAATAAAGTAATAGGCCAGGGCGGATTTTCAGGTCTGCGTGAGCAGGCTGAAAGGTGGAAAAGAGACAGGTACAGGTAGTTTATCATTCTTTCTAAAATCTTCGGGCAGAGTTACAGTAAATCCAAGCTGAAGATAAATTGTAAGTAATTTAAAATTATTCCATATTTCCGCTACTTAACCGAATTCACTTCTTATCAAACTCATCCCTGAATTATTCACTTTTTTGCCTGATTCAAACTAAAAATCATCACGCTTTATAAAATTTAGTATTTTCAATTTAGTTTGCAAAGCTGTATCATTCCGGATTATTTCCTTCGGGGCGTTTGTTTGATTCGTTTATCGAATTGTTTATCGAATTATTTATTTCATTTTTTATTGCTTCACGCTCAGCCTGTTCTTTAGCCAGCAGCTTCAGATATTCTTCTTCTTCCATTTCAAATTCTTCACCGTTTTCATCTATTCCCAGCACATTGTATTTCATCTTAGCGGAAATCCTGAGCACTTGTAAGATTGAAAAGGGAATTAATAATAATGAAGCGAGAAAGAAGTAATAATGAAATCCGCCCTTCAGCAGCCAGTCGATTAGCAGAATATTCACGAAGCTCCAGCCGCAGGCAAGAATTATTCTTCTGATTGTAATAAGGTAAATGTACCGGAAATAAAAATACAGAATAACTGCAAGGAACCAGTAAACACTGAAGAAGGCAATATAATTTATTCCGTTAAAATATCTATCAGTGAAATAAAAATATGCAAGATACCATAGATAGTATAAGGAAGCGGTAACTATATAAATTCGTGTAAGTGAATAAAGCCGGATCATAAATGTAATAATAAATAGCCGATATCTATTTTAACAAAACTGAATGTAAAAGATAAGGAAGATAGATGAAGGCAAGCCATTATTCGCCCGGACTCCTCTATGTTCGCTACCCCAAAGCCAGACGCAGAGGAGGTAAATTTCCGGACGATTAACTAAAGACTAAAAATATTTTTTATTTTATCTCTTGTCAAGGGCTTTTCGATATATCCTTCGACTAATGGATTTTCAGTGGCGAGATTTTTATCCTTGTAATCTACTGATGATGAAAGCATATAAATAGTAAAAAAATTTCGTATATTTTCATTAAAGCCTTGGAAAATATCCAGAAACTCCCATCCTGTAATATCAGGCATATTAATATCAAGGAATATTACTGTTTTAAAGTTATCGTTGGAGATTAAATAGTTATTGTTAATGTAGTTCAGGGCTTTGCGCGGGCAGTCGTACGAAATAACCTCCGCATCTGCGAATGTTTTTTGCAAAATCATTTTACAAAGCATATTGTTAGCCTTGTCATCATCTACTATCAGATATCGATTGTGCTCTTTTTTACTCATTGTAGGGATTTTTTTGGTTTAATTTCAGTAATTTTCAGGTATTAAACTCTATTGTAAAAGTTGTTCCCCTGTTTATTTCGCTTTGTATATCTATAGTTCCTCCAAGCGCAGTTACCTGAGATTTTATCATAAACAGACCGATTCCTTTTCCTTCGATATTATGATGAAATCTTTTGTACAGACCGAATATCTGGTCTTTGCGCGCATGAAGATCTATTCCGGTTCCATTATCTTTGAATTTCAGAATTAGTTTATTCCCGGTCTTTTCTGACGTGATTTCTATCACGGGTTTTTTTCCCGGCTGCTTATATTTTATGCTGTTGGAAATAAGATTGTAAAAAATACTATGTATGTAGCTTTTTATTGTCGTGAAACCGGGAACGTCGGAAAAATCAGTAATGATCTCTACTTCATTGTTTTCAATAAGATTTTTAATTTCCGACTTAATGAAATATACAATATTGGAAAAGAAGACTTCTTCGCGTTTTTCTTTTATTGTAGTTGCCACATTTAATATATCGTTCAGGTCAAGAATTACCGTATCAAGTCTTTTCACAGATTCATGCAATTCATTTTCTAATATATTTTTTTCTTCAGGTGATACGTCATCCTTTCTTAGTTCTTCTGAAAAGCCCAGTATATTCGCCACAGGGGCACGGAGATTATGAGATACAATGTATGTAAACTGTTCAAGGTCTTTATTCCTGTTGAAGAGGTCAGATGTAATTTTATTGCGCTCGGCTTCAGCGTTTTTTCTGTCAGTTATATCAATCACGCTAAGACGCATAAGATTTTTATCGAATTCAGAGAGCATCGTTGCCCTTATCTCGCAAAAAATTTCATTACCATCTGAGTCTTTTACCAGCCACTCAGTTGTAAGCTTTTCTCCGTTTATGATCCTTGCCACATTAGCTATAAGTTTTTCTTCAGCTGAAATTCCCTCAGGCTGAACAGTAGCAGTAACATCAAGAGGGGATTTATGCATAAGCTGGTCAGCGGTGTATTTAAGAAGCTTAAGAGCGTTATCGTTGAAATCAACAAATACTTTCTTTTCAAAATCCATTATAAGAACTGCCTCAGGTGCAGTTTCAAAAAACTGCCTGAACTTGCTCTCGTTTTTTATCAGTTCTTTCTGCACTTTTTTTCTTTCAGATATATCTATTACACTTATTCTCAGCAGATTATTATCAAAATCATCAAGTTTGCTTGGTCTTACTTCACAGAATATTTCAGTACCTGTTGCATCTTTCACAATCCATTCTACAATTAATTTTTCACCTTCTATTGACTTTTGAATTGCCTCAATGAAAACATCCTCTGAAAGTCTACCGTCGGATTGATATTCAGGGCTGATTTCTAAAGGTGATTTTTGCAGCAGCTCTTCTCTGGAGTACTTTAAAAGCTCCAATGCATTCTGATTAAAATCCACAAACTTTCTTTGCGCAATATCTAGAATGAAAATTGCTTCAGGTGCCGTTTCAAAAAATTTCCTGAACTTGCTTTCACTTTTTTTGAGGTTTTCCTCAGCATGCTTGCGTGCAGTAATGTCTTTTCTGATGGACACATACTGGTAAGGCTTTCCTATCTCATTGAGAAAAGGGACTATAGTTGTATCTACCCAATAGAATGTTCCGTCCTTTGCTCTGTTTCTAAGTTCGCCCCTCCATACTTTACCGCTTGAAATGGTTATCCATAACTGCTCGAAAAACTCTTTTGAATGATAACCTGAGTTTACAATCCTGTGGTTAGCGCCGATAAGTTCTTCCCGGCTGTATTTAGATATCCTGCAGAAGTTATCATTAGCATGTTTTATATTTCCTTTTTCATCAGTGATGGCTAGTATGGAGGATTCATCCATTGCATATTTGTAGTCATTAGTTTCCTTCAGGCTCTTCATTAATTCTTCTTCTATCTTCTTCCTTGCAGTGATATCCGTACGTATGCCCATGAACTGATATATATTTCCTTTTTCATCTATGAACGGAACAATAGTATTATCTACCCAGAAGTACTCGCCTGACTTCTTTTTAAATTTTACTTCGCCTCTCCAGACTTTTCCGGCCATCATTGTATTCCACAGCTCTTCAAAAAATTCTTTAGGATGATATCCTGAGTCGAGCATTGCATGTTTTTTGCCTATGAGTTCTTCACGTGTGTATCCGGAAATTCTGCAGAAGTTATCATTGGCATATTTTATTGTGCCTTCAGTATCAACAATAGAAACTATAGAAGAAGCATCAATTGCATATTTATAATCAGAAGTTTCCTTCAGGCTCTTCATCAGTTTTTCTTCGGCAATTTTCTCAAGTGTGATGTCCTTAGATGAAACAGTTAGCCCAAGTTCGGAAGGATAAAGAGAGACATAATAAATGCGGCCTCTGTATTCCATTTCAAAGCCGCGTGCTTCATTGCTGTTAAATGCTTTTTTAAATTCTTTTTTAGGCAGGAGCTGGTCGGCATCTTCGAAGGTTTCCCATACATTTTTTCCTATGAGACTGTTGTTTGGAAGTTCGGTAAGTTCTTCTACAGCTTTATTTACATACAGGAAATTATAATTTCTGTCTATTATATAAAAAACGTCGGTGATGCTTTTTAAAATTGCGCTTATGCTCTCAGCATTATGAAGCAGCTCTTTTTTAATTTTTTCCTGCTCAGTTATGTCAATGTTAAAACCGATGATTTTAACATTCATATTATTTTCATCGCGCTCTACTACAAATTCACTCTTTATAATTTTTATTTCACCATTCTTTCCTAAAACTCTGTACATCATCTGCCCTGTGCTGCTGTTTATAAGTGCATTTCTTACAATATTAAGTGCATGCTCTTTGTCATCAGGATGAACCTTCCTGAAAAAATTCTCCTCTGAAGGTTCAACTTCATTTACTTTATAGCCGAGGATTTTATATGTTTCATCTGACCATTTTGTAATTCCTCTTATAAGATCTGATTCCCATATTCCGAAGTGCGCAATTTTTTCGGCTTTTTTAAAAAGGCTTTCGTTCTCAACAACTTTTTCTATATATCTTTGCTTTTCATTTTCATTTCTGCTTCTTATCAAAGCATTTGTAAGCGCAGCCGGAAGTCGCGCCATTCTGTCCTTTATTATATAATCGCTTGCGCCCGAATGAATCATCTGAACGGCAAATTCTTCCGAGACAGAACCAGTTACAAGAATAAACGGGACTTTTATTTTTCTTTTATTCAGGATTTTAAGTGCGAGGACTGAATCGAACTGAGGAAGAGTGTGGTCGCATAAAATTGCATCCGGAGAAAAATTATCAAGCGCATCTTCGAATTCCTCCTTTGTATCAACTATGCGCGATATGTAATCTATTCCTTCTTCTGTAAGATGAAATTGAATAAGATTTGCATCTTCTGCATTATCTTCTATAATTAATATTCTTAGTTTCGGAGGCATTTCTTTCTTAGATTTTTGGAGTAATTTTAAATCTGATTAATATTTGTCCAGTAATTTCCTACAGCTTCTATAGTTTGGGAAAATGTTTCAAAGTCTATAGGTTTCACAATAAAACTGTTTGCGCCGTACTCATAACTTTTTCTTAAATCTTTTTCTTCCTTTGAAGAAGTAAATATTACAACCGGAATTAAATTAGTTAATTTTTCAGCTTTAAGCATTTGAAGTACTTCAAGACCGTTTATTTTTGGTGTCTTTAAATCAAGTATTATCAGATCTGCAATAATATCATCTGATTGATTAGAGTAATCTCCATTTTTAAAAATATAATCCAGCATTTCTGCGCCGTTCTCAAAATGTATAAGACTATCCGGCTTAGTAAATTTTTTAAGCGCTTCTTTTATAAAAAGTAAATCGTTAGCATCATCTTCCAGAAGTAATATTTTTATTTTTTTTTCACTCATTGTTACAAGTAAATTTATTTAAGCAATGAAAAATAAAATGTTGCTCCTTCGTTTACTTTTCCCTCTGCCCATACATTTCCTCTATGTCTTTGAATTATTTTTTTCACCACTGCAAGCCCTACACCTACACCCTCAAATTCTTTTTCCGAATGTAGTCTTTGAAATACTCCGAATAATTTTCCCGCATAGTCCATATCAAAACCGATACCATTATCTTTAATGTAATAGATAATATCATCTATTCCTTCATAGGAACCTATCTCAATATTAACTCTCTCTTTTATCGATGAGTATTTTAAAGCATTACTTATCAAATTCAGCCATACCTGTCGCATCATATTTAAATCGCTTGGCGCGTTGTGAGAAATTTTGTTTTCAATGTGAGCTTTATTAAAATCTATCTCAGGATTCAAATCAATCAAGATCTGATTTACAATCTCCTGCATTTCAAAAGGGGACTTAACTATTTCTTTTCTTCCCAGTCTTGAGAAAGAAAGCAAATCATCAATCAGCTGGCCCATTCGTCTGGTATTTGAAATGATTTTTTCAAACCCTGCTCTATCCTCTTCATCCAGATCATTTTTAAATTTCTCTTCCAGCTTCTTTTTTACAATAAAAGCATATCCGTTTATAGCCCGTAATGGCGCACGTAAATCGTGGGAGATTGAGTATGAAAATGATTCAAGCTCTTCGTTGAGTGTTTCAAGCTCGCTAGTACGCTGGGCTACTCTTGCCTCCAGCTTTTCATTAAGCTCATTTATTTCTTCTTCGGCCTGCTTACGCGAAGTTATATCGCTTCTGATTGCAACATATTGGTAAGGCTTTCCGTGTTCATTAAGAAAGGGGATAATGGTTGTATCTACCCAGTAAAAATCTCCAGTCTTAGTTTTGTTTTTAAGTTCGCCTCTCCATATTTTCCCGTTTGCAATAGTTACCCATATATTTCTTATGAAGAACTTCGGATGAAAAGATGAGTTGATAATCCGATGGTCCTGTCCTATCAATTCTTCACGGCTATAGCCTGAGATCTTACAAAAATTATCATTGGCGTGTTTGATAACACCCTTCTGGTCAGTGATAGCAACGATGGAAGATTCATCAAGGGCGTATTTGTAATCGGTAATTTCCTTCAGGCTGCGCTGCAGGTCATCTTCGATTTTTTTTCTTTCAGTTATATCTGCGCGGATGGCAACGTATTGATAAGGCTTGCCCTGGCTGTTAAGAAAGGGAACTATCGTTGTATCTACCCAATAGAAAGTTCCGTCCTTGGCTTTATTTTTCAGCTCGCCCTTCCAGATCTTTCCGTTAGCAATAGTTACCCAGATATTGCGGATAAACTCTTTCGGGTGATAAGATGAGTTAATAATTCTATGGTCCTGACCAATAAGCTCTTCCGCTGAGAACTTTGATATCTTGCAAAAATTTTCATTGACGTGTTTTATAATTCCTTTCTGGTCAGTGATAGCAACTATGGAAGATTCATCAAGGGCATATTTATAATCGGAAATTTCCTTTAGGCTTTTTTGTAAATCCGATTCGATATGTTCTGGTCTGCCCAAACCGGAAATTTCTTCTGCAAGAGTAATAAAGCCTGTAATGATGCCTAAGTTATTTTTTACAGGAGAAATGCAGATTTTTACGTTATGATTTTTATATTCGGTTATGAATTTTACAGGGGAATTATCGGCGGAGGCAGGATTTAAAAAGCTGCTTTTTGCCTCAGAAAATAAAGGCAGGGCTTCAGGTGAAAACAGGGCGGATACAGGTCTGCCGATAACATAATCAGCAGTAAAGTCGAAAAATTTTTCCGCCCCTTTACTCCAGCTGTTAATAATTCCTTCGGCAGTCTCACTATAGAACGTTAATGCAGGAAATTGCAAAAGGGTATCATAATAACTATTATTTTCACCAAAGATTCCCAAGCCCTATGGAATGAAAGTTATTCAGAAACCCCCAAATATACAGAAATATTTGAAGCTAAAATTATATGTGATTTTGTAAATATATCAAATGTGAATGAAAAATCCAATAGCTAATTCGAATGTAAAATAATTATTAATTGGCTAAGTAGTGGAATAATTCGATTCCATAAATTTAAAATACATAAATTGACTGTAATTGTATATAAGTAGTAAATGGTAGGCTGCAAAAACAGGCTGTTTTTGAGGTTACGTTTTTTTCGTTTTTTCGTACTAAATTATTATTTTAACAGAAAAAGCAGAATTTTATTGACAATGATAAGCTTAATTAAACAATAAGATAGGCCAAAAAACCGGAGGGAGAATTTTGTAAAAATAAATTCTGTTTTTATATTCATTTATTCTCAGGATACACTTTGTGAAAAAAAAGTACCCTGAATTTCAGCCTGTTATCTGAGTTTATTTTCGCGCTTCGCGTTCAGCCTGCTCTTTTTTAAAGTCCTCTATATTCCAGTTTATATTCCATCTTCTTACATAATCGGCAAGTGGTCCCATTCCCATTTCAGCCCGGCGCTTATCTACGTTATCGGGGTCTTCAAGCGGTAGTATAAAATTTTTATTCGTTTCTTTATCGTACCCTATCTGGCTTCCGTAAATTTGTTTTGCTCCGCCGCGAATTGCAACTCTGTCTTCAAGCAAGGCAAGGGAAGCAGGGCTTGCGTTTCCTTTTTTAACTGCATCTCGCATCATCGGTAAATATTTAAGCTGAACTTCATAGGGGGCGTGCTGAATGACAAGAAATATTGCCTGATTTGCTTCTCTGCCTATCTTATCTTTTCCTACCCATCCAAGCGAATCTAAAATACGCGTTACTATTATTAAATTGATACTATCAATTACAATTATCTTAGCGAAAACTTCATTTACCTGAGGAGATTCGTAGCCATAGGTTTGTCTTATACTATCAATTTGCTGGCGATATTTTTGGTCGCTATCAAGAACCTCAAGAAGGATTTTCTGCAATGGTTTATCGTAGCCGGCTTCAGACTTTTCAAGTTTTTCACTCAGTTCAACAACAACTTCATCCCATCTTTGTTCAGGGTGGAGTGAAATCAGGTCGCCGTCGCTTTTCATGTGGCGGATATCAGTCCAGCCGTTTTCAACCGATGCATTAAGATATTTGAAGGCATTATCTTTATCTCCGGCAAGCGCAGCAGAGCACGCTGCATTGTAGAGGTCAAGAGGATTTTTCATTTCAATAGCAAAAGCTTTTGCATAGGCATCTGCTGAGTTTTTGTAATCCTTTGCATTGTAAAGAGAATCGGCTTTGGAAATATATGCAGAGTAAGAGGGTTTATCCTGCGCATTCGCAAATCCCGATAAAAATAAAAATGAAAACAGAAGTGAAAAGAAAACTGAAAAAATAAATTTCATCCGATGTGAATTTTTTTTATCTAACGGATATAAAATAATGAGGTTTCAGAAAGAAAAATATTACTTAATTAATATCATTTTCTTTGTCTCCGAAAAATTACCGGAAGTTAGCTTGTAATAATATACTCCGCTTGGTAATGCGCTGGCATCGAAATTTATTTTATACTCTCCCACGCTTAAGTTTTCATTTACAAGGTCTGATATTTCTTTTCCGTTTATATCAAAAACTTTCAGAGTTGTAAACCCGGCAACGGGCAGCTGAAAACTAATAACTGTAATGGGGTTAAAGGGGTTGGGGTAGTTTTGAGAGAGGGAGAAATTGTTTGGTAATGAGTTTTGGTTTGGTGTAATGATAACAGGCTGTGAAAATTTTATTGTTGCTGATTGCTCATAGAAAGTTACATGCCCATCATAATATCCGTTGATTATAAGGCTGTTATCCTGAAGAATTTGTATAAAAGAAGGATTGAATCTACGGTTGAGAAAATTATTGTTAGCTGTAGTTCTTAATAACATTCCATCGGAGTTTAATTTTACTATCGAATAACTGTCTCCGTTAATCCAGTTAGTGGTTAAAGCTGAATAGGCTGCATAAATGTTACCTGAAGCATCTTGTGTGAAATTTCCAAATTGTCCCTGGAGAGAATTTGTATTCCATGGATTAAAAGTCCATAACGAATCTCCGGTTTGTGAATTTAATTTTTTTATTATAGCCGTACTCTGATAAGAAAATAAATTAATAGCTGAAGTAACACCAAGAATAAGATTGCCATCGGAGCTTAATGATAAAAGCGGATAACGGTTATATTTATTATTGTTGCTTATTTCTCTTTCAGCCAAAGATTCCTGCGTCCATAATAATGTTCCTGCGTGTGAATATTTATTTATTGAAACAAAGTATCCAACTAGGGTTTCATATCTATAATGATACTCATAAATTGAATTATCATTTCCATGAAGCAGCCGAGGTAATTCTCCGTTTATAAGTTTACTCCAGGCAATAGTACCATCAGCATTTCTTAGCGATAAATAATATTTGTAAATATTATTTTCTATAGTATATGAAATAAGATACATTCTGCCCTGGGGTAAGAACTTAAAACTGTAAACATAGGAATCAATATTGTTAACCATTACATGAATGGAATCTACAATATTGCCTGAATCATTCAACTTGTAAATCTTCCCGTTTGTTTGTCCGCAGGTGTAGATATTATTATCATCAAATATAATTTCATGTCCTATAGTGCTATAGCTGTAAGATGTACCTGTAATGGTTCTCCATAAAATATTTCCTTCTTTTGAAATTTTTGAAATACAATATGTTTTTAACGAAAGCGTGGTATCAATTCGTGAATAAGAAATATATAAACTATTTTTGTGTAGTTTTATAATAAAAGCTGCTTCATCCTGGCAGGCAACACCGGCAAGATTTTTATACCATTCAGTTATGCCGTTTGAATTTATTTTACGAATGATAGGGTCATGGCATGTGTTTTCGCCTGTGTTATAATTAACTACATCCTCAGCCATATATGTATTGCCTAATGAGTCCGTAACCATTCCCTTTGGATATCCTGCGCTATAGTCAGGTATTCCGAACACATTTTTCCACTGAGGCACCATCTGAGCTAAAGAGGGAATGGAAGCGAGGAGTAAAATTGTTATAATAAATTTTTTCATCATTATTTTATTAAAATCATTTTTTTTGTTTCAGAAAAATTTTCTGAAGAAAGTTTGTAATAATAAATTCCGCTGGAAAGATTTGAAGCATTGAATATTATCGAGTAACTTCCTGTATTATGATTTTCATCTGTTAATGTTTCAACTTCTTTACCTTTTGAATCATACACTTTTAAAGTAATATGTACTGTCTCTTTTACTTTATAGTTTATGGTTGTTGTCGGGTTAAAAGGATTTGGATAATTCTGATTAAGTTCAAAGATCTCGGGAACGTTTGAAGAAATTTGCGTTACAAAAACGGTTCCTCCATCAGTGGTTTTGATTAACTTATTTGTATTAGTTGTCAACCATCCTGTATTTTCATTTATGAATTCTATGTCAATCAAGAAATATGTTGAATCTAGATTATATTTTACCCAATTACTACCTGTATTAGTGGTTTTATGTAAATTTGCTCCGCCTCCGCACGCCCATCCGGTATTATTGTTCACAAATTTTATGTCTCTCAAAGTTGTAGTACCCGGATATGTTTTTTCCCATGTTAGTCCGCTGTCAGTTGTTTTGCAAATCATTCCTCCCGTACCTGCTAGGAATCCGGTAGATTCATTAATGAAATCCATTCCATATGCCATCGTGGTAGGTGAAGCTCCGAAGCTGCTTTGAGGCAGCCAGTTGAGTCCGCAATCAGTAGTTTTAAATATGCTTTTCATTCCTGCAATCCATCCGGTATTATCGTTAATAAAATCCATACAAAACAATGCATACGCTGTATCACCTAAATCAAAAGTTGTGAAGTCTATTCCGCCATTTGTAGTTTTTGCAACAAATCTGTTTGAAGCAAGCCAGCCTGTATTAACATTTATAAACTTCATCGTGTATCCGCTTGCGTTATCCGATAACTGCTGCCAGTTATCACCGCCATTTGTAGTTTTGAAAGTTATATTACCTGCCTGACAAAAATAACCAGTTGAAGAATTTAAAAAAGCTAAACTGTAAAAAACGCTTACATCAAATGTAGTAGTTTTTTGAACCCAGGTGATTCCTGCATCTGAAGTTTTATAAATTGCATTTGCCATTAAGTAACCTGTATTTGCATTTACAAAATTTAATCTTGTTGTTTTCGTAACACCTGATGGGAGTGTGATTGTTTGCCAACCTGACTGCGCGAAAGAACTTAGATTAAATGCAAGCAGAAAAAATATTATAACAAGTTCTCTTTTCATCTTTAAATAATTGACTTAGTTCAATATCAGCTAACATCACTTTAAATGCAAAGACTTTTTTAACGAAAAATCCAAAAAATAAACTATTGATAATAAATGAGATGTAGCCATTTTTAAGTTTAGCCTTTTTTCTGTTGAGATACTTGAACTTAAACTTGAGTTTAGAATTGATCGGATTCCCTCCGGAGTTTATCCGGCAATTGTTTCGGGGCGGGAATGAAATAGCAAGTGGTTGTTGAACAATAAGATTAACGATAAGTGGAAATCAATTTAATAATCTGATTGATGATAGTCAGTCTCTAAAGCTGTACAGGAAACAACAGCTTTATACCAACAATTACTGATAATGCATATATTAACTAAATCAACTAGTTTGTTCTTGCAATTCTACATGCATTTTTTTAAATTTCTTATATCAAAAATTTGATTCATATATTTCAGTTGTTTTTATATTTATAAAACATCTCATTTATCTATTTTGCATCAATAAGTATCCTGCTACAAATTCTAACTTAGTAACGATGCCTCCTAAAAATATTACCCGCCCCATTCAAAAAAAAATTAAAATTTTATTAGTTGAAGATTCAGGTGCAGATGCAGATTTCATTGAACGCGAATTAAAAAATAGCGGGCTTGATTTTGAAATCAGTGTAATTCAAAGCAAGGCAGAATATATTAAGTCAATCGAAAAGTCTCCCGATATAATTCTATGTGACCACTCGCTGCCGCAGTTTAATTCTATAGATGCATTGGAAATTTTACAGAAGAATAATCTGAAGATACCTTTTATACATGTATCCGGGGCAATAACAGAGGAACATTCAATTGAAATTATAAAAAGAGGGGGTTCTGATTATATACTTAAAGACAGGTTAGCAAGGCTTCCATCAGCTATACTGAATGCATTGGATAAATTAAGAATAGAAAAAGAACTTGCTGAGTTTATTGAGAAAGAAATTAAAAAAGAAAATCTTGTAAACGACAAGACAGTACTTTCTAAACTGGATGTAGGTACCATTATAGATTCTTCACCAAACATTATTGCTTTGCTCGATGATGAAGGCAATATAATTGCTGTGAATAAGGCGTGGAAAGAATTTGCCGAAGAAAATGAACTGAATGATTTAAATTACGGATTAGGAAAAAACTATATCGAAGTTTCATCAAAAGCAGCAGGCTTAGATAAAGAATTTGGTACTGCAACTGCCGAAGGTATAAAAGGGATATTTTCTGATTCAAGAATTAAATTTTCGCTGGAATATCCGTGTGATTCTCCGTTTGAAAAAAGATGGTTCAGGCTGCTTGTCGTACCTTTGAAAATAGGGAAGTCGAACGGAGCAATAGTTATACACACGAATATTTCAGATGCTAAATTTGCTGAAGCAGAAGTATTCCGTTCTGAGAAAAAATTTCAAACCCTCGTTGAAAACTCCGGCGATATTATAGCTCTTATAAACAAAAAAGGAATTATTGAATATGTAAGTCCCTCGATAAAAATTCTTGGATATGAGCCTAGGGAATTAATCGGGCAGAGTTTTGTATTCGGTATGCACGTTGATGACGTAGAAAAAAAGGAAGATAATTTTGGTAAACTGCTAAATGATCCTGATACACCAATACACACCATACATAGAGTGCAGCACAAAGACGGCAGTTATAAATGGCTGGAAGGTGTAAAAATAAACAGGCTTAACGATGAAAATGTAAGAGCAATAGTTGCAAATTTCCGCGATATAACCGAGCGGAAGGAATCTGAAATAAAACTGGCAAATGCATACCGCCTGTATTATTTTATCAGCCATGTAAACCAGGCAATAATTCATAATCATAATGAACAGGAACTCTTCGATGAAGTATGTGAAATAGCAATTAAGCAGGCTAAGCTTAAGATGGCGTGGATAGGCCTTGCCGATAAGGAAAACGGCATAATAAAAATGCAGGCTCAGTGCGGCGCATCTGAAGGCACTCAGGAAATTTTAAGATCTTATAAATATGTGCAGGGAGGACCGCTTGACAGAGTTTTAAAAGGAGCGGATTATGCCGTAGTAAATGATGTACAGAAAGAATACAAAAGCGCATGGAAAAACTTTGGAAAGAATGAGCAGTTTAAATCTGCAATATCACTTCCTATAAAGAAATCAGGGGAAGTAATAGGCGTATACAGTTTGTATTATCCGGAAGTGAATTATTTTGATGAGGCAGAAATAAATCTACTTACAGAGGCGGCAGGGGATATATCATTTGCGCTTGATGTAATGGAAAAGAAAAGACTACACGAAATTGCCGAAAAGAAAGTAGCAGACAGCGAAAAAAAATACAAACAGTTATTTGATCAGAATCCTTTGCCAATGTGGGTGTATGATTCGGTTGAATACAGATTTTTAGATGTAAATGAGGCAGCTATAAATCATTACGGATATAGTCGTGAAGAATTTTTATCTATGAAAGTAGTTGATTTAAGACCGGAAGACGATAAACCTAAATTTATTAAAGCTGCGATATCATCCGAACCAATAAGACATTTAGCCGGACAATGGAGGCATTTTAAAAAGGATGGTAGTTTGATAGATGTAGAAGTTTCCGTGGACCATATAATTTTCAATGGTATTCCTGCGCGATTAGCTGTTATGAGAGATATTACGGAGAAACTTATTACAGAGAAAAAAATTGAGCAGAGCGAAAAAACTTTAAAGGCTGCACAAGCTATAGCGCATGTGGGGAGCTGGGAAATAGATATTGCAAGAGGTATTTCGATTTGGTCAGAGGAAAGCTGCAGAATTTACGGAATATCACCAAAGAATAATATTCAAACATGGGATTCTTGGATATCGTTTGTTCATCCTGATGATGTCGATTTTGTTC
Source organism: Ignavibacteria bacterium (assembly GCA_044226845.1). GTDB lineage: Bacteria > Bacteroidota > Ignavibacteria > Tepidaquicellales > Tepidaquicellaceae > JAFDZO01. The sequence goes on from JBGAGG010000006.1 coordinate 242,591, forward strand.
TGAAATCTATTAATGAAGTTGAAGCTGAGATGTCTAATATTTCACTGAATTTCAGAATTATAAGGGCAGATGGTGTCGAGAGGTATTTATTGTCACAGTTTCAAAACACATTTAATGAATTCGGTGATATAATTTATGTTACCGGTGTTGTTCACGATATAACAGACAGATACATAGCTCAGCAGGAAATGGAGTTTAACAAAAATAATTTATCTGCTCTTATCAACAGCACTACAAATTTAATGTGGAGTGTAGATACAAATTTTAATTTAATCACTTCAAATTTTAGCAATGATAAAGCTGTAAAAATTATATACGGCAAAGAAATGCGGAACGGTATGAATATTTTATCTGTAATTGAAGATGTAAATATTAGAAATAAATATAAAAAATTTTATGAGAGAGCCTTTAGCGGTGAAATTTTTACTGAGTTAGAATATTTTGAAGCCCCGGATCCGTATTGGTTAGAGGTTTCGTTCTATCCAATTCTTGATGATGGTTTAGTGATAGGAACGGCATGCTTTGCTCAGGATGTAACCCAAAGAATTTATGCAGAAGAAGAACGCGAAAAACTGACTAAGGACATTTTCCAGAGGAATAAAAATCTTGAGCAATTCGCATATATTATTTCACATAATCTCAGAGCGCCTGTTGCAAATATTATCGGATTTGCAGAAGAATTGAGCGATGATACATATAGTGACGAAGAAAAAAAACTTTTTATTTTGGAGATACTCTCAGGTGTAAAAAGACTTGATGATGTTATAAAAGATTTAAATGAAATTCTTCATTTAAACAAAGAGGCAGATACTCAAAAAGAAGAAATTTTCTTATCTCAATTAGTTTACTCTATTAAAACAAGCATTGTAAATCTTGTAACTGACGAAAGTGTAGAAATAAAAACAAATTTTCAAAAATTGAAAACAATTTTTACATTGAAAAGTTACTTATATAGCATATTTCAGAATCTTATTATAAATAGTATTAAATATAAAAGACCGGGTGTAAATACTGTTATAGAAATCAGTTCAGAAATAAAGAACGGAAAAGCCTGTATTACTTTTACTGATAATGGTATGGGATTTGATCTTGATAAAAAAGGAAATCAAGTGTTTGGATTATACAAAAGATTTCATCCGGAAATAGAGGGTAAAGGTATGGGCTTATTTATGGTAAAAGCACAGGTAGAAAATCTTGGCGGTAGTATAAAAGTTCGCAGTATATTAAACGAAGGCACTAAATTTGAAATTGAGCTGCCTGTTTAAATGATTCCCCTAAAATTTAAAAATTTATTTTTACATGGATAATTTGAAAAATGTCATAATAATAGATGACGACCCGTCAAATAATATATTGTGCAAAACAGTTATAAAAAAAGTTTTTCCTATGGCGGAAATAATTTCTTTTTTAAATGCGACAGAAGGATTGGCTTATATAGCGGAGAACTATACAGGTGAAAATACCGGACAGGCTACAATTTTTCTTGATATTAATATGCCATTATTATCCGGTTGGGAATTTCTTGAAGAGTTTGCGAAATTTCCGGATTTTATTAAGACACAGTTTACAATTTATATGCTTTCATCATCAATTGATGATTCAGACAAAGAAAAAGCTGCTAATAACGAATTCGTCAGCGGTTATATCTCAAAGCCACTGAGCAGAGATATCATTGCAAATTTTCATGTTTACAATAAGCAGATTTTGGAATAGGGGAATTTCACTAACAGCAATTTTCCGCAAATGCTTTAGTAATTTTTATATTCTCGTGGTGGTTGGAAAGGACATCCAACAAACGCTGGGAATTCCATATCCCAATACTTCAAAATTCCCTTCTTTCTTTTCCGGCTGCTGTCGGATTTTAACTGCTCCGTATATGTAAAAACAATTCCGGTTGTATAAAATTTTATAATCTTGACGGGTTTTTGACGGATTTCTGCGAAATAAAATACTTGAGAATTAACCATTTTATTCATAGCACATTCAGCCCCTTCAATACAAAATACAAATCTTCTTTTACGATTTCAACTAAATGTTCCCTATTAGTAGGTATAGGGAGAGATTTTGGGTTGACAAGTGATCTGGTATTTGTGTTGTCATTCCGGCGTTGTTGGTGCGTGTAGCGCTTTAGCGGGATTTCACCAATCCGCCGATGCGGACTATGTATTAACTAATCTAGTTTCATATTCTTGTTGTTGGTAAGGAAGACCAACAACGGCGGAAATAGATGAAGGGGGGTTTACCAACAATTTTTATCATTAATTTTCTTAAATATTAAACATTTTGCAATATTAATTAACTTTTATTTTTAATACTGTAAAAGCTCACCAACAATCGCAATTATTTTTCTCTGCATAAAATCAATATTTTTGTAATATTATAGCATTCAGAAAATCGCAGTGCATAGTAAATACTTCTCATTAATTAACCATATTGCAAAATTTTATTCAACCCTATGAAAAAAATTCTCATCTTACTTTTCTTGTTTGTTATAAATTCCTATGGCTATGGACAAAATGATTTAACTAAAAAAGACACACTTCCCTCTGAAGAGAGATCATTACCTACTGAAATTAGGAATAAACTTTTTATTAAAGCTTTTTCAAATATTATTACAGGAAAATTGAAAACAAGTATAGGAAATTTTGCATCTGCCAATGTAAATGATGCTTCATTAACTTTTGGTATTAGCAGCATTTCTGAAGGAGGGAATGCATTAGTATTTAGTTTGAGCGCTGGTGCGGGTGATGGAGTTGCATCCTTGTTTAACAATACCTATGCCGCACCCAAAATAGAATTAGGGGTTCAATACAATTGGCTTTCGAAACCCATATTTTCTAAAAATTTATTAATAATTAATACAGAAGATAAGAAGAAATATCTTCAAAAATTAGATGAGATTAACAAGCTATTTGATATAGAATCTGCAAATGCCAGGCTAAAACATGGTGATAATTACTATGATAAACTGTTGAAAAAAAGTGAGGACTTAAAAACTGAAATAGACATCGTATTAAAACAATCAGAGGTTGAAATTACTGAGATAGAAGCATTGAGAGTATTACTAATTGAGAAAATAAAATCATTATATAATATTGAGCTCCTTTTTGATAAAGTAAGTGCTGAGGAAAGAGAAAAGCTAGGTAAAGAAAAAGATAGGCTTAACTCCGAGATTATGATAATTAAAACGAAAATTGAAGAACATAGTACAATAAAAGAAGATCTTTTAAAAAAAAGTAAAGTACTTAAAACTCAAAGTGATACACTTGAAAGCGAGAAAGGAAAATTATATAAAACACAAAGAGAAAAATTATCCGAACAAATATCTAAGTTAAAATTATCATTAAGTGCTTTGCAAAAGGAAATTGCATCTGAAAAAGATGACAACAAGAAAAGAGAAATGAAGTATGAACGAACAAAATTAGAGAGTCAAATCGAATTGCTGGAAACGAAAAAAGATTTTTTGCCTAAAAATGCATTAGAAGAAATCAATCAATTAACTCGCGATAGAAAGATGGCAATTCAAAAACTAGACTCTACTATGAAGTATAGAGGTTTAAAAGGCGCTTGGCTCTCATTTAGCGCAAACGCAGTCCACAATGCTTTTAAATTGTTTGTTCCCGGTGAGCCTTATGAAAATCAAGTTCAGGATAAAAAAAGATTTAATTTAGAAGCAAAGGTGCAGGTTTCTTACTATGACTGGAATGATTTCTCTAATGCAACTTTTTATTGTGGAGGAGTATCATTTATACTGGGAGATAATTTTTCTTCTCTAAAAGATAAGGAATTAAGTGAGGTTTCTAATTATGGCTTGAATCCGGGTCAACGAACAACAACTAAAAAATATAAAGTATATACCGGGGATTACAGTGAAACATTATTAGGAGAAGGAAATTTTTTTGCCGACGGATATCATTTCGTTTATAACAATTCTGCTGCGATACATTGGCTTTTTGATTTAAAGGCTAAGCATAAAGAAAAACGTACTTTTGGGGTTGGTGCAGGAATTTTACTTTCATACAAAAATGAGGAAGGTAATGCTAAGGTAAATTCTGAATTATATGCAGAGCTATATGATTTGGATAATGGAAAAAACTCAGAACTTTCTTTTTGGGAAAGATATGATATCGGGATAAGATTTTCTTTTCCGATTAACTTTAAATAAAAAATTATGGCAAAAGAAAATTTAAATGAAAAAGGAAAACTATACAGAGCAGTTTGTACTGAATGTGGTCCTGTAAGTGAATGGACTGACGAAAAAACTGCTGAGAAGAATCGGGAAGAGTTCCTGAAAATAGAAGGAAACGAACATAATACCGTAGATATAGTTATGAGAAAATATCCAAATTTGGAGGGTATTCCTCATATGGCAGTTTGTGAAGATTGCCATAAACCGGTTGGCAAATGGACCACTTATGAGCGTGCTGAAAGAGATGTGGAAATTCATCGACAAAATCCAAGATTCAGATACCATGAAGTTAATATTGTCGAGCCAGTAAAAAGGTAAATTGTAAATTTTATTCTGGACCATATTTTAAATTTGGATAGTTTTATAAATAATTCAAGCTTTAGAAGTTAAAATATAATTTATTGAATCATAATACAACATCCAATCCGCCTTGAATATCTAAGGATATTTCTGTATTTTTACGTACAAAATCTAAACAGAAAGAGGTAATTTCTTTGTTCAAAGTCATCATTCAGGAAGGCGAATCTATCGATAAGGCACTAAAAAGATTCAAGAAAAAATATGAAAAGTCAGGAATCTTAAAAGAATTCAGACGCAGAATGTTTTTTACTAAGCCATCTATTGAAAAGAAAATGGATTTAGAACGCGCTATTAGGAAAACTAAAAGAATAATAGCGGAAGAAAATAATTAATTTAATTCGTTGAATTAATTAGATGTAAATTTTACCCGCCATTACGTTTTTTATGTATAGGCGGGTTTTTTTATTTTTAATCTGAAGCTTCCCCCTCCTTCCGAAGGAGGGGGACTGAGGGGGCGGTATCAACACGCTTCCTTAATTTAGAATATAAAGTTAACCATCCCTAACCTCCCGCTAAAGCGGGACTTGATAATTGATAGCCTCCTTGAAATGGAGGGGAACATGGGCTAAACATCACATCCGGGGAAAAATAATTTTGGAAGTAAACAAAAAAGCAAAAATCAAACCATATATAAAAAAAGGAGAAATCAAAAAAAGGATTTCTCAGCTTGCGAAAAAAATCAATAAAGATTACAAGCATAAAAAACCGATTTTCATAGGCATACTTAACGGCTCATTTATTTTTATTGCGGACTTGGTGAGAGAAATAGAAGTCGAGTGCGAAATTGACTTTCTGAAACTCTCCAGCTACGGCGATAGCAAGATCTCTTCAGGCGAAGTTACTCTGCTGAAAGACCTTAACTGTGAAGTGGAAGGGCAGGATATAATTGTAGTTGAAGATATAGTTGATACGGGGCTATCGGTAAAATTTATTCGAGATCTGATAATGACAAAGAAACCTAAATCATTAAAATTCGTTACACTGTTATACAAGAAGGATATTGCCAAATTAGATTTCCCGATAGACTACATAGGGTTCAAGATAAAGAATGATTTCGTAATTGGTTACGGTCTTGACTATGCCCAGAAATATAGGAATTTAAATGGTATTTTTGTGTTATAATAAATGAATTAAATTTTAATACTAATCAATTTTAATGGATAATAACAAGAACAAGAAAAAATCAGGCAACGATGATTTTAACTGGAGCCGTGTCTTCAGAATCGTTCTCGGCTGGAGCGCAATCTTAATTGGGTTCTTTCTGATAATGATTTATACGAAGGGCTCGGAAGGTAAGTACTCAGATGTTTCATTCGACGAATATCAAAGATTGCTTGCGGATAAAAAAATAGAAAGCGCAGTAATCAAGAAGAACGATAACAACTATGAGTTCCTCGGTAAGTTGAAGGGCAATGAGCCTGTGAATATCGGCGGACGTACTTTCACTACAGATAAAATTACCGTATTCCTTCCATATACAAATTTAGAAGATTCATATATAAAATCACTGAACGATGCAGGCGTTAAATTCTCAGTAGAAAAAGATGACGGCGGATGGATGGGACCTCTTTTAGGAGCGATTCCATGGATACTTATAATCGTGTTCTGGATTTTAATTATGAGAAGAATGCAGTCGGGCGGCGCAGGCGGCTCGCGTAATATTTTCTCATTCGGGAAATCAAAGGCGAAGATGCTGAACGAATCTGCAATCAAAGTTACATTCAATGATGTAGCGGGAGCAGATGAAGCAAAGCAGGAGCTTTCAGAAATTATAGACTTTTTAAAATCACCTGGCAAGTTTCAGAAGCTCGGCGGTAAGATACCGAGAGGCGTGCTTTTATTAGGCCCTCCCGGAACAGGTAAAACTTTACTTGCCCGCGCAGTAGCAGGCGAGGCAGGTGTACCTTTCTTTTCAATTTCTGGCGCAGACTTCGTTGAGATGTTTGTCGGCGTTGGCGCATCGAGAGTAAGAGATTTATTCGAGCAGGGAAAGAAACACGCACCGTGTATAATTTTCATAGATGAAATTGATGCAGTAGGCCGTCATCGCGGCGCAGGTATGGGCGGCGGACACGATGAAAGAGAGCAGACATTGAATCAGCTCTTGATTGAAATGGACGGCTTTGAACAGAATAACGGTGTAATAGTTATCGCTTCCACAAACAGACCTGACATTCTTGATCCGGCTTTATTAAGACCTGGAAGATTCGACAGACAGGTAGTTGTAGACAGACCTGACGTTAAGGGAAGAGAAGGAATATTAAAAGTTCATACAAGAAAAATTCCGCTATCGAAGGATGTTAAGATTGAAACGATTGCAAAAGGCACTCCGGGATTTTCAGGTGCTGACCTTGCAAACTTAGTAAATGAGGCTGCGCTTCTTGCAGCAAGAAACAGCAAGGATGTTGTTAGCATGCGAGAGATGGAAGATGCTAAAGATAAAGTAATGATGGGTACGGAAAGAAAGAGCATGATAATTTCCGATAAAGAAAAGCTGACAACTTCATATCACGAGTGCGGACACGTTATAGTAGCGCGAATGATCCCTGAAGCTGACCCTGTGCATAAAGTAACAATCATTCCGAGAGGAAGAGCATTAGGTGTAACAACTTATCTTCCTATGGATGAAAAGCATAGCTACTCTAAAGAGCATATCGAAGCAGTTATTGCATACGCTATGGGCGGCAGAGCTGCAGAGAAATTAATTTTCAACGAACTTACAACCGGCGCAAGCAATGATATCGAACGCGCAACCGGTATGGCAAGAAGAATGAT
>JBGAGG010000007.1:0-245904 GCA_044226845.1 Ignavibacteria bacterium
GCAGAAATAATAATTACCCGCGCTCACTCACAGGGAATTCTTGTAAAAATGCTTACAGGTGTTTACGTTGCTTTTTCAATCGCGCTGCTGGGATTTTTGATTAAGCCTTCGCTTGCCGATAGGCTCGGACTTTGTGTAGGCGGTATTTTTGCAGCAGTCGGTAATAAATATATTATAGAATCCGTGGTACCGTCATCAACGGCAAATACGCTGCTGGATAGTATTCACAATCTTACCTTTGTTGCAATACTTATCATGATTGCGCTTACAGTTGTTTCTTTGAAATGGTCAGATACTGAAGATGAGAAATTAAAAATGCGGTCGCAGAAAATTGACAGGATAAGTTTTGCAGTGCTTTTGGTAGGATTTATAACTGCAAATATTATTTTAATACTTTCTGCAAGAGGTTAAAAAAGAAAAGCCCTGAAGAAATCAGGGCTTTTTTGTTTGCACTTTATCGTAGTACTCTCGGAAGGACTCGAACCCTCACAAACAGAGCCGAAATCTGTTGTGCTATCCATTACACTACGAGAGCGATTTTTTCAATTAACAGTTAGTAATTAACAATTAACACCTTTAATGGAACCTGATTGCGAATTATTATTGTTGCTTTGAATATGTAAATTACAAATTATAAAATTTATTTTTAATGCAAAAGAGTTGTTACATTGCGAAGGAGGATCTTCGGAATAAGAACCACAGAGCATTTCCACACCTATGAAACTAAACATTCTTGACCAGTCGCCTGTATTTACAGGGAAGACATATTCACAGGCGATAAATGAAACAATATCTCTGGCAAAATTTGCCGATGAAAATAACTATCATCGATTCTGGTTTGCCGAGCATCATAATACAAAATCGTTTGCATCTGCAAGCCCCGAAATTTTAATAAGTGCTATAGGTTTCGTTACAAAAAAAATCCGCATTGGCTCAGGAGGAGTATTACTTGCTCATTACAGTCCTTTGAAAATTGCCGAGCAGTTTAAAATGCTTGAAACACTGTATCCCGGAAGAATTGATTTAGGTATAGGCCGCGCAGGCGGAACTGATGCAAGAACGAATAATAAATTAAATCCGATGGGCAGCGATGTTTTCGAAAAATTTGATGAGCTGCTTTCTTATTTTAATCTGAAGGAAGCCGAATCAAAAATTGCTTCTCCGCTGATTGAAGATGCGCCTGAGTTTTGGGTGCTTGGCACTTCACCGGATAGCGCTATGTATGCGGCAAAGAACGGGCTCAGATATTCCTTCGCAAATTTTATTAATGATGAAAGGTGTGTAGAGTCGCTTGGAGTTTATTATCAGAATTTTAAGCCTTCTATTTATTTGAAGGAGCCGTATATAAATCTTGCAGTGTTTGCGCTTGCAGCAGATACGGAAGAGAAAGCTTTAGAACTGGTAAAGCCTGTGGAAGTCTGGGCTATTAACAGTATGCTATATGGCAAGAATGAAAACTTCCCATCGAATGAGGAAGCGAAAAATCATACTTTCAGTTTTCAGGAGAATATGATGATAGACTTTAAAAGAAGAAGCGCATTTGTCGGAGATGTAAAAACAGTTTGTGAAAAGCTGGAAGAGACTAAGAAAAAATTAGCTGTGCATGAGTTCACATTAGTTTCAATTACAGACGATTTTAAGGATAAATTAAACTCGTACAAAATAATTTCGGATTATTTTTCTTAGTTGTGAAACTTTTAAAAACGGCTGGCGTACATATTGGTTTACACCCGCCGAACATTCATAAGCACTTATGTAATTTTTTTCTTGCTTTTAAAAATTAAACTCTCTAATTTTACAGAAATCCAAAATCAATAAAGCATAATTCAGAAGCATGAACAGTAAATCCCGGTACTTCAGCTCCTTATTGATTGCTACAGTTGCAGCGTTTGGCTACTATATACTCACTGATTTTAATATTTCGAATATCCAGTTAAAGACTTTTTCTTCCCTCGGTGTTCCATTCAGAATGTACCAGATAAATAATACTGTGAAGCAGAAAAAACTGACCTTGCCTAAGGTTAGTTATTCATATGCCGTTCAGCAGGACGTTTTGAAAACTCCTCAAGTTGATTTGATAGCTGATTCAGAAACTGATGTTAATGAATTCATCGCAGGATTGGCAAGCGCAATATTAGATTCCGAAAAAAAGACTAAGGAAAGACAGTCAAAAATAAATGATAAATTTAAATATGGAATGGATGAGATGGATTCTGAAACTGCACCGCTTCAGGAATTGAAGCCGGTAGCTGAGATCAATTCTTGCAATACACCTTGCCCGACGAATGTAAAAGTTCAACAGAAAGTTACCACTGACGATATTGAAATGATTGTAACAACAGTTGCAACGCAGAATGTTAAAAAAATAGAAGAGTGTTTTAAAAAGATAAAAGTTATTTATGGTGAAGATAAATCTTTAAAGAACATAATAGTAAGCGGTACGCAGAATATAAACAGACAGAAAAGAGGTTCAGTTGTAAATTCATGTACGACTGTAACTGAAACAAAGAGAATGAGAAAAGCTACACCTGTTGCCGATGATGAAGAAGAAGTGGAAGAAGTTGAAGAAATGGATTCTGATTATTAAAAAATTCTAAATATTTTTTTTAAAAAGCCCTGTTAGAGAAAATCTGACCGGGTTTTTTTATACCTGAACTCATGCCTGCGGGGTGTTTTTTTTATCGAGGGCGTCCCACATACAGTTCAGAAAAATTAATTCGCCGTAGCGAATTAATTTACTTTGTCAGCATCATGCGTTTTGTCTCTGAAAAATTTTCTGCATCCAACCTATAGAAATATATTCCTGAAGAAAAAGATTCAGCATTGAAAAAATATTCATAAGTCCCGCTGTTAAATTTTTCGTTTATCAGCAGAGCAATCTCTTTCCCTGTAATATCAAAAACTTTCAATATAACGTTAGAGCTGTAAGGCAAAGAAAAATTTATTTTTGTTGCCGGATTGAAAGGGTTGGGATAATTTTGTGATAGGGAAAATCCTTTAGGAATAACTGTACTGATTTGATTTATATTTATTATTTCTGATAAATCCCTGCGGAATGAACTCGTGCCTTCGTTAGTTGCAAAGATAAAATTCTCAGTTGAACATAAATGCGGTCCGTCTGAAATATTTCCCGCCAATCCCTGATTTTTTTGAAACCATACTGCGCCGTTATTGCTGGAGAAATAAACTCCGTCATCCGTCCCTGCAAAAATATTTGCTCCGCTGATTGTTAAGGATGAAACATATCTTCTGGTATCCAGTGATGTCGGGTTCCAGGTACTTCCATTGTTTGTTGATAAGAAAACTCCTGCATCTGTTCCTGCAAAGATATTTGTTCCGCTTGCTTTTACTGAAAGTGTATTAATGTTGCCGAGTGAAGTCTGAGTCCAGTTTATACCGTTGTTGGTTGAAATGTAAACTCCGCCTGCTTCTGCTGCGGCGAAAATAGTATTAGGATTTATCGGGCTTACAGCAATTGAATAAGTAAAGAAGCTATTTAATGCTTCAGTCCAGTTATTACCATTGTTGATGGAACGGTAAATTTTCCATCCTGTAGAAGCGTAGATATTATTTCCGTTAATTGTTATTGATCTAACGCTATAGATTTCTGATATGCTTAAAACTTTGCTCCAGTTAATTCCTGAATTTGTTGAGCGGTAAACTCCTCTAAGTCCTGCAGTCTGCTCCGTTCCGACAAATATATTGGTTCCTTCGGCAGTAATTTTATTAAAGCCCGGTGTATTAAGGGAAGTGAGTGACCAGTTAACTCCGTTATTTGTTGAAAGATAAATTCCTAGATCTGCTTCTGAGCCAAAAATATTATTTCCTGTGACGGTTATTTCACTGAGTTGCGGTGAGTGAATGCTGATCCATTGTGAAAAACACGTAGCAGGTAACAGAAAATAAAGAATAATATACTTCATAGGCATTTTTAACATTCGTAAAATATCCTTTTTTTGAAATAAAATTACAAAGCATAAAAATACTTCCCTATATATAGGAATAGGGAGCATAGGATTGTTGGATAAATTTTAAATTAATATATTTATGCAGATTATTTTGGGTATCCATGTAGAAGCCAAAATGTTACAATAATGCATCACTGAAAGATAATCGCATTAGCAATTCTTCCCCCTCCTATATGAGGACGGGACAGGGGGAGGTATAAATTAATCTATGAAAATGTTACAATAATGCATCACTGAAAGGGGGAGATATAAAAGCATGATTGTTTATTTAAAAGATGGACAACAGCTTAAATATAAAATGTTACAATTATGTGACTATATGAAAATTGTGCATGAGTAATTCTTCCACCTCCTTTATAAGGAGGGGGATAGGGGGCGGTATAAATTAATCAATGCAAAATGTTACTATAATGTTACTCTCAATATTATATTCGCAATTTGTGAAAACCTCAAGTATTGATTTAACAATAATGATAATTTCAAAATGTTACTTTTTTGTTACAATTAATAAAATATACAACAACCTGATTTATTTTAGGGGTATTTATCGGAATTGTAACACATAATAATTATGGTTATTTTTAACGTTTACTAAATTTTTAATACAATCTATTGGAAACTAATATAAAAGAATTAGAGAACACTAAAAAAGAGTTCGAGGCAACCCTATCTTATGATGAACTAAAACCACACTTTGATAAAGCAGTAGAGAAATTCCGAAAAAAAGCGAATATCCCCGGCTTCAGAAAAGGCAAGGCTCCGCTTTCTATGATTAAAAAAATGTACGGCGATAGCCTTGAATACAATGCGCTTGAAGATATTACCAATGACGTTTTTAAAGAATATATAAGAGAAAATAAAGTTGATATAATCGATATCGGCGCAATCCTTGATATGGATTACAAACCGAAGGAAACATTCACTTTTAAAATTGCTTACGAAACAAAACCTATTGTAAAGCTTGAAGAATATAAAGGTCTTGAGCTTACTAAAATGGTTTATGATATACATGAATCATTAGTAGATGAAGAAATAGATTATTTCAGATTCAGAAATGCTACATTTGAAATCGACGGGCAGGCAATGGATGACCAGTACATGATAACCGTTGATATACAGAACTTAGATGACGCAGGAAATGTTATAGAAGGGGAGACTCAGAAAGGCTTGCAGATCTATCTTGCAAATCCTGATATTTACCCTGAGTTCAAAGCAGGCTTCCAAGGCATCAAAGAAGGCGAATCAAGAGTTGTAGAAACAAAGAATGCAGATGGCGGACCGAAAAAAGTTCAGGTGACTGCAACTAAGGTCGAAAAAGTTATTCTTGCCGAAATGAATGAAGAGTTCTTCAAAAAAGTAATGGGTAAAGAAGGAATAACTACTGAAGAAGAATTCAGAAATGAAATAAGGAAAGACATTCAAAAAGTTTACGATGATATGTCTTCAAACAGAATGAAGAACGACATTGTAAACGAAATGATAAAAGCCAATGATGTTGTAGTTCCCGATAAATACGTTGAGTATTTCCTTGATGATTTCGTAAAAGAAGAAAAAGAGAAACACAAAGGACATAATCACGGACTTGATGAAGTTGAATTCAGAAAGAAAAAAAGAGTCGATGCTATTGTAGCTGCAAAGTGGATGCTTCTTCGCGAAGAACTTCTTAAAGCAGAAAACATAGAAGCAACCGATGATGACTTTTTAAAGCTTGCTGAAGAAACTGCATCAAGATTTAATATTCCCGCTGAAAATCTTTTGAGCATATACAAACAAAATGATGATATCAGAATGAGAATATTAAATGATAAAGTATTGGATTTCTTAATTGCCAATGCAAAGGTAACTGAGAAAAAGGAATTAAGAAAGAAGCAGGAGCTTGGTAATGCTCCGGCAGAAGAAAAATAAATTTTAAAACCTCAAAAACAAAAATGGATTTTACAAGTGTTATTAAAAGAAATGAAGACCTTATCCATCAAGGATTAGATAAGGCTCAGCAATTCAAAAGCCAGTTAGTCCCTATGGTTGTCGAACAGACATCCAGAGGCGAACGCGCTTATGATATTTATTCAAGATTATTAAAAGAAAGAATCATATTTTTAGGAACTCCTGTATACGATGAAATGGCTTCGCTTATCGTTGCTCAGTTGATTTTCCTCGAATCAGAAGATCCCGATAAAGATGTAATGCTTTATGTGAATTCACCCGGCGGTAGCGTATCGGCAGGACTTGCAATTTACGATACTATGCAATATGTCCGTCCTGAAATCAGCACTATCTGTGTAGGTATGGCTGCATCAATGGGACAGGTATTATTAACAGGCGGGGCAGCAGGTAAGAGAATTGCATTACCTCACTCAAAAATAATGATGCACCAGCCATTAGGCGGTACTCAGGGACAGGCAACTGACATCGAAATTTATACAAAGGAAATGCTCAGAACACGTGATACAATCTATAGTATAATTTCCAAACACTCAGGTAAACCTGTTGAACAAATTCTCAAAGATGCCGAACGTGACAATTATATGTCAGCAGAGCAGGCAAAAGAATACGGATTAATCGATGTTATCCTCACAAAAAGAGAAAAACCAGAGAAAAAGTAAATACTTGTAATTCATTAATTCACTTTTAAATTTATAAAAATACAACAAAAGCAATTTCGGTCTCGAAATTGCTTTTTTGTTTTGAATAACTGACAGTGACAAATTATTCGCTAATGTCAGATATTAGAAACTAAATATTTTTAATTTAAAAGGAGAAATAATGAAAAAGATATTCACGATTTTAGCATTCATACTACTCGCCGCCACATCTGCCCGGGCGCAATATAAACCAAACATGCAGTTGATTTTAAAAGGTGCAATCAATGTACCTTTCTATGATCCAATATCAGATAATACGGGTAACAGTTCATTTGGAGGAGTGCAGGTTGAACCCGTTGTAAATTTATCATCAAGATGGGCAATCTTTGGAACATTTAATTTAGGATTTGTGCCTTCCAAACTTGAAGATGCAGCTACTCAAAGCGGAGGCAAATTTGATTATAAAGGCTCTAAAGAAATTTCCGGATGGGCCGGAGCAAGATATTACTTTGCCCCTGAAGACGGAAGATATATAAAAGTTTATTTAGATGCCGCCGCCGGAGTATATTCGTTCAATATATCAGATGCAGTGTTTACATCAAATACAACACCCAGCTATACAAAGACTTTTACATATCCTTCTGTAACACAAATTGGAATCAATATAGGGACAGGAATTAATGTAAATGTAAGCCCGTCTGTATTTTTAAATTTTGGCGCAAGAATGCATAATCTTTTTTCGAAATCTGACCAGCAGCAAAAATTTACTGTAGTGTATTCAAATGGAACTCCTACAGAGGAAATTGATGTCGTGAGAAACGTTCCGAACAATAATTATCTGCAGATTACAGCAGGTATCGGATTTCGATTTGGTCTGTAACTTTAAAGCACTCAGGTTTCCCGTGATAACATAAACGGGAAACCATTTTTAAAAGTAAAAAAGAAAATATGAAAAAAATTATCGGAGTAATATTATTTGTAATTCTGTCTGCAAATCTTTCTTCCGCACAGATTTTAAAACCTTCGCTGCAAGTTGCTGTCAAAGGGGCATACTCATCGGTTTTATCGCATTATGAAATAAAAGATGAAGTCAGCGGAATTCCAGGTGTACAGCTGGAAGCGACTTACGATGTAAACTCTCAGTGGGGAATATACGGTAACTTTGGAGCAGATTTTATATCTGCTAAAAATTCAACCGGCAGAATTGACCCTACTACAACTTACGAACAGAAAACATCAACTCAGTTAAGCGGATACGGCGGACCTAGATTTTATTTCAATATTCCGATGTCTCAGACAAAAATATTTGTGGATGCCGGTTTAGGAATATATTCAACAAAATTAGGCGATCAGAATTTTACATCAACAACTACTGATCCAGCTACAACTATTACCGCTTCTTATAGTTATGTTTCTCAATGGGGTACTAATCTGGGAGCCGGTGTCAATATAGCTGCAGGATCGAATATGATAATAAACCTGGGAGCGAAGTATCATTTCATTTTTAAGAAGTCAGATGAAACTGTTACACGAACATTATCTACAGGTACATCAAATAATTTTACGGGTGATATCCCTGAACACAGCTACATTCAATTTGCTGCAGGAATCGGGTTCAGATTCGGTTTATAGAATGGAATATTTATGAAGAATAAGACGACCATGGTTCATTCTATATTAAACCATGGTCGTTTTGTTAAAAAATATCTGCAAATTAAAAAAAATGTTAACTATCCCCAATATAATACGCTTATTAGTCAAATGTCAAGCAACACATTAAATAAATTAGTGGATTTATGATTTTAAAATTATTAATTTTGATGAGGGATATTCCCAAAATTAAAAGGAGAAATAATTTTGAAAAAATTTACTTTACTATTTGTAATGTTGTTAGTAGTAGCCTCTACATCTTTTGGTCAGGCGAACAAAGGATGGGACGGTGTAAAACCTGAAGTTTGGAAAGGTTCAAGAGCAATGGTGTTTATGTACACACCATTCCAATCTAACTTAGGTTCTGTTAATGCAGGTATGTCATCATCTTACATTGATACAGTAAATGCAGGTGCAACAAACTTAGCAGGTATTGGTGTTCAGTTTTATTTATCACCAAACTGGTCATTAACCGGTGGTCTTAACTTCGGTTCAACAACAAACGAAGCTACAATCACATCCGGAACAATAAAAACAACCGGAACAACATTAGGTTTAGCAGTTGACTTTGATTATCACATGATGTCAATGTACAGCATTTCACCTTATGTTGGTTTGAATGCAAGCTTTGCAATGGTTAATACAAAAACAACAGCTACTCCAACATCAGGAACAGTATCTACACTTGAAAACAAAGGCACAGGATTCGGTGCAGGGTTAAATATGGGATTTGATTGGTATTTCACACCAGGTATGTCTTTAGGTGGAAAATACACATTAGGATTCATGAGCCACTCAGCTCCTGAACAAACATCAACATCTACAACAACAGTAACAAGAAAAGGACCATCATCTTCAATGATTGGTACCGGTATTATGAGCGTAATGTTAAAAGTACACTTCTAATATTTTGAATATAGATTTCTCTGCGGGAAACCGCAGAGAAATTTTTTAACCACAAAAACCCCAAGTTTCTACTTTCTCACATAACAGCACTTCTCATTTTACAATACCCCAAATAAAGTAAACTGTTTATATAACATCTGTTGATGCAAATGTAATTTATTTGAATCAAAATTATTTCTCATTTTAATTTACAACTGATGCAAATGTAATTTATTTGAATCAAAATTATTTCTCATTTTAATTTACAAACTATTCGGGGATTTCCCTCAAACCTAAAAAATCATAATGAAAAAAATCATTTACGTATTTTTATTTCTGTTCATTGCTTCAGGAATAACACAGGCGCAAACAAGTAAAATTGTTAAAACGCCTTTCACACCATCATTTCAGGTATTAATAAAAGGGGCTTATTCGATTCCTTTATCACACCAGGATTTCAAGGATTTTACAAGCGGTTTTCCGGGTGCGCAATTAGAACTGGCTTATGATTTCAATCCATGCTGGGCAGTATACGGAAACTTCAGCGCAGACTTTATTGGCGCAAAAAAATTTCCGG
This sequence comes from Ignavibacteria bacterium, assembly GCA_044226845.1. Taxonomy (GTDB): domain Bacteria; phylum Bacteroidota; class Ignavibacteria; order Tepidaquicellales; family Tepidaquicellaceae; genus JAFDZO01. The sequence continues at coordinate 9,663 of JBGAGG010000007.1, forward strand.
TAACAGTCGGAACAACAACATCTGACCTTAAAACAAGTACACAATTATCAGGTTCCATCGGACCAAGATATTATTTCAATCTGCGCTCTGCTCCTTTATGGAAAATTTATGCTGATGCAGGCTTAGGAATATACTCATTTAAACAAGGTGATAATTCTGAAACCAATTCACAGGGAACAACAACATTTACACAGGATGCTATATCACAATTCGGTCTTAATCTCGGCACAGGGGCAAATGTAGTTGTTGGTTCTAAAATGATAGTTACTTTCGGAGCAAAGTATCATTTTATAATGAAGAAATCAGATCATGTTTATACAGGAACAGTTACATCGGGAGGCATAAGTCTTCCTTATACCAGCCCTGCAGAAACAGTTCCGGAAAGAAGTTATTTACAATTTAATCTTGGCGTAGGATTCAGATTATAATTCAATTACAATATTCTTTTATATTATATATAGAGCGGCTTAGCAATAAGCCGCTTTTTTTATGTGCAAATTTTTCATCGAAATAAAACAATGGTTTAATCGGTTAAAATTTCTTAATTTTGAAAAACTTTTTTTTATAGTGTAACTTATTACTTAACCCTAATCTCAAAAAGGAGAGAACTTGAAAAAAATTCTTTTAATTACTGCTCTGTTATTTTTTGTTACAGGTATTTCATCGGCGCAGAAGCTGCTGCCCATTAAACCCAGCATCGAAATAATTTTTAAAGGTGCTTTCGGTTCACCGCTTTCAGGCGACGAATTTAAAAATCACTATCAGGGATTTCCCGGCGGACAACTGGAAGTTGTAGGTAACATTACTCCTAACTTCGGAGTTTATGGAAACTTCAGCGCAGATTTTTTATCCCCTAAAGATGTATCTCTAATTGGCGCAACTGTGAAAGAAGATAATACATATATGCTTTCAGGAAGCGTAGGACCCAGATTTTATTTTAATCTGCCCGGCAGCATGCTTTACAGATTTTTCGGTGATTTGGGATTCGGTATCTATGCAACCAGACCCGGAGATGTAACTACAACATTAACCACAAATCCGCCCACAGTTACAACTGACAGGCACAATGTTTATACTCAAACAGGATTCAATGTAGGCGCAGGTTTAAATATTGGCCTTGGTCCTATTGGTACAGCAAACGTAACATTGAAGTATCATAATCTCATGAGTAAATCAAATGTTCAGGTAATAAATACAAGAACGGTTGAAGGAGCAAATCCGTCAGTCAACTCAAATATTTTTTCAGACGTTCCATCACGCAGCTACTTTTCAGTTGCAGTTGGTTTAGGATTTAAACTGGGATTATAAAATTTTATTTATATTTATTTTTAAAAGCGGGTTAGAAATAATCCGCTTTTTTTTTGTAAATTTTTTTTAAATTTTTTCTTACCTATTTTTTATCCATAATTGTAAACTATTCAACACTCGTAAACTATACAAAGGAGAAATTTTGAAAAAACTATTTTCGGTCTTTATCTTATTATTCATCGTAACGGGAGCTTCACATGCCCAAAAAATACTTCCGTTCAAGCCCTCTCTAAATATTATTGTAAGAGGTTCTATTTCAGCCCCTGTTTCGGGAGGAACATATTCATCGGTTAGCCCTGTACCCGCGTTCGAGGGCGGCAGCTTTAAAGATTACTTCGGAGCATTTCCAGGAGCACAGCTTGAAGTTGCAGCAAATTTTACATCGTCTTTCGGAGTGTTCGGCAGTTTTAATGCTGACTTCATGACTCCAAAAGATTCAAGAGTTGGATTTATTGGTGCAACATATACACAGTCGAATACAACACAAATGTCCGGATATATAGGTCCACGATATTATATTACATTAATGCCGGGACCTTCACCACTTATAATGTACACCGATGCGGCGATAGGAATGTACTCATTGAAATACGGAACGGAGGAAATAAAATATGCAACTAATCCGCAGTCTTCGGATAAATTTACATACAGCGCTGCTACGCAAATAGGATTTAACATAGGAGCAGGAATAAACATTATTGCAAGCGCTACAAGTTTTGTAAACTTCGGGATCAGGTATCATAATGTTATGAAGAAAACCGGTGTGACATTCGGTGAAACTTACACCCATACTGAAGGAACGGTCACAACATCCACATCTGAAAATACAATTTATGATCTGGCAGAGAGAGGATACATTCAGATCTCCGCAGGAATAGGGTTTAAGTTCAGTCTATAAATTTTTTAAATTTATAATTAATCAAAAAGCGGGTTAGAAATAATCCGCTTTTTGTTGTAAAAAAACAATTTCCACTCTCTCTTTATCTTGAATATCAATCATAATTCCTTTAATTTCAGTACTTATCCACAATTTTTTTAGCCGAAAATACAAGAAAAACTAAATGAATTTTAAGACTTTTAATAAGATTACGGGATTATTCGTATTTCTCTTTGCGACCATTGTTTATATAATGACGGTTCAGCCGACTCTTTCCTTCTGGGACTGCGGTGAGTTCATCGCCTGCGCATTTACGCTTAGCGTACCGCATCCGCCCGGAGCTCCGCTTCACACTTTAGTAGGAAAAATTTTTACAATGTTTCCGATAAGTCCTGATATAGGATTAAGAATGAACTATCTTTCAGTTCTCTCCAGTTCGTTCTGTGTTTTATTCCTTTATCTCTTCAGTGTAAAAGTTATCAATAACTGGAAAGGAAATCCGCAATCTTTTTATAATGTCTTAATGGTCTGCGGCGCTTCCGCTATCGGCGCTTTATCATATGCATTCTGCGATTCGTTCTGGTTCAATGCGATGGAAGCTGAAGTTTACGGTTTCGGAACATTCCTTATTGGCTTATGCGCATACCTGATGATGATATGGTGGGAGAAAGCTGATGAGCCCGGCTCAGATAAATATTTATTGCTGCTTTGTTATGTTTGCGGACTTGCATTAGGTATTCACTTATTAGTTGCGCAGATGATCTTTGTTGCAGGGCTTTTATTTTATTTCAGAAGATATACATATACAAGAAACTCGCTGCTGATAGCTATAGGCGCTTCAGCAGTTGCTTTCTTCATTGCTTATCCCGGTATAGTAAAAAAATTCCCTTCGCTTATGAACGTTAGCGGAATGTTCGGAATTATAATTATCGGGCTTTTAGTTTTCGGTATCTACTACGGCAGAGCAAAAAAAATGGCAACATTAAGCTTATTCTGCCTCTCAGTCTTTTTAATAATTTTAGGTTACTCTACATATATTTCTGTTTTACAAAGGTCGAATGTAACAAATCTTCCTTTAGATGAAAACAATCCTGATAACTTACCTGCGCTTCTTTCATATTTAAATCGTGAACAATACGGCGAACAGCCATTGCTTTTACCGAGAAGATATTCACAGGAACCGCAGCACAGACCTACATGGGAAAATTATACAAGCGATATGGATTTCATGTGGAAGTATCAGATAAAAGAAATGTTTTTAAGATATCTCTTCTGGCAGTATGTCGGTAGAGCAGGATACAATCAGGGTGACGGAGTTGATTTTAAATTTTTCGCTATACCAATGCTGCTGGGGCTTATCGGTATATGGGTCCATTTCCGGCGCGACTGGAAAATGGCATTCGTATTTATGATGATGTTTATTGCGATGGGTGTGGTAACTGCGCTGTATCAGAATCAACAGGACCCGCAGCCGAGAGAGAGGGATTACTTTTATGTCGGGGCGTTTATGGTCTATTCCATGTGGATAGCAATCGGCATTTACGGTATTATTGAAATGATAAGAGAGGCAACAAAGAAAGAAACTATGATGGCAGGCGGAGCGTTAATCCTTGCCGCATCATTCATCTTTGTTCCAATGAGAATGCTCCAGGTAAATTACCACTATCAGGATAGAAGCAAAAACTATTTTGCTTTTGATTATGCTTATAATATTTTACAGAGTGTCGAAAAAGATGCTATCATATTTACTAACGGCGATAACGATACATTCCCTCTATGGTGCTTACAGGCAGCATACGGAATAAGAACTGATGTCCGCATTGTGAATCTTTCTTTAGCGCAGACTGAGTGGTATAATATTCAGCTGAAGAACGAAAGACCTTACGGTGCATTAACTGTTCCGTTCACATTGTCCGATGCTCAGCTCAGAAAAATTGCTCCGGATAGATGGGATCCTAAAACTATCCTTTCAGTAGATGTTCCGCCGAGAGCATATCCTGATTCAATGCGCAATAAAGGAAATGCTCCTGCTAAACTTTCATGGAATTTCCAGGGCTCTCCTTATAATGCACAGGGACAGCAGATTCAGATTGTTAAAGGAAGTGACATCGTAATGATGGATATTTTAAAAGCTAATAAATTTGAAAGACCTATATACTGGTCAGTTACAGTAACACAGGATAACTATCTTGGTTTAAGTGAATACCTTTCAATGCAGGGTATGGCTCAAAGACTTTATCCTTATAAAGTCGGCAATGCAAATACGGGTATCGCAGTTGATACTGCTTTGACAAGACAATCTTTGTTTAATGAAAACGTTGTGCCTTCACAAACTCCGAAATACGGATTCAAATTCAGAGGCTTACAGGAGCCGGGAATTTTCTATGATGAAAACCATCAGAGAATGATTTCTCAGTACAGGAATCTATTCCTAAAGCTTACTGAAACTTATATGCAGGATTCAACAAGATTTAAACTTGCAGAAGAAACTCTGGATAGAATGAATAAGACAATTTCACCTGCTGCCATTCCGATGGATTACAGAATGGAATATTTTGTTGCAGTGCTTTATAAGAACCTGAAGAATGATGCGAAGTATACTGAACTGATGGATAATGTTATAAAGCAGGCTGAAGAAGAAATAAAAAATCCTGCCAATATAAATCCGAACGATTATTATAATCCTTACAGAGTTCTGCTTGAAGCTTATGAGAATAAAAAAGATTATTCAAATGCATTAAGAATAATCGGAATATTAAAAAGCACCAGCAGACAGGCAGACCCTAATCTTATACAAAGAGAGCAGGATATAAGAAATAAGATGAATCAGGGTAAATAATGCTCATCTAAATTTAATAGAACAAATTAAACGACTTTGTTTAAATACAAAGTCGTTTTTTATTTTCAATAGATCCTAAAAAAGATTTTAAAAGTTTTTAATTTTTTTAATTTTATTAATGGCAAAACAAAGCGCTGCAAAGCAAAGCACAAAGTTTGAAATAAAAACTCCTGCGAAACCAAAGGATAACAGACCTGTAATTTATTTTCTTTTACTAGCCCTTTCATTCGTTCTGATATATCTCAGCAATCAGGTGAACTTTATTCAGGATGACTCATATATCAGTTTCCGTTTTGTGAAAAATTTTGTTCAGGGCAACGGATTAGTTTTTAATCCGGGTGAAAAAGTTGAAGGTTATACAAATCTCCTGTGGGTTCTGCTTCTTAGCATCTTTTATGCAATGAAAATGAATATAGAAAGCATTTCGCAGTATCTCAGTATGGGCTTTGGAATTCTTGTTTTGTTTCAGACATATAAAATTTCTTCTCTTATTGAAATCAAAGAGGATTCTAAAACAGGGAAATCTTCAGCAGCTTCATCGTCTTATCTTTTTAATTTTATCCCTGTAATATTATTAGTGCTTACAGGGGCATATAATTTCTGGGCAATCAGCGGTATGGAAACATGTATGTTCATTGCTTATGTTCTTGCAGGAATATTTTATTATATAAAAAATAAAAACTCGGAAGCGCCAAATTATTTATTCGCATTATTTATTTTTCTTGCATCGCTTACGCGCCCTGAAGGATTGTACTTCTTCGGCTTAGTAATAATTCATAAAGTAATTATATCAGTAAAAAATAATAAAGCAGGATTTATAAAAGATGTTTTCTCAAAAAATAATTTAATCACGTATGCAGTATATTTAGTCCCAACAGGATTATTTATCCTATGGAGATTAAGCTACTACGGATATCCGTTCCCAAACACTGCCTATGCGAAAACAGGATTCTCATCGGCTTACTTTGATGCAGGCTGGGTGTACTTCAAAAATTTCTTTGCTGCATACATGCTTTACGGTATTGTCTTCGCTTTGCCATTATATCTTCTGAGAAAAAAAGAAAACTTTTTTGAAATTTCTTTGATGTATCTGCTAACACTTGCTTACTATGTGTATATAATTTTAGTAGGCGGTGACGTATTAAAACAATTCAGATTTTTTCTTCCGGTTCTTCCGTTCATTTATATTCTGTTCGGAAAATTTCTGGAAGATATCATGTTAAAGATGAAAAGTAAATCCTCTGCAGGAATTGCAATAGCTCTCGCTATTACAATTGCTATAGGGATATTCAATTACAATTCTCAGAAGGAAGCAATTAAAAAAGATGTTGAAACGGAGAACGGCTTAGTAGAAAAAATGAAACTGGCCGGAGCGTGGTTCAATAAAAAACAAACACAGCTTGGCAGACCGCTTGTGCTTGCTGCAACAACTATCGGAGCCGTATCATATTTTTCAGATGTAATCGTTATCGATATGCTCGGTCTTACCGATGAAACAATCGCTCATAAGCCGTTACAGGTGCCTGAAGTATCGGCTCTTCCTTTAAACTGGAAAGAACGTAAATACAATGCCGAGTATGTTCTCTCCCGTAAGCCGGATTACATGTACTTCTCTACAGGAATAAAGCCAAGCGCATTTGCTGAAATTGCATTGCTGACTTATGATGACTTTCTGAACAATTATTATGCTTATCCGTTTTCAGTTAAAGATCAGGGCTACAGTGATGTTGTTTACAAAAGAAAATCTGACAACGATATTAAAAATATAAAGCCAGCTGCACAAAATCCTAAGTACGACAAAAAATTCGTTGGTGACTTTGTATATGGCATGAACATCATGCGCAGTAAAAAACAGGATGCAATAGATGCATTTAAGCGGGCAATAGAAAAAGGTCCGACTAATTTTGGTGCGCCATATCAAAATCTCGCAGATGTTTATATGCAGTCAGGAAATAAAGATGAAGCCTTTAATAATTATTTAAAAGCAATTGAAGCGGATAATTTTAATGTAAATGCATTAGTTCAATTATATTCAATTTACATGCAAAGAGGTGATGCAGAAAATGCAAATAAAATGGCTGAGCGGTTGAATTTAATTGCTCCCGAAATGAAATAATTTCTTTTCCTTCCTATGAAGATTTTAATTAATGCTCTTTCAGGCAACGGCGATGCGCTGGTGTTTTCTCCTTCGCTAAGATTGCTAAAGGAAAAAATTCCGTCGGCAGAAATAGATATGCTTGTTATGTTTAAATCTGTGAAGGAAATGTATGAGCATAATCCATTCTTAAATAAAATCTATCATATAAATTTCCTTAAGCAGTCGAAGTTAAAATCAATTCAGGAACTGCTTTCTCTCCGCAAAAATAATTACGATGTTTCAATAAATGTATATCCTTCCAACCGCACTGAATATAATGTAGTGAACTATTTTCTTGGAGCTAAAAAAAGGCTGGGACATAACTATACTCATTCAGATTTTTTTAGATTTGAGATACTAAATAATATAACATCTAATGAAGTACCTAACAGACATAATGTCCTGCAGAATTATGATCTCGTGAAGTCATTAACCGAAATGAATGAGAAAGAAGTTAAAGGCCTGGAAATATTTTTAAGCGAGGATGATAAAAAAAAATCGGAAGAGTGGATAAGAGAAAATGATTTACAGAGTAAACTGCTCGTAGGCTTTCATGCCGGCTCTGCCGTTTTAAAAAATCATATTCACAAACGCTGGGATAAAGAAAAATTTGGTGCTCTTGGAAATCTGCTCAGAGAAAAATACGATGCAAAGATTTTGCTTTTCGGAAATGAATTTGATTTGAATCTCGAAATAGATGAGATGCTCGGCGGACAGGGGATTTTAGCTTCCACTTCAAACTATATGGACTCTATGGCGCGAATGAGATTTTGTAATTTATTTGTATCGAACGACTCTGCCTTTCTTCACAGCTCAGCAGCATTTAAAATCCCTACTGTGGGTATTTTCGGATACACCAATGCACAGGAGTTATTCCCATGGGGAACAAAACATTTAATTGTTAGAATAGAATTGGACTGCAGTCCTTGCTTTTATAATTCACCGAAACCTGTTGAATGTTTATGGACGGGAAAAGATGAATTTAAATGTATGAAGATGATTACGGTAGAAGATGTGTTTGAAGCGTGTAATATACTGCTGAATAAAAATTAAGTTTCTTTATGTTAAACTTTTCTGTTAATTGTTAATTACCGACTGTTAATTGATAAAGTCCCACACAATAGTAAATCTGGAAACAACATTACCAAGCCCGCCTCTGTCATCACTCGGAAACATATATGTGTCGAAATAAAAACTGTTAAAAATATTTGCTACGGTGAAATTTATATTTGCATGTCCTATCCTTGCTCCGATATAAAAATCCGCAAGAAATTTATTATTAAAATTAGAGATGTCAAGCCTGCTATCGTCCATACCTGAATAAAACCTGTCATCCGTGAGCATAATATAATCCTGTGCAAAATATCTATAGTTAATTATGAACTTGAAATTTATGCCTAATTTTAAATCCAGCTTATCCTTAAAAAATTTATTTCTGAAAGATAAGTCGTTTTTTGAAAAACAAGGAATAGAATTCTCATAATCTTTTAAATTAAAATTATTCTCTGATTTTAAATTGAAAGCACCGTAAGAAGCCTCTAAATTAAATTTTACTCCCGGAGCATTTGTAGAGTTATAGTAGGCAGCTAGAGTTCTAAAATTTGCCGAGATGAATTCCGCACCTGCTTCATAATTTGTCAGTCCGAAGTTCGCATATAAAGGATTGACAGGATAAAAATTCAAGCCGTGAATATGGTTTGCACCTCCAAGGACATTTAACTGAAATGAATTATTTGCAATGAGTTTTAACTTTGCTTCACCACCAACACTTAATTCAGTTTGAGAGCTGTCCTTAACAAAACTTTGCTCTGCTTTAAAAAGCCCTGAAAGGAAAAATCTGCTGTTAGTATAATCCAGCTTCCCTGAAACAAAGCCAAAATTTGCTTTGCCGCTTTTTGTAAGTCTTAAATCAGATGTTAACTCATAATCCGGATCATAGGTATTAAAATAATAATTGTTGAGTAAGGTCAGATCTATGTTCTGTGAATTACCCAATAGAATCTTCTTGGTATATTTAAGATTTATTCCAAATGTAGTTGTGTTATAAAAATCATTTATATATGACTGTGTTGAATCTAACGGGAAATATTTCCCTCCATAGTTTCTGTAATAATTGGTGTAGTAAATCTGCATCATTGCCAACGAGTTACTTCCGAATGCCTGTGAATAAATTGTTAATGAAGGATTGTAAGTTGTGCTTACTTCATTTCCACGGTTATCTAAAACGGAAGCTTTAACATCTCTTAACGAATCAACTGCGCTCTCTCTGCTTAAATCTTTGCCGTAAAAATTCAGTCCTTCATTCAAGCCTCTGGAAATTTTTGCATAGGCAAAATCAAGCTTGAAGTTCCACTTTGCAGAAGGGAACCAGCTCATTCTTCCGTTAGCTCTCCATGCGCTGAATGATGAGTTAGCATAAAGACCGTCACCTGAATGATTATTAGCACGAATTAGAAAATTAAATTTCTTCGATAGGGGAATACTGAACGACGCATCGGCGAACAAAGAACCGGACCTGTCCTGTGAATATCTCAATTGGGAAAAAGGCTTCGGCTGAAATTTATCCTTTGTAATTATATTAATTGCTTTACCATAGGAGTTGACACCATAGATGAATGAGCTGATATTAGACACCACTTCAATCTTATCAATTTCATTGATAGAGATAAGTTCAGGATCGAATATTCCAAAAAAATTATTGTTAATCTGTATCCCGTCTTTAAAAAATCCTATTTGAAAATCTTTAAAGTCTTCGTAATTTATTCTGTTATACTGCCCAAGCCCCTTATTATTTACAAAAAAACCGGAGTACTCATTCAAAACTTCTGATACATTCCTCTTATCATTCCAGATAAAATCATTATAAGGAATTGTATCAGACTGCTGCGAGAACTGAGCTGTGTTTTTTATTTTTAAAGTATCAAAAGGTATTCGGGAAAGTGAATCTGTTTTTCTGCGTAAGGAATCAGTTTGTGAGTAAGTGACAGAGTTAATAAATAAAAAACTCAGAAGTAAGTAAATGAAGTAATAGTATTTTTGTGCGGGCTTTATGATAAACAAAGATTAAATATTGTATAATAATATTTAATCTGAAAAGTCTTTACAATGATAAAAAATTAAGGAAGTTCTGATGCTGCCGGAGGTTCATCCGGTTCATCCGATTCTTTTTTGTGCTTTATAATTTTTGCATCTACTAAAAATATAACGTCTTCAGCAATATTAGTGGAGTGGTCGGCAAGCCGTTCGATATTTCCCAGCAATGTTATCAGGTGAGAGCACGGTTTGATAAGACTTACATCTGCAGACATTTCTTTAATCAGTCTATCAAATATTTCTTCGTATGTTCTGTCAACAACGCTATCCATCTTAATTATTCCTGCTGCTGTCTCAGCATCGTTATTTACAAATGAATCGATAGCTCCCTTCACAATTGCCTGCGCTTTTTTTGTCATGTCATGCAGTCCTATTCTTTCCAACAAATCTTCATGTCCGGCTAAGTCTTCAGTACGCTCTGCAATGTTCACAGCTATATCACCCATTCTTTCCAGGTCATTGTTAATACTCATTGCAGCAATGATCAATCTGAGATCAATTGCAACGGGCTGCGTAAGCGCAAAAATTCTTTGGCAAAGTTTATCAATCTTTACATCATACTTATCCACCTTATCATCGCGTTCAATTACAGTACTTGCCAGAACAGGATTTTGTTCATATACCGATTTGAAAGCATTATCAATTTGTTCTTCAACAAGGCTTCCCATCTTTATTATTCTTGTGCGGAGCTGGTCTAACTCTTCTTCTAAATACTGATACATAATAAATTTTTTAAAATATAAATATATTTTTTATAAATTATAATTGAATTAGCCAAACTTACCCGTAATATATCTCTGTGTCCTTTCATCTTCCGGCTTTGTGAACATTTTTCTTGTTGAGCTGTATTCTACAACTTCTCCCGATAAAAAAAATGCGCACTTATCGCTTACGCGTGCAGCCTGCTGAAGGTTATGAGTAACAATTACAATTGTAATATTACTTTTTAATTCAAAAATTAACTCTTCAATTTTTGAAGTGGCTATGGGGTCAAGCGCAGATGCAGGCTCATCCATTAAAATAATTTCCGGATTTACAGCAAGCGCTCTTGCTATACAAACTCTTTGCTGCTGTCCGCCTGAAAGCCCTATGGCAGATTCATTCAGCCTGTCCTTCACTTCATTCCACAACGCAGCTTTAATGCAGCTTGATTCAACTATTTCATCAAGCTCACCTTTTTTCGTAATGCCGTTAATGCGGGGACCGTATGCAATATTATCGTAAATTGACTTAGGGAAGGGATTGGATTTCTGAAAAACCATTCCGACTTTTTTTCTCAAAGCAACAACATCAACATCGCTGCTGTAAATATCCTCTCCGTCTATTTCAATCTTGCCTTCAATCCTGCATGAGTCAATCAAATCATTCATGCGGTTAAGTGTACGGAGAAAAGTAGATTTCCCGCAGCCCGATGGCCCCATCAGCGCAGTAACTTTATTGGGGTCTAATCCTATTGAAATATTCTTCAGCGCCTGAACTTTGCCGTAAAATAAATTTAAATTTTCTACCTGAATTTTAATGGGTTTCAAACTTAGTTAAGATTGAAGTTTAGTAAAGATAAGTATACTTAACGTTATATAAATATTAATAAATTGTAAATTATTGAACCGCATTAAACTATTAATCCGTCGTTCATTCTTATAACTCTGTCACATCTTTGAGCAAATTCTTCATTGTGCGTTACAATAATAAAAGTCTGTTTGAATTTATCTCTTAAACTAAAAATTAAATTCATTACTGCATCTGCATTATGTGTATCAAGGTTTCCCGTAGGCTCATCTGCTAAAATTAAGTCAGGGGAGTTTATCAACGCGCGTGCAATAGCAATTCTCTGCGCTTCACCGCCGGAAATTTCATTCGGCCTGTGATTTATTCTTTCTTCTATACCTACTTCCTTAAGTAAATTCTCTGCCTTACCTCTGTCTTCTTTTCCTTCTATCATTGAAGGAATCATAACATTTTCAATTGCAGTAAACTCAGGCAGCAGGTGGTGAAACTGAAATATAAATCCTATCTTACTGTTTCTGAACTTTGAAAGCTCTTTCTCCTTCATTGCATATAGATCTGTTCCGTCAAAAAATATTTTTCCTGAATCAGGATTATCAAGCGTTCCTATCAAATGCAGCAATGTACTTTTTCCTGCGCCGGATTTTCCTACAATAGCAACAATTTCCTCTCTGTTTATCTGAAGATTAATACCTTTCAGCACTTCAAGATTTTTTTCTTTGCTTATCCTGTAAGATTTTTTAATATCCTTTATGTCTAATAATAATTTGTTGTCCATTATCTAAAAAATATCTATAATAAAATTATTCCCATCTGATTGAATCAACCGGTTTTAAAGATGAAGCTCTCTTTGAAGGATATAGCGACGCTAAGAAGCAAAGTAAAAATGCAGCAAGCGGTACGTAAATAAAATCCTGCATTCTTAATACAACAGGCATTGCATCAACTTTATAAATGTAGGGGTCAAGCTTGTAAAACTTAAAGTACAACTGACCTAGTGTTACTGCCAGCCCGAGCAGACTTCCGCATATCATACCTATTAATCCGACTGAAACACCTTCGTATAAAAATATTTTCATTATCATATTATCGCTTGCTCCCATCGCTTTTAATACTCCTATATCTCTTTTCTTTTCAATGACTGTCATTGTTAACGAGCCCAGTATATTAAATGAAGCAACTGCAATTATGATACTTAAAATTATAAATGCAGTAATGCGTTCAACTTTTAATATAGAATAAAAATCTTTGTGCAGGTCAAACCAAGTCATCACGTTAAAATCTTTTCCGAGTAAATTGCTTAACCTTACTTTTTCATTTTCGGAATCGTTTATATCGGCAAGCCTCATTTCAATGCCGTTCACTTTATTATCAAGGTTAAACAAATATTGAGAATTTTCTATAGAGATGTATGCGTACTTCTGATTATAATCAGGATTATCTGCATCGAATATTCCTCTCACAATAAACTTTTTTGTTTTCGGGTCAACAAACTGAGTGAGTGATGATTCTAATCCTACCGGACTGAGCACTGTTACTGTATCGCCGATTCTTGTTCGCATCTGGTCTGCAAGTGTGAAGCCTATTACTATTCCTCCGAAGTCACCGTCATCTTCAAGATTAAATTCACCAAGCCGCGCGAAATTTTTTATTCCTGATACATCAGCAATTTTATTCTGGTCAGTTCCTTTTATAAACAGAACTTTATTGTACTTCGTATTCGTAAGCATACCTTTATTCAATGTATAAGGAGCAACAGCTTTTATTCCTTCGGAAGTAAGTTTTTCTACAATAGAATTATAATCAGCAAGCTTGTTCGAGTCAGCCGCTTCTATTCTTATATGCGGGTCAAAGTTTACGAGATTATCTATAACTCTTTTATTAAATCCGTTGAATACCGATAATACAATTATCATCGCTGCAACACCGATTGTAACACCGAGCACGGAAATAAAAGAAATTATAGTAATAAAACTAAATTTCTTTTTAGAGAACAAATATCTTTTTGCTATAAAAAAGGAAAGATTCAATTGGTCTGATTGTTATTCGTCAAAAATAATTACTGATTCATTATACTGCCTTACTTTGTTATCGTCTATCTTTGCAGTTATTTCTTTAATAAATGCTTCATTCTTTTTTTCTAAGTTACCGACTTCCTTTAAATTCTTAACTTCATATCTTACATGCAAAACCCTGTTGTGAATTAAATGCCTCGTTATTCCCGCAGGAACACGCAAGTTGTTTCGTGCAATTCTTACTATATGCGATTTCTGAAATCTGGGATAAACAAACAGCACACCTTTTTTACGGGTGAACTTTCTCAGCTCAGTAATTTTTATTTCGCTTTCAGAGCGGTCGAAGCTGTACTTTGTAAAATATAATTCACCTATAGCAGCTAGCTGTTCTAAACATTTTTTAAAATTTTTACTTAAGTCGATTAAAATAGTCTCTGTTCCTGATGTATCTGTTACTAGAATATGATGAAAATTCTTATCTAATATTTTTTTCCCTTCTGAATAAGCTATATGTCGGAAATTGATTTTATTATTTCTGCAAAAAACTTTTACAATATCCAGACTGAAATCATATACTAAATGATTCCATACATCTAAAACAGTTTTCGGTGATTTATAGTTTATTATCTGAGCAATGATTAGCTTGCAGCCTAGTGACTTTATCGAGCTGTATCTGTTCGCTCCGTCGAGCAGAATCAATTCATTATCATGCCTTCCGACAATGATAGGATTATTAATATACTTCGCTTCGGAAATTCTGTCGAATACTCTGGTTCTTCTTACCGCTTCCGTCGCCTCGTGAAGCTTAATATCAGTGAGTTTTAAAACTTTTAATTCAAAATAATTCTGGAAGTAATTTATCATTAAACTTTATCCGGTTTTCCTTTCCTGAATTCAATCAGTCCAGCATTATCAAGAAATACTTCGATGATATCACCCGGAAGAAAATCTGCATTCAGAATTTTTTCCGATAAAACATTAGTAATATGTTTTTGAATTGTTCTCTTCAAAGGTCTAGCGCCGAATGTAATATCAAAGCCGAGTTTGCCAAGCCAATCCATAACATCGTCATCTATTTTTAGCGTCATCTGATTTCTTGCAAGCTTCTCTTCAAGTTGCTTTAATTGAAGATTTACAATTTTTCTTATATCACCTTCAGTCAAAGGTTTGAATAAAATTATTTCATCTATACGGTTTAAAAACTCCGGACGTATTGTCTGCCTTAATAATTCAAGCATGCTTACACGCAGCTCACCCATGATAGACTCTTTGTTCTCGTCATTTATTTCCTGAAGCTTTTCCTGTATAAGATGCGCTCCAAGATTTGAAGTCATTATGATAATTGTATTTTTGAAGTTAACAGTTCTTCCCTGTGAGTCTGTCAGCCTTCCTTCATCAAGCACCTGCAATAAAATATTAAATACATCGGGATGCGCTTTTTCAATTTCATCGAGAAGCAAAACACAGTATGGTCTTCTTCTAACTGCCTCAGTAAGCTGTCCGCCTTCTTCGTAACCTACATATCCCGGAGGGGCGCCAATCAGTCTCGAGACAGAAAATTTTTCCATGTACTCACTCATGTCAATACGCACCATTGCTTTTTCATCATCGAATAAAAATTCAGCCAAAGCTCTTGCCAGTTCAGTCTTACCGACACCTGTAGTGCCGAGAAATATAAATGAACCGATTGGTCTGTTCTCATCCTGCAAGCCCGCTCTTGAGCGTCTTATTGCATTTGAAACGGCAACCACCGCTTCATCCTGACCTATAACTCTCTGCTCAAGATTCTGCTCCATTGTAAGCAGCTTCTGCCTCTCGCTTTCAAGCATACGCGTTACGGGAATGCCCGTCCACTTTGAAACTATCTCTGCAATATCTTCAGCATCAACTTCCTCCTTCAGCATCTTATTCGTCTTCTGGAGCTCTGCCAGTTCTGCAGTCTTACTATCAATTAATTTTTGCAGCTCTATAAGTTTTCCGTATCGTATCTCTGCAACTTTTGCAAGGTTTCCTTCGCGTTCGTATTTATCGGCCTCTCCCTTTAAGTTTTCAATTTCTTCTTTAGAAGAGCGGATTGTTTTGATTAAATTTTTTTCAAGATTCCAGTGCGCGATTAATGAATTTCTCTGTTCAGTAAGTTCGGAAATTTCTTTATCCACCTCCTGGAGCCTGAGTTCAGTCGGGTTTATTTTCTTTTCTTTGGCCATATATACTCCATAAAAATTTTGTAGAAATTAATTAAAACTTGGCCTTAATTCTATTCAATAAAATGGGATTGAATCACTGATTGGGCTGATTTCAAATGATTTTTATGATTTATTTCCGCTACTTTGTCTCATTGCGTAATCATAAATATCATATTAATCTGTGATTTGAAGTCATATCCATTCCATTCAAAAAATCAATTGCCTTCACTCTTTTTTTTCCTTCTAACTGCAATTCAAGAATCTCCAGCATATTATCGTTTGTATTCACGAATAACTTCTTGCCTTCTTTCATCAATGTACCGACAGGGGAGTTTGATTTATTCTCCGTTTTCATTGTAAGATAAATCTTCAATATTTTTCCATCCAATGATGACCATGCAGTTGGATGCGGTGAAAGCCCTTTTACAAAATTATGAATTTCTTCCGATGACTTGCTCCAGTCTATTTTACAATCTTCTTTAAAAATTTTCGGGGCAGGTGTGGAATGCTCATCTTTCTGCTCCATAATTTTCACTTCACCTTTTTCAATCTCTCTCACTGTTTCCAGAACTAAATTTGCTCCTATCCCCGAAAGCTTATCATATATTTCTCCGAATGTATCATTCTCTCCTATATCTAATTTTTCCTGTAAAATTATATTTCCCGTATCGACTTTTTCTTTAAGAAAAAATGTCGTCACTCCCGTTTCTTTATCACCATTGATTATTGCCCAGTTAATAGGAGCAGCGCCTCTGTATTTCGGCAGCAATGAGCCGTGCAGATTAAATATCCCATACTTCGGAATATCAAATATTACTGAAGGCAAAATCCGGAATGCAACTACTATAATTAAATCAGGTTGTAGCTCTCTCAACTCATTCAGAAAATTTTCATCTCTCAGCTTTACAGGCTGGAGAATTTTTAAATTGTTATCCAATGCATATTGCTTCACTTCGGATATTCCCAGTTTCTGTCCTCTGCCTTTCGGTTTATCCGGAACGGTAACAACGGCTAAAATCTCATGTCCGTTCTTAATTAATACATCTAAAGAGGGAACTGCGAACTGCGGCGTTCCCATAAAAATTATCTTCAATCTTCTTCTGCCTGTTTTTATTAAAATAAAAAAATAAACCTGACGTTCAACTAAGCCCGTCAGGTTCAAATTAAAAAAATTATGTCTATGTATTGAGTTATTTAATCAGGGACATCTTTTTTACATCTGTAAAATTTCCTGTGGATAGCTTATAAAAATAAACTCCGCTGGAAAGATTTAAGCCTGATGTATTGAAATCAACTGAATACTTTCCTGCATTTTGATTTGCATTAACTAAGCTTGCTACTTCGTTTCCTAAAATATCATAAACCTTCAATGTTACAAATCCTGAAACAGGTATTGAGTACTTTATACTTGTTGATGGATTGAAAGGATTAGGATAATTTTGCGATAATGAATAATCGTTTGCAGTTTGTGAGTTTCCGTTTACTCCTACCATTACTAAATCTTCTCCGTTATAGTTTACGTTCGCATTTCCCGTACCGTTATAAACAATTGCACCATAATAAAGTCCTAACCTCTTAAAGCCGGTTACATCAGGAGCTATATTTATTGATGGTGAGGTTCCGTAGTTTAATAAATCAGTATTTCTTGTAAAGCCTCCTGCAGGACTTTTTGTCTGGCAGTAAGCTACTCCTGAAGGAGTTAAATAGGCTACTCTGAAAGTGCTATCCCATGGATTTGCATCGCACATAGCTAAAGTTGAACCCGCTGCTTCAGTCGGGAAATTATAATACGAAGTTGTATTAAACGAAGGTCCGCCCGGTGTATTATAGTTATAGAATGATGTATTTAAACCGCCTACAGTAGCAACGAAAGTGCAAATCATTTGTCCCGTAATTCTGTTAACTGTGAGCTGTGAGAAAAATTCAGGATTTGATGAGTTGGCAGGATTTACCTGAACCCATGTACCGCCTACGAAATTAGCAACTGCAATTTTCCTTACTCTTAAATTTGGATTTGCTGCCGTTAAGTTATTTGCGAGTACAACATACAAAGAATCACCGGCCGGGAATTTTATATAATCTATATCCAGATCATAATCATTAAAAGTACTTCTTGCAATTGCTGTTGTGAATGTTGCGCCCCAGTCTAAAGTCATAGCTGCCATTGCTGCGTTTGCAGTTGGAGTTGAAGAGCTGTAATCTGAATATGTAATATACCACGCTGTTGTTGAAGAAGGATACTGTGATGCATCGGTCATTATTGCAGGATTAATTAATCCTCTTCCTACAGGTGTAGAAGTTACCTGAACAGTTCTGGGGTTTGTTCCGTCAGAATTCAGAAAGCCCATATAAAGTTGTCCGTCAGTCGATGAAACAGATGTTGTTAGTGATGCTGCAAAACCGAGTTTAATTACATTAGCAGAATCCGCTGTGTAAAAATCAAATGAATGGAAAAATAAACCTTGAGCTGTAAATCTTTGTATAGATGTCCATGAAGAACCGTTATTGGTAGATTTAAAGACATAGAGTGTATCGCGGGTGCTTCTGATAAAAGCACAGTAACGGTTTCCGGCGCTGTCAGATTTTATTCTTAATGTTCGCGGATTTTCACCAACTGAAGTATTAGTACCGCCTGCTGCAATGTTCCCTGTGAAAATACGGAAATTGTAATTACCCCAGTCATTTTGAAACGGAGGCAGGTTGCAAGGCCCGTCTGCCTGAAGGCGCACATTTGGTGAAGTTACAGATGTAAGTTTATCGGGGTATTGCGATTTTAGTTCATTCAGGATTCGTGTAAAATTCTGAACATCATTTGAAGATTTTGCTGCAATCAGCTGTCTCCATTTAATTCCGAATTCAGAGTTATCAACTACTTCTTTGTAAACAGGATTTTCTTCTTCCTGAATCCGCTGCAATGATTGTGCGTTTATCGCGAATGCAAAAAGAAGCAATGAAATGGTAAGCAATTTTTTCATAGCTGTTTTAGTTTTATTTTATGAAGTGTTATTTTAAGCTCTTTTGCTTTGTAGTGCGAATGAAAACTATATATTCAGTGCTAAATATACAAACTTATTTTTTAAGTATCACAGGATAATTCATTTCAAAATCTCCTTTTCTTATTTTTGTAAGTTCTGCTTTTCTTTCTTTTTTTTCTTCAGGTGTGAGGAAGTCTGTAATAAGCCTTCCGTTCAGGTGGTCAACTTCATGCTGTATTACACGCGCAAGCATATCATCTGCTTCTAATACTACGGGCTTTAATGCGAAGTCATCATACCTTATAATTATTTTCTCGTCTCTCTCTACATCAACTCCAAATCCCGGAATGCTGAGACAACCTTCTTCCATTACAACTTTATCGCCGAATGATTTTTCAATGACCGGATTTATAAGTATGAACGGTTTTAGATCTTTATATTGTTTATGATGGGAAACATCTACTATACAGACTGCCGTATCTGCATTTACCTGCGGAGCAGCAATTCCCTGCCCGTTAGATTTTCTCATAGTGTAGAACATATCTTCTACTAACTCTAAAAAATCTGCATCAATTTTTTTAACAGGTTTGGATTTTTTTCTTAATATTTCCATACCTAATATAGTAATGGGAAGCTGATTCGGCATATAGTATAATTGCTGTTTTAATTTAACCTGTAAAAATACGAAAGATATTGAAGTTATAAAAGGAAAATGAGCAGTAGGAAAAAGTGAAAAACTGTCAGTTCGCCTCGGCGATTTAATCCTGCCAGGTCAAACATTACTATATTAATAAGTAGAGACGCAAAGTTTTGCGTCTCTTCATAAAACAAATCAAAACAAATTGCCACGGCATTTAAGCCGTGGATAGTAGAATCATGAATTTGTAACCCCTCCTTAATAAGGAGGGGGAAGGGGGTGGTTAACAAAAAGAATTTAAAAAAAAGACCTGACAGGATTAAAAACCTGTCAGGTCAAATTTTGAATGTGCCAATACAATATTCTT
The DNA here is from genome assembly GCA_044226845.1 of Ignavibacteria bacterium. Lineage (GTDB taxonomy): Bacteria > Bacteroidota > Ignavibacteria > Tepidaquicellales > Tepidaquicellaceae > JAFDZO01. Next base: position 29,603 of record JBGAGG010000007.1, read on the forward strand.
TTAATTCGCCAGCACCTTTGAAATATTTTTATATAAAGGATCAACGGATAAGTTTTCGTGTCCCAGCATTTTCATAAGTTCATCTGCACTGTATTTTTGACCGTAGCTGTAGATATCAAGCAGGAATTTTCCCGCTTCAGGATTTACAAACCAGTCCTCGTTAAATTTATTTTTTAAGACTTCATTTAAATTTTCCTGAAACATCCATGCTCTTATATATCTTGCAGTGTAAAAATATCCGTCAACATCCTGTAAGTAAGTTTCCTTGTTATATTGAACATGGTTTGCCTTTGTAAGAGTCTCTGCATAAACTTCATCCATACCATCAATTGTTTCCGCTTCAGCAAGTTTTATTTCGTAATCTATTTTTCCTGCATATCTTCTCAGCATCATTAGCTCATCAAAATTTCTCTGGATGAAATAATCTTTGTTCTTTTCAAAATCTACATCAAGCACTTTCTTCATCCATAAAGGATTTAATGTTAAGTGGTCAAGATTCATTGCATAGCCTTCTGTTACAGAGTTATCACCGAACCATTTATATTCAAAGCCGATACTCTTATCTATATTTGCAAAATGAAGCGCATGGCCAAGCTCGTGAAGGAATGTAGTATAATCATCTTTTCCGCCTCTTGGTGAAAGCACAAGATATACTTCATGCGGAATTCTTACCGGCGAGCAGAATGCGCGCGGCGACTTATTTTCTCTGCTCTCAATATCAAAGCTGATTTTATTATTGGCAGTAATATCTATTCCCATCTTTGAAACAAAGCCGCTCATCTTATCCATCATCTGGCTTTTCGGAAAATATTTATCAAATTCTTTTCCGCGGTTCATATACATCATATCATGTCTTTTAAGCTGGTCAATGCTTAAGCTTAATTTTTTCTTTGCAAAAAAGCTTAGCGTATCGGTATACATTTCTTCAGTCTTTTTCAGGAAGTCCTGCATCTGCGCATTTACTTTGTACAGGTCAATGCCTGATAAGGTCTGGAACATATCAATTTTATTTTTGAAGCCGAAGCTTTTTATCAGACCGCTTTCTTTTTTATTTGCTTCGCGGGCAATAGGATTTATTTCTTTTGCAAGAAATTCATCCTTCTTTAATTCTATTTCATTTCTTCTTTCGCGTTCATGTGTTTTTAATATCTCACCCATTACAGAGCGGAACGGTACGCGTTTGTTATCAATTTCTATTGTTCCGTTAGTTTCAGCAGCAAGCTCCTGCATTGCAAGATCGCTCAGCTCGAAACCCATAATTTCATTGTAAAGATTTTCGAGAAGTATATTTAACCTGCTTAGCTCAGAGGGATTATCTTTATTGTTTTCAATTTCTCTATGAATAAGGTCGATGTTTTCCTTTTTATGAATATCAGGATACTTCGAATAAATTGCATCAAGGTCTATTTCGTTTTTTAATCCGGCGCCCTGAAGATAAAATTCTTTCGAAATTTCCTGATTGAAATTTTCCGACTGCTCCCTTAGTTTTTTAATTGTCATCGTCTTTCCTTTCAAATTATATTTTTAAATGTTATTTTCTTAAAACAGGTAATTAAACTCATTTTTTCCCATTTGTCGCACAACTTATTATATACGTAATCTTTTCTTAAAAGTTACGTTTTTTCAAGAATTTTATACTTACTGAGCTTTGTTTAAACAAAACAATATATCAGAGTGCGGTATCACCCGCCCCCTCCCTGAATGGGAGGGGGATAAAAATTCTTTGTATAACTGTGCAGCAAAAGTATGTTTTAGGGGCAGCGGTTTCCGAAATATTGCCAACTCATTTCATTCACCATTCCAAAGAGTCTCAATTTCTATACCAAACAATTTTCTGTTTTTAAAATCAATATTTATTCAAATTTATCAACTTTACTTAATTAAATTCTTTTAAGGAGAAAATATGCCAACTTTTACATCAGAGCAAATCAGGAATATTTCGATTATCGGGCACGGAACGACTGGTAAAACAATTTTTGCAGAATCTATGCTTTATGTTGCGGGCACAACTAACAGATTCGGAAAGATTGAAGAGGGTAACACTGTCAGTGATTACCACAAAGACGAAATAGAAAAACAAATTTCAATCAACTCTTCTGTATTAAATACAACGTGGAAAAATTCAAAGGGCGAACCGCGAAAAATTAACATCATCGATACTCCCGGCTATATAGATTTTCTCGGTGAAGTAAAATCTTCTCTTCGTGTTACCGATACATCAGTATTATTAATTGATTCATTCAAAGGAAGGGAAGTAGGAACTGAGCTCAGCTTCCATTATACTAAAGATTATGAGAATAATATTATCTTCGTTATAAATAAACTTGACCAGGATAATTCAGATTTTGATAAGTGTATTGAACAGCTTCGCGAGAGCTTCGGCAGCGAAGTTGCAGTTGTGCAGTTTCCGTTAAATCCAGGACCTGCATTCGATGCAGTGGTTGACGTTGCAAGAATGAAAGTGCTTCGCTTTAAATCAGACGGCAAGGGTGATTTCACTGAAGAAGATATTCCGGATGCATTAAAAGATAAAGCAAACGAATATCACAAACAATTTGTAGAAGTTATAGCTGCTGAAGAAGATGCATTGATGGAAAAGTTTTTTGAGAACGATGAAAATCTTCCTGAAGAAGATATCAACTACGGTCTTCATAAAGGAATGAAGGAAAGAAAAATTTTCCCTGTGTTCTGCGCCTCGGGAAAAAACAGTGTAGGGGTGAAACCTGTTATGGATTTCATCTGCGAGTATGCAGAATCTCCATTGGAAAAACCTGCCGAACGCGGTCACAGCCCTAACAAAGACGACGTCATTGAAGTCCCTGCAAATCCTAACGGTGAACCCTGCTTATTTATTTTTAAAACAGTCTCAGAAAAAAATATCGGTGAGCTTTCATTCTTCAGAGTTTACTCTGGAGGCATAAAGCCCGGCATGGACTTAATAAATGAAGCTAACGGAAAGACGGAACGTATTTCCCAGCTTTATTATATGAACGGCAAGGATAGAAAAGAAGTAACTGAACTGAAGTGCGGAGATATTGCCGCTGTTGTAAAATTAAAAGACACGCATACAAATAATACATTAAGCTCAAAAAATTTCCCTGTAGTGCTGCCATATATAATTTATCCTGAGCATAATATGACGCTCGCAATCTTCCCTAAGAAAAAAGGCGAAGAAGATAAAATTGCAGCAGCACTTCATACATTACATGAAGAGGATCCGACATTTATAGTTGCTCATCACCCTGAAACGCATCAGACACTTATCAGCGGACAAGGTGAAATGCACCTTAACGTTATCATCAACAGAATAAAAACCAAGTTCGGACTTGATGTCGAAGTCGAAGAGCCGAAGATTCCTTACAGAGAAACAATCCGTTCAGTTGTAAAAGATTCCGAATTCAAATATAAAAAACAATCAGGCGGTCACGGTCAGTACGGACACGTTCACATCCGCTTAGAGCCGAATGAAAGAGGCAGCGGATTTGAATTTATAAATGAAATTGTCGGCGGAGTTATTCCCGGCAAATTTATTCCTGCCGTTGAAAAAGGAATTCAGGAAGTTTTAGTGGACGGAGTTATTGCAGGCTATCCGGTTGTTGATGTTAAAGTCGCATTGCACTTCGGTTCTTATCACGATGTTGATTCATCGGATATGTCATTTAAAATTGCAGGGGCGCAGGCATTCAGAAAAGGATTTAAAGAAGCAAAGCCTGTATTGCTCGAGCCGATTTACGATGTTGAAATTGTATTCCCTGAAGAATTCATGGGAGCAGTTTCCGGCGATATCTCTTCTCGCAGAGGAAGAATCGGCGGAATGGAAGCAGAAGGTCACATGCAGTTATTGAAGTGCCAGATACCTCTTTCAGAAATGGGCGGGTATTCATCAAAGCTCCGTTCACTCACACAAGGCCGAGGAACATACAGAAGAAAGTTCTCACATTATGAAGATGTGCCTAAAGAAGTTGAAGTAAAAATTGTTGCCGAGTACGATAAGCTGAAGGCAGAAGGGAACTCATAACACCAATTAATAATTATTAATGAGTAATTAATAATTCAAAACTCTGAGTAAAGCCTTCACCAGCTTCCCCCTCCTTTACAAGGAGGGGAACTGAGGGGGCGGTATCAAAGGTATTTATACTCCCTCCCAAGTCCGAGCTTAGGAAGGAGAATTAAAAATTTATATAAAAAGTTGTCCACCAGCTTCAACCTCTTTTATAAGAAGGGGGACTGAGGGGGCGGTATCAAAAGTATTTTGTAATTTTTTGTAAGTTAATCTATAAACTTTTTTCCCTCGGTTTGTTTCACCAAAAACAGCGATTTTAAAGCTAAATTATAATTTTTCATCTTCTCCGGTAAATTTTTAGGTAACGGATTTTGTTTTTAAATCAAAAAAATTTAAAAACATTTGCAATTTTTTTTCCAATCGTTTCGGCACAGGAATTGAATTAATGCCTGTCAAACGATAATAAAAAAGAAAAAATATGCAAAACCCCCAAAACTTAAGTTTACCAAGATATACAACTTTAGAAATATTATCATTTAATTTTAAGAATTTAGTAAATAATTTTGACGGTATGGCCAAACCGACCAGAGAAGAACTCGAAACATATATTGTAAGCAACCGTGAAAAATACAATCAGTTAGCTGAGTTTTATTCACGCTACAATCCTGAGTATTATCATCAGGTATTTCGCGAAGTTGAAAATAAATACATTAAGAAAACAGAAAAGCCGGGAGCAAAAGCTCTTGCGCTTAATCAGGAAAGAACAAGCATCGGTCCATTCTTAATGTTTATTACTATTTTACTTCTTTGCGGCGGAGGATATTTTTATTTCTTCGGTGAGAAAAAAGACAGCGTAGTAACTGATCACAGTGTAACAACATCTGCTCCGATCGAAACTCCCGATATTATTGATTCAAGAAAACAATACGAAGCATGGCAGGAAGACTATATTGAAAGAAGCCGTTCGCGAAGCAAAAATATTATTACAGTAAAGCCGGAAAATAATTCTGTTTACATCTACGGACAAACTATTACAAGAGACTTAGACAACGTTGCAAAATTATGTGTAAAAGATTATTATACCTCTACCAAAGAGAACTGGGGCGAGTTTGATGTAACGGGCTATTTGTATGTAGGCGATAAACTTGTAAAGACTTACACAGCAACACCCAAAGGAATAGCCAGCAGATAAAAAAAGTTTTGACTAAAATTACCAGAGCCGTTTCGGATTAATTTTCGGAACGGCTTTTTTTATGTTATTGTTAACCACCCCCTATCCCCCTCCTTATAAAGGAGGGGGAAGAATTGGAGTGTACTTGTGGACCCGGGGTAAAACCCGTGGCAATTAACTTAACACACCATTCATAATTCAAAATTCAAAATTCATAATTCAAAACTTCTGTCAATCCCAAAAAATAAATTTCTCCCTATTAGTAGTAATAGGGAGCACTGTGTTTTTTTCTCTTATTTTTTTTTATAATTTCTCTCAAAATTTTTAAAATAAAAAAAAAGGAAATATTATGTTTAACATGGAAGTAAAAACAAAATTCATCGAACTTAAAGCAGCGGGTATGCCAATGTATAAAATTGCCAACGAGCTTGGCGTGCACCGCGCAACTATTATGCGGTGGAACAGGGAACTTGCTCCCTATATACTTATTGCAAGGCAGGATGTAATAGATGAAGTTCTTTTTGAGAACGGATGCATGAGAATAAGCCGCATTGAAAAAATTTCAAAAATGCTGACTGTTTATTATAATATTTTCGAGATGAATGAAACAGATAAAGAGCTTGACCCGGATATGGTGATTGACAGAATAACAAAACTGACGAAACTGCTTATGCTTGAAACTTCTGCGAAAAGCGCAGAAACAAATATGCAGAATGATGAAGACCTTCTTTATGGTCTCACTGAAGATGCCATAGATACTGATGAGACAGTGCTGGTAACTGATAAAGATAAATTTAACAGGTACGAGCCTGATGAAGAAACACTAAATCTTCCGGACGAAGAAATTGATAAGTATGTTGAAGATATCAAAAAAAGAAAAGAGGAAAATCTTGGATTTATAAATTCGCATCCGCATTCAGTTCAGGACACATCTGAAAAAGCTGCCGAGCTTCAGGAAGTATTTAACAATACACTCAGAAGAAAATCGAATGAGGGAAATTATAAAACACAAAAATGTGACAAATATGTGACAATGAAAAAAGCCGATATAACGTGTTTTAAGAAAAAGAAAAGAAGGGGATAAGCTGAAAAAATAGCTAATTTAAAATGTGACAATAATGTTACTTTACAGGTAACTGATAACAGATAACCGACAACTATACCGGCAGCTCGAGACTGAACGTAGTGCCTTTTCCGTATTCAGATTCGAATGTGATTTTGCCGCCGATTAAATCGGTCAGCTTTTTTACTATAGATAAGCCCAGCCCGGTGGAATTTTCTCCGCCCGTCGGCTTATTAGACATCCGTGAAAATTTCTGAAAAACTTTTTCCTTTTCAGAATCTTTTATACCCATTCCGTTATCAATTACTTTTATGTAAATTTTATCAGACTTTGTTATTCGTACTTTAATTTGAGAGTCGGGATTAGAGTATTTGATTGCATTTGAAACCAGGTTATCTAAAATACTGTATAAGGCATCTTCATCTGTGTTTACATTTATTACTTTTTCACAGTCAAGAAGAATAGTTATATTTTTCACCGCAGCCTGCTGAATTAAATCATCTACAATGTGCTTTGCCATTATAGTGAGATTTACTTCATGATTTTTTAACCGATATCCGCCTGTCTCAATTATATTTATATTGATTAGATTAGTTACAATATTTTTCATTTTTGTAGAAGTTCGTTCTATCTTATCAAGATAAATTCCGATTTTCTCTTTAGAGAATGTATTCAGATATTTTTTTACGGTAGAGGCTGATAATGAGATAGAACTAAGCGGATTTTTTAAATCGTGAGCTGCTATTCCGAGGAACTCAGTTTTTTCATTATTGAGAATCATAAGCTGTTCATTAAGTTCATTTAGCTTTTTATTTTTTTCAGTCAGAACTTGAGACTCCTGCTGTAATCTATCTACTTTATGGGCAACGCTTAAGTATCGTGTTTTAAAATCTGATGTTTCTTTTAATCTGTTTTCAATTAGAGTATGTCCTTTGATGTAAAACTCATAAGCAGTTTTATAATCGCCAAGTTTAGCAGCAGCTTCTGATTTCGAATTATAAATATTCTCAAGTATAGGAAACAGCTTATACATTTCTCCAATTTGAATTGCTTCATTATAATACTTTATTGCTTCATTATACTTTTCCTGAGCTGCATTTATATAGCCCAATATATAAATGCAATTTGATATAGGTTCTTTTTCTCCGGTAGATAAAAAAATCTGAAGGCCTTCATTTACATACTTAACTCCTTCTTCATATTTGCCAAGTTCTCCCAGACCTATGCCTATATTCATATTTGCTCTGCCAATGCCGGAATTATTATTCAGTTCTTCAAATAATTCCTTACATTGTTTAAAGTACTCAATGGCTTTTTCATATTGTTGAAGACTTAAATATGTGTTCCCTAAATTACCTGTTACATGCGCAATCTCTAACTTTGAACCAACTTCAAGTTTGATTTTTAAAGCGCTGTTAAGATACTCAAGAGCAGAGTTGATTTCATTATTGCCGAGAAAAGAAAGACCAATGAGCATTTGCGAAGTTCCTTCGCCTTGCCTGTTTCCGATTTTTCTGTATAGGTTAAGTGCTTTGAATTGAGAATCTAATGCCCGGGAAAAATCACCCGCAAAATTTTGTGTCATGCCGAGCATTTTCAAAGATTCAACTTCGTTATCTACGCTGCCATTTATTTCTGCTAAATGCGCGCTTTCAGATAGGCACTCAATTGCAGTTAGAAATTCTGCCTGTTTGTAATACAATTTGCCGAGCCAAAGAAGAGTTCTTTCAAGCCGTTCTGAGTCATTATATTCAATAGCAATTTTCTTTGCCTCTTCAGCGTATTCAACAGCAAGTCGAGCTTTAGAATTATAATAATGCTTGGCAAGAGAATAAAGTAAATCACATTTTTCAATGCCTTCAGCTTTTTCTAATTTTGAATGCGCTTCTTCTATTTCAGGTGGTAACTCGTTTTGCAAATTTTATTGATTAACAAATTTCAGATAGCAATGAACAATTAACTGTACGCAATAGTAACTCATTAGTCATTCCGGAAAAGATGGAGCCGTTTACACAGTAACTCATTTTTTGTATTCTTTCCAAAGCTCGTTGAAGATTCTATCAAGCTCAGGTCCTAATAATTCTCTGTCGTCTGTTTTTGAAGGCATGTTTTCAAATACCATGAACGGAACATCGACGTTGTTAATTTTTATGTGAGTCGTAAATCCTTTTGAGACTTCTTCCCAGTCAACAATTTTATAAAGCTTTTCAAGTTTTGCATCGGGAAGTCCGTGCTCTAAAATGCTGTCAGGTTTATCAGGGTTAAATCTTTTTCTGTTCTTTCTTAATGATTCTTCGTAAGGCACGTTAATGTAAACAAGTACTGCATCTTTTAAAATATTTTCCGATAAGTGTTTGAATGCTTCCTTATATCCGCCGTGCTGTGTACCGCGTGAGAATTCTATCAGCACAGTTGTATCATCGTGTAGATTCGGATTATCTCTTAAAAGCTTATCATAGTTCATTGAAATTTTTTCAATCAATAAATGCCACTGATGCTCATGAATAAAATCGTTATCGGGTGTTGACATCATGCGCGGCTTGCCTAATTTTTTTTCGAGGATATGGTCTTGCTCGAACCATTCCCATAGGATAGGGAAGTCGTCAAGCTCTAATATTTTACCCACGTGAAATCTTTGTATGCGTTCTTCAGGTGATGTGTTCTTTAAATAAGCCATTGTTTCGGATTTTCCTGATGCAGGTCGGCCGAGCAGAATAATTTTTTTAAAAATGTCAGACATAGGAGTAATTTTTAATTATTAAATATAGTTCTTTAGTATCAGTGAAATAAAGCAGATATAAATTAATTATTTTTAACCACAGAGGTTACAGAGTTGAAGAAATGAGTTCACAGAAAAATCAATAAATCTTGATCAAAATTATAATTAATCTTTGTGTACTTTGTGAATAAATCTGTTTTGTCCCTGTCCCGCTTTAGCGGTATGTGGTTAAATAAAATTCAGCATTGAAACACTAATACTGTAATTTAACGGCTTAGAATGGGTTTTGAAATGAAAATATTTTTATTGATATTTTCACGGTATACATAAAGGACTTCCGGGGAAGAATCTATCTGCATTATCGAATGGTTGATTATTTTCCCGTGGCTGTCATAAATAGGGAAGTTCTGGTTCCAGTATGATATCATTTTTATACGGTCAAACTTTGGTTCGGTCACAAATCTGAATACATCCTGAATCCATTGGCTCTTATCACCTCTGGCTTTATCTTCAGTAACGCCGAACTCAAACAGCGCCAAAGGTTTAGTAGCAGAGATATGAGCCATGTCATCGTAGATATCTTCAAATGAATCTATTATCTCAATCCATTTGTCTCCGATTCTCTGCGAGCCGTATATGCTGACGCCAATCCAGTCAACGTAATCGTCGCCGGGATAATAGCGTTTCATGTTATTCCATTCAGCCTGATTGCTTGAGCCGCCGTTAGGATGAAAAGCCCAGGTAATATTTGTTGCGCCTACGCTGCGAAAAATATCAACAATGTGCCTGTAAGTATCTCTGTACATTTTGCCTGCAGTTTTTATATTGCCGTCATAAAAATTATATTCGCCGCTCCATGGAAACCAGTTGCCGTTCATTTCCGGGGCGAAGTCAAGCATTAGCGGTATGCCGGAGTTCTTTGCATCAATAGCCCATTGAGTGATTTCTCTATCAAAGTCGCCGTACAGAATATTATCCATTGAAAAAATGGAATCTCTGCGGAACTGCCTGTAGCTTGAGCGGGGAAGAAGGCTGACGAATGGTATACTGCCTAAGGAATAAATATCCTGAACTTCTTTGGCAGGGAATTTTATTCCGTCAAACCAGTTCTGACCGAAATAAACAACGGCAACATCTTTGCCTGCAGTGCGAGTAAAATTTTTAACACGGGCTGCATTTATGGAATCACCGTTAATACCCCAGCCTGCCATAGTGCCATGGTAAATACCATCGCCCGGAGGCGGAAGAAGTTTTATATTTTGTGCAAACAACTCATCGTTTAGGTGAACGAATGAAATAGCTAACAATAATCCGAGAAGAATTTTCATTATACTAAGATGTAACAGAAAACTGAAAAAAAAAATTCAATTATTGGGATGAATTGAAGGACAAAAGTAACAGTAACCCCGCCCTTTAGGGTGAGGCAATCACATGGTTTGTTAAGCCCCCTCCTTAATAAGGAGGTGGTAGGGGGTGGTTAACAAGAAAAGTTTAACCCTGAAGGGTCGGGTTACTGAAAAACTATCCCTATTAATAAGCTCTGAGGAATTGATTTATTAAAAAATTTCTTTTAGTTTCACAAAGTTTCATTTCAAAAAAATACATTTATGAATTCAGCATTACTTGTAATTGATTTACAAAACGGATTTTTAAAAAACTATCCCTGTTATCCGCCGCTTGACCAGACTCTTGAGTATATAAACGCAGCAATTGACGTTTATAAAAGTAAAGGCAAGCCTGTTATCTTAATAAAAGATATAGATGCTAAAGGCGAGAACTGGGAAGCGCCGTTCGATTTAATTAACGGATTAATTCTCAATGAAGCTGAATGCCATTTAATAGAAAAGTCATATTCAAACAGCTTCTGGAAAACAGAGCTTGAAGAGCTGCTGAAAAAATTAGATGTGAAGTTTCCTGTTTTAACCGGATTTGCCGCCGAGTATTGCATTTATGCAACGTATAACGGAGCAATGGAAAGAGGGTTTCATCCTTTGATTTTAAAAAGCGGTATCATCAGCCACAAGAATCATTATGCAGAAATGATTGAAGGCGCTGCGAATACAATTTCTGTATTTACTTTAAACCAGCTGCTATAGAATGAAATGTAAAATAAAAAAGCCCTTAAGAAAATCTCAGAAGGGCTTTGAAAAAGATTAGTCCGTTACGAAGCAGGAGCTTCGTAACGAGGAGTTAGTTAAATTTTTACGGTTGTGTCTGCGGTACTGAAACGAAGGCAGATTTTTTACTGAACGAACTGAGTCCGTGTGTTGTCTTCTCCCAATAGAACGGCTTTGTAATAAGCTGCGCAAAACCTTTCCATGCGCCGATGCTGATCATAATCCAGTAAATAGGAATTGTAAGCGCAACGGGAATAGAGCCGTAGTTTCGTTTCAATAAATACGGTCCGATATGAAGAACGATATAAATAAGGTTACCGAGAATTAAATTGAATTCGCAAATTGTCTGAAGCTCCGGCGGGAATAAATAATTCGATGCTTCAGGGAAAAATAAAGTCAGCAATGTTACAATCCAAAGCAAAGGATTTATAAGAGGAAGTAAAATATTTCCTCCGAATGTAAACATAAAGAATGCGAATTTCTTCCAGCCTAATCCGCGGACGAATCTGAGAGGAAATCTCATGTGCACGAGGAAGGTCTGCATATATCCTTTGAACCACCGTGAGCGCTGACGAATCCAGTTCCACACTTCAAGATTTGCTTCTTCAAGAGTGTAGGAGTTCAACATAGCTGTATTATAATTTCTGATAGAGATACGGATTCCAAGATCGGCATCTTCAGTTACGTTGTAAGGGTCCCAGCCGCCAAGCTGTTTTAATGTCTTTGTTTTAAAGTGATTGCTTGTGCCTCCGAGCGGAAGGGGAGCATCAACGAAGTCAAGCCCCTGCAGCCAGTAATCGAACCAGAAAGAATACTCAAGCGAGAACCATCTTGCAAGAAGATTTTCTTTAGGGTTATAAAAATTCAGGTGGCCTTGTAAACAAATATAAGAGTCATCAACCTTACTGAAAGCAACAATTGCTTTTTTCAGCTGGTCTATATCCGGTTCGTCTTCAGCGTCATAGATGCAGACATACTCACCGCGGGCTCTGTATAAGCCATAGTTACATGCGCGGGGTTTTGTTTTAATATCGGCATCAGGTACAATAAGTATTTCGAAAATTTTTGTGTATTCCTGATATTCTTCAGCGGACATATTGCCAAGCATAACTTCAGGTTTACCGCCGATAAGTCCCAGGCGTTTTGCTTCGTTTAAAGTGATGTCATCTTTTTCTTCAACAAGAACTTTGATATCGAGCTTATCCTTGGGATAATCCATTCTATTCATGTTGATAATAATATCTGAAAGAACTTCCGCTTCTTTATAAACAGGAATAAGCACTGTGTAAAGTGGAAGGTTATCTTCATTAAGATTTCTTACTTCAGCCTCGGTAACGGTTATACCTTTACCGGAATTTTCAAATCCGCGAAGCGAAATATAAAGCTTGAAAGGGTTTAAGAAGAAATATAGCAGATTAACTGCAAGGAATAATATAAACGTTGTACCTGTCGGAGCAAGGATTAAACATATTGCCAGAAATATTGCGCAGCAGATAATAAATATCTTCTGCCATTTGTATAAAACTGTAAAAGCTGATTCTTCAGGAGCTCTATCTCGAAGTTCGCCGAGAGCTTTATAGGTGTGGATTTCCCTGTAGCCGTAATCTAGTGCTTCTTCGATAGCATCGATTGTAGCGACACAAATTTCAATATCGCGTTTGAAGATTCTGCCCAGTTCTTTAAAGAGCTTAAAGTTAAAAGGGTTAGCTGTTGCAATCTTAACTTTCTTTGCAGATATATTTAAAATGAAGATTAAGTTCTTTTTAATAACATTGAACGGCAGCCCCATTGCAAGATTGCTTTTACTTCTCAGGGCTTCTTTTTCTATGTACTCAAGGTTTAAATCTTTGGCAAGATGTCTGAAGAATTCATCATCCAGAAGAACTTTTTTATCGCGTAAGATATTGATATAGTTCTGCTCGTTAGAAGCAGTACCTATATATTTTTCATCAATCCCGTACTTTTTAAGCAGGTCTTTAAGGTATTTTGCGAGTATTCCTCTGGTTTCTTCTGTGTACATTCAGGGTTTTTTAGTTGTACAAATTAAGTGCTGTACTTAAGTATTAAACTACGTATCTAAGTTATTGAGTCTGTCTTCGATCCAGTCGCTTACTTTGTCTTCGTTCATTCTGTCTTCTTTTTCCTGTTCGATAAGTTTTTCCTCAATAACCTTTAAAAGATTTTCTGGATTAACAGGCTTCATTATGTATGCATCGGCGCCGGAGTTTAAAGCAAGAACTGCATTCTCTAAGCTTGCAAAACCCGTTACCATTATTTTTTTCATCTTGGGTTTTTCTTTATGCGCTTCAGCCAGCAGCTCTGTTCCGAGCATATCAGGAAGCATTATGTCGAACAATGCGAGATTGTAATCGTTTCTTCTGATTTTATCCAGCCCTTCTTTTGCAGTATCGGCTGTATCAGTGTCATAACCGGTCAGCTCAAGGATTTCCTTGATTGTCTGAACGATGCTTACATCATCATCGACAATAATTATTCTTACGTTTTCCATTAAATTGTTCTCCTATTTTAAAGGTATTTTTATAATTGCTGTAGCTCCTTTTTTCCTGTTGTTCTCAAGTGATAGGTTTCCCTGATGCGCTTCTACAATTCTTTTGCATACTGATAAGCCCATGCCCATTCCTTTTGCTTTAGATGTTACTAAAGGCTGGAATAATTTAGCCTGGACGTTATCGGGAATTCCTGTTCCTTCATCTGATATTCTGACAACGAAATATTGTCCTTCGATATCTGCTGAAAGCACTATATCGCCGGAGATTTTTTCCATTGCCTGAACTGCGTTCGTGAGGAGATTAGTAAGAACTCTCTTCATTAATCCCTGGTCGAACTTTAATACAGGAAGATTCGGATTTAATTTTAAGTGGAGCTTGATATCATAGGGGTGCGCAATTGAAGTCATTATCTCTTCAATATACGGCTTGAAGTTTACGTCTCTCCAGTCAACAACAATGTTTCGGGCAATGTCCTGCAGGTCCGAAACAATTTTATTCATGTAGTCAACCTGCTCCTGAAATACATTGAGCGTATGGGTTGTAGTTTCTGAAACTGAATTTTTGTTTTTTTCAAGGAACTTAGGGCTAAGCTTCATCTTCGCAAGGAAGATTGTGTTAACCAGTACCTGTAACGGATTTCTTAAATCGTGGCCGACCATTGTAGCAGTTTCACCGATAGCGGCAAATCTTTTTGCCTCTTCAAGCTTTTTGCTTTGTTCATCAACTTTTACTTCAAGACCCTGTGAATATTTCTTTAGTTCTTCTGAATATTTTTTAAGCTCTTCACGGATTTTCTTGTTCTCAGTAATATCTCTTGCAATACAAACGTATGCAATAATCTGATTTGTAAAGTTATCCTTTATATGAGATACTGACAAAGAAATAGGGAATGTAGTTCCGTCTTTTCTACAATTAGTAAATTCACCTTCGAATTTTTTATTGTGCTTTTCTGAGTTTAACAGATTTTTATAAGCAGTGTATTCATCGTCTTTCCATATAATGCTTGAGCCTTTACCCATGACTTCAGCAAATGTAAATCCGTAAATTTTTGTAAAAGAATTATTAACGTAGATTATCTGGTCATTAAGGTTCGTAATAAAAACAGCATCATTAATGCTCATCAAAGCATTCGAGAGAATTTTTATTTTACCTTCATTCTCTTTTTTTGTGATGGCATTTTCAAGTGTAACTGGAAGCAGTTTCAGATGATTTTTATTGGAGCTTTTTACGAAGTAATCATAAGCTCCGGCTTTCATTGCCTTTATAGCTGTCTCTTCATCGCCTGCACCTGTTATAACTATAATGGGTGTGGCGGCAAGCGCTTCGAATAAATCCAAAGCAATGCCGTCGCCTAAGAAATAGTCAGTAATAGCAACGTCGTAACGTTCCTTGCTGAGAACTTCCTTTGCTTCTGCGACTGAACCTGCTACAGAAAATTCATAAGGAAGTTTATGGAATTTCATGTATTGCAGAAAGACCTGCTGTTCAAGCTTGTTGTCTTCTACGAATAATACCTTTTTGCCTGCTGTCAATATTTATATACAGATTAAAGTTCTATTTTTGTCTGAAAATCTTTCTTCTGAATATTATCAAGAGGAGCGCTAAAATTAATACTGCTCCGACTAAGAAATACCAAAGTTTTACGTTTGTTGTTTTCTCAACGTTCTTGAACATGCTCTTCGCAGGGCTTACTTCTACTATTCTTCCGTCTTTTTTAACAAGGCAGAGCGGTCCGTTCAGTTTCATGAAAGACTCTCTGTTTGTTAAAATATTGTTGATGGTATTTACTGTATTATCGTTATCAACCATAATAGAATAAACAACGCCCTTCGAGTTCCATGGGTTTACGCATGCCTGTAAAATAGCAGACGATGTTGTTAATTCATTATTGATTGTATTGAAATTTTTATCAACTGCATATCCCTGCCCTTGCGGAGTTACAGGAAGTTTGTCTTTTAATTTTGACCATCTTGCGCCTTCATTCTGATATGCAAGCATTACGATAGTTGAAGATTTCTTCAAGCTGTCATCTATATCATCACCAACAACTACTCTGTATCCTGTTAATTGTTTATTTGCCTGACCTGATTTAGCAGCAATTAAGCCTGCTAATGTTAGATGAGAATCATTCATCTTTGAAGGAAGCCAGAATACTATAGGGTCAGAAGATAATCCGTTATCTGTAATTGCAAACGGAATATTCTTTAATGAAGGTGGTGCGCTATAATTACCCGGTGAAAGGTAAAGTTCGCTTGTACCTTCTACTACTGTCCATACTAAATCGTCATACCAGTGGTCGCAATTGATATCTTTGATACCGCCGATTTCATGATATGCTGAGAATTCAACTGACCATTCGTTTTTATCAAGTTCGCTGTCAGGGATTTTAACTGTAAATGAACCGCCCTTTGCATTTGTTTCATTTAATGCGGCAGAACCTACAGGTACGCCGTTGATATAGATTACAAGAATTGACATTCTTGGGTTCATTACATCTGAGTGATAGAAATTAACTTTAATATAGGAGTCGTTGCTGATATCATAATTTAAAGGTCTTCTGAATATGAATGCTTTTCGCTGATTGAAAATACCTGCTAAAACTATTTGCGGGAAGCCAAGCTGATTTAAAGTAAATAAGCCTGCCTTAGTTGATTTTTTATTTGTATTAGTTACGTTCGGGAATTTAGTAATAATGGAATAAGTAGAATCCATCTGGTTTACCATTCCTGTATTTGTTAAAGCTGAAACTGATTTATTTAAACCTTCTGTTCCTTTACCGGATACGAATAAAACCGGGTCTCTGTCAGGTCCGCCGTCTCTTTTTACAAGACCGTTGCCTTCACTTACGCCCATTCCGTCTGTACCGAGTTTTGTAATATCACCGACTTTAATTTGTCTTCCGGGAACGCCGGTCGCATCTGTACTTACTCTGAAGTTGAAGTTACCGAACGGTGAACCGATACCCCAGTCGCTTATTAATTTTAAAACGTTCTCAATTTCGTTTGTAGACGGTTTCTGTGCAAGAAATACCGATGCCTGGATCGGATTCTTCATGTATGTATCTATATAAGGATACGGATAATAATAAAGCGGATAGTTGTTATTCACTACTGCCTCAACGTGCATTGTTGAGCTTTTTAAAATTCTGAGCCAGCAGGCGTTATTATAGATATCTTTACAAGGGTCATCGGATGTTCTGAGTATTGAAATTATTTTAATCTCATTAAAGCCCGGAAGGAGCTTATCTTTCGGCACAGTGATTTTGAAAGAGGCAGTATCAGGGTTCCTTGAGTTTACCTCACGGCTGGCAAGAGGTATATTGTTAACGGCAATTGTTATAAAGCTTACGCGAGGTAAAATAATCTCTGCATTTGAGTAGATGACTTCGAGTGTAATATTAGTGTAATCTTCAACGTAAGGTTTTGAATCGAAAAAGAAAACCGATGAGCTTACCGGACCTCTATTATACTGGTCTATCTCGAACATCTGAATATCATAAGTTCTAGGAGTGCCCGAAAACGCTATGCTTGCAGATGAGAGTACCATTATTCCTGTGATCAAAACCAGAAATACAGTTCTGCTCATAAAAATGAAGAGATTTTTCATTTATAGTTTTTTAGTTAGAATTTTAAAATTTCCCCGCTAGTGAAATTTATTGAATATAAGAGAATTTTATATTTTAATACATATATAAAGAAATCAAAATATTGTAAAATCTGTCAAATATACCTGTGTTATATTACAATACGTTATACTCAATAATTAATAAGCAAAGTTAAGAGATATAATTGAAAAAAAATAGTATATAAACTATGAATTTTATTTTGCAGAAAAGATTTTTTAGAGAGCCTGAATTTACCTTCGGACACCTATTTTCATTTTTTAATTGACTGCATATACTTAAATTCAGGTAACCAAATAATACGGCTATGAAAAAAATATTGGTTCCGACAGACTTTTCTTCCGATGCTGCAAATGCTGTAAAGTTTGCATATTTGTTTGCAAAGGAAAACAATTGTAAATTTTCTCTTTTAAATGTTTACAATTTTGCAGTATACGATCCGAACATGCCGCCTGAAATTTTATCTGATGTGATAAAGCAGTCATCGGAAAATTCGACGGAAGGGCTTGACCTTTTAATAAAGGATTTTGAAAAGACATATCCGGATTTTAAAAATTACCTTGTTGATAAAATCGTTGCTGAAGGAAACACAATTGAAGCTATTGAAAAAACTGCTTCTGATGGAAAATATGATTTAATAATGATGGGTACAAAAGGGGCAAGCGGAATTGAAGAAGTTCTGATTGGCAGTAATGCTTACTCAGTCCTTTCGAAATCTAAAATTCCTGTTTTAGTTGTTCCTGAAAATTCTCAGTATAATGGATTAGGTAATATATTGTATGCAGTGGATCTGACATGCTCCGAAGTTTCTGCCGTCAATGAACTGCAGGGATTGGTTGACCTTAATAAAAAAGACCTGACATTCCTTCATTTAAGCGGAGAGCTTGAAGAAGATCTGACCAATGATGAAAAAATATGCTTTGATGAAATTAAGGATAAACTCAAAGATGTAAGCTATAAATTTGAATTTGCAAAATGTGTTAATATTTCTGACTGTCTTGAAAAAATGATTCATACTTTAAAAGCAGATTTATTAATTGTATCAAAAAAGAAAAGAGATTTTCTCGAAAATCTTTTTCATGCTAGTGTTTCAAAAAAACTTGCCTGCCATACAGATATTCCGTTGCTGGCACTTCAAAAATAAAACAGAAAGTTTATAACTATATATGCCTGAAAAACTTTATCTCATCGATGCAATGGCGATGATATACCGCGCCTACTTTGCATTGATATCAAATCCTCTTATCAATTCCAAAGGAAAAAATGTTTCTGCCGTATCGGGATTTCTCGGTTCGCTTGTAAAAATTCTTGAAGAAGAGAAGCCTGAGCATATTGCAGTCTGCTGCGATACTTCAGCTCCGACTTTCAGACATAAAGCTTTTCCTCAATATAAAGCCCAGCGTCAGGAAATTCCTTCAGATATGCCATGGCAGATAGATATGTGCAAAAAAGTTGTAGTCGCAATGAATATACCTATGATAGAATGTGACGGATACGAAGCTGATGATATAGGAAAAAGCTGAGACGTATATGGTTACTCCCGATAAAGATTACATGCAGCTCGTTACTTCAAAAATATTTGTTTACAAGCCTGCAAGAAATGTTTACGGTAATAAAATTGCAGATAAAGAAATTATTGGAATAGAAGGCGTTGAAAGAAAGTTCGGAGTTCACCCTGAAAAAGTTATTGATGTATTAGGACTTATGGGAGATACTGCAGATAATATTCCCGGAGTAAAAGGCGTCGGGGAGAAAACTGCAACTGCATTGATACAGCAGTTCGGTTCGATAGAAAATATGTATGCACACATCGATGATATTTCCAAGCCGAAGCTGAAAGAGAATTTACTGCTTCATAAAGAGATGGCTTTGCTTTCAAAGGAGCTCGTTACTATTAATACAAATGTCCCGCTGAATGTAAACTTCCACAATCTTAATAAAAAAGATGTTGATGTGGATAAAGTTGTTGAGCTTATGGCTGAGCTTGAATTTAAAACTCTGCTGAAAAAAATCGTAAAAGATAAGCTGCCCGGCACCGGAGCAGATATTTTAGCGCAGGTAAAAGAAACGCAGGGTGAAGATAAAGCAGACGGTAAATCACAGGAGAAAGGCAACAGACTGATTGAAAATTACGACAGCATAGTTGTTAATATCGAAGAGAAGCCAAAGGTAATAAAAACAATCAAAGACGTTGAGCATAATTATTACACTATAAAAAATGAAAAAGAATTTGCTGACTTTTTAAAGAAACTGAAGAATGAAGTACTGATTTCATTCGATACTGAAACCGATGCAAAAGATTGTATGACTTGTAACATAGTAGGGATGTCTTTTGCGTGGAAAGAAAAAGAAGCGTATTATATTCCTATACTTCATACAACTTCAAAAGGGGAGAAGTCTCTTTTTGATACCGAGAAATCCAGCCAGAACACCATTGGTATAGAGCTAAGTAAAGCTATAGAAGGTGTAAGACCTTATCTTGAAAGCAAGAAGGTGAAAAAAATCGGACAGAATATAAAGTACGATTATATGATAATGAAGAACTATGGAGTGACGATGGAAAATTTATATTTCGATACACTGATAGGTTCATTCATTTTCAGTCCCGATGGTCATCATGATATGGATACGCTGTCAGAAAATTATTTAGGCTACAGACCAATTCCGATTTCAGATTTAATCGGCTCGGGCAAAGACCAGACATCGATGGACAAGGTTGATGTGGAGAAAGTTTCTGAATACGCCGCTGAAGATGCAGATGTAACACTGGAGTTATTCCATAAGATAAAGTACGAGCTTCAGAAAATAAATATGTACAAGCTCTGTGAGGATATAGAATTCCCATTGGTAAAAGTTCTTGCTGAAATGGAATATGAAGGAGTAAAAATCGATCCTAAGATATTAAAAGAGCTGGATAAGACTGCCGATAAAATGATAAAGGAACTTGAAGCAGGAATTTATAAAGAAGCCGGAATGAATTTTAATATAGGCTCTACTAAACAACTGCAGGGTATATTGTTTGAAAAGTTAAAACTTTCTACAGGAAGAAAAACAAAAACAGGTTACTCAACCGATAGTAAAGTGCTTGAAGATCTAAGATATCAGCATGCAATTATTCCAATGATACTTGATTACAGAATGGTGACGAAAATTAAGTCAACATATCTGCTCGGACTGATGGCTGCAGTAAATTCAAAAACAGGAAGAGTTCATACAAGCTTTAACCAATGCGTTGCAGTTACAGGAAGGCTTTCAAGTTTGAATCCTAACTTACAGAATATTCCTATTCGTACTGAAATGGGAAGAAGCATAAGAAAAGCTTTTGTGCCTAAGGATAACACATTTAAAATTTTATCAGCGGATTATTCGCAGATTGAATTAAGAATTATGGCACACTATGCAAACGATGAAAATATGATAAAGGCTTTTAAGAATAATCACGATATCCATACTGAGACTGCAATGAGAATTTTTAAGCTGCAGCATAAAGATGAAATGACCGGTAACCACAGAAGAAAAGCAAAGGAAGTAAACTTTGGAATTATTTACGGAATAGGAGCATTTGGATTAGCAAGCCGTCTCGAAATTAAAAACTCGGAAGCTAAAGAGATTATTGACAGGTATTTTTCCGAGTATCCGAGAGTAAGAGAGTACATGGAAAATACAAAACAGTTTGCAAGAACATACGGCTACGTTGAAACTCTTAAAGGCAGAAGAAGATATTTAAAACAAATCAATAATCAGAACGCAACTGCACGCGCAGAAGATGAAAGGGCTGCAATCAATATGCCTATACAGGGAACTGCAGCCGACATGATAAAGATTGCTATGATAAATATTCAGAATGAATTTGAAAAAAAGAAATTGAAATCAAGAATGATGTTACAGGTACACGATGAACTTGTATTCGAAGTAAAAAAAGATGAGCTTGATACGGTTAAGAAAATAGTTACGGATAAAATGAAGAATGCGATAAAGCTAAATGTTCCGATTGAAGTGGAAGTCGGCGTCGGCGATACATGGTTCGACGCTCATTAAAAAATAATTTTTAAATTAAACATATTCTTATAAGTGTCGCAAATATTATCAAGATTCATAGAGTGTATTGTTTTTAAAAACCACACCTTCGACCCTAAGTTTTTAGTACTGAAAAGAAGCGATGATGCGAAAGTTCATCCCGGAATATGGCAGATAGTAACTGCAAAAATAGATGCAGGCGAAAAAGCATATGAGACTGCAAGACGCGAAGTAAAAGAAGAGACAGGATTAAAGCCTGTGGAGTTATATGTAGCTCCTTCAATAAATCATTTCTATAATTACATGGATGATTCAATTAATTTCATTCCTGTTTTTATTGCAGAAGTAGATTCTGACGATGTTAAAATTTCAGATGAACATTCCGAATTCGAATGGCTTTCATTTGAAGATGCAGTGGGCAGAGTTCATTGGATAAACCAGAAAAAAGTGATGAAGGAAGCGCACCTGCACATAAAAAATAAAGAGCTTTTTAAAACGCTTAGAAAAATAATCTAAGAAATTAATTTAAAAAAAATTTATGATAATAGTTACCGGCGGAGCGGGATTTATAGGCAGCGCCCTTGTATGGAGATTAAATCAGCTTGGCGTTGAGGATATTTTCATAGTTGATGAATTCGGCAAAGACGAAAAATATAAAAATCTTTTAAATCTTAAATTTTATGATTTGATAGATAAGGAAGAGTTTGGTCATATCATTTCACAAAACGATGACTTCCTCAAACAGAACAGAGTCGATTCTATTTTTCATATGGGTGCATGCAGCGCAACTACCGAGCAGGATATGAGATATCTTTTGATAAACAATTACGAATATACAAAATATCTCTGCGGTATTTCTGTTGCAAACAACATTCGTTTCATTTATGCCTCATCTGCTGCCACATACGGCGACGGCTCGAAAGGATATAAAGACGATGAAAGTAAATTAAGCGAACTTAGACCTCTCAATAAGTACGGCTACTCAAAACACTTATTTGATTTATGGGCGCAGCGCAACGGCTACTTAAATTCAGTAGTTGGTTTAAAATATTTTAATGTCTATGGACCAAATGAGTATCATAAAGATGATATGCGCAGCATGGTTTCAAAAGCATTTGACCAGATAAAAGAAACAGGAAAAGCAAAGTTATTTAAAACGGACTCACCTGCATACGGCGACGGAGACCAGAGACGGGATTTTGTTTATATCAAAGATGCAGTCGATATGACTCTGCACTTCTGGCAAAATAAAATTTACAGCGGTATCTATAATGTAGGAACAGGCGAGGCTAGTACATTTAATTCTCTTATCAAACCTGTATTCAAAGCGATGAATCTAAAAGAGAATATTGAGTACTTTGATATGCCTGAAATATTAAGAGGGAAGTATCAGGATTTTACTCAGGCAGATATGAATAAATTAAAAAATACAGGCTATAGTAAAGAGATTACAAAAGTTGAAGATGCTGTGATGGATTATGTCGGAAATTATATGAATACTGATAATCCTCATCTGAAGTAATAGGAACAAAAATCTTCTATCTTTATAAATAAGATTTATATAATTTTATAGACTATTATTCAAAATTCACCTTAAATGAAAAAAACTACCCTGCTGCTTTTTATAGCATTATTATATACAGCAAATCTTTTTGCTCAAGGTCCTCCGCATTACTTGACGGAGGCGGAAAAAGAGCTGCTGAAAACTTACCAGTTCCCGACCTCGAATCAAAGAGATAATAATCCTCCTCCAACACCTGTCAGAACAATGGCAGAGTGGGAAGAGTGTCAGGGATTTGTGATCAAGTGGATGTCGTTTACTCCTATTCTAACTGAAATAGTTCGATACGGTTGCCAGGAGGGATTAGTTTTTATATTATGTTCGGATTCCAATACAGTAAAAACTGCACTAACAAATGCAAGCATCCCTACAACCAATATCCGATATATAAGAGCAATAAATTCCGGCTCGCAAAATAGTATATGGGCGCGTGACTACGGTCCTTGGGCTGTTTACTCAGGGGTGGCAGATAGTTTGAAATTAATAGACTGGATTTACAACAGACCGCGTCCCGGTGATGATACTAACTCAGTTACCATAGGACAATTTTTAAATATTCCTGTGCACAGAACTTTAGTAGCTCCGAATGATTTAGTGAACACAGGCGGGAATTTTATGGTTGACGGCAACGGAACTGCATTTGCCTCAAAGCTAATCTTATCTGAAAATGCAGCTGGCAATTCTTATGGAGTCTCTGCTAAAACTGAATCACAGATAAATTCTATAATGAATACATGGATGGGAATTGGTCTTAACAGATATGTTAAAATGGATATTCTTCCCTATGACCAGATTCATCACATTGATATGCACATTAAATTAATTGATGAAGAGACTTTGTTAGTAAGCCAGTATCCTGCAGGTGTTGCCGACGGTCCGCAAATCGAAGCTAACCTGCAATATGTATTAAATAATTTTCAAACCTGTTACGGCAAGCCGTATAAAGTTGTACGAATCCCTGCTCCGCCGGCAGCCAACGGTCAGTATCCAAATAATGGCGGAGATTATAGAACTTATACAAACTCCCTTATCATAAATAAAACTGTTCTTGTTCCTATATATGCTTCGTCTTATGATACTACTGCATTAAGAATTTATAGAGAAGCGATGCCGGGTTATAAAGTTTACGGGATAAACTGTAATACAATCATTCCTTCTCTAGGTGCTATACATTGTATTACAAAAGAAATCGGTGTTTACGAGCCTGTGTTTATTTCTCACTCCGCTTTAAGAAATACAACAAATCAGGGTGCGCAATTTATTAAATCTTATATCAAAACAAGAACCGGTGTTTCTTCGGCAAAAGTTTACTGGAGAACTGATACGACTCAATCTTATTTACAAATTCCTATGACTCCTGCAGGTGCCGATACATTTACTGCATCTATACCTGGACAGGTTTACGGTAAGACAGTTTATTATTATATATCTGCTAATTCAAACAGCGGAAGAACAATTACAAAGCCGTTGACTGCGCCCTCAGGTTATATGAAATATCAGGTTCAGCAGCCCGTATCGATTTCCAATGAAACAGGAAATGTAACTTCATACGGCTTGCAGCAGAATTATCCTAATCCGTTTAATCCCGAGACAAAGATAAATTATACTTTGCCTAAAGGAGAATTTGTCACTTTAAAGGTTTACGATATTAACGGAAAAGAAATAGCATCGCTTGTAAATTCATATCAGTCATCAGGCAGTTATAATTATACTTTTGACGGAAGCAGGCTTTCATCAGGAGTATATTATTATAGAATAATAGCAGGAAGTTTTTCAGAATATCGTTCGATGATATTGCTGAAATAGAAGGATTTAAATTTTCACTCCCCTCGGCAAGAGGGGAGTTTATTTTAACTTAAGTATACCTCTTGTCTTCTCAGGACATTCAAAAAATCGATAATCTAATCTCCCAATTATCATCTCCCAAGGATGTTGCTACCCAAACTGTTTTAAAAAAAGCCGAAGAGATAATAAAACTTTCATCAGAAATTGATTATGCTCAGGGGCTGGGTGCCGGCCATTATTTTAAAGGGTATGCCAATTATAAAATGTCGAATTATGTATCTGCGCGGTATTCTTTAATTGAATCAATTTCCATATTTGAAAAATTAGGTGATGAAATTCATATAGCCCGAAGCCAAAATATCATAGGGCAGACGTTTTATTTTGAAGGTGAGTTTGAAAAAGCTCTCGAGTACAATGCACTCAGTCTTGAAACCCATTTGAAGTATAATGAACAAATAAACATTGCACATAATTATAATAATTACGGGAATGTGTATCTTTCCTTAGGTGATAATCCTGTATCAATAGATTACTATCAAAAAGCTCTGACAATTTTTCAGGAACTGAATGAAGAATATGCATCGGGAATGGTTTATAATAATATGGGAGCAATGTATTTCAGGCTTAACGATTACGATAAAGCATTAGAGCTTTTTTATAAAACGAGAGATATCTCAGATAAGCTGAAACATAAACATCTTTATGCCACTTCTTTAAACAATATTGGTAATATTTATCATCATCAGGGTAAGTTTGAACAAAGCATTGAAATGGATCTGCAGGCGCTTGATATTCAGCGGGAGATCGGTGACAAATATGGTGAAGCGTTAAGCCTTGGTAATCTGGGCGGTACGTATAATTCAATGAATATAAGTGATAAAGCGATTGACTGTCTGACGGAAAGCATTTCAATGAGGCAGACTATCGGTGATAAGACCGGAGAATCAGAGGCAAGTCTTGAGCTTGGCAAACTTTATCGCAAGTTAAAGAAGCCGCAAAGAGCTAAGACATTCATCGAAAATTCTATTACCCTTGCTGAATCTATGAAGCTGTATATTCAGCTTCACACCAGCCATCTGGAGTATTCAGAGCTCTTAGAAGAAATGGGGGAATATCAAAAATCATTGGAGCATTATAAATTATTTTACCATTATTGGCAGAAAGTTTTCAGCGAAGAATCGGATAAGAAAATTAAAAATCTTCATGTATTATATGAGGTAGATAAGCAGAAGAAAGAAACGGAAATATACAGGCTGAAAAACATAGAGCTTGCCGAGCTGAACATGGAAAAAAATGAGTTCCTCGGAATCGCTGCCCATGATTTAAAAAATCCTTTGACCGGAATAATTCTTAACACTTCGACTATAAGAAGAAATATAGACAAGTTCACTAAAGAAGATGTGATAAAACGTATAGGTAAGATTGAGCTAACTGCCGAACGTATGCAGATGATTATAAAGAATATGCTTGATATAAATGCAATTGAAGAAGGCAGGCTTAATCTCCACTATGAAGAATTTGATATAAAGCTTCTTCTTAAAAAAATGATAGAAGATTTTTCACTGGCAGCTGCGCAAAAAGAACTTAAAGTTAACTTTGAAAGCAATGATGAAAAAGTGATTTTAAAAACTGACGGCAGTTCTCTTTCCGAAATTATTGAAAATCTTCTTTCGAATGCAATTAAATACTCACCTCAGGGAAAAACTGTTCATGTGAAATGTTTTAATGAAAATGGTAATGCTGTAATTGAAATTAAAGATGAAGGCCAGGGATTTACTGAAGAGGATAAAAAAAGTGTGTTCAAAAAATTTGCCCGTCTAAGTGCAAAACCGACCGGAGGAGAGCATTCAACCGGTCTTGGTCTTTCAATCGTAAAAAAACTTACTGATATATTAGGTGGTGAAGTAACTTTTGAATCTGAACCGGGTCTCGGCTCAACCTTCAGACTTACATTCAACGCATCTTAATTTTTGGTATATTCTTCTTCGTCGAATTCTTCATCATCATCTTCGAATTCTTTTGTAAGAAATATCTCTACAAGAACACTGTCATCGGAAAAAACGAAGTTTCTGTCCTCAACAACAAACTCTTCCATATTTAATTCTACAGTATCATTTATATCAGGCAGCGGAATTGAATTTTCCATGTTTAATGTTTTCACAATTCCCATTTCTCCGTGAAAGTCTATTTGAATTTTCATATTATATTAGATTAAATTTTTCATAAAATAATGAATTAATGGATTAATATACATACAATCTTAGTGGAATTGACATTATTTCCCCAGTAATTTTCTTGCCTGCTTTATAACATTTTCAGCGGTAAAACCAAACTCAGCAAATATTTTCTCAGCAGGGGCTGATTCGCCGAACCTGTCTATACCTATTATAACTCCCTCATCTCCGGCATACTTGCACCATCCCATTGTCGAAGCTGCTTCAATCACAACTCTTTTCTTAACATCTTTTGGAAGCACACTTTGTTTATAATCTTCCGATTGCTTCTCAAATAATTCCCATGAAGGCATGCTTACAACTCTTGTCTTTATATTTTCTTTTGCAAGAACTTCAGATGCTTTTACTGCTAGCTGAACTTCAGAGCCTGTTGCTATAAAAATTAAGTCAGGTGTTCCTTCACAATCTGATAATATATAAGCTCCTTTTAAAACTCCCTCAGCAGAACCGAATTTTTTTCTGTCAAATACAGGGACTTTCTGTCTTGTCAAAGCCAATGCCGTTGGTCCTTCAGCGAATTCAATTGCTGCCTTCCATGCATAAGCTGTTTCGTTTGCATCGGCCGGTCTAATAACAGTCAAGTTCGGAATTGCCCTTAAGCCAATCAACTGTTCAATCGGCTGATGAGTTGTTCCGTCTTCTCCTAATCCTACACTATCATGAGTATAAATAAAAACTGTTCTGAGTTTCATAATAGCTGCAAGGCGCACGGCAGGCTTCATATAGTCAGAGAAAATCAGAAACGTTGCGCCATAGGCAATAATGCCGGGAGTTAAATTCATGCCGTTAAGCTCTGCACCCATGGAATGCTCTCTCACGCCAAAGTGGAAATTTCTTCCTGCGTAATTATCGGCTGTAAATGATTTTGAATCCTTTATTTCAGTATCGTTAGAGGGAGCTAAATCTGCCGAGCCTCCTATCAGCAAAGGAAGATTGGCAGCAAGAGCATTGATAACTTTGCCGGATGCCTTTCTTGTCTCAACACCTTTTTCGTCCGCTTCGAATACAGGCAGTACTTTACTCCAGTCTAAATTTAATTTATTATCCTTTGCATTTTCAAATTCAGCAGCCAGCTCAGGATATTTACTTTTATACTCTGTATATTTTTTATTCCATTCATTATTCAGCTCAACATTTTTTTCGACTGCTTTTTTGTAATAAGCATAAACTTCATCAGGAACATAGAAAAACTTCGCAGGGTCAAATCCTAAATTTTCTTTTGTTAATTTTACTTCATCTTCTCCAAGAGGTGAGCCGTGCGCTCCCGCAGTATCCATTTTATTCGGGCTTCCGTAAGCGATGTGAGTTCTTACTTTTATTAAAGAAGGTTTATTTGTTTCCGCAGATGCTTCATTGAGAGCTTTTCTTAATGCTTCAACATCATTACCGTCTTCAACAGTTAATACCTGCCATCCGTATGATTCAAATCTTTTAGTTGTATCATCAGTAAAAGTTATATCGGTATCGCCTTCGATTGAGATATGATTGTCATCGTAGAAATAGATCAGATTGCCGAGCTTTAAGTGTCCTGCAAATGAGGCTGACTCTGCTGAAATACCTTCCATTAAATCCCCGTCGCTGCAAATACCGAAAATTCTGTAATTGAAAATTTCATAGCCCGGCTTATTATATTTAGCGGCAAGATATTTTTGTCCGACTGCCATTCCTACTCCCGTAGCAAAGCCTTGTCCTAACGGACCTGTTGTTGTTTCAATACCCGGAGTTAAGCCGTACTCAGGATGTCCCGGAGTTATGCTGTGAAGCTGACGGAAATTCTTTAAGTCGTCTATGGAAATTTTGTATCCTGTAAGATGAAGAATGCTGTACTGAAGCATGCAGCCATGCCCGGCAGAAAGAACGAACCTGTCGCGGTTAAGCCATTGTGTATCGTTAGGATTATAATGCATAGCACCCGACCATAAAACATGTGCCATTGGCGCTGCGCCCATAGGCATTCCCGGATGGCCGGAGTTTGCTTTTTGAACTGCATCAATTGAAAGAGTTCTTATTGTATTAATACAAAGCGTATCGATATTATTGTTATCTTTTTTTTCTTCTGACATAGTTATATAATTTATATTTTTAAACCGAGTTTTTGTAATTTAAGTTTAGTTGATTCTAAATCTGTGTGATGAATTCCGTTTATACCCAGAGAGTTTGCTACTTCAACAAACATCATCCTGTCCTCCAGGTAAACAACTTCACCGGGTTCATACTGCGAGATATCTAGCGCCATTTTAAAAATTCCTACATCGGGCTTTCGCATGTTCACAAAGCTTGAAGAAATAAATCCGTCTATTATTTCCTTAAGCTTAAATTTTTTTATTCTGTAATTGTTAACTTCTTTTGCTTCATTGCTGACGGCTAAAGTCCTGAGATTATTTTTTACTTTCAGCTCTTTAATAAAATTTATCATTTCAGGTAAAGGTTCAGACTGTGCAAACATAAAATCTTTAAACTGCTTAACTGTAAAATCTCTTTTTTTATAAAAGACGGTTCGTTTTAAATATGTTGCCAGTTCAATTTTTCCAAGCTCATAAGTATCGTAAGTTAAATGATGTCTTTCGTTGACTTCTTCTTTATCAAGATTAAATTTTTCTATTGCTCTGTTTCTGCCATGATGATCCCAGCCATTGGTGAGGATTACTCCGCCAATATCAGTAAATAGTGCTTTAATTTTTTTCATATAGCTTTGAAATAAACTTAATAAGATAAGTTATTCTATCGGATGGATTATTTCACGGTTAATATAAATATCTTTTGAGCGTAAAGATTGAATTTAATCTCTGAGTTTCCCTTTTCGAATGAGCATAAACATCTGCCCTCTGTGATGAGCTTCATGCTCTATTAAATGGTACAATATCCATTTTTTTGTAAGCGGCTCGCCGTTCTTTTTTAATCTTACAACGTCTTCTAGTTCGGTATCTTTCATTTTATCCATGTATTCAAAAAGCACTTTTCTTGTTTCTGCAATTGCATCAAGATATTCCTGTACTTCTATAGCAGATTTTGGAGGATTAAAATTCTCTGCAGGGACATCGAACCAGCTGTACTCATAAACTCTTTTTCTAATCTCGTCGGACATTTGTTTTCCCGTCAGTTCCGAGTACCAATGAGTATCTACTTCGCCGAAGTGCATTAGATAAGCGCCGATGGGGAACTCTCCCTCTACCGGCGCTTGAAACAATTTTTCTTTTGTAAGTCCATCAATTCCTTTTAATGTCTCTGATCTTACATCCTGAAGCATCCACTTCAATAACTGAACGTTTGAATTCATTTATATTTTTTAATTTTTTAATTACCGAAATAGAACCTTACACCTAAAGCTCCGTTGAATGATGCATCCGTTTTCGGAGTGAAATCTAAAACTGGAGCAACTTCCAGAAAAATTTCTATAGGCTCGCTCGCAAAATTATAATCCAACCCTAATGGAATCCTTGCGCCGAATCTGCTTTCAGAGCTTACATCATCAGTGTTTCTTGTTTTCAGTCTTCCGCCGATTCCGTAATGAAAATTAAATTCACCGGAAGGTGTGCTTTCTATATTAACATGCCTTAAATAATCAACGTGAACATGAAACGAACCTTTATTTAAAAATGACCATGCAACTGCTCCGTCAACTGCGCTTTTGTTATCAAGCCATCCTTTAAATGAAACACCTGTCGGCTCACCGACGATAATACCTAAACCAAAACCGCGTGTGCTTTGCGCATTGGAATAATTTGCATTGCAAAAAATTGCAAATAAAACCAATAGAAAAGTTATTTTTTTCATGCCATCTCCTTTTTAATTATAATATGAATTTTTGATTTATTTGTCATAAATTAGCAAAAATTTGTCAAATGTGTCAGAGTATATTATCAAAATTTGCACATTTTTTAAATTTTTACAATTCATATTACAATATTATTCAAATTCTATTCCAGTTGTGACAATTAAATCATACTTTACTCCAAATGGACTTAATTTTTTCCCGGTTTTTCTCATCTCTGAAATCATTCTCATTTACATATTCTTCAAAAAACCCGCAGTCCATGCAAAGATACAAATCAATCCACATCCACTTCCAGCCGCTTATAACTATCTGACCTCTTTCGCCTCTCGGGTTGCATTTTTTATTTGTATAGATTTCTTTTGAACTGCATTTTGGGCACGTGCCTTCTTTTAAGCTCATAATATTCTTAAAACTATTTTAAATTAGTAAATGGAAGTTTAAAATTAAAAATAAAATTACTTAAACAGATTTATAGAATCAATTTACAGAACGATGCGACTTATTGTCTTATGCTGCGTCTAATTGTTAATTAATCCATAAAAGTACAAATGATAAAATCGAAATTTTTTCTTATTCTATTAGTTACAATTTTCTTTTTAAAAAATTCTCTTGCAGATAATTATGCCGATAAACTTGATGAACTGATGACTAAATATGATAAAGTACAATTATTTTCCGGAACGGTTCTTCTTGCAAAAGACGGAAGTATACTTTATCAAAAAGCATTCGGCTATGCAGACTGGAATAAACAAATCGTTAACAATAATCAGACGCTATTTTTCATCGCATCGATTACAAAAACTTTTACACGTGAAATTGTTATTCAATTGGAAAAAGAAGGCAAGCTTAGCTTCAGCGATCCACTAAGTAAATATTTATCAATTTATCCCGATGAAATCGGTAATAAAATCACAATACAAATGCTTCTTGATATGAAGGCAGGTCTCGGTGACTATCTCAGAAATCCGAATTACAGACAAAACGCAAAAAATTTCAGAACGATAAACGACTATCTTGAACTAATAAAAACTGAACCATTATTATTTGAACCCGGGACAAATGCTGAATATTCAAACTCAGGCTATGCAGTTTTAGGAGGAGTCATAGAAAAGGCATCGGGTAAATCTTATGCCGATAATTTAAAAGAAAGATTTTTTGAACCGCTTGGGATGAAAAATTCCTACTACAGGCAAATGGATGATGTGCTGCCAAACTCCGCTATGGGGACGGAAATAAATTTCGAGAACAAAAAAAGAAGTATACCTCTTGAAATATCACCTTCTCCTGCAGGCGGAATTTTTACAAACGCAGAAGATATGCTAAAGTTTGATAACTACATGAAAAAAACACATCCGGGTGCAGGCGAGATAGATGCAGGCGGCACACCAACATGGAACTCTATCTTCGCTCAATATAAAAATGGATATACTCTTATTGTACTTTCTAACTTTGGCCGCGCAGCTGAAGAAATTGAACAAAGATTTAATAAAATATTGAAGAATGAAAGTTACAATGACCCCGGTTTATCTTTAGGAATGATAATGTATAAAACTCTTAAAGAAAGTGGCGCTGACGGACTGGAAAAAAACTTAAAAAATATTCTTGAACAGAATAATTTACTTTATAATGATATGCATCTTAACGAATTCGGCTACCAGTTAATGCAGTCAGGCGATTTAGATATGGCAATACAAGTTTTCAAACTTAATTCCGAGCTATTCCCTGATATTGCAAATACCTATGACAGCCTTGCAGAAGCTTACATGAATAAAGGAAATAAAGAATTGGCTATCGAAAATTATAAAAAAGTGCTTGAGATAATGCCGCAGAATGATAACGCAAAGAAGATGTTGGAAAAGCTGGCTAAGTAATTAGTTTAAGTATAGGGTATTGAGTATTGAGTATTGTATGTAAAATATTGCAAGAGTTATTTCTCAATACCCATTACCCACTACCCGCTACTCAATACATTATCAATTTCATCCAGCGAATGATACACAGGCAGCCCCTTCGCTTTCACTAAATCTCTTTCTTTATTTGCTCCGGGACTTTCGCCTATCATTAATATCGCATCACAGGCATTAATTACTGCCAATGAAATTTCCATTGTGGCTTTGTATGTATCCTTTATGTTCGCAATTGTAACAATGGGTAGTGCAGCATTCATTCCGATAATAGGTATATGCCCTTTCTCAAGAACTTTCGCCGCTGCTTCATTCATTGCATCAAGATTTTTTTGTCTCTCCTCCTCTGTTGGAGCAGAGTATGGACCTGCTATTCCGATAATCATTTAATTTTTCCTTCAGGGATGTTAATCCATTTTTTCACACCCTTTGGTGCCCGTACTTTTTTAATATGTTCTAAATAAGCAGATATACTCTTAGTATCTTCTGCATCAGGTTGAAGCTCTAAATAAATTGAAAAAGCGTCAATCATTTTTGAAACTTCTTCGTAATATAATCCTTCAGTTTCTAATAACTTGCGATATGATTTTCCTAAGTACCAGTTAGCAGCAAAATACTGTGGACTGCTTTCAGGAATATATGTTAATAATTTTTCGAGGTAGGAAACAACTTTTCTTTTATCCCCGACAGGATTAAGAAAATTATTTAATCCTCCGTACCATAAAGCCGCTTTATTTAAAGAATCCTTAATAAGAATATTTTCAATTATTGGCTGCGCATCAAAAAATTTTTCCTGTTGAATTAATGTAAGTGATAGCTGAGCCTGATACACTAAATTAGCCGAGTCACTTTTAACGGCTTCTCTGAATAATATTTCAGCTTCGTAAAATTTATTTTGATTTAAAAGAGCATTTCCTTTATCTAAAAAATTATCCTGGGCAAATGAATTAATAGTAAAAGCGAATATTGAAATTATAATAAGCAGTGTTCTCATTCTTGTAATAATAATGTTTTGAAATTAAATAAAAATTTTCTAACTTTCTATACACTGCAATCTTTCGTATTTTTAAGTATGCTAAGAACTATAAAATTTATTCTGAATAACGAGCTGATAGAAGCTGATGTAAATCCTGCTGCGGTAATTCTGGATTTCATTCGTGACAATCAGCTTACCGGAACCAAAGAAGGCTGCAAAGAGGGCGACTGCGGTGCATGCACAGTTTTAATAGGCGAGTTGAAACGAGACTCAAAGAACAATGAAGTCGTATATAAATCTATTAACTCATGCCTTTTCCCATTGGGAAATGTTCACGGAAAGCACGTAGTGACAATAGAAGGAATTAATCAGCCGGGCAAGGAGCTGACTCCTATTCAGCAGGCATTTGTTGAGCAGGGAGCATCACAATGCGGCTTCTGTACTCCGGGATTTATTATTTCTCTCACGGGATATTTATTGTCTTCGGATAATTTAGATGCGACAGAAGCATTATACTCAATGGACGGAAATATATGCAGATGCACAGGTCATAATTCTATTATTCGCGCTGCACAAAGCATTACTTCAAAGTTCAATAAACTTACAGGACAAAATGGAAGTAAGTTAGAAGTTCTTACTGATTACGGATTTGTTCCGGATTACTTTCTTACAATAAAAGACAGACTTTCTAAAATAGAAAAAGCAGATTTTCATAGAGAGACAAATGGTGCGTCATCTTACTTTGTTTCCGGCGGTTCGGATTTATTTGTTCAGATTCCTGACGTTATGATGAAATCCACAGTAAGATTTTTATATGATAATCCTGAAATAAAATTTATACGGGAAGAGAACGGATATATTCTCATAGGGAGCACTTCTACAGTTAACGAAGTGCTGAACTCGGAAATCATGCTAAAGTATTTCCCATCGCTTTTTACTTTTATTGAACTCTTCGGCTCTCTTCCTATAAGAAACAGTGCTACCATAGGAGGAAATTTAAATAATGCATCTCCTATCGGAGATATGACTTCGTTCTTCCTAGGATTAAATTCCACTATAGTATTAGCAGATCAGAATGATAATCAGCGCGAAATACCTATGAAAGATTATTATCTGTCCTATAAAAAAACTGCGCGCAATGGTGATGAGTATATGAAGTATTTATATTTTAAAATTCCGGTTAACCATTATCATTTTAATTTTGAAAAAGTATCAAAGAGAACTTATCTTGATATTGCCAGCGTGAACTCAACTATGCTTATTGAAATGGACGGAGAAGTTGTAAGTGATGTGCACATTTCAGCAGGAGGAGTTTCTGCAATTCCATTATATCTTAAAAAGACAAGAGAGTTTTTATTGAATAAAAATCTCTCACCTGATTTAATTAAAGACGCAGTTGAAATTGTACAGACCGAAATTGCTCCTATATCAGATGCAAGAGGAGCAGCGGAGTATAAAAAATTACTTTGTAAAAGATTAATTTTCTCACATTTTGTAAAATTATTTCCTGAACTGATTTCTATAAAGGACACTGTAGAATGAAAAATTACGATATAATAAATCACGTAAGGGGCGAATCACAATTTATAGATGACTTAAATGTCCCGACAGGTACATTATATGCGACTGTATACGGCTCACCAAGCGCTCACGGAAAAATTTTAAATCTTGACCTCACTGAAGCTCTAGCAATAAAAGGTGTAAAAGATATTATTACATATTTAGATATCCCCGGTGAAAATCAGATTGGCGGTATTATTCAGGATGAAGAATTGCTAGCTGCGCACGAAGTACATTTTCACCAGATGCCGGTTGCAATTGTAGTAGCAGAGAGTGAATTCATTGCAAGGGAAGCATCGAGAAAAATTAAAATGGAAATTGAGCAGTATGAAGTCATCATTGATCCGCGTGAAGCTTTTGCAAAAAATAAATTAATTGCACCGCCCAGAGTTTTTGAAGGCGGCAACGTCGATGATGCATGGGCTGAGTGTGATTTTATAATTGAAGGAGAGTGTGATTCAGGCGGACAGGAACATTTATATCTTGAAACACAGGGAGCGTTTGCATATCCGCTTGAAGGCGGTTCATTTAAGATTGTTTCATCTACACAGGGACCAACTGCAGTGCAAAGAGTTGCATCAAAAGTTTTAGGAATACCGATGAATAAAATTGAAGTCGAAGTGCTTAGATTAGGCGGCGGCTTCGGAGGAAAAGAGGATCAGGCTTCTCCATGGGCGGCAATGGCAGCGCTCGCCGCTTTCAAATTAAAAAAGCCTGTTAAGTTAATTTTACCAAGACACGATGATATGCGCATGACGGGTAAACGCCATCCATATTCATCGGATTATAAATTAGGATTAAAAGCCGATGGAACAATAGTTGCGCTTGAAGCAACATATTATCAGAACTCAGGCGCTTCGGCGGATTTGTCACCCGCAGTTTTGGATAGAACATTATTCCACGCTGCAAATGCTTATCACATACCCAATGTAAAAGTTACAGGTGTGATGTGCAAAACAAATCTGCCATCGAATACTGCATTCAGAGGATTCGGAGGACCGCAGGGAAAATTTGTAATTGAAGCAGCTATTTTTAAAGCAGCAGAAGTAATGGGAATTCCTGCCTATGAAATTCAGAAAAAAAATCTTTTAAGCGAAGGTGACGAGTTTCACTTTGGACAGAAGGCAAAACATTGCCGAGCTAAGATTTCATGGGAGAAAATGGAGGAGGCATTCAAAGTTTATGACAGAATTGATGCAATAGAAAAATTTAATTCTGAAAATGACCTGATGAAAAAAGGCTATGCCTTTATGCCGATATGCTTTGGGATTTCATTTACTAATACACTGATGAACCAGGCAAGCGCGCTGATAAATATTTACACTGACGGAAGCGTTACGTTTACCACTGCAGCAGTTGAAATGGGGCAGGGAGTTAATGCAAAGATTAAAGAAGTTATATCAAGAGTGCTGGGTATTTCCCATGATAAAATAAAAACCGAACCTACTAACACATCACGAAATGCAAATACATCTCCGACTGCAGCAAGCTCAGGCGCTGACTTAAACGGTCACGCAGCAAAGATTGCAAGCAGTATGTTGAAGGATAGACTGCTTCGCTCTGCGCAGGCTGAATTAAAACTTCCTTTGTACGAGCTTTCAATCAAAGATGAAGTTGTATGTCATAAAGGAAACCCGACAGAATTAAACTGGACGTATTTAGTAATGAAGACTTACAATAAAAGAATAAGTCTTCAGCAGCAGGCATTCTATGCAACGCCAAATATTTTCTTCGATAGAGTTTCGAATAAAGGTGATGCATTTTTCTATCATGTGTATGGAACCGCTTATATAGAAGTTACAATTGATTGCTTAAAGGGAACGTATCAGTTTAATACAGTGAAATGTATGCATGATTTCGGCGACAGCCTGAATGAAGTTGTTGATTTAGGTCAGGCAGAAGGTGCAATTATACAGG
Source organism: Ignavibacteria bacterium (assembly GCA_044226845.1). Classification (GTDB taxonomy): domain Bacteria; phylum Bacteroidota; class Ignavibacteria; order Tepidaquicellales; family Tepidaquicellaceae; genus JAFDZO01. The sequence goes on from JBGAGG010000007.1 coordinate 66,537, forward strand.
GACTCGGATGGATGACTCTGGAAGAAGTTATCTATGGTAAAGACGGCAGACTGCTTTCGGATTTGCTTTCAACTTATAAAGTACCTGATATACATTTTGCTCCCGAAGATATGGACGTTCGCTTCTTAGGGCTTACAAATCCCATCGGCATAATGGGAACAAAAGCAATCGGCGAGCCGCCGCTTATGTACGGCATCGGCGGATACTTTGCTATTATGAATGCAGTGAAGGCATTCAGATCCGGCACATCATTTAAAATATCATCTCCATATACAGCAGAAAAAGTTTTAATGAATTTGTACTCAAATGAAAACATTGACGAAAAAATTTCTTCGCTGAAAGAAGTATATGCTGACTTGCTGACGGAGAAAGAAACGGTGAAATAAAATGAAAGAAACAATTCTTTGGCAGTTTGTGCAAACTGAACTTGAAGCAAAAAATAATGTTGTGCTTGCTTCAGTATTATCACATCAGAAGGGCTCACCGGGCAAACAGGGATTTAAAATGGCTGTATCTTCCTCAGGAAAAGCTTATGGTTCCATAGGCGGCGGAATAATGGAGAAGAATTTCGTCGAGTATTGCGCATCCAATTTTTCAAAGGGAAAATCCATTTTTGAGTTAAAGACTCTTCATCACAAAACAAATACTGAGTTTGAAAAATCGGGATTGATATGCTCAGGCTCTGAAACAATTTATCTTCATACATTCAAAGTAAAGGATTTATCACTCATAGCCAAGATTCAGAAAGCATACTACAAGCCTTCCAATAATTATCTCAAATTTAAAAAAGGAAAAGTTCAGATTCTAAAGAAACCTGATTTTAATGAGAATTATTTTTTTGAAATATCTGAGGAAGATAACGAGTGGGAATATTATGAGAAGGCAGGTTATAAATACCTCGCGCATATATTCGGCGCGGGGCATGTCGGCTTTGAGCTAAGCAAAATTTTATATGGACTGGATTTCCACATAACGGTTTTTGATGACAGGCAAAATTTCCCTTTCCTGGAGAATAATTTTTATGCAAATGAAAGAGTGAATCTGCCATATAATAAATCAGGAAAGCATGTTATTGATTCCAATTACTCTTATAACTTTGTTGTTACGTCGGGTTATATTTCAGATAAAGAATCTATCAAGCAGATTATAAATAAAAAATCGCGGTACATAGGATTGATGGGCACTGAAAGAAAGATAAAAAAAATATTTAACGAGTGTGTGAAAGAGGGAGTAGATAAAAATTTACTCAAAAAAATTAAAGCTCCGATTGGGATGGATATCGGCAGCGCTACACCGGAAGAGATTGCAGTTAGTGTAGCAGCAGAAGTAATTAAAATTAAGAATGAAAATATTTAATGAGTTATACTTTATCTGAAATAAATATTTATCCTGTAAAATCTCTCGGCGGAATTTCTCTAAACGAATCTAAAGTCGAAAGAAGGGGATTGCAATACGACAGGCGCTGGATGCTAGTGGATAAAAACAATCAGTTCATTACTCAAAGAGAATTTAACGAATTGTGTCTATTCAGATTGAGCTTCGATAACAACGGATTCAAAATTACTTTCGATAAAAATTCTTCTTTTGTAAACATACCCTTCGGAATTGAAACAGGGGAGAAAAGTAATGTTGTTATCTGGAGAGATACAGTAGAAGCATTACATTACTCGGATGAAATTGATAAATGGTTCTCAGATATAATTAACTTTGATTGCAGACTGGTTTACATGCCCGATACAACTCAAAGAAAAACAAATAAAGATTTTAATATTGCCGATGATATAGTCAGCTTTGCAGACGGCTATCCGGTTTTAATTCTCGGCCAATCCGCTCTTGATAAATTTAATGAAATCTCGGGTAAAGATTACAAGATGAACCGCTTCCGCCCGAATTTAGTTTTCACAGGCGGCGAAGCGAATATAGAAGATACCTGGAAAAAATTTAAAATCGAAGATATAGATTTCATAGGAATAAAACCCTGCCTCAGATGTAACATAACCACCATCGAGCAGGAGACCGGTATCGCCGGTAAAGAGCCGCTGAAAACTTTAGTAACATACCGCGCAGCGGAAAACAATGTTAAGTTCGGAATGAATGTAGTGCCGATTTCAATCTCTGGTAATGATATGATAAAACTTGGCAGCCAAATAAATATACTGGAAACGATTTGAAACAAAATATAACGAACGACGTTTCTCCAGCTGCTATTTACCGCATTACTGCTCTATGGGCATTCAGCGAAGCCTTCCTAGGCGGAATTTTGCATGCTCTCAGTATTCCTTTTAAAGGTCTTATTCTATGTTCAATCTCGGTTTTTTGTATTTGTTTAATAGGGTATTACGGAAAGCGTTCTGATATACTGAAAGCGCTTGTCCTGGTAATTTTAGTAAAGGCTGCGCTTAGTCCGCACAGTCCGCCCCAGGCATACGTGGCCGTAGCGTTTCAGGGATTAGTGGGATATTTATTTTTTTTCTCGAAAAATTTTTTTAAGACATCTTCGGTGTTTGTCTGCGTGCTTTCGCTTATCGAAACTCCTTTACAAAAAATTGTAAATGTTCTGATATTCTCTACTTTCGTTTTCGGACCAAAATTCTGGTCAGCTGTTAATGATACGCTGAAAAAATTCAGCTCGGAGCTTGGCATGGGCGGACTTAATCTATTATATCTTGCGGCGGGAATTTATCTCGGCATTCATTTAATAGCAGGAATTGTACTCGGGATTTTTGTAGCACGTGTTCCGAACTCAGTAAAAAAATACGCGGAAGAAAATCCTGATTTTAAAATTAATTTGGATGAGAGCGATGAAGAACTTGAAGTGCAGAAGAAGAAAAAGAAAAAACTGAAGCCGGCTAAAATATTCGTTGCTGTTCTTATTATATTTTTATTCCTGAATTACCTGTTTGAAATATTCCCTCAGTTTATTCCGAAAGATGAATCATTGCAGATTCTTTTAAGAGCAGTGCTGCTTGTTCTTTTCTGGCTTTTTGTTTTTTCTCCTCTGATAAAATTAATTTTCAGCAAATGGCTTTCAAAGGCAAAGAATAAATATTCGGTTCAGTTAAGAGATCTGATAAATTTTCTGCCGCAGACAAGAAAAATTTTAACTCTCTCATATAAAAAAACGAAACAGGAACACGGTAAGCTCCGCATTCCTGCTTTTGTGAAACTTCTTACTGCAAATCTTATCTACGATTAATAAGATTAGATTACTTTACTAATACCATTCTGCTTGTTAATGTAGTCCCTTCAACATTCAATCTTGCAAAGTATAATCCGCTTGCTAAATTTTCCCCGCTGAAATTTATTTCATGTCTGCCTGCATTTTTAAATCCGTTATCAATTTCTTTCAGCTCATTTCCCAAAGCATCATAAATTTTTAATGAAATAAAATTTGCTCTCTTTAACTCATAAACAATTTTTGTAGTAGGATTAAATGGGTTAGGATAATTTTGATGAAGAATATAATCTGAAGCAATAAAATTACTATTATTGGAAACTGATGTAGCATAGTCATAGTAATAAAGTCCTGCAGTTGCGCCGGAAACACCTGCGAAAATTCTTGAACTCGAAAATAAAACAGGCGTTACGCTTCCTGTTAAATTCATTGCATTAAATGTTGCGCCTTCGTTTGTTGAGTAATAAACTCCGCCATTTCCTCCTACGAAAGCCAGATTATATATAGAAGAATATGTTACTCCCCGCATTGCTGCCGGCATATTCCCCATAGTTGTCCACGTAAGTCCCTGATTTGTTGACTTATCGAAATTATATGGAGTTGTTGTTGTTATCATATACAAAGTTCCATCTGCTTTCTGTGTAATATTATACCCGTTCTTTCCAGGATTTAAATTCTGGCTGAATGTTGCTCCGGCATCAGTTGAGCGGTAAAATCCTATTCCTTGCCCGCCAGAAGATGTTACTCCGACGTAAACAATATTCTGATTACTTCTGTCTACAAGAACCGGTAAGCAATTGAAACCTGTCAGCGCTGTATCGAATGAAACTCCGCCGTTAGTGCTTCTGAAAAATCCTGTAGCAGTTGTAACATATATATTTCCCGCTTTGCTGCATGTAACTCCCTGCGGATTTTTACCCATGAAAAGTGAAGTAGGGAGGATAGTGAAGTTTGTGCCGCCGTTAGTTGATTTTAAAAGTCCGTTTGAAAAATTCGCAACATACATATTGCCGGGAGTGCCGAGTGTATCGAATCCGAATCCCCACATAGTCTGTCCAGTACCAATATAAATTGTATCCCAGCTTGTACCCTGATTTGTGGATTTCCATATTCTGGAGTTAGCTCCGGTAAGGCCGCCTGCGTAGATATTATTAAATCTATCTGACGCTAATGACCAGACACTTCTTCCGTCTAACTTTAATGTCCAGTTCTGAGAAAAAGCATTTGAAAAAAATAATACAAAGAAAACCAGGAGTAATTTCTTCATAGATTTATTTTTTAAATTTTAAACAAATATCTTAAGCTGAATAGGAAGGCATTAGGTCTTTTGATTCCCTGAAAGTCAACGGAATATTCATTTGAGTGTACGGGAATTTTATAGGAGAACTCTGCCATAATTGATGATAAGAAAATTGTCTGCAGTCCTAAAAAAGTATCCATACGAAATCCGCCCGAGTTCGGAAGAGGCTCGCCGTTAAATTTATTCTTAAAAAAATAATAGGCTTTGTTTTCCATGTAGAGATTTATATTAACATCGTTGTAGCCTGAGTATTCACCGGGGAAGGCAAGGTAGCCGAATGCAAGAGTCCAGTCGAAGTAATTGCCGAACTTAAAATCATTTTCGGGAATATTTATATTCCAGCCCATCTCACCTGTAACAGCAAATTTATGTATAAGGAGTGTTGCTATAAGATCATTTCTATATGTGATATTATCGGAGCTGTGAAAATCTATTACAGGAACCGTTACCTGAAATGCATTTGAGTTTGAATTACTATAATCTATGAAAGTTACTGTATGTCCCGGGTGAAGTTCGTATGTAACAGTGCCGTTTCCATTTTCAACTTTTGTAGGATTGAGAGGAATATTTACTCCTGTCTGCCAAGCTGCTCTTAAATGATAATTTTTTTTGTCATCCTGAAAGAACCGGTATCTTGTTGCTATATCATAGTTGCCGAGTAATTTATAGTTGCTGTTAGTAGTGTAGTAAAGTGAATTGTATACAGTGAGATTGCCCAAAATCCCATAGTTGACTTCAAGACTATTATGGAAGTATTTGAAGTCGTCATAGCCCATGAAATTATTTCTCAGTTCAACTCTGCCCTTTGCAAGATTTGCAGCAGGGTGAGACATTATATATAACTCCTGCGAGTAAACCGACGGAACTAAGAGAAGTAATAAAAACGTTAATATCTTTTTCATGGTTCAATTTACAGTAAATGTATTTTAAAAAAAATTAATTTCGTTTTGTGTATTTAACCCCAGAGTACACAGATTAATTCACAAAGAACACAGGAGTGAGCAACCAAAAAGTTGACGAATATTTTGAAGTCTTAAAAAATTAGTTTGAGTTTTTTTCTGTGCTCTCTGTGGTAGATTTTATATCTAAAGTAACTTCCTGTATAAATTATGGCACTGCAATTTGTTCTGCAAAATTATAAATTAATTGTTTACCAAATTTTAGATGGCAAAAAGACTAACTACCAAAAATATAAAAAGCACTGCTAAGACCGATACTAAGAAGAACGGCAGAAATAATGATAAAGTGCCTGACGGACTTCCTGATCCGAAGAAGTTTATTATCATACGGGGAAATAAGGTTAACAACTTAAAGAACGTCGATATAGATATTCCGAAATACAAGCTCGTTGTTGTAACGGGAGTGAGCGGTTCGGGCAAGACTTCGCTGGTTTTCGATACAATTTATGCAGAAGGGCAGAGAAGATATGTTGAAAGCCTTTCATCCTATGCAAGACAGTTTCTTGAAAGAATGAATAAGCCCGATGTTGATTACATCTCAGGGCTTGCGCCTTCGATGGCAATTGAGCAGAGAACCGGAGCAAAGACTGCCCGCTCTACAGTAGGAACATCGACGGAAGTTTATGATTATCTCAGATTATTATTTGCGCGCGTGGGCAAAATTTATTCGCCTGTAAGCGGAAGGATAGTTTATAAAGATACGACTGATTCTATTATTAAGGAAGTATCGGGAATTGTCGGCGAGAAAAAATCTACAAGAGTTTATGTTTATTATGAAATCCATATTACTAAAGATATTGATACGAATCTTTTAATTGAGTCGCTGAAATCTAAAGGATATTTTAAGATCCTTGAAGACGGTGAGAGCTTTGATCTGAACGAAATGGATGCGAAGCAGATAAGCAAAGCATTCAAGAAAGACAAGACGGTTAAAATATTAATTGACAGGTTCAGATTTACGGAAGGGGATTTGGAATCAATTTCACGTCTTAACGACTCGATAGAAACATCATTCAGAGAGAGCGAAGGATACGTTGTGATAAGAATTTATCACGAAGATGATTTTGATGATTATCCATTCAACCGCTATCTTGAAAAAGACGGAATGAGATTTATCGAGCCTGAGCCGAGATTATTTTCTTTCAACAATCCTTACGGCGCTTGTGAGAAATGCCAGGGATTTTCCCGCACGATGGATATCGATATGGACTTAGTTATTCCCAATAAAAAGCTTACAATTTTCGGCGGAGCAATTGCAGTATTCTCCACGCCAAAACATTCTTTTAATCTTACTCAGTTACTGAGAGTCGCTAACAAAGCAGGACTCGATACACACAAACCTTTCTATCTTTTAACAGATGAAGAGAAAGATATTGTGTTCAAGGGCTATGGAGATTACGTCGGCATATATAAATTTTTTAAGACGATTGAAAAAGAAGCTGCGTATAAAATTCATTACAGAATTTTACTAAACAGGTACAGGAATTTTACTATATGTAATACATGCGGCGGCTCAAGATTGAGGCCTGAAGCATTGTATGTTAAAGTCGGAGGCAAAACAATTTTCGATATTGTGAAAATGAAGATAAGCGATGCATATAAATTCTTCAGAGACTTGCAGCTTGATGAATACGATAAGAAAATCTCCGAGAGAATCATGGAGGAAATTACTTCACGTTTGAAATATTTAAATGACGTCGGCTTAACTTATCTTACATTGGACAGGTTATCGAATACGCTTTCAGGCGGGGAGTCCCAAAGAATAAACCTTTCAACTTCGCTCGGCTCTTCATTGGTCGGCTCGATTTATGTTCTAGATGAGCCTTCAATCGGACTTCATCCAAGAGATAATGAGAAGCTAATTAATATAATGAAGTCGCTTCGAGATATTGGTAATACTGTGTTAGTAGTTGAGCATGACTCCGATATGATGAGAGAAGCAGACTGCATCGTTGACGTCGGTCCGCTTGCAGGAGAGAATGGGGGCGAGATAATCTTCATAGGGGATTACGAGAAAATTCTGAAAGATAAAAATTCTCTTACGGGAAAATATTTATCGGGAAGAATGAAGATAAATATTCCTATACATAGAAAACCGGTTAACAAAGAAACGAAATTTATTGATATAAGAGGCGCGCGTGAAAATAATCTGAAGGATATAAATGCAGCTATACCATTGAACATGTTTACTGTTATTACGGGAGTGAGCGGCTCGGGGAAATCTACTCTGATAAACGATATTTTGTACGGCGGGCTGAAGAAAAAACTTGAAGGCAGCTATAACGAAAAAATAGGTGACCATGACCACTTGTACGGCTCGGAAAATATTGATGCTGTCGAGCTTGTTGACCAGTCTGCAATAGGTAAAACTTCGCGAAGCAATCCCGTTACATATATAAAGGCATTTGATGTTATAAGAGAGACATTTGCAAAGACATTAGCTGCGGAAAGAAAAAATCTTTCGGCCGGGTATTTTTCATTCAACGTGCCGGGAGGAAGATGTGAGACATGCGAGGGAACGGGGCAGATAAAAATCGAAATGCAGTTCATGGCAGATATTGTGCTTGAGTGTGAAGTCTGCCGCGGAAAAAGATATAAGCAGGAAGCGCTTGATATTACTCTGAAAGGAAACAACAACGTTCAGAAAAATATCAGCGAAGTCCTTGAAATGACAGTGAACGAAGCAATAGGATTTTTTAAACCATATCCGAAAGTTTCAAAAAAACTGAAAGTACTTGATGATGTAGGTCTGGGATATCTAAGACTCGGTCAGTCCGGCGCAACGCTTTCAGGCGGTGAGTCGCAGAGAGTGAAACTAGCTTACAATCTTACCTTCCAGGAAAAAGGGGTTAACACTTTGTTTATTTTTGATGAGCCGACTACGGGACTTCATTTTCACGATGTGGCAAAATTATTGAAGGCATTTGATGAGTTGATTAAAAAAGGAAACTCAGTTGTAGTTATTGAACATAATCTTGATGTAATAAAATGCGCAGATTATATAATTGACTTAGGACCTGAATCAGGCGATGAAGGCGGAGAAGTTGTTGCAATGGGTACCCCTGAAGAAGTTGTGAAAGTTGCAAGAAGTTATACAGGTAAGTTTTTGAAGAAGATGCTGTAAGTTGTACTCCTAATTTTGAATTATTAATCAATTCATATTTAAATTGCCACGCCTTTTAAGGCGTGGATACTAGATTCTGCCCTTCTAATGCCCTTCAGGGCAAACATTTGTTTTGGCTAAAGTCAAAAACTTTAATACTTAATTTTTGTCCACGACTTAAAAGTCGTGGCAATTTTTTCGATTTAAGAATCCCTTCCTGAAATAGCGAATAGATTTTTTACTTCCCGCTAACAAAATCCAAGCAAATCGAGTTCATACAATATCTTAATCCTGTCGGTGCAGGGCCGTCATCAAATACATGTCCCAAGTGGCTTTCGCATCGCGAGCATACAACTTCATCGCGCGTCATTCCATGCGAGTTATCCGTCACATTCATTACACTGTTAGCGTTAAGCGGCTGCCAAAAGCTCGGCCAGCCCGTGCCTGAATCAAACTTTGTATCTGAGCTGAAGAGTTCCAGTCCGCATGCTGCGCATTTGTAAATTCCTTTTTCGTGGTTATCCCAGTACTTTCCTGTGTAGGCGCGTTCAGTTCCCTTTTCACGCATAACTTCGAATTGCTCGGCAGTCATTAAAGCTTTCCATTCTTCCGCAGATTTTTTTATTTTGCCGCCTGCGTGTTCAGTAGTATCAGAGAGCTTTTTATAGGGAGCAATAGTATTTACTTTTTCAGAAGACTTTAATGAACATCCGTAAATTATAACTAAAGATAAAATTGATATTGAAAATATTTTTATAAATTTCATTTTGTAAATAAAGATTAATTTGTAAAAAACATAACAGAGAATTCTCTTAAATGATTTCTATTTTAATACGGATAAATTTAATAAGCGGATTTAGGGATGTACTGAAAATATTTGACAATGATTCTGCCATAGCGGACTTTCAGACCCTTCCCCCTCCTTAATAAGGAGGGTATTTTTCTACAAAAAATTGAATTTTTACTGTGAGTTAAATTTAATATTTTATATATTCTTAAAAAATACCTCAAACTAAAATAAATGGAAAATTTACACGGATGGTTGAAAGAACTTCATACCACTATTGATGCAATGAACCCTGAAGGTTTTGCAAGCTACATCAAAGAAGACGGCGCATTCCGCTTTGGCAATATGGAACCTGTCATAGGAAGAAAAGCTATTGAAGATGCAGTAAGATATTTCTGGACAACTATAAAAGGCTCGCAGCACAAAATTGTAAACGCATGGCAGAACGGCGACTTTATAACCTGGCAGGGCGAAGTGCTTTATACAAGACATGATGATAAACAGGTTAAAGTTAACTTTGTAAATATTTTCAGAATGGAAGGCGATAAGATTGCTGAATATCTGATATATATAGATAATACTCCGGTGTACGCGTAATTAAGAATTTATAAATTTATTGTTTTTTATTAAAAGCAGAATGATAAATCGTTCTGCTTTTTTGTTTTTATTTTGTTAACCACCCCCTCCCCCCTCCTTATTAAGGTGGGGGAGTTTTGTGTAATTAAATTTTAATCTCATTCTCAAGCTCCGGCTTGGGAATGCTATATTATTTTGAAGCTCTGCTTCAATGCAAAGCAGAGCTTTGCAAAATAACTCTTACGAAGCAGGAGCTTCGTAAGGAGAAAAAATGAAAGCTTTGTTTTTGATACCGCCCCTTCAGTCCCCCTCCTTCTAAAGGAGGGGGAAGTCTTGTACTTCATAATTCATCCCGCTAAAGACGGGACTGCGCTTCGAACAGTAACTCATAATTCATAACTCTCAACTTCTGTCAATACATTTCGAAATATTTTTCCCTATTAGTAGTAATGGGGTAAAGTCACTCCCGTGAAAAAACCATTTTTATTAATTTCTTTTTTTTAAAATCATTTTCCCTCCCTTTTTAAGGAAGGGCGGAGTGGTTAAATTTAATAATAAAGGAAAAATAATTATGCATAACATGCAAATAAAAATGAAATTCATAAGATTAAAAGCAGAAGGTATACCGATCTATAAAATTGCACATGCGCTTGGAGTGCACAGAACAACACTTACTCTATGGCATAAGGAGCTTGCCGATTTAATTCTCATTGCAAAGCAGGATTATTTAGATGAACTGCTTTATGAAAATGAAAACACAAAGCTTCACAGGATTGAATCGTTATCGCGCCAGCTCAGCAGATTATATGAGATGCTGGATAATGAGAAGAACGTGCAGATTTCAACCGGATATCATGGCGAAATTCTGGATCTCATAACTAAATATACTAAGCTGCTTCAGCTTGAAACTAATGAGAAGCATATTGAAAGACTTATAAAGAATAACAGAAAAGAAACGGAGCAAGACAATGCAGGAAGTAAACCAAAAAATATCTGGGTTACTGATATGGAGAATTTCAGAAAGCATCAGCCTGAAGAGGAACCTGTAGAAAAAATTAATGATGATGAAAGTGGTCACGAGAATATTGTAGAGTTGAATGAAGAGGATACAACTATTGAAATGTACGAAGGCGCGGAAGTATGTAGGGATTTTTCAGATGAAGAGCCGGAGATACAGGAAATATTTAACAGGACAATAAAAAGATGCAGTAGAAGAAATGAGGGAGAAGAATCCGTCAAAAATCCGTCACAGGAGAAAAAAACAAATCAGGAGAATATGGAAGAAAAAGAGGAGGGAGAAGAATCCGTCAAAAATTCATCAAACAAGGAAGAATTTTCAGAAAAAATAGATTGAGAAAAGCAGAGCATGAAATACGTAAAAAATCCGTCAAAATATAGAGGAAACGTATCGATAATCTGTAAAAAAATATTACTTGATTACTAAAAGAATATTGGCAATATTGTTGTCGAACAGCGACGGCAATATTAAATGGAATTAGTAATATCAAAATTAGAGAGCTTGAACTTCAAGGAATATGAAGCAAAAATATTGCTTGAGCTGATAAAAGCAGGTATTCTTTCGGCATCTGAGCTGGCAGAGAAAACCAAGGTGAAGCGAAGCACTGTTTATGATGCTTTGAAAAAATTCACCTCTAAGGGATATTGCAATGAAATTGAGACTAATTCAATTACACAGTTCCAGATAATCCCCCCTGAAGTTATCGGTGATAAGATAGGTAACGAATTAAAAAGAGAGCACAATGCATCTTTAAAAGCTGTTGAACAGATAACAACGGAATTAAAGAAGGTATACAAAGTAAATGAATCTGAGGATAGTAAATTCATTAACGTTGAGTTAATAAGAGGGCATAATAAGCACAGAGACCAGAAGTTTTTAGAGCTTTTCAAAAAGGCTAAGTCAGAAGTTCTTTTTATGGTCAGGTTAGAGTATCAGATAATAGATGAGCTTGATGAATCTGCCAAAGCTTTTTTAAAAAAAGGCGGCGTTATAAAATCGATTTATGAGATAGGAAGTGAGTTCAGTATTCAGAAAGATAATGTTTCAAAAAAAAGTGATCTAAGTTTTGTACTTGATACACTGGAGAAGTTTGAAAAAGCAGGTGAGGAGCCGCGAGTTTCTGAAATGCAGTTATCAAATACAACGATAATAGACAAAGAAATTGTTTACATGAATATTACCGATAAAAAAATTCCTCGTCACAATAATTCAGATATTGTAATAAAAAATAAGGAGTCAGCTAAAAATTTTATAGATCTTTTCAACCACTACTGGGAAAATTCATATACAATTACTGACTATAAAAAGTTAAAACTTAAATGAAAAAATTAACAACTATAAATCCGGTTATATTTGTTATAGTATTTCTCGCAGCATATTGCTTTATAGAGACTAACAATGTAATGTGTCAGACAGACAGGAATTGTCCGGGAGGACATGATGATGATAAAAATGTCCTGTATGGAAAAGTAAGATATACAACCCTCACTGGCATAGATACTTTTGCCACAGATGGCAATGTAAAATTATTCAAAGTAAATCCGCCGAGCGCAGATGTAATAGCAATAGATTCATCCAGAATAAACAGCGCAGGTTATTATAGCATAGTAGGTTTTCCTCAAGGTGAATATTACATAGTAGCTTATCCAAATGATAAAGATGAAGATTATATGATATCATTTTATCCTTCGGGTCAGTTATGGAATACAGCCACAAAAATTATAATACCACCGGGTCCCGGGCAGGTAAGGACTTGCAATATCCGTTCTGAACCTATGAACAGAACAGGAGGCGCGACACCGGTACAGGGAGAGACGGCTGATTCTTCAAATCATAATTACAAGCTTAGAAATTCTATAATAATAGCAAAATCGGGAAATGAATACAGAGGCTTTGCGATTACAAATAATCAGGGAAAATATATTATAAATTCATTGCCTCCGGGAAATTATTCTATAACTGCAACACGGTTTGGCTATAAAAATATCTCCCAGTTAACGACTATAACATCATCACCTGCCACAATAAATTTTTATATGGCAAGGGATACATCATATAGTATTTCGGTTAACAGCAATGAAACAATTGTTAAGAATTTTAAGCTGATGCAGAACTATCCTAATCCTTTTAATCCAAGTACAGAAATTGTTTTTTCGCTTGAAAAAGGAATGAACATAAAGCTTGCAGTGTATTCGATTGAAGGAAAAATTATAAAAGAGCTTGTAAACGGATACAGAGGTCAGGGAGAATATAAAGTTCACTTCAGCGCCGATAATTTATCATCAGGAATTTATAATTATGTATTGGAAACCGAAAGTGGGCAAAGGGAATCAAAATTAATGGTATATACAAAATAAATTTACAAAATAATTTTATAAACTAAAAAAACGAAAACAAAGATTCACCGATTCACCATTACATCTTTAATTAACGGTTTCACATCTTAAGCCGGGGGGCTATAAACGTAAAGGGTTGTGAAATCGTTAATGAGGAGATTTGAATTACATAATTACATAATTACATAATTCCTTTCTTTTAAAATTCTCGCCTCAAAATGCAGTACAGCCGTTTTTCCCTCTCCCGGAAGGAGGGGAATTCGGCTGTTTCCTTTTTAGATAGAAAATATTTGAAAATTAGTGAATTTTTGGGATTGAAAAGGTGGGGAATTTTTGCTAAATTGTAGTTTGTATCAATTTCGGTCCCATCGACTAGGGGTTAGGTCGTCACTCTTTCACAGTGAAAACACGGGTTCGAATCCCGTTGGGACCGCAGCATTCCGTTAGCACTTATCTGATTCGTGGTTATAAAGTTAAATTTGTTCTCGTTTAATTTTAATTTTATTATCTTGGCATTCTTCTTAAAGTAGAATTTATTTGTGATATTCGTAGACTTATGTCCCAATAAATAAGATACGAACAATCCATCCATTCCACCTTCAATTAATCTAGTTGCAAATGTTTTTCTGAAAGTTTTAAGATCAAATTTGCTGTTTAAATTTAGCAGATCTTTTAATTTCTTAAACTTCCTCCCTACAATATGCGGTTTATGTGTAGGGAATAATAGTTCAGTAGGGGAGTAAATCTCAATACTTGGGTATTCGGTTGTAATAAAATTATTGAGTTCACTATACAATGGGAAATCTATTTCTGTATTAGTTTTGGACATCGAAATTCTCATAATATTAGTAGCTAAATTTATTTTTCCGAAAATCTGATTATTTAAATCTCCTGGCCTCATTCCGGTTAAGATTAGCAAACCTAAATATTTATAAAACAGTCTGTCCGTATTTTTTGCATGATCCAGAATAGTATTAATTTCTGTGTCACTCATAATTATAATATTCCTTTACTCTGCTTTTGGAACGAGTTTTTTATTGATTGGTGATCGGGTAATAATATTTTCATCAATCAAACTATTAAACAATGTCCGGATAATTTGCAGATCTGAACGAAGTGTTGTTATTCCTACTTTCTCTTTTCTTTTGCTAATGTAGCTTGAAATGTGTGAAAGATTTATTTCCGAAACGATTGTTTCAGCACCGACAATATCTTTAAACATATTCAGCACACTACTTATATTACGAAGCCTTCCTTTAGACCATGTAGTTTCATAAATAGTAATGAAATTAGAAATTTCGGTTGCAAGATTTGTTTTGCTTTCACGACGATTTTGAGGAGAACCATTTTTACTGAGCAAAAATTTCGATTTCTTCCCGGCATTTTCAGATGATACAGCCTCTTCAATATCATCTACTCTTTGAAAGAATGAAGTGTTCAACTGACTGGGGACCCAGGGAGCCGTTTGATTTTCTTGTACTGATTGATTTGAAGACATACATTTTTTATTAATTGATTATGTTTTCTTGGAATTTTTTAACACTGAATAGATTACATATTGAATTAATTAAAACAGGTATTCCCTAATAAAAGCAGCAATTAGTAGTGATAATTCAGTCTGTATTAAAAATATCAAACGTCCTAAAGATGAAAGAGAATACCTGTTGGCGTAGTGACCCTAGTAAATCTAGTTAATGCTAAACTTGACCGTTACAAATTTAAGCAGCTGCAACATTGAAGCGGACTATGGTTAAGTCACCGGTAAAGTTACCAGCTTCAATCTGAGTTGCATCAAGATTTGTATTCAGAGAATCGTATATATCAAACTTCGATATATCGTTATCTCTGGCAATTGCTTTGAGTCTGTCAGTAAGAGCAATACCTGATAGACCTGTGATATCATAGTCTTTGTTGTTACATCTTACATTTTTTCTGTTGGAAGCTGTGTTGCTGCCGCCGTTTTGATTTGAATTCCAGGACATGAGTTTGTTCCTTTTATAGTTTAAGTTTATAAAATGTTTTTAATGGTTTTTGTGTTTTTAAAATTGTGGGGAAAGGATACGCTGAGAGGAATTGTGCGGTAATAACTAAACCAGATGAAGCTCAGCTAAGAAGTAATCAGGATAAGGATTATTGTTTGAAGCAGCCATAGTTGATATAGGAGCATGAGTTACGTTTGCAATATCAAGTTCTATTTCTAATTCCTCGTAATTATAATAGGAATCTCCCGAATCATCAGAGTCCTCAAACTCTTCATCGAACCAGTTCTCTGAATGTCTTGCTTTTTCCCGAGCTTCATCTTCTGAATTTGCATACACAAAACCTTTTATACTGGCATACTGAGTATAATGGTAGGGCAAGTCGAATGAATATTTGTTCATTACTTTTTAAAATTAAAATTTATTTGAATAGGAATTAGAATAGATTGCAGGAATGTTATTTAAACCAAGTGAAGCTCAACTAAGAAATAGGATGGAAGAATATCATTATCTATAAAAGTGCCATGTGAGATAGATTGAGTATTGTTTTCGTAAGAAAGTCCGTAATCATAATCTACATCTTCTTCCTCTTCATCAAGCTCTACATCGCTGTGGTCATAATTAGTGTCACCGTCATATCTGTCTATGTGTTCTTCTTCTACCCAGTAATCAGTATTTTGTAGCCTATCAAGAGCTTGCTCTTCATCACCTGCGTAAACATATCCTACAACTTCTCCGGATTTAACATAATCGTATGGGAGTCGAAATTTATATTTATTCATTTTGTAAAATTAATGTTTGTAATTCCTTTTAAACTAATTGCAGTTCTGCGAGGAAATAATCAGGGAGTTTTTCATATGGAATATACTTTGGTGTGTTGAATACTGGATGGACGATAGGTGGAGTTACATCTTCTTCATTAATTTCTATTCTATTTTTGTCGAAATCGAAGTTAGTTCCATCCTGGTCGCCGTCTTCGTATTCCTCTGAAATACGATTTTCGCTTTCAAATGCCAGGTCAATTGCATCAGCTTCATTTTCAGCGTAAATGTAACATAACATTTTTCCATATTGAACGCAATCGTATGGGATTGTTACGAGGTATTTATTCATAGTTTGGTTGTTTTCTTTCTATGAATATTATACCAGATAACTCAGAAAATTATTCGTGATTTTGCGGAAATAGTCAGACTTTTTTTTGAGCTTGCTCACAACCATGTACCGAATAAGTGCCTAATGGTGAAATTTGATAATTCAATGATTCTACAAAACGATGTTTCAATATAAGAATTATGTTGCGGCGATCCTGTTTTTATATATCTGTTTTTCTCTATAATGAAGTTGTAAGTTTTGATTTTACTTAGTTATGTAAAAGTTATTAGAATTTTCTAAAAATATTTTCTAATTTGTAATTACAACTTGAGTAAAATAATTCCTTTTAATCCAATTTTTAATTCTATGAAAAAAATGATCTCCCACTTTATATCCTTCTGTATTTTTTTCTTTTTATCCAATATATGTTTTTCGCAAGGTGTTGTTGTAAATAACGGAGGTTCCGATTTACTTTATTTGAATCTTGGAAATGCTTTTACTGCAATTAATCAGGGTATTATTACAGGAAATATAACTATTAATATCGTTGATGATTTAACCGAGCCCTCAAGCTGTAGTTTGAATGCAAGTGGAAGTCCAACAAATGCAAATTATACTTCGATTCTTATTCGTCCACAGGGCGGGAGCGCAAGAACAATTACCGGAGCTATTAATGGAAGTTTGATAAATCTTAACGGCGCAGATAATGTAACCATTGACGGTTTGAATACCGGAGGAAACTCCCTTACATTTATTAACACTGCAACAGGCGCAAGTAGTACACTGAGATTTATAAACGGGGCAGCTCATAATACAATTACAAACAGTACCTTTAAAGGTTCGACAAGTGCAGTTACTCCAGGAGTTATTTTTTTTAGTACCACTACAACAACAGGAAACGACAGCAATACTGTAAGCAATTGTAATATAACTGCAGCAGGAACAAACTACCCCACGAACGGAATTTATTCTGAGGCTTCGACACTTCCAAATGGAAATAGTAGAATGATAATAAACAATAATAATATATCCGATTTTTTCAGTGATTCGTTTTCTCCAAACGGTATTTATTCAACGAATAGTAACAGCCCCTACTGGACTATTTCCAATAATAGATTATTTAGCACATTTACTCAAGTTTATACAGCAGCAAATAGATTCAATGGAATGTTTCTTTCAGGAATAGGTCATACTGTCACAGGAAATACTGTGGGGTATTCCTCTGCAGCCGGTACAGGAATTATGACTTTAACAAGTACTGCTAATTTGAGGTTTGAAGGTATAACTATGGGTGGTTCAGGCATTGACACTTTTTCAGTTCAGGGTAATACTATAACTGCAATAAACTTTACGACGGGAGGTTCGCTTGCTACAAGTAATGGAGTATTTTGTGGAATGGCAATTGGAGCAGGAAGAGCTAACATTGGAAACATAACTCCGAATATTATTGGCGGCTCTTCAGGAACAGGATTAATTACTGTAACCTCAACTGCATCGAATGCTTTGCTTGTGGGTATTGTTAGTAACTCAAATACTACAAATCTGAAGAATAATATTATAGGCGGGCTCTCCTCGCAAGGATCTTCACTTTCAGCAGGAGGAAATATTATCGGAATAAGCATTAACAATCTCTTATCTACGATGAATGTAACAGGAAACATCGTCGGTAATGCCACTCCCAACAACATGGTTGCAGGAAGTTTATCTACAACAGGAAGTTCAAATGTTGTAGGAATTAGCTGCCCTCCGACAACAGGTTCAGGGACAAATACAATTTCAGATAACACGATTCAGAATCTGACATCATACGGAAGTGGTTCGGGAGGATATGTAAGAGGTATTTCAACGGGAGCAGTGACCTTCCTTACAATGGAACTTGTTATTTCAAATAATACAGTTAAAAATCTGACAACAAATTCCTCACTTACAACATCTACTAATGGTCAGGTTTCTGCTGTAGGTATTAATATTGCCGAAGGAGACTCAAGTAATGTAAAAGGTAATACGATTTCTAATATATCCAATACAAATACAGGAACCGGAGGATACATTGTAGCAGGAATATCTCATGCAAATACATTAAACACAAAAATTGATAAAAATATAATTTATAATTTATCCAATGCAAGCAATTCAACTACAACTACAGCCCCAGGAATAGTCGCCGGGATTCTCATAACTACCGCAGTTACTTCAGATACAGTAGCAAACAATATGATAGCTATAGGGCAAGGGCAAACCACGAATACATCTTTCATAGGTATTATGTGCCAGTACAGTACTACACCAAATGCCGTTAATTGTATTTTTTACAACAGTGTCTACATTTCAGGTACCGTAACTTCAGGCGCGCAGCCTAGTATGTGTTTTATGAGAGGTGATTTTTCCTCTACAGCGAGGACCATTCCTGTGAATATTAAAAATAATGTTTTCGATAATGCCAGAACCGGAGGCACAGGTAAGCATTACGCAATTGCAAATAATTATGGAGCAACTGCAAGCTCAACAGGCTGGATTGCAGGCGCTTCCAATAATAATGTGTTCAATTCAATATCATCATCTACTATTGGATTCTGGACGACAGACCAGACTTTTGCCGGATGGAAAGCAACCTCTTCAAATGACGCCTTAAGTCTTTCTGCAATTCCTATAACATATACAGATGCCTTTACAGCAAACTTAAGATTTAACATGGGACTTACCCCTACTATGTTAGAGTCAGGCGGAGTTGTTCTTACAAATATTACTACTGATATAGACGGATTCGTAAGACCTAAGCCCTTCCCTGTTAATCACGGAGGCACTGCGCCTGATTTTGGAGCAAGTGAATCTGATATGGTCCCATTGGATTTAACCGGTCCCAATATTTATTATACTCCTTTGATTAATACTGTTCCTTCAACAAGCAGAACACTTACAAATTTTGCAACCATTAATGATTCATCAGGTGTAAATACTATCTCAGGAACAAATCCACGGATTTATTATAAAAGAACGACCGATGTAAATGCTTTCGGCGGCAATACATCAGGTGACAACGGATGGAAATGGGTTCAGGCAACTAACGGAACTTCACCTTTTAGTTTCACAATGGACTTCACAATTATTTTCGGAGGTTCAATTAATTCAGGGGATGTAATTCAGTATTTTGTTACTGCTCAGGATTTAAATGTTCCTGCCAACGTAAGTGCAAATCCAAGTTCAGGTTTTTCAGCCACATCTGTAGGCTCAATTTCTTCTAGTCCTACCACACCAAATTCATTTAATGTAGCTGCCGGAATACCTTCAGTTGTTTATTTAGGCTCGGGTCTGGGAACACCTAACTACCCTAGTTTTTCAGGAGCAGCCGGATTATTTAATGCAATCAATACTGGAGCTGTTAATTCAAATGTCCTAGTTGTAGTGCAGAATAACCTCATAGAAGACGGTACTGTTTCATTAAATCAATTTGAATCAGGAAATAGAATAATAGTTGTGCCAGGCGCAGCAAGTGTATTTACCATAGAGGGAACAACAGCTGCTGCAAGTGATGCTTTATTAGAAATGAACGGAGCGGATGATTTTTTAATAGACGGACGATATAACGGAGCAGGAAGATACTTAAGATTTATTAATAATAATTCAACGCCTGCAAATACAGGACCAATATTAAAATTCCAGAATGATTCGAGAAGATGCGGAATTGGTTTTTGTACTATGGAAAGCAATTCATCATCATCAACGAATCCCATGATTTTATTTTCCGGGACTACAGGCAGTGAAGGTAATGACAGTCTTCTTGTTGATAGCTGCCTATTTAAAAATTCAACAGGAACAAATCCGGGTTCATATTTTACAGCCATAGGTTCTACTGGAAATAGCACAGGAAACGCAAAGAATAGTTCTATTGCTGTAATACAAAATAATTTTACAGGCTGGCTACCGGCTAGTACAGCTGTTATAGACTTTTCTGCCGGCTCCATGGGTGATAGCATTGTATGTGATACAAACAGAATTTATAATAATATTACGATGACTTCTTCCTGGACTGCAATTAAATTGACAAATCAAGGAAACAACTGTACAGCTAATTTTAACAGTATAGGCGGAAGCAATCCCGACAGGTCAGGAAGTCCGATATTTGCAAATACAGGCATAACGATGATTGGCATTGATATAAAAGCCGGTAATACAATAACATCAAATATTCATGGGAATAATATTGCAAACATTTGCAACATGACTGTAGGCAATACTTCAAGCGGAATTGTAAAAGGAATAAATATAGGCGGCGGAAGATTGAACGTTGGAACTCTGATAGGAAATACAATCGGGGGTAAAAATAATCCATGGGACACTGTTACAACTTCAGACGACAATGGATGGATTGATATTACAACTGCATCAGCAAGCGATACTTTACTTATATGGAATAACACTGTTTCCTATGCAAATTACTGGAGAAAAAGAAGCGATAGAAATTGTGGAATAAATATCTCGGGTTCATCCGGAGCGTATATTGATGTTTATAATAACTCTATAAATAATATGCGGGGAAATAATACAGGCAACGGTTCCTCAGCACAGCTCTTCGCAATTAGATTAGGAAACAATGGTGCAAATAATACAATAAATGTAAGGAATAATATTATTCATACTATTATTCATTCATGTGATACAGCAATAATAAATACTACCCATGAAATTGCTGGAATTATGCTTTCTACTGCAAATGTTACCAACCAAAAATTAAATATTTACAATAATAAATTATATAATTTACAAAGTAACTCAACTGCCACTACTGATACAGGTTCAACTGCACCCACTGTGTCAGCAATCAGAATATCTTCCGGTACAGGCATAATCAATGTTTACAATAATGCTATTTCATTAGGCACACAGTCCGGAACTCCAACAAGATTATATGGAATTTATAATTCGAATTCATCATCCTCATTGAATTGCAATATTTATTATAACTCAGTTTATATTGGTGGAACAGCCACAGGTTTATCTCCTAATACTGTTTCCTACGGCTTTCTGAGAAATACAGCAGGGTTAACTGTGCTAAAAAATAACATATTTTATAATTCACGAAGTGGCGGCGCAAGAAACATAGCAATTGGAAATCTGAATGCTACAAATTGGGTAGATACAACTTCTAATTACAATTTATTTGTTGCCAATAGTTCTAATCAATGCGGTACTTTTACCTCGTCAAACCCTAGTCTTAATTTCACTGCATGGAAATCAACTTCTCTTGGAGACGGAGCTTCTTTATTTGAAACCAGTTCAAATCTTGATGCCTCAAATTTATGGGTAAATCCTGCTTCCTCTGATCTTACTTTAAATAATGGACAACAGGCAGTATGGTATGCAGCTGGACAGGGCACTCCTATAACATATCCTTCAATAAGTAGTGATATTAATGGCAACTCACGCTCTGTAACAATTTTAGACGGGGCTACCGATATAGGCTGCAGTGAAATAGGAACTCCTCCCTCACAGCCGCCAACTGTCATCGGACCATCGGTTACAACATCCGGAACTTATGATTTAGAATTTGGTGGAAAGAAAATTGCAAGTATAACTTTTAATCCTGGGACAACAGGTTACCCCTTCACAATATCATCAATACATTTTGGTGGATCAAATCCTCCGGGAGCTACAACACAAGAATACGCAAATTTCTATGATAGTATTTACGTTTCTTCAGGAACACCGGGAGTTCTAAATTATGATATTAAAATGTATATTTATTCTAATACTCAAGGTAACATTGGAACAATCGCAAATACACGAATTGCAAAATCAGGAGACGGAGGAACAACCTGGACACCTCAACTAGTTAATGGAAGTTATATCGCCGGAACGCCTCCTTACGCATTAGCAACAGGTGTGAATTCATTCTCATTGTTCACTCTTACGAGTATAGACAATCCATTACCTGTTGAACTTGTTTCGTTCACCTCTACTGTAATACGCAATGAGGTAAAATTGAACTGGATAACTAAAGGTGAAAATAATAACTCAGGGTTTGACATCGAAAGAAAATCTACAGATGCATCAGCTTGGATTAAAGCAGGAAACCTGCAAGGACATGGAACCACAAATGAAGAAAGGAATTATGTATTCCTCGATAAGGGATTAACAAAAGGCAAATACAACTATAGACTAAAACAAATTGATTACAATGGTGATTATAAATATTTCAATTTACAGAATGATGTTGAAATTGGAATTCCTTCGAAATTTGAATTATGTCAAAATTATCCGAATCCATTTAATCCGACTACAAAAATAAATTTCTCATTACCATCTGATACGAAAGTTAAATTGAATATTTATGATATATCCGGTAGAGAGATTGCTGTTCTAATTAATAATGATTTGCGTACAGCCGGATACTACTCTATAGATTTTGACGGAACTAGGCTGGCAAGTGGATTTTACATATATAGAATTCAGACAGATAAAGATGTATCAACTAAGAAAATGATTTTACTAAAGTAGATTTAACAAATAAGATTTAAAAAAAATATTGTAATTTAAGAGAAATCCTATGAAAGACTAAGTTAATTATGCACAACAAAAACATAATATTCAAAAAGACTGAAGTTACAAAAAAATATTGCCATATAATGTATTTTCATTTGTTCCTGCTTTTCTTGTTTCTGTTAACATCTAACAATTCCTATTCGCAAGTCGATACATCAACCATAGTTGATTACAATCATGCTAAAGTTTTACGGGTAATTGATGGAGACACTTTCGAATTAGAAAACGGTGAAAGAGTCCGGCTGCTTGGTATTGACACTCCTGAAAAATGGCCAAGCAGAAATATGCTTAGAATGATTGTGCATCGCAATTGAATCCAATTTTTTGCTTACATAACTTAAACAAGGGATATTATTATATTCATAAAGCTCTGTATAATATTGGTAAGCTCCGTTTATAGCAGCACTTCCATCAAGTAAAGTTTCAGCTTCCCATTTAAACCAATTTCTTTGCTGTGTTTCAAATTCTCCCTTAAATAATTGGTCTGCTATTTCATTATCAACTCTCATATAGTCTATCCACATATCACATTCACCGTACCAGTAAACTTGATAATCAGTCCCTAATGCATTTAAATCGAGCCCCCCGTGCCGCAAAGAAAGAATCATCACCTAATGCTCTCTTAAATTTTAGACGATTTGTTGCACCAAAATTAAATTCTTCTATATATCTACCATCATAGAGATCCCCATTAACAAAATTACGTGCTCTTATAATAATTATATCCCTGCTCCAGTTTTGATGTACTATATCTATTCTACAGACTAAAGGATTTGTAGTTCCATTTGCAATAGAGGGATCAATCCTAATTTTGGATTTCACATACCAGAAAGTTTCATTATCACTCTTATAATATCCATCAGGGCAGCATTGTTCAGTATTTGCTCTCAGGCTTTTCACTACCCATCCTGCATTATTTTCTGCGCTTAATGAACTATTTACCTGGCAATATGCAACTTTTTCACCGGAACCATTGGCGGTGTTATCAATGTAAGTCCTTCCTACACCATGGTAGTTGAATGCGTAGAAATAAAGTGAGTCATTAGCGCTTATGGAATCACAATGGTAATCGCTTCTCTGCCCCGAGCAAAGCCACTCTATTTTAGGTCTCATCATTAAGCAGGACATATTATCAGTGTTATGAATATATTCAATATATCCTCTTACAGTTTCTGCATATGAATTATCTGTAAAAAGCCTATCAGTTTGAACATACTGAGTCCATCCTAGGGGAATTGATCAGGTTGTATCATTGGGATTAGTTTCTCTGTAAATATATGTATGCCATAAATTAAATTTTAAATAATCCTGGCTTTATGGATCATTAAGATAGTAGGAATTAAATGCACCCAAGATGAACTTTTCACCTCCTGTTGAAGAAGGATTTAGTTCAATAATTGATGGACTTGATGAGTTTTCTAAAAATTTGTTGCCTACAAAAAATAACAAAAGAAGAAATAAAGGAATTAGAAGTAACAGATTGGATTTTCTCATAGCTTACTCCGGTTTATGGTTTATTAAAATGTTTTACTGCCAGGTGAAAACATTTTCCCAGAAGATATTATTATTATTTTACTAACAACATTTTTTTAGTTTCTTTAAAGTTTTCCGTTTGAAGTGTGTAAAAGTAAATTCCTGAAGACAGATTTGTTGCATTAAATTCTACTGAGTGTGAACCTGCGAGCTGTTTTTTATTTACGATCGTTGATATTTCTTTTCCCTGCAAATCAAAAATTCTCAATGTAACAAAGCTGTTAAATGTTAACTGATAATTGATAATTGTAGTTGGATTGAAAGGGTTAGGATAATTCTGCTCTAACTTAAAATGTTTTGGAATTTCTAAACTGATGGGATTTATTGCGGTGAGCGGATCACCGCCTACTTTAGTGTGAATACCCTTACTTCGAGAGTAAGCCCAGCCGCATGATTTATTTATAAACTGGATATGATAATAGCTGAAAATATTTATATTTGTATCAGGAACCTGATAAAGCCAGTTTGTTCCTCCATTTGTGGTTGTATAAATAGCTCCTCTGAACTGTGCATTTGGATATTGAGCATATCCGCCCACTCCCCAGATTGTATCCTTGTTAAGAACAGAAAAATTATTGATATATGAATAACCAAACATTGTAGAAGGTAATGTCTGATTTACCTAGGTAAGACCTCCGTCTGTAGTTTTCTTCATTGTGTCGAATGAGCACCAGCCTGTTAAGCTATCAATAAAATGCATATCCGTAAAACCTTCTGTTGATACAGTAATCCAGTTCACTCCGCTATTTGTAGTTTTCCTAATATATTCACCTGATTTTGAGACAAATCCTATCCTGGCATTATACATATAAATTTTTTCAGGTGCGCCTCCTCCTGTTTGCTTGTCCCAGTTCGCTCCGCCATTTGTAGTGTGGAATACTCCGCCTGTAAGTCCCTCACTATCAACAAACCAAATTAAATCTGTACTGAATACATCCATATCTTCTATTCTTGTTTGGTTCGGAGCGTTTATTATAAACCAATTTTCTCCTGCATTTGTTGTTTTATATAAATCACTTCCGCACGTAAATCCTGTTGTACTATTTGGAAATTTTATAGTACTGAAATCATCTATTGCTCTATATTTTATTTCCCAGTTGTCTCCACGATTAGTCGTTTTTAAAAAATATGATGTATCATTTATAGTGGCATTTTCTGTAATCATAAAACCTGTCAGACTATCAAGAAATAATAAATCTGAAACTGTGGTATTTCCTATATTCGGCAGAAACGACTGATACCAGCCGCTTGGCGGATTATCTTTAAAATCGAATGCGAGTAATATTATTAAAATGGAGGATAGTACAAGTATGTTTATTAGCTTTCTCATAGCTGATAATTTTTAAAACAAAAAATAATACAATTTAAATAAAAATTAACTTAAATCTTGAGAATTAAATAGAATCTAAAAATTGTTTTAAAGTGGAAGTTGGCATAGCACTGAGTATAATAATCCAAAGTTGGAAGTATTTTGCGCCACTTTTTTGGAATGATAAAAATAATCTGTCTTACCCGGATTATTTTAATTAGTAATTTAACGAAATTTATTATTAACCAATTGTAATGTCTTTAAATAAATAATTGCACTAGCTTTTAGTCGAATAAAAGAAGTGTGTCCTATGAATTCTAACATGTAATAATTTTTTACTGAAAACTGTCAGCAGTTTGTCAGCAGTTTTTGACAAGATTGGAACAAAAGGGAAACAAAAATGTTTTTTAGTGTTTTACAAAAGAAAAATCTTTTCAGATGCATCTACAGAATACTTATTTATTTTTTCTAAACTATAGGTAGTATTTTTAGATGCTGTCTTAAATTTAGGTTCACCGATTGCAACAAGTAAAGTCCCTGCCGGGTTTGGATTCCCGCTTGCTTGTGCCCGTTACAATATTTATCTTCACAACAGCATTTCCATCTTTCCCAATACATACTTTGTATGATAATATCTTCTGCCGTCTTTTGCTTCATCGTAAATTTGTGGGTCCAATTTTATTCCATCCATTTCACATTTTATTATTTCGCCAAAGTACTTTATTGCATCAGGCATAGCAGATGCAAAAATTTCAGGGATATCTTTTCTATCAATGTAAAACTGTCTTAAGGTTTGTAAAGATGCTAAAGCGTTTTCATAAGCTTTAAGTTCGATGCAGTTCATCATATAATAAAAACGGATATTAATCTTTTCTATAATATCGAATAATTTAACTTTGTTAAAGTACTCGAGAGATAAATCATATTTTTTTCTTTTGAAAGATATATTTCCCATACAATAGTTTAGTTCATTTTCTCTTATATCTTCCATAAGATAGTTACTATATTCTTTTACAAAACTTTCAGCCCAGTCTAACTCCTTTAGTATTACTGATGTAGTAAACATATCTCTGAAAGAACCTGCACCCCAAAAGGGTATTTTTTTATTTGGAAATATTTTTAGCTCGCAAAAGAGCCTGCTTAACTCGAAAATCTCGAGATGATATTTTCTGTCCACGGAAACCAGTCTATATAGAATTATTTGAATTAGTCTTTCTATAAAAACTTTCGCCTCTCTTTTAGAAACTTCATATATAATTTCATATAGTTTGTTTTTCAGGTCAAAATATTCTTCTTCTGTTATATCATACTCCGTATAATAATACATTAGATAATGTACTTTTAAATATTTAGTATATGGATTTTTACCATTCTCCAAATAATTGAACAGTTTATTTGTGTCAATCACATCTATAAAATCTTCAATAATTGCTTTGGCTTCATCAGTTCGAAATACAATTTTTTGCGCAGATTGTGTGGCCAAAAGATGAAATATTTCTCTGAAAAACAAAGCAATTATTAACTCTTGTAATTTAACCTGAATGGAAAAATACTCTCTTGTAGAATGTTTACTGGCAGCAGCAAGATTTTCTAAATATAATGAATACAGTAGGTACATTGTCTCAAATTGGTTTTCATCCCAAAACACTTTTTCTTTGTATTCTTCTAATCTCTTGTTTATAACTTTATTAGAAATTTGTCCAAGATTTTTATCTGCTAAAGAATTTGCAACAAATGTTTCTAGTTCCAATTCCGAATTTTCAAATCTGAGATGTGCTAAGAATTTTTTTAAAAGATTTCCAAACTCTGCATAAAGATTTCTTATCCTTGTATCTTTGAAAGATTCAGAAGGATATAACTTTTTAAATATATTTTCGGGTTCAAGAGTACTGCCTGTAAATGCCGGATATTCTTTTTTTACATAAGCGTAAATTTTTACAATGAAACTTGAATTATTAAAAAAAGGTGATTTCAGAAAATCGCCAAACCTTTTAAGCTCATCTTTATCAAGTTTTTTAAGAATTTCGATTGTTTGTGTATTATACATTTAGGGGTAGTAAAATTTTCTTAAATTATTTGTTTAACAATACAAATACAATTACCAAGAGAATTATCTTTCTTATTTTACCTAATTATTTTTTTATATTGTTCTATGTTAGTATTTTTGCAAAAAGTAGGGTTTTGGTAAAGTTTTATTACATCGTAAAAATATAAAAAGCGCAAAAAACTACTTTCAACTTTATACTTCATACTTTCAACTTGCTACTTTAAACTGTGCAAAAAGTCGGTTTTTAGTCGGGTTTTATTTTCTTTAAATTACTTCTAACAAAATTGTTACATAATTGTCACATTTTTATATCATCTTATTTCTTACTCATAGCTTCACCTTTACAAATTTTATTCTTCAGAGTTTAAATAGAGTTGCATTTATTGAAAGCAAATTTACCTCATTCCTACTAATTGGGTAAATTATATAGAAAAGTCTTGACAACTAAAAAATTAATACACTTCGTTTCAGCGTGTTCTTGTTTTCCTTAAACTTCTCTTTTATCAGTAAAATATCGATTAACTCCCAAAAATTTCAGCGTGTTTTCGACCAAATTTCTTTTTGCATTCGTGAGGGCTTAACAGTATTTTGCATACAAGTTTTTAAAAATAAACCTACCCCTAATGGCAAAAACACTCACACTTGTATTTGCATTCCTGTTGAGTGCAAATATTATTTCACACAGCGCATTTGCGCAGGCAACATTTTCACCTAAGACAGATTTTACTGCAAACTTTTTCACCAGTGGAATTTCAGTAGGAGACTTTAATGGCGATGGCAAACAGGATTTTGCCGCAGTAAATAACGGTTCAGATAATGTATCAGTATTTCTGAACACTACAACAACCGGCGCATCAACACCATCTTTTTCATTAAAAACAGATTTTAATACCGCAGTCTCACCTTATGCAGTTGCAGTCGGCGATATTAACGGCGATGGTAAACCTGATCTGGTTACTGCAAGCCAGGTTTCCATAGTTTCAGTTTTTTTGAATACCACAACAACCGGCGCATCAACACCAACTTTTTCAGCTAGAACAGATTTTAGCACCGACATTAATTCACAATCCGTTTCAATCTCTGATTTAAACGGCGATGGAAAATTGGATTTAGTAGTTGCCAATAGCAATCCGAATTCAGTTTCAGTTTTATTTAACACAACAACTCCGGGCGCATCAACTCCAACTTTCACTGCAAAGACGGATTTTACTACCGGATTATTACCATATACAGCAGCAATCGGCGACCTCAATGGTGACGGCAAACCGGATTTGGTTGTACCAAATAATAGTTCAAACACATTTTCAGTATTTTTAAATACCACATCAACCGGTGCAGCAACTCCATCATTTTCAGCAAAGACAGATTTTAATACAGGACTTTTTCCTAGTTGGGTATCAATCGGTGACTTAAACGGCGATGGAAAACCCGATGTAGCTGTAACAAATCTGAGTGAAAATTCAATTTCCGTTTTTTTGAACACAACAACTCCGGGCGCATCGACCCCTACTTTTTCAGCAAATACAGATTTTTTAACGGGGAGTTCACCTTCGACCGTAATTACTAACGACTTAAACAACGATGGCAAACCCGATTTGACTGTAGTTAACTCGAACAACTCTTCAATTTCAGTTTTTTTGAATACAACAACTCCCGGTTCTTCAACACCAACTTTCGCAGCAAAGACGGATTTTACAACAGGGTTCGGACCTTTTTCTATAGCTCCTAGCGATTTTAATGGTGATGGTAAAACTGATCTGGCTGTAGTTAACGCTAATCCCGGTACTATCTCAGTTTTTTTAAATACAATGACGCTTGGAGTTGCCGCTCCATCATTCTCTGCTAAGACAGATTTTACCGCGGGAACTTCTCCCAGAACAATAAATTGTGTAGATTTCAACGGTGATGGCAAGCCTGATTTGGCAATGGTAAATTCAGGATCAAGTAATCTTTCAGTATGTATTAATACCACAACTCCGGGAGCATCAACACCTACTTTTACATCAAAGACGGATTTTACAACCGGCTCAGTACCCTGGTCACAAGCTGTTGGAGATATTAATGGTGACGGAAAACCTGATATAGTGGTGGGTAATTTTTCTTCAAGTTCAATGTCAGTTTTTATTAACACAACAACTCCCGGCGCATCTACACCAACTTTTTCAGTAAAGTTTGATTTTACTACGGGTACTAGTCCGTTTGGAGTAGCAATTGCAGATTTTAATGGCGATGGCAAAAAAGATGTAGCGGTAGAAAATCGAGGTTCAAATACCGTCTCAGTTTTTCTAAATACAACAACTCCTGGTGCAGCAACGCCGACATTTACTTCCCGTACTGATTTTACAACAGGAAGTCAACCCCGAACAATAGCAATTGCTGATTTTAACGGAGATGGTAAGCCGGATATAGTAGTGCCAAATTCTGATATCTTTAGCGGCGGAAATACAATATCAGTATTTTTAAATACCACAACACCCGGTGCGGCAACTCCGACATTTACTGCCAGAACAAATTTTGCAACTGCAGTTCAACCACAATCAGTATCTGTAGGAGATTTTAACGGAGATGGAAAACAGGATATAGTAGTAGGAAATTACAGTACGGGATCCGTTTCAGTATTTTTGAACACAACAACTCCGGGTGCATCAACTCCTTCTTTCACAGCAAAAACTGATTTTACCACTGGAACTAACCCCATTTCAACGAACATCTGTGATGTAAACGGTGATGGATTACAGGATTTGGTAGTGGGTTATGGTGTTAACACTTTTACTTCAATATATCTAAATACCACAACTCCGGGAGCATCGACACCAACTTTTTCTGCAAGGACAGATTTTACTGCCGGAACAGGTCCGAATGATGTTAAAATTGTTGACTTAAACGGAGACGGAAGACCTGATTTGGCATCGGCAAATTTTAGTACAAATAATATTTCAGTTTTACTAAACACAGCAGTGCTGCCATTGCCTGTTGAGCTTGCATCATTTACATCAAGTGTAAACAGTAATAATGTTACACTTAACTGGAGCACAACACAGGAGCAAAATAATAAAGGATTTGAGATAGAAAGAAATTCATTCGGAACAGGATGGAAAAAGATAGGATACGTTGAAGGTCACGGTACAATAAACACTCCACAAAATTATATATTCAAAGATAACAGTTTAACTACGGGTAGATATAGCTATCGCCTAAAGCAGATAGACTATAACGGTAATTTTGAGTATTTCGAGTTATCAAATGAGGTTGCCATAGGGGTTCCTTCAAAATACTTGCTTGCTCAGAATTACCCGAACCCGTTTAATCCTTCTTCAATTATCAATTATCAGTTAGAAATTAACAGCTTTGTATCGCTTAAAGTTTATGACCTGGCAGGGAAGGAAGTTGCAAACTTAGTGAATGAAGTGAAAGATGCGGGATATTATTCAGTTACATTCGATGCAAAGAATTTATCAAGCGGAACTTATTTTTATAAGATTACCACAGATAAGTTTAGTGATGTAAAGAAGATGGTTTTGATGAAATAAATTAAATTGACTACCCCAAACCCCCTCCTTAAGAAGCGAACTAATATTTAGTATAGCTTTAGCAGGAAGGGGGGTTTTAATAACAGGGTGGAGATGGATTTACTGATAATTAGAAAACAATTGTAGTGATTGACGTTGCAGAGTGGTATCAGATTTAAAATGAATTGAATTTCATATTTATAAAATTATATCAGAGTAAAATTTATAAAAAATTTTTAATAATAAAAAAACCCCTAATGAAAAAAACAATCTTACTTATCTTTATAATTGCTTCGATAGTGTTAATTTCCAGCCGAGCAAAAGCACAGGTTAATGTAACTCCAAACTCAATAAACTACACAACACTAAAAGCTGCATTCAATGCTATCAATGCAGGCACGCATACAGGCGCAATAACAATTTCCATTTCCGGCAACACTACTGAAACCGACTCATGCGTTATAAATGCAACCGGAACAGGCAGCGCAAGTTACAGCAGCATTACAATGTCTCCGACAGGCGGCGCAGCTCGAACGATCCAGGGAAATGTTAATGGAAATTTTATCGTATTTAACGGCGCAGATACTATTACTATTAACGGTCTTAATACAGGTGGAAACAGTTTGACTATTTCAAACTCAAGTACGGGTACTTTAGCTACTACGTTGAGATTTTTTGGTGATGCTTGTAATAACATTATTACTAATACTTCAATAAGAGGTTCAGCAAAATCAAATACATTAGGAACAATTCAGTTCCAGCGTGGAACAGTAACCGGTAACGATAATAATTTTATAAGTAATTGTGATATCGGACCTGCAGGTTCAAATCTACCATTTTGCGCAGTTTATTCCGCAGGCGCAAGTGCAACAGTAGTAAATGATAATAACACAATTACCGGCTGTAATATTTTCGATTACTTCGCATCAGTTTCAACTCAAATTTCTTATGCAGTACAGTTAACAAATACAGGCAACTCGGCTTGGTCAATTACAAACAATAAATTTTATCAGACCGGGGCAAGAACAGTATCAGTCGGTATAACTCTCTCTACTATTTCCATAGGCACAGGCAGCGGGTATATCATAACAGGAAATACATTTGGTTATGCCTCAAATTCTGCTACAGGTGCTTACACAATTTCAGGTGCTGTTGCGTGGAGATATTTGGGAATTAACTGCGCCTTCTCAGCCGGCGGTTCAAACAGAATTTCTAATAATACATTCCGGAGCTTTCTGATAAATACAACAAGCGGGCAGAGCACAACTTCAGGTATATGGTGTGCAGTTAATGTAACTGCCGGTTCTTCAAGCATTGACTCAAATATAATCGGAGATGGAAGTTCAAATAACTCCATTACAGTCATCTCAACAACAAACCTTGGTATTGTTGTACCAATTTGTTCTCAGACAATAAGCGGTGGCATTTCTATTCAAGGTAACTCAATCGGTTCAGTAACTTGTAAAGGTTCAACTTCCTCTATTGGAACAGGTTTTACCGGAATAAATGTTCCTTCAGGTGGAAGTGGTTTTAGTATAGTCTGCGCAAATAATTTAATTGGTTCAAACACTCAATCCAATAGTATTTACAGCTCCGATACACTAGCAGGAGCATCAGGTGATAGAATTATGATTGGTCTGGCAGTTACGGGAGGATGGAACGGAAACGTTCGTATTGCAAATAATACAATTAGAAATATGACTTCAGGAAGTGCGGCATTCAGATACACGGGTTTAACATCTACAACATCAGGTATCACTTGTGCTTCAGTTGGCAGCGCCACAGGTTTTGTAACAATTGACTCTAATACAGTCAGAGATATAAACGTATTCCAGTCTCTTACAACAGCTTCCACATCGGTTACTACAGGAATTTTAAATAGCGGAGATGTAATGCAACAAGCGCTTAATATGAGGAGAAACATTGTCCGTGATATAGTAACATCAAGCGGAGCAATATCTTTTACAGCTCCGGCTATTCAGGGAATTGCTCAGACAGGCAATTCATTGGGTTATAATATTTTAGATAACCAGATTTTTAATCTGAGCTGTGTTCATTCAACTGCCGCTAATACTGTTCATTGTCTTTTTTTAAATGGCGCAGGTGTCGCTGTAACTACGATATCACGGAATTTAATTTATGGTACTTCATTGGCTACTTCCAGCACTGCTGCTCAGCATTCAGGAATTTATATAGGTAATGGTAACACGCAAGGATATACGATTTCAAACAACATGATTTCACTGGGCTCTTCAGTTACTGCAGACCAGATTATTTATGGTATTGATGAAAAATCAGCCGCTAATGTTCCTTTCAATATCTGGTTCAACAGCATTTATATAGGAGGCGCTGCAACTTCAAATACTGCAAGGACTGCTTGTATGATAAGAGAAAATTCTACTACGGTATGGAATATTGAAAGCAATATTTTTAATAACTCAAGAACTTTTACTGGCGCAGGAAGTCTTGGATATGGAATGATATTTAACAGTAATACACTTTTAGCACCTAACTATAATAATATTTACACTCCCGGTGCAAACGGATGTGTTGCGAGAAATACAGCATTAACGGCTGACTATACTACATTATCTGCATGGAAAACAGCGAATCCAACATTTGACCGATACTCATTTTCTGTAAATCCATTATTTGTGAATCCTTCGTCAGCTACACCGGATTTACATTTACAAGACCCTAATCCACAATCACGAGCAGGCGGTATAAATGTTTCGGTTTTAAATGACTTTGATGGAAATACAAGACCTGCAACATCTGGTCAAAATCCTGATATCGGAGCAGATGAATCTAATTTTTCACCAACGCCGGGAAATATGGATTTTGTAGCACCTGTGATTACAATTAACTCCAGCTTACCATTATTAAATTCTGTTCCCTCCGGAACAAGAACTCTTACAGGTTTGGCAAAAATAAGTGATAATGGTACAATTGGTTCGGGCGCAAACGCTCCGAGAATCTATTACAGAAGGGTTGGTATTGACCCCGATAATTTTACTGCCTGCTTTAGCGGCGGAAACAACTCAGGAGGTGCAGCAGGATGGAGGTATACTTTAGCTACAGGAAACGTTGGCGATGATTACAATTTCACAATGAACTTTGCTTTATTAAATGGCGGTTCTGTTTCAACAGGAAATCAAATCGGATGGTTTATCGCAGCACAGGATTTATCTACAGTTACATCTTTGGAAAATTATGTTACAAATCAGGCAGGGGGTATTGCAACAGTTTCTCCTGCTATTAACAATCTCACAACTCCGTTCGGTACATCAACCTCGAATTACTTATTTAATATTTCTTCCACTATAAGCGGAGTATTAACTGTTGGGACAGGCGGGACTTACCCAAACTTAACCGGGGCGTCAGGTGTATTTAATGCAATAAATAATTCAGTTGTTTCCGGGAATTTATATATCAAGGTGCTATCAAATTTAGTTGAAACGGGAACAGTGGCATTGAATGAATTTGCAGCGCCTTACACTTTGCAGGTAAGACCAGGCGGCTCCGTAACAACACGACTAATTGAAGGAACGTCTGCATCATTGCCAATGATTGATATTTCGGGAGCTGATAGAGTAAGTTTTAATGGCGCAGATTCAGCAACTAATACCGGGCAATATTTCAGATTTGTGAATAATTATTCCATCCCTAATTTTACAGGTGCTGTATTCAGATTTATAAATGATGCGAGACGGGATTCAATCAGAAATTGTATTCTTGAAAGCAATACTGCTTCAGGCTCATTAGTTTTACTTGGAACTACAGTTAATACTTCAGGGAACGATTCTA
The DNA here is from genome assembly GCA_044226845.1 of Ignavibacteria bacterium. Taxonomy (GTDB): domain Bacteria; phylum Bacteroidota; class Ignavibacteria; order Tepidaquicellales; family Tepidaquicellaceae; genus JAFDZO01. Next base: position 101,607 of record JBGAGG010000007.1, read on the forward strand.
TTTCAGTCGATAACTGTTTATTCAAACAATCAGCAGGTACTAATCCGGGTAGATATTACCAGGCATACTCTTCAACAGGAACAGGTTCAGGGGCTCAGCGAAACAGTGATAATTTTATAACGAATTGTAACTTTACTGGAATGCTGGCAAGTACATTTTCAACAATATCTGTAACCGGTACGGGAAACGGAGATAACTGGATTGTCTCAAACAATAAGTTCTACAATGATATTAACTTCACAGGTTCTCCTAATATTATCATGTTTAATAGTCTTTCAATAAATAATGTTACAATATCTGGTAATAGTATCGGCGGCTCTGCACCAAACAGAAGCGGAACCTGCTTAACTTCAACCGGTGGTATTATAGCAATTGATTTGCTTACCGGAACATCTGCAGCCTCTAACATTCAGGGTAATACTTTTTCCAATTTTGGTTCAACAGGAACCGGCGGATCTTTTGCTATTAAAATCGAAGGAGGTAAAATAAATGTTGGAACTACGGTGGGAAATACAGTAGGGGGACTTGCAAATCCATGGGATACATGTATAACAGGCTCCGGTAACGCTTATTGGATACATAATATAACCTCAACTGATACAGTTCGATTTGAAAACAATACAGTAGGAAATTGTGCCTATTATGAAGGAAGCACTGCATCTAATATAGGGATTTTAGCACGCTCCGGTGTAAATATTATAAGGAATAATACGATAAGAGACATTAAAGGAAATAACACCGGCTTATCATCTTCTTTGTCTACTATAAAAGGTATTATAGTAAGCGCTTCTTTAGCAGGACAGATTATTGAAGGGAACACTATTTACAATTTGCAAAATACAAATCCCGGAACTTCTTCATACGGTACTTCAGGAATTCATTTTGATTTACAGACAGGACTTTCTACAATTTCCCGAAACAGAATATATAATATCACTTCAGCGGGAACAGGAACAGGTACAAATGCGCCTATAAACATTGGAATATATAATACCTCAACAACACCGCTAAATATTATTAATAACCAGATATCACTTTCAGCTTCAACTTTAGAGCCGCAGATTAGGGGTATTTATAATGAGGCTACAGGTGCTATGACTTTATTATATAATTCAATTTATATCGGTGGAGTCTGCGCAAATACAGCAAATACTTCCCATTGTTATCTTAGGCAAAGTACTTCTATTGATACATTAAGAAATAATCTTTTCTTTAATGAAAGAACAGGCGGAGCAAATAACTATTGCGTGGAAGTAACCTCGGCATCAAGCTGGAATTCAAAAACAGCAAACTATAATGCTTATTTTCCTTCAGCTGCTAATCAGGTTGGAGTAATAGGCGCATTCCCTCAACAGACATTTGCCAATTGGAAATTAAATTCAGGCAGTGATAGAAGCTCAATAAGTAATACCGGAGTAAGTTCTGCTAATTTATTTACATCAACTGCATCAGGCAATCTTAATATTAATCCAAATAATGTTGAATGCTGGTATGTGAACGGTTCCGGAACTCCTGTTACAACGCCGAAGGTATTTAGTGATTATTCTACATCAGCTACAGTAAGGTCAGTATCTATTCCCACCGGTGTTACAGATATTGGTTCGGATGAATTTGCACCACTTGGAGATCCGCCTGATGTTGTAGCCAGCGCACCGCCGGCACCGGGTACAACAACTACATATACTTTCATGGGAAGAACAATAGGCCACATTGACTGGGGTCCGGGAGGAGATGTTCCGACAAATCTTGATGTAAAATATTACTCAGGAACAAACCCTCCGGGTTCAGTAGGATTTCCTGTTTCAAATGGATACTGGCAAATATTGGCTACAGGAGGTTCGGGGTTTACTTATGATATTACAATTAACTACGATGACGCAATAGTAGGAAACATAGGCAGCATGGAAGATATACGACTTTCAAAATCAGAAGATGGTGGAGCTACGTGGAATACATTTACAGTAACCGGGACTGCTTCTGAACAATATCAACTCGATACTGTAAATAATACAGTCAAGGTCTATGGATTAACAGGATTTTCAATATTTACCCTTTCAGATGCAAATGCGCCGTTACCTGTAGAATTATCTTCATTTACAGCAGCAGTTGAAAGAAGGAATGTAAAATTAAACTGGACTGTATCATCAGAGCATAATAACTCAGGATTTGATATTGAGAGAAAAGAAAGTAGTTCAGTAAATAACTGGAATAAAGTCGGAAACGTAGCAGGAGCAGGAACATCTTCAACACCAAGAAACTATACCTTTACGGAAAACAATCTGAACACCGGGAAATATAATTACAGACTGAAGCAAATTGATTTCAATGGTAACTTCAGATATTATGAGCTTGCAGAAGAAATTGAGATTGGAATTCCGAATAAATATGAGATAAGTCAGAATTATCCTAATCCGTTTAATCCTACTACAAAGATAAATTACGATTTACCAATCGATAGCAAAGTACAGATAAAAATATTTGATATGACAGGTAGGGAAGTATATCAGCTGATGAACCAAACTCAGAAGGCAGGATATTACACAACGCAGTTCAATGCATCAGCATTGGCAAGCGGAGTTTATTTCTATCAGATAATAGCAAACGGAGGAAAGCAAACTTTCACAAAGACAATGAAGATGGTACTTGTGAAGTAAGTTACATTTAAATTTAGTTTATAACAACGAAAGCCCGGTAAGTAAATTATTTATCGGGCTTTCTTGTAATAAGGTTGGTTTACAGAGTAAAGAGAAATACACAAACATTAAAAATCACCATCTATAATCCTTACATTACTTATTTACAATGAGCGTACTTCCAAAAAGGAAAGTAAATATAATAAAGAATAAAAACAGGATATCAACAAAATTGATTTAGCATCAAAACAATTAGCCCTTGAATTTACTTGCAGATTCAGCAAAGTTCTTTCATTTTTTGTTGGATATACTGCTTGTGATAAAATCTTTTTTCCTTAAAAGCCTCGTCCAACAAAAAATTATCAATTTTTTTGTTCTGCTCTTTGCATTTAATTATTTCCTGAAAAAATTTCAATGAGTCAGGTATAAGCACAGAGTACATTTCCGGGATATCATGCCTATCCTGATAATATTGTCTCAATGTCTGCAGTGCTGACCTTGCGTTTTCAAAGGCATTCAGCTCTATAAAATTCATCAGATAAAAAAATCTGATGTTTATTTTTTCTATGATATCTTTTAATTCCACTTTGTTAAAATAATCAAGTGACTGCTCATACTTTCCCTGCTTGAAACAAAGATTTCCCATACAATAGTTAAATTCATTCATGCGCACATCTTCAGCAACAAATTTATAGTATTCATTTACGAAATTTTCTGCCCATTCATATTCTTTTAGAATAACTGCAACAGTAAATATATTACGCAATGTTCCTGCTTTAAAATCTGCCAGTGATTTATCGGGATAAATATTCAGCTCACAGAATAGCTTTGCAAGATCAAGAATATCGTTGTAATATTTTTTGTCTTTGGTAATAAGTTTGGTAAGGGCAAGATTAATCACTTCCTGTATAAATTGAACCTGCTCAATTTTATGAAAACTTTTTATTTTGCCGGTTATTTCATTTTTTATTACATAAAACTCTTCTTCGCTGATTTCATTTTCGGAATAATAATAAAGCCAGTATTGAATTTTCAGAAGCGAACCGTACGGCTCGTTTATTTTTTCATACTCTTTTAGAAATTTAGGTGTATCAAATGCATTGATGAATTTTTCAAATGCCAGATCATTTTTTTCTTCCGCGAACAATTTTTTATTTGCTGAGTTTTCAGCCGAAAGGACGAAAACTTCTTTTAAAAGAAAAACAATAAGATTTTCAGATAAAGATTTCACGAGCGAAAAATATTCTTTGGATAAATTTTTTCTCTGATCATGAAGATTATTGAACCAGTTCGTAAAGTTTGTATAGTGATAGTGAAATGCTATTGAGCCCGTCCCGAATTTCTTCGTTATTTTTTCACGGTTTTTTTCTGCAGCTTTATTTGATAAGTCGAAAATTTTTTTCTGCCTCAAGCCCGCCATATAAAATAAATTAAAAGTTACTTCATCTGCCTTTACTGTCTCAATTGTTATAAATGTTTTAAGAAGCTTACCCAATTCTGAATATAAATTTCTTATTGTCTGCTCTTTAAATTCTTTTCCCGGATATAATTTTTTAAACATATTTTCAATTGAGAGAGAAGGGGAATTGAAATCAGGACGGGTATTTTTTATGACTTCAAACATCTTCGGCAATATTTCAATTGAATTGAAATAAGGTGATTTTAACAGAAGCCCGAATTTTTTCAGTTCTTCACTGCTTAATTTTTCAAGGATTTCAACTGTACTTGGAGGCAGCATAACTCAGTAAGATAGATAGATTTAATAAATTGTTTATTACGAGTTTAGCGATGGATGGCCGGGAAAATGCTCGGTAAAAAAAATAAAAATCTTTTTGAGATGAATATATGGAATTTTTAATTTATTAGAAAATAATTTCAATATCTTATTAACCCCTATGAAAAAAAATCTAATAAAGTTAATTATTCTGTTCGGAATAATTGTACATCTGCTCAGCCCGGGTAGTACCTTTGCACAACTGACTTTTTCGCGCTCTTACGGTTTTCATACAGCATCAGAACCGTTGGATTTAGTCACAGCAGATTTTAACGGAGACGGCAAGCCGGATATGGCGGTATCAAGTATTCATAGCAATACGGTTTCAGTATTCTTAAATACAACTGTTCTTAACTCACAAACTCCGGATTTTACCGGGGCAGTAAATTTATCGACCGGTATTTCAACATCTCCGTTCGGAATCCGCGCTTCAGATTTCAATGAAGATGGAAAAATTGATATACTGGTAGCCACAGGATTCAGTAATTTTTGTATTTTATTAAATACAACTCCAACGGGCTCACTGGCACCTTCATTTTCTTCTCCCAAGTACTTTATAACTCCTTCTAACTTAAGTGATAAAGTTGACTTTGCAGATTTCAACTGCGACGGTAAGCCCGATATTGTAATCCCATGCAATTCGCTTGATAGTATTGCAGTTCTTATGAATACAACTGTTTCAGGCGCGGCAGAACCATCATTCTCAACAGCGACAGTTTTACCTGCCGGAGATAATCCAACTACTTGTCAGACAGGTGATATAAATAATGACGGAAGACCTGATTTTGTGGTAGGGTATTTTAATAAAAATTTCATATGGGTTTATATAAATAATACAACAGTTGGTGCATCAGTGCCATCCTTTTCTTCACAAATAATTAATTTTCCGGCGCCATACTCTCCTTACAAAGTTTCCATTGCAGATTTAAATTTAGATGGGAAAGCTGATTTAGTTACAGCAAATACTTTTCCCCGAAATGTATCTGTATTTTTAAACAATACTTCTCCCGGTGTTTCTCCTGCTTCATTTTCTGCAAGAACAGATTTAGAAGGAGTATATGCAAACTGGGTAATTGCAAAAGATATTAATGGAGATAACATTCCTGATGTAATTTCAGGAGGCGATGGTGATAGCACAATATCAGTTTTTATGAATACAACTTCTCCCGGAGCAACTACTCCATCATTCTTTTCAAAGCAGGATGTTCCTGTAAGTGTATCAACTTGTTTTGGCGGCGAGCTGGCAGATTTTAACGGAGACGGTGCAAAGGATTTAGCTTATGTGAATACTTATGTACAGGATTCCGTCAGCGTAAAATTGAATCTAACCGAGCTTGGCAATACAACCTTCAGCTTTGGTGCAAAAACAAATTTTAATACTGTTTCTTCTCCTCAAAAAACATGTGTTGCAGATTTTAATCTTGATGGAAAACCGGATATCGCAACATTTACGGGAAATATTGCGCCACACGTTGTTTCAATTGGAATCAATAATATCACTCCCGGTGCAGGTACTCCTTCGTTTAATACAACAGATGTAACGGTTTCATCAGCGCCTTCACAAAATCTTCTGGCAGTTGACCTTAACTGTGATAATAAACCCGACCTGATTTACAATGAGACGATCGGCTTTGCTATTTATTTTAAAATGAATACAACAACTCCCGGAGCTGCGACGCCAACTTTTGGAGCTGAGGATGCCAAAGTTGTTTTAAGCCATGCTGAAAAATTTTGCACCGGTGATTTTAACTTAGACGGGAAAACAGATTTAGCGTACTCTGATAATACATTTTCAAGAGTATATGTTATGTTTAATACAACTGCTCCCGGTGCTACTTCTCCTACATTTTCTTCTGAAGTTCATTTTTCTTCAACTTCCAATGTTTCTGATATGTATTCAGCAGATGTAAACGGTGACGGAAAACAGGATTTAATTTTTGGAGGAATTCAATGCGGAGTTATGTTAAATACATTTGTTCCCGGAGGATTAACTCCTTCATTCTCATCTTTTACTCAGTTTGATCCCGGTGGGACAGGTAAAGGATTGACCGTTTCAGATTTTAACGGCGATGGCAAGCCTGACTTTGCAACTGGCTGCTATAACGATTCGTCAGTTTCAGTTGTGTTTAACACTACACCTGCAGGTTCTTCAACTGCAACATTTGGCTCATATGTAAAATTCAATTCAGGGCAAATGCCTCGTTCATTAAGCAGTATAGATTTTAACGGAGACGGAAAAACGGATATAGTAAGCGCTAATGAAATCTCAGGCACTAATTCAGTTTTTATAAATACAACTACTCCCGGTTCGGCCTCTCCTTCATTTGCACCTAAGTTTGACCTGACTGCTGAGAATTCACCTTACTCAGTTTGTACGGGAGATGTAAACATGGATGGTAAGCCGGACATTATAACTACAAATCACGCTTCGCATAGTGTATCAGTTTTCTTAAATTCGACTATCATACCTCTGCCTGTTGAGCTTTTATCATTCACTTCTTATATAGGCAAAAGTGAAGTTACGCTCAAGTGGAGTACTGCATCAGAAGTAAATAACAGAGGATTTGACATTGAAAGAAAGAGCGATGGAAATTGGGAAAAAATTGGTTTTGTAATGGGAAGCGGCAATACAAACGCACAACAAAATTACTCATATTCAGACCGCGGGTTGAAAACGGGGCAATATAATTATCGGCTTAAGCAGATAGATTATAACGGTAATTTTAAGTATTTCGAACTATCAAATACGGTCATCATAGGGGTGCCCGAAAGATATTCGCTTGCTCAGAATTATCCTAATCCGTTCAACCCAAGGTCATTAATTAATTTTCAACTGCCTTCATCATCGTTCGTTTCATTAAAAGTATATGATATCAGCGGTAGGGAAATTTCATCTTTGGTTAATGAAATAAAAGAGGCAGGATATTACACCGTACAATTCGACGGAACTAATTTTTCAAGCGGAGTTTATTTTTATAAAATGCAGGCGAATGATTTTGTGAGCGTGAAGAAAATGATTTTAGTAAAGTAGAATTCCTGAAATGGAATAACTTTTAAATTTTGAATCAAATTAAATTCTCAATGAAAAATACAATTTTAGCAGTAGCACTTCTGATTATAATTACTATTTCCGGTTGTTCGGATTCTATCACAAATTCAAATATTGTAAACGCTCCGGATAAATTTCGCGCATTAACTGAAGCACAGTTTTCGCACATTAGCAATATAAGTGCAATACCGGGTCAGGTTATATATCTTGATCTTGAATCACAGGGAAGTCCTTCAACCGGAGACGATACGGGTTTAAACGGCACGGATGAAATAAGTTATACAATAAATGATAATGCTATTTACAGATTTCAGTTAGGTGCTGCGTCAAAGTTTACGGCGAAGTTTACTGATTGGACAGGAGGTACTGTGTTTCAGCTGAACAATCCGGGAGATACCGTACGCGTAAATATAAATCCGGGAGATTATAAACTTACATTGATTTCAACAAGCACGGCTTTAAAACCACAGACAGTTTTTATTCAGCCTGATGTTAATGTAATCAAAAGCGGCAAAGGTGTAAAAAAAGAAGGTATAAGACCTGAAGAACTTAATACTCTTATTGAAACAGGAATGTGCGAAGAGTGCAATTTAAAAAATATAGATATCGAAAATAAGAATATGTCTTCGGTCAGATTTATAAAATCAGATTTAACAGCTTCAATTTTCAGAAAGGTAATCTTTGATTCAGCATATTTTTATAGTACAAAGCTTGATTCAGTAACTTCCGATCGCTGCGGTTTAAGTTACTCAAAATTTGACAGCTGCACTGCTTTTCTATATGTTGCCTATGGTGTATTTAAAGGAGCGGTATTTGATGGCTGCAACTTCTACTATAGTTCCATGGAAGGAACCGGACTGGCACCAAGTACGAATGCAGTTTTCAGGAATTCAAGTTTAATTAGAATGATATTTTCTAATGTAATTTTAGACAGCTCACGGTTTACAAACGTAATTCTAGCAGGTTCTTATCCTGAAGACAGTCACTTCAATTATACAGTTTTCAAAGACGTGATTTTGGATTCTTCCAATGTAAATAATATAAATGCGCAAAATGCGCTTTTTGAAAATGTAAGTATGAACAGAGTGAGGTTCTCCACAGGTAACTTTACTAAATCAATATTCAAAAATTGTAAATGCCAGAAAATATCTTTTGTTAATGCTGACTTTACTGATGCATACCTGACTTCAAATGATTTTTACGGAGGTTTCTTTGAAGGGATTATGAACAGAACAACTCTTATAGGGTGTGATATCAGAGATGCTTATTTTTGCCATGCGCAAATTCAGAATATTACAGCATACAACAATATAAAAGATGAAAACACTTTGTGTTTTCCCTATTGAATAAAATAATATTATAAGTATAATAGAATAAATTTTTGCCTCGTATCAATGCGGGGCATTTTTATTTGTATATGCTGCACACTTTATCTTCTTCCGCCCCGTGCTTCATCGTAAATTTGAGGCTCTAACTTAAACCCTTCCTTTCCCCAATTAGTAATTTCCCCAAAATACTTTATTGAATAGGGCATTGCTGAATCAAATATCTCAGGAATGTCTTTTCTGTCGGAACATCAATTACCAAACGCATAAATTTCTTTTTGCATTTGTAATTTGATGACAGTACTCTGCATAAGTTTTATATTTTAAAAATTTCAGGAATCATACTATTTTGTACTTTAAAATTCGAACTTATTTTTTCATCCCTATGATGAATTTTCCTGCCTCATCTTTGTTAAAACAATATCACCTCTGGAATTTTTTTCCATCTTGACGGATTTTTGACGGATTTCTGCAAAATAAAATACTTGAGATTTTTATAACTAATTTTCAAAGTTCTCGTCGGAAATTTGCATTACAAAACATAACATTATTTATTCATTTCTTCGTGATGACCTTGAGAAATTTAATATGAGATTATTTTAAAAAAAATCAAATTCATCTTATAACTACTAATAGGGAAGTTTTTTTAGAAAAGACTTGACATAAAAAAAAATATTGTAATTCATTTTAGCGTGTTGTTGTTCTCTGTAAATTATAAATTTATCAATAAATTATTGAAAGTCCCTCTCAAATTTCAGCGTGTTTTTGACCGAATTTCTTTTTGCAATCATGAGGGTATTACGGTATTTTGCATACAAGTTTTTAAAATAAAATACCCCTAATGGCAAAAAAACTGATTACTTTAAAAAAGAATAGAATTTTAATTATATTGTTATGTATAATTTCTTTTGCATTATCAAAAGAAACTGCAGCAGCTCCTATCTCAGGCGTTGTTACTGTAGGAACGGGCGGCACATATCCCAATCTTACAGGCGCAAGCGGATTGTTCAACGCAATTAATACAGGAACAGTTACAGGAAATATTTATGTTTCTGTACGCTCTGACTTAGTTGAAACAGGAACTGTTGCATTAAACCAATTTGCAGCCGGTTACAAAATTCAGATAAGACCAAGCGGTTCTCTGACAACACGTCTTATCCAGGGAACAACAGTTGCTTTTTTGACTCCTATGATTAACTTAAACGGAGCAGACTTTGTTTCAATAAATGGCGCTGACTCTGCAACTAATACAGGACAATATTTCAGATTTGTAAATAATAGTTCTCCTGCAACAAGTACCGGTTCTGTATTCCAATTCATAAATGATGCCAGACAGGATTCAATAAGAAATTGTATTATTGAAAGTAATGCATCTGGAACAGCCGGAGCATCTGTAGTGCTAAGCACAACAATGGGTGCTTCAGGAAACGATTCTATTTTTGTTGATAGGTGTTTATTCAAACAATCAGCAGGTACTAATCCCGGAAGATACCGTACAGCATATTATTCAACAGGAACAGCTCCCGGCGCGCAAAGAAACAGCGATAACTTTATTACTAACTGTAACTTTACAGGATTGCTTGCCGCTTGCGATTATGTTGTATATCTTGCAGGAAATGGAAATGGTGATAACTGGACTATATCAAATAATAAGTTCTATAATGATATTAGCTTTAGCGCATCCCACATTGCTATTAATATAAATACAGTATCATCTTCAAATAATGTTACAATATCAGGAAATAGTATTGGCGGCTCTGCGCCTGATAGAAGCGGAACAATCTATGGCGGCTTTACTTTTAATACACTTATTGCCATAGGTTTATCAGTTGGCACGACTACTGCCTCAAATATACAAGGCAACACTATTTCCAATTTTGGACAGTCATATAACTTCGCCAACGATGGAGCATGTGGAATTGTAGTCTTCAATGGTAAAGTAAATATAGGAACTACAGTAGGTAATACATTGGGCGGACTTGCAAACCCCTGGGATACTTTAACAGCACCATATGATAACGGATGGATTCATAATAAAACTTCTACGGATACTGTCAGAATAGAAAACAACACTATCGGAAATTTTTCGTTCTATGGTCAAGATGTTGCTTTAGCTTCGGGAATCTTTGTTAGATCAGGAGTAAATATCATTAGAAATAATATAATCAGAGATGGAAAGGGAAATAATCAAGGTACCCTTAGCTCAACTTTTACTTTAAAAGGTATTGGGATAGCTTCTACAACGGCAGGTCAAATAGTAGAAGGAAATACAATTTATAATTTAAGTAATATTCTCCTTGGTCCATCACCGTATACTACTCCAGCAATTCATTTTACTTCATCGACAGGTTTATCAACTATTTCGAGAAACAGAATATATAACATTACTTCAATTGGATACGGAACAGGTGCAAATGCGCCTGTAAACTGTGGAATATACGCTTCCTCCTCTGCATCACTAAATATTGTAAACAACCAGATTTCACTTTCAGCTTCTACTTTAGAGCCGAGGTTAATTGGTATCTATAATAATTCGACCGGAAACGTAACAACATTATATAACTCAGTTTATTTAGGCGGTGTATGCGCAAACACAGCGCAAACTTCTTATGGTTACCTAAGAAGTTCGACTTCAAATGATACGGTAAGAAATAACCTTTTCTTTAATCAAAGAACAGGCGGCGCAAATAATTATTGCATAGGGGTAACAAATGCAACAGGCTGGACATCAAGAACAGCGAACTACAATGCATATTTTCCTTCAGCAGCAAATCAGGTGGGCGTAATCGGTGCGTTTACTCAGCAGACCTTTGCCAACTGGAAAACAAATTCATTAGGTGATAAAAGCTCGGTAAGCGCTTCGGGAGTTAGTTCTGCTAATTTGTTTACATCAACAGCATCGGGTAATCTGAATATAAACCCAAATAATTTTGAGTGCTGGTATGTTGCCGGGTTAGGAACATCTCTCACTACACCTCAGGTACTAAATGATTACGGAACAAGTTCATCCGTAAGGTCAGGCTCAATATCTACGGGTTCTACTGATATAGGTTCGGATGAATTTACACCTATTGCAAATCCTCCTGATGTTGTAGCCAGCGGGCTTCCTGCAAACAGTACTACTACAACATATACTTTTATGGGAAGAACTTTAGGAAGCATAGACTGGGGTCCGGGCGGAACAGTACCAACCGGACTTGAATTTAAATATTACTCCGGAACAAATCCTCCGGGTTCATTCGGGTTTCCTGTTGCGAACGGGTACTGGTTAATAACAGCTACGGGCGGTGATAATTTTTCATACGATATTACAATCAATTATGATGATGCAATATTAGGAGAAATTACAGCTGATTCGGATATACGTCTATCAAAATCAGAAGATGGGGGTGCAACATGGAATACCTTCACTGTAAGCGGCACAGCTGCAGGACAATATGCACTTGATACAGCCAACAATACGATAAAGGTTTATGGATTAACATCATTCTCAACTTTTGCATTAACGGATATAGATACTCCGTTACCTGTAGAATTATCTTCATTCATAGCCGCTGTTGAAAGGAGAAACGTAATGTTAAACTGGACGATAGCATCAGAACACAATAACTCAGGATTCGATATTGAGAGAAAAGAAAGTAGTTCAGTTAATAACTGGAGTAAAGTCGGCAACATAGCAGGTGCAGGAACATCAACTACCGCAAGAAATTATAGCTTCACTGAAATTAATCTGAACACAGGAAAATACAACTACAGACTTAAGCAAATTGATTTCAACGGTAACTTTAAATATTATGAACTGACAGAAGAAGTGGAAATCGGTATTCCAAATAAATATGAGATTAGCCAGAATTATCCTAATCCGTTTAATCCAACAACAAAAATAAATTATGATTTACCATTCGACAGCAAAGTGCAGATTAAGATATTTGATATGACAGGAAGGGAAGTGTATCAGCTTGTAAATCAGGTACAGACGGCGGGATATTACACTTCACAGTTTAATGCATCAGCATTGGCGAGCGGAGTATATTTCTATCAGATCCTTGCTAAAGGCGGCAAACAATCTTATTCAAAGACAATGAAAATGGTACTTATGAAGTAAGTTTAGAATATTAAATGTATATATAACAAGTTCAATTCCGAATACTGAAGCTAATTTTATCATGACGATATTTATCTTATAACAGAGTTTGTTAATTTTGCAAATCTAATATTGTATAAAATTGAGCGTCAGTAATCTGTAAACTTATCAGTAATCGGTTAGTAAAGTTACAATTTTTGTGGCGTAATTCTATTTCGTAGGTGAGTTAAAGTTCATTTCATTTGTAAAAGATTTCTTTCGCAGTGAAAACACGGGTTCGAGTCCTATTGGTGGCTCAGATAAAAAGCCATAGCAGAAAATAATAAGATTAGATGAAGTTATTTTAGACTTCTAAAAAATTCTTTATACGGAAGGGTGAGATTAATATTTTAAGAATCTGTATAAAATTATAGACATTCATTCAATGTTTTGTTTCCTTTTCCTTATTTACAACTGTTAAATGGGAAAAATTTTCGTTGTATAACTTCATTTTATTATATGATAAAAGAAGCATAAGAGTCATCTCATGTTCTTTTGTAGTTTCGTTACTCTTTACTGCAGTCAGCTTATTCATGGTTGTTGGAATTAATTTAGTTTTTTGAGTTAAAAGGCTCAATTTTAAACGGATTTTAAAACTTCAGGTTAATTATATATCCGTTGTACGCGCCTTTATTTCAATTACCGTGCCAATTAATTTTTGTTAAGAAGTAAGATGAATTATAGAACAAACTCTAACAGCAAATTCTATATGTATTGCAGATACTAAAAAAGTTCTTCCATTTAATCATGGAAGAACTTTTTATATTTTTTCTTTTGGAATGTGTTTAACCTCTGAGTTTCATCAGTAGACTTGTCCATCCTCCGCCATTGTGAACTTCGGTATAACCGTTATTTTTTAAAATTCTTTTAGCTGAAGCGCTTCGCATTCCGGAAGCACAGCAAGTTATAACCGGCTTATCTTTGTTTATTTTTGAAAGACTGTTTGGAAGCATGTCGAGTGGAATATTTAAAGACCCTTTAATATTACCGCTGTGATATTCGCTTTTTGTCCGCACATCTACTATTGTTGCTCCGTTATCAAATAGTTCTTTGAAATCTGCTTTAGGTCCGAGTCCGAAAAGTTTTTTTAGAAATTGCATAGTGATTTTTTAATATGATGAATCGTTAATTGCCCTCATAAATACAGCCCTCATACTTTAATTTCAAATTAAAGATATCGTTAAAGTTTATAAAGTCAAATAAAATTATTCAATGCTTTATAATTTCTTTTGTAATAATTTAAACGGCTTCACCTTGTATTTAAAAGATGAATCTTTAATAGTCCATATGGATTAGTTCCATTTTCAATCCTTTGCACAATTGATTACACATAACCCGATGGGTATATTAGAATATGACAATAATCATAATATTTTTTATATCGCATTGGTACCTATCACTATTCTCGCAGTCTTTTCTGCAGCATCGGTATGCTTCTCACGGAGCATTTACGATGAACAGATTCTGGGAAAGATTTTTTTATTTATTTGCTTATATCACACAAGGTTCTTCATATCTGAGCCCGCGCGCATACGCAGTAATGCACAGAATGCATCATGCTTATGCCGATACTCCTAAAGATCCTCACTCACCTAAGAACAGTCCTAATTTTTTTAAAATGATGTGGCAAACAAAACTGGTTTATGCAGATATCATGGATTATAAATTCGATGTTGAAGAGCGGTTTACAAAAAATCTTCCGCAATGGCATTCTCTTGATATATGGGGGCAAACGTTAACAAACAGGTTAATGTTCTTCTGTTTGTACACAAGTGTCTATGTAATGTTTGCTCCATATTGGTGGCTGTATTTTCTGATACCCATTCATGTTTTTATGGGACCTGTTCACGGCGCAATTGTTAACTGGTGCGCGCATAAATACGGGCACAGAAATTTTGAAGTGAAGAATACATCTAAAAATTTTTTATATGTGGATTTTTTAATGCTCGGTGAAGATTATCACAACAATCACCATAAATTTCCATCCAGCGCAAACTTTGGAGTTAAATGGTATGAGATAGACCCTCTATACTATATAATGCTCGGCTTAGAATTTGTAGGAATAATCAAAATAAAAAACAAAGGGAAACATGTAGAAACGGAATATTAATTATCCGTACAATTTTTTATAAATGCAGTATTAATTAAAGACAAAATGAAAACAATCAGAATAGTTAAATCAATAGCAGTATTGATGTTAATGTTCGTAACAACTTTTTTATCGGTAACGTTTGATATTCAGGCTCAGGAAAAAGCTAACGGAAATATTACACCGAAGGTATACAGCAGACCAGTTGATAATAATGCAAGATATTTATCCCAGTCAACACCGGGGCAAATGGTACCTGGAAAGGTTTACGGAGTTTCAGTAACAATGAAGAACTCAGGTACTAAAGTATGGCAGAAAGGAAGTTATTCCTTGAAGCTTATGAATGTAACTGAATCCTTAGAAAGAACATGGGCAGTAAGCAATGTTGATATTAACTCAAATGTAAATCCGGGTGAAGATGTTGTATTTAATTTCGCCTTAACTGCACCTATGGTTGAAGGTGATTACAATATTCAGTGGCAGATGGCAGAAGGTAATGCATTCTTCGGTGAGCCTTCAGCAAATATTCCTGTTAATGTAACTGGCAATACACCTGTAAAGACAGATTCTGACATGATAGAAAACAATGCAGGATTTGTACATCAGAATGTACCGAGTGAAATGGATACAAAACAAACTTATGATGTACTTGTAATAATGAAGAATAACGGAACGACAACCTGGAAAACAGGTGAGTTCAAGTTAAAGGTTACAACTAAAGGCGGAGATAACACAGTTGTTGCTCCGTGGGAAGTTGCTAATGTAGAGCTTTCAAGTGATGTTTATGCTAACTCAGAAGTGACATTTAATTTTAAAGTTACCGCTCCTGAAAACGACGGCAATTATAATTTTCAGTGTCAGATGGTAAAAAGCGGAGTATACTTCGGTGAGCCTTCGACAAATGTTATTGTAAAAGTAGACTAAGATTATTTAAATATAAGTAAATAAAAGTGGGGTTTCATAAGCTCTTGTATCTGAAATTTTGAGGTACAAGAGTTTTTTATTTACTTTAACTTTTTAACATTTGATTGGCTTACTTGGAATTAATACTTAAACAGCCCGTGGTCATTTACAACCATTGTCATACGTTTGCTTGAGGCTTCTGCATGATATAATTCATTGCATTTCGGGCAGAGTTCAATATCAGTAGGGAAGTGTATGGTTACCAGCATCTTGGCATTTTTTTCTGTCGGGAAATCTGTGCATTCTTTTTTCCAGTGCCATAAAGAATCTTTACTTTGTACAAAAGGACTTAAATGATGTTTCATAATTTTTAAATTTAATAATGTTTGAATTTGATAATACATTTTACAATCCTTATGCCAATAAGTAAGTAAAAAAAACTCCAATTATAGACTAATTATAATTCCAAGTATGACAGATAAGACAACTTTATTATTTAAATGACATACTTTTCTAAGTAGTTTGATTTTTTTTTATTTGAGTTTAAGAATATTTTCTCCCTTTTTTTTCTCATTAAATAAGACTAATTTAGTCCTACATAACAAACGACTAAGCAAAAGACATAGAATAAGTGATAAAACTTTCGAAAAAGATGGAATATGCCTTGATGGCTCTGAAGCATTTTGCTGCAGCAGATAACGGAATTGTTACCGCTAAGGAAATATCCGAAAGGTACAAAATTCCTTATGAGCTGCTATCGAAAATTCTCCAGAAACTGAAACGTGATAACGTGCTTACATCAATTCAGGGAACTAAAGGCGGCTATCAGCTGAATAAAAAACCCGAAGAGATTGATATTCATTTTTTGATGAACGCAATCGATGGCGATGTAGGTCTCACTGAATGCCAGTGCAATCACAACGAGGGCGGCAAATGTACACTGAACGACAATTGCACTATAAAAGAGCCTGTATCTCAGATGCAAAGAGAGATAGAAGAGCTTTTTAAAAGAAAAACAATTTTAGATTTCGTTTAGAATTTACGAATAAGATTTTAAAAAATAAAAACAACAGGAGAAAATTTAAATGAATTTCCCGATTTACATGGACCACAATGCTACTACTCCGATGGATCCCAGAGTTTTAGAAGCGATGATGCCTTACTTCACAAAAGTATATGGTAATGCTGCAAGCAGAAGCCATCAATATGGATGGGAAGCTGAAGAAGCTGTTGAAAAGGCAAGACAACAAATAGCTGACTTAATCGGCTGCACAACAAAAGAAATCGTTTTCACAAGCGGCGCAACTGAATCAGACAACCTTGCTTTAATGGGCATTGCTGAAATGTATGCATCAAAAGGAAATCATATAATTACTCTTCCTACAGAACACAAAGCAATTATCGATACATGCAAATATCTTGAGAGACACGGAAAAGAAGTTACATATTTAAGCGTTGATGAATTCGGAATGGTTGACCTCGATGCTTTGAGAAATGCGATAAAAGATACAACGATATTAGTTTCTATAATGATGGCTAACAATGAGATCGGAACGATTCAGCCCGTTGCTGAAATCGGAAAAATCTGCAGAGAGAAAGGTGTTATTTTCCACACTGACGCTACTCAGGGTGTTGGTAAAATTCCTGTAGATGTTAATGCAATGAACATTGATTTAATGAGCTTCACAGCTCATAAAATGTACGGACCTAAAGGTGTTGGTGCATTATATGTAAGAAAGAAAAGCCCTAGAGTAAAACTCTCCGAGCAAATGCACGGCGGCGGACATGAAAGAGGAATGAGAAGCGGAACATTGAACGTTCCCGGTATTGTGGGATTTGGAAAAGCTTGCGAGATTTGCAAAGAAGAAATGGAATCAGAATCAAAACGTTTAACATATTTAAGAGATAAGATGATCAACACTTTCTTAGAGAGAGTTGAATACAGCTACCTTAACGGGCATCCTACACAAAGACTTCCGCACAATGTAAACGTCAGCTTTGAATACGTTGAAGGTGAAGGTCTTATGATGGGTATAAAAGATTTAGCTGTATCATCAGGAAGCGCCTGTACCTCGGCAACTTTGGAACCATCATATGTGTTAAAAGCATTAGGAAGAGGTGACGAGCTTGCTCACTCATCTATAAGATACGGACTCGGAAGATTTACAACTGAGGAAGAAGTTGATTTTGCAATCGAGCAGACCATTGAAACAGTAAATCACTTAAGAGAGCTTTCACCGTTATGGGAAATGTTCAAAGAAGGTATTGATCTGAAATCAGTTCAATGGGCAGCACATTAATTTTTAACAAAAATAAAATTTTAAAATAATAGTAATACTAAATTAGGAGATTTAAAAAAATGGCTTATTCAGATAAAGTAGTTGACCATTACAGCAATCCGAGAAACGTCGGAAGCTTTGATAAGAACGACCCTTCAGTCGGTACCGGTTTAGTCGGCGCTCCTGAGTGCGGTGACGTTATGAAATTACAGATCAAAGTTAACGAAGCAGGAATTGTTGAAGATGCAAAATTCAAAACATACGGATGCGGAAGCGCTATTGCATCATCATCACTTGCAACGGAATGGCTTAAAGGTAAAACACTTGACGAAGCTTACAATATCAAGAATACTGAGATTGTTGCTGAGTTAAATCTTCCGCCTGTAAAGATTCACTGTTCCGTATTGGCAGAAGATGCTATTAAAATGGCAATCGAAGATTATAAAAAGAAAAAAGATGTTCCTGCTGAAAAAGAAGCAGCAACTGCTTAATTCTATTTATTAAATTAGTACAAAAAAATTAAAATTAAAATAATTTTTAACAATGGCAGAAACGATAGAAGTAAAACCCGAATTTATTCCAGGGGTCAGTGAAGAGATTAATATTACAGATAAAGCGATAGCTGAAGTAAAAAAGATAATGGAAGAAAACAGCATTCCCGGCGAATACGGCTTAAGAGTCGGTATAAAAGGCGGCGGCTGTTCAGGACTAACCTATACTTTGGGATTTGACGGAGAAGAGCGACCCGGTGATAATATAATCGAGAAAGACGGAGTAAAAGTTTATATTGATATGAAGAGTAATCTGTACCTTTCCGGAACAGAACTTGATTTCACAGACGGTTTGAACGGCAGAGGATTTGTGTTTAACAATCCTAATGCAAAGAGAACCTGCGGATGCGGAAGCTCCTTCGGCGTATAATTTTATATTCTGATTTTTAAAATATTTTTTTAGAACCTGATGAGACCGCCGCAGCGGATTATCAGGTTTTATATTTTATAACGATTTTGTCATTCCCGCGAATGCGGGAATCCAATAATCAAGTAATTATGTAGAGACGCAATATTTTGCGTCTCAGAATAATTTTGAGAGACACAATGTATTGTTTCTCTACTTTATTAAAATGATTGATTATTTCCAGGTTTTAGGAATACCAAAAAGACTTACAATAGATACAGCAGGGCTTGAAAAAATTTATCATGATTTAAGCAAAAAAAATCATCCGGATTTTTTTCTAAATCAGGGCGAAGATAAATATTTGGATGCTCTTGAAACCTCTTCTCAGATAAATCAGGGATACAAAACATTAAAGGATCCGATTGCCAGAATTAATTATATTCTTGCTCTTGATGCTCCGCAATTACTTGCGGAAAAGGATAATTCAGTCGCTCCCGATTTATTAATGAAAGTTATGGAAATTCAGGAAACAATTGAGAGCTATCACGATGCAGATGAAAGAGGTAAGGAGTCAATTGTTAACGAGCTTGCTGAAATTAAAAGTGATTTGAATGATGACGTTAATGATATTCTGAATGACATAAATGCATCGTTCAAAAAATATGATGAAGCTGCTGAGAAGAATGAAGATACTATTGAAACGTTAATGAAAATGAAAACACTTTTACACAAAAGAAATTATATTAATACTTTAATACATACAATCGATGCCGAAGTTTTTGGCGGCGAAAAAATCAAACATTAAAAAGTTTTGCTGCAGATAGAAATACCAAAAGAGCTCAAGAAAAAAAATGATATAATCGTAGGGATTGACCTAGGCACGACTAACTCGCTTATTGCATACGTTAAAGACGGAACTCCGAAAATTATTGCTAACGAAGGCGAGGATAAACTTGTCCCTTCTGTAATTTATATCGATAACGTTAAAAATATTTTAATTGGAAGTGAAGCTAAGAAGCATTTAATTACCGATACAGATAAAACTATTTATTCCGTTAAAAGGTTAATGGGAAAATCCTATGAAGATATTCAGGGAGATTCGCATTTAGTTTCATATAATATCAGCGAGAAAGCAAAAGAAGGTCTTGTACGATTAACACTGGCGGAAAAAGATTATAGTCCTATAGAATTATCATCATTCATTTTAGCAGAATTAAAAGAACGTGCTGAGAAGTTCTTCGGTCACGATATAAAAAAGTGTGTTATAACTGTACCTGCATATTTCAATGATGCTCAGAGGCAGGCAACAAAAGATGCAGGTAAAATTGCAGGACTTGATGTACTTCGTATTATAAACGAGCCAACTGCCGCAGCTTTAGCTTATGGCTTAGATAAGAATGTAAGCGGCTCGGCTGAAAAAATAATTGCAGTATATGATTTAGGCGGTGGAACTTTTGATATTTCGATTTTAAAATTGAAAGACGGAATATTTGAAGTTCTTGCCACGCACGGCGATACATATTTAGGCGGTGATGATTTTGATAAGGCTCTTATGGATTATTTTATAAAAGATATTAATGTTAAGTTATCCAAACAGGATTTAAGCAAGCTTCGTGAAATCGC
Organism: Ignavibacteria bacterium; assembly: GCA_044226845.1. GTDB lineage: Bacteria > Bacteroidota > Ignavibacteria > Tepidaquicellales > Tepidaquicellaceae > JAFDZO01. The sequence goes on from JBGAGG010000007.1 coordinate 122,302, forward strand.
AGAAAATACGAAAAAGAAATTAACTGATGTAAACGAAGTTGAAATTAATACAGAGCTTCCTGAGTCAAAAATTAAAGTAAATAAAAAAATTACTCTGGATATTTTTGAATCGCTTATAAAGCCTATTGTCGATAAAACTGAAATCGCCTGCAAGGCAGCTATAAAAGATTCTAAAGTTGATTTACAAAATATTGATACAGTTGTAATGGTCGGCGGCTCTACTAGAGTTCCGCTTGTTATAAAAACTGTAGAACAGATTTTTGGCAAGAAGCCGTTCAATAATATTGACCCCGATGATGTAGTTGCGCTAGGTGCAGCAGTCCAGGCAGATATTTTAGCAGGGAACAGAAAAGATATTTTGTTATTGGATGTAAATCCGCTTTCACTTGGTATTGAAACAATCGGCGGAGTAATGAGCGTACTCATTCCGCGCAACACAACTATTCCGACTCAGCAAAAGGAAACGTACACAACCTTTATGGATAACCAGACGGGAGTTGTTGTAAATGTTTTTCAGGGAGAGAGGGAATTTGTAAAAGATAATCGTTCTCTTGCTCAGTTTATTTTAAAAGGAATCGTTCCTCAGCCCGCAGGAATGCCAAAGATAGAAGTCAGCTTTATAATTGATACTGACGGAATTTTAAGAGTAAGAGCAAAAGATCTGAAGACGCAAAAAGAACAGGAGATTGAAGTAAAGCCATCCTACGGATTAACAGATAACGAAGTTGAAGAAATGATTGTTGAAGGGTTGAAGAATGCCCGCTCTGACATGAAGGAAAGAACTTTCATTGAAACGAAGACAGATGCAGAAAGATTGATACATGCAGTAGAGAAAGTACTTGAAACCAGAAAAGAATCTATTACCAAAGAAGAGAATGAAATGATAGTTTCAATGTTAACTGAATTGAAGGCTGCCATCGATTCAAAGAATACTGAAATGATAAAGCAGTTACAGGATAAACTTGATCAGGAAACTACTCCACTGGCTCAGAGAATTATGGATGACTCCATAAATAATGCTCTTAAAGATAAATCTTTAATGGAGCTGTAAGTCAAAGTTTTTATTTACTTTGCGGTGCGCTTGGGCCTGGGCGTATTACGCAAAGGATTTTTTTAAGTTTAAAAACAATTTTTAATTAAATATATTCATTAATTCTATTAAAAGGAGAATAAAATGTCATACGAATGGAAATTCAATAAAAGACCTTACTCAGATGAAGAAGCAAAAACCTTATTGAAGGATGTTATGTCGCCTGAAACAACAGACTGGCACTATAACACTCACCACAAAGGTTATGTAACCGCACTTAATAACATCGAAAAAGGTTTAGAGACAGCGGATAAAGCCGGTGCAAACGGCAACTTCAGCCAGTTCGGCGAAATGAAAAGAAGGTTTACCTGGAACCATGCAGGTACTTTAATGCATGATATCTACTGGGATAATCTTGGGGGCGATGGAAATATAGATAGCTCTCCGGAAATAAAAAAAGCTATAGAAGACAGCTTCGGAAGCTTTGATAACTGGAAGGCAGATTTTAAAGCAGCATGTATGTCAGCTAAACTTTCCGGATGGGGAGTTCTTGTTGCAGACCAGTTATACAGCGGAAGATTATTAAACATCACAACTGATGAACATCATTACGGAGCAATCTGGGGCGGTATTCCTCTTGTAGCTTGCGACGTTTTTGAACATGCTTACTATCATAAAGACGGTCCAGGAAGAGCAAAGTACATCGATAATTTTATCAATGGCTTGCATTGGGGAAGAATCAATGACAGATTCAAAAAATTTGTAAAGTAATATTTTTTTTAATTTGACCACGATTAAAATTGATTTCTAATATTAAAAAGTACTTCCCGGTATTAATATTAGTCTGTTTTTTTTCAGGTATGGTGTTATTTCAATCCTGTAAAAAAGCCGATGATGTTAAGCCTCCTGTTACAAATTCAAGCAAGGATTTTCAATGGAAGGAAAAGCTAAGCGTAGCTGATATTCCCGATATGCCTCTCAAAGGGTTTCTGAAAGGCAAGGAATTGAAAATTGATTATGTGAATTTTGAAAAATGGAGAGGCAGCGGGGATAACGTGTTTAATTTCGGAGACAAAAAGCCAAACCAGCCATGCGGATATGTTGAAAACGATAATGCTGTCCAACTGCTGAGAAAGTCAGGAGAAATTCCTAAAGGTGAATTTGTTAAAACATCTTTTGATGCAAACATGGACGGTTATGTTGCAGATTATCACTTCACTGAAAAAGATAACATGAAAAAAATCTCTGTGCCATGGAACTGCGCTTTATTCATAGAAGAAATGACTGATGACGTTGTAAAAGGGAAGATTGCAATTTGTTTCAAAGACGATTCAAAAAGCTGGATCGCAGGTAAGTTTGAAGCAGTCAGATGTTCCAATTAGAATTCAGAATTTATTAATTAAACCATAACAATGAAAAAATTAATTTTAACTCTTTTCGCTTTTTCTCTTATTACTGCTGTGGGCTGCAAAGTTGATGTAAAGACAGGCGATGATGCTAATAATGATAAAAAAACTGAAACCGGAAAAGAGCAATCAAATTCTAATGATAATAAATCATCGGGTGAGGCTCCGAAAGATAACAGTAATTCGGGCTCAAACGATTTAGGGCTGACTTCAGGTATACCGGGCAATTATCCTTCCGACGTTCCTCAACCGAAAGACAGCAAATGTCTTGGTTCGCTGAACAGTTCAGAAGGAACAGTTGTAACATTTGAATCGACACAAAGCGTAAAAGATATTCTTGAATATTATAAAGCTGAGATGAAAAAGAACGGCTATGAAGTAGGTGAAGGCGGAGAAGTTTTAATGAGCGATAAAGGCGGAATTGTCGGCTGGAAAAAAGGAGCAAAAGAAGTAGGATTGATGTTAGGTGTAAACGACGATAAAAAAAATACATCTATAGTAATAACTTATAAGTAATAATTCTTATTGAATAGCACAGCAATGCTGATGGTAATTGCATATGATAATAAGAAAAGTAAATATTAATTGTCTAAATAAACTATGCCAAAAGTAACATTTTTACCCGATAATAAAACATTCGAAGGCAAAGCAGGTGAATCATTGTTAGATATCGCTTTAGAAAACGATATCGATTTACAGCACAATTGCGGCGGTGTATGCGCTTGCTCCACCTGTCACGTCATTGTAAAAAAAGGAATGAAAAACTTTGATGAAATGACGGACGAGGAAGCAGACCAGCTTGATGAAGCTGAAGGATTGACACTTGATTCACGTCTTGGCTGCCAATGCAAAATATTATTGCAGGAAGGTGAAGATATTGTTGTTGAAATTCCTATGATAAATGAGCAGATAAGATATTTCTTCCACGAAGGAAAACCAACTAATACTGTTTCTCATTAATTTTAATTCAAGATAATTTATGTTTGATAAATTTAAATGGGAAGATACTGAAGATATTGGGATTGCTCTTTATGAAAAAATGCCCGATACTGATCCTTTGCAAATAAGATACACTGATTTGCTTGAATGGATAAAAGGTCTTGAAAATTTTGATGATGACATTTCCAAATCGAATGAATCAAAGCTTGAAGCAATTCAAATGGCATGGTACGAAGAGTGGAAAGAAAATCAATAACACAAGCTTTATAATCAGCACAGCTTTTTGAATTTAACTTTATTTTAACTTCCGCAATTTTTGTTGTGGAAGTTTTTTTTTATGCCTGAACAAACTATAAAAATACCGCTATTCCCCCTGAACCTTGTGCTCTTTCCGCAGTCAAAGCTGCCGCTTCACATTTTTGAAGAAAGGTATAAGAACATGATAACAATGTGCATGCAGGAAAGCAGGCCATTCGGAATAAACTTAATGTCAAATAATAATATCAGCTCAATAGGCTCCACGGCTGAAGTTGTAAATAAGTTTAATGTTCTGCCAAACGGAGAAATGGATATTGTGATAAAAGGTAAAACCAGATACGAATTAAAAAACTATAATTTATCAACCGAAGGATATTTCATAGGAGATGTAATTTATCTTGAGGATGAGACAGGATACGATAAAGATGATTTTAATAAAGCAGTTGAGTGTTATAATAAAATTATTGACGCAGCGTATAAAGGTACGATAGAAAAAGTAAATCCTACTGATCTTAAATGGATTGACGGCTCGGAATCGGTTTCATTTTTCATGGCGCAAAAATGCGGATTGAATCTTCTCGAACGCCAGCAGATGCTTGAAATAAATAATGAGCAAGACAGGTTAACTTATCTGTTAAAATATTTTGATGAAGTTATGCCTAAGATTGTTGAGGCAGACAGAATATCACAAATAATTCAGAGCGATGGCTACCTTCAATAAGGACGATATTAAAAAAATAATTGTAAGCCGCACTGATAATCTTGGAGATGTAATTCTCACTCTACCTTTAATAACACAAATCAAAAAAAACTTTCCAAAAGCTACCATAACTTTTCTGGTTAAAAAATATGTTTACGATTTAATTAAAAATTATCCCAGTATTGATGAATTTGTTTTTATTGATGATTTAAACGAATCATCAAAGTTAAGAAAATTTTTTAAGCAATTTGATTTGATGTTCAATGTATATCCCAGATTTGAAATAGCTCTTGCCGCTTTTCTTGCCGGAGTAAAAATAAGAGTTGGGACAGGCTACAGATGGTATTCATGTTTATTTAATAGAAGAAATCATGAGCACAGGAAGACTGCAGAAAAGCATGAGGCAGTTTATAATCTGAATTTGCTAAAAACAGTCATTCATAGTAAAGAAGATTTACCGGTTGAGTTTAATTTCCAGGTAAGGGAAGCAGAGATAAAAAACTTGAATGATAAGCTTACGAAAAAATCTTTTGATTTAAATTCAGATTTTTTAATAATCCACATTCCCAGCAAAGGCTCTGCTGCAAAACTCCCTAATGAAAAATTCATTGAATATATAAACGCTTTTAACTCTGAATTTACAAATGTAAAAGTTATTTTTACTGGTGTAGAAGAAGAAAGAGATGAAATTGAATCTGTTCAAAAAGAAATAAATGATAAAAGTAATTTAATAAATTTATGCTGTGAACTTTCTTTGTCAGAATTAAAAACACTGATAAGTAAAAGTAAATTATTTATTTCAAATTCTACCGGACCTATTCATATAGCAGGAGCGTTGAATAAAAACATAATTGGTTTTTATCCGCATCATCTGCCAGCCAGCAAAACCCGCTGGCAGCCGTTAAGTAAGAACTCAGTGATTTTAGAACCTGAAGTAAATGATGATATGGGAACTATTAAAGCAGAATCAATTATGAAGGCAACAAGAAATCTTTTAAAACCATGAAACTATTTCTTACAATACTAAGTTTAAGTATTAAATATAATATATGAAAAATAAGACAATTTTAACATTTTTACTGATTTTTACAGCTTTAACTTCTGCCGTTTCAACAGGATTTGCGCAGGATACGACTTTAAGAACAGTTCCAAATAATGCCTTTAAGCAGGGAGAAAAACTCACGTTTGAAATCAATTACGGATTCATTACGGCAGGTACTGCGGAAATGATGATAGCTCCTAATCTTGTTACAATTAATGCCCGACCGGTATATGATATTACTTTCACGGTAAATTCATCTTCTGCTTTTGGTTCAGTTTATAAAGTAAATGATTACTATAAATGTTATCTTGATCAGCAGGGATTATTTCCGTGGAGATTCGAGCAGCACATTAAAGAAGGAAATTATACAAGAGATTTTGAAGCCTTGTTTGACCAGGTTTATAAAAAAGTAAAAACTTACACAGGTGAAAAAGATCCGAAGAAATTTGAAGGAGAGTTTGATATTCCTCAGTATGTAAACGATGGAATCAGCGCATTTTATTATGCAAGAACTCTCGACTTTTCCAATATGAAAAATAATGACGTGATTCACTTGCAGAATTTTTATAATGACAAAACTTATCCTCTAGATATAAAATATCTTGGTAAGGAAACGATAGAAGTCGCAGCGGGTGAATTCAGATGCATAAAGCTCCAGCCGTTCTTTATAGAGGGCGGATTGTTTAAAAGTGAAGGTGATATAACTGTATGGCTTACAGATGATGACAGAAAAATGCCGGTGAAAGTAAGTTCAAAAATTATCATAGGTTCTGTGGATGTAGACTTAGTTGAGTATTCAGGTTTAGCCGGACCGTTAAAATCTAAGCAATAATTTTTTTTGGTGTGAATTGAAATGAAAATTTCAGAATTATTTTATACAATACAAGGTGAAGGAAAGAGGGCGGGAAAGCCCTCTTTTTTTATCAGAACCAATCACTGTAATTTGCGCTGTCAGTTTGCGGGCGGCAACTTATGCGATACTGCATACACAAGCTGGCATCCGGATGACGAAAAAAATATCGGTGATATTGAAATAGAAAAAATTATCGGTGAATACCTGCAACATAATTGCATAGATGTAGTCATAACCGGGGGTGAACCGACTATGTTTGCAGATGATTTAACAAATCTTTGCATTGAGCTGAAAAGAATAAATCCCGAGTGTGTTATTACGATTGAAACAAACGGAACTTATATAGGGAAATTTATTGAGTATATAGATTTAGTAAGTATCAGCCCGAAGTTAAAATCATCTACACCTTTCGGCACTCAATATGAAAAACTTCATACTAATAACAGAACTAACATTGAAAGTTTTAGGAAGTATAACGAATTAAGAAACGAAGGCAAGATAGAAATTCAGTGGAAGTTTGTCGTAACGAGTGAAGATGATTTGAACGAGATTTTAGAACTGCAAAAAGAAGTCGGATTCAAAAATTCCGATGTATACTTAATGCCTGAAGGGATTACAGAGGAAGAGCTAGCTGCAAAACGATTAGAAATAATTGAGCTTTGCAAAAAATATCAGTTCAACTATACAGATAGACTGCACGTAATAATATGGGGTAATAAAAGAGGGGTGTAAAAAGGTTTTAAAATTTTATCTTTAAGCTTAAAGAGTTTAAGTCAGTGGAGACAGTTGTGTTCTTTAACACAGTAGTTTTTGAGCCCGATAAAAAATTATTAATAAGATTCACACCAATCAATCCTCCAATAGCTACAAATTCATTTATACCTTTTCCTTTTTCATCAGAGTAATCTTCATTGAATACATTGCTCTTCAGCTTTATAATTTCCTTTCTTAAAGAATACATTAGCACTGAGCTGCCTGTTCCTATCAATGCTCCCGTTAATACATCGCTCGGATAATGCACTCCTAAATAAACCCTTCCATAGGAAACTAAAAGCGCATAAGTATATAAGCCTGCAATCATGAACGGTTTATCATTATATCTTAAGCTCAATGAAGTTGCCATTGAAAAAGCTGTAGCTGAATGTATAGAAGGAAAAGAATATCTATCGGTAGGGGAATTTTCCAGATCGTACTGAATGTACCTCCAATTAACGTTGGGGCGGTCTCTTTGTATCACTCTTTTCATCAGATAGCTGAAACCAACTGTAAGCGCTTCTGAGCTGCCCATTAATATAGCGGAGTTTTCATCGTATTTATTATCATTAGCTCTTGAGATAGCGAATAAGCCCAAAGGCGCTGCTATTGCATTAGGCATTACGGATTTATCAGAAATCGAAATAATATTATTTAGAAATACTGACCGGTGATTATTTATAGAATGGAATAATTTAACATCAATATTCTCTAAGCTTTCAGAATCTGAAGCCCCGACTTGTGCATTTGCCGGGGCATATAATAAAAATAATAATATTATTAAAATTGAAGACTTCATTAAAATAGATTATTATTTATAACCTATATTTTTGCTAATGCGTTCTTGATTGCCTCTATCAAGTCATCTTTATCTTCTATACCGACTGAAAGCCTTACAAGTCCGTCGCTTAATCCGATTTTTTCTCTTAACTCTTTCGGAATGCTTCCATGTGTCATTGAAACAGGATGGCAAACTAATGATTCAACGCCTCCGAGTGACTCTGCAATTTGAAAAATATCCAGCGCGTTACAAAATGCCTGTGCTGTTTCATAGCTGCCAAGCTCAAGAGAAATAATCCCGCTGAAACCTCTCATTTGTTTTTTAGCAAGTTCATGCTGCGGATGCGATGGGAGTCCGGGATAAATTACGTTTTTAATTTTCTTATCTGTCTTCAGGAATTCACAAATTGCCAGAGCATTTTCATTGTGAGCTTTCATTCTTACTGCAAGAGTTTTTGTAGAGCGAAGGACAAGCCAGCAATCGAACGGAGACGGCACTGCGCCGATAGAGTTTTGCAAAAACTTAAATCTCTCTGCAAGTTTTTCATCAGAAGTAATCAGACATCCGCCTATAACATCGCTGTGTCCGTTGATGTATTTTGTTGAGCTGTGAGTAACGACTGTAATACCGAAGTCCAATGGATTCTGGAAGTAAGGACTCATAAAAGTGTTATCAACACAAGTGATAATATTTTTTGAGTTTGCAAGTTTTGAAAGAGCTTCTAAGTCAGTTAATCTGAGCATTGGATTTGTCGGCGTCTCAATGAAAATCATTTTTGTATTTTCTTTGATAGCAGCGCTTGTTTCATTTACGTCTGATGTATCTACATAGGTAAAATCAAGTCCGTAGCCTCTTATTACCTGTTCAAATAATCTGTATGTTCCGCCGTATGTATTGTTTGTCACAATAATATGGTCACCCGGTTTAAAGGTTGTTATCAAACATTGGATTGCACCCATGCCCGAAGAAAAACAAAATCCGTACTTCCCATTTTCAAGAGCGGCGAGATTTGCTTCAAGTGCTTGTCTTGTAGGATTTATAGTCCTTCCGTAGTCGTATCCTTTTGTTTCTCCAAGTTTATCATTTGAATAAGTTGAGGTCTGGAATATAGGGGTTATAACAGCACCAGTAACATCTTCAGGATGCTGCCCTGCATGTATCGCTTTAGTTGCGAATTTCGATGAAGTAGTTTTCAAAATTTTATTTGTTCAGTTAAGAATTTCAGTTAATCAATTATACAAATTCAAGTACATCGTAGTTTGTAATAATACCTGCAATTTTTCCGTATTCAGATACAAGCACTGCAGGATTCTTTTTCAATTCCTCAATAGCTTTTTCAACATTCTCGCTTATTTCAAGAATCGGAGGCTTGGCATCCATAACATCTTTTACATTTTTGCTTGCGCTGTTTCTGTCCTTCATAAGGTCGTTCAGTAATTTCTGCTCGTTCAATGAACCGATGCATTTATCTCCGTCAAAGACCGGGATAGTTGTTAAGTTGTACTGATTTGTTAAATACAATGCATCCGAAACAGTCTGGTCAGAACTTACTGTTACAAGTTCAGGTGTATCCTTAGCTCCTTTAGTATGGAAAATTGTTCCGACTGTAACCATGTCTTTATCAAGTAATCTCTTTTCTCTCATCCATTCATCTGAGTGATACTTGCTTAAATATCTTTCACCTGTATCACAAACAATAAATACAACAACTGCATTCTCATCTAAATCTTTTGCAACATCAAGAGCAACTTTAGCAATTGTTCCTGTAGATGAGCCGCAGAAAATACCTTCAACACTTGAAAGTTTTCTGCACATTTTTACAGAATCAATATCACTTACGTTTACAATTTCATCTATTAGAGTTACATCAACATTCTCAGGAATTATATCCTGTCCGATTCCTTCAACTAAATAAGGTACGCCTTCAGGTGTCTGGCCCGTTGCTTTAAATGTTTTAAATATAGAGCCGTAAGGATCTGCACCGATTATTTTTATATTGGGATTTTTTTCTTTAAGATATCTTGCTGTACCAATGATCGTTCCACCTGTACCTATGCCTGCAACAAAGTGTGTAATCTTTCCTTCAGTGGCTTCCCAAATTTCAGGACCGGTTGTTTTATAATGAGCTAACGGATTGTTTTCATTACCATACTGATAAGCAAATAATGAATTAGGAATTTCCCTGTGTAACCTTTTGGCAGTTTCAACATAATGTTCAGGTGTGCCCGGTTTTGCAGAGAGAGGTTTTATTATAACTTCAGCCCCTAAAGCTTTCAAATAGTTTTTCTTTTCTGCTGATGCTTTTTCAGTCATTACAAAAATACATTTGTAACCTTTCTGATTTGCAGCAAGCGCAAGTCCTATACCTGTGTTACCGCTTGTTGCCTCGATTATTGTTCCGCCCGGTTTTAAAGTGCCGTCTTTTTCCGCTGCTTCAATCATGGAGATACCAATTCTATCCTTTACGCTTCCACCGGGATTCATAGATTCCATCTTCGCAAGTACCGTAGCTTTATAACCGTCAGTAAGTTTATTAAGTTTTACCAGTGGAGTATTACCTATTAAGTCCAGAATATTATTATAATATTTCATAGCCACAAAAAATTTAAAATTTAAAAATATTAATTTGCCCTCTTAGATGTCTCTTATTAGAGCTGTCTCATCAAGGGGAAGAAAATTACGTCTCTAATAGTTTGTGAATTTGTCAAAAGCATCACAAGTCTATCTACTCCAAGCCCGACTCCCGTTGTAGGAGGCATACCAATTTCAATTGCACGAAGGAAATCTTCATCCATCGGATGAGTTTCTTCTTCGCCTCCGCGACCTCTTTCAACCTGCTGTTCCAGCAATGCTCTTTGAAGAACAGGGTCGTTTAATTCTGTATATGAATTTCCTAACTCCCATTTGTTAATGTATGGTTCAAATCTTTCAACAAAGATTACAGCTTCCGGATCATTCTTCATTTGCTCTAGCTGTTCCATTGAGTACTCTCTAAGAGGTTTGCACAGGGGAGTAGTGTCAATCGGATGCTCAGTGATGAACGTCGGCTGCACTAATCCTGATTCACAAGTCTCTTCAAATAAAGCAGAGATAAGTAATCCTTTGCTGTGAGAAATTTTTCTATCGAAATCGATATCGTTCTTAACCATGTAATCCATAATTTCCTGTTTAGTCATAGAAAGAACTTCAATGCCTTTTGCTTCTTTAATAGCGTCAACCATTTTAATTCTTTTCCACGGAGCTTTGAAATCAATTTCTGTTTCGCCGTACATAACTTTTGTTGTGCCGTTAGCTGCAATACATGCTGCTTCAACAACCTGCTCAAATAAATTCATGCTGTCGAAATAATCTCCGTATGCCTGATACCATTCTACCTGTGTAAATTCAGGATTGTGAGTTCTGTCGATACCTTCATTTCTGAAATCACGGACAAATTCATAAACACGGTTGAATCCTCCGACAATTAATCTTTTCAGATATAATTCATTGGAGATTCTTAAGTATAATTTCATATCCAGAGCATTGTGGTGAGTGATGAATGGTTTTGCATTAGCACCGCCGTAAACACTCTGCAGCGTAGGTGTTTCAACTTCAAAGAATGCTTTATCTTCTAAAGTTCTTTTTATGGATTGAATTATTTTAGTTCTCTTAATAAAAACTTCTTTCACTCCGTCGTTAACAATTAAATCGATATAGCGTTGTCTGTATCTTAACTCAACATCTGCAAATGCATCGTAAACAACTTTTTCACCAGATTCCAGAACTTCTTCTTTAACAACAGGAAGGGGATATAAAGATTTTGTCAGTAATGTAAATGAATTACAATGAACAGAAACTTCACCTGTTTTTGTTCTAAACACATAACCGGCTGCGCCAATAATATCACCGATATCAAGAAGCTTTAATAAGTTATAGCTCTCTTCACCGACATCATCTTTGCGGATGTATAATTGAATTTTTCCCTGTTCATCCTTAATGTGCACAAAACAGGCTTTTCCCATTTTGCGAATAGCCATTATTCTGCCTGCAACAGAAATGATAACTTCCTTCGCTTTTTCTTTCTGTTCGTCATCGGCAGGATCAACAAAATTATTGATAATATCTTTTGAGTAATGCGAGACATCAAATCTATGGGGATAAGGGTTTATTCCCATGCTTTTTATGTGTTCAAGCTCTTCGTACCTTCTTTTTACCAGGTCGTTTTGTTCCGTCAAGTTTTTTCTCCTTATAGTTATTTGTGAAAATTACTTACTGCTTATTAGTATTTCTTTTTAAAGCCTGTTTTAAAATTCTTCGTTCCGCTGCTTACTTTACCGGAAAATTTCTTCTTGAAAGCCGGCTTTGAATCTCTGCTTTTGCTGTCCGCTGAAAATTTCTTCGGTCCTGTTTTAGAAAAGGACTTTGGTGCATCTTTAGAGAAAGTTCTTAGCCCATCTTTCGAGAACTTCTTTTTAAATCCCGACTTGGAATCTTTTCTCACAAAATCATCGTCTTTTACTGAGCTTTTTGGTCTGTCAGAGAAATCATCTTCATATCCTCTCTTTGGGCGCTTATCGGCACGTGTATCATTCGAGAATTTCTTTTTATAATCAATCTTATTCTCTCTACGAGTATCATCGGAGAATTTCTTTTTGAATCCTCTTTTTGAATCTGTATCTTTGGAAAATCTGCTGGGTCTATCATCTGTAAATTTCTTTGTGAAATCTTTTTTAACATCTCTGTCTTTGCTATCACCTGTAAATTTTTTCTTAAAGTCTCTAACAGGTTTATTTTTTTTAAAATCTTTCGGTCCTCTGGTATAATTCTTCTTAATTCCTTTTGCTTCACTTTTCTCGGCTCTTTCTCTGGGAATTCTTTCTTCAGAAGTTGATTTCGGTGAAGGCTGCTTAGTCATTAAGCTGTCAACTTCTTCTTTAGTCATTTTGCGGAATTCACCTTCGCGCAAATTGCCGAGCTCCAATGCTCCATAACCTGAACGGTGCAGCTTATTCACAAAATATCCGAAGTGTTCAAACATTCTTCTTACCTGTCTGTTCTTTCCTTGTGAAATTGATACGACTACCTCTGTATAATCTCTTTCATTAGGAAAATTTATAACGGAAGGAAGCGTATAAACTCCTTCAAGCTTAATTCCTTTTTCGAGGAGCTGCCTGTGTTTCTGCTCAAGCGGTCTGGATAATTTTACATCATAAGTTTTCCAGACTTTGAACACAGGGTTCATTAACTTGTTCGCAAAGTCTCCGTCGTTAGTAAGAATAAGTAATCCTGTAGTATGAAAATCCAACCTTCCCACAGGGAAAACTTTTGTTTTCATGTTTACAATATCTATCACAGTCGGTCTTTTCTTTTCATCACTTACACTTGTAATTACATTAAGCGGCTTATTCATCATCAGATAAATTTTCTTATCTGTTACACGCACTCTCTCTCCGTCAATAAAAACTTTGTCCGTTAAAGGATTTATTTTTGTGCCAAGGTCATAAACTTCCTTGCCGTTTACGCTTACACGTCCTTCGACAATAAATTCATCTATCTTGCGGCGGGAAAACATACCGTTTGCTGCGATGAACTTATTCAGTCTCTCCTTAGCAGGAGCCGGTTCGGTTAATTCGTCATTTGATTTGTAAGCTGTATAGTCAGTTGTCTCTTCGACTTGATTGTCAATTGCTTCTTCGGATGTATCTTTAACTATATCTTTAGATGTCTCTTTTTTCTTTGCCATTAATCGCTTTCTTTATCTTCTTCTAAATTCTTGTCTATTTCTATTGTGCTTCTTATTTCTAACTCGTCAATATTTATCTCAGGAATTTCATCCGAAGTAATATCAGGCGCTTCAGGGTCAATCACTAACTCCTCACCGCTTTCAATAGCATTGCCGTCTTCATTGAATTTTATCTCCTCCTGAATCTCTTCGTCTTTCTGTGCATTAGGCGGTATAAAATTCTGATTTACGGAATTAAACAAATCAATATCTGCTTCCGTTATACCTTCGATTTTTTCGTTCTGAAGGATTTCATTTATCTCTTTCAGCTTAGGCAAATCACCTGTAGAATTAAGTCCTAAAATTTTCAAAAACGTATCTGTTGTTCCGTAAAGTATTGGGCGACCGGGAGTCTCTGCTCTGCCTGTAATGCAAATCAGATCTCTTTCCAGCAGGGAATTAACAATGTAATCTACATTTACTCCGCGGATGAATTCAATCTCGCTTCTGGTAATCGGCTGCTTGTACGCTATGATTGCAAGCGTCTCAATCGATGACTGTGATAATTTTTTTCTCTGCTTTTCGTCGAAGAGTTTGCCGACATAAACTCCGTATTCTTTCCTCGTAGCGAACTGATATCCGCCTGCGACTTTTATTATCTCGAAAGAATTTCCAGATGTATTATACTCTTCATTCAATGCATCAACTGACTGGTCAATTTTGTTGACGTCAGTTTTAATGCTGAACGAAGATAAAATCTCGCGAATCTGCTTTGCTGAAATCTGCTCTTCAGAAGCAAAGATGAGTGACTCGATAATATTTTTTATATCGTTATTTACCAATTGAGATGGAAAATTATTTGTAATTATTTATAACTGATCGAGTGGAATTAATCTCTTCTTCAGCGTAAAGCTTGAAAGATTTTGGGGGTTAACCGTTATTTCTATTATTCCGTCTAAACCTAGCTGCAATAAAGCTAAAAATGTAAAAATTAATTTTAATCTGTCGTTAAGCGCTGTGATAATTTCCATGAAATCAACTTCGCCTTTTTCATTTAATAAATTCATCACGTATTCCTGCTGGCCTTCCTGTGATACATCAAGTACTTGTATAGGGTGAATAGTGCGTTCCTTATTCAATCCGCTTAGCACAATTTTATATGCTTTGATCAGATTAAAGATATTAATATTCTTAAGGGAAGGGTCATTCATTACGTCGATATCCGTTTCAGTAATTTTTACATCGCTGTCAAAATAATTGCGAGAGAATTTTTTGCGCGCTTCCATTTCAAGAAGAGCGAGCTCTTCAGTTGCATCTTTAAATCTTTTATATTCAAGCAGTTTTCTTATCAATGTAAGTCTCGGATCTTCTTCATCAACTAATTCACCGTCTTCATTAAGAACAGGAATCAACATCTTTGCTTTTATCTTCATCAGCTCCGAAGCCATAAGCAGGAATTCGCCCGCAAACTCAATATCAAGAGACTGCATATAATTTACATAACCCAGAAAATCTTTTGTGATTTTTGAAATAGGGATGTTGTAAATATCAAGTTCGTCAGCTTTTATAAAATGAAGAAGAATATCAAGCGGGCCCTCGAACTCGGGCAGCTTTGCCCAGTATTCGTGAGTTTTAATGTTGTAATCCGGCTCCTGCGGAGCTTCAGTATTTATTTTTGTTTCAACTTCCATTTAAGCGTTAAATATACAAATAAGTGCGCTCATATTAAATGTAGTTTCTCGTCTGAAATATTTTTCCCTATTAGTAGTAATAGAGTGATATTTGTTGATTTGGAGCAAAATTTTTACCAAATTGTGTAGGAGTAATTTTAAGCGGAATTATATGAGTTATTTTGCAGAAACCCGTCAAAAATTCGTCATTCGTGATGAAAAATTTTATCCGTATTTTTTTTAAATTGCAATTCAGAGAATGTTACAATAATGTGACAATAATGTAACACTGAGATAAATCTGAAATACGAAACTTGAAACTGAAATCGTTGTTACTTTTTTAATAAATCTATTTTGATAATATTGTATTTTACTTATACCTTTGGAAGAAAATAATAATCAGATACATTCCGCACCGTTTAAAAATGCGAATCCCATTATTTATGTTTTTCTGGGACTAGTTGTAGTATTTTTTTTATATCAGATAATAGGCGGACTAATTCAATACGCAGCAGTGGGAGAGGATTTTTCCTCTACCACCGGCAAGCTTATTCTCACGCGTGTAATAATTACATTTGCGCAGTTTATGTTCATACTTTTCCCGGCAATTATGCTCGCTTATTTGCAGGGTGATAAAGTAAAAGAAACATTCAGATTAAAATCACCAAAGGTTACTGTCTTTTTCCTGAGCGTTATCGGAATTTTTGTCGTGCAGCCATTCCTTCAATTATTTATGTACTATCAGAATAAGATTATATTCTCTTTACCGTTCGGTCAGGATGCATTGAAAGCTTTGAAAGATTTATTCGATATGCTTGAGGCTTCGACGTTAAAATTAGTAACAGCTTATTCAACTGCTGAGTTTATTGCAATAGTCATTGTTATTGCCGTTACTCCTGCAATTTGTGAAGAATTTTTATTCAGAGGATTTGTACTATCTAATTTTGAAAAGGTCACTAAGCGAACAGCTGCAATATTTTTCTCAGGTCTGTTGTTTGCGCTCTTTCATTTTCATCCGTTCAATTTAATTCCATTGGCAGTACTAGGCATATATTTATCGTTCACAGTCTATCATAGTGGAAGTATTTTTACTGCTATAGTCTGCCATTTTATAAATAATTTTATTTCAGCTCTTGCAGTATTTATTTATGGAAAAGACGAATTTATTTCGAAAGAAATTCCGCCTGATGAAATAATGCAGGTAGTTGTTTTAGGAATCGCATCGCTTTTTGTTTTTGTCGGATTAATATTCCTGATAAAAAAGTTTTCAGTATCAAATAAAAATTCAGAAATTATTAATACTACAAATCCAATAATTGAGTAATACAGCAACCAGAATATTAGTCGGTGCGATAGGAATTCCATTATTCCTGTTTATAATTTTTAAAGGGGGAATATACTTTCTTATTTTATCCCTCCTACTTTCTTGTATTGCCTTATGGGAATTTTATTCAATGTTCAAATCAACTGAAATTCAGCCATTGAAAATTTTGCCGGGAATAATTACGATAGCTTTATTTGTTATGAGTTATTTAGGGCATAAAGCTGAAGGGTTAATATTGCTTGTAAGTATAATTTTGATTTGTTCAATAGAAGTATTTAGAACAAAACATAATCCTATCAATTCCGTTGTCTCTGTATTCGGATTATTTTATGCCTCAGTTCCTTTTCTATTACTGACTAAAATAATTTATTACGAGCAGTTTAATTATATTATTTATATTTTTATATTGATATGGACTTGTGATTCTATGGCATTTTTCGGAGGGAAATTTTTAGGAAAGCATAAGCTTTCAGCAATCAGTCCGAAGAAAACATGGGAGGGTTCAGTAACAGGATTAGTGTTTACACTTATCGCTTCTTATTTGTTCTATTATTTCAGCGATGGAAAGCTTACTTTAGTTGATGCAATTGTGCTGGGACTTTTAATCGGAGTATTTTCTCAGATAGGGGATTTATTTGAATCTTTATTCAAAAGAAAATTGAATGTAAAAGATTCCTCGCACATAATTCCGGGACATGGAGGAGTGCTGGACAGGTTTGACAGCCTTATTTTTGTAACTCCATTGGTATTTATTTACTTGACTTATTTTAAAAATATTATATAGTAAAAATACTAATTAATAAAAACTTGACTTGAAAAAAAATATATAAACTCATTAATTGTGTAATACAAGATAATATAATTATAAAATGTCAGAACGAAAACCAAAAGAAAAAAATAACGGTAAAAAGGAAAAAGATTCTCTCAAAGAAGAATTAGGATTTACCGAAGATTCTATAATGGATGAAGATGAAGTCATTGAGGATGATTTTATTGAATCGGTTGATGATGAGGATAATCCTGAGTTCATAAATGAAGTCAAGAAGTTTGAGGATGAACATAAGAACGCGAAAGTTGTAAGCGTTTTTCAAAAAATAGGTTCGCCTAAATACAAGAAAGTTACCGATATTAAAAAAGATAATCTTGCCGATGAATATAAAAAACTGATGCTGGTTTTAGATGAGCATAACATTATAGTACACTTTCATAATGATTATCCTGTCAGTGAAAAATACAGATTTATCACTGAAGAGATTTTTAAAGAAGCTATAGAAGAAGATAAAAAGAATAAAAATGCTCACATAAGTTTTATCTATGAAGATTTTCATCCGGAGATGGATGATGATGATGATGACGACGACTATTAACTAATTTCTTACAAGTAAAATTAATCCCGATAAACTTGCTTCTTCAAAGCGCAAAAGAGAATTTAAACACTCCAGTTATAAATTTTAATCTAAAAGGAACAGATGAACATTTCTATTCACTTGAAGATTTTAAAGACAAGGAAATTTTAATAATAATTTTTATGTGCAATCATTGCCCGTATGTACTTGCAGTGATTGAGAGGTTTGTTAAATTCCAGGAGAAGTACAAAGATAAAGGTGTTCAGTTAGTAGGCATCAATCCAAATGATGTATCAACTTATCCTCGGGATTCATTCGAAAATATGATTAAGTTTTATGAAGAACACAAAATGAACTTTCCTTATCTTGTAGATGAAACACAGGAAACTGCAATGGCTTATGGAGCTGTTTGTACTCCTGATATTTATTTATATGATACCAATAGAGAATTGAAATACCGCGGAAGATTAGATAATAACTGGAAAGATGAAAACAGTGTAACACAAAAAGATTTAGAAATTGTAACCGGAATGCTATTGAACGGCGAAAATATTTCAAAGCTTGAGCAGATTCCTTCCATGGGATGCTCTATAAAATGGAAGAATTAATTACCCCAATATTATAATATAATGATATGCCAAATTTAGTTCTTGTCCGCCACGGACAATCGTTATGGAATCTTGAAAATAAATTCACAGGCTGGATTGATGTGGACCTCTCACCAAAGGGTGAAGAAGAGGCAAAAGATGCAGGAATTAAGTTAGCAAATTTTGAATTTGATATTGCCTTTACTTCTGCATTAATAAGAGCACAAAGAACTCTTTCTATCATACTTGAAAATAATAAAAAATTAGTAACACCTGTTGTAAAAGATAAAGCACTAAATGAAAGGATGTATGGTGATTTGCAGGGAATGAATAAAGATGAATGCCGTACAAAATTCGGCGAAGATCAGGTGAAGATTTGGCGTAGAAGCTATGACATCTGCCCCCCGAACGGAGAAGCTCTGAAGCAGACCGCAGAGAGAGTATTGCCGTATTACCATGAAAAAATTGAACCGCTGCTTAAAGAAGGTAAAGATGTTTTAATTGTTGCTCATGGCAACAGTCTGAGAGCGTTGATAATGTATCTTGAAAAAATGACTCCTGATCAAATCCTTGAATATGAAATTCCTACAGGTACTCCGAGACTATATACTTTAGATGCAAATCTTAATGTTTTGGAAGTAGTATATCTGTAATAAAAGGAAATATTCCGGCTGAATTCTTCAGCAAAATCTAATACTACTCTTTGGAAAACCCAAAGATAAAAAATATTATTTTCGATCTCGGAAATACTTTGATATTTTTCGACCATGGATATTTCTATGATGGTTTGGCAAATATTGAAAAGGGATTGAATGCCAATAAACTTAAAAAATTTATTGCTGAAAAAAAGCTTGATGTTAAACTAGGCAAAGGCAGAATATCCGGTAAGGATTTTTTTAAAGCAGTAAAGAAAAAGTTCAATATTAAAACGGGATACGCAGATTTTATTTATTTGTACAGCGATGTCTTCTGGGAAAATAAACCTATGATAAAGCTGCTGGAAAATTTGATTGAAGAAAGAAAATATAAAATTTTTCTTTTATCAAACACTGATCCTTGTCACTTCAGTTTTATTATTAAAAATTTTCCATCTGTAAATCTTATAAAGACAAAAGTACTTTCTTATAGAGTAAATGCTATGAAGCCTGAGAAAAAAATATTTATGGATATGGCAAGGAGATATAAAATTATTCCTGAGCAGACAGTTTTCATAGATGACATTAAACCATATATCTCAGCTGCTTCTAAACTGAAGTTTAATACTATTCATTATACAACACATAAAAGCTTTTTAAGACAGTTTAATAAGATGGTAAATAAATTATGAGCGAATGTTTAGAGGTGTATGATGCTTACTTTGCTGCGTAGAATGCAATGATGGCAGGAACGAGCAGCCACAGTAATCCTTTGACAAGGAAAAACAGAAATCCGGCTACTCCTAACTTTTTAACTAAATTAATAAATTTATCTTTACTCATTAACAGGTTGAGTTGAATTAGTTTGAGATAACTTCATAAGTTTTAAAATCAGAACTCATTGGCGGTTCTTTTCCTTCTTCTTTGTATTTTCTAATATCTTCAAAGCCTCTTTTATGGCCTTCGATAAATTCAGGAGATTTTGTCCAGTTCTTAAATGCATCAGCGCTATCCCAGTGGCTTACGATTAAATATACATTGCCATCACCCATTGGTTTAAGAACTTCCATTTCAAGAAAGCCCGGCATTCTGTCAATTGCCTTTGCTCTTGTTGAAAATAACTGTTCAAATCTCTCTTTGTATTCATCTTTACAGGTAATGTAATTTATCGCTACAAATTTTTTTCCGTCATTATTGCTTTGCCCAAGCTTTTCTCCGCGGATTTTAACTTCTTCTACTAAATTTTCCATTTATGATGTTTGAATTAATTGGTGAATTTCAAATTACAGATTATATAAAAACTTTGCAATGAATTTATTTAGACTTAATATTGATAACAACTTTAATTAATGTTATTTTAGTATTTAAAAAACAAAAACCGGTAAGTTTACACTGACCGGCTTTGAAAAAAACATATGCAATAAAACATAAGTAGAAATTTATATATTCTTTAGAATCAAATAAAATGCAATTATATTTAGTTAACTACTAAATTAAGGCATTTTGGTTATATATTGTATTATTTTGGAGGCTGATTTATTAATAGCCAGTATAATCCTAGATCTGCTACAGCTTTTGCAAACTGATCGAAATCAACCGGTTTAACGACATAACTGTTAACGCCGTATTTGTAACTTGTAATAATATCGTGTTCCTCTTTTGAAGAAGTCATAATTATAACAGGAATGGATTTTGTTCTTTCATCTGACTTAATATGTTTCAATACTTCTAGTCCGTCCACCTTAGGCATTTTTAAATCAAGCAAGATAATCTTTAATCCGTTTTTTATAGAACCGTTTGAATATTCTCCTTTAGCAAAAATAAAATCCAGAGCTTCCGCCCCGTCTTTTAAATGTATAAGATTATTACCTAAATTGTATTTATTTAGTGAGCGGATAGTCAGCTCGGCATCGGTTGGGTTATCTTCTACAAGAAGTATCTCATAGTGGTTTTTTTCCATAAATTATTGATTAATTTATCTAAAAATTTAATTATACCGTGCCAAGGTAATTTAATATTATGATTTATTACTTAAAAAAAAATACTTTAAAGTTTTCGACTTTTAGAAGGGAATATCAGAGAAGAGCTTTGTCTATCTAAAAACCAGTATAAATTACCGGATGTAAGGTTAACTTTTGAAGCGGGTAATAACATACCTTCAGTATCGTGATTAATAATTTTTTTAACTACGCTGCTTTTTTCCTTTCCTGTGACAAAGAAAGCACCGTCCAAAGAGTTATTTATTATATTTCCGGTTACTGTTATTCTTTGCTGTCCTGAAATGGGTTTTTTTACAGCTTCACATATCTTATCAGAAGTAAACAGATCCAATCTATCCGGGAAAATTGACGCTGTATGTCCATCTTCACCTAAGCCTAACATAATAAAATCAAAACAAGGCAAACTATTTTTGTTAAAAATTAAATCTGAAATTTCATTTGAATACCTAATTGCTTCTGCATAGGGCTCATCTTCTCCTCTTATTCTGTGAATGTTTGCACTGGGAATATTTATTTTATCAAACAGATTCTCCTTTGTCATTTTGAAATTGCATTCATCAGATGAAGGAGGAACGCAGCGTTCATCTCCCCAAAAAAAATGTACTTTTTCCCAATCAATTTTATCGGAATATTTTTCTGCAAGAGTTTTAAAAATAATTTTAGGAGTGCTTCCTCCTGAAAGTGCTATATTGTATTTCTCTTTCTTCCTTAATTCATCTGCAAAATATTCTGAAAATGATTCAGCAAGTAATTCAGGTGTTTCAAATATTTTTATAACTTGAGTCATTCTTACAATTCACAATATGTTCCGTCATCGGAAAGATTTTTACAAGGGTAACGCCAGGTAACGTTTTTATCTTCTATTAATTCATCGGCATTTTCCGGTCCCCACGTACCGGCAGGATATCCGTAAATTTTAATACCCGGATTATTTGCCCAAGCCTTTTGAATTGGAGCCAAAAATTTCCATGCCGCTTCTACAACATCTCCGCGTGAATAAAGTGTAGAATCACCCATCATGCAGTCATAAATCAATCTTTCGTAAGCATCAGGGATATGTACATTTCCTAAATCTTTATAATGAAAATCCAGATTAACCGTTCTCAAATCGAAACCGCCTCCGGGGACTTTCATGCTGATTTTCAATAGTATACCTTCATCAGGCTGAATTCTTATTATCAACTGGTTGCAGGTACTGCAATCATCAGTTTGTCCGAATAACGAATGCGGTGTGGGTTTAAAATGAATTACTACTTCAGTAACCCTTGTCGGCAGTCGTTTACCTGTTCTTATATAAAAAGGAATACCTCCCCAGCGCCAGTTATCTATGTAAAATTTCAGAGCAACATATGTCTCAGTTTTAGAATCCGGGTTAACATCTTCTTCTTCACGATATCCTTTTACATGTTCGCCTCTTATATTAGAAGAAGTATACTGTCCTCTTATCGCAAATTTTTCAACATCTTCTTCTTTTATGGGACGCAGTGATTGAAACACTTTTAAAGTTTCATTTCTTATCGCATCCGAAGCAAAGGAAGACGGAGGCTCCATTGCAACAAAACTTACAACCTGTAACAGATGATTCTGAACCATATCTCTTAAAGCCCCTGCATTGTCATAGTAACTGCCTCTGTTTTCCACTCCTATACTTTCAGCTGAGGTAACTTCAACATGATGAACATAACTTCTGTTCCAAAGGGGTTCAAAAATTCCGTTTGAAAATCTTGTTACGAGTAGATTTTGTACTGTTTCTTTACCTAAATAATGGTCAATTCTGTAAATCTGATTTTCTTTGAAAATTTTATGCAGCTCATTGTTTAATTCAACAGCAGAGTCTAAGTCATATCCGAATGGTTTTTCTATAACAAGCCTTCTGAATCCTGTAGTTTGGTCCTGCAAATTATGTTCACCCAGGCACGCTGCTATAGAAGAGTATGCGCTCGGTGGAGTGGCAAGATAAAAAATGATATTTCCATCCAATGAAAATTTTCCATTAATTTCTTCTATTCGTTCCTTCAATCTTCCATAATCTTGTGATGTTTTAGTATCAATTGCAGAGTAATGCAGTTTTTTTAAAAATTCAGGAATATCACCATTTGTTGAATCCTTAACAAAATCTTTTATGCTCTCTGTCATTGTTTCTCTGAAACTTGCATCCGAGAAATCGCTTCGTGCTACACCCAATATTGCAAATTTTTCCGGCAGTACGTTTTGCTTGTAGAGCTCAAAGATCGAAGGGATTAGTTTTCGTTTAGTTAAATCACCGGAAGCTCCGAATATTACTATAAGGCAATTTTTTGGTTTCTCCATTTACTATTGTTCTTCCTTTTTAACGGCGTGCCCGCCGAATTGATTTCTTAATGATGCCAGTACTTTCATTGCAAAAGAGTCATCCTGTCTCGACTGAAATCTTGTGTACAATGAAGCCGTTATTACGTGCGCAGGAACATTTAACTCCATAGCAGCTTCCACAGTCCATTTACCTTCACCGCTATCTTCAACATATCCTTTTATTTTCTCCAGTCCGGGATCTTGTTTGAAAGCAAGTACGGCAAGCTCCAGCAGCCATGACCTTACAACACTTCCATATTGCCAGCCGCTTGCTACCGCAGCTACATCGATATTGAAAGGGGACTTTTCAATTATTTCAAAACCTTCTGCAAATGACTGCATCATACCGTATTCGATTCCGTTGTGAACCATTTTTACAAAATGTCCAGCGCCGCTCTCACCGCAATAAGTGTAGCCTCCGGGAGGCGCGAGTGTTTTGAAAACAGGGTAAACATATTCAACAGCTTCTTTATTCCCGCCTGTCATTAGACTGTATCCGTTTTCAAGTCCCCAAACTCCTCCGCTTGTTCCGCAATCAATGAAATTGATTCCAATGTCTGCCAGTTTTTTGCCGCGGGTTTGAGTTAGTTTCCAGTTTGAGTTCCCACCATCAATGATTATATCATCACTCTTAAGAAGTTTTGAAAGTATCTCAAGATTTGAATCCACAGGAATTCCTGCAGGTACCATCAGCCATACAATTTTTCTTTCAGGTAGTTTATTTACTAAGTCCTCCACTGAATCTGCACCAGCTGCTCCCTTGCTTACAGCTTCATCTATTTCAGGTTTTGTTAAGTTATATGCAACAATTTCATGTCCGTCTTTTAAAAGGCGTTCCACCATGTTTCCGCCCATACGTCCCAGACCGATGAATCCTATTTTCATTTATTTAGGTTAAATTTTTAGTTACAAATTACAACAAAATAACTCAGTTAAAGTTTATAACTCAATCCATTTACAAATACTAGTTTTTATTAAATTGATTCCGGTTATTTTATTTATAAAATTTTATAAAATGGATATTAATCGCATCATTGCTGAATTAGAAAAAAACAAAAGTATTTTTAAAGATTTGCTCGAAAATCTGCCGAATGAATTTTACCATTGGAGAGAATCAGAAAATAAGTGGAATCTGCTTGAAGTAGTTTGCCATCTTTATGATGAAGAAAGAGATGATTTTCGCGCTCGTGTAAAAAGCGTTCTTGCTAATCCATTAGAAGAGTTACTGCCTGTAGATCCTACAGGATGGGTTACTTCAAGAAATTATGCTGAACAAAATTATGATATGAAGTTAAATGATTTTATTATTGAGAGAGAATATTCAATAGCGTGGTTAAAACAATTAAAAAGTCCTGAGTGGGGAAACTCACATTCCCATCCGAAACTAGGACCTTTGACGGCTAAAATGTTTTTGGTCAACTGGCTTGCTCATGACTATCTGCACATTCGCCAGATAATAAGGATAAAATATGAGTACCTGAAAATAACAAGCGGTGAAATTTTGCTTTATGCAGGAGACTGGTGAGGAATTTTATTTATAAGACTATCAACTGAATTTTTTACTGCTGTTACGGTTTTTTCGTTTAATGCGATGAATGCAATGAACGAGAACATTCCGGTTTGGAAGGAAATTGAATAGGAAAACATTGAGAGTAGAACAAAGTACAAAAATACCAAGGAAAGTACTGTATTTATTTTCAAAACACACTTAAAAATAAAGGATAAAACTGCTAAAATAAAAATAAGCCCTATTGAACCTAACTCAATTGCATATTCTATAATGATATTGTGCGGATATTTTAACCCTCTTGTAAATTGAAATAAACTGTTGTCATAATAACTTCCTAAGCCTTTACCAATAAAAACACTTTGCAGGAAAAGGTCAAATGAATTTTTATAAATATGAAGACGTGTTGAAATAGCTCCGTCTGAAAGATCCTCTTGATGAAATATATTGAATACCTGAGTGAAGCGGGAAAGCAAAATTGAAAAAGAGTCATTAAAATAAGCAGCTGTTACTAATACCAATACCCCTCCACATAAAAATATCAAAATTTTTGAAACTGAAATATTTTTTTCCTTTAATGAATATATTACAATTATAGCTGAAATTATAAAGGAACAAACGATAGCGCCCCGAAGACCGCTTAATAATAATCCTGCAAAACTAATTAAAAGAAATATCTTATCGAGGTTCAATTTTTTTAAGAAACCAAGATAGATAATATTTATCAGAGAAACGATAAATACAAATCCCATATATCTGCCGAATCCAACATGACTCCATAAATTAATTCCAAAAATTTTTGTCTGCTGATATTCATCATAGAATGAATTAAAAGGTCCGGCAAAAATCGAAATCAGAGTTAATGCTGCACCGAAGAACAACACTACTTCCACAATAATTTTTAAAATTTTGCTGTTGAAATTTATTAATATAAATCTTAGCGTTAAGATATTCAGAATTATATTAAAAAAAATACCGTAGAATTTTGAGAGTCCGTAAGAGTAATTAGAGGAGTAAATCAAAGAAATGCCATGTATTGAAATGAAGAGTAGTAAAAATATCGAAAATTTCTTGGATATTTTTAGGTCATTAATAAAGTTTTTGAAATTCTCACCGGAAGAACAAATCAGAATCCAAAGCAATACGGGGAATACAATTCTTATTCCTGAAATGCTTTGATCGAAAGCGCAGAAAAATAATGAAGCTATGAATGAACCTATTAATAAGTAACTTCTTGCATCAGTTTTTTGGGTGAACCGGTTGATATATTTACCTGTAATTAGTTAAAGAAAGGTCTTTCGTATGCCTGAAATCTACTAGCATTTCTTTTAACTGGTTCAAAATTATATCGTCATTATTGCCGTCTGTGTTAGAAATCAAGGTGTCAGTCATACTTTCTAGATTATCAATAATCATAGTGCTGGCGTTCGAAGCTATTAATATTTTTTTATGTTTTGTCCGGGCATACTCTTCACCTTCAATAAATAATTCTTCATATAATTTTTCACCGGGCCGCAGACCTGTTGTTACAACTTTTATATCTTCACCTACTTTATAACCGGATAAATTTATCATATCATGTGCGAGATCAATTATTTTGATTGGTTTGCCCATATCAAGAACAAAGATTTCACCTCCTGTTCCTATTTCGGCTGCTTGCAATACTAACTGCACAGCTTCAGGAATAGTCATAAAATACCTTACTATATCCGGGTGAGTAATTGTAATCGGACCGCCTTCAGCAATTTGTTTTTTAAACGTGAGCACAACGCTTCCACGGCTGCCAAGCACATTTCCAAATCGCACTGCCACATAGTTTTTATTGTACTCCTTTGCAGCTTTAAGCACTATCATTTCAGCCATTCTTTTTGTTGCGCCCATTATACTTGTCGGGTTAACAGCTTTATCGGTAGATATCATAACAAAATTATCAATATCATTTTTTGCGCATGCTTCAATCAGATTTCGGGTACCCAGTACATTATTAGTTACAGCCTCGCATGGATTTGCCTCCATTAATGGGACATGCTTATGTGCTGCAGCATGGAAAACTATATCAGGTTTATGATCAGTCAGGACTTGCTCAATTCTTAATTTATTTCTTACATCAGCTATTACCGACTGAAGATTTACATGATTAAAATTCTTTTTCTTCCTTGTATTAAGTTCGTTATGGATTTCAAATATTGAGTTTTCACCATGTCCCAGCAAAATTAAATCAGATGGATTGCAGTTTAAAATTTGCCTGCAAAGTTCACTTCCTATGGAGCCGCCGGCTCCTGTTACTAGAACTCTTTTACCTTTTATCAAACTTTTTACTTCTTTAATGTCAGTTTGTATTGGTTCTCTTTTTAATAAATCTTCAATTTGAATATCTCTAATACTATCTATTCTTACTCTGTTGTCCAGAAGTTCAAATGTGTTTGGAAGAGTTCTGGTTTTAACTCCGAGCTTTGTACATATATTAACAATATTTCTTACTTCTTCTCCTTTTAATAAGGTCATGGCAATAATTACTTTCGATATTTTGAAAGTTTTTATTGCATCAGCAAGTGCATCAGCCCCTCCTAATACAGTAAGCCCTCTTATTTTTAATCCGACTTTTTTTGCATCATCATCCATAAATGCAATAGGATTTAATCCATTGTTAGGATGTCTTTGCATTTCCTCTACAATTTTTACTCCTGCTTTTCCTGCTCCATAGATTAAAACTTTTTCGCCGTTTCCGCGCAGATTTTTTCTTTGCTCAAGTCTTTCAACTAATCTGATGCTGAACCTTGAGGCAGAGAAAAATATATAAGTTACAAATGAATCTATTAATGGAAGAGAATTTGGTACAGGAATATAAAACGGAAAGTTCAGTTTGAGTACTTGCAATAACGAATTCTGGAATGCATTAAACAGTATAAATGCCAGAATAATCTTTGCAAGCTCATCTATGCTGGCTACATGCCAGAATTTTTTATAAAGTCCCAATGAATAATTCACTGCTAATTTTATTATCAGTGAAATAAAAACGTATTGAATTATGGGAGCTAAATTATAGGTAATGTACGAAGTATTTTCAACTCTAAGTAATAAAGCTAAAAATGGAGATATTACAAAGAAAATTACATCTAAAAACAATAAATGCCTGTTTCTGATTTTCTTTAAATATGGATTTAAAAACATCACGGCTTTATTTCCCCCTGCCTTGTCTTAAGATATAGTATAAAGTAATAAAAATAATTTTAAAATACTCTTTAACCGAATAATTACGAAAATATAATCTATTTAATATTATTTTTTCCGGTAAAATTTTTTTTATGTATAGATCTTCCGGATTATCAGATTCAGTTAGAAATTTATCTTCATTAAAAAATTTTATAGATGCATAGTCAGTCATTCCGGGCTTCATCATTAATATTTCTCTTTGTTCATCGGTATACATATTTACAAATTTTCTCAGCTCGGGGCGTGGACCTACAAGACTCATATCACCCATTAAGACATTTACTAACTGAGGCAGTTCATCTATTTTGAACTTCCTTAGAAAATAACCAATCCGTGTAACTTTATTTCCACTTTTGTCTAATGTCAAAAAAGAATTATTTTCTTCATCCACAAACATGGATCTGAATTTAAAAACCTTGAAATCCCGATTGTATCTCCCGACTCTGTTTTGTGTAAAGAATACAGGTAATTTAGAGTCTATTATTATTAATAAAGAAACAATTACAAGTATCGGGCTGAAAAGTAAAATCCCTAAGAATGAAATTAGAAGATCAAAAAATCTGATCATTATATGTGTAGCGCATGCCTGCTTTGCGCTATAGTTTCGAGAACGGATTAAATTACGTGTTTTATTTGTTAAATTAAATAAACTAATTTGTTCCTAAAATCTTATTATATGCTTTTATAACACAATCAACTATGTAGCTAATATTATCATTCGTTAGTTGAGGATAAACAGGGAGTGAAATCTCTATAGAGTAGTTCTTATAGCTTACAGGATAGTCTTCAATTTTGTAATTCAGATTTTTAAAAACCGTAAGCATGGGTAAAGGCTGAAAGTGAACATTTACTGAAACGCCATTTCTAAAAATTTCTTCGATAATTAAATCTCTTTGCGATTCTGTAATATCTTTTATTCTTAATAAGTAAACATGATATGATGATTCTTTTTTCTTGCATAAAGACGGAGGTGAAATAGCCCAACTTATTTTTCCAAATGCTTTATCGTAAAGAGCAAAAATCTCTTTTCTTCTGTTATACAATTCTTTTTTATATATTTGAAACTGTGCTACTGCAATTGATGCTAATATGTCAGGCATGTTTATTTTGAACCCGGGGTAAATAATATCATATTTCCACTCGGCACCCATGGTTTTTGCATAAGCATCCTTAGTTTGACCGTTAAATGAAATAAGACGCAAAAAGTCATATATTTTTTTATTATCGAAAGGAAGCGGAAGGTTTATACATATAGCACCTCCTTCGGCAGAACTTATATTTTTGACTGCATGAAATGAAAATACCGTCAGATCTGCCAGAGAGCCTGTTGGTCTGCCTCTATATCGAGCTCCAATTGAATGGGCAGCATCAGAAAGAATTAAAACCCTACCTAAGTTTTTTTGGTTCTCACCAAGTGGTTTGAATTTGTCTTTCACTTCCTTGGAATTTACTACGTCGTATATTTCATTATAATCACATGGAAGGCCTGCCATATCTACAGGCATAATAACTTTAGTTTTTTCTGTTATTGCCTTTGCAAGTTTTGTAGTATCAATGCAGAAGTCATCTTTTATATCTACCATTACAGGCTTTGCTCCCAGATGTAACACAGCTAATGCTGTTGCAGCAAAAGTATATGCAGGGATAATAACTTCATCCCCTGGTTTTACACCGTACCAGTGAAGAGCCAGAGTTAAAGCAGATGTAGCAGAATTAACGCAAAGTACATCATTTACTCCTGAAATTATTGAAACTTCTTCCTGAAGAATTTTTACCTGCGGACCGGTTGTTATCCAGCCGGATTTAATAGTGTCAATTAAGTTATCGATTATATCATCGTTAACAAAAGGGAGATAAAAGGGAATCATTTATTTAATTATTCTCTGTAGCTGCTATAAAAATAATAAAAGAATACTTACAATGATACTTAGAAAGGGTTTTTGAAAAACAATTCAAAGATATTTTATAATATTATTGTGCGGCAAAAAAATCTTTGATGCAGCTTACAACAAATCCAATTTGTTCTGAAGATAGTTCTGGGTACATTGGAAGTGAAAGAATTTCATTTTGAAAAACATTAGTGATACTATTTTCTTCTGTAGGAAGATTTA
Organism: Ignavibacteria bacterium; assembly: GCA_044226845.1. Taxonomy (GTDB): domain Bacteria; phylum Bacteroidota; class Ignavibacteria; order Tepidaquicellales; family Tepidaquicellaceae; genus JAFDZO01. The sequence continues at coordinate 152,489 of JBGAGG010000007.1, forward strand.
AATATTCATACGCCTTAAGATTCGGTAAAGCCACCGGGTAATGAATCGAAACGTCAATATTTTGGTTTATTAAATAATCCTTGAGCTGATCTCTGAATTTTGTTCTAATAACATACAGATGAAATGTATGTTTGGAATTTTCACGTACTGACGGGGTAATTATATCTCCTGTCCCATTAAGAAGTTTTGTATATAATTGTGCATTAAAAATCCTTTTATTTATCCAATTATCTAAATGGGGAAGTTTAGCATTAAGAATTGCTGCCTGAAGTCCATCAAGCCTGCTATTAATTCCTTCTATATCATGTTCATGCTTTATTAATGAGCCATGATTTGCAAACATACGTATTTTTTTTGCAAGAGTATCATCGTTTGTTATAATGCAGCCTGCATCTCCATAGGCCCCAAGATTTTTTCCGGGATAAAAGCTAAAAGAAGAAGCAATTCCGGAAGTACCGGCAAGTTTATTATCTAATGAAGAGAAATGTGATTGCGCACAATCTTCAATTAAAAATAGATTGTGTATTTTACATATTGTTAGGATTTTTTCAATATTGCATACCTGCCCGTAAAGATGAACCGGTATTATTGCTTTTGTTCTGGAAGTAATTTTTGATTCAATTAAATCTTCATTAATAGTATAATATTTTTCATCAATATCAATAAAAACGGGCTTAGCTCCTGTTTGAGTAATCGTTTCCGATGTAGATATCCAGGTATTTGCCGCTGTAATTACTTCGTCACCCGGACCTATGCCGAGCATCTTTAATATAATGTAGATTGCGTCAGTGCCGTTTGCCACACCGATACAATGTTTTATACCATAAGATTTTGCGAAATTATTTTCAAATTCTTTTACATACTTCCCGCCAATAAATGCAGTGTCGTTGATAACCGATTGAATTGCATTATCAATTTCATCTTTGATTGATAAGTACTGTGCATGTAAATCTACAAAAGGTACGCGCATAAAAATTGTTTTATTAAATCTTTTTTGTGAAAAAACCTCTTAAGGTTCCCCAGCCATAAGAAAAATGGAATGCAAAAAATAAAAAGGGGAGAATAAGAATATTTTTTAAAGTTCTGTATTTTTTTATTCTGAATGAAAATGAATATCCCACTGATATATGTAAAAGTAAAACCAATAAGAAAATTTGAAGGGGTAAAAAAATCTTGTAGACTGAAGTTATCAAACCTGTTACTAAAAGAACTAACAAAGTCATAACAAAAATAAACGGCACATAATGATGAACCATCAGTATTTCCGGATTTTTTATTATTGTCTTCGCATTCCAGAAACCGTTCCTGTAAGAATAAGCTAAGGTCCCGCTTAAAGTTTCAGATGGATAATATCTGCATTCTGTTTTCCAGGTATTGTAGAGTTTATATCCTTTTGCTAAAATTCTTGAATTAAAATCATTATCCTGATTTCTATGTAATGCTGTATCATACAACCCTACTTCTTCAAATACCTCTTTTTTAAACACAGGATAATTTATCATCGATGTATAACCTTCACTAACGGTCCGGAATGATTCGCCTGAAACACCAAATTTACTGCTCAATACTAACTCACAAAGTTCAGACTCTGGTGTATTTTTTTCAAATGCTGTTAAAACTTTCCCCGATACTCCGATAGAATTTGTTCTTTTCAATTCTTCGATGCAAATTTTTACGTAATCTGAATCATAGATTGTATGAGCGCCAAGTAAAGCTATATAATTACCTTTTGATTCGGTTACACCTTTATTTCTTCCAAATGGATTTTTCCTTTCAGTGTTATCTATTAGTTTTACATTCGTATATTTTCGTGAGTATTCATTAACAATTTTTCTTGTATCATCAGTAGACATACCGTCAACTACCAGGATTTCTGATCGCATTCCGTTAAGCTGCTGTGCTAAAAAACTTTCCAGAGTTTTAGCAATGAGTTTTTCCTCATTATATGTAGTGCAAACTATTGATACTAATTCACTCATTTAATACAGCATATCATTATTTAATAGCATATCCATAAATTACATATCGAGATTCTCTTGAAATCAAATTTTCTATAGTATTATCTAAAGGGGAAAAAAAACTTTTTATTGTGTGATTTGAAAAAAATGCTGAAAGAAATCCTGAACTGTGAACCTCTTGAAAACTAAATGCACTAAGCATATCGATCATTTCATTAAAGGTAACATATCTCCAGTAACTTGCCCACTTGCGAAATTTTTTTCTGAAGTATGTGTGCAGGAAAGATGCTTTTGCGTTTTCAGCAAACAGTAAAATCCCCTTAGGCTTTAATACTCTATACAGTTCATTTACGGCTCTTTGCTGCAATTCAAAGTTGTTATTCTTACCTATGGAACCTAATACTGATTTAAATATAACCACATCAAAAATATCGTTCTCAAATTGTAAATTTAACGCATCCACTTTCCGGTATTCAATGCTAATATCTGCCGAATATTTCTTGTGCATCTCTTTTGCTTTTTCGGTAGGACCGTCAATATCGGAGCATATAACTTTGAAATCAAATTCGCTTGCCATATATAAAGATAGTCCGCCATCCTTGCTTCCTATTTCCAAAGCTAAGCCTTGTGTAATGTTTTTCTCTTTTAAAATTCGAGTCCAGTAGTTTAGTGCTTTACCCCAGATGAAAATATCCCATTGTAAATAATCTTTGTACGTAGGTCTGTATAAAGTGGGATTTTCTTCTTTAGTCATTATTATTAAAATGCACTTAAAAGAAAATAAATATAATAAAATTCAAATTAATTGCATTAGAATTTCCCTATAAATAACAAATGCAAAGCCTATAAAAAAACTTTGTATTGTAATACAGAATGAACTAAACTTTATTATCCGTTAATTATTTCTCCGCCATTAGGATGAATGATTTGTCCTGTGATATATGATGAATCTTCTGAGGCAAGAAAAACATAGGCTGGAGCCACTTCTTCAGGTTGTCCTGCTCTTTCCATAGGTGTGTCTGAGCCAAATTCTGAAACTTTTTTAGGGGGAAAACTTGCAGGTATTAATGGTGTCCAAATAGGTCCGGGGGCAACTCCATTTACTCTTATTCCTTTTTTTACAAGTGAACTTGAAAGTGATCTGGTAAATGAAACAATCGCTCCTTTAGTTGAAGAATAATCAAGTAACTCAGGACTTCCTCTGTAGGCAGTTACTGAAGTTGTATTAATAACAGAAGCACCTTTCTTAAGGAATTTCATTGCAGACTTTACTATATAAAAATAGGAAAAAATATTAACAGAGAATGTTCTAATTAACTGTTGAGCAGTAATATCTTCTATACTTTTCTGCGGGAATTGCACTGCAGCATTATTTACAATTATATCAAGTCTTCCGTATTCCTTATATGATTTTTGTACTGCTGATTTGCAGAAACTTTCTTTTTGAATGTCACCTGATATTAATAAACACTTTCTTCCTTCATTTTCAACGAGTTGTTTAGTCTCTTTAGCATCTTTGTGTTCGTTTAGATATGCAATCGAAACATCACATCCTTCACGTGCAAAAGCAATAGCGACAGCGCGCCCTATACCGCTATCACCACCCGTTATAATAGCAGCCTTACCCTCAAGTTTTCTGCTTCCTATATGTTTTGGTGCATAAGACTGAGGCTGTGGTTTCATTTTATGCTGTAAGCCGGGCTGAACCAACTGAATTTTTGCCGGTCTTACTTTTTTCTTTTTAGGTTTTTCCATAATAATTTTATTATAAATAAAAACATCCCGCCCTTTTTGAGAGCAGGATGTTTGTGTTATTACTTAACCATTCGTTAATCTTAGAATTTGAATTCCAATCCTGTTGATGCTGTGATAAAGCTTTTTGTTGTTGTTGATGTAAATACTGTGTTGTACTTAGTTCTTAACATCAAATTCATATTCGGTGATAAGTATAATGAAGCACCTATTCCTGCATTAACACCTAATTTTGTTTCATTGATTTCAGGAACTACTGCTGCTGTCGGATCTCCGGGTTGATAGCTAGCTTGACTGAATATATAAGGTCCAATTCCTGCATCAGCAAACAATTGTGATTTTACATTGATACTTGAGAAATAATATCTTGGTCCTACTGTAATTTCAATATATTTACCAACTGCTCCACCGCTTGCGCTTGAGTTCATGAACATATAGTTACCTCTTAGATAAAATCCTACTTCTTTGTTTACTTTAGCACCAGTTTCCAATCCAAAAATTCCATTAGCTTTAAAGCTATTGCTTAACTCCATGATTGGGAATACAATACCGCCTGAAGGTGTAACTGACCATTGAGGATAAGATTCTTTAGTGACTACATAAGTTTTCTTAGGTGTTGTTACAACTGTTGTTGTTGTTTGAGCAAATGAATTACTTACCAATGCAAATAATATCACTGCCAATACTGTAGAAAATAATTTCTGGGATTTCATGATTTCTCCTTTTAATTTATTTAGTATTACAATTTTTTTGTTTCTCATTTTTTGTGTTTCAACTTCTTGAAATATTCTAAAACAATTGCTGTGCCATTTTAAAAAATCGAAAAATCGCAGAATATTTAATACAATTTTTTAAAGCATCAAAGTAATGTCATAAGTTTTTTTCTTCACGATATTCAAAAAAATGTAATTCCAATTTAAAATCCCAATAAAATCAGAAATTTCGAAATTTGTCGTATTGGGGACAGGCTTGTCGTACCTTGTCATCAATGACTGATTTTTTTTCCCGATCTATTTTCTATTGTAGAATTAATGCGTTTCTATAATGAATTAACCACTTTAAGTATTTCTATATAATATGTGATGGCATGGATATTGTTTAATTATAGGTAGTAAATTAAATATATTTATATGCCTCCTTCAAAAAAATCATCTGCAACCGCAAGTAAAGTTCGGCATAAGGGAGCGGAAAAAAGAAAAGCAGAACTTCCTGCTAAAAGAAAAGACAATATAAACATATTTTAGATAGTGAGAAAAAAGAAGGGCGATCTACTAAGTCAGCCAAAAGAATTGCAATGGCAACTGTAAATAAAACAAGATCAATAAAAAGGGAAGTTTAGTACTTCAAATCGATTTAATCAAAAGTAAAAATATCTTAAAATGGAAAATGAAATGAAAACAGTAGTGGAAGTCATAAACAGACTTCGTGAGAAACATTATATTCATGATTTTGAAGTATCACATCATAAACTTATATGCAAAGAGACAGCAGAGTGTTTTGATGCTCATGAAGTTTTAATTGACAAAACATTTAGATTCGAAGGTGATTCTAATCCTGATGATATGTCAATTTTATTTGCAGTCACAAGTAAGTCCGGTACAAAGGGTATTCTGCTTGATGCATTCGGTACTTATTCCAATGCAGACGTTTCAGAATTTATTAAAAAAATTCCTAATCAGGATGAAACTGTCGCAGAAGTAATTTAATTTAAACTCAAGCTGTATTTTCAAAAACTAATTTGATTTATTTATATGGATAAAGCAATGTATTCGTATCACGAACCAGGAATTTTTAAAAGATATAAAGCAAATCCCATTCTTACTCCGGCTATTTGGCCATACAGAATCAATGCTGTGTTTAATGCAGCAGCAACAATTTATGATGGAAAAGTATTATTACTGAATCGTATTGAAGATATGCGCGGGTTTTCTCATTTATGTAAAGCTACCAGTAAGGATGGATACACAAACTGGGTAATAGATAAAGTGCCTACAATGCTTCCAAAGCCGGAAGACTTTCCTGAAGAGAAATATGGAATAGAAGATCCGCGCATAGTAAGACTTGAGGACGAAAATAAATATGCGATTACCTACACTTCGTTTTCAGAAAGCGGACCATTGGTTTCACTGGCAACAACCGAAGATTTTGAAACATTTAGAAGATATGGAGTAGTAATGCCGCCCGATGATAAAGATGCATCTTTATTTCCCAGAAAATTTAAAGGCAGATATGCTTTAATTCACAGACCATCTCCGACAAATTATATGATTGGCGCACACATTTGGATTTCATATTCTCCAGACTTAAAACATTGGGGTGATAGCGCAATATTACTTCCGGCCAGAAAAGGAAGCTGGTGGGATGCATATAAAGTGGGATTAGGTCCTCAGCCAATCGAAACTAAAGATGGCTGGTTAATTATATATCATGGCGTAAGAACAACAGCTGCAGGTTCACTTTACAGATTAGGACTTGCTTTGCTTGATTTAGATGATCCTTCAAAAATTATTAAAAGATGTGATGAATGGATTTTCGGACCTAGTGAAATGTATGAAAGAATAGGTGATGTGCCTGACGTTACATTTCCATGCGGAGTTGTAGTGAAAGGTGACGAGTTAATTATGTATTATGGCGCAGCTGATTCAACCATGGCTATTGCAACAGCATCTTTGAAAGAACTATTAACTTATATTAAAAAATGTTAAAGACTAATGGGTATCACCATAAAAATCTTGGAATTTCTTTTATATCTTCGTTTCTCCCGCGGCAATGCGGTATAGCAACGTTCACAAATGATTTGGCGACTTCTGTAAGTAAAATTTCCCGCCACGAAAATATTTCTACGAACATTGCAGCTTTAAACGATATTCCTGAAGGGTACAAGTACCCTTCAGATGTCAAATTTGAAATAAAAGATAAAAGTGTAAATGATTTTAAAGAAGCAGCATATTATTTAAATTTATCTGATTCCGATGTAATAAATATTCAGCATGAATTTGGTTTGTACGGAGGTGAGGCCGGCGCAAACATTTTATATCTTATTGAAAACTTAAATAAACCCTTAGTTACAACTCTGCATACAGTTCTTGAAAAGCCTTCATCTGACGAGTTAAAAGTTATAAAGCAAATTGCTTTTCATTCATCTTATGTCGTAGTACAGTCTCAAAGAGCTGTAATGATGCTGCAGAAAATATATGATATAGCACCTGAAAAAATTGTGTTTATTCCTCATGGAGCTCCTGATGTTCAGTTTCTTGATACTTCATATTATAAAGATAAATTCAGATTAACAGATAAAAAAGTTATACTTACATTTGGACTGCTTGGTCCGGGAAAAGGTATGGAAGATGTTATTAATGCGCTGGCCGAAGTTGTAAAGGAATATCCCGACGTTGTCTATATTATATTGGGAGCGACACATCCGAATGTCAAAAGACAATTTGGAGAGACTTATAGAATTTCGCTGGAAAATCTTGTGAAACAGAAAGAGCTTGAAAACAATGTCATGTTCATTAATAGATTTGTAGATACAAAAGAATTGCATGAATTTTTATTAATGAGTGATATATACGTAAGTCCTTATCACAATAAAGAACAGATTGTATCAGGTACATTGACATATGCAATGGCATGTGGTAAAGCCGTAGTATCCACACCATATTGGTACGCCGAAGAATCTTTAAAAAATGAGAGGGGAGTTTTATTCCCTTTTAAAGACTCTACTTTTCTTTCGAAGACTCTTATAGAACTATTAACTAATGAAAACCAAAGAAACCGATTAAGAAAAAATGCATACGATGCAACCAGAAGATTAACATGGAATAATGTAGCCAAAAGTTATGTACAAGTATTTACTCAGGCGATAGTAGAGTATAAAACTAATTCTTATTCCGGAAATGCTTCTAAGTACAAAGCAATACCTGCGCTTCCTGAGATAAATTTTACTCACATGAAGAATTTAACGGATACGACGGGTATCTTACAGCACGCAACTTATTCAGTAGGAAACCCTGCTGAAGGTTATTGCACAGATGATAATGTACGGGCTTTACTAATCACAGTAATGCATAAGCTGATTTTCAATGACGATAAGATCGATGAATATATAAATATTTATCTTCGTTTTGTATACTATTCTTTTAATAAGGAAAAAGGATTGTTTAGAAATTTCATGTCGTACGATAGGCGATGGCTTGAAGAATTTGGTTCAGAAGATTCTAACGGCAGAGTAATGTTTTCATTGGGATATATAATTAAAAATATGAATTCAAATTCTGCGGTTGCTTTATCAAAAAATCTTTTTGATGAAAGTATTCAGAATATGAAAGATTTTAAATCACCGCGTACAATGGCTTATATAATACTCGGATGTGTTTTCTATCTTAATAAATTTTCCGGAGCGTTGGACATTAAGAAAATATTCAGCAGGATGAGTGAGCAATTATATGATTGTTACATTGAACATAAAGATGAAAACTGGTTTTGGTATGAAGATATTTTAAGCTATTCAAATGGGCGCCTACCTCATGCTTTGTTAATGGCAGGCCAGTATAAAAATAATAAAAAATATATTGCTGCAGGTTTGGAATCCCTGGAATGGCTTTATGAGCAATTGATGGAAGATAATAATAAATTTATTTCACTCATTGGAAATGACGGCTGGCTTGTAAAAGGTGAAGAGAAGGCAAAATTTGATCAGCAGCCTGTAGAAATTCCACCATTAATTGATGCTTGTTATCAGGCATACATAATTACAAAAGACTACAAATGGATAAATAGAATTAATATTACTTTCAGCTGGTTCCTTGGTAATAATGAAAGACAGGAACCTATATGCGACTTTGCAACGGGGGGATGTTACGACGGACTTACGGCAAATATGTTCAATCAAAATCAAGGAGCTGAATCAACCTTAAGCTGGCTGCTTGCATTATTACGCATGACAAAAATCAATCAGGAATTAAAAATGGTTTAATGAAAAATAAGAACATAACATTTAAAAATATATGGTGGCTTTTACAGGAAACGTTTAATCAGTTCCTTGATGATAAAGCTTTCAAAATGTCAGCCGCATTATCTTATTATGCGGCTTTTTCTATTGGCCCGATGTTGATAATCATCATTGCAATTGCCGGATTCATATTCGGTCAAGATGCAGTGAAAGGTCAGATATTTAAAGAAATGAACAGCCTGATGGGAAAAGACGGCGCAGTTCTTTTAGAAACAATTATCAAAGGTGCCTCCAATACATCTACCGGAATTATTGCAACCTGCCTGAGCATTCTTTTTTTAGTCATTGGTTCTATTGGTGTTTTCCTTGAGCTTCAGGAATCTCTCAATATAATTTGGGGCGTAGAGCAAAGACCCGGCAGGGGAATCAAAGGTTTTTTTAAGAACAGATTAAACTCTTTCTCTCTGGTAATTGCTACTTCGTTTGTTATGATGGTCTCCCTTGTTATTAATTCAGTGATGACTGTTTTAAATAATTACCTTGGAGAAACGTTCAGTATTTTATTCCCGCTGGCCGATATCTTAAATAATGTTTCATCGTTTATTTTTGTAACTATTCTTTTTGGTTTAATGTATAAGTATTTGCCCGATGTTGTATTGCCATGGCGCTATGTTCGTGTAGGAGCTGTTATTACTGCCCTATTATTTACACTCGGTAAATATCTGATTGGCTTATACATTGGTAACAGTTCCTATAGTTCAACTTATGGGGCAGCTGCATCAATGATTGTGCTGTTTGTCTGGATATACTATAGTGGCCTGATATTGTTTTTCGGGGCAGAATTTACTCAGGTATACAGAAGCAAATTTGGTGAAACAGAAGTACTGCCGGACGGAGATGCAATTAAAATTCCCAAAGTATCAGAACTGATTAAAAATTCCGTCGAGAAAAATTCAGATAACTAAATTTATTAATATAAAAAGCCGGTATAATTTGCCCGACTTTTATTTATACGAAATTAAATCAGAAGTTATTTTTTAAAGCTTTTAATAATGAGAGCTACTAATGCTAAAATCGCAATTACAATAATTACTCCTACCCAAATTCCTATCTTGAATACATCTTCTATAAATTGACATCCGGAAATCATACTCAATGCCAGAAATATAAAAACTAAGATACCGGGGATTGTTAGTTTTGTAATCATTTTATTTTTTAGAACTATATTTAATTAAAATTATTTCTTGAGAACTTTTAATGCAGTTGACACTCCGGATAAAACCGGAAAAAGGAATTTGCCAACTTGCGCCGTTCCGTCTTTGATCTTCCCTAGCATTTGACCTATATCTTTTGTCTTATCTATTACATTAATTATAGCAGGTCTTGCATGGGCATAATCTACTTTAATATTTTCGGAAATTACCGATATATCCTTTACTACTTCAGAAGTTTCTTTGATAACAACGGAAGCTTCCGATATTAGGGGACTTAACCCATCGGAAACTTCTACAATTTCTTTTTCTATATGCTGAACAGAATCAGTTATTTTCTTCAATGATGATATTAAAAAAAATGCCAATATTATCATTGAAGTAAAGAACAGCATCTGAAGTACTGTTAATGTTTCTTCCACGGGAAATTAGTGTTTAGATTTTGTTTTTGCTTTTAAAGTATGATCGGTATCGTCCAGTAATTTATTAAGCTTGCTCTTACCTTCAGATACTAAGTTACCTGCGTTATCAACAATTTTGCTTTCTGTTGAATCCAGAAGTTTAGTAATTTTGCCGGTACCGTCTGTAATTAAATCTTCGGCTTTTTCTTTTGCAGTGTTTAGAAAATCACCGGCACTGCTAATATATTCTGTTGATGAATTCATTAAATCGTTTGTAGCTTTAGAGATATCTTTTCTTAATAATTTACCTTTTTTAGGTGCAAACAGCAAAGCAAGGCTTCCAATAATTAAGCCTCCTGTTAAAAATCCGTAAGTGAAGTTAACTGCATTTGCATTGGATGTTTTATACATATTATTTTTCTCCTTAAGTTTTATTTGTTAAATTGATTTCAGTTCTTTTTGTGTTATCATTAGTAAGTGATGCTACAGCCTCCAGAATATCATCCAGTAAGAATGGTTTATTAATAAATATATCTACTCCTGCTTCCTGCGCCAGATCTTTTATTTTTTTATCGCTGTAAGCGGTGATAAGTATGGACTTTACATCAGGGTTTACAGTTTTCATTTTAGCCAGAATATCGAGTCCGGTAAGACCGCTTAAATTTCCAAGATTGTAATCTAAAATAACCAGGCTATAAAGTTTATTGTTGTCATGGATTTTTTCAATAGCTTCATTCGCAGTGCCTGCACTTACGATATCATATCCTTCTTCCTCTAAAAAACCTGAAAGAGTGAGGTTCATATATTTATCGTCTTCAACCAGTAAAACATATACTTTGTTCATTTAGTCACAATTAAGTTAAGTTCCACCTTGTATTTATCCAAATTTTATGCCGTGATACAGTGGATAAATAATTTAAATAATTAAAAAAGACTGAATTATATCTTAAAAACGGCACTTTTATCAGATACAAAAATTAGTAAAATCATTATTTTGGCAAATCACGACACTATTGTCATTATATCAAATGCATTTAAACTGCAATCATTCATTAAAAAAATAATCGTTTAAATCTTCTCAATTTAACCAAAGTTACGCTCTGAAATTCGTCAGACTTGTCATGTTTTAAAAGTAAGTGTCATCAAATTGAAAATAAATATTGTGTTCTGATTGTTTTTTACAATATGCTTTGGCATAAGTTTGGCTTAATAACATTTCAAAGTTAAAATTTATTTAACTAATAAAAAGAAAAGGAGAAATAAAATGGCTCATCCAAAAACACCTAATACATCTGACTACTCAGATTTAGAAAGAAGAGACCGTAATGATAACACTTCTACTGCGAACTCTTATCCTGAACAGCCCGAAAGAACGACAGGAGTAGAGTATCCTGACCGCTCGCAAGGGAATGAGTTTGAAGTTGAAAAAAGAAACGAAGTATATCCTCAGCAAACACCTAATACAGAAGTAACTGAAGACGATGAAAAAGAATCAACAAATGAGCTCGATAAAAATGATGAAGACTGGGACATGACTAAAACAAAACCTGAGTAATTTTAAATCCGGAAAGATATGTTTGAAACTATGGTTATACATTGAACGGGAACAGCCATCTTCGAGAAAGAAAAGAATAATCTCGGATATGTAAAAAAAAAACGACTAACATGTTAATTGAAGACCGATGCAAACAGAATATAAAATTCAAGAAGATGCAAAGGTAAAGAAAATACAATCACCGGATATAAACCCTGTGCTGCAATATTTCAAGTAAACCTTTCGATTACTTGGCGAGAAGAATATTCAGTGCAGGGTTTTTTATTAATGAATTCTAACATTATAAATTATACAATTTCAGTTTTCTATAAAATGTTCTTTCATTCATATTCAATAGCTTTGCAGCTTTTGATTTATTTCCGCCCGTTTCTTTTAATGCATTTATAATAAATTCTTTCTCGATATTTTTTTTTGAATCTTCAAGATTATTCGTAATCATTCCTTCGGAATCACTATCAAGATGATAATTTATTTCTTTCGGTATCTGAATGTTTGTAATTACTTCATTTCCTGCCATCAATATTGCTCTGCGCATTACGTTTCTTAATTCTCTTACGTTACCCGGCCAGTCATAGTCCATCAGCTCTTTCATAACGTCTTCCGATACTCCCTGCACATTCTTATTAAACTCTTTATTACATCTATTGATAAAGAATGTTGCAAAGAGGGGAATATCACTTATTCTCGAACGAAGCGGCGGCATATCAATGTTATACTCATTTAATCTGTAGTATAAATCGTGTCTGAATCTTTTCTTATTCACAAATTCTGCAAGACGAATATTCGAAGCAACAATAATTCTAATGTTAATAGGAATATTGGTTTTACCTCCAAGTCTGGTAAGTTTTCTTTCCTGTATAACTCTCAGCAGCTTTACCTGGTTCGGGTCAGAGAGGTTTGTAATCTCATCAAGGAAGATTGTACCGTTATTGGCAAGCTCAAATTTTCCCTGCTTCATATTATCTGCGCCTGTGAACGCTCCCTTTTCGTGACCGAAGAGTTCACTCTCTATGAGTGTTTCCGGAATAGCGCCGCAGTCAACTGCTATGAACGGACCGTCTTTACGTTCGCTTTTCTGATGGATAAGATTTGCAATAACTTCTTTTCCTGTACCGCTCTCGCCGTGTATAACAACAGTTAAATCAGTTGGTGCAACTATGTTTACCTGGTTAAATACAGAATTCATTTCAGGGCTTTTACCTATGATATCATCGTTTCCTTCATCAAGTTTTTTTCTGAGTATGTTAATTTCTTTATTGAGGTATCTGTTTTCAATTGCTTTATTAATAAGGATGAGTATCTCATCATTGTTAAAAGGTTTGGTGACATAATGATATGCGCCTTTTTTCATCAGGTCTACTGCATCCTGAATATCTCCGAATGCTGTCAGGAAAATAACAGGAACATCAGGGTCTGACTTTTTTATTTCGTAAAAAATTTCCCTTCCCGAGAGCCCCGGGAGCTTCATGTCAAGTATTACCAGGTCATAAAACGTTTCCTTCACTTCCTTTATAGCTGCAAATCCGTCTGAAGCCTGAGTGCATTGGTAATCTGCATCTTCAAGCAGAGTAGTCAGAGTATACCTGATGAATTTGTTGTCATCTACAATTAATATTTTAGCCATATGTTATGTTGTTGTTGTTAATGGTAATATTATTTTTATAATGGTTCCTTTATTAACTTCACTGGTGATTTTTATATCGCCACGGTGAGATTTTATAATACTGTATGCAAGCCCCATCCCCAGCCCAGTACCTTCATCTTTAGTGGTAAAAAACGGTTCAAATATTTTATCAAGATTTTCTGCCGGAATACCTGTGCCTGTATCTGAAATTATTACATTCACGTTATCTCCGTCCTTTTTAGATTTTATTTCTACGCTGCCGCCTTCACTTACTGCATCAATTGAATTGGTTATAAAATTTAAAAAGGCAGAGTAAAGTTTTTCTTCATTTAATTCAAATTCCGGTAATGAATCATCTAATAAAATTGTGCAGTTGGTTTTTTTATCTTCGCATCTTGATTTTACGCTCTGATATAACTCAGTCAGAATTTTATTTATACTTCCTGCTTTAAATTTAATATCATCCGGAGATGCAAACTGTAGGAGGTCCTTTATAATTTTATTTGCCAGATTAATATTGATAAGTATATAATCCAGTCTTTCTTTAGCTTTATCATCAAGCGTTTTTGATTTTGCCATAAACTGCGCAAGAGAGCTGATATTTGCCAGAGGATTTCTTATTTCATGCGCAATACCTGATGCAAATCTTCCGAGCGCTGTCAGCTTTTCCTGATGCACCATCTCTTTCTGCATTTCCCTCAGCTCATAGTATAGTTTTTTCAGCTCTTCCTCTTTTTGGATTCTTGTTTCTACTTCTTCCCTGAGATTTACAAGCACATTGTTTAGTTCTGAAGTTCTTTCTTCTACTTTTATTTCAAGGTTTTCTTTTGCTTCCTTTAAATTTTTCTCGGCTATTTTCTTTTCAATAAAATTTCCAATCTGATTACTGATTGAATCGAGAAGACTTTTTAAAGCGGGTTCTTCATCAATTTTATATTTGCTAAGGCATTCAATTAATCCAAAAAATTCTCCGTTTACATATATGGGTAAAATAAAAGAAGTCTTAATCTTGGGATGATCAAAACTTTTCCATTGGTAGCTTGCCTTTCCTTCGTTTTCTTTAATTAACCGGAATGGAGTAAAATCCATTTCTGAACCTTCTGAATAACGGTTAACGATTTTTTTAATACCAAGAACCTTTTTATCATCATAAGACCAGTAGTTACCTATTTCAAAATTAATAACCCGGCACATATTATCTAAAATTCCGTCAAATATTTCATCAAATGATTCTGTTTCTGCTTTAGCAAGAACCTGAGAAACTGAGTTCTGCAGCTGTAACAAACCTTCATCTTTTTTCTTTTGAGTTATATCCAGGCAAAGTCCGCTCATTACAATAGGAATTTCAAGCTCATTAACATAAAATCTTCCTGTGAGATTCAACCATTTTATTGTTCCGTCATCTTTTACAATTCTGAAATCTACATCAAGATTTGTTTTATTCTTGTATGAATTTTTGTAGGCATCATTTACAATTTCTCTGTCATCAATAAAAACAAGATTTGACCATCCGTTTATAGCCGGGTTGAAATCTTCCTTAGTTTTTCCAAACATCTCATATAAATCATCTGACCAGTAAATTTTGTTCTTCACTAAATCCCATTCCCATTCTGCTGCTTTGCTGGCTTTTAAAGCAAGATGAAGACGTTTATTGACTTCTTCAAATTCTTTCTGGAAAATTTTTTCTTTTGTAATATCTAATGCAAAAGCGATAGCTTTTTTATCTTCTTCAGGAAGAGCAGCACCGCCCACTATTACATTTATTTTATTACCGTTTTTACGAACAAATTCCCGTTCGACAGGTTCAAGGAATCCGTTCTTTTGTATTGAAGCTTTGCGTTTATCAATTGATACGGTATCTTTTTCAGAGAGTACCGTCTCCCATTTTAGAGGCAAATCTTCCTTACTATACCCAATCATCTTTAGAAATGTATCATTAGCTTCGGGAATGTTTCCTTTCTCAAGATCGGATATAAATGTTCCTATAAGATCTGTATCAAATAATCTTTTTAATCTGCCCTGAGTTTTAATGAGGCTTTTTTCAGTTTCTTTTCTGATAGTAATTTCATTCCTGAGTGAATCATTTGTTTTCTCTAATTCATAAGTTCTTTTCTTCACCATATCATCAAGGTCTTCATTTATTAAAAGTAAATCATCTTCTGCTTTATTTCTCAGCTTTACCTGTTTATTAGAAATAACCAGAGAGATTAATAAAATACATGCACCTAATAAAGACGTAACAACGATAAATGTTTTAGTTTGATTTGCCTGACTGAAACTATCTGCTGTTCTTTTCTGAAGAAGGCTGTCTTCAATGGCTATCATAGTTCTATGCTGAAAACCTATTTTCTGATAAGAGGGCATGAGTACCGATTCAATGAAATTTTTCACTTTTGCCTTATCATTGCCATTTAGTTTAGTGAACTGTTCCAATGATTTTTTTCTCTCGTAAATTGTTAATTTCAGCTTTTCAAGATTATCCAGTTGAATCGGATTATCAATCACCATTTTTCTCAGCTTCTTTATTTCATATTCAACTGTATCAATATTAATTGTGATGTTCTTTTCTCCGCTTAAAATCCTGTCAAGGTAATCTATTTCATAACCTCTTCTCATTGTCTGAACTTCTTTAATCTGCCTTATAACATTTACAGTATGAACTACCATAGATTCAGCTTGCTTGAACTCATCCATCTGAGTGTATGTGATGTAGCCTATTAAAACCAAAAGCACTAAAGAGAATATGTAACCCGTCATCAGAGCCTTTTCAAAAGAATATCTGGCGTCAAACTCGCTTCTGAATTTTTTGATCATAAAATGTAATGTAAAAGGATTTTTTGTGCTTGCTAAGTTACATATAGGGTTTCTTTATAAAAACACAAATAACCTGTATCTTAACCCCAGATAAGAATACAGGCATTTGCGCTCACTGTATAGGCTACGAATAGTTTCTACAGCTAATATTTATCCGAAAGAGATGCTTGTGTGTGATATTCAATCTATCAATTGTTGTCATACCTCTTTCTACCATTGACATATTTCAATATGCATGCCGTAGACGTCTGCTAAAAATAGGTTAAAATTACACTTTATATTGTTATTATCTGACAGCAATGTCACTGTTGTCAGACTTTGTCGTGCATATATACCTGAATAAAGTCGGTAAAATGTCGGATTTTCTTTAATAAAATTGCTCAGTCTTTACTTGAACATTGTAACATTATTGTAACATTTTGCTATTCTGAATTTTTATTTTATTTTAATGTCGGAAAATTGTCGGATTTTCCTTATCTAAAGCTATACATACTTTTTCGTCACAAATATATCTTTGACGGATTTTTGACGGATTTTGCTTCCATCTCGTTGTTTTTACAATATCGAAATTTCTGTATTTTCTGTCATTTCATAAATCTCTGTCGGATTTTTACTTTAAGAATTTCAAAGCGGAATTTTTTTCTCTCCTGCGACGGATTTTTGACGGATTTTGCTTCCATGCTATTGTTTTTACAATAACGAGTTTTTTGAATTTTCCGTCATTCTATAAATCTGTGTCGAATTTTTGACTTCAAGATATTTCTTCTTAAATTGGCGGATGAAAAATACCAACAAAGACGTCACGATACCTATTGTCCGGTAGAACAATATGGGTAGAAAATACTATTCTGAATTTAACAATTAATCCGTGTCAAAAAAATGTAATGCTCCCTATTCCTACATATAGGGAAATATTTTTTAATCCGAAAATTTTATACAAAAAAAAAGCCACAGATAAGATCTGTGGCTTTTAGCAGGCATATGTGGGAATTTAGATGTGAAAATTAGATGTGTCAGTTAATTGGGTTTCGCCCCTGAATGAGACGAATTAAAATTGTTATTATTGCTAAAACCAACAAAATGTGAATAAAACCTCCTATTGTATAAGAACTTACCAATCCGATGGCCCATAAAACAAGAAGTATTATTGCGATAGTCCAGAGCATTTTGCCCTCCTTAATATTGTTTGATTTTGAAATCTATTTTAAAAGTTTTTTTCATCTTCTGTAATACTATAATTCAAACGATATGCCAAAATGGGAATGATAAAAAATGTTCAATTTGCGTTGTTTTAAAGTATTTCGAATTTTTGTTTTTGACAGTCATGTCAATCTGTGACGTGGGACTATGACAAAAATAATAATCGGCCTTCGTTGTGATTAGCGATAAAAATATATTCGAGTGTAAATTATTCGACAGTGAAGCTGATTTCGAAAATTGCAGGACATATTATTCAAAAGTCCATGACGAATATGTCTTAATTTTAGTTTAATATTTAAAGCAAAAATTGTAAAAGCTTATTTTTAACTGCTTTAATGAAAGGAATGACTTTTGCTTTAATACTATTCAGTTTTTTAATTTAATCTTTGAAGGAGGCATAAAATGCTTTGGACTATTGCTGTACTACTTATTATTCTCTGGCTTCTCGGTTTTGTAAGCTCTTACACACTTGGAGGATTTATTCACATACTTCTGGTTGTAGCAGTTATTGTTATTGTTATCAGATTAATTCAGGGAAGAAATCCGGTCGATTAGATTTTTGATTTATTGTTACGAAAGGAAAAAGCCCGGTCCCGCAAATGTGGGATCGGGCTTTTTGTGTTACGGAGAGTGCAAAATTATTTTACAAGCATCATCTTTTTTACGAAAGTAGAATTTGATGTCTGCAGTTTATAAAAATAAATACCGCTTGGGAAATTAGCCGCATTCCATTTATAAGAATAACTTCCTGCAGCAAGCTTCCCTGAAAAAATATTTTCAACTTCTTTACCGAGAGAATTATAAATTATCAGCTTCACTACGCCTTGTGAAGCCACATCGAATTTTATATTTGTCTCGGGATTGAACGGGTTCGGATAATTCTGATGAAGCTCAAACTTTTCCGGTACCTCATTAGAAATGTTCTGAACTGCAACGGGTCTTTGTGTCAGCACTGTATTCATAAAACTGTTTGCAACATTACCGGTATTTATATCTATGTTCATCATCAAAGAAATGCAGATCGTATCCTGCGGATAACACATTGCAACAGTCGAATGGCCGAAGCTGTTTCCTGCATGCCCCCAGCAGATCTTTCCGCCTACATTATACCGCATTGTTCCCAGCCCGTATCCATTTGCTCCTGAAATATTAGCATTAGTAAAAGTCGTCATGGCAGTTAAAGAGCTCTGGCTGAGTACAACACCGGGCTTATAAAGATTGCGAAGCCATATTAAAAGATTTTCCGGCCGTGAAATTACTCCGCCTGCTCCGATTGTTGAGCTAACGAATGAGTTCTGAGAAATAAAAGAAGCATCATCAAGAATACCGTCTCCGTTGAGATCAACCCAGTTATGAACCCATGGAACATTAAGTGTATCTTCAAGTTCAATAAAAGAACCTGTCATATTTAGAGGAGTAAAAAACCGGGAATGAATTTCTCTTCCGTATGAATTGCCCGTTATCTTTTTTATTATCATTGCAAGCAGCAAGTAATTTGTATTGGAGTATCTCCAGCCCGCTCCCTGAGCAAAGTATGGCGCAAGCACATATTGAAGTGATTCTTCCGGCTCCCATATTCTATTAAAGTTTGCATTGATTGCGCTGCTGAATGAAGGGTTATCGGTAAAATTATAAATACCGCTTGTGTGATTTAATAATCGCCTTATTGTAATTGTGCTGTCTATATTATTGTAACGCGGCAGCCAATAATAGATAGGATCATTAAGGCTGAGGCTGTCCTGGTCAACCAGTTGCAGAATTGTCGCAGCAACAAAATTTTTTGTGATACTTCCAATGGAGTAAACCATATCCGGAGTTACATTTATCCCTGGTTCAGTGATGCCTGCAGTTCCTGTCCAGGTACCCTGACCGGGAACATATACAGCGGCAGACATTCCTACAACATTATTATTTGCTTTTAAAGTGTTGAGGGCAGTCTGAAGCTTTCTCGCATAAGCTGTATCGAAGGTCTGAGAGCTGCCTTCCTGAAAAACAAAACTGAGAGATATAAGGGTAACAATGAAAAAGATTCCGTGTAATTTTTTATTCATTTAGCCGCAAAATTTTATTTACATACAATGTGTATGTAAAATGAAAATAAAAAAGTAATATGTCAAGGGGAAGAGAGGTGTACTATCAAAATTTTATTAAAGTATTGTGCTTACTCCTGGCAGGTAATGTGAGGATTTTCGTAGTTATCCGACTGGTCTTCCGTTGTTTCATCAAGGCATTTAAAATCTTTTTCAACTAATATATATAATCCGTCCTTAGTCGTTGCATCAAAGCCTACAGTATCATTTGAATTCCAGTCCTGAATTAATGAAGCGGGAAGGAAGATAGTTATTGTGCCAGATTTGAATGCGGCAGATAATTCATTTACAGCCTTACTTTGCTTAAGCTCATATTTAAAAATATCCTCTCCGAATATTGTGCTTTCTTCAAGAGTTGTCCCGCTGCAGATTTTATCCACTTCGGTTTTTGTTAATCTTACTCTTATTGAATTACCTTTGACTCTGAGTTTCATAGAGAAAATTATTTGTTTTCAACTATTATATCTACAAACCAGTGATTATTATCATAAAACTCTGTAACTTCATTAAATCCGGAGCTCTGTGTAAGAGATTTAATTTCGTCTAAAGAATACTTCTGAGAAATTTCCATCTGAATCTGTTCATCTTTTTTGAACTCAATTATTTCTGATTCACCAATGGAAACCTGCAGATTTATAAGGCTTACAAGAAAACTTTTGCATTCACCTGTCGTTTCATTATACGTCGGTCTGTGTGCAAATTGGGTAATGTCAAAATTCGCATCCAGTTCTTTATTTATTCTTTTTAAAAGATTCAAATTAAAATCCCTTGTTACTCCCTGTGAGTCATTATATGCAGCAAGAATCTGCTGCGGTTCTTTTTTCAGGTCAACACCAATAAGCATTAGATCACCGGGTAAAATATGCTCATGCAAAAGAGTAAGAAAATCTTTTGCTTCTTCTTTAGTAAAATTACCGATATTAGAACCGAGAAATAAAAATATTTTTTTTCTGTTGGAAAGTGTGTTTACTTCTTTTATCATATCGAAGTATTCGCCGTTCAAACCTGTTATTTTTAACTCAGGAATATTACGCGGCAGCTCAGTTTCAAGCTGCTCAATAACATTTTCGGAAATATCTATAGGGTAGTAAGTAAAATCTATTCCTGCCCTACATAAATGGTCAAGAAGATAAATTGATTTTGTAGCATCACCTGCGCCAAGCTCTACTATATCAAACTCAGTCAGCTTGTTCAGAAAAGCATCGCAAAGCTCTTTGGTTTGCTTTGAAAATATTTCAAGTTCGCATTTAGTAAGATAATATTCAGGCAGATCCATTATCTGCTGAAATATTTTATCGCCTTCAGCGTCATAAAAATATTTTGACTGAAGATATTTAGGTGAGGATCTTAAACCTTTAATAACATCTTCATAAAATTTTAAAGTGACAGGAGATTCAATTACTCCGCCAGTCTGATTCCTGTAAACTGCCATTGTAGTCCCGGATTAAAAAAGTTTCTGTAGGATATTCTACTGTGGTTTTCAGGGGTTGCAACAGATGCGCCGCGAAGCACCATCTGGTTTATCATAAATTTTCCGTTGTATTCGCCGAGCGCACCTTCAGCCTTGCTGAATCCCGGATAGGGAAGATATGCGCTGTCCGTCCATTCCCAGCGTTTGCCCCAGTCAAATTTCGGAGCAGCAGCTTCCCATTCTGCTTCAGTCGGTAATCGTTTTCCTTTCCATGATGCATATGCGCTTGCTTCGTAAAAATTTATGTGGGTTAAAATTTCTTTTTCATTAACGGGTTGTAATCCGTTCATAGTGTAATTATACCATGCACCGTTTATTCTATGCCAGTATAGCGGAGCTTTTGCATTATTAGCTTTCACCCAGTCAAGTCCTTCAGCGTGCCAGTAACGAAAATTTTCATATCCGCCCTCTTGTATAAACTGCATATAGTCACCGTTTGTGACTAAGTTAGAAGAAATTTTATATGGAGATAAATATACCTTATGCCTGTTCAATTCATTATCGAAACAAAAGCCTTCGCCGTTATGTCCTATTTCATATACTCCTTCACTCATTTCTATATATTTAGCGGGAGAATCCTGAACAAAATTTTCTTTTTCATTATTACTGTAAGCAGGGAAGAGCGGATTATGACCGAGAATATATTTTATATCGGTATATAATAATTCCTGATGCTGCTGTTCATGATTTAATCCTATTAAAATTAATCCGCTCAGTTCTTCTTTTACATCGCCTGAAAGAAATTCATGCATTGCTTCGTCCACGTGCTTGCGGTAGTTATAAACATCTTCCACTGAAGGCCGGCTGAGATTCCCTCTGTCAGTTCTTATAACACGTGCGCCGATAGTTTCATAGTAGCTGTTGAAAACATAATTATAATCCTTATTGAATAACTTATAGCCCTTAAGATGGGGAGTTAGTACAAATGTTTCCCAGAACCACGTAGTATGTCCGAGATGCCATTTAGGCGGACTGACATCTACTACGGGCTGAACGACATAATCCTCCGTTTTTAACGGAGCGCAGATTTCTTCGGAACGTGCTCTTATAGTTTTATACTGGTCAAGAAAATTCATTTACTAAGAAAATTTTTTAATTGTGAAATTGAACGAACGTTTAATTCTTCAGACTGGCTTTTTCGCATCATTAAAGCATACGCATTATTAAAGCCGATTGGGGTAAGCCAGCTAAGATTATATTTTTTTTGGAATTCTTCCTGCACAAAATTAAAGACTTTATTTTTATCGTTTATAATTTCCTGCACTTGCTGAGAAGAGGGCTGCAAAAGAACAAGTAAGCCTGTACCCGTATATTCAGGATACATGTCGATCTGGTCATTAACCAACGCATCAAAGCAAATTTTAGTTCCGCCAAGACCCGTTTTAGTATCAACTTTTAAGGCTGTGTTTCCCTGTATAAGCATAGTATACATATTTATGAGAATATATTGCTCGGTAAAAATTTTTGAGCCGATACGGACGGTTCCTTTATTCCCGTTGCGAGATTCTTTGAATAAGTTTTTCTCTATCAAAAAATCTTTCGCGACTTTCTCAGGAAGCTGATGCTGATAATCAGCGCGGTAGTTAAGCTCAGTCATTATGCTGTCATTAATTTTACCTGCCAGTAAATTTAAGGCTGACTCGAGCTCAGGATATTTTTTCATCGTTTCATTTCGAATTAGCGGGGCGCAATAGTACGGCGGGAAAATTGTTTTATCGTCTTCAAGAGTTATCAGATCAAAAGCTTTCAGTCTTCCGTCAGTACTATAGCCGCTGATTAAGTCCAGTTTCCTTTCATATATTGCATTGTACATCACAGCATCACTTATAACAACAGTTTTTATATCAAGACCATATTTTGATTTCAATCCAAGATATCCGTCTTCTCTTCCCATAAACTCCGGTGCAAATCCTGCCAAAAATTCTTTATCGGAATTATTTTGTGATAAGGAAGATTTTATAGCGGGCACAATATATACTAAAGAGAAAAGAAGTATTATAACAGGAATGCCTATTAAAACTTTTCTAATGTTTTTTGTTTTTATCTTTTGAGTGAGAGATAAAAGAAAATCAAATAAAATAGCCAGCAGAGCGGCAGGAATAGCTCCGGCTAATATCATATTCGTATTGTTAAGCGCTATACCTCCGAAAATAAACTCTCCTAATCCTCCTGCAGCAATGTATGCAGCAAGCGTTGCAACGCCGACATTAATAACAGTAGCTGTACGGATCCCTGCAAGTATCACAGGCATTGCCAGAGGTAATTCTACTTTTAAAAATATCTGTTTTTGACTCATTCCCATTCCGCGTGCAGCATCAACAACAATAGGACTTACTTCGGTAATACCTGTGTAAGTATTTCTTATTATTGGAAGCAGAGCATATAAAAATAAAGCTGTGATGGCAGGCAGCGAACCAATGCCAAGCAGGGGAATCATAAAGCCAAGAAGCGCAATGCTTGGTATTGTCTGAAGTACTCCTGCAAAACCAAGCACTGGACCCGATAATTTTCTTTTACGCGCTATAAAAATTCCGAGCGGGAGACCGATCAATACAGCAATCAGCAGCGAAACAAATGTTAAGCCGATATGCGCAACATTCTGCTGAAGAAGCTTATCGCTGTTTTGCATCATGAACTGTATTAAACTCTGCTCCTGCATTTATTGATTTTGCTTAAAGCTGTTCAAAGCTTTTTCTATTGAAGAAAAATTAATTTCTCTTGTATCCTTTGATGATTCATCTTTTACAAAAACTTTTTCATTACTGTTTGCAATCATATCCATTGCTTCCCATAAACTCTGAGAAGATGCTAAAATATTTGTACCTGAAGACTGAGCTGAAGGAAAGAAATTTAAAACTTTACTAAGCTGAATAGATTTAAATTCCAATTGCAGTCTGTGCTTATCAAAAAAACTTTTTACGTAATCATTTGCAGGAGTGAATAATAATTCAAACGGAGTTCCTATCTGCATAATTTCTCCCTTATCCATTAAACATATCCTGTCTCCCAGTTCAAAAGCTTCCTGTACGTCGTGCGTAACAAGCACAATGGTTTTTTTCTTTAGCTCATCAAGTTCTTTAAATTCTTTATGAATATCTGCTTTTGTTATGGGGTCAAGTGCTCCGAACGGTTCATCCATCAGGAGAATCGGCGGATTTGCTGCTAATGCTCTTGCAAGCCCGACTCTCTGCTGCTGTCCTCCGCTTAATTCATTGGGAAACGCTTTTAATGTGTTATCAGATAGCTGAAGTTTTTTTAAGAGTTCGTCAGTACGGTATTTTATTTTTTCTTTATCCCAGTTCAGTAATTTAGGAACAATGCTGATATTTTCTGATGTAGTGTAATGCGGAAAGAGTCCGTGATTTTGCAAAACATACCCTATACCTCTTCTTAGCTCATCGGGCTGTTGTGATAAAACATTTTTTCCGTTAATAATAATATTGCCTGAGTCAGGCTCGGTTAATCTATTGATGATGCGGAGCGTTGTAGTTTTGCCGCAGCCGCTTGTGCCGAGAAGCACAAGAGTTTCATTCTCTTTCACTTCAAAAGAAATATTTTTAACGGCAGTTATTCCGTTAAAACTTTTGCTGATATTTTCAACGGAAATCACTTTATTTTTTATCTAATGTCATAAAAAGATTATTCAGAGATTCAGCATAAAGAGGATGAGCAAATATCATTTCTCTTATCTGATTATATTTTATTTTACCGGCCATAGCCATTTGTAAAATTGACATCAATTCTCCGCCTTCTTCGCCAAGAATTGCAGCTCCTAAAATTAGTCCTGTATCGGCATCTACAATTGCTTTCATCATCCCACGTGTATCTCCGGTTTCTATAGCGCGCGCTACTCTAGTCATAGGAAGAACTGCGACTTTTATATTCAGTCCTTTATCGCGCGCCTCTTTCTCAGTAAGTCCTATGCGGCCTAACTGCGGATCGGTGAACATGCAGTAGGGAACCATTCTGTTCCTTATAGTACGGTTAGCATTATTTAACAGATTGTCAGTTAGTACGATATAATCATTGTAGGAAATATGTGTAAACTCAGGTCCGCCTTTTATATCACCAAGTGCATAAATATTTTTTATATTAGTTTCCAGTTTGTTGTTTACAATTACATGTCCGCGCTCATCGGTTTTTACTCCTGCAGCATTAAGATTTAAAATATCAGTATTAGGAGTTCTTCCTGTTGCAATTAAAATATGCGAGCAGGATATATTTTTTGTTTTACCTGATATACTTGCAGTTACATTAATTCCTTTCTCAGTCCTCGTTACTTTCAATACATGTGCATCAGAAAAAATTTTAATTTTTTCTTCAGCCAGGGATTTATAAATTTCTTCACATACATCTTCATCTTCTCTTGGAAGGAAATGACTCCCAAATTCAAGGATTGTAACGTTACTTCCGAACCGTCTGAACATCTGCCCGAACTCCAGACCAATATAACCTCCGCCGATTATCAATAAATGTTCAGGAACTTCAGTCAGCTCCATGATAGATGTTGATGTAAGATATTTTATTTTATCAAGTCCTTCTACAGGGTGAACTGTAGGTCTTGCTCCTCCGTTAAGGAAGATTTTCTTCCCGGAAATTTCTTCAAAACCTTTTTTTGTTTTTACTGAAATCCTATTTTTATCTAAGAATGAAGCAGTGCCGTGAATGATTGTAAGATTTTTTGTATTCTCTAATCCTCGAACAGTGCTCTCTCTGAATAGTTTTACAATTTTATCTTTTCGTTTTTTTATTGTTTTAATGTCGACTGAAAATTCTTTTATATTAATTCCCAGCTGTTTTGCTTTGGAGGAGTTGTATGCGGACTTAGCTGAGGCGACCATCGTTTTAGTAGGAGTGCATCCTGCATTTATGCATGTTCCGCCTATCAGATCTTTTTCAATGATTGCTGTTTTCCAGCCGTGCTTAGCTAATTTTTTTGCGAGGGGAACGCCTCCTTGTCCGGAGCCGATTATAATGGCATCGAAATTTTTCATTCAGATTTGGCGGGGTGTCTTTAGAAATTTGAAAATAGCTAACCAGTATATTAATTCAAATTCAAAATACAAAAACTCTTATACAAGCTTTTCCATTTTCGCAAGTATATATTGCTTTTGATAATATCTTCCGGCGTTTTGCGCTTCCTTTAAAATCGAGTAATCAAGCTTTTTATTATTCTCTTCTACTCTGATTATTTCTCTGAAAAATCTTAATGAGTTCTCAATCAGCACTGCAAACATCTCAGGAATTTCTTTGCTTTCAAGATAAAACTGTCGTATAGAATTCAGCATTGATATTGCAGACTGATATGATTTCAATTCGATGTAGTTCATCAGATAATAAAATCTTACATTGATCTTTTCATATACCTGATGGAATTTTACTTTACTGAGATATTCAATCGACTCTTCGTACTTCTTTTGCTGAAACAACAATCTTCCTAAACTGTAATTTTTTTCGTTTTCCTTTGACCCTTCTTCAAGAAAACCCGAATACCGTTCTATAAATCTCTCTGCCCAGTCGAATTCTTTTACCATGAGGGCTACTCCAAAAACATCTCTGTAAAGTGAAATTGCAATTCTTTCACTTGATTCGTTATAAAGATTAAGCTTGTCAAAATATTTGCTGATTTTAAAAGCATCATTATAAAACTTTTTATCTTTAGGAATTAGTTTTAAAATTAATGTTACAACAAGGTTTCCCCAGCATTCAATTATGAATTCCGAAGGAAAATTATCAATATTATCTGTTATTAATTTTTCGAATTCTTTGTATTCTTTTTCGCTTATTTCAGAAACTGCGTATTTATATGCTAAGTAACGGATTTTCAAAATTGATATCCCGTAAGTATTTTCATGCTCCTTAAAAAATTTTTCAGCGTTGAATGATTCTAAAAAAGAAGTTTTATAAACATCAAAATTTTTTTTAACATTATGAGCTTTCAATACAAGAAAATCCTCTCTCGCATAAAAGAAGAGAGTTACGGTGAATAAAGAAATGAGATTATCAAGCATTGAGTTAACTCTCTGATGATAATCGTCAATACTAATTTTATCCATTGCCAGTATATTTTTAATCCATTTGGAATCTGCAGCAAAGTTATTTAAAAAATAATATCCATGAGGAATCATGGCTTCCTCATCCTTATTTTTTTTCTGTTCAATAAATTTTATGGACTGTTCATAACATTTCTTATCACTTAGCCCGTTTATTAAGGCAAAGGAATAATCATTTTCGTTTTGCTCAAGTCGTTCATGCGCAATAAATCTCCTTAAAAGTCCTCCAAACTCAGAGTATAAATTTTTTATCGTTTGTTCTTTATACTCACCACCATAAATTTTTTTATAAATTCTTTTGTAGTCAAACTTTTCTTTTTCGAATTCCGGAGATTGTTTTTCGATTTCCTTGTAGAGAAGATATATAGTCTCTTTTGAATTGAAATAAGGGGACTTTAAGAAATCACCTAATTTCTTAAAATCACTTTTATTCAGGTTTTTGAGGATTTCTACTGTATTTGAAGGCAGCATACTAAGTATTGTTGATAGATGATAAATGGGATATTATCAACGATTAAAGTCTAAAATTTATTTTAATTCTACACGAGAGTCAAGTATAATTAGAATTTTTCTTTATGCATTAAATCCTCATTAATTCTATCTTGAAAACACAAGTATCAATCGTTCTTTAATATTAATTGCGGGGGGATGGGATAGGAGTAAAGCTGCTCAGAGCCAGGGATATGTTTTGAGAAGCTTTGTTGTTAAATCTCCCCCTCCTCCTACTTTTTATTACAACGCTAATGGATTTTAGAAATAAAAGAAATATCTCCCAATGTTTTCACACTGAGAGATATTCTAATGAGAGATATTATAGGATGGATATCAGAAGCTTTTGTTCAGATTTGCCCGGAAGATGAATTCGTTTCTTTTATCGGTAACTAAAGTAATAAATGACTGCTCTGCCCTCAGATCTAATCTAAACAAATCATAAACCGGAAATACTGACTGCAGATAAACTGATGTTCTGTCATCCGTCTCCCCTTTGTTGTAAGAAGCTCCCAAAGTGTTTGAAAAAATATCGAAAAAAGTATAAGATGTACTGAAGTCATAGCTGTAAATCTTATCAGTCAATCCTAAATACTCGCTTCCCGTATAACCGAAAGTTGCTGAAAGAGACAGCGGTGATTGAAAGCTTACACTCTCATTTATATAAAATGTTAAAATTTATTCCTGTAAAATAATAAACATCTCCTGCCTTAAAATTATATCCCGTATTCACGCTAAAAGTTGAAATGTCGTTATCTATTTTTAAAGTATCGTTTGCAACATCATTCTTTTGTTTAAAGGGTGAATAGCTAATGCTAAGATAAGGCAGCTTTTCAGGACGAACCGAAGCGCTGAATCCGAATGAAGTTAGTTCAGTAGTTGAAGATTTCCAGTCAATCAGATTATCTTTTGAATTTCTTATAAATGCGCTGAGTGAAATTTTGTTATTCCATAATGATTGCTCAATTTTTCCATCAATTAAAATTCTGTCACTTATCAGATCAGGATTGCCGAAAGTTTTATAGCCTGGACCGATATATTTCACTGCTCCTGAAATTTTAGTGCCGTACTGCATTATATCATAACTTGCCTTTACTCCGAATGAATAGTCAAAAGAACTGCTGATGTTTATATTGAAAAGGTTTTTAACAATACTTGGAATTTCAGAGGATTCAACTTCAGGCGCTGATCTATCACGTGTAAATAATGAACCGTTCGCTTCAGCTTCCAGGTTAAGAGCATTTTCTAAAAATGAAAGTTTACCGTTAACACCAAGTACATAATTTTTTGCAGGCGTTAATGCGTAAGGATTTTGCCCTGAAGTGTTTTCATTTTCCCAGCCGTTCAAATAAGAGAAAAGAAAATGAGAGCCTTCAAAAGTTCCGACACCGAGTTTGCCCGCAAGAAAATTCCTGTCGAGAGCAGTCAAATTATTCTGATCATCAATCACAGATTTTTGTGTATTGATACCTGTAATGCCTAGCAAGATTACTCCGGGTTCGAATTCCAAGTTAGCTCCGGTAACAGGTACACCGGATACAGTCAGATCCGAATATTCAGGGTAAGTCGTACCTATGCCAATTCTTCTGAAATTTGAAATAAATTTTTCTAATCCTGATTTGTTCTCTTCTGCTTTTACGTTCTCTAAAAATTCTTCCTGCTCAAAATTAAAACTGACATTATTTATATTCTGGGTATTGGTTACAGGCAGACTCGAAAGCAATGCATTCATTGTAAATGGAAAGTTTCCTAAGGTCAGCTTGGGATTTAATTCCAGTCTTCCATATCCCGGAGGCATTCGCTGGTTCAAACCGCTTTTATTTGAAAATTGGGAAGCAATTTTCATATTCCCTGAAAACAGTGAGGTTTTTTTAGAAGGATTAGAAGCTGCACCCATATATTGAGAATAAATTTTATCGGTAAACAGATCAGATTTTTTGAAATCAATAGTATTTCCTCTGAATTTAGAAGTAATTCTTCCCATTGATGTATCAGTCTTTTCGTAATAAGTAAATTTATAAATTTCACTTGAAGAAATTATAATGTTGTTATCGATTACATCTACTTTCCATGCATAGGAAGTTTTATTGTTGAACTCTCTTGCAGAGATAGGATACTGATAAACATTCACAGGAATATTGCTCTTATCGTAGAATAACGGATTTGAAACAAAAGCATCATATGCAGATTGACCGGGAATAATTTCAACTATTCTTAGAGCGTAAGAGAAATTTCTGAAATTATTTGTAGTTGACGGCACCCATGAAAAAATGGGGATTTTGTTCTCAACGTTTGACTGATGAGCAGGGTAGATTAAAGTCGGCGGAGTAATATTTTCTAATTTTTTTGCCAGACAATCGGAGGTTAAAAAAATGTTTGTTAAATCCTCATATGCACTAACGCATATCTGATAATTCCCTGAGGGAAGACTCCCCGTATTTTTTATAACATCCCGTATCTTACTATCCTGATAAACAACATCTATGCTTCCTAATTGCGCTGCCGTCATAGAGTTAATCCCCGGAGCAATAACGAAAGTCTTTGTAGTTGCAGTAATTACGTTGCCCTTTACAGCTTCCGTTATTACACCCTTCAGATAAATGGATTTATTCGCATTAGTGTTGTTAATAATTTTTATTTTCCACAGGTCTTCAATGAAGAAGCGGGTTGGCGGCGGCTGTGTAATGGTAATTGAAATCTGCGCCCGGGAGACGGAGCAAATCAGAAGAAATAGTAAAATTAATTTAGAGACTTTCATTTTAAAATTTAGTTTTGTTTCAATTAAATTCAATTGATTGTTCCGGCGTTGTCTGCACATCACCGTTCTCGTAAAGTATTTTAATTGAATAAGAATATTTAACAGGGGATTGGATTTCCTTATCTGTAAAATTTACACCCGTAAGTATATCGCTTAGCTGATAAGAATATTCTTCATCGTTTTCTTTTCTCATTACAAAATATCCTGTAACAGGAGAGGAAGAACTCTTTACAGCATCCCATGATATATCTATTGAGTTATCTGCTTTATTATGAGTGAGTGTTATTTTTATCTGCGGAGCCTCGATATTATTATCTGTTGTTAAAGATATAACGGATAATTGTGATGCCTGCGAAATATTTCCCGTAATATCTGCAGAAGATATTTTATAGTAGTAAGTTTTACCTGCTGACGCGTTATTGTCTGTAAATGAAGTTTGTTCTTTGGTGACAGTACCAATTTCCGAATATCCTGACACACTATCTTCAGAACGGTATATTTTATACCCTGCAAGATCCGTTTCAAACTGTTTTACCCATGTTAAGATAACGGTATTATTTTCAGATGTGATTTCGGTAATGATCGGAATTGACGGCGGAATTACATCCTTCAATTTAACTGCAACGGACTGAGAATAATCGCTGTTCATATATTTTTGATTTACAGCTACAACTTTATAATAGAAATCATTCAAAGCGCCTTTTGAAAGAGTATCTGTGTAGGAAGTTTCTTTTAATGGCAGGGGAGTTAAAAGCAGGAACTCACTTTCATTTCCTTTTGTATTTCTGTAAAGCTTGTAGCCGATAACGTTTGATGAAGGGCTTTTATTCCAGGTAAGAGATACGTTAACTGAATCACTTACAGCTGTAAGATTTTCCGGTACGGCAGGCTTCGAATAATCATTATTGATAGCGGCAATCACTGAAGAATTATTTGTCATTCCGCCGTTATTTTCAGAGGAGATATAATAAAAATATTTTTTGTTTTGTTCGGCAGTAATATCCGTATACATTGTATCAGCGGGTGAGATAAGAGAAGAATTTATTTTTGTAAATTCTCCTTTTGCATCATCACTTCTGTAAATGTTAAATCCTTTCAGATTGTTCTGTGACTGAACATGCCAATATAGAGTGAGCTGATTATTTCCATCATATCTAACGTTCATAGCTCTAGGTGGAAGAGCGACTGATTCCACAGTAATTGAAACACTTGCAGATGGTGCGCTTTCATTTCCAAAGGCATCGAGTCCCGTATAAGTATAACTGAATGTTCCACCTGAGCTTAACGAATCTGCAAACAAATATGCCTGTTTCTTTTCTGTATCAAAAACATACACGGGTTTTTCAGTTAATTTTTTCCCGTCTTTGTATATGTTATAAGAAATAAATTTGTCCTCTTCGGCTGCCCAGTTGCAGAATATTTTCTCATTATTCTGAGCAAGAGTTAAAGTGTTATTTACTAATGAAGCGGGATCATTCATTCCGGCTTCATCTGTTGTTCCTAACTCAACTTCCGAACCTGATCGGAGATAACTTAATTTGTAAGTGTATCTCTTACCAGTTTCAATTTTTGAGTCCGAGTATCCCATCCCTGCATATTTTGCAAAGTCATTATTTAATAATGTCTGAAGAATGAGAGTAAACTCCCAGTTCTCATATTCCATCGCATCTTTAGGAGTGCTGTAAATAATGTAGTTATAGATTGCATTATTTTTATCGCCTGCCTTCATCTCACTTTCAGTTAGCTTAGCAGGTTTTTTTAAGGGCTTATCGTTAAGTTTTACCCAGTTATTATCTGCATTATCTTTTCTGTAGATATTAACACCTTCATCAAAACGGTTTTTTTCCTGAAACCATTTTATAGTGATAGCATTTTCTTTGGGAGTGTATCCTGCCTTCACAAACGAATTCTGCGCCTGCGATACCTGCGAAAAAATTAAGACAAGAAAAATTATTTTAATATATTTGTTCATTTGTTTTCTTAAAATTTTATTTAGCAATGATCTTCAAATGCAAAGCTTCCGTTTTTATATCTCATTTTTAATGTTACGGTTTTACAAAATCTCCAAAAGCATCCTTTTGCGCTGATAGAACCCGCGAAACATACTGGGTTTGGCAACTGTGCTTCAAGAGTTGCAGTAATTGAACCTGAAAGAACTGTCAAATCTCCTTCATCAAAGTAGACATCATAATGAAATCCAAGCTCTGCTGAACCTGTAATCACTGCTCCGCCTGTGAATTGGAACGGAGAGTATGCAAGAGCGCCGTTTATTGCAACGCTTCCCCATGCTCTTCCATAAAATATTGCCCAATGCTGCGGACCTGAATCTACAGAGTAACCAACTCCGAATGCGATATTTGATGAATTTAAATTCACATAAGCTGTAGCTACAGTTGTACCGCAATACATATTCATTGTTACCGGAGTTTGAGGCGTACCTACATTTAAGTACCAGGTATCTGAGCCGAAGTACAGAGCAAGATTTCCGTTTCCGCAAACAACGTTATCGATGTTTGCATTTACATTAACATCAGCACTGAAAAATTTCTGATTCGGATTTATTACAACTTTTATAACTGCTCCGCCGTATATTTTTGCATTCGTATTGCCTCTTCCTGCTAGCAGGTAAACATCTCCAGTTAATGTACTTTCAAAACCGTTTCCAATCGTTACTTCAAGTGAAGTCTTTCCCCATATTTTATATCCGTCATCACTTGTGGACATAAACGGAACTTCTGCATAAATTCCGAAAGTTGTTCCGCCATCAGGTACATAGGTATTATTTCCAATACCTACACCTGTATGTTTCATCTTAGAGTAAATCCTTCCCTTGAATCCGTATATTCCTAAATCTCCGATTCCAATAGCTACAGGAGTGCTTGGGAATTCTGCGTTTGCTTCAACAAACCAATACTTAAACCCTTGCGGCGCAACACCTAAAATAATTTTTCCACCAACTGAGTATTCAGTGGGATTGTGCATCATCATATCAAATGTTGCCATGAAAGCTGTTCCGTATGTTGCGTCTTTTTTGTATTCTATAGATGCGCTGTAAGATGATTCCGAGTTCTGATATGTTACGCTTATTCCGTCCGGAGTGATTTCATTTGCATAGGAAATTTCTGAACCGCTGCCGCCTTTATTAGGGTTGCGGTAAAATTTATATCCTACACCGAAATCACTTCCGCCGGGTCCTGATAAATCTTCTGCTAAAATAATTTTGCCTTTAACTTCGAAGTTATAATTTCCGCTTCCGAAATTATTGAATCTGATTTTGTTGAGTGTTACATCGTAGCCGTTGTATACCGAGCCGTTATAGTTATCAAGCTCAAGCCAGTGGCCTGATAGATTTTCGGATTCCTCAAATCCTATCTGAGCAGTTGATGTTACATAAAAGTTATATGCATTCATCGTCCCGGTAGATAAATTTTTGTTCTGAGTATTATCTAATGTAAGATTAGATTGGAACACAACCCGTCCCTGTTTTATTACTGCCGATTTCAAACTAATTTTTAATCTGTCATATTCTGAAGGACTATTACCGAATAAATATATATCTCCAAGATTTGTATTTGCTAAATCAAGTGTTCCGGGTCCGATGGAATAATCAGTAATTGGAATTACATAATTTAAATTTAGCCCGACCATAGGAATAAAAATTCCGCCTTTGAAATTACACTTCTTCAGTGAGTTATCTTTTATTTCCAGGAAAAATTTATTTACATCGCAGTCGAAGCCGTAGAATTTACTTTTATAACTCATACCGGTTATATCTGTTTTTGCAGTTAGACCTTTTGAGTTGATATACATATCTCCTAAAATATTATCACCTGCGAGTTGAATATCGTTGAATCCGGAATTCACCGGGAAAATAACTTTACCTTTATTTATTCTTATGCCGCCTTTCCATGTATCCTTCGGGACTAAGTCTATTACAACATTGGTCACATATAAGCTTAAGTCTTTATTTTTGTTTAATGGAACTGTAAATGAAGCAGCACCTAAATCTGCTGCGAATTTTAATGAGCTTTGATTTTCGAAACCGATTTTTACACGTTCTCCATTACCGTATTTTATATAGTCAGGAAGTCCAACGTTTCCGCCGAGCTTGAGTGTAAGTTTATTATTTTTTACTGTGAAGAGTGTTTTTAAACTGAGCAGTTCCAAATTAAAGCCTGAAGGCTCAATAAGCTGAAAGCTTCCGTCATTCTTAGCAAGAAGATTATCAACAGATAGTTTTTCAACAGGATCTATTTTACACCATGCTTCAGAAGACTGCATCATAACTTTTCCATTTGTCTGCATATTATTACCTTTAGTGGTAAGCGGAAACTGTGAGCGGATATAACCGTAAATTGTTGCTCCGTCTGTACGAAGCGAAATAGTAGCTCCGAAGAATAAAGACTGAGTTTCGCTGTGTTCAATTTTAAAGCTTGTGCCACCGTTAGGAATAGCATCCTGAATTTGACCAGTCTTAACTTTCCAGTTAACGCCGCTTTTTTCAATTTCAAGATTTTGAAATTTTACATATATCTGAGGTCCGTTATCCCAAAGCTTTACAATTCCGTCTCCTGCAAAATTTGACGGGCTTTTGTTTGAGATTGTAGAGACACTTACATCATATTTTCCGATCTTGAATTTTTTCACATCGCCTGCTAAATCTTCTCCGCCGGTAACTTTGAACTGGTAATAGTCACTCTTTCCGACAATACCATTATTCTGATTTATGTATGCCTGAGAGAAAGCTTCAACTTTCCAGAAATATGATGAACCCTTATCCAGAATTCCCATTTCAACAGTAAAATTTGTTGACTGTATATCAGCATTATAATTGAAATTTGTTATATCCTGTTTATAGTCAGGTGTTGCACCATCCAGAGCTTCTCTACCGGCAGTATTTACTTTGTAAATTTTTAAGATATACTTAGTAATTGATTTGTTTGTATTCGCTTTCTTCCATGTGAATTTATATCCTGCATAAGTTGTATTATTCATTCCGGGCAGCTGGCTTACATCTAAGTTCCCGTCATCGGAAGGAGTCATCAATTGTATAAAACCATCTGCAACAGGTGCAGTAACGTCAGCGGGAACTGTAAAGCTTCTTATTTCACTTTTTGAGGAAGAAACCATATCGCCTTTATAATCCAGCAAACCGACCTGCCAGTAATAAGTTTTTCCTTTCTCAAGAGTTGGGGCAGAAACAGGATAAACTAGAAATGTAGGAGTCTGAACTTTTTCAAATTCAGGTGTCTGCAATGATTGCTGCGGAGTTCCATTTTTTTCTGCTAAAATAAATTTGTATTGATTTCCCTGACCGGGAAGCGGTGCCCATGAAAAATTCGGATTCTTATCGGAAATACTTGCATTGTTATCGGGAGAGATCAGGTTGACAGCTGAAACATTGTTTACCGTATGATTAATACATTGAGTTCCTAAAGTAGAGCCTTCTTTAGTTTGAACTGTCAGACATATATTGTAACTGCCGGAAGGAACTTCACCAGTCTGCATTAGAATATCTTTGTAGCTCGGCTTAGGAAATGTTGTGCTGATAGGACTGACATCATTTACCGATAAATTTGAAGAGCCGGGCGGTAAATCAAATTCTCTGGTAATTCCGCGAAAAATTAATCCATCGGTGCTTTCAACCAATGTCCCCATCATAAACACTTTTACTGTATTTTGTGATGTATTTTTCAGCGTTACAGACCAAAGATTTTCAACATTCAGTTTCCCGGGAGGAGGAACTTTCAGCTGAACAATCACCTGTGAATGAAGCTCCGCTGCAGTAAATAAAAACAGGGAGAATAAAAACAAAAGTTTTAATTTTAGCTTCATATATTTTAATGTTTTGAAATAAGAGTATGAGTTAAACTTTATAATTGTATATTTTTAAAGCCAAGCCGTGGACCATATTTTTGCCTGACACTCAAAGTTAAGCTGCAGTTATTCATAATTCCGGAGTTGGTTTTAAAAATTGAAATCAAACAATTTTTATCGTAAAATTTTGAAACAATACTACCTGTTTCTTTTTCAGTAATAATTGTAAGCCCGGGGACAAGTTTAAACTCAGGACTTATATCTTTGAACATTGTTTTACCGTCTTTATCATACAAACTACTTTCAAGAAAAACTTTATAAGTGTTAGTTGTAGTATTGTTCAAACTAAAAACAAAGGTATCACCCTCAGGTTTTGATATGTCTATCATTACCTGTGAATTTATATTTTGATCATTTATTATTAGTATTGGCATCATGAAAGTGGAATTTAATATGAGGTTTGATCTTTGTGACATATTTATTTTTCGTGTTCAAACTAAACTTTTTCAGCTTTCAATTCAAAGAAAGATTTTTCAGTTTGTAATAGGTCAAATTTAATGTAAATTAAGAAAAAGCTTTAAAATTAGTTTGAAATAGGCTTTTTTGAAACTAATTTTGTAATTAGTCATGCTTAACTCCAATCTCATAAAAATTCTCGGAACTCTCACAAAAGATGAGCTTAAAAGCTTTGAAGACTTTGTTTCTTCCCCTTATTATAATAAAAAGCCGACCGTAATAACTCTTTTAAAAGAACTTAAGAAATATTATCCCGGCTTTACTGATTCCTCGCTTACTAAGGAAAGCATTTATCAGAAGATCTATAAAGGAAAAAATTTTAATGACGGAGTATTGCGTAATCAGATGTCTGAACTGTATAAATTGCTTTTAAAATTTATCGGCACTGAAGCGTTTAATAGAGACAGTGTTGAATTCAAGATCAAGGTTTCAAGGGAGCTCATGCTGAAAGGATTATCTAAAACTTTCAAGAATTATTATGATGATCTGAAAAAGGAAACAGAGAAAGAAAATTTAATAGAAAATGAATACTATTACTGGAACCGCGCAGTGCTTGATGAGCAGTATGAAGATAGTCTTTTATTTTCCGGATATGCCCCGGGAGTACCGGTAAATAATCTTTATGGAAATAATTTTATTTATTTTACTCTGATAAAATTATTTAAAATAATGCATAACCTGCATGCTACAGAAGTAAATACAAATGTATATTATGATAAAAGCATTTTAAGAGAGTTTTTAAGTCTTTTGGATACTCAAACTTTTCTGGAGCGTATTAAAGAGGTCTCAGAAAAGGACTATAATATTGTTTCAATGTATTATTATATGTCAAAAGCACTGATGGATTATAATGACTTTGATTCCTTTTATAAGTTTTACAATCTTGTTGAAAACAATTATATATTATTTGCCGAAGGCGAAAGGTATGCTTTGTATATTCAGCTGAACAATATAGCTTCTAATACTAAGGCCGGTAAAGTGATTCTTTTAGATATCTATAAAAGCATGCTTGAAAAGAAAATTTACAAAGCAGGAGAGAACGGATATCTAAATCATTTGCTGTTCAGTTATATCTTAACAAATGCATTACATAAAAAAGAACTTGATTGGGCAGAAAGTTTTATAGATAAATATATCGGAGAGATTGATCCCGTTTATCAGGAAAATATGATGCATTACAGTAAGGCGCATCTTTATTTTGAAATGAAGGATTTTAATAAATCATTAGAGCAGATTATAAAGGTAAAGGCAGATAATTTTATGTTCAAGCATCAGACTTATAAGCTCACTGTTGAAAATTATTATGAGGTGAACGAAATAGAACAGCTTTACTATTCTATAGATAATTTTAAACATTATATAGCAAAAGGAAATCTTCGTGAAGACTGGATCAAATATTATGAAAATTATCTTGCATCTGTAAAAGAATTAGTGAAATTAAAAGAAGGTAAAGAGAAAGATACTTTTAAGATAGATAAACTTTTGAAAGAAGCTACAGGAGATATGGGCTGGGTGATCGCTAAATTAAAAGAACTAAACTTTAATTAGTTACATATCTGGCTGCACTTTGCCAAAAATGTCAGGATGTAAGAATGAAAACTACTGGAAATGAGCTTTTAAATGCAATTTGACGGCATAATCTTTGTGTATTCTGACATATAGTACAACTATGACTCTATCACTAATAAAAAAACATTTCTTTCTATTTCTTTTTTTCATTCCCGCCTCCTTATTTTGCCAGACCGGCCAAATTTTTGAAGTAGATGAAGTTGAGTTTATCCATAAAGATACGACTACTTTCGATAAAGGTACGCTGAATGATGTAATCGGCATAAATAAAGTCGATGCCTTTAGCCAAAAAGTTCTTGGAGAAGATATATTTAAAATTGAAAAATTTTATTTCGATAATGGTTTCTTTGATACCAAAGTAGATACCCTGGTAAAATATAATTTAGAAGATAAAGAGGTTCTTGTACAATTTATTATTAAAGAAAATAAGAGGTACCGAATGGATACTCTTATTTACTATGGGTTGGATAAAATTTCTCCCGAAGCGCGTTCCTCAATGGACAGCATTAAGTCTATCAGATCAAAAAGATTTTATAATAAAGTTTTAATCATTCAGCAGACAAACCGTATTATTGATATGCTGCAGAATATGGGATATATGAATGCAAGTATAAGGCAGGAACAGGGGACTATTGTAACAAAATTTGATACAAGCTGCACTGTGAGTATTTATTTAGAAAATGCAGATACGGTTTTATATTTCGGTAAGACTAAAATTCAAATTAATGATAACAAATATGGAGTAGATGATGAGTTATTCTATAAAATGATAGAATATGATGAGGGCGACAGGTATAGCAAAGAAGTCAGATTATTAACAGAAAGAAATATAAGCAAATATGCAATTGTTCAAAGCGCCCGTGCAGAAGCAGAAAGTGTAGAAGGAAATAAAGTTGATTTTCTAATTGAA
The DNA here is from genome assembly GCA_044226845.1 of Ignavibacteria bacterium. Lineage (GTDB taxonomy): Bacteria > Bacteroidota > Ignavibacteria > Tepidaquicellales > Tepidaquicellaceae > JAFDZO01. The sequence continues at coordinate 191,628 of JBGAGG010000007.1, forward strand.
GTAAATCTGACAAATAAGCACGAGATAACTCCTTTCATAACAGGGCAGACAGTTGATAACAGATTTTTCTTCGGAGGTGGAGCACAATATATAAATAAATATTTCTGGAGAGGCAGAGTTTTAAATTTAACTGCCAGCGCATTAGTAAATACATTAGAAATTAACAGGTTTGAATTTTCCACTTCAGTAACGCAACCGTATTTATTTAATAAGAGATCTTCTTTAACAAATAAAGTTACTTTAGGTCTTTACAATCTCGAACAATTTAGAAATTATTATGCGGGTAACCTTACAACAATAAGTTATTTTATATCAGAGCATACTTTTTATAATTCAGCATCTCTCGACTTAAATGAAGAAATAGTAAGGTTTAAATATTATGATACTGATTCCACGCTTGACCTTTTCAACTCAGTTCTGAGTGTTACGGCCATCCATGATAATACAAACGATGCATTTAATCCTACAGCAGGATTTTATCATTCGATCACAGCGGGAAGTGCAGGACTTATACCTAAACTTTTAATTAATGGCTTTAACTGGAATTTGAATTATTCACAATATGCAAAGTTTTATACAGGGAATAGATTTTATCTGCAGCTTGGCGGAAAAAGAAGTGGGACGACCATTGCTACAAATTTAAAAGTCGGAAGCATTTTTGAATACGGTGAAGGCGAACAGGTAGTGCGGGTTCTGCCCATATACAGATTTTTTAGCGGCGGAGGCAGTAGCTTAAGAGGATGGAATGCGCAGGAAAATGGAATGGTAGATACTACAACTAACGGCGGAAATTTTTTACTTGAAGGGAGCATCGAGCTTAGAAAAAATTTATTTCCGACATCACAAGGATTCACAAAAAATATAGGAGCAGTTGTATTTTTTGATTACGGAAACATCTGGGAGAATCCTAAGAATTTTGATATCTCACAAATTGCAATGTCAGTAGGAGTGGGTATTAGGTATAACTTATTTATTGGCCCGATAAGATTTGACGTGGGATATAAATTGTATGATCCTTCAAACAGAGAACTATCTAAGTTTGCATTTCATTTTGGTATAGGCCAGGCATTCTAATTTATGAGTTATGAGTGAGTATTTACTTTCTTAAAGATCTGAAAAATAAAATTAGTCATAATAAAAAACGCGATGTGTAAATGCATCGCGTTTTTTTATATTCAATAATTTATAAACTTGTATTAGAATTTAATCTTGTAGATAACCTTTATTCCCGTATTCGTAGTAGTTAAATCTGTGCCAAGGACAGTATTGTTAACTTCCTGACGGAAGAACTGCATCAGCAATGTCTCCGGCAAATCAAGATTGAACATTTTATTTAATGGGTAATCGACGACAAAATCGAAGTTCTTTACCTCTTTAAATAATCTGCCTCCGACTTTTACAGTTGCATCACCAAACTCCGATGTTAACTGAACATCTGTATCCTCTACTTTACCTTCAGTATAATTAAACTCTGCATCCACCAGGAATGGGAGCACATCTCTGACTGATTGTGATAATATGGATGAAATATAATTTGAACCTACAGTTGTCCCAACGCTGGAAGCTACTGCTTGTCTCTCAGAAGCAGTAAGTTCATTTTTAAATTTTCCAAATAGAAGGTAGGTTATAGCGTCACCTTGTGCATCGCTGCCTGAAACTTCATTTCCGCCTTCAAGAAGTTTTAGTTGTACAGTCGGGTTGCTGACTTTTCCTGAAATTGTTGCCATTACCTGAACTTCAGTGCTGGATGAAACTCCCGGCTGGTCTGATGTCTTAGTTCCTGTGTAAACTGCCTGTACATTTATTGAAGGATCATCAATGGGGCCGTCGAATGTAACACTGCTGTTACTGATTTTAAAGTTCCTGTAAAGTTTATAATATGAGTTTCCTACCACATCCAGTCTTCCGTTTGCAACAATATTCTTACCTTGAGTCTTCATTGTTAGATCAGCCTGTACTTCACCGAATAATCTGTCACGTGTTAAATTGTTAAAGTCTATTGAAATATAGATAGTTTTTTGAGTTTTTATATTCAGATCAAAATCAATTACGCTGGAAGTGGAAACACTGTCAATTGTTACATACTTATATTTTTCAAAAGGATTTACCTTTTTAAAATCTTTCTGTGTTATTGCAATTAAAGAATCCTTATTTAAAGTAGTATCAACAGCTGCATTCACGTATGTAAAATCATCTGATTCAGTATCGTATCCTGAACCGTTCATAGGGACGGATGAAATTGTTGCTTCTTTTACTAAAAATTGTCCTGCAATTTTTAGTTTATCCAGAGAGCCTTTTATTGTGATGGGCGGCGTTCCTGAACCGCCCCATAAGTAGCCATAAACACCTAAATCATTTCTATCTACATCTTTATCAATGATGACCATATCTCCTGTCATTTTCATATCTATATCGTTAATTTTCATTCCTGTAAAATCTATGTTACCATTTAAATCAATATGACGGGTATCTTCATCAATATTTGATACCCTTAGATTGTCAATTACTAATTTTGAGTTAGCAGTACTTGCATCAAGAGCGTAAAGATAATTCATGCCTGTTGTACTCACAAACATACTACCATCAGTAATCTTTATTGAACCTGTTAGATTAGGGGACGAAACTGTTCCGTCAGCATTAATTTTTCCGTTAAGCATTCCGCGGGCATCGGCGATTCCCGGTATCATTTTAAGAAAATATTTCAGCTGAAAATCCTTAGAATCAAATAATACATTAACAGGAGTAGATGAAAAACTTGCTGAGGAAGTATCTCCACCTAAAGGATTTGCATAAGGCATATTTGCCTTAAGAGTTAAAGTACCTTTACTATCAGTTGCATTTTTTAAAACAGCATTTAAATCTGCAATTTGATTTTCATACTTGAAATCTGTTCGCATGCTTCCGAAGAGAGTATCACCGTAGATGAGGGAATCAGCAATGATTCTTCCGTCTACAATAGGATTATTTTTATCCCCTTTGAAATTAATTACAAGCTCTTTAATTGAGCCTCCAAGCGGACTATCTGATTTTCTTACAATATTTGTTGTATCAGAGGCTTCAATGATTGCAAAAACTTCCGAGAGCATCAGATTCTGAGATTCAATTTTTAAATCACTGCTGCCTTCCATTACATAATCACCTGTAATATTCACAACTGCGCCTCTGCTTTGAATAGCAAACTTTTCAAAGCTGACTTTTTCATTCGGAGTATAATTAATGATCCAGCTGTTACGGTTTATCGCATGATAATTTCCATAATCTACTTTTATTGAATCGATAGTCGTTTTAATATCAGAGCCGGCAAGATCAATATTTCCGTTCATGTAAACTTTTCTCATTGAATCCTGCTTAGCAAAAAGATTTATTTTTCCCTCTGAATTGGCAAGATTGAATTTCATAATTAATGAATCAACTACATTACCTCCAAAATTAATATAGTCGCCGTCTGCATTAAAATTTAAATCAACAGAGTTCAAGCCGTTTTCAGAACTAGCTAAGTTATAATTATTTTTGAAATCGGTATAACTGTTAAAATTTTTTAAAATAATTGTCGTATCCTGATACACAAAGTTTTTTACATTAACTTTTGTAAAAGAAACAAACTGACCGCTTGTATTAGTCATTTTGCCGTTTACCATACCGTCAAACTGCATTCCGAAAGGATAAAAGATTTTATTGGCTTTTGCCGAATCAAGAATTTTCAGATCATAAGTTAAGTCAAAGTCATCTTTAGCTGTAAAAACTGCGGTAGTTAAAGCAGCCGGGCTGTTTTGCATTAGTGAATCCATTGCAAGTTTTTTCCCAATGCCGTCTGAAACAACAGCTATATTATGCATTATTACTTTTGTAATTGAAGCAATGTTCATCGTTCCGTTGGCATCGAACTGCAGAAAATCCGTTTTTGCTTTTATAAGAGCATTGCCTCCGCCGTTTTTTATATTAACAGTAAGGGGAGTCTGAGGGATTTCATAATTGGCAAAGAAGGAATTCTGAATATTAAAGTTGAAGTCTCCGTTAATGTTTTCAAGACTTGCGCCACGTCCGTCAATATCGAAGGAAAGATTAAGATTACTTTTATCTTCAGATTTTTTTGTAAGGGCGGCTAAATTAAATCTGCTTACATTTCCTTTTAAAACATAAACAGGATTTTTCATATTTGCAATATTTACTCTTCCGGTGGCGGAGACATTTCCCATGGAGGAAACATGACGTACGTTAAGTTTAATATTATTCCCTGAAGTATTTATTTTTCCTAAAGATGAACTTATATCATATCCTGCAAAAGTTGAGCGGGAAATATTGTAATTTACATTTGCATGCATTCTGTTAAGACTAAATCCTGTACCATCAAAATTAGCAGTCATATTAAGTCTGCTAGTAAGCGAGTTATCTTTTAAAATTTTTCCAAGATTAAAATTAGATGTCTGGATTTTCCCGGAATAATTTTCTTTATCTAGATCAAGATTAGCGTTTCCATAAGCACCGCCTGCATTGGAGGTATTGATATCAAACTTAGAATAAAAATTGGTAAATATTCCCCTGTATTCGATGTTGCCATAAACTTTGCCGACCTGTTCATAATCTTTAATTGATTTGTTATAATAAACTGCAAGCACATCGGAAGGATTTACCGCAAGGTTATCCATTTTAACGTCCAAGTACATGCTGTCCGGTACATCTAAATGCTGAACTTTGCCTTTAACATTTATGTAAGAATCAGGAAGCTTAACGGTAAGATCGTTTAGATATAAATCACCGTATTTACCTTTGGCTTTTAATGAAACATTCACTACGCTATCAAGCATATCTACAGTAGGAAGGAAGTATTTTAAATCTTTAAAATTAAATTTTTCAATTTTTATATCAGCTTCAATGTTCTTGTTGTAGAAGTCATTAAATGAATTGCTGTCAAAAGGGTTAAAACTTTGCAGTTTTAGCTTATCAAATTTTATGTTTGATAGATCGGTTACAAGATTGAAATTCCAGACATCAGTAATTGTATCTTTTATATTTATGCCGGCATCGAAGTTAAAGTGTTTTAATTTAAAATCTGAATTAGTATTAAAAGATAAATTCTTCATACTCAGATTTTTATAATCGGTGAAGTAATCTGCAGTAAGTTCTAATTCAAGATTTGCGGCAAGAAGATTATTGAAATCAAACTCGCGAGTAAATTTTACAGGAGCATGAATTGAATCTCCGGAGGTTTTAAATGTACCGTTCTCAATCTTAAATTTTTTAACAGAAATACCCCAATCGAAGGCGGAAGTTGATGTATCATTTGGTTCTGTGGAGGAACTGAACAATTTTGTAAAATTCCAAACCAGACTATCGGAATCTTTTACTTTGATTAAGCTAATAGTAGGCGAATTGAGCACCAAATAATCGAGACGGATTTCTTTATTAAGTAAACCCCATATATCATACTTCAGCGTTACATAAGAAAATTTCAAAAGTGTATCCTTCTCTGTTACTATTGTTCCTTTATTTATTACTAATCCTTTGAGAATATTTCCCTTTAGTGATTCAACCTGTATAGAAGAATTTTTTCCAGCCCATGATTCGTTTAACTTATCTTTTCCAAAGTCCAGAGCAATATTATTAAAGGTGTCAGTTTGTATGAAGAAGTATAAGGAAACTACCAGAACTATTAAGAAAATAATGAGTCCGAGAATGACTTTTAGGGCAACTTTGAGAAATTTATTCATGCTTATTAAATATAGCTATTCCATTGATTTATAATCAATGAATATGCCATAGAAAGAACGATTTATTCTACAATTATCGATAATAATAATAGTTTTGCTGACATACTGCTGAAATGTCTGATAAAAATGTCATAAAAAAGCTTCAGAAAGATTTTACTTAAAGAGGCTCTAAATTATATGATGCTAACGAATTTAGTTTATTACCTTATCAGTGCCATTTTCATAGCTTCAATAAATTTATTTTCGTCTCCTATTATTGTATAGCAATAAATTCCGCCGCAAAATTTGAAGCATTAAAATCAACTGCATAATATCCTACTTCTTTATATTCGTTCATTAAATGAGAAATCACTACATTTTATAATTCGGATTGTCTTTTGGTATAACCAGGCAGGGAAAGCTCAAAGTTTGAGTGTGAAAATCTTTAATAAGCTTTCCAAGGTTGTATCCTTTGAGGATGTAAAACGAAGTTAAAGGTGTTAAACAGAAGTAATTAGGTCATGGGAGAATTTATGTTCGGTAACTCAATTGCATAGTAAAAAGGCAAGGATGTAAGATTAAAGTTATATCTTTTTAGTTTAGTCCGTAACTGTACTTTTATATTAGAATATGTGCAGCAGCTTTGAAGTTATAGTCGAAAAGGAAACTCTAATGTTAACCTTTGGGAAGACAGGCAAAAGTGAACTCATTTTAATATCCGAAATATCAGAGAGGAAATCACGTATGAGACCGACGGATTTAGTCAAGGTCATTTGCAAAAAAGAAGACGAAAATCATTTGCGAGAGATGAAATTGGGTTTTAGAGTGAAAACAGGTCAAATGATAAATTCCCGTATTGAAGAAATTACTTCCGGAAAAACTGATGATTATTGACAATCACTATTAAGTGAAAATTCTTGTCTGTTTGTTATGAGCGGATACCACGAATGGAAAGATATTGTGATAGAAATATTCACACCAAAGACAGGGAAGCCAACAAAGAAAAAAATGAAACAGACTTTTCGATTTACCATCAAAGATCAGTGTACATTTTTCTGCGCAGGATAATATAGAAAGGAAGGAAATGACTATGCCTGCAACCTTATAAAAATTATAGGAAATGTTATTACAAATCTAGTATATCAAAAAGCCCGCATGAGTGTAATTCTGGATTTGGAAGTAGGAATAGAATTTTTAGAAGCCCAGCTTGAAGAAAAAATTGCTTTATGTCAACCTTACACACTGATAAAATGATTTACGAGAAAACTACTTTGTAAAGCAGATTTATAAAGAAAGGTATTTTATCATCTTTTAATTTACATACCTAAAATAAAATTTTATTTAGTTTTATATAACTGCCACCATGGTGTATGGGGTGCATCATGATGCTCAAAGTGATATCCAAAAAAATAGCAGCTAAGCATTGCAAGCAGATGGTTTTTGGGAAGAGTGCGTGCATGATGCGGATTCATTGTTTCAAGATGTGGCTTTCGGTGAGGAATATATGTTCCGAAGAAAAATAATTGCAAAGTACCAAGAATTGCAGGCGCCACCATAAAAGCCCAAATAGAACTTTCAGGGTAAAACAATTTTAATACATTAAATAATACTGCAACAATTAATATTTGCCACACGGTAACATATCTTGCTATAAAAATAAAAAACCACAGAAAGAAATTCTGTGACTTGGTAAAAAAATCAGGATCAGTATCGCCGCATGGATTTTTATGATGCTTGTAGTGATTTTCACGTAATTTTTTATATGAGAGTCCGGCAAATAAAAAAGTACTTAACGCTCCGATAAAATTATTAATTTTTTTGTTTAGTGAAACAGTACCGTGCATAGCATCATGAGCAGTGATAAAGAGTCCGGTATAAAGATAAGTCTGTAGCAATACATGAATGTAAAATAGCGGACTTGATAAATTCGCCTCTACATACATGAGGCAATAAAAAAAATGAGCTGACCAAAAAAATATAACAAGTATCGCTACAAAAACTCCCATTGGTAAATATAAAAATTAATTTTGATTTTGTAAAATAGAATCAGCAACTTTTTTCCCTGAAAGAATAACTAAAGGTATTCCGCCGCCCGGATGAGCGCTGCCCCCGCAAAAATATAAACCATCTATATCTTTTGATTTATTTGTCTGCCTGAAGAAAGCTGCCATCTTATCATTTGAAGAAATCCCATAAATACTTCCCTTTGTAGAAGAAGTCTTCTGCATCATATCTTTAGGTGTCATTGTTCTTTCAAAAACAATATTTTCTTTCAGATTAATTTTAAAAATATCGTCAATTTTTTTTAAAATATTAGGTTTTACTTTTTTGATTTCTTCATCCCAGTCCTGACCATTATCATAAGGCGCATTAACCATTACAAACCAGTTTTCAAATCCTTCAGGGGCGTCACTCACTGAAAATTTAGATGAGATATAAATATAAATTGTCAGGTCATCGCTGCAATTTTTTTTATTGAATAAATAATCGAATTCCTTCTTATAATCCTTTGCAAATAAGATGTTATGAACATCAGGTACATTGGTAATCTTTTTTACTCCCCAGTAAAATACAATAGCTGATGTCGATGGTTCAAGCTGCTCATATTTTCTTGCTGTTTTGAAAGTAGTATCTTGTAATAGATTTTTATAAGTGTTCAGTACATCAGAATTACTTATGATAATATCGAATTTTTTTTCTTCACCATTAACTTTTAACCCGGTTACTTTTCCTGAACTGAAATTTATTTTTTCCACAGGAGAATTTAAATAAAATTTGACTCCTTTTTTAATGGAAAGTTTCTCCAATGAAGAAGTAAGGTTATACATTCCGCCCTCTATATAACCTCCCCCGATGGAATTCTCTACATGCGTGATAATATTAAATGTTGCAGGGATTAGATAAGGATTAGAACCATTGTAAGTAGCATATCTGTTGAATAACTGAATCATTTTTTCATCGGTAAAAAATGAACTTACCGCTTCATTCATTGTTCGGAATAAATCAATCTTTCCGATATTCAAAAGAGCTTTAAAACTGCTTTTGTTAAAGAGGTACTTTAATGAAATATTATCGTTGAAAAGAAATGTATCTGAAGTGTACTTGTATATATCGGAGCAGTAATTGTAAAACTTTATCAGACTCTCGCGTTTATCTTTTGTTTTGTTTTCAACTTCACTGTAAAATTTTTCTTTGTCGTGGTAAGCATTGAGGATAGTACCATCAGGATAAAAATATTTGCAGAGCAAATCAAGCTGCTTAAAAGAAAAATAATCTGACATCTTTTCGCCTGTGGATTCAAACAACTCTTCGATAACAAAAGGCATCGTTATAAGGGAAGGACCGGTATCAAATCGGAAGCCGGCTTCCTGTATAAAATTAGCTTTACCGCCAAGTGAACTATTTTTTTCAAATAACTCTACGTCATATCCTTTGTGAGCAAGTCTTATTGCTGCAGTGAGCCCGCCGATTCCGCCACCAATAACAGCAATTTTTTTATTCATAAAAAATTCTGTAAGATATTAAAATATTATAGTATCAGTCATCTCTGTGCGTTGTGTTTCAAATAAACCTTTCACATAAATTAAAACTTTCTCTGTACTGCTTACATATACTCTGCTAGTATAAATATCATAATCTTGTAATTCAATTTTATCCAAAATCCCCGAGTAAACTTTTAACATTAGCAGCACGGTTGCTCTGGAACCATCGTTAGTTAGATATGGAATTCCATAATAAGCTTTATTGTATAAATACCGTGCTTCGTATATATAATATTTTAAAAGTTTTTTAAAATTTTCATTCACTAAATTACTCTTAATATTCTGCTCAGTATAATTAAATTTTTGCAGCATTAACTGAGGTATATAAACTCTCCCTATCTCAAAATCTTCTTTAATATCTCTTAAAATATTTGTAATCTGCATAGCTTTACCAAGGCACTCAGCATATTCAAAAACCTCTTCATCTGAATACCCGAACACGTAACACATTATTATTCCCACTACTGAGGCAACTTTATAACAGTATAAATCTAAATCTTCATTTGAGTTGAAACGTTTTATGGTATTATCCATTTCAACACCTTCTATCAGCTCGACAAAGTATTTTTTGGGGATTTTGTATTTTTTTATAGTTTCGCAAAAAGCGCATGATTTACCTTTAGAAAGGGAATCATCATAAATATTTTCTAAATCAAGTGTAAGCTTAGCAAGGTGTTTTTTTGTTTCTTCGGGAGATTCAGAAAGGTCAACAACGTTATCAGCATACCGGCAAAATGCATATACAGCATAAGCAGCATATCTTTTCTCTTTGGGAAGCATGAATGAAGAAAAGTAAAAACTCTTTGCATACTGTTTAGTATAAACTCTGCACTCTTCAAAAGTTCTATTGAATGGACTAAAGCTCGTCATTTTACTTCATTGCTTATTAAATTATCAACAATCTTTGCAGAGGAAAGTACTCCGGGGATTCCTGCTCCCGGGTGAGTTCCTGCTCCGACTATATATAAATTATCTATATCTTCAGATTTATTATGGGGTCTGAACCATGCAGATTGTGTAAGAATCGGTTCTACTGAAAAAGCTGAACCAAGATAACTGTTTAAAGTATCGTTAAAATAAAGAGGGTCTATGTAATGCTCTGCGATAATATTTTCACGTAAGTTTGGAAGATAGTTGTCTTCAAGGAATTTTAAAATTCTGTCTTTATATTTTGGAGCTTCTATTTTCCAATCTATGCCTGAAGCCTGATGAGGCACAGGAGAAAGTACATAAAATCCTTCGCATCCTTCCGGTGCAATCGTGTCGTCCGTCTTAGTCGGCATATGTAAGTAGAGTGAAAAATCGTCAGCTAATATTTTGTTAGTAAATATATCATCAAGTAATCCTTCATATCTTTTCCCAAGTATAATGTTGTGATGTTCAAGTTTTGAATCCAGATATCTTTTCTTCGTCCCAAAATAAATTACGAACAAAGACATGCTGTATCTCGTCTTTTCAATTTTATTGTCGGTATATTTTTTCCTGTACTTCTTATCTATCAGGTTTTTATAAGTAAATCCTGTTTCAGCGTTTGAAATAAAACAATCTGCAGATATCTTCTCGCCATTCATAAGTACAGCGGATTTTATTTTTCTGTTTTCAATCTGAAGCTCTTTAATCTCAGAATTCAGATGCAGCTTTCCGCCAAGTTCTTCAAACAATTTCACCATCCCAGCTATGATTGTTTTAGTTCCGCCCTTTGCATAATGAACCCCCCATTCTCTTTCAAGATAGTGTATCAAAGCATAGATGGAAGTAGTCTGGAACGGATTCCCGCCGACGAGCAGCGGATGAAAAGAAAAACACTGCCTTAGGAATTCGTTTTTTACAAATCCTGAAACATACTTGTAAACGTTTTTGTGAGATTGCAGCTTAATCAAATCAGGAATTATTTTCAGCATATCTGTAATCTTTAAAAAAGGTTTATCTGCAAGTTCAACAAAACCTTTCTGAAAAATCGGTTTAGTAGTTTTTATAAACTCTATATAACCATCTTTATCTTCAGGTGACCATTTGTCAATTTCTTTAAGAGTAAAATCAAAGTCATCATTGTAATCAAAACTTTTCCCTTCATGATTAAAAATCCTGTAAAAAGGATTTAAAGGAATAAGTTCAAAATAATCTTCTTTCTTTTTTCCGGCTGCTTCAAATATTTCATCGAAGAGAAACGGAGCTGTTATTACAGTCGGACCTGCATCGAAAGAAAATCCGTTTATTTCAAAATAATATGCTCTGCCCCCCGGCTTATCAAGTTTTTCAAAAATCTCTACATCAAATCCTTTTGCAGCAAGTCTTATTGCTGCAGCAAGCCCGCCAAAGCCGCTGCCAATTACAATTACTTTCTTATTTTTCACTTAGGGGTTTTGTTAATTTTTCCCAGATAATAAGATTCAAGGTGACTAAACTGAATCCATATAAAAAATCTTCAATGGGAATGGTAAATAGTCTAAAATTCGTTATAAAATTACTGTTGTACATAACTATCGGCCGCCAGGTCAGGTAGCCGTTAACTATGAAAAGTAGAACCACTAAAATTGCCCAAAAATTCCAAAAAGATCTTCTCTTGTATAATTTGGTCCCCAGCAAAAAATCAAAAATGATAACTAGTATGACTGCTAATATTGAAAGTGAAGTATAAGTAATCATCTTTTCTGCCTTTTAATAAATTTAACGCTTTCCCACAGAAACAACGAACAGAAAGGAATTACAAAAAAGAATAGAATTTCTTCAAGCGGCAGATTGAAAACAAATATTCCTGTCACATATTTTTCGTTAAAACTCCAGTGTCCTGCCTTGGTTGCAAGCACATCCCAAAAAATGTAAATAGCTGCAGGAATAATTAATGCAAGTAAAAGCCTTAAGGGATTTTTGTAAAAACTAATTTTCTTAGAAAAGCTAAGTATAAACGGAAAAAAAAAGCTGGCAAACAGAACTAAAAAATATTCACTTTTCATTTTTTTGTAAATGTAAAATTGAAAGAAAAATAATTAATATGCCTGAGATTCCAACTATTGAATTCAAATAATAATAGTTCATAACATTTATAAACAAAAATTGTAATATGCTCGATGCCAAAACTATAATTGGAAAGATAATTTTCATATAGTGACTATATTTCCCGATAAATATTTCTAAAATGAAACTAAATACCATTCCGATAACAAGCCAGCTTAGATAATTCTGGAATGGAATAATATTACCGGACCAAACCCAGTAATTATTTATAAAAGAAGCAAAAGGTTCAAGTAATATATCAATAAACGCAATTAATAATCCGCTTAGAAAAATTACTAAATATCTGCTTTTATTTTTTAAAAAAAATTTTACTGTAATAAATGAGTTCACACTTAAAGTCATCCATGCAAATGCTATTGCAAGAGGAACACTTCCCGGAAGAATAGGAGAGAGTACTTTTGTGTATTCATAGCTGCCAAACGGAAATCCGGTTTGGACTCCGATAGTTTCGATAACTAACGATAGTAAAATTATCAATAGACTCGCTGAGACTGCTTTTGCTTTGGAAGTGAATTCTGCTAATATTAAGAACGTTACCAATGACTGCACAAAAAGGTAAATGGAAGAAGTAGATAAATAATTAAGCTTCAGAGAATCATTCAGCATTATAATATATCCCACCGGATACATTACAAGCAGCAGAATAAAGGCAATATTCTTAAATTTAGAAAGTGTAATGTTATTTTATTTTAATTTGTAACTTCGGCCCTTCCAGCTTGGACCTGATGAAAATGCTACAAGCCTCCATGAATTTAGTGTAATTAGAATTACAGTTAAAATCCCGAATGGATGCAAAATGCTTGATGTAAAACTCAGTTTATATTTAAAGCTTAAAGTAAATCTTATAAAATAATTTATAAATATTTGTGCAAGACATATTAAACTTAGTAGTGACAACCCTTGCGTTACCAAAAAAAACATTGTCCAATAAAATGGCAGGATGAAAAAAATAAAATAGGAAATTATAATTAATGACATTGTTATAAACGAAAATCCCAGCCCCGCAAAAATATTTTTTGAAAATCCTTCCCAGACCTGTGCAAAATTTCGATACATCCGGCAGCTTACCATTTCTATTCCGTTTAAAACTACAAGCTGCATATTGTTCTTTTTGATAAGTTTTCCCATGGTAACATCTTCGACCATCGCATTTTTTACAGATTCATATCCCCCGATTTTTTCAAGTGAAGATTTCTTAAAAAGCATATACTGACCAACTGCTATAGTAAATTGTTTGAAACCCTTTTTCTCAAGGAAATAAAACGGCAGCAATGAAAATGTTACGAAATGTAAAATAGGAATTACAAGTTTCTCTGAAAGAGTCATTGTAATTTGATATGGCACAACAGAAAGTAAATCTGCATTGCGCACTAATGCAGTTTCAATCCCGGTACGAATTGAATTTGAATTATGAATAGTATCGGCATCAGTGAATAACAGCCAATCACCTTTAGCTGACTGTGTCAGCTGATGGCATGCAAAGCTTTTGCCAATCCAGCCTTCCGGTAGTTCTGCGCCGTTAATAATTATTAATTCCGGGAATTTATTTTGTAATTCTGAAAGTATCACTCCGGTTCTATCTGTTGAATGATCGTTTAGAACAATAACTTCGTATTGCGGATAATCTTGTTTGAATAAAGACTCAACACATTGACCGATGTTATCCTCTTCATTTCTCGCTGGTATTAGTACGGATACAAGTGGAAGTTTAGATGCATCAATTGCGGGAATTTTTCTTCTGCGGGTAATAAAGAGATTCCATAGGAAGATAAGTAAAAATGAAGTTAAAAATACCAGAACTGAAATTTGGAAATAGAGCATTTAAGTATAACTATTTATTTCTTTTATCAATGGACTTTTTGCCCGAAAGTAATGTGCAATAGCTTGAAGTGTTGGAATTCAAAATATCGGATTTTAGAATTTCCAGGTTGTTTGTAAGCTCAACGGATAGAACATTAGTAAGCTGCTTTGCGTTCCCAATATTTTTTATATCAAAGGGTCTTAGTTTGAGAAATATTTCAGGTCTTTGGTGCATTAAAAATTCATATCGGAAGCTCAAGGAGAATAAATTTACGTCACCAGTTCTTTCTACTATTTTGCTTAAGCCTGAATGAAATATTAAAGGTCTTGTATCGTTCGGCAGCATTTTCCCTTGTGGAAAAATCCACAGAACTTTTTGGGTATCTTTTAAAAGATCAACAGAGTACTCAATTGCTTTATAGGATGAAAATGATGAGGATTTATCAACGGAGAATGCTCCGAGACGACTGAAGAATTTATGCTTCGCCAGCTGTTCAATATCCATCATGATATATGCGTCTATATTCCATATACCCTTAGAAAGAAAAAAAGCAATTAAGCCATCCCACCAGTTTGAATGATTTGCAAATATTATTGTTGGCAGATTTTGGTTTCTATTTCCGAAAGCCGACGAATTATCCAGGTGAATTTTATAGAAGAACTTTTTTATAAGACGTGTATTGTAATAATTAAAAATTTTTTCAAATAATCGAATTTTTCGTGCTTTAATCATAAATGGAAATTAGTTAGTTCAATTCATACAAATTGCTGTAAATCAATTACGATTTTAACAATAATATAAAAATATACTCTACGGGTTGAAAGTGAAATAAAATTTTAAGACAGGAAATAGCACAAATTGTTTGATTATACGACTTTATTTTAATTTTTCAACAGGCGGATTTTAAGGCACTTAATGATTGTAATTATTGCAACATCAAAAATACTATCAATATGAAAGTTAATTTTGAATGACACTCTTTTACTAAAAAAGAAACGGCAAAGATTGAAAAATTCTTTGCCATTTATCAGATAAATATAAAAAAAATAACCTGCACCGGCTTTTAAGGGCACGATGCAGGCCTCCGCTATGACGATGTTATCGCCACTTTCATTTAAGTAAAATCATTTTTTTAACAGCTGAGTAATCAACAGAATTTAATCTGTAAAAATATATTCCGCTGGATAAACTAAATCCAGAAGCGTTAAAGCTTACAATATGATACCCCGCAGGAAGATTAGAGTTTACCAAAGAAGCTACTTCTCTTCCGCTTACATCAAATATTTTAAGCGTTACAAATTCATCCTTTGGAATTTCAAATGTCATTTTTGTTGTTGGATTAAACGGATTAGGGTAGTTCTGATTTAATACAAATTTTTCTGGAATACCTATTACAACTTCATTCTGCAAATCGAAATATTTGTAATTTCCATTATAGTCAATTTGTTTTAATCGATAAAAATATTTTCCGGGTATTAAATTTTTATCCCTGAATATATAATTGTTTTCTGTACCCGAGTTTCCTTGACCTGCAACACTTCCAATTTTTCTCCAGCTATTATTTCCATTATCTTTCCTTTCTATATCAAATCCGCTGTTGTTTAATTCTGAGGAAGTTGACCATTTTAAAAGTACATTATTTTCTCTTCTCTCATAATTAAATGATGTGAGTTCCACAGGAAGAAGGGGATTTGAATATTTGAGAGTAACTATTTTATTGGAGTTTGCAAGAGAGTTTCGTGTTAAAGATATGTAAAGAGAATTATTCGCATCTATGGAAAATGTATTTGCGACCATATTATTACTTCCGCTTCCATTATAAAATATTGAATCAATTAAATTTCCTGAGCTGTTTAACCTCATTACCTTTAGATGAGAAGTTGAAAAAGTAGGAGTCCAAAAATAACCCAGCACAAATATTGTCCCATCGTTTGATACTATGATTTTTTTAGAAGATTCTGCAGTAGAATTTGATATATGTGTGAACAACCATTCCAAACTACCAGCAGGAGTATATTTCAAAACGGCAGATTTAGTTAAAAAATATCCTAATCCTGAATCCATAGAAAGTGTACCGCAAATATAAACATTCCCGTCATCAGCAATTGCGAAATCTTCTGCATGGTCGTTATTATATGTTCCGTAACTTGTCGTATCAGTCCATTGTAAAGATAAAGATGAATCAAGTTTCACTATTATCATCGTTACTCCCGTACCTTTTCCTACAGCATAAATATTTCCGGAATTATCTATTTTCATTTTATATAAGGACTCCTCGGCATATTCATCATCATACAGGTAAGAATGAATTAAATCTCCATCAGGTGAATATTTCAAAAAATTAAAATCGGGAGTTAAATATTCAGAATTGCCTGCTGTGTAAATAAAGCCGGCATTATCCTTTGCAATGAATTTTGAAACATCAGTTCCTAGAGCCAAAGAGTCACTACTATCAAAATTTTTTGACCATAAAACATTTCCTGAAGTATCAAGCTTTAGAGTGAGCGCATCTTGATTTCCTGTAAGCCAGTTATAAGTATAACCTGTCGCATAAATTCCATTTGGAAGATCTACAAGAATATCATTGATGTAATCATAATTTGTTCCGCTGAAATTAAAAGTTGTTGACCATGAGACATATCCATCCGGAGTAATTTTAATGATAGAGCAGTTTTGTTTGGTTACGGTATCGCTTAAGTTACCTGCTGCATATATATTACCGTCATTTCCAATTTTAATTACTTTGCCTGCATCATTATCGTTAAATGCTTCACTTTCTGAGCCGTCAAAAATTCTGACCCATTCTTCCACACCTGAGGAATTGTATTTAATGACAACAAAATCGTAATTAAATCCTGATATATATTTTTCACCTATAACATAACAGTTTCCGGATGCATCAATAACATTATCGTTAGGAGTATCGCGGTTTGGACCGGCAGCATTGTAAGTCTGGCTCCATTGTAGAGATTGTGAAAATAAATTCTGACTGAATGCAGTTAACATTAGAGTCATAAAGAGTAAGTAAATTTTTGATTTCATTTTTAGCGGATTAAATTTTCAAAATTGAAATTTATACTTTTTGATTAAGGCAGTTTAAATCCGGAAAGACACCTGCCGGCAGTAAATGCTGCAATGCGGGGATTGCTTCCGACAGGTTTTATTTTGAATTGAAATTTTTTGGATTTAATGAGCTTGTGAAGCTTATTGAAAGATATAGTTTTGGAGGCGATAATATTATTAAATTTAATCATAGCGGATGATTTAATTTTTAAACTATTGCAACATAATGATTGAAAATTTATTTGTGAAAGGAATTTTATTAAGTGTTGTGAAGTGTGAATATCTTTTAAAAATACTATATAACATCTAAAATAAGCTATTTTACAATGTTTTAGCCGTGAAAATGTGAAATGATTTTAACTGAAAAATGATTTATATTTCCGGACCTCTACAGAATGAAAGCAAATAATCTAATAAGTTTACTCTCATCTTTGTCAAAAGATGAAGTTAAGGAGTTTAGAAAATTTCTGGAATCGCCTTTGCATAATGGCAGCGGAATATTACTTTCGCTTTACGACGAAATTATAAAAAACTATCCCGCATTTGTAAATCTTGAAACCCACTTTTCTAAAATATTTTCCAAAGTTTACCCGGATAAAAAAGTAAATGATGCTTTAATACGTAAAAACATTTCTAACCTCACTAAGCTGGTTGAAAAATATATAACTCTGCTTCATTTTCAGAATGACGAGGCACGATATGCTTTAACAAAACTCTGGGCTTTGAAAAAACGAAAACTTGAAGTGCTTCACAGACAGGCGCTGGAGAGCACATCAAAATTATTTGATGAACGAGGATATAAGCTGGAGTTCAGATATTTTTTAAATGTAGAAAAAAGCGAGCATCACACATTTATCAGAGGAAAACTGGAAGAAGGGAACAGGCTTTTCCCCGAGACTTCAAATTCGTTTGTAGTTTATGCATTTAATAAATTTGTTGATATGAATGATAAAGTTTTTCCCCATAGTACATTAACGGGTAAAGATTCAGAATTTTATGTTGAACATCTTTTTAATTCTATAGACCTGCAAAAATTTGCGTCACAAATTAATTTAAAAGGCGCAGAAGGCAAAATGCTGAATGTACTGATTTTGATGGTTGAAATGCCTAAAAAAGAAAATGTGAATAATAAAGAACTTTTTATAAAATTAAGAGATGCAATGTATGATTATTTTCCGCATATAAATAAAGAAACGCAGCTTGGTTATCTAGTAAGGTTAAGAACTTATTGTGATGTTGCTTATGGTAAAACAGATTATGAATTCTGGAATAAAGAAGAATTTAAAATTTATAAATACATGCTTGAAAACAAGATTTTTGAAGCATCATACTATAAGTATTTTATGCTCGTTTGGTATCGTTCCATAGCCAGTATAGCCATAGCCGTGAAGGAATATAAATGGGCAGAAAATTTTATTGAAGAGTATTACGATAAAATGAATCCCGAAGAGAGGGACGGAATTTATAAATACAGCAAAGGACTATTAAGATTTCACCAGGGAGTTTATGAAGAAACAATGAAGCTGATTGAGGAAGTAGATTTTGTTCATTTCAGATTAAAGTTTGATGTGCGGATTCTGAAGCTGAAAGTTTTTTATGCGTTGGGATATTATGATAATGCTAAATATATACTTGATGCATTTCGGCACATGGTAAAGGTGAGCACTGAAATAAACGAGAATACACGAAAAAGAATTAATATGCTTTTAAAGTATTACAACAAGCTGCTTCGCATCAAAGAGTCCGGTAATTACTATGAAGCTAAGTTATTACAAGATGATGTAAAGAATAATCCGAATTGTGAACAGCTTACATGGATTAATGAAAGTATTTCAAATTTAATTGCTTCAGTCGCTAGAAAAAAGAAGGTGTCATAAGCTTCAATATTTACTCCATTTTTTCATTTCTAATAAAACAAATAAACACCTGTGGTATTTACTTTTTAAATGAAGTAATAAACTCATTTTACTACGAATTTCACCCGTAAATGCTGAAAGCAATCTGCACGCTTGTTTTCAAGCCATTCACTTTTAGCATTTCTCATACCTTTTATCCAATCAAAATAAAGTTCGGGTAATATCTTTATAAAATCTTTATACTTTTGCTTCAACATTTTATTTTCTTCTTATATTGTCCTTAGTATTTTTGAATAAATAAATTATTCTATTATGGAATGGCAATATCTAGCGGGATTAATATTAGTAGCAATACTGCTCGTTTATTTAGTGTACGTGATTTTTAAACCTGAAAAATTTTAGTTATGAAAACATTAGATTACATTCAAGTAATATTTTACATTTTAGCAATTACCGCAATTACTCCTTTACTGGGAAAATTTATGTACAACGTTTTTTCAGGAAAGAAAAACTTTTTAACTCCTGTTTTCGGAAAGCTTGAACAGTTTCTGTATAAAATTTTCAAAACAAATCCTGTCGAAGAAATGAACTGGAAGAAATATCTCTTCTCAGTTCTTACTTTTAATTTCGCCGGATTTCTTTTCGTGCTTCTGCTTCAGTTTATTCAACAATGGCTGCCTCTTAATCCTGAAGGATTATCGAACGTTCCTTTTCACCTTGCGCTGAATACAGCCATCAGCTTTATGACTAATACTAACTGGCAGTCATACGGCGGAGAAACTACAATGAGTTATGCTACACAAATGCTTGGGCTGGGGGTACAAAATTTCCTGAGCGCAGCAACGGGCATTGCTGTGCTGCTCGCTTTGGCGAGGGGAATTACTTTAAAGCTTAGTGATAAGCTTGGGAATTTCTGGGTCGATATGGTCCGCTCCACGGTATATGTTTTATTGCCGTTATCAATTCTGCTTTCTGTTGTTTTAATGGGGCAAGGCGTAGTTCAATCATTTTCTCCCTATCAAAAAATTAAAACAATAGAAGGCGCGGAGCAGACAATTCCTGAAGGACCCGCTGCTTCACAGATTGCAATAAAACAATTAGGAACTAACGGCGGTGGATTTTTTAATACGAACAGCGCACATCCTTTTGAAAATCCGACACCATTATCGAATATGTTAGAGATGCTTGCGCTCTTGCTAATTCCTGCAGCGTTAACTTATACTTTTGGACTTATGACTGGCTCTAAAAAGCAAGGCTGGATTTTGTTTACTGTGATGATGTTACTTTTTCTGATGGGACTTGCCGGCTCATTAATATCAGAACATATTTATAATCCTATACTGCATACTGCTTCAAATCTGGAAGGGAAAGAACTTCGCTTCGGTATTACAAACAGTGTAATATGGTCAAATTTTTGGCGGAGTAGGCTCCGGCTTATACGGAATGCTGATTTTTGTATTACTCACAGTATTTATTGCAGGACTTATGGTCGGCCGTACACCTGAATATCTTGGCAAAAAAATAGAATCATTAGAAATAAAAATGAGTGTTGTTGCAGTGTTACTTCCAAGTGCAATGATATTAATTTTTACGGCAATTGGTTCCGTAACTAACATAGGACTTTCAAGCCTTGCAAACAGCGGGGCACATGGCTTCTCTGAAATTTTATATGCATTTACTTCAGCCGCAGGAAATAATGGAAGCGCGTTTGCCGGACTAAATGCAAATACAGTTTTCTATAATCTTGTATTAGGATTTGCAATGATAGTAGGAAGATTCGGAGTAATAGTTCCTGTAATGGTAATTGCAGGAAGTCTCGTGAAGAAAAACAAGTCTCCTGAAAGTACAGGGACATTCTCAACAGATAATTATGTATTTGCAATTTTGCTTATCTGTGTGATTCTGATAGTTGGTGGATTAACATTTTCCCCGGCTCTTAGCTTAGGACCTATAGTGGAACATTTATTAATGAAAACGGGAATAGCATTTTAAAATATATGGATAACAATAAAACTTTTAACGGAGTAATAATTAAGCAGGCAATATTTGATGCATTCAAAAAATTAAATCCTGCAGTGCTGTATAAAAATCCTGTGATGTTCATAGTGGAGATAGGTGCAATATTTACATCGCTTGTTCTCTCATCGCAGTTTTCTTTATTCAATCTGCAGATTTCCATCTGGCTTTGGTTCACAGTTCTTTTCGCAAATTTTGCAGAGGCAGTTGCAGAGGGAAGAGGAAAGGCACAGGCAGATACTTTACGTAAAGCAAGAAAATTTACAACAGCAAGAAGACTAAAGGATGAAAAAAAAGATGATACAGAAGAAGTTGTAGATGCTGGTGATTTGAAAAAAGGTGATGTAGTTATTTGCGAAGCAAACGATGTAATTCCTATGGATGGCGAGGTTATTGACGGCGTTGCAAGCGTGGATGAATCTGCTATCACAGGTGAATCTGCTCCTGTAATACGCGAGAGTGGCGGTGACAGAAGCGCTGTAACAGGCGGTACAAAAGTTATAAGTGATAGAATCGTCATAAGAATAACTGCAGAGCCGGGAAATACTTTCATGGATAAATTAATTTTATTAATTGAGGGCGCAAAGAGACAGAAGACACCGAATGAAATTGCACTTACGATTTTACTTGCCGGACTTACAATAGTTTTTTTATTTGCAGTTGCAACTCTGCCATCATTTTTCTCATACAGCCTAGCAGCATCGGGATTAGGTGAGCAAAATAATTTATCTGTGACGGTACTTGTATCGTTACTGGTATGCTTGATACCAACTACCATCGGCGGATTACTTAGCGCAATTGGAATCAGCGGAATGGACAGATTAGTTAAACGTAATGTCATTGCAACAAGCGGAAGAGCAGTTGAAGCAGCAGGTGACTTAGACGTATTGTTACTGGATAAAACAGGAACAATTACACTCGGAAACAGAATGGCAACTGAATTTATTCCTGCTCCGGGAGTAAAAGCAGAAACACTTGCAGAGGCAGCAATGCTTTCTTCAATATCAGATGAAACTCCTGAAGGTCGTTCAATTATAAAATTAGCGAAGGAGCAGTTCAATCTTCATTCAAAGGAAATGATTCCCGAGCACGTAAATTTTATTTTATTCTCGGCAGAAACAAGAATGAGCGGGATTGATTTCAAAGATGGAGATAATAAGAGAGAAATAAGAAAAGGTGCTGCAGATGCAATTGAAAAATATATTACAGGATCAAATGGTATTTATAACGGCGAAGTAAAAAACATAGTTCAGAATATTGCAAAAGACGGGGCTACACCTTTAGTTGTCTCTGAAAATAATAAAGTGCTTGGTGTAATAAGATTAAAAGATATTGTTAAAGGCGGAATAAAAGAACGTTTTGCGCAGCTGAGAAAAATGGGAATTAAAACAGTAATGATAACAGGTGATAATCCTTTAACGGCAGCAGCTATTGCCGCTGAAGCAGGTGTTGATGATTTTCTTGCAGAAGCAAAGCCGGAAGATAAATTAAAAAGAATCCGCGATGAACAGGCAGGCGGACATTTGATTGGAATGATTGGCGATGGAACCAACGATGCTCCAGCACTAGCACAGGCAGATGTAGGTATTGCAATGAACTCAGGAACTCAGGCAGCAAGAGAAGCAGGAAATATGGTTGACTTAGACAGCAATCCTACAAAGCTTATTGAAGTAGTTGAGGTAGGAAAGCAATTGATGCTTTGAACATTATGAAGCTTGAATCTCCGCAGAGCGCAATACTCAGCGCAGTTATCTTTAATGCAATTATAATTATTCTTTTAATTCCATTGGCATTAAGAGGTGTTAAGTACAGACCGTTAGGTGCAGCGAGTGTATTGAAAAGGAATATTTTAATTTACGGTCTAGGCGGATTGATAATTCCATTTGTAGGAATAAAGTTAATTGATTTACTTATTACAGCAATAAAATTAGTTTAATTTTTCAAAAAGAAATGAAATGAAAACATTTATTATATCCTTAAAAGCAGTTTTGATATTAACGATTATAACGGGAATGTTATATCCATTATTAATTTTCGGAATAGGTAAAATTGCGTTTCAAAGTCAGTCAAACGGAAGTTTAATAAAAAAAGACGATAAAGTTATTGGTTCAGAATTAATCGGTCAGACATTCGACAGCACAATTTATTTTCACTCGAGACCATCGGCAGTAAGCTATCAGCCCACGCCATCATCAGGAAGCAACCTGGGACCAATTAGTTTAGTGTTACAGCAAAGAGTTGATTCATTAAGGAAAGCATACATAGAATATAACGGCTTACCTGCTAATACAAATGTTCCTTCTGATGCAATCTTTGCTTCGGGCAGCGGAATAGATCCGCATATAAGTTTAGAGAATGCCAGTTTACAGATAGATAGAATTGTTAAAGCGAGAGGATTTGACTCAGGTAAAAAAGCTAAAATGACAGAACTTGTAAAAAAATATACTGAGGCACCGCAGCTTGGATTTTTAGGGGAAGTCAGAATTAATGTCCTTAAATTAAATATTGAGTTAGATAAATTGTAGATATGGAAGATGCATCCAGACCAAATCCCGATGAACTTCTTGCTCAGATAAAAAATACCGAGCAGAAAGAAAAAAAAGGTAAGCTGAAAATTTACATTGGGATGAGTGCAGGTGTCGGGAAAACATTTGCAATGTTACAGGATGCAAGCATGGCATACGGACGTAAAGTTGATGTGCTAATCGGTTATGTAGAGACGCATAAACGCTCCGATACAGAATTTCTTCTCTTCCACTTACCGCAGTTAGACCGCAAAAAAATACAATACAAAGGCTTTGAGCTTGAAGAGATGGATATAGATGAAATCTTAAAGCGAAAGCCTAAGCTTGTAATTGTAGATGAGCTTGCCCATACAAATGCTCCAGGCAGCAGACATAAAAAAAGATATTTAGATGTCCTTGAGCTCCTCGATAACGGTATAGATGTATTCACTGCACTGAATGTGCAGCATCTTGAAAGTCTTGCCGATACTGTTAGCCAGATAACGGGAATTATTATAAAAGAAAAAGTACCGGATTCCATTCTTGAAGCTGCCGATGAAATCGAGCTAGTTGATATTTCTCCCGATGAGTTATTGCAGAGACTTTCAGACGGAAAAGTTTACACTGCAGATAAGACAGCAGATGCAGTCAATAATTTTTTTAGAAAGGGAAATCTCAGTGCTCTGCGAGAACTTGCCTTAAGACTTACTGCGGACAGAGTTGATAAGCAGGTAAGGCATTACATGCAGGAAAACAAAATTGCCGGACCGTGGAAATCAACTCAGAGAATTTTAATAGGAATAAGCGCAAGCCCTAATTCAATTGATTTAGTACGATGGGCTCGCCGCATTGCCTATACTATGGAGGCTAGCTGGATTGCGGTTAATGTTGAAACACCAAAAACTTTAAGCGAAGAAGAGAAAAAATCTTTAAACAAAAATATTGAACTTGCGAAGGAACTAGGCGCAGAGGTGATTTCCACAGTTGATGTGGATGTGGTCAATGGATTACTTAGAATAGCCAAGAGGGAAAACGTATCACATATTGTAATAGGAAAATCTCATCATGAAAATTTCTTTCACAGAATATTCGGCAAAGATATTGTCAGCCGGTTAATAAACGAGAGCGGAAAGATAGATGTTTATATTGCGTCGGGTGAAAGTGTTATTGAGGAAAAGAAAAAACTATTTACACTTCCTGATGCACAATCGGGATTTTCAAAGTATCTTCTATCGACATCAATTGTTTTTGTTACTGCAGCAATCTGTTATATCTTTAGTTCATTTTTAGGATATCAGACTATTGCACTCATATTTTTGTTTGTAGTGTGTCTGATGCCGCTGATACTGGGACCGGGTCCGGTATTATTAGCAGCCGTTTTGAGTCCGTTGATATGGAATTTCTTCTTCGTACCTCCGCATTTTACATTAAACATAAGCAGAACGGAAGATATTCTTACGTTCATTATGTTTTTTATTGTTGCATATGTAACGGGAGTTCTTACTACAAGGATAAGACAAAGGGAACGCTCGGTAAGACAGAGAGAAGAGAGAGCTGTTGCATTATACAATCTTGCAAATGATCTATCACAGGCAAATAATTTGGAAGAGGTTATAAATTATTCAATAAAAAATTTAAAGAAAGTTTTTGAATGTGACGCAGTAGTATTTATAACAGATGAAAATACAAAAAGTGTTAAGCAATTTGTAGTGAACGGTTCGGAAAAAATCTCTGAGAAGGAGTTAAGCGTAGCACAATGGATATATTCGAACGGTAAAAGAGCGGGAAGATTTACTGATTCACTAACTTCGGCAGAATATGTTTATTATCCATTAAAAAATCAGAGAGGAACTTACGGAGTTGCGGGATTAAAAATACAAAGTGAAAATTTTTATCATGAGCATGAAACACCTATAGATAATTTTATGAATCAGATTGCCGGCGCAATGGAAAGAGAGTTCTTAAATCAGAAGGCAAATAAGGCAATGGTGCTGGAAGAATCAGAAAAACTTTACAAGACATTGTTTGACAGCTTATCCCATGAATTGAAAACACCAATTGCTGCGATAATGGGTTCATCTAATCTGCTGCTGAATATCAAATCTGAAAACAGTGAGTCGATAAGAGTACAGTTATGTAATGAGATTCATACTGCATCATTAAGATTAAACAGGCTGGTAGAAAATTTACTTGATATGGCCAGACTTGAGTCAGGTAAGCTGGTGCCGAATTTTAATTTTTATGATGTAAACGATTTAATAAACTCATCACTGAAAGAATTTGAACTTGAGCATAGCAGACATGAAATTACTGTCTCAATTCCTGAAAAAATGCCGCTTATAAAAATTGATTTCGGACTTATGGAGCAAGTGATAAAAAACCTTTTTCAAAATGCATTGATATATACACAGGAAGATTCTAAAATTGAAGTGCAGGCATCTTACGATGAGAATTATGGTTATATAATAATTTCCGATAACGGCAAAGGTATTCCCGATAAAGATGTTCAGAATATCTTTGACAAGTTTTACAGAGTGAATAATAAAATTGCAGGCGGTACGGGACTGGGACTTTCCATATCAAAAGGAATTGTTGAAGCTATGAAAGGTACAATCTCCGTAGAAAATAAAAATTCAGGTGGATTAAAATTTACAATAAAACTTCCTCTAGATTAAATGAGCATACCAAAAAACATATTGGTTATCGATGATGAAATACAGATAAGGCGACTGTTGAAAATCGGACTGGAGGATTCCGGCTACTCTGTATTTGAAGCGGAAGATGGTAAAAGAGGAATTCAGGAATTGATAAATCACAAGCCTTCGATTGCGCTGCTTGATTTGGGGCTGCCTGACGAAGACGGATTAATTGTATTGAAAAAAATAAGAGAGTTTTCAGATGTACCTGTTATAATTTTATCTGTACGGAATTCAGAAAAAGATATTATCTGTGCATTGGATTCAGGCGCGAATGATTATATAACAAAGCCATTTAATATAGGGGAGCTTCTTGCAAGGATAAGAGCCAGTTTAAGATATTATCAGCCGGAGCAGACGAATCCCGTTTTTACCAATGGAAATATTTCCGTTGATTTTTCCACCCGGACAGTAAAGAATAAAGAAGAGATAGTAAAGCTTACTACAACAGAATTCTCACTTCTTACTCTATTTATTCGCAACGCCGGCAAGGTTCTAACTCACCAATATATATTGAAAGAAGTCTGGGGAAAGCCATTTTCGGATGAAACTCAGTACCTTCGTGTTTATTTAGCACAGTTAAGAAAAAAATTTGAGGATGATTCAACTAAACCAAAAATTTTTGTAACTGAGTCAGGAGTAGGTTACAGAATGACATTACACGATACTGATTACAAAAAATCATCTTCTTAAAATTAATCAAGACAGCAAAGGGTTTATCCGGTTCGGTACTTTGTACTGTTTATGCAATTTCTATCGCTTTAAAAAGTTCTTCCCAATTTATAAAAAATTATCCGTATGACGGATTTTTACATAAGCTTTTCCATTTTCGCTAAAACATATTTTGCGTGGTAGTATCTTCTTCCGTCATTTGCTTCATCGTAAATTCGCGGGTCTAACTTTATTCCTTCCTGTTCGCATTTAATTATTTCGCCAAAATATTTTATTGCATCAGGCATGAGCACTGCGAATATTTCCGGTATATCCTTTCTGTCGTTATAGAACTGTCTGATTGTCTGTAACGATGAGAGTGCATTTTCATAAGCTTTCAGTTCTATATAATTCATCATATAATAAAAACGTATATTAATTTTTTCTATCATTTCAGAGAGCTTTACTTTGTTTAAGTACTCTAGCGATAATTCATAGTTTTTTCTTTTGAAAGATATATTCCCCATGCAGTAGTTATACTCATCTTCTCTTATATCTTCCATAAGATACTGGCTGTATTCTTTTACAAAATTCTCAGCCCAGTCCAGCTCCATTAATATTGCTGCAGGACCAAACATATCCTTGAACGGACCCGGAGCTAAATATGGAACTCTTTTGTTCGGGAATATTTTCAGTTCGCAAAAGAGCTTGCTCAGTTCAAAAATTTCCTCATAAAATTTCTTATTAAAAGGTATAAGTTTAATAAAAATTATATGAATTGTTCTTACAATAAAATTAAACGCTTCCTGACTCATTACATCATATATTATTTTATACAAGTCTTTTTTAAATTCATAATATTGCTCTTCCGTTATACCATTTTCATAATAATAATAAAGAAGATAATGAATCTTTAAATACGTAGTATATGGATTTTTAGCACTCTCTAAATAAACAAACAAATTTTTCATGTCAATCACTTTTATAAAATCTTCTATAGTATTTTTATCATTATGATCCGTGGGTACAAGTTTTTTTACTGCGTGAGTAAAGTGCAATACGAAAATTTCTCTGAAGAACAGCACTATAATAATTTCCTGCATTCTGGCGTGAATTGAAAAATGCTCCTTAGTAAAGTCTTTACTTCCTGCATTAAGATTCTGGAGGTATAAAGCATGCATACTGTACATTTCGTGAAAGTAGTTATCTCCCCAGAATATTTTGCCCTCATATTGCTCTATTCTTTTGTTAATAACTTTATTAGAGATATGCCCCAGATTTCTTTCCGCTAGTGAATTTGCTATAAATGTATCAAGCTCCAGTTCCGAGTTTTCAACTTCAAGATACCCTAAAAATTTCCTGAGCAAATTTCCAAATTCGGCATAGAGATTTCTTATTCTGGTATCCTTAAAAGATTCCGATGGATATAATTTTTTGAATATTATTTCGGGTTCAAGAGTACTGCCTGTAAATGCCGGATATTCTTTTTTAACTGCATCATAAATTTTTACAATAAAACTTGAATTATTAAAGAAAGGTGACTTCAGAAAATCCCCAAACCTTTTAAGCTCGTCTTTATCAAGTTTTTTAAGTATTTCTACTGTTTGTGTATTATACATATTGGGGTAGTGAAAATTCCTGTAAGCTATTTGTTTATCGATGCAATATCAATTACGAACAGAACAAACCGGCGTATTTTACCCAAAATTTATTTTTTCATTTGTGAGAGATTGAGAACATTCTATTAAAGCTTTAACATATAAAAACTGCCGGAATTATATCGTTTAGTACTTCAAAATTCACACTTATTTTTTTATTTCAATGATGAATTATTCAATTTCCATATTGTAAAAACAATAGCAGTATTCATAAATTATTCAATCATGACGGGTTTTTGACGGATTTCTGCAAAATAAAATACTTGAGATTCTTTACATATTATAAAACAGGTATTCCATCTCAACCCTTCCTTAATAATGTAACATTGTTACATTATTGTTGCATTTTCATTTAAATAACATAAAAACAAGTAATAATCATCTATATTTCTGTAAAATAAAACTTCGTTTTATCAAAGAAAATTTACATGTGATTCGCATTGTGAATTGCAATTACTTTATAACCTTTTTTTTTAAAAAAATATCAACTGGCATTCTTCCCACGAAATTTAACAAGAGTTTTCATTCATAACAATCAAATTCACCTCATAACTACAAATAGGGAAATTTTTTTAGAAAAGACTTGACACAGAAAAATTTAACATACTTCATTTCAGCGTGTTGTAAATTTCTCCAAACTATTTTTTTATCAATGAATTATCGAACGCCCCTCTCGAATTTCAGCGTGTTTTCGACCAAATTTCTTTTTGCATCCAATAGTTGATGTTGGTAATTTGCTTACAAGTTTTAAATTAAATAACCCCTAATGGCAAAAACACTCACACTTGTATTTGCATTCCTGTTGAGTGCAAATATTATTTCAAACAGCGCATTTGCGCAGGACTTCTCTGCAAAGACAGATTTTACTACAGGCAATACACCTTACTCAGTTTCATTCAGCGATTTTAATCTCGACGGCAAACCTGACATGGTTACTGCCAATTACAGTGCGGCTACATTTTCGGTTCTGATGAATACAACAACTCCCGGAGCTTCTACTCCAACTTTCTCGGCAACCACGGATTTTATAACGGGAACGGGACCTTATGCAGTTGCAATAGGGGATTTAAACGGAGACAGTAAATCTGATGTAGCAGTAACTAACTATGATGCTGCATCAGTATCAGTTTTTTTTAATACTACAACTCCTGGTGCATCAACACCAACTTTTTCAGCTAAGACAGATTTTACCACAGGTACAAATCCTGCTTCAGTTTCGATCAGTGATTTTAACGGCGACGGTAAAACCGATATGGTAATAGCAAACTATGGAAGTAATTCTGTATCAGTGTTATTTAATACAACAACATCAGGCAGCGCAACACCGACATTCTCTGCTAAGACAGATTTTACAACAGGAACAGGACCATACTCAGTAGCCACAGGAGATTTTAACGGAGACGGAAAAAAAGATATAGCTGCGGCAAATTATGATGCAACTTCAGTCTCAGTTTTTTTTAATACCACAACAACGGGCTCAGCGACACCAACATTTTCAGCGAAGACGGATTTTACAACAGGTACAAATCCTTCCACAGTTGCAATCCGTGATTTAAACGGCGACGGAAAAAATGATTTAGCTGTGGCAAATTACGGTTCCAATTCTGTTTCAATTTTATTTAACACAACAACTACTAACGCATCTACACCAACGTTTTCAGCAAAGACAGATTTTGCAACTGAGAGCGGACCATACGCAGTTACGCTTGGCGATATTAACAACGACGGAAGACCTGATATGGCAGCTACAAATTACACTACAAATAAAGTATCGGTTTATTTTAATATTACAACTCCGGGCTCATCAACACCTTCTTTTGGAGCAGTATCTAACTACACAGTAGGGACTGCGCCAAGTTCAGTTACAATATGTGATTTAAACGGAGACGGAAAGGCAGATATGG
Organism: Ignavibacteria bacterium; assembly: GCA_044226845.1. Lineage (GTDB taxonomy): Bacteria > Bacteroidota > Ignavibacteria > Tepidaquicellales > Tepidaquicellaceae > JAFDZO01. The sequence goes on from JBGAGG010000007.1 coordinate 222,021, forward strand.
CAATTGGAAATGAGACTACAAACAATGTTTCAATTTTTATGAATACAATGACACTGGGAGTTACACCTGCATCATTTTCCGCTAAGACGGATTTAACAAGTTCAGGAAATTCATCAGTTAAATTCGCAGACTTTAACGGTGATGGAAAACCTGATTTTGTTTCGATTATCCCCGGTGCTAGAAATGCTGGAGTTCGTTTGAATACCACAACACCCGGCGCATCTACTCCAACTTTTTCTGCAAGGACGGATTTTCCATCTGGACTCGTTCCTAATGTAGTTTCAATAGGAGATTTTAACGGCGACGGCAAACCGGATTTTGGAGTTTCTAATGCAAATTCTCTAAATTACATTTCTGTTTTTTTAAATTCTACAACTCCGGGAGCATCCACTCCTACATACTCCTCTGGAAATCTCTCTGGAAGTAATTTTGCAACCGGAACCAATCCAATTTCGTGTACATCTGCAGACATCAATGGTGATGGAAAACCTGATTTAATATCTCAAAATAGTACCGGTGGTTCAATATCAGTTTTATTGAATTCAACACCTCCCGGTAATACGACACCGGTTTTCGCAGCAAGTGTTAATTTTACAACTACGCCGACTACTACTCTATTTCTATTTGCCGGTGACTTAAACGGCGACGGCAAACCGGATATTGCAGTAACGAATGGAACTTCGAACACTGTTTCAGTTTTATTGAACACTACAACTACGGGCAGCGCAACACCTACTTTTTCTGCAAAAACAGATTTCGCAACGGGAAGTAATGCAAGAAATGTTGCCATTGCTGATTTAAACGGTGACGGAAATCCTGATTTAGCTGTTACAAACAACTCCGATAATTCAGTTTCTGTGCTGCTGAATACTACATCACCTGGAGCAAGTACTCCTACATTTTCTGCAAGGACAGATTTCACAACAGGGACTGCCCCTTATCCCGTATCAATCGGTGACTTAAACGGTGATGGAAAACCTGATTTAGTTGTAGGAAATAATACGGCAACTTCAATTTCCGTTTTATTGAACACCACAACTACGGGCGCTTCTACTCCAACTTTTGCTGCTAAGTCAGATTTCACAGTTGGAACTTCTCCAAGGGAAATTATAATCAGTGATATAAATGGAGACGGGAAGCCGGATTTAGCAGTAGTTAATTTTAACTCAGGTACCGTTTCAATTCTTTTAAATAATGCTTCATTGCCTTTACCCGTTGAACTTGCATCATTTACATCAAGCGTGAACAGTAATAATGTTACTCTTAACTGGAGCACAACACAGGAGCAGAACAATAAAGGATTTGAGATTGAAAGAAATTCATTCGGAGAAGGATGGAAAAAAATAGGATTCGTTGATGGACATGGTACTACAAACCAAGCACAAAATTACTCATTCAAGGATAACAGTTTAACAACGGGAAGATATAGCTATCGCTTAAAGCAGACAGACTATAACGGTAATTTTGAGTACTTCGAGTTATCAAATGAAGTTGCCATAGGGGTACCTAATAGATACTCACTTGCTCAGAATTACCCGAACCCGTTTAATCCTTCTACAATTATCAATTATCAGTTAGCAATTAACAGCTTTGTATCTCTTAAAGTTTATGATTTAAGCGGAAGAGAAATAGCAAGCTTAGTAAATGAGGTGAAAGAGGCGGGATATTATTCAACTCAATTCAATGCTGCAGCATTGGCAAGCGGAATATATTTTTATCAGATAAATGCACAGGGCGGTAAACAATCTTTTGTAAAGACAATGAAGATGGTATTGGTGAAATAGTAATAGAAGTAAGTAAATATTTTAAATTTAAAAGCCCGGCGAGTAAATTACTAATCGGGCTTTTTTATATAATTTTGTGTGGAGAAAAGCGAAGAAAAAATAAAAGATTATTTTAATATAAAAAGCATAAAATGATAACACCCTCAAGACTTCGTTTCTTGAGGGATTTATTTTGAGCTGGGAGAGAGTCTTGGAACCTCTGACCTGCTGATTATAAATCATATATGAAATCTCACGTAGTAATATATTTCCCAATTGATTATTATAAAATTTAGTACCATTTTATAAATAGTGGATAAATTTATTCACAATTTTTTATTTCTACGTTACATCTTGTCTGAATTTATTTTGAAGTAAAATTCAATCTAAATGAAGTACTTATAAAATCTAAGTTTTGTATTCACCACATACTAAATTCTTAGATACCTATTCATAACATTGCATTTGAGTTTTATATAATAGTCTTGATTAAAGTATTATGTAATTAACTAAGCATAGTTATCACACTCTTTCAATTTCTGTTCCTGAAGATAAATTAATTTTGTAGTTTTTTTATAAAATTTTCCCTTTAAAAATTTTAACAATAGACTTATGAAGAAAAAATTTACTTTATTAGTTTTTTTTATATTTGCAATATCCCTGATTGCAAATACAGGATTCACCCAGCTATCCGGTGTTAAAACAATTGACAACACAATTGTAACAGGCGGGAATAACTATCAAACTTTTACTGATGCAATAAACGCATTGAACGGTTCGGGAGTTGGCGCAGGCGGTGTTACATTTAACGTGACGTCAGGGCAGACTTTTAATGAAGTTCCTCCGATATTGACAGCTACAGGAACTGCTTCTGACCAGATAATTTTCCAGAAATCAGGCGGCGGGGCAAATCCAAAAATAATACCAAATTCTCCCGGCGTTTTACGGACAACAACATTAGGTTCTAATGCAGACGGAATTATTGTAATTAACGGTGGCGATTACATTACATTTAACGGAATAGATTTAAATGGTAATTCATCCTATACAGCAAATTTAACTGATAAATATGAATATGGTTTCTATACCAAAAAAGCATCAGGTACAGATGCATGCAAAAACGTTATAATAAGAAACAGCACTATCACACTTTATCACAATGTTGACTCAAGTGCTATTGCAGGCTGCGGAATCTTTATTTCTAATATTTCGGGAACTGCAGCAGTGACAGTAACATCAACAGGCGGAGCAAGTGAAAATATTCAAATTTATAATAACACATTTACCGGATGTTATTCTGCAATTCAGTTAAGAGGATATGCTGATGCAGCCCCTTATTCTTTATATGACCAGAATATACAAATCGGAGTAAGCGGGGCAAATACTATCTCTGATTTTGGAAGCTCTATAAATCCAACAGGAACTGCATACGGTGTATATGCAATTTATCAGAATGGAATCAGAATTGAGAACAACAGCATTACAAGTTTAGCTCACAATTCGACTCAATGGGGAACGTTTATGTCTACAATGAACAATGCAAACATCGACATTATTAATAATACGGTTACTATTGGTAATACGTCTACAACTAGTCAGGTAGTAGGTATAGGGTTTACAACAGGAACAGTGACAGGAACTTCTAATACTGTCAATGTAAAGCGTAATACAATTACAGGCTTTACAAGACCCGGAGCAACAACCGGTGTAACTTATTTTATCTATTCAACCTCGCACTACCCATTAAATTACAATGTTGACTCAAATACTATCGGCTCAAGCACATTTGCTACAGGTACCGGAGCTATCTACGGTATCTACAATATTAGCAATGGTGTAAATATTAATATTAGAGACAACGTTGTCAGCGGAATTACAAGGTCGGTAACAACAAGTACATCTGCTTTATACGGTATAAATAACAGCAACACCACGGCGACAACTCAAACCACAATATCAGGTAATATTATTCACTCTATAATGGGGATGGGTTCGACAGGAGCAGTGGGCGGAATAAGCATAGGAACTCAAACGGTTCACAATGTTTATAAAAACAAAATCTATAATATTACAAGTGACAATGCTTCAGGTGTTGCTTACGGAATTACAATAGCATCCGGATGTATTACTAATAATGTATATAATAATTTAATCGGAGATATTAAAGCTCCGAATTCCAGTTCAACAACTGATGCAGTAAGAGGAATAAACATTACATCTACAACTGCAACTTCTAATATAAATTTATCTTTTAATACAATTTATCTGAATGCAACATCTACAGGTGTAAATTTTTCCACTTCAGGTGTTTATCATACTACAAGCGCAACAGCAACTACTGCAGCGCTGAATATGATAAGTAATTTAATTGTTAACAATTCCACTCCAAATGGAACAGGCGTTACCAGCGCATATAGAAGATCAAGCACAACTTTAACAAATTTTGGAAGTACATCTAACAACAATTGCTATTATGCAGGAACACCGGGTGCTGCAAATTTAATTTTCTATGACGGAACGAATTCCGACCAGACAATTGATGCATACAAAACACGCGTTAGTCCAAGAGATGGCGCATCGCAAACAGAAAATGTTGTCAGCAAATTTTTAAGTACTTCAGGGGCATCAGCAAACTTCCTGCACATGGACCCTGCGCAGGCTACTCAGATAGAAAGCGGCGGCTTAACAGTTGGCGGCATTACTGATGACTATGATGCAGTTGCAAGATACCCTAACGTCGGTTATCCTATAAATCCGAGCTATCCGCCGACTGCGCCGGATATCGGTGCAGACGAATTCGCAGGTATCCCGGCTGACTTAACCGGACCATCTATAAGTTATACTCTTATATCGAATTCTTCATCAACCGGTAATCGTTCGTTGACTGCAACTATCACAGATGTTGCAGGTGTTCAGACAGGCGCGAACGGTCCAAGACTTTATTACAAAAAAAGTACAGATCCTTCATATATTTTTGATAACGCTCCTTCTGTTGCTGGAAACGATTATACATTTACCCTGAATACAACTACGTTAGGTGGAGTTGTAACAGGAACAATTATTCAGTATTATGTAGCTGCACAGGATTCAAATGCAAATGTTGCAACAAGCCCTGCCGGTGGAAGCGGTGTAAATCCTCCGGGAACAACTGCGCCGGTATCACCAAATTCTTACACTGTGACACCTGTTTTAAGCGGAACATATACTGTCGGCGCAGCCGGTAATTATGCAAATCTAACAGCAGTAGCAAATATTCTGTCTCCTTCTAACTCAGAAATTACCGGCAATGTAATTTTTGAACTTCAAAACGATTATGACGGTACAACAGGTGAAACTCTGCCTATTTCTTTTCCTCAATTCAATTCTTCTGGAAGCTATACAGTTACTATTAGACCTGCTTTAGGCGTAACAGCAAGAGTAACATCAGGTGACCCGGGTTCATTATTTTCATCTGGAGTTTTTCTTTTGAACGGTGGAGATAATTATATAATTGACGGAAGACCCGGTGGTACAGGCAGCAGCAATGAATGGACATTAAGAAACACAAGAACAACTGCTACCATAGGATGCGTTATAAGGCTTGCAGACGGAGCTTCATATAATACAATTAGATATATGAACTTAGAAAGCCAGGCAACACTAACAACTACAGCAATTATATTTTTCCATACTGTTGCCAGCGGCAGTATTGGTAACTCTAATAATAATATTCTATACAATAACATTAGAGGAAGAACTGATAGTCCTGCACCAATGTCTAATGGAATTTTATCTAATGGAACAGCAGGAGCATTGAACAGCAGCAATTATATCTCAAACAACAATTTTGAGAATTTCAGTAATGTTGGCATAAGTGTGTTATCTGCTGGAGGCGGACCAAACTGGACTATTCAGAATAATCACTTCTATAGCACATATACCTCTACAGCAACTCAAACAGGAATCGCAATTGCAGGCGCCGGATGTACCGGTACTAATATAGTAAATAATTTTATAGGTGGAAGTGCGCCTAATGCTACAGGTACAATGACGAACTCAGGTAATGTACTGATGACAGGAATTTCTCTTACAGCAGGAGTTGCAAATATTACAGGTAATACAATTGCAAATATGTCAGGTACAAGTACGGGAACTACTGCAAGGACAAGAGGAATATTTCATACAAGCGCAGCCGATAGCGTAACTATTGCAAATAATAATATCCATGATTTAACTTCTATGAGCGGAGTACTATTCGGATTCACTGCAAACAATCAGGCTGCTGTTGGAATTTCCGTATTTCCGGGCTCAACTTTTTATTATTCTCAAGTATACGGAAACACTATTTACAATATTTCCGCTGAAAACACACAAGTCAATACTGCCACCACAATGGCAGCAGGAATGTTCCTTACCAATTTTACAGGTGCATGCTACAATAACAAAATATACGGCATTAAAAATAAAGCTACGGGAACAACTGTAAATCAAAATCCGATTGCGACGGGAATATATTCACGGTTTTTCTCGGAAGGATATGTTATCAATAATATGATTTCAGTGGGCACAGGAGAAAATACAAATACACAATTCTCAGGTGTAGTTATAATGGGCAACAGTAATCCAAACGTTAATAATCACTACTACTATAATAACACAATTGCTGTAAGCGGTACTGCCGGCGGAACAATCGGCTCTTACTGTTTTGTAAAAGGCGATGATACAACTACTACAGCAATACAAACTCAGAACCTCAGAAATAATATATTGTATATGGATAGAACAGGAGGCGGCTCAATTAATTATCCTATAGCCTCCAAAGGAACATCATTCGCAGTTGGTGTTAATTTCGACTACAATATGCTTTATAATGTTTCAAATACTGAAATTGGATTATGGGGAGTTACTTCGTATAACTTTGTAAACTGGAAAACAAATTCTTTACAGGATGCAAATAGTATATCGCCATCAGCAATTACAACGGCAAACCTATTTACAAGTGTCGCAGCCGGTGATATGAATATAATTTCATCTAATGCAGAATGCTGGTATCCTAACGGTAATGGTTATCCTTTAAGTTTAGTTGCGACCGATTTTTCAGGAACATCAAGAAGCACTACTATAGCTACGGGAGCTACCGACCTTGGAGCAGATGAATTCACTCCTTCAATTGCTGCTCCTACACTTGTTGTCCCTGTTGCAGGAATCGGAAATTATCCTTTAGTACTTTCAGGTAAAACAATTGGTAGTGTGAACATTGTTAATCCCGGTTCCTTAGATGCTCCAATAACTGATTTGAACGTTAAGTTTAATTCAGGTTCAAATCCTCCGGGAGCACCGATTGATTTACATTACTCAAATGCTTATTGGGAAGTAACTCCAAATGGCGGTGCTTCAGGCTTCACATACAATATTACTTTAAATTACACCGATGCATTGTTGGGAACATGCAATGAAGCAAACTTAAGAATGGCAAAGAGCGATAATGGAGGCACGTTGTATACACCTTCACTTGTTGCAGGTACCGGACCGGGGGAATATAGTTCCGATTTAGTTAATAATAACATTACAGTGTACGGGTTGACTTCGTTTTCATTGTTTGCTTTGACCGATTCCGATTCTCCATTACCTGTTGAACTTGCTTCATTCACTGCTAACGTAGACAGAAGAAATGTCAGTCTGAGATGGACAACAGCTACAGAAGAAAACAACGCAGGATTTGATATTGAAAGAAAACCTGTTTCATCTGAAATGTGGTCTAAAATCGGAAATGTTTCAGGAAACGGAACATCTAATTCTGCTCATAACTACAATTATGAAGATAGAAACTTATTAACAGGAAAATACAATTACAGATTGAAACAAATGGATAATAACGGAAACTTTAAGTATCATACTCTGTCATCTATGGTAGATGTTGGAGTACCGACTAAATTTGACATGAGTCAGAACTATCCGAATCCGTTTAATCCTACAACAAAGATAAATTACGATTTACCGTTCGATAGTAAAGTCTCTATTAGATTGTTCGATATGACCGGAAGAGAAGTTGCAAATATAGTTAATGCAACTCAAACTGCAGGATACTATACAGCACAATTCAACGGTTCAAATTTAGCCAGCGGTGTTTACTTCTACAATATTACTGCAGAAGGCGGCAATGCAGCTAAATTCGTAACAACGAAGAAGATGGTACTTGTAAAGTAATAATATAGGTATGTAATCATTTCAAAAATGAAAGCCCGGTAAGTTTAATTATTATCGGGCTTTTTATATTTAAGGAGAAAGATAGAGAAGAAAGAAATATAATTTTGTTCTTATAATTGTTGATTACAAAATAAAAATCCCCTTCAAGATGTTACTTTTTTTGAGGGGGTTTAAGTTGAGCTAAACGGAGTGATTAAACCTTCAGTGATTATAATTTTTTAGTTTGTAGATATTCAAAAAGTATCTCACAAATATGAGATTGATTATTGATTGGTAATTATGAAAATTTAAGTATGAATAAAGTGTACGCTTCGCTTCTGTTTTTGTTTATTTTTATAAATCAAAATCTGAAAGCAGCTGAATTTAATATTGAGAAAATAGAAAGTGAAGGAGGGTTTCCGTCAAATCTTGTTTATAAAATTTATCAGGATAGCAAAGGATTTATATGGTTTGGTACAATGTACGGTCTCTACAGATATGATGGAGTAAATTATAATTCTTACCGGTACAATCCATTCGATTCAACCTCAATAGGTAATGATGATGTTATCAGTATTTTTGAGGATAGTAAGGGCTACCTTTGGTTTGGGACTTATATGGGAGGAGTAAGCCGTTACGATCCCAAAGTTTCTGCATTTAAGAGGTTTGTTCACAAAGAAAATTCAAACAGCTTATGCGATAATACGGTCTGGTCAATAACGGAAGATATGACAGGCGCTCTTTGGTTTGGGACTTCAAATGGTTTGTGCAAATTAGAAAACTATAATTTCACCACATACCGTAACTTCAACGGGAATACTAGAAACAACCACATTTTATCATTAGCAGCGGATTATCAAAACAACTTATGGATTGGCAGTTTTATGGGGGGATTATATAGATTTAACCCAGAAAGAAATAAATTTCATAATTTTAAAAGGAACAATAATTCGGATTCAATAAACGGAAATGTTATAAGAGGACTTTATCGAGATAAGAAAGGAAACATCTGGTTAGGAATGATTCAGCGCGGAGTTTGTATGATATCAAATGAAGATATAAAAAAAAGGGAATACAAGTTTAATAAAAAAATATTCGATTCAACAGTTGTTAACGCTCCGGGAAATGCAACTGTGTATGAAATTACTGAAAACAAAAGCGGCGATATATTTTTAAGCTCATCAAATAATATTTATCTATACAGTACATCTCAGAATAAATTTTCAAAGGTAAATTTAGCCTCAATACCTAAAGGACCCTCAGAAAATATTGCTATGATTTGTGATAAATCAAATTGTTTATGGGTAAGCTCATATGAAAATTGTTTATATAAAGTAATAAACAGGAATGATAATTTTTTTGATTTATCAGTTGATGTAAACGGTAATGAAATAGGTAATGTGAAATCTATCTTTTATGAGAAAAACAAAAGTAGAATATTAGTCGGCAGCAATTCAGGATTATTTGAATTTGATGAGACAAACAAAATAATCTCAAAGATAGGTTTAGAAAACAAAAATATATCAGTAAATGATTTATTGCAAATTGAAAATGATTTATATTTAGGAACTGACAACGGGTTAATATGTGTTGCGGGAAATAAAGAAGAATTATTATTTCAGGGTATTTCATTCACAAAACTTATATCTGATGAGAATAATATTGTAGCAGGAACACAAAACGGAATTTATTTTATCAACTCTGGTACATATGACACCATATCATATAAAAATGACCCTGACAATAAAAACAGTTTGAGTGACAATGTAATTTTATCGCTGAACAAAGATAAACAAAATAATATCTGGGTAGGAACTTATGCAGGGTTGAATAAATTTAATAGTGTTAATAAAAATTTTACAAGGTTTGCAAAAACTCTAAACGATACCAATACACTTAGCAATAATTATATTTATTCTATATTACAGAAAGATGAAAATAATTTATTTCTTGGAACTGCAGGGGGAATAAATATTTTTAATGTAAAAGAAAATAAAGTCTGGTTAGTGAGAGAGAGTAATATTCAGAATTCTGTAATTAACTCAATGATTATTGATGGCAATAATCTTTGGATGGGCACTAATAACGGAATTGCACGAATGAACTTAACAAATTCATCGATTAAAATTTTCCAAAGGGGGACTAACAACAATATTTTTAATCCGGACGCTATATTAAAAACTGAAAATGGAAATATACTTGCGGGAAGCAGATCGGGATTGGTTATGTTTAATCCAAATGATTTTAAAACTGATACAACTAAGCCGGTAATATCATTTGCCAATCTTAAAATCTTCAATGAAAAAGTAAATAATAAATCGTTTGATGATAAAATTGCAACTATAGATTTATCACGATTGCAAAAAATTGAACTTAATTATATTGAGAACAATTTACAGGTAGAATTTGCTTTAATGGATTTTAATAATCCAAAAAAGAATTTATATGAATACAAGCTTGAAGGCATAGATGCCGACTGGATCGCTGCAGGAAACAAAAATTATGTGTTTTATTCTAATCTGAACCCCGGTAACTACGAATTGAAAATCCGCGGAGTAAATTATGAAGGAGTTAAGAGCAATGAGAAATCTTTAATGTTAATTGTTAAACCCCCATTCTGGAAGACTATATGGTTTTACCTGTTAATATTAATTCTGGTTATAACTGTAATTCTATTTCTTTATAGATACAGATTGCAAAAAAATATTGAACTGGCATTGGAGATTGAACATGCGAAAGAGGAAGAGCGTGAGAAATGGCGTGAGCAAGCCTCGATTGATTATCATGACGAACTTGGCCATAAGCTTACAAGAATTTCAATGTACTCCAGAAGAGTTCTTAAAAAAATGAACGGCTCTGCAAATGAAATCGGTGAAGACGTTAATAATATTATTGAAACTTCTAACAGCCTGCGAATGAGCGCGCGGGATTTAATATGGTCGCTGAATCCCTCTGAAGATTCCCTATATGATTTTATTACTCGTGTGAATCTTTTTGCCGATGAACTGTTCGAGAACTCAGGTATAAAATATCATAAGAGTGAAAACAATCCTGAATGGAAAACAATTGAACTCAAAATGGATGTAAAGCGGCAAATGTTATTTGTACTAAAAGAAGCTATGAATAATTCTTTAAAATATTCCCGGGCGAAAAATATAATCTTAAATGTTCTTAATGAAGGGGAAAGATTAAAGATTGAAATTATTGATGATGGAATTGGTTTTGAAAATAATACTGAATATTCAGGGTATGGACTACTGAATATGCAGAAACGTGCAAAGAAAGCCGGGTTTGCTTTGGAAATTACTTCTTCGGTTGGAAGAGGGACAAAAATCATTATTTACAATGTAATGTATTCCATTCATTCAATTAAAAATGTGTAATGTTAAAAGTCGCTTTAATAGAAGATGACAAGTTAATAAGAACTGAGCTTAAACAAATGCTGAACGGTTCAGGAACCTGCCTGTGCGTTGGGTCTTTCATGAATTGTGAAACCGCATTAAAGGAAATAGGTAAGAGTGAACCGGATGTAATTTTACTTGATATAGAACTTCCCGGAATCTCAGGTATTGAAGGAATAAAGAAAATAAAAGATATTTTGCCCGAGTGTGATATAATTATGCTCACTGTTCACGAAGAATCGGAATCTATTTTTAATGCATTAAAGAAGGGAGCAGTCGGTTACCTAGATAAAAGCGCCAGCGAAGAAAAAATTCTTCATGCAATTGCAGATGTATATGACGGGGGTTCACCAATGACTCCGCGTATTGCAAGAAAAGTTTTAGGCTCATTTAAAGAAAGCGAAAGCACTTTGCTAACTGAAAGGGAGAAAGATGTACTGGAATCATTATGCAACGGTAACTCATATAAAGAAATAGCCTACAAATTGAAAATTACTGTCGGTACTGTCAGACACCACATCAAAAATATTTACTCAAAACTTCACGTCCACTCTAAATCAGAAGCTGTTGCGAAGGCACTAAAAGAAAAACTGGTTTAGTAAGACCTTGTAATCCTACCCATACATATATGAGATGTTTACGTCTTCATCTAATTTGTAATTTTGTACAACTAAAAAAAGACGCTAATGAAAAAACCATCTGTAAATCTTGTAATTAAAATTCTTATTCCTCTTCTCTATTTTTTTATTTCCAACATTTCAACGGGACAAACCTTTATGAAGATAACCGATGCGAATAATCCCATTGTATCAGATCCCGGACATTCAGCAGGAACATACGTCGGGACTGCATGGGTAGATGTTGATAATGACGGAAAGCTGGATTTGTATGTATGCAACAGAAGTCTTTATAAAAATCTGGGTAATGGAAATTTCACAAAACTTCCGTCTGCACTTGATGAAATAACTTCTACAATCAGCACAACATGGGCTGATTATAACAATGACGGATACATAGATTGTTATGTAACATCAACAGGTGCTCCAAAATCATTTTTATATAAAAACAATGGCAACGGTACCTTTACAAAAATTACAACAGGTGCCATAGCAGACTCTTCTTACAATACCGGCTGGGGATGCTCATGGGGAGATTATAATAATGACGGATTCGTTGACTTAATTATTGTTGCCGCAAACGGATTTGGAATAGTAAATCATCCTTCACGTTTCTTGGTATGATTACGACCAGGATGGTGATATTGATTTATTCATTGGCAGCGGTCCTGCAACTGGCACTCTTGCCCGTGATTACAATTATAAAAATCTTTTGAAAGAGACAGGAAATCCATTCCTGCAAAGAATTGACACTTCTATAATTGGTAGCGATCCGGTTGACGGGCAGGTCTGGAATTTTATTGATTATGATAACGATGGTGACCTTGATGCATTCTTAACAAACTATGCCGTGAAAAATAATTTATACCGCAATGAAGGCAGCGGCTATTACAGAAAAATGACTGAAGCAGAAGTTGGAAATATTGTAACAGCAGGTCCGGCAAACCTGACAAATCTCTGGGGTGATTTTGATAATGACGGCTACCTTGATTGCTTTGTAACCAAAGATAATAATAATGCAAACAGATTCTATCATAATAACGGAAACGGTACTTTCACATACCTGGATACAATTTCAATCTGCACAGGAGGCGGTCCTCATTTCGGGGCAACAGCAGGAGATTATAATAAAGATGGCAAACTAGATATTTTTGTTACGGGTGTCACACAGTTCAAAGGATTGTATCAGAACATCTATCAAAACTCAAACAAATGGGTAAACATAAAATGCACAGGAACGACTTCAAACCGCTCGGCGCTCGGAACCAGAATAAAAGCGAAGGCGACTATTAACGGAACAACTATGTGGCAGACAAGAGAAATAAATGCAGCCAATAGTTTTAATTCAATGAATATGCTGAATGTGCATTTTGGTTTTGGCAATGCGGCTCAGATTGATTCACTTGTTGTTTTCTGGCCAAGCGGATTAAGACAGAATTTTACAAATGTTTCACTGAACAATTTTTATAATTTAACCGAAGGAAGTTCGCTTACATCAGATGTAAAAACAGTTTCAACTGAAATTCCTAATTCAATTTCATTGAAGCAGAATTACCCAAATCCGTTTAATCCATCAACAAAAATTCAATTTACAATAAATAAAGCATCGGATGTTTCACTGAAAATATTTGATATAAACGGACGTGAAGTAACGGAATTAATTAAAGGAATCTATTCACCCGGAACATATGAAGCAGAATTTGATGCTGGCAATTATTCGCTAGCCAGTGGAATTTATTTCTACACACTTGCAACAAACGGGTATTCAGAAACAAGAAAACTAAATCTAATTAAATAATGAAGCAGGAATATTTTGTAATTCTCTCTTCTCTCTTAATTTTGATTTCAAATATTGGATTCGCCCAGTCAGATATAGATGCAGATTTCAAAAGAATAGCAAATGAATATTATGTCAACTCAAACTGGGATAAGGCGATTGAATCATACTCAAAGATAGTTTCATTAGATGATAAAAACTTAAATGCCTGGGTGCGCCTGACTACTGCATACATTAATAAAAAAGATTACGATAATGCTTATAACACTTTGCAAACAGCAGTAACAAAAGGTGACCACCCGAATCTATGGTATAATCTCTCATGTATTTATGCAATAAAGAATATGAAGGAAAAATCTCTCGATGCGCTGAGAAAATCAATTGCTGCCGGTTATGCTGCATCAGAGCAAACTATAAAGGATGAAGATTTTGCTTCGTTGAAAAATGATAAAGATTTTCTCGATGTAATAGAAGAAATGAAACGGCAGGAATTTCCATGCCTGTATAATGAGAGATTAAAAGAATTTGAGTTCTGGGTTGGGGAGTGGAATGTATATACAACATTCGGGAATAAAGCAGGGGAGAGTAAAATTGAAAAAATTTTAAACCAATGTGTCATTATGGAAAACTGGACAAACACAGGCGGAAGAAAAGGAAAGAGCTTTAATGTCATCAACAGCAATACAGGAGACTGGGAACAGACATGGGTAGATGATTCGGGAAACATAACTGAACAGCAATATCAAAGGCTTACATTTTATAGAAATGATGACGGAACTGTGAGGCAGCTGGGGGAATTTTCAAGCAACGGAAAAGACTGGCAGGTGAGTTATGATTTACTTTATAAAAAGAAATAAATCAAAATTAATACCCGGCAAAATAAAAATAATTCTAGTCTGAGTTATTTTTCATTTCTAACTTAAACCCTGCATTGAATTATTCTGCAGGGTTTTTTACTAATCCAAAGTCACTTTAACTAAATCCCGGACGGAATTTCAATATTTCTGAATATAAAATAAAAACCGTTCAAGATATTAATACTTGAACGGTTTATCTTGAGCTGGCAGAGGGACTTTAACTCCCTATTTGTTGGTAATAGATTATTTTAGAAAATTGAAAAATCTAAAAAATAGTTTATGTAAAGATTTTACTTCCCTTAATTACCCGAATTACCTGAATTTACGTAAAACTGCTCCACTTTTCTTTAAACAACGCAAAATTGGTGCGGATATTGATACCATTTTCTTAACTTATTATTAGGGATAACTTATTGGAAGTGAAGCTTATTGAAGCAATTGCCTATTGCTGCTTTGCCTTAAAAAAAAAACAGTATTTTTTTTAAAGATTCTCAGGTAGAATATTCTTGTAAAGTGAATAATTAATTAATTAGTTCTTTGATTTTTAAAATAATCCAACTTTTGGAAAGAAATGAAGGAGTATTTTCAGCTTCATAAAGCAGAGAAGAGTCAAACTTAGCGCCGTCCGTTTTTATTTTTGTTAATATTTTCAGGTATTTGAATAATGATTTGAAATCTGTATTTGCAAAATCCACGGGTACATCCTGATAATCCAAATAATGATTGAAAGAATCTATTGCTGCTAAAAGCTCTTCCCAATACCCAAGCTCGTATAAACATTTCAAATAAAAGTTTCTTATATCAATATTGATAATACCGTCTTTCAGTTTTACTTTTGAGAAATGCTCCATAGCTTCGCCGAATTGCTTTTTCTGCATTTTACACTGGCCAATTAAATAGTGATATGTATTATCCCGCACTTCATCCGACATATACTTGCTGTGTTTTTCTACAAACGATTCAGCCCATTCCCAGTCGTTAACTCTTATTGCATATGCAAAACAATTTCTTACTCTGTTTTCATACAGGACAAATGTACCATTATTGACCAGTGTCTCGTTTATTAAAGCTCCATTATCTATACAGAATTTATTTATTTGGTGAATCTCATTGTTGTAGTCTTTATAATATTTTGAAACACTATAATCCAGAATTTTAATCATCATATCCCATAGTTTATGTTTATCGTCAAAAACAAATTTATGATATTCCGCTTTTAAAATTTCTTTTAGCTTAAGAAAATCTTGAAAGTTATTTTCTCCGAGAAAAATTGCATTTCCCATGAGAATCATTTTCAAATATAAATACTTATCTGCCTCTTTAGTAGTATCTATTGCATCTATTTTTTTAATGAGTCTGTTGAAATCTATACTATTCCATAGTACATCTGAAAGTTGATTTTGCAGTTTTGTAGTAAAATACTGTCTGTATATGTGAATATTGATAGCAGAAAGAGAGAGGTCTAGAAGGTATTGATAAGTAAAAGACTCAGTTTTTTTTATTTCAGCTTCTAAATATTGATGGTGGTCTGAAGTGTACATAATGGTCCCTATCTGTTCCAGCAGTAGTCCTGTTGTAACTTTTTGCTTCCGGTAAGTATCATAGTTTTCATCTTCAATTTTTTCCACCCCTTTTTTTATTTCCAGTAATGATTGCTGCACTAATTTTTTCTTTGTCAGGTTTCTGATATAGCAAATTTTACTCAAGTCATCATCACATTCAAATTCTTTTAAAGCAAAATATCTTTTTAAAAGTTTATTTACTTCAGTATAAAGATTATTAAGAATCTGCTCGTTAAATTTTTTATCTGAAAACAGAACCGAATAAACTTTCTCAGGGTCTGCATTTTTCCCGGTAAAATCAGGATGGATTTTTTTTATGTATGCAAGGGTTTTGCAAACGTTTTTATTAGTATTAAAAAAAGATGAGTTTACAAATATGTCAAAATCTTTTAATTCTTCCTTACTCAATACAGCAAGAACAGCAAAAAGTTTATTGGTTTTCTGGGGTTTCATAATTTTAATATGGGGAAATTTTTGTTAAAAAAATATTCTGAAAAACTGTAAAAATGAAGCTTAATCAAAGAAAAATAGAACTAGAGGAATAAAAACATTATTATTTTTTTATTATTTCTCTTTGGCAAATTTCTATTCTCTTTTTAATTTTGTAACGGTTGGTATAAATGTTAAAAATTTCATCACATATTACTCTATTCCAAGTTTCGACCTCTTTCAAAGGAAATGAAATTCTTATTCCTTTGTACCAACCAAAATGGGACGCGTTTTTGATTTTTCAAATGCGTCCTTAATTTTTTCCCAAAATTTTTATTTTAAAATCAATTTAAAACCACAATGAAACTTAAATTCATTTTACTTTTGATGTTGTCTGTATTTTCTTTCCAGGTATCGGCGCAAACAAAATTGCCTGCAAGATTATGGACTAACCGCTACGTGCCAAGCACAGGTGTAAGTTTGTACAATACTGAATTATTAGTTGACGCAGGCGGGAATTCTTACACTATAAGCATGTTAGATTCAGGTTTTACTAACAAGAAGGGATTCATAAGAAAATGCTCGGCTGCCGGAAATTTAATATTTGAAAAACGATTGGTAAATCCCAATGGAAATTACTACCAGATACCAAGCGCAGTATTAGATAACTCCGGAAATATTATTGCTATAACAAATCAAGACTCAGTTGGGAACAGGGTTTTTATTACAAAATTCGATAATAATGGTAATATTTTATGGAGAAAACCTATAATCAGAAACAGTAAGTACGGCCTTGCTCAGAAAGTTATGATTGATGCTTCTTCAAATATTTATATTGGTGGAGTTTACTCAAATCCTGATAACTATTTTTTTGGTGCAAAGTACAATTCAAATGGAGATTCTATATGGACAGCAGTTGCAGCTAACTCACTTGCAGGATGGAGTGCAATTTTTACTTGTATGGATATTGATGCAAGTGGTAATTTAATTGTAGCAGGAAGTTTGAAATCAAATGATAGCAGATATGGTTGGAATTATGCAAAATTTAGCAATGGAAATACTTTGTTTTCAAGAGGCGGAGTTTCAGTTAGTAATCCCGCTTTTTCAGTGCTGGATGTAAAAGTAAATTCTTCGGGAACGATATTTCTATGCGGTGCAAATAGTAATGGTTTCTCCTCACAAAGATTAACAGTTTCAAAAATTAATGGTACAACAGGTGATGGAGTTTGGGACTACCAGACTGATTCGTTCATTCTAAGTAATGAAATGAGTCAGGGAAAGTCAATGTGCCTGGGTAATAGTAATGAAATTTATGTTGGCGGAACTGAAGGAATTGCGGGGAGATATGGCATTATTGCTCCGACAGGAGTAATAATTAAACTTGATACATCAGGAAATTTAAAATTCAGAAAGAATTTTTCAGACAGCGTAGTTATTAATAAAATTATAAAAGATAACACGGGTAATATTTTTGCAGCAGGTGTAAATTATACCAATGATGGAACAAATACTAAAACATTTTTGTATGAAGTAAATTCAATTGGTCAGATAATAGGCGGAGATGTTTATTTAAATCCCGCACAGACAAATTATGATTATTTTTTAACATTGCTGGCTTATAATACACAGTATGGAGTTTATATTAATGCATCTAATTACTCAACAACTTTCCCTTCTTCATCAGTATTTCGTTATGTGATGGCAGTTCCAAACTGCATAACAGTTACAAGAACTCCCAATAAATCTATCACAGATTTTCAAACCACATTTGATACATTAACTTTTACAGGTATTCCTGTAAATGCAAAAATTATTTCAATCTCAGTTAAGTTTGATACCTTGACCCACACATGGCCATCTGACATTAGCGCGGCTTTAACTTCGGTAGGGCGCGCAGATACATTAGTGAACAGATCCGGCGGTAATTTACTTGGTAATGGGTTCTTCAGTACTGTTTTTAACGATAGCTCTGCTCTTAATATAGATAGTATGTACAATCCATTTACAGGAACATTCAGACCCGTTACTCCGCTTTATGTATTTAATCAGGCTGCTGCCAGTAATCAGAAATTCATTGTTGGAGTAAAAGATAATGCTTCCGGTGATGTCGGAATGTTAAAAAGATGGTCAATAAATATATGTTATTTTGATTTGAATACTGTGGGCGTTAATAATGCATCTTTAGAACTACCTGAAGGATATAAACTAAATCAAAATTATCCTAACCCGTTCAATCCTGTTTGTAAAATAAATTATCAGATACCAAATTCAGGAATGGTGGAGCTTAATGTCTACGATATAATTGGGAAAAAAGTGGCTTCGCTTGTAAGTGGTTATCAGGAATCCGGATCTCATCTGGTGGAGTTCAACGGTTCCAGTCTTTCAAGCGGAGTTTACTTTTATAAACTCCAGTCCGGGAATTTTTCAGAAACCAGAAAAATGTTGTTAATTAAATAAATCAAAATAAAATAAAACAACAGGAGAATTTAAAATGAAATTTAAAATTTTAGTTTTAGCTTTGTTTTTAACTTTTGGCTTTCTGAAAATTGCCTTGGCTCAAAGCGGGAAACTCACATTATGTAATGATACAGATGACAATATAAATCCATTGACTGTATATACAACTGCAACAACATCAACTCCTGTAAATTTTCAGATTGCAGTTGATGCTCCCTTATTCGGAGCCGAGCATTCACAAGCATTTATACAATGGGAAACTTTTAAAGTCGCTGATAACGGAGATGAAACCCCTATTGACCAGAAAGTAATGCAAACGGAAAGCGGATGGCTGCGTTATGCAACTACTGAACCATACTATTTTTCTGAGCCCGGTAAGTATGCAGTCTATGCGATAGACTATTACAAAAGAGATTTTCTGGAGCACAGAGGATATACTCAATACATTGCTAAAACTTTCATAGATATTACAAAATAATTTTAAAAATTTTATAAACATTAAAAGGAGAAATTAATGAAATCAATAATATTAACATTAGCATTTTTATTCATCGCTGCCGGAGGATTGAAAGCGCAGCCGAAAGTATCAGTAACTTTGTGTTCAGGATATCAAACACCATCCGATTATCAGGGAGATTTAATTCCAAACGATAACGTTAACTCATTCAGTTCAGTAGGCTCAAATAACAATGTATTTGTAATTTTAAAATTTGAACCATTTGGAAAATCCGTCGGACTAAGAACAGTGATTACAAAAGATTCTCCCGACGGCAGATTCGAACAGGACAGAGTTGCATCTATGTCATCTACTCAACATAATTGTTCAAATGATTTTTCCATAAAAGAACCCGGAAAATACTGTCTGAGAATAGTAGATGAATTCGATGAATCTATTAAATATTCTGAGGACATTTACTTTACTGTAAAGTAAAGATGAATGATTGATTCAGTCTTTATTATAATAAATTAATCAGTAAATACAACCTCCTTCAGGCTATAATTCTTGAAGGGGGTATGATTCAAAAGTAACCCTTTTTATAACAACGCAGTTTTCTACCTATATGATATTCAATTTTATGTTGCCAAATTATGTTGTCATTTGACCCCAAAGTTCAGGGAGCAGAACTTGCGTTTCCAATTTTATTCCTTCCATTTCACATTTAATAATTTCCCCAAAATGCTTTATTGAATAGGACATTGCTGAATCAAATATCTCAGGAATGTTTTTTCTGTCGGAACATCAATTACCCAACCGCATAAATTTCTTTCTGCATTTGTAATTTAATGACAGTATTCTGCAAAAGTTTTATATTATAAAAATTTCAGGAATCATACAATTTTGTACTTTAAAATTCGAACTTATTTTTTCATCCCTATGATGAATTTTTCTGCTTCATCTTTGTTAAAACAACATCACCTCTGGAATTTTTTTCCATCTTGACGGATTTTTGACGGATTTCTGCAAAATAAAATACTTGAGATTTTTATAACTAATTTTCAAAGTTCTCGTCGGAAATTTCGGATTTCTGCAAAATAAAATACTTGAGATTTTTATAACTAATTTTCAAAGTTCTCGTCGGAAATTTGCATTACAAAACATAACATTATTTATTCATTTCTCCGTGATGACCTTGAGAAATTTAATATGAGATTATTTTAAAAAAAATCAAATTCATCTTATAACTACTAATAGGGAAGTTTTTTTAGAAAAAACTTGACATAAAAAAAAATATTGTAATTCATTTTAGCGTGTTGTTGTTCCCTGTAAACTATAAATTTATCAATAAATTATCGAAAGCCCCTCCCAAATTCCAGCGTGTTTTCGACCAAATTTCTTTTTGCTTTCGTAAGTGTATAACGGTAATTTGCTTACAAGTTTTAAATTAAATAACCCCTAATGGCAAAAACACTCACACTTGTATTTGCATTCCTGTTGAGTGCAAATATTATTTCACACAGCGCTTTTGCGCAGGACTTCTCTGCAAAAACAGATT
Organism: Ignavibacteria bacterium; assembly: GCA_044226845.1. Lineage (GTDB taxonomy): Bacteria > Bacteroidota > Ignavibacteria > Tepidaquicellales > Tepidaquicellaceae > JAFDZO01. The sequence continues at coordinate 243,043 of JBGAGG010000007.1, forward strand.
TCACTACAGGCAACACTCCTTATTCAACATCATTCAGCGATTTTAACGGAGACGGAAAACCGGATATGGTTACAGCCAATTACAGCGCAAATACATTTTCGGTTCTGATGAATACAACAACTCCCGGAGCTTCTACTCCAACTTTCTCGGCAGTCACGGATTTTACAACGGGAACGGGACCTTATGCAGTGGCACTCGGCGACCTTAACGGCGACGGCAAATCTGATGTTGTTGTAGCAGATTACGATGCAGCTTCAGTATCTGTATTTTTTAATACAACAACACCCGGAGCATCAACGCCGGCATTTTCAGCAAAGACAGATTTTACCACAGGTACAAATCCTGCTTCAGTTTCAATCAGTGATTTTAACGGCGACGGAAAATTGGATATGGTTGCAGCAAATTACGGCTCAAATTCTATTTCAGTATTTTTAAATACAACAACTTCAGGCGGAGCAACACCAACATTCTCTGCTAAGACAGATTTCACAACTGGTGCAGGACCATATTATTTAACAACAGGAGATTTTAACGGCGATGGTAAGCAGGATGTAGCTACGGCAAATTATGATGGAGCGTCAGCTTCAGTTTTTTTAAATACACAACAACGGGCTCAGCCGCTCCGACTTTTTCTGCAAAGACAGATTTCACTGCAGGAACAAATCCCGCTTCAGTTGCAATCCGTGATTTAAACGGAGATGGAGTGCCGGATTTAGCAGTTGCAAATTACGGTTCAAATTCAATATCAGTTTTTATAAATACAACTACTACTAACGCTTCAACACCGACATTTTCAGCGAAGACAGATTTTGCAACGGAGAGCGGACCATACTCAGTTACGTTTGGTGATATTAACTGCGACGGCAGACCGGATATGGCAGCAACAAACTATTCCACAAATAAGGTATCGCAATATTTTAATATTACAACTCCGGGAGCTTCTACACCATCCTTTGGCGCAGTATCAAATTATACTGTAGGAAGTGCCCCAAGCTCAGTTACAATCTGTGATTTGAACGGAGACTTCAAACCTGATTTGGCAATAGGAAATGAAACTACAAACAATGTTTCAGTTTTTATGAATGTAATGACGCCCGGTGTTGCATCTTCTACATTCTCTGCGAGGACGGATTTTACTATGACAGGTGTACCAATTGGTACTGCAATAGGCGATTTCAATCTTGACGGTAAACCTGATCTTGCTGCAATTATTTCTAATGCTGTTTCAGTTTTCATGAATACTACTCCAACCGGAAATGGTTCACCAAGTTTTTCAGGGAATACGAATTTCTCAATGGGAACCTTGACAGGTCAATCAATATTCATTGGAGATTTTAACGGCGATGGCAAACCGGATTTGGTTGCGGGCTCTAATGGCTTAGCTAAAATATCAGTTTTTTTGAATACGACAACTCCCGGAGGATACCCGCCAAGTTTTTCAGCAAAGGTTGACTTAGCTACAAACGGTCTAATTTCTTTCGTTGTATCAATCGCAGACTTAAACGGCGATGGCAAACCTGATTTGGCAGTGGCTACATCAGGTTCTGCAATTTCGGTATTTATAAATACTACAACTCCAGGTTCAAGCACACCATCGTTCACTTCAAAGACGGATTTTACAGTGGGAAACACTACCCGAACTGTTGGACTTTGCGATCTGAACGGTGATGGAAAACCTGATTTGGTATCGGGTAGTTCAATTACAAGTACAGCTTCAGTTTTATTTAACACAACAACTCCGGGAGCATTAACCCCCACCTTTACTGCAAGGACGGATTTTGCAATAGGAACTACTCCAAGATCAATATCATTCAGTGACGTAAACGGCGATGGGAAACCGGACATCTTAGCGGGAAATGCAGGTTCAAATTCAGTTTCAATTTTGCTTAATACTACACCTACCGGTAATTCAACTCCTTCATTTTCTGCAAAGACAGATTTTACAACGGGAACCAATCCACAATCTTTGTCAACCGGCGATTTGAACAACGATGGAAAACCCGATTTTGCTGTGTTAAGTGTTGCCTCAAATATAGTTTCAGTTTTTTTGAATACCACATCAACCGGTTCATCAACTCCAACTTATGCACCAAGGGTTGATTTATCAACAGGAACCAGCCCAAAGTCAGTATCAATCAGCGACTTAAACGGCGATGGAAAACCCGATTTAGTTGTTTCATCTAATTCGCCAAGTTTATTTTCAGTTTACTTCAATACAGCATCGCTGCCATTGCCGGTTGAGCTGGTATCTTTTACATCAAGTGTGAACAGCAATAATGTTACACTTAACTGGAGCACAACACAGGAGCAGAACAATAAAGGATTTGAGATAGAAAGAAATTCATTCGGGGCAGGTTGGAAAAAGATAGGATACGTTGATGGACACGGCACAATAAACACACAACAAAATTATACTTTCAAAGATATTGCATTACAAACGGGGAGATACAGCTATCGCTTAAAGCAGATAGATTACAACGGTAATTTTGAGTACTTCGAGTTATCAAATGAAGTTGCCATAGGGGTACCTAATAGATACTCACTTGCTCAGAATTACCCGAACCCGTTTAATCCCGTTACAATTATTAATTATCAATTATCAATTAACAGCTTTGTATCGCTCAAGGTTTATGATTTAGCAGGAAAGGAAGTTGCAAACTTAGTGAATGAAGTAAAAGATGCGGGATATTATAGTGTAACACTCGACGCGAAGAATCTTTCAAGCGGAACATATTTTTATAAGATTACCACAGATAAGTTTAGTGATGTAAAGAAGATGGTTTTGATGAAATAAATTAAATTGACTACCCCAAACCCCCTCCTTAAGAAGCGAACTAATATTTAGTATAGCTTTAGCAGGAA